>CAWEYU010000006.1:0-336072 GCA_963813405.1 uncultured Bacteroidales bacterium
GACCAATATTCCTCACTGCTGCCTCCCGTAGGAGTCTGGTCCGTGTCTCAGTACCAGTGTGGGGGATCACCCTCTCAGGTCCCCTAAACATCGTAGCCTTGGTAGGCCGTTACCCTACCAACTAGCTAATGTTACGCATGCCCATCCCGTACCACCGAAACTTTAAATATCTAAAGATGCCTCTAAATATCTTTATGGGGTATTAATCCGAATTTCTCCGGGCTATCCCCCTGTACAGGGTAGGTTGCATACGCGTTACTCACCCGTGCGCCGGTCGTCATCAAAGTATTGCTACCTCATGTTACCCCTCGACTTGCATGTGTTAAGCCTCCCGCTAGCGTTCATCCTGAGCCAGGATCAAACTCTTCATTGTAAAAATTTATTCTTAAATCTCTTTACGAAGACTCTTCCGTGAACTCAATTCAAAATACTAACAAGTTAATTTTTTGACGAGATTCTCTCATCTCGCCTGGAATGCTACTTCATAATTTCAAAGAACATTTCTCCGCCTTGTTTCAAATTCATCTCCCGACGGATTTCTTAATTTTGTTGCTTTTTGGGACGCCAAAGTTAGCATTTATACCCTTCTCATCCAAAAAAAATCGAGATAATTTTTCCGGTCTTCTCCTTCTAACCTCTCCCTGCTTCCCGGCCAAAATCTTATCTCTTTTTTAACCCTATCCAACTTTTCGCTCTAAAAGCGGGTGCAAAGATATAAATTGATTCTTTTTATGCAAGAAAAGAAAATAAAAAAAAATGAATATGCTGCTGATTAGTGAAATTGACTATTTTAGCAATTAATTCTATTAATATGTCCAACCTAGTTATTATACCAACTTACAGGGAGAAGGAAAACATTGAAGCAATGGTTGAGAAAATTTCCTGTATTCCGGTTTTATTCGATATACTGATTATTGACGATAACTCTCCTGATGGGACTGCCGATATTGTTAAGAGTCTTCAGATTTCATACAAAAACCTTTATCTGATTGAGAGACCAGGGAAGATGGGTCTCGGAACTGCATATATGACCGGTTTTGAGTGGGCTCTTGAAAAAGGATACGACTATATATTTGAAATGGATGCTGACTTTTCCCACGACCCTCACGACCTGATTAAACTGTTTAAAGCCTGCAAAGAAGATGGAGCTGATCTAGCAATCGGATCAAGATATATAAGCGGAGTTAATGTTGTAGACTGGCCCCTATCGAGAGTTCTGATGTCATATTTTGCCTCTATTTATGTCAGGATTGTAACCGGAATGAAAATAATGGATACCACCGCAGGCTTTAAGTGTTATAAGAAGGAGGTGCTTCAGAACATCAAGTCATACCACATTAGGTCAAAAGGGTACTGTTTCCAGATCGAGATGAAGTTTACAGCCTGGAAGCTGGGATATAAAATCGTTGAGGTTCCCATTATCTTCACCGACAGAAAACTGGGGACGTCAAAAATGTCAGGAGGCATATTTACAGAAGCATTCTGGGGCGTGCTGAGGATGAAGATTAGAAGCCTTTTCATAAAATACCGGAAGGATTAGTATACCATTATATATATAGGTGCAGGGTGCAGGGTGCAAGGTGCAGGGTGCAGGGTGCAGGGTGCAGGGTGCAGGGTGCAGGGTGCAGGGTGCAAGGTGCAGGATGCGGGGTGCGGAGTGAAATCCACATATCTATCTGAATGAATTCCATCTACATAAAGAATGCAACCATAATTAATGAGGGTTCGAACTTTAAAGGTGATCTCCTTATTAAAGATGAGATTATCTCTGAAATAGGAAATATAGGACCTGAAAGGATTCCCCCAGGAACAAATGTTATAGATGCCAAAGGTCTTTTTCTCTTACCCGGTATTATTGATGACCAGGTGCATTTCAGGGAACCTGGTCTGACTTATAAAGGAGATATACTTAGTGAATCGAGAGCCGCTGCAGCCGGTGGGGTTACATCATTTATGGATATGCCTAACTCCGTTCCGCAAACAGTAACAATTGATACGCTTAATGATAAGTATAAGAGAGGAGCAGAAAACTCATTTATAAACTACTCCTTCTATATGGGTGGCACAAACACTAATCTTAAAGAGCTTTTAAACACAGACCCTGAATCGGTTTGCGGGATAAAGCTTTTCTTAGGTTCTTCAACAGGTAATATGCTTGTTGATAATGAAAAAGTTCTCAGGGATATCTTTTCCAAATCTCAATTATTGATCGCCTGTCACTGCGAAGATGAACCAATAATAAAAAAGAACACTGAAATATACAGACAGAAATATGGCGAGGATATTCCCGTTAAATTCCATTCTTTTATCCGTAGCCGTGAAGCCTGTTATAAAAGTTCTTCATTTGCAGTTAAACTTGCCCGGGAGTTCAATACAAGACTTCACATCCTGCATCTTTCAACTGCAGATGAGCTTAAACTTTTTGATAATCAGTTGCCTTTAAAAGAAAAAAGGATTACCAGCGAAGTCTGTATACATCATTTATGGTTCGAAGATGCTGATTATGACAGACTTGGAACATTAATTAAATGGAATCCATCAATTAAGACCAGATATGACAGAGATGCACTGATTAATGGTGTAATCAATAACTTTATTGATGTTATCGCTACCGATCATGCACCCCACTCAATTGGCGAAAAATCAAATTCCTATCTAAAATGCCCGTCAGGCGGCCCTCTAATCCAACATTCACTTGTGGCAATGTTTGAATTGTATCATAACGGGATTATTTCCATTGAAACAATTGTCGGAAAGATGTGTCACAATCCTGCTATAGTGTTCAGGATAAAAGAAAGAGGATTCATCAGGGAAGGTTATAAAGCAGATATCTGCCTCGTCGATCCTGACAGATCCTGGACTGTGGGCAGGGATAATATTCTTTACAAATGCGGGTGGTCCCCATTTGAAGGTATGACCTTTAAAAGCAAAGTTGTTAAGACAATCGTAAACGGCACAGTTGTATATGATGATGAAGTGATAAATGAAAATTACAGGGGCCAGAGATTGATGTTTAATAAGTAATAAGAACAAGCTAAAAATTATCAATATGAAAAAAAATGTCATAATTCTTATGGTAATATCGGGGACATTAATATTTAGTGTTTCGTGTAAAAACAAAACCGTCAGGGAAGCCCCAAAATTTGTTTCCACCTACACTGAGATCAGTACTGATCTGATCCTGGTGGGGAAAGATATCGTCACAGAGGTTATCGTTAAACCAGATACTCTGGGTGATCCATGGGAGGTTGAAAAGGTAAAGAACTTTAATGGAAAACTTTTGTACTCCAGCCTTTTCGAAAATATTTACAATCAAAAAGTTATTGTATATGATAACTATACTGAAAAACCTTTAACTCCGGATGATGTAAGAAAAATTGAAAAAGAATACGATGCTGATATGGCCAGGATTGGCAAGCTGCAATTCCTGGAAGACTGGTACTTCAATCCTGTAACCAGCAAAATAATCAAAAAGATTAAGTCTGTTACATTTGCATATTCGATACAAAGGGATTCAGGGCTGCCTCCCGGCTATAAGGCTCTTTTTAAATTATATGTTGATCAATCACCGGCATCAGGTAAAAGCCTGACGAAGTAATACTCTCTACAGGGTGACAGTGATGTAAACGGGTGAAGTAAAAAGGTAAAATTTTCAGTTTATAGAATCACTGTTTTTTCATGACATATCTTACTATTCTCCGGGTTCTCTGTTCCAGAAATATTTCACGTCCCTGAGTTATGCTATCGATTGAGTCGGTTGTATAATGTCTGATTGAAAGCATCTCAACCTCATCATTATAAATTGCTTTAAAATCTTCACTCAGGTCATCAATTAAGGCATCCACTTTTACACGTTCATCATCCACGCAAACATCAATGCTGACCGCACTGGCTTCAACAAGATTTACTTTGATTCCGTTAATCATAAAAGAATGAAACACCTTGCTCAGGTTATCTCCAATCACAAATGAAAAGTCCTTTGGAAGTATTGAGATAAGTATCTGGTCTTCTTTTTTAGTGAAGATCGGTATGATTTTTTCTGGTACTGCGTTTTCTTTAATTATTGTACCCTTTCCCTGCGGATCAATAAAAGATTTTACAAATAAGGGTATATTTTTATTATGAAGAGGCTTAATTGTCTTTGGATGAATTACTTTAGCACCCGAAAACGTTATTTCAACAGCTTCCTTATAAGATATTTCATTTAACCTTATTGCATCGTGACGCCATTTGGGGTCTGCATTCAGAATACCGGCGACATCTTTCCAGAAAACAGCACACTCAGCCTCCAGTATATTGGCTATAATTGCAGCGGTGTAATCTGATCCTTCCCTGCCCAGCGTGGTAGACTGCCCGGCAATTGTTCCGGCAATAAAGCCCTGAGTCACATAGATCTGGTTGATTCTGAAGTTTATAGCCTTCTTAATCCGTCCCGCACTCTCATTCCACAATATATTTGCATCCCTGAACCTGTCATCCGTAATAAGGATTTCCCTTATGTCGATCCACCCGGAATTCATCCCGGACAATTTTAGAAATGAATCCACAATAATTGTTGACCACAATTCTCCAAATGACACTATCTGATCATATTCAAAATCATACTCTTCTTTGTTTGCTGTTAAGAGATATTCTCTCAGAGCTGAAAAAGAGATATCTATTTTTGCTTTGACTTCAATGTCTCTGAAGGAAAGATCTTCAACTATCGACAAGTGTTCTCTATAAACCTCATCCAGAAAATCTGAATAACTGTCATTTCCATCAAGCCATGCTTTTAATACTGTTTCAAGAGAATTTGTTGTCTTTCCAAAAGCAGAAACAACGAGTACCAGATCTGATGTTTCTGATGCTACGATCTTAGCAAGATTTCTTATCCCTGAAGCATCCTTTACTGATGCCCCTCCAAACTTGTAAACCTTCATCTGGTAAAATTTGGCTAAAATTATAATTTACATTCTATACTTCAATTGATCGTGAAGTAAATTTCATTGAATTATTATCTTAGCCTTTTCAAATTTACGTGGTATGAATAGTTATAGGATCACAACCCTGAATGATTTTATAATATTGAAGCAGAAAGATTTTTCCTACGCAAAAGGTGAACTTTCGAGTCTTCTGACACATATCGGTACGGCAGCCAAGATGGTAAATAAGAAGATCAATAAGGCAGGACTGGTCGATATTATTGGCCGTTCAGGTTCGGTCAATATCCAGGGAGAGAGCCAGCAAAAACTTGATATCTATGCCGATGAGGTTTTCATAAATGCCCTCCTTGCCAGCGGAGAATGTTGCGGAATTCTTACTGAAGAGAACCAGGAAGAAATTGTGTTTACCGAAAGATTAGCCAGGAAAGGCAAATATATCGTTTGCATGGATCCGCTTGACGGTTCATCTAATATAGACTATAATGTATCAGTGGGTTCTATCTTCTCCATCTACCGGCGTATTACACCACGGGGAGAAAAAGCAGGAAATGAGGATTTCTTACAGGAAGGGTTAAAGCAGGTAGCAGCCGGGTATATCGTATATGGTTCCTCCACAATGCTTGTCTATTCCACGGGAAATGGAGTGAATGGCTTTACACTCGATCCTTCGATCGGTGAATTCTGTCTTTCACACCCTGACATAAAAACTCCTGAAGATGGACATATCTATTCAGTTAATGAAGGTAATTATGTCAACTTCCCAAAGGGAATCAAGAGCTTTATAAAATATTGTCAGGAAAAGGACAAAGAAACGGGCCGGCCATATACATCAAGGTATATTGGTTCCCTTGTATCGGATTTTCACAGGAATCTGATAAAAGGAGGAATATTTTTATATCCTGAGAATGAAATTGCACCAAGAGGAAAATTAAGACTGGTTTATGAATGCAATCCGATGGCTTTTATTGCAGAACAGGCAGGCGGAGCAGCATCCGACGGATCCAACAGGATCTTGTCACTTATACCCGGATCGTTGCATCAAAGGTCTCCTTTCTATGTGGGATCAAAAAATATGGTTAAGAAAGTTGAAAAGTTTTTAAATCCCTGAAATTTCACCTCTAATCCCATAAAACAGACAACCTCCGACCTCCATTCAGGAATCGGAAAATAAAAAAAATCCAATGCTCAAAATTCACCTCTTGTCCGCAATCCGGACCCTGCTGAAGAACAGAAGTATTTCCATTATAAATGTCTGCGGTCTTACCATGGGCTTAACATCATTTCTGTTTATTGTTCATTACTTATTCTACGAAATTTCTTTTGACTCATTTTTCCCCGGTTCAGAATCAGTTTTCAGGGTAAACATGGACATACTCACGGGGGGTGAAAAATTCTATCATGGATCAAAAACATCCCGGGGATTGTATTTTGCCTGTAAGAAAGATGTTCCCGGAATTGAGGCAAATGGCGATGCATACTTCGAATCATGTCTGATACGAAATGAGAATGCTCATCTTGCACAACAACGTGTACTTTGGGTTGATGAAGGATTTGAGAAAGTCTTTCCTTTCAAAATAAAAAAAGGCAGTATTGATTTTACAAGATCTTTGACAGGAATAATTGCTCAGTCAAAAGTCCATGCTGTCTTTGGAGATGAGGACCCCGTGGGCAAAGTTATGAAGGTAAACGAGGGTATGCCCGTTGAAATTACCGGAGTTTTTGAGGATCTCCCTTCAAATACGCATCTCACAGCTGATTATTTTATATCAATTAAGACATGGGAGCATTATGGATGGATAAGAAGAAACCCTGACTGGAATTATAATGGTTACTGGAACTATATAAAACTTGTACCTGGAACCGACAAAAAAGTAATGGAAGCAACATTAACTGATCTTGTGAACAGTAATACTTCCCGAAGAAATAACCAGCGTATGGCAAAAATATTTCTTCAGCCTTTATCTGATTTGCATTATTTAAGAGGGCTTGAAGGTGAAATGGGATCACAAACAAATCAGAAATCACTGATCTTCCTCCTTGTCATTGGCTTCCTTACAATTCTTGTAGCATGGATAAATTATGTGAACCTTTCAACTGCCTTATCCGCACGAAGAGCAGATGAAATAGGAATGAGAAAACTGATTGGTGCGACAGGATTTCATATCTGGACTCAGTCTTTTATCGAAACAATGATATTGAACATTCTGGCTCTGATCATTTCTTTCATCCTTTACCGTTCACTTCTTAATCCCTTTGCGGAGTATTTCCAGATCCCACTGTCACAAGCTCTCTTTCCGGGAAAATATATTTTCTGGTCACTGCTGGCAGTTTCATTTACCGGTATTATCTTTTCAAGTATTTACAATACTCTCACTCTTACAGGTTTCAATCCTTTCAAGGGAAAAAAGAGAGTAAATAATAAGCAGAGTTTTCAAAAGGGAATGGTTATCGCGCAGATGGCTATATCAATCATATTCCTCAGCATAACAATGGTAGTTTACAAACAGATATCATTCATGAAGAATGCTGATATGGGTATTAATTTTAACCGGGTTATTACATTAAATGCCCCGGCTTCGTTAAACATTGATACAGCAAAAAGAAGCAGGTTTCTCTCTTTCAGGGAAGATCTGATGCAGTACCCGGAATTTAAAGCTGCAACCGCAAATTCATTTACTCCCGGTCAGGCACCCAGGTACGGCTACATAGAGTATGTGAGGCCTGCAGCCGGGATCCGTCCCAATATTTTGTTCTTTGAAAATACAGGTGACGACAAACTGATTGAGACCTTTGAACTGAAACTTCTTGCCGGAAGTGGTTTTTCAACTGTTCCATCCAGGAACAGACGACGCGTGCTTTTAAATGTGAAAAGCATAAATGAGCTTGGATTTAAAACTCCGGAGGAAGCTGTCGGGAGCTTTATTTACAGAGCTAACAGAGATACAATACCAATTGAAATTATTGGTGTAGTGGCTGATTTTCATAATGAAGGGTTACAAAAGCCTATCTATCCTATGATCTACAATAACGGCCACCCGAGTGAGTTTGGTTATTATTCAATAAAACTGAATACAAGCGAATTTAATAATGCAGTTGGACGATTAAAAAAAATATGGACTGATCATTACCCATCCGATCCGATGGATTATTTTTTCGCTGATGAATTTTTCTTCCGGCAGTATCAATCTGAAACCAGATTCGGGAAGTTTTATACTTTGCTTACTATACTTTCAATTTCAATTGCATGTCTTGGTTTATACGGGCTTATTTTGTTCTACCTGGGTCAGAAAAGGAATGAAATCGGGATAAGGAAAATAAATGGTGCAAAAGCGATTGAATTAATAATAATGTTAAATAAAGATTTCATAAGATGGGTTAGCATTGCGTTCATATTTGCCATACCCTTAGCATGGTATATTATGCAAAGATGGCTTCAGAACTTTGCCTACAAAACAGATCTCAGCTGGTGGGTATTTGTTTTAGCAGGACTGATTGCCCTTGTATTAGCTTTGCTTACAGTCAGCTGGCAGGTCCGGAAAGCAGCAACAAAGAACCCTGTTGAGGCATTGCGGTATGAGTAATTTGCCTTTTTATTCGTACCTGAGCGCCTCCACAGGGTTCCGCGTAGCAGAAGACCAGCTTTGCCAGCTGACTGTTACCAGTGCAATAGCCATTGCCAGCAACCCTGCCAGACCAAAGATCCACCAGCTCAATTCTGTCCTGTATGCAAAACTCTGAAGCCATTTATTCATTGAATACCAGGCAATTGGTACGGCAATTATATAAGCAACAGCAACAAGCAGGATAAAGTCGCGGTTCAGCAGATAAAGGATTTCGGAAATTTTTGCGCCATTGATTTTCCGGATCCCGATCTCTTTTGTGCGACGATCAGCAGAAAATGTAGCCAGACCCAGTGCACCCATGCACGAAATAACTATCGCCAGGATTGCAAAAAGACTGATCGTTCTGGCAAAGTACTCTTCCGACTTGTACATTGAGTTGAACAACTCATCATAGAACTCATATTTTAAGGGATAACCCGGAAGTATTTTCTGCCATTCATCTTTTATAAATTCCATTCCTGGGCCGGTCCCGTTCCTTCCGAACCTTATCGAAAGATAATTTGGTTTCCCTTTGGATGTAAACATCAGACACACCGGACCTATTGTTTTATGAAGTGAGGTGTATTGAAAATCATTTACCACTCCAACAATATCAAAACCTCCAAAATTATTGAAGCGCTTATTTTCAAGATCCTGAAATTCAAAATATCTGTATGCTGCCTCATTGATCAGGCAGACTTTTTCCATATCACCAGGTTCAAAATTTCTGCCCCTTACCACCTTCAGTCCGAATGTCTCCAGAAAAGTTGTGTCAATAAGAATGCAGGGTACCCCTGTGTTTTTCTTTGAATCTTTCATGTTTGAGCCCATTGTCATATTAATCCGGCCCGGAACTCCTGCCGAGAGAGTCAGGTTCTGGATAAATGGTGACTTCTGAAACTCCTCAAGAAGTACTTTGCTTTTCTGCAAATCGCTCTCCTTTACGTTTGGTATATTGATGCGAAGAAGTTGTTCTTCATTAAACCCGGGATCACGGTATTTAACAAATTTTATCTGCTTCTGAACCACAATAACGCAAAAGATAAGGACAATGGAAATTATGAATTGAAATATTGTAAGGAGATTCCTGAGATAGCTTTTTTTAATCTTCATCACAGAATATCCGGTAAGAATTCTTATTGGACTCACACCTGAAAGGATCATTGCCGGCCCCCAGCCACTCAGGACACCAACTATAAGGACTGCAAAAGGAAGAGTTACAATAAAAGGAAGTCTGAATAAGATCTTAAAATCTGCAACCGCACTGAAAACAGTCTGATAATATGGCATAAAGAGCCAGAGGAGAATAATTCCTGAAATAAACGCAAGAAAGATCACAATGACTGATTCCGCTAAATACTGGATGAGGATAGTGGAACGGCTTGCCCCGATCGTTTTCTTAAGCCCTGTATCCTTACTGCGTTTATATTGTTGTGCGACAGTAAGGTTAATATAGTTTATTACCGCCAGGATCAGGATTATAAGAGCAATTCCTGAAAGCAATCTCAGCAAACCCGGGTTTCCCTGTTTTGTTGTTGATCCCGTGGAATTATCCTTAAGATATATATCGCGCAGTTTTACAAGTCCGATTTCTCTGGCATAAGGCTTTAACTGATCGATCTGACCATTTATTTTCAAAGCCAGCTGTTCGTTATTTACATTTTCATTAAGCTGAAGATAGATCTGGAATGGCCACTGGTATGTAGTCAGATCTCTCGAATCCCCGACCCATTTACTGAACTTGAACTCTTCGTTTTCAGCGTTTACAAGAATTCCGGCGCTTATGCTTGAATTATCAGGAAAGTCCTTGATAACACCTGTAATAGTGACCGGAATTGTACCCCATATCAGCAAATCTTTACCAACAGGAGATTCGGTACCGAAGAGGATCTTTGCCGTTTTTTCTGTTATCACCGCCGAGCTGATATTATTAAACGGAGATGCGGATTGACCGGAGACAAATGAAATAGTAAAGATCTCAAAGAAATTATTATCGACTGACATTATATCATCGAGATAAAAGCCTTTTTCTCCTGCTTTGACCTCGATGGGATTTCCTGACCGCTGGACGAGGCAACCATTTGAGATCTCAGGGTAATTCTTCAGCAGGATATCTTTTACACGATAGTCGAGAAGACTGATATTATTTTTAGTTTCGGTCACCCTTACAATCTGATTTGCATTCTTATGATAAGTGTCGTAGGAATGTTCTTTTATCAGGAACAGGGAGATGGCCAGACATATTGAGGTTGCAAATGCAAAGCCTGCAATATTGATGGCAGAAAATTTTCTGTTGGAATAAATATTCCGTAACGCAATTTTCAGATAATATCTTATCATTTCCTTCGGATAACTATTTTAAATTTTAACCTTATTACTCATATCTCAGCGCTTCAACCGGGTTTCTGGTTGCTGCCCGCCAGCTTTGCCAGCTTACGGTCATTAAAGCAATGCCAAATGCAAAGAGTCCGGCCAAACCAAACAACCACCACGACAAATCAGTCCTGAAAGCAAAACTCTGGAGCCATTTATGAATTGCATACCAGATAACCGGAACTGCAATAATATATGCAATAGCTACAAGGATGATAAATTCCCTGTTAAGTAAATATAGTATTTCCGATACTCTTGCACCGTTAAGTTTACGAATTCCTATTTCTTTAGTCCTGGTCAGGGTTGCCATTATAACCAGTCCGAACAGGGACATACAGGAAATAATTACCGCCATCAGACTGAACAGGATGAAGCATCTGAACAGCTGGATATATGATTTGTACTGCAAATTGAAATAGCTGTCGAGAAAATAGTATTCAAAATACTGGTCTTTAAAATAGCTCCGGAATTCTGATGTAACCTTATCAACTATTTCCTTTACATCCGCATTGCTGATCCTTATAAAAAGAAAATTTCCAAGCTGGTCGCAGTTAAAGATCGTAGGTTTAATCTCCAGATCAAGTGAATTCTGAAAGTAGCCATCAATAATTCCAACCACTTCACCCATATCCTCTTTAAGGTCATTGTCCCAAAGGGTTTTCCCAATAATATTCTCAGGATTATCTTCTCCGAATACAAGGGCGGCTTCCTTGTTAAGTATCAGATGTTTAGCACCACCCGTCCAGTTTGTCTCATCGCTGAAAAATTGTCGTCCGGCAAGTAGTTTTACATTAAAGAAGTTAAAAAAGTTAGGAGAAACATTTGACTGGAAAAACTGGTAGCCCAGTTTCTCTTTCCCCTTCAGGGAGATACCACCTTTCACCCAACCGTTCTTCTCACCCGGAATGACTGTGGAGAATGCAATCTCACTAATCCCCGGATATTTAAGCAAGGCCTCCTGGAAAGACTTCTGACTTTTATTGAATTCCTTTGCCGTGGGCCTTTTCACAACAAGTGTCTGGTCGATTTTCATTGTAAAAGCCTTTCCCTGCATATAATTCAGCTGTTTCATGGCACCCAGGGTACATCCTATCAAAATAATAGCAATGATAAACTGTCCGGCAAGAAGTAATCTTCGTGATTGTTTCCTGCTTTTCACTTTTACGTCTCTCTTAATAAATGTAACAGGTGTTACATTATAAATTTTCAACCCCAGAAAAAGACCTGCCAGAAGGCTTAATAAAAGAAGCAGGGTGAAAGGGAGCAGCCAGGTTTTTACACTGAACATAAGTGGCAGCGTGAAATCGAGGCCGAGTAAATCCTTAAAAAAAGGAAAGAAAAGGAACAGCAGCGCGAAAGCCAGAACAAAACTGATGATCCCTGTAAGAAGAGTTGTGGTTATGAATTCTGATATAATGTTTCCTCCTGATGCTCCGTTAATTATTCTGATCCCTATTCCATTTATTCTCTTTCCGCTAACAGAGGAGTAGAGATTAAAATAGTTAAATCCCGCGCTCAGAAGTATAAGCAATGCAATGATCAGCAATACAGAAAGATACTTGCTGTTACCATTTGCTTCAAATTCGAAGCGGTAGTTTGAATTCAGATGAATATCAGTTATGGGTTGAAGATGAAACTCAATCGGGAAGTCGATGGCGACATCCCTGGATGAGAAGTTTTCTTTTGCCAGAAGAGTTATTTTTTCTGCAATTTTAACAGGATCGCTCTCTTTTCTCAGGAGGAAGTAAGTGTTGGTGTTGTTACATGCATAACAATATGATTTATTGGTGACTGTGGATAATGATATAACCAGATCAAACCTGAGATGCGAATTAACGGGAACATCTTTTATAACGCCCTCTACAGTCAGAGGTGACTTACCGGGGTTAATGGCAAAAATTATTTTTCCTACGGGATTTTCACTTCCGAAGTATTTTCTTGCTGTTGATTCTGATATTATTACTGTACCTGGTTGCCGGAGAAATTTAGTTTTGTCTCCCGAAAGAACTTTATGGGAGAAGAGGTCGAAGAAAGAGCTGTCAGCAAAAAGAGTACGTTCCTCCTTAAAGATCTCATCTCCTGACTGGATGAAAAGTGTCTCTTTTTTAACGCGGCAGAAATTCTCAATTTCGGGAATTTTTTGAGCCGTTATAGATCCAATATAATAGTTATTCCCAACACTTTTATCGAGCCCTGTCTGATAATATCTGTAAAACACAAGTCTTTGAATCCGATCACGATTGTCAAAGAATTTGTCATAACTTTTTTCGAATTGGATATACATGAAGATAAGCAGTACTGCCATCATACCGAGTGCAAGACCAAGAATATTGATCGCACTTATTCCCTTATCTTTTAGAATACTCCTGTATGCGAGTTTAATGTTTCTAAATACCATTCCTTTCTTATTTTATTTCTTATTCGTATCGCAGGGCTTCCACCGGGTTCCTCGTTGCCGCCCGCCAGCTTTGCCAGCTCACTGTAAAAGCGGCAATCCCGAATGCGATAATCCCTGCAATTCCAAATATCCACCAGCCAAATTCTGTTCTGTAGGCAAAATTTTGTAACCATTTTTTCATGACAAACCAGGCGACAGGAGAGGATAAAATAAAAGCTAATACGACCCAAATTACAAAGTCTTTGCAGAGCATCAATATTATTTCGTACACTTTTGCACCCGTGACTCTTCTGATTCCAATTTCTTTGGTTCTTCTTTCAGTACTGAATTTCGAAAGCCCAAAAAGACCAATACTGGCAATAAATAATGCCAGTAAAGCAAATGCAAAGAGGAGGTTCTCAAATCTCTTCTCCGATTTGTATTGCAAATCGTAGGTATCATCAAGAAATGTATATTCGAATGCAAAAGCAGGGCACAATTCAACCCAACAGACTTGAATTTTTTCCAAGTGCCTTCAGGTAGTTTCTTTTATTGATTTTGATATTGACGTAATTTCTTGTAATCAGAAGTATAGAACAGCAGAACAGGTGTTTGCTTATAGTTTAATCCTCTGTAGTGGAAATCCTGAACAATTCCAATAATCTCACCTTTTATTCCATTTCCCGGAGTAATGACCTGTCCTACAGGATTCTTCAGACTATATTGTTTTATGGCGGTTTCATTAATCAGATAGGTGATTTTAAATCATCAGATTTGTTGTCGGTTGAAAAATTGCGTCCACTCTTTAATGCTTATATCCAATGTCTTCAGATAATCAGGATCAACATAGTTATTAAAGAATTTATTCTCATTACCTTCAATTTTTACACAGCACCAGGATCCCCAATAATTACCAGGTATCCGGTTGGAGAAAGCAATACTTTTTATTTCAGGATTTTTTAAAAGCTTTTCTTTAAACAGATCATTGTGGCCTGTTCAGCTGAGAATTCAACTTTAGGATTACAATGTCATTCTTGTCGAAGCCAAGATCCTTTTTATTCATGAACCTGAATTGCTGGTTCAGCAAGAAGAGTACAGCATATTAATGTGATTGAAACAAAATTCTGGAATACTATCAGACCGTTTCTGATCCCAAGATGGCTGGAATAATGTGAAAATCTCTCGTTCTCTTGTATTTATATTATAAGAGCTGATGTATAAACTGGGTAGATTCCTGATATAATTATAAAAACAATACAAGCCTGATGCAAGGATTATAAGATTGTCAGCTGAGAAGAAATCAGCCGGATTGACAGAAAATCCTGTTATTGAATATAATAGAGGATTCAGGAACCATAGGAGAATGAAAGTCAGTACAATGGAAAAAAGTATAAAAAGTGATGTTTCAAAGAGAAATTGGATAACCAACTGAAATTTTGTCGCACCATGAAGCTTTTTCAGGCTTACTTCCCTGTGATCTTGAAATAGCATTTGCAATTGTTAAATTGATAAAATTTATAGCAGCCAGCAATAGTATAAAAATTGAAACGGCAATCAATATCTTGTTATATAATATATTACCATGTACAGTATTACTCTCATTCTCTACTTCAGGCAAATAGTAAATCTCACTGAAGGGTCTTAATCTGAATTGCTCTTTATAACCTATTTTTTTAAGGAATTCTGTTACTGTTTTCTCAAATTCTGTTGCACCCATATTTACCGGAGATAATAAATAGGTAGGGTAGCTCCATCCATCGTACTCTTTCAGAACTCCTTTGTACCGAATCGTTTCGAGGCTGGTTATTGATGCAATTGCAGTTATCTTAAGGTGCAGAAATGGTTGATCTTTATTATACCCGTACATTGTGAAATCGAACTGATTTTCGAATCTTACTGTTTTCCCGATTACATCCAGACTTCCGAAATAATCTTTTCGCAAGTGTCTCGGTAAGAACAAGAGAGAACGGCTGAATAAGTGATTTTGCAGGATCACCAACAATAAATTCAAGTGGAAATGTTTTAAAAAAAGTACTGTCTGCGAAAGTGAGAGTATTTCAGATTGTATGGACTATTATTAACCTGAATTCCAACGTCTTGCCAAAAATTCAGCCGGGTTGATATTATCTGGCTAGTTACATTTTGATTGAATGCATGACCAAGGAAAGGAGGCATACTGGCCCAGTTAGTCTCCAGACGATATAATCTGTGCCTGGTGGAAATACTTTTATCAAATTTGTTTTCATTTATTACAAAAGACCAGATAATGATGACAGCAGAAGTACTTATTGCCAGACCAAGAATTTTAATAACTGCTGAAGCAAAATCAGTCTTGAAATTTCTCAGAAAAATTTTTAGTACTCCCGCCATACTCATGAAAATCAAATCATTATCAATGTATTAAATTGATCTGGTCATTCGTAGCGCAGTGCTTCTACCGGATTCCTCGTTGCTGCCCTCCAGCTCTGCCAGCTTACTGTAAGCAAAGCAATTCCCAGCGCCAGCAAACCTGCCAGTCCAAAGATCCACCAGCTTAAGTCTGTTTTATATGCAAAACTTTCCAGCCATTGGTGCATAATGAACCAGGCAACAGGTGTAGAAATTAAGAAGGCTATCATAACCCATTTCACGAAATCTTTATTGAGCATTGTCAGTATCTCAAAGATCCTGGCCCCGTTTACTTTACGGATTCCAATTTCTTTGACACGACGCTGGCATCCGAATACTGACATGGCCAGAATCCCGAGACTGCATACGACAATTGCACAACCGGCTAATAGAGAAAATATCCGGCGGAACCGGAGTTCAGATTTATACATATTCTGAATCGCCTGATCCAGGAAACTCACCTCAACCGGGAAAGAGGGGGATAGTTCAGTAACTGACTTATTTATACCATCAATTGTTGCATATAGCGATTTAAAGTCGCCTGTCCGGATGGTTAAAAGACAATACGAACCAAACGAATCATTTCTGATAGCGAGGGATCCAACAGGCTTGTTTATGGGTTTGTAATGAAAATCTTTTACTACACCAATAATTTCTGAACTATAACCTTTTTCGTTCATCATTCCCATCATAATTGTCCCTCCTACAGGATTTGAGATATTGTGCTGACGCAGGAATGCTTCATTCACCACAATTTTCTTTTTGTCTGAGGAAAGATTGTTGTCATATAAACGCCCCATAACCAATTGTAATCCTAATATTTTAAAGAATTCTGCATCGGCACTGAATGTATCAAAACTGATTTGTTTAGTTTCTCCGTTCAGGTTTAACCGGGAACTCCAAAACGACATATCTTTACCTGGATAATACTGCGAAAACGAGATCCTGCTTACCTGTGGCATTTTCTCTAAAAGATTTTTAAGAACTTCTTTTTTCTGTTGCAGCTGCTCCGTCAGTTTAATACCAATAATATTATTCTGGTTAAATCCCAGGTCGCTGCTCCCGAATCTGACCTGTTTCTGAACAAGTAAAGTAAATGAAATAAGCACAATGGCAATTGTAAACTGCATTGTTACAAGAACAGCTCTGAAAGAAAAATCAGACTTTGCCGGCATTAAAGTTTTTTTCAGATTATCGACAGATCTTGATGAAGAAATCCGCAAAGCGGGTACAATACTGAAAATGACGCTTAGAATGAGGATAAATATCAAGGAGACAAAAATAAATACCCGGGAATAGGTTAAATCTTTGTTATAATGGATCCCGGTAAAGTCACCAATTAATGGAAAGGTTGTGCTTACAAGTTCAACAGCAATTAATAGAGCTGCAAGAAAGAAGAGAAATGATTCTGCAAGTATATTGAGCAGTATATTGAATTGGCTGGCTCCAAACACTTTCATGACCCCGGTCTGCCTGATTTTTTCCTGCCACTGTGATGATGAAATATTGATGAAATTGATAAGGGCAATCATTAATACCAGTAAAGCAACCAGTATCAGGATAAGGACTTTCTTCTTATCTCCGGAAATAAGATAGTTGCTCCCGTAAAGGTCAAATTTTGAAAAGTAGAGTTTTTTAAATTGAGTCAGACCTGCATTTTTATAATCCGTCTGGCTTTTTTCAGGGAAGAGAGTAAGTATGGTTTTTGTTGTTTCAACAGGGTTAATTCCCTTTTTCAGAAGTAGAAATGTCTGGAAATCACACCATCCCCATTCTGTATATTCCCCGCCATTTTCCTGAACAATTTTTCGGGTAGCAATGGATGTAACTGCACTGAATTTAAGGCTTGAGTTGGCTTTTGGTTCTTCAATAACTGCACTTACAGTGAGGCTTTTGTTATTGTTAAGCTTTATGGTTTTGCCTAATGCCTTTTCACTGCCGAAAAGCTTGTCTGACAATGATTTTGTGATCACAATCATCATTGGTTCTTTTAGAGCAATTTCTAATTTTCCTTCAATAGAATTGTAGGTGAATAGTTTGAAGAAATCATCATCAGCAAAAATCAGATCTGAAGTGATGGGCTCTTTATCCTCTGCCTGAAATACGGGAGGCTCCCAGGTTCCTCCCATCCTTACAGTTGTTTCTACCCCCGGGACTTTCAGATCAATATGTTCTTTAAGGATCCCGGGAGTATAGAAATGGTCCTCCAGCCCGTACAGATACACCCGGTCTCCATTCTTATGAAAATTATCAGTTGCAAGTTCACTGTAACAATAGACAGAAAGGATAATTACCAGCGACAGGCTAATAGACAATCCTATGAGATTGATCAGGTTAGTAACGGGTCTCCGAATGAAATTCCGGATGATTGTTTTAAACAGATAGTTCATCTCAACAATGAATTTAACTTCATCAAAATAATTTTGATGTTCTTATTCATATCTTAATGCCTCTACCGGATTCCTTGTAGCTGCCCTCCAGCTCTGCCAGCTTACTGTCAGCACCGCAACAACAATTGCCGATACACCGGCCAGGCCAAAGATCCACCAGCTTAATTCTGTCTTATAAGCAAACCTGTTTTGCCAGCCTGCCATAAGATAATAGGAGATAGGTATGCCAATTATTAAGGCAACAAGAACCCACTTCACAAAACCCTTATTGAGCAGATATAATACTTCAGGTACGGAAGCTCCGTTGACTTTTCTTAAGCCAATTTCTTTGGTCTTCTTTGCAATACTTATCAAGGCAATCCCAAATAATCCCATAACCGCCAGTACTGTTGCCAGGAATGAGAATGCCCCGATTAATTTAGCTTGATTTTTTTCGTAATAGTAGAAATTACTTATATCCTCGGTCAGATATCTTGCCTCAAAGATTTCATCAGGAGAAATCTGATTATACAATTCCCTGAGCCTGCTGATTATTGCTTTATCATTTGTACCATCAGTTTTGATTGCAACAAGATTCATCCTTGAAGGATTCTGCTGAAGAATTGCCATAGGTTGAATCAATGAATGCAGCGAATGTGCATGAAAATCTTTTACAATGCCTCTTATATGAAATACCTTCAGATAATTATCACCTGTCTTAATATTAAATTTCTTTGCGCTCGATTCATTAACAATTACTTCTAAAGGTGTGGGTTTGTACGGACCAAAAGATGAGCCGTCGATTACTTCAATTTCAAGCAATTCTGTCATTCCTTCCCCCATTATCAATCCATCAAACCTGGTTCTTTCGCCCTCCGGATTCGCCAGATTTAATGGCAGAAAATTGCCTAAGGGAGGAATAAAAGAGCCCCCTGCTACTTTTGTGACTCCGGGAATCTTTTTCATTTCATCACAGATCGCCGTAAAAGCAGTTTTTAACCCTGCTGAACTAAGGTCGCTTACAATAACGTTCTTCGGATTTATTCCCCTGTAGCTGGTCATGGAATATTTGATTTGTTTGGAGACGGTAATAACAGAAACCACCAATATTATGTAAATACTGAAATGAAATATCAAAAAGGAATAGTCCCATCTTCTTGATCGTGCAATTTCACTGGTTTTTCCGGAAAGGAGGACAAGTGAAGGAATCCTTGAAATATTATATCCGATTATAAATCCGGAAATTGTTCCGGTGAAAACAACGACTGACACCAGTAACAGCCACATTACCGGATTTGAAAAAACATCGTTGGTTAATGTTCTGTTAAGTGTATTATTTATGAAGGTCATTCCTGAATCGATAACAAATGAGGCAGGGATCAGACTTAGAACTGTAATCAGATTTGATTCAAGAATTATTTGTTTACGGAGAATACTCCTTGAAGCACCCAGTACCTTCCTTGTACCCAGTTCACGAAGCCTGTCGGAAGTAGCTGCCCTTGTAAGAAAGATATAATTTGTGACAGATATCAATAAGATCAGGAACGAGATCGACCAGTAATATTTAAGTTCATTTGAATTGCCTGTCCTGAAGGACTCTCTTCCGCTTGTCAATTTGCCGGAGCCGAGATAGATTTCTGTAACCGGTTGAAGAAAATATTTTAGCTCCTTTGACTTTGCGTCCCTTAACCGGTCAAGATATCCTCCCATTTTTGAAGATAATGCTTTTATATCTGCATTATTTTCAATTACCAGGTAGGTAAAGAAAGTCGGATTGTCCCAGTTAAAAGCTGTAACAAATCCTCCCCCAAAATCGCCAAGAGATTTCCGGAACTGACTGAACATGGTTTCAGATAGTTTTATATTGGCAATGAACTGTGGAAAAAGAGTTGAATTAGCAGGAAAGTCCTTATAAATGCCGCAAATGGAAAGATTAAAAATGCTGTCATTCAGCTTTACAGGCAGAATTGCTCCCAGAGGGGAGTTGCTGGCAAAATACTTTAATGCCATTTTTTCTGAGATCGCAACTTCGGTGAATGCTTTCGCGGGTGTTCCCACTATGAGCTTGATACCCAGTATTCTAAAAATAGAGGTATCGGAAAATCCAAAATATTTATCCCTTACCAGATCGCCTTTCGGGTTTCGCAGTTGAATTTCATCTGTCTGGTAAAACCTGAAGTAATCCTTTACTTCGGGGAAATCCTTCTTCATCTCCTCAGCTAATGGGTACTGCGTATGACTATATTGACCCCATGTTACCCTGAAAACATTATTGTAATCCGGGATAAACTTGTCAAACGACTTTTCGTGGACAATTAAGGCCATTAATAGAATTATACATCCGAGTCCGATCCCCAGTCCCAAAATACTGATGATGGACTGAACTTTGTTGCGGTTAATGTTCCGCACTGCAATTTTAAAGTCTGAACTGATCATGGCTGCCCTGTTAAGTTAATAATTCCTGTTAACAATGTAATTCAATTATAATAGGTTAAACAGTCAATCTCTTCCGGGAAAGTTGTGCCTGTCCGCACCTAAAAGAGATCTCAATTTCATTTGATACCATGCCATAATTATGCCAAAACTGTAACTATTTGATATACTGAATTATAATAAAAGACATGCGTCTCGACCGTTAACTATTTTTACAGCAATTCGTAAAATATTTTTACAGTCGCTTGACATTGTGCGTAAGTCAGGTTAAATTTGATAAGATTTAGATTCATGCAGAACAAAGGAAATATCCTGGCAGTTGACGATAATAAGAGCATTCTCAGTGCACTCGAAATTCTACTTGCTCCCGAATTTAATAAAGTGACGCTCCTGTCAAATCCAAACCAGATTCTTACAGAGTTGCAAAAGACGGAGTATAATCTTGTAATTCTGGATATGAACTTCAATGCAGGAGTAAATACCGGAAATGAAGGTATTTACTGGCTTGGAAGAATTAAGGATATCAAACCTGATATCTCAGTAGTTATGATAACAGCTTATGGAGACCTGGAAATGGCTGTAAAAGCTTTAAAGAACGGAGCCTCTGATTTTATTCTGAAACCCTGGGATAATGAAAAACTGCTTGCAACTCTGGAACTGGCAATCCAGCTTAACCTCTCCAAAAGAGAAGTCAAACAGCTTAAGGAGCGCGAGTTGGAACTCAAGAAAGAGTATAACCGTGAACAAAGGTTTATTATCGGTTCATCTCCTCAGTTGATGCATGTTCTCAATCTTGTAAGGAAAGTTTCAAAGACCGATGCCAATGTGCTTATAACCGGAGAGAACGGAACCGGTAAGGAGCTAATAGCGCAGGAAATTCACCGTCTATCGGCAAGAGCCAGGGAAGTCCTTGTTAGTGTGGATATTGGCTCTATCAGTGAAACACTTTTTGAAAGTGAGTTGTTCGGACACATTAAAGGCGCTTTTACTGATGCCCGTGAGAATCGCCAGGGTAAGTTTGAAATTGCTGACAAGGGAACCCTGTTCCTCGATGAAATAGGAAACCTGTCGTTTCATCTCCAGTCAAAGCTTTTAACTGCAATTGAGAACCGTCAGATCACACGGATAGGATCTAACCAGCCGATCCCAACGGACATCCGCCTGATCTGCGCAACCAACAGAGATATTGTAAACCTGGTCAGTAAAGGGTTGTTCCGTGAAGATCTTCTTTACCGGATAAACACTATCCAGATAGAACTGCCACCACTGAGGGAACGTGGAAATGATATTATCATTCTTTCTGATTTTTTTCTGAAAAAATATACTTATAAGTACAATAAACCAAACCTGAAAATAAACCTGCAAGCTTACGATAAACTCATGAACTATTCATGGCCGGGGAATATACGGGAACTTCAGCATACCATAGAAAAAGCTGTTATCCTGAGCGATTCAAATATTATAAAACAAGATGATCTGTATTTGCGGGAAACCGGAAGTGTTGATGATAGTTTCCCTTTCAGGACACTTGAGGAGATGGAAAAACAGATGATCCGGAAAGCCATCGAGAAAAACAGTGGTAACTTTACTGCAGCTGCTGACCAGCTTGGAGTAACCAGGCAAACTCTTTACAATAAACTTAAAAAATCCGACCAATGATCAGTAAGAACCTCTATTTTAATATCTCACTCAGAGTCTCACTCATTGTTATACTTTCTTTACTGCTGGGTTATTTTGTTTTTATTACCCAATCAATACGTTTATCGTTAATCTGTTCAACAGCAATCATCTTTCTGACTATCAATCTGATATCTTTTCTGAACACAACTAACAGAAAAATGAGGTTTTTCTTTGATTCAGTCAGAAATGACGATTCAAATCTTACTTTCCCTGCTGATACCAGAGAGAGTGGTTTCGGAGAATTATACAAAAGCATGAATAAGGTCAATAAACAGATCCAGCAGTTAAAAATAGAAAACAGACACCAGGAACAATATTTCCAGATTTTGCTTGAGCATCTTGCGACAGGTATAATTACTTATAACAGTAAGGGTTTCATACTGCATGCCAACTCATCTGCAAGAAATCTGCTTTCAGTAGATGTCCTTACTCATCTTCAGCAAATCGGACGTATTGATGATAAGCTTTTGCATACAATAAATAACATTAAACCTTATGAAAGGAGGCTTCTGGCAATTAATTCCGATCATGGGGAAATACAACTTTCCCTGAAGGCAACATCGTTCAAAACAAATGACGATGAGCTGGTAATTCTGTCAATACAGGATATCAAGAATGAACTTGATGAAAAGGAGGTCGAATCGTGGATGAAGCTGATAAGGGTCTTAATGCATGAAATTATGAACTCGATTACACCAATAACCTCCCTCTCTGAAAGCCTGTCCAATATTTATAATTCCGGGGGACAACCAGTACAACCTGATCAGCTGACTCAAAAAGCTATCGCTACCACCCTTCAGGGATTGAATGTTATTAAAGAGCAGGGAAAGGGACTGATGTCGTTTGTTGAATCGTACAGGAAACTGACCCGTGTTCCGGATCCGGAGAAGAAACTATTTAAGGTGGCAGATCTTTTAAACCGGGTTCAGGTCCTTTATAAATCTCATGAAATGAGCGACAAAATTAGTTTATCCTTTTCACTTATAAATCCAGGGCTTGAACTTTTTGCAGATCAAAACCTTATATCACAGGTACTTATAAACCTTCTGAAGAATGCCATTGAAGCAAATGAAAATAATCCTGATGGAAAGATCACAATCGTTGCTGATATTAACAGAAACCATCATCCTGAAATATGTGTCATAGACAACGGCCCCGGTATTATTGAGGAAAATCTCGATAAAATATTTGTTCCGTTCTTCACAACACGGAAAAACGGATCAGGAATCGGACTTAGTGTCTCCAGACAGATTATGAGAATTCATGGAGGAACTCTGAAAGTCAGGTCAGTTCCCAATAAGGAGACTATATTTATTCTGAGTTTCATGAGCTGAAAGGAATTTCAGAAAATTGATGGTAAATTTGCCGGCATTAACAGCCGGATGAAAGAAAACGAAATTATTATCAATCATTATAGCGACCATCGCCATATCGATGGTCTGATAAGTGCGTTTGCCAGCTCCGGTGACCTTAGGATCCGTCTTGAAGGATTGACAGGGTCATCAAAAGCCATAATCATTGGAAGTATTTTTCTTAAAACGCAGATAACCCATGTTGTGATCATTCCCGAGAAAGAAGATGCAGCATATTTCTATAACGATCTTGTTTCAATAGTCGGGGAAGAGTCTGTGTTCTTTTTTCCGTCAACATATAAAAGATCTGTTCTGTATGGTCAGACAGAGCCTGCAAATATAGTTCTGAGAACTGAAGTACTTAACCACCTCGGCTCAGGGAAAAGGAAGAGCATTATTGTTACATATCCCGAATCAGTAATGGAGAAAGTGGTAAGCAAACCAGACCTCAAGAAAAACACTTTCCATATCAAAAAAGGAGACAGAATCTCATTGGAGTTCCTGGAGGAAATACTTCAGGAATATCATTTCACCCGAACTGATTTTGTTTATGGACCCGGGCAGTATTCGATCAGGGGAAGCATAGCAGATGTTTTTTCATATTCCGCTGAGATTCCATACCGTATAGACTTTTTCGGTGAAGAAGTCGATACAATCAGATCTTTCAATACCGACGATCAGCTGTCTGTAAATATACTAACCCAGATATCAATAATTCCTAATTTACAGGATATTTCAGTTGAACAGATAAATGACACTTTTTTCGATTTCATTTCCCCATCATCACCGATCTGGATTGAAGAAGCAGATTTTATTAAGGAAAAAATCAATAACATTTTCAATCAGACCCGACAAAAAACATATTCTGACCCGGTAGCCGATAAAAAGCAGATTATTATAACAGGCGATCACTTTATCGAGGAAATTGCAAAATTCAGAATTGTCGAAATGGGAAGACAGGGACTTTATCCGGCTGATGTTAAATTCGAATTTCATACAGTGCCCCAGCCCTCTTTTAATAAGAACTTTGAACTTCTTTCCGATCAGCTCCTCTCCAATGCGGCTGATGAGTATTCTACATATATTGTATCCGAAAGTAAATCTCAGATTGAAAGGCTTCAGGATATTTTCGCAGAAATAAATCCAGATGCCTCCTTCACTCCTCTTCTTATGAACCTCCATGCAGGTTTTACCGATAATGACCTTAAAATATCTGTTTACACTGATCATCAGATTTTTGACAGGTACCACAAATTCAAAATAAGAGGATATTTTACCAAAAAAGAGAGTGTATCTGTAAAGGAGCTTACAGGTCTTAATCCCGGTGACTATGTGGTACATATAGATCATGGTATTGGCAGATTCGGTGGACTGGAAAAGATTGAGGTGAACGGGAAGGTACAGGAGGCAATCAAACTTGTTTACCGTGACAACGACATATTGTACGTGGGAATTCATTCACTTCACAGGATTTCCAAATACAAAGGGAAGGATAGCACAGAACCAAAAATCTACAAGCTTGGATCAGGCGCATGGCAGAAGCTGAAGACAAGCGCCAAGAAACGTGTAAAAGATATTGCCAGAGACCTGATAAAGTTATATGCCACAAGAATGGGATCACATGGATATCAGTTTTCCCCTGATTCGTACCTTCAGCGGGAGCTTGAAGCTTCATTCATTTATGAAGACACACCCGATCAGTTATCGGCCACAATTGCCGTAAAGGCAGATATGGAGGCTCCTCATCCAATGGACAGGCTGGTCTGCGGAGATGTTGGATTTGGTAAAACCGAAATTGCCATCAGAGCTGCGTTCAAAGCTGCCACAGACAGTAAACAGACTGCAATACTGGTGCCGACTACCATTCTTGCTTATCAGCACTACAGAACTTTCACATCAAGAATGAAAGATTTTCCCTGCAATATTGAATATATCAGCAGGCATAAGAAAGCATCTGAACAGAAGAAAATACTTTCAAAACTCAGGGAAGGAAGAATTGATGTAATAATTGGCACACATAAGCTTGTGGGTAACGAAGTTAAATTCAAGGACCTGGGACTTCTTATAATTGATGAAGAGCAGCGGTTTGGTGTTGCCGTAAAGGAAAAGCTTAAGAAGATCCGGACCAATGTCGATACACTTACTCTTACAGCAACTCCAATCCCAAGAACACTCCAGTTTTCTCTTATGGGTGCCCGGGACCTCTCCATCATAAATACACCGCCTCCAAACAGAATGCCAATAGTTACCGAGCTTCACGGTTTTAATGAAGAAATAATTAAGGAAGGTATTGAATATGAAGTAAACAGAAATGGCCAGGTCTTTTTCATTCATAACAGGGTTGAAAATATAAAGGATATACAGGCTGCAATTAAGAGGATCTGTCCCAATGTCAAAAGTGCTTTCGTTCACGGAAAAATGGAGGGTAAGGCAATCGAAAACGTTATGTTCGATTTTATACAGGGCGACTATGATGTACTTATAGCAACTACTATTATTGAGTCGGGGCTTGATATTCCGAATGCGAATACGATCTTTATAAATGAGGCACATCATTTTGGTCTGTCTGAACTTCATCAGCTCAGAGGACGGGTAGGACGGTCAAATAAAAAAGCATTCTGCTACCTTCTGGCACCGCCACTGGGAACACTTACCCCTGAAGCAAGACGGAGACTCAAGGCTATTGAGGAGTATTCAGAACTTGGAAGCGGCTTTAATATCGCTATGCAGGACCTTGACATCAGGGGTTCCGGAAACCTGCTTGGTGGGGAACAGAGTGGTTTCATTGCAGAGGTGGGTTTTGAGACATACCAGAGAATACTTCAGGAGGCCATGTTCGAGTTAAAAGAGGCAGACGGTGAAGAAATCAGAAATGAAACTGAAAAAGTCCCCCAAGCTCCTAATTTGAATCACTTGAAACCTTATGTTTCTGATTTTATGATAGATACCGATTTGGAGATAATGTTCCCTGATGAATATATTTCAAATATTCCGGAAAGGATCAGGCTTTATAAAGAATTAAATGAGATAGATTCGGAAGAATTATTATTACTGTTTGAGAGGAAACTAATTGACAGGTTTGGTCCGATTCCTCCTCCGGCAGAAGCCCTTCTCGATATCGTAAGAATTAAATGGATAGCAATAAAAATCGGAATCGAGAAGATCCTTCTGAAGAACACTCTTCTTATTGCCTACTTCATTTCTGATCAGAACTCCCACTTTTATAGCAGTGCTCTATTCGTTTCAATTATGAATTATGTGAACAGAAAACTTAAACAAATGACTATGAAGCAGAAGGGTGCTAAGCTGAGTTTGACTGTTTATAATGTTGGGTCTGTTAAATCGGCAATTCAGATATTGAATGATATCCTGATATCTTTTGACCCCCCTGCCTCAGAAGGAATTTACCCCCCTGCCCCCCTAAAGGGGGGTTAATACATATTTTAAAGATATATTTTCTATAAGTGCCTGAATTAGCCACCCTTTAGGGTATAGCCGTCAACCTAAGGATTAGAAATTTGGGAAATAGGGAGGGATTTTAGCCGGAAATTTAATATAAAGTTTAGAAATTAAGTCTGTTACATTTCCCCTCCTTTTGAAGGAGGGGTGGCCCCGCAGGGCGGGGCCGGGGTGGTTGATTATTAAATTTATCTCTTTTTTTATCTTTTTCTATTTTAATATATTCACCATGGTGATCGCCATCAAGCTCAATAATAAGTTTTTCAGAAGGACAACAAAAGTCTACAATGTAACTTCCAATACTGTATTGTCTTCTGAATTTTCTTCCATCAAGTTTTTTTGATTTTAACATCTCCCATAATGCTGCTTCAGCTGAAGTGGATCTGTTCCTGAGAGATGCTCTAGAAGACTTAAGGACCTTTCTGTTGAAGAGGTTTTTGTTATTCATAGACATAAAGTTAAAAATAAAATGAATAAATCAACCACCCCGGCCGGGGAGAAAAATCTTGTAAATACCAGATAATCAATACTCCCGGCCACCCCTCCTTGAAAAGGAGGGGAAACTATTTATACTATGTTTCTCTTAAGTTGACGGCTATGCCCTGAAGGGGGGGTTGGGGGGTTAGATGTTCGGGCACTTTTGACTCTTTTTATTACCTTTGCACTTTAAATTAGATATGAATCTTATCATCGACATAGGTAACACATCCACAAAGCTTGCTGTTTATGAAGGTCAGAAAAAATGTCAGGCCTACAAGATCAATGAAATAAGCTGTGAGCAGCTGGAAAAAGTATTATCCGGACTAATTATAAAAAGAGCTATTATCTCATCGGTCAAAGTGTTGCAGCCATTCATAACCGATCTGTTGTTCAATGATATTCCATTTGTTCATATTCTTTCACACAAATCCAAACTTCCGTTCAAAAATGAATATGAAACCCCGGAAACTCTTGGTACTGACAGGGTAGCTGCAGTAGCCGGAGCCTCACGGCGTTACAGAAAAGGGAATGTGCTTATAATTGATGCAGGAACAGCTATAACCTACGATTTTCTTTCAGGCAATAGTTATAAAGGCGGGAACATCTCTCCTGGTATTAACATGAGATTCAAGGCATTGAATGAATTCACAGACCGGCTTCCCCTGGTTGAAAGAACGTCTGATTTTTCATCCCCCGGTAGAAATACCAGCGACGCAATCGTCGCTGGTGTAGTTAGAGGGGTTATGTATGAAATAAATGAGTATATTCGCACGTTTAAAAAAGAACACAAAACCATTAAAGTCATTATTACAGGTGGGGATGGTATATTCATAAAAGAGATGCTTTCCTGCAAAACCAACTATATGCCTGATATTGTGACTGATGGATTAAATTATATTCTCGAATACAATGCAAAATAAGCTTATAGCAATCTCCTTCATCCTGATATTTACCTTTGCATCTGCAGCATTAGGTCAGAAACAAGTCAATTCTCCCTATTCAAGGTTTAACCTTGGGACTCTCGATCCGGCTGGCTCCTTCAGAAGTCTTGCAATGGGTGGAACTGGTGTTGCTATGAGAGATTACAATTCGGTCTATTATGGTAATCCTGCTTCATACAGCAGTTTTGACACTACATCATTTCTGTTCGATTTTGGTCTGGACTACAGTATCATTGACCTTAGTGACGGAAAAAACAAATATCGTTCCGATGATATGAATTTCGATCATCTATTTATAGGATTTCCAGTTGCAAAAGGATGGGGGGTTGCTGCTGGGCTGATACCGCTAAGTAATGGCTATTACAATCTTTCTGAAACAGTTAAAGCCGGGGATCCGGGATATGATCCCCTCATCGGTGATGTAATTTCAACCCACAAGGGGGATGGTGGATTAACCAGCTTCTTTGTTGGCACAGGTGTTAACGTTTTTAGGAATCTCTCTGCAGGAGTAAATCTTACTGTTCTTTTCGGAGAGCTGGACAGGGTTAACCAGTATGAATTTGGCGATCTTGCCAATACATTTGGTCAGTTTAACTCAGAAAAGCTAAAGATTAACGGGATTAATCTTGACTACGGACTTCAATATACAATCCCGCTGAAAAAGAATTATTTCATTAATGCAGGTATCTCATTCACTGCTGAAAAAAAATACAGGTCTGAATTTATGAAAATTTCTCAAAGATTTGCTGCTTATCCTGCATCAGGATTTTCTCCTGATACGCTTAGTTTTGTAAATAGCAGTTCAAAAGATTCCACGAAACTTCCGGCTACATTAAAAGTTGGTGTCTCTTTCGGTAAAAAAGACAAATTTGTGATCGGAGTTGATTATATCATTTCAAACTGGGCTTCAGCAAGAATTCAGGGATCAAACGGATACCTGGCAAATTCAAAATCATGGCTCATGGGCGCAGAACTTGTTCCTGATAAACTTTCCAATTCCAGTTATTTAGCCAGAGTGGATTACAGGATTGGCGGACACATTTCTGATAACTATCTACTAATAAATGGGGAACACATCAAAGAATATGGAGTTTCATGTGGAATTGGTCTGAGGTTAAAGACTTATTTCTCTAAAGCGAATCTATACTTTGACTTTACAAAGAAGAACGGGAATCTGGCGAAAGGTCTTCACAATGAGAACATTTATACTGTTGGGATCAGTCTGAATCTGTATGACTTCTGGTTTGTGAAAAAGAAATTTGAATAGCCAATTAACAGGTTGGCAGGCACTAAACCTGAGAAAATATGAAAACTCTATTTAAATTATTAATATACAGTTTAAAATCCGGAGTCATTGTGTTTGTTTCAGCTGTTCTTTTTTCGTGTGAAAAGAAGATGGAGATCATTAAAAAATCGGATATTCTTTCGCTTCCTACGCTGACAGTAAAATATGACACAACTGTTTATACAGACTCTTCAAAACTTCAACTCATCATGTACTCCCCTATTATAGAGCGGTACCCGAACATTAAACCCCCCTATGCTGAATTCAGAAAAGGGATTAAGGTATTGTTTTATAATGGACATACGGTAACGGTTGGATCATTTACCTCAAAGTATGCAAAGTTTTGGGAGGACAAAAGATTATGGGAACTGAAAGACAGTGTCGTTGCTGTAAATGAAAAGAATGAAAAGCTCGAGACGGAATTACTCTATTGGGATCAGGATAAAGAACTTATTTATACCGACCGGGCTGTAACAATTACCTATCAGGATGAAATAGTTCTTGGAATAGGAATGAAATCCAACCCCAAGTTTACCAACTGGTGGATCCGCGATGTCAGCGCTACTATCCCCATATCGGAGTATGAATAAAAAGGCATTACTAGTTCTTGAAATCGTCTGGATAGCTGTTGGAGTTTTATGTATTGCAGCCGGGACCAGGTTTGCTGTTAATAGCAGTGGTTCAAAGGTTTACATTTTCTTTCTCATGGCAATTGTGTCTTTTATCTTCGCCTTTATCAGGCATAAGCAAAGAAAAAAGAGCTAACTTTGAGCTATGAACAACTGGGTTGTTATACTAATCGCCGTACTGGCATCAGCTTTCTTTGCCGGCATGGAGATCGCTTTTGTTACATCAAACAAATTAAGGATTGAACTCGACCGCAAACAGGGAGTTTTCGGATCGGGAATAATAAATATTTTTACAGCGAATCCTGGTCAGTATATCGCTACAATGCTTATTGGCAACAACGTCGGTCTTGTTGTATATGGTCTTATAATCTCAAAAATTCTCACTCCACGGATATCTTCTTTTGTGGACTCTGATATTCTGACTATTATCCTCCAGACCGTGATTTCGACAGCAATAATTCTATTTGTTGCTGAATTCCTTCCAAAAGCTGTTTTTCTCATCAATCCCAATTTTTTTCTTAAGTCATTGAGTCTTCCGACCATATTCTTCTTCTACCTTTTCTATCCTATAAGTAAGTTTACTTTTGTAGCATCTAACTATTTCATTCGAATATTTTTTGGTATCAGGGAAGGGGAATCAACACCTGAAAATGTTGTTTTCAGTAAGGTAGATCTCGACCATTTCGTAAACCTCAGCAAGCAGAGCAACGAGGAGACAGAATCTGATCATAACAACATAAAAATATTCCAGAATGCGCTTGATTTTTCAAATGTGAAACTACGTGAGTGCATGGTTCCAAGAACTGAAATTGAAGCGATTGAGATTAATAGTGGGGTCGAAAAGCTCAGAGAGAAATTTATCGAGACCAGGTATTCCCGCATTTTTATATATGAAGGAACAATCGATCACATTACAGGTTACTTTGAGCTAAAAGATCTTTATAAAAATCCCTCGGAAATAAAATCAGGAATCAAAAAGCTTGCAATTGTACCGGAGACAATGCCGGCAAACAAGCTATTGAAACTATTTGCTGTCCAGAAACGAAAAGTAGCTCTAGTTGTTGATGAATTCGGAGGCACGTCAGGAATGGTTACATTAGAGGATGTTCTTGAGGAGATCGTGGGGGATATAGAAGATGAACATGATATAAATGAATTTACCGAAAAGGTTATAAGCGATACCGAATTTATCTTCTCCGGCCGGCTGGAGACCGATTATCTTAACGAAAAATATCATCTGAACCTTCCGGAGAAGGATGACTATGAAACACTTGCCGGGATGATATTATTCTTTCACGGGAGTATACCGAAACAAAACGACGTGGTCCGTATTGGAAATATCATTATTAGGGTGCTTAAGGTCACTGCAACCAGGCTTGATATCGTGAATGTGAAGATAGAATAGAGGCGTCGGGCTTCAGGCGTCGGGCAACAGAAAATGATAGGTGACATTCCATGGAATGTCACCTACTCTCTTATAATCAATAAAATAATATTACTTCATTGTGTAGGTGGTGGTACCTGTTATGTAATCAGCACCCCAATAAGCATTTCCGGAAACTACCCATTTAACAGTCAGTTTCTTTGTCAATGGATCAATAGTTCCTGTGGAGATCTGCAAATACATTGGCCCCATTTCTATAGGATCAACGAAGCTGTCGCACCATAACTGCTTGGAAGAAGTAATTGCCTTAGTTGAAAGATCGTAATTAATAATTATCGGATGCGTTCCTGTATAAACTGTTCCATATCCTGCAGCTACAAATCCATCAGCAAGTGGTAAGAATATTGAAAGGGTATTGGAGGTACCAAGTCTCTGAATAGTAACTGTACTTGATTTGGTATTCCAAAGCTCCGTAGCAGCTCCGTTGAATACAGAATAATCAGGTAGCTGTGCACCGGTAGTAAAAGTATTTACTGCACTGGAAGTCACACCACCATACGGATCTTTTGCAACTACTTTCCAATAGTAGGTAGTACTATAAGCTAAAGTTGGAGAATAAGTAGCATCAGTAAGACCTGTGGCTACGGGTCCCGGAGTAGCAGTTGTTCCAACGTACACATCAAAAGTTAAATCATCTCCTTGAGGATCAGTAGCAGTCCATGTCAGTGCTGATGCTTTGCTTACTCCTGTAGCATTATTTGCAGGTGCAGTTAGTGCAGGCACAGCAGGTGCTGAGTTAACATCAAAACTCCAAACCGGACTCGTGGTGGTTATGTTGAATTTATCAGTAGTAGAAACCTGCCAGAAGTATACACCGCCCGTTGTTCCGATGTGAGCCACATAAGAGTTTGTTGTCACATTTGTAGCCACCTGATCAGGACTATCTGAAGTACCAAAATAAACGGTCCATTTAGGAGCATCTGTGGCAGTACCTGCCCAGGAAAGGTTAATTGCCTGGTTTGCACCGGTGAAAGCAATTATGGCATCATTAACAGGCACAGGTGTTTCCGGCATTGCTGCCAGATATGATTTGGGCTCGATAGGTGACTTTTTACAACTTTGCATTGCAATTATGCCTGTCAGAACGAGCAACATTACAGAGAATATAATTTTTCTTTTCATATCTAATTTTTTTATGAGTAAATTTTTTATAATAAAATATTTACTTACGGTATCCTTGTTGCAACTTCATACATAATACGATTACCCGCTGAACTGAGGTAATAGCAGTTCAATACAAATTGCTTTGTAACCGGATTATAGTAATTTATTTCAGTAGGATTAGCAGGGGGAGCAGGAAGGGATGCAGCATCTCCTGTCCAGGTAGTAAACATATCACCAACAGTTTCGCCGGTGGTTGGATCAAATGGTTTAGCAATAACCTTGAAACAGGTTACACCACCAACAACCATTGTATTTGTTGTAACTTCAATATTAATACTATAGGCTGTATAGTTTCCGAATCCTACCTTGCTTACCGCCTTACAACTAACAGTTGAAAAAGTTTCAACAGAGGGGGAGGGTGAAATCAGCTCTGTAGGATTACCCGGGCGGATACGATAGCCTACAACGTTATAATCTGCTGCCCATGGGTTAGAAATTGGTAAAGACATAAGCCTTGAACCATTGTTAATCGGATCTGCAGGAATAACACCGCCTGTTGCATCCACTATGGAAATTGGAGCCATAAACTTATCACAAGCATTAAGCTGATCTGCATTCTTAATCGAAACATAGGCATAAGCATTTCTTGTTCCCTTTGGAATTGTTATTGTGGGAGTCAGAACAGTTATATAAGGATACAACTTATAAGCTGTTCCGTTAGCCGTGTTATACTTGATCCTTGCATCATCATTAACAGCCAGAGTAAGTGTAATATCCTGGGTTGGTGGCTGGTCAGTAGCTATATTAACCAGGAATTTGAATGTAACAGGATCGGGAACTGGTTGGAGAGCCAGAGACTGAAGGCCACCCTTCCAAACTTCGGCATACATTTTCCCCTTCAGGGAACTTGTCCAATCCATCCCGACGTTATCTTTCAGACATGAGTTCAAGACAAGAACCGCAGCCAGAAAGGATACTATCATTAAGATTTTGTTTCTCATATATTTTGATTTATAATAGTTAATAATTTATGGAAGGCCAGGTTAATTAGCATCCCAGAAAATTTTTGTTGTAAACAGATCTATCGTTCCCTGCAGAAGTACATTGTCGTTGTTGGTACCAATCTCAGACTGCGGATAGAGCAACCTTATAGGAGGTGTAGGATTCTTCTTGTTAGGATCTGCAGACGTATGAAGAAAGTCGGGGTAACCTGATCTTCTGACATCTGACCACATAGGCATCGGGCTAAGTCCATTTAATGCACACCATTTCTGTGTTAAGATTGTCTGAATTTTATTCGGCGAAGCATCAAAATTCACCAGAGGCTTAGTAACCTGACCCAGGTATGTAGTTGCATCAGCGGAAGTTAAAGGTACGTAACTTGCCGGATCGAGGGAAGATTTTTGCCCTTCATAAATAACAGATGCTATAACAGCAGATTCATAAAATGCTTTTGCTGAACCGGTAATGAATCCTCTCTGGGCAGCTTCAGCCTGCAGGAAGAGACTTTCCATATCGGTCAGAATAGGAGAACTCTGATTAAATTTCTGCAACATTCCAAAACCTATCTTAGATGTATTAGGCACTGTCTGAAGTACCAGTGCTCCGAAATAGTTCCCCTGGATGCTGGTACCTGTATAGGGCTGGAAGAATCTTAGTTTACGAGGGTCATTATTGGCGACCAGAAAATCGCAGGCATCCTGGCCGGCAACAAAATAACCAAGGCCATCAGCTTGCTGTGAACCGGAGGCATTATAAAAACGTTCCCAGAAAGGAGCCATTTTACCGGATGATTGCAAATATCCGGGATTTACCCATGCTCCTTCACCTGCACCCAGATATCCAACTGAAGAGGTGGTTGCCAGAGCACTTGTAATGTAAGCGCTTCTGCCAGCCATGCCAGATTGTTGCAATAACATCTTGAGTTTAATAGTGTTTGCAAACCTGGCCCATTTTGCCATATCACCATGGAAGATAATGTCGTTTGCACCAACTGCCAGAGCATCAGCAGAAGTATTAGCTATGAGATTCATTGCAGTATCGAGCTGAATAACAAGGTTCTCATAAATAGCCTGCTGATCATCATATTTGGGTTTCAGAATCCCCTGATCAGTTTTCAATGCATCGGTATAAGGTATATTGCCATAAATATCAACAAGGTTATGAAAGACATATGCCTTCATGATCTTAGCAATTGCCCTGAATGACCTCAGACTTGCAGTTGTTGAGTTTTTCTCAATATAGTCATAATTCTGAAGGTTGATGTAGGAGTTTTGCCAGTTTCCCTGGAATGAACTATTAATAAGGTTATACCCGGTCATATTAAGATCCTGGGAATAACCACCGCTTATAGACCACCATCCATACCATTCATAAATAAATGCATAGTTACCGGGGGCATTAAAAGCTGATGCAGTTGCATTAAGCGCTGCAGGCAAAATGAAGCTTGCCGGAACAGCAGATGCTTGGTTGGGGTTTTTTTCGTTTACAGTCAGAAAATCTTTTTTGCAAGCGCTTCCCAAAACAAGCAGTACAGTTAATAATATAATTATTTTCTTCATATTTTATAGTTTTAGCTACTTAGAAAGTAAGTTTAACACTAAACCCGTAAATCCTTGTCGGAGGAGTCTGATATACAGTTGTATTACCAACAGCATTGCTTGTGCCTCCCTGACTATTGAATTCAGGATCTGTCCAAATATTGGTTTTGGGACGAATCATCAACAAGTTTCTTCCGACAACGCCTATCTGGGCGCCTTTGATTTTGCCGTTAAGAATATTCTTAACCGGAAGATCCCAGCTCAGAGATATTTCCCTCAGCTTCCAGAAAGCTGCACTGGTCAGGTAAGTTGCCTGAGTACTGTTAAGAGTACTTCCTGTCCAAAGTGCCCGTGATGCGTTGCGAACTATTATATTGGTATTGGGAACATAAACAGGGTCAGTTGCGGTTCCTGTATTAATTACTGAATTCGGAATAACGAAGTCCTGACGCCCGTTCTGTGCCGAATGCCATGAAGTGCCCGTGAAGTCAAGATCACCACCAACAGCATTTAAGATCACGTTACCACTTCTGTAGTCTGCAACTGCATTCAGGTTAAGACCTTTATAGCTAAAAGTACTTGTGATACCAAGAATATGATTCGGGTTACCGTGTCCCTTAACTTTGGTAACAGGGTCTCTCAGGGGTAAACCGGTCTGCGCATCAACAACTATGCGGCCCTGAGGATCTCTTACGAAATCAGTGATCTTTATGGCCGGGAACTGCTGTCCCTTAATGGCATATGATACATCTCCAATTGGCAATTCATCGAGCCCCGGAAGAATTGACATTACTTTACTCGTATTGTAAGCATAGCTGATTGTCATGTTCCAGTTGAAATCGCCCAGGTTGAGAAGAGGATTCAGTTTAAGGTCAGTCTCAAGTCCCTCTGTCTGAAGTTCACCGGCATTAATATATGCACTGGCATAACCTGTTGCATATGATAAGGTCGCAGGGATAGTCTGATCCTTGGTATTTGATTTGTAGGCATTAATATCGAGCCCTATCCTGCTTTTAAAGAAGCTCAGTTCAATCCCGGCTTCCATTTCCTGTGTCAGTTCAGGCTTAATCAAAGGGTTGCTCAATGTTGTACTGAGAACAAAACCTCCGAGGTTGCCATAAGGAAATCCCCCTCCTGTATTAAATGAAGGCAGGGTTGCGTACCAGTTTCCTAAAGAGATCTGACCTGTTTTAGACCAGCCTCCCCTTATCTTTGCATAAGATAATACTGAATTGTTTTTCAGAGACTGGATTGCATCAGTAAGAACAATACTTAAATCAACTCCAGGGTAGAAGAATGAACGGTTTTCTTTTGTTAATCTTGAATCCCAGTCATTTCGTGCGGAACCATGAAGGAAGATAAAGTCTTTGAATCCCAATGTAACATCGGCAAAGAGACCTATAGAGTTACGGTTCTGTTGATTTTCAGAAACGCCAGGTTCACCCAGGCGGTTGCTGATGTTATAGAGGAAAGGAATAACGATTGCGTTGTTGGCAACATAAACATATCTGTATTTATTTGAATACATTGAATTTCCAAGGATCGCTTTGGCGCTGAAATCACCAAATTTATGGTTCAGCTGTATCAGCAGGTCACCTGTAAGAACAATCTGATTGGAAATTCCATCATTTGCAACTCCTGTAAAGGGTGATCCTGTAGCATTGTGTCCGGCCTGCCATGGGTCACCTTTAAGATAATCATTATAGATTAATCCGTCTCTGTAAAATGTTGAGTTATTTCCCGAATAGGTAATACCAGCACGGTAGGAAATATCAACCCATTTTGCAGGACTTAAAGTAAGAAGTCCGGAACCCAGCAGGTTGTCAACTCTTGTCTGGTATCTTGAATATACGGTCTGCCAGTAAGGGTTTGGGTAATAAGCATTGAAATAGCCGTTATGATTTGCAAACTTATTGTTATCAACATCACTATATGCAGTAAGATCGACCTGGGCAGGGGTATTCAGAACGTTCCAGTATATTGGTCTGCCCTGGAATGGTTCAGTACCTGAGGTGTTAGTATTTGTCTGGGTGTAACCCATCGTATAATCTGCATGGAAAATCCCGCTAGTTCTTGAACCGGCAACTCTGATACCAGTTCTTCTGTTTTTATCACCAGGAATTGTTCCAGTGGTTTTTACATCCTGAGCAGAAAGATAAAAGCTGTTTTTGTCATCTCCAACGGAATAAGAAATATCATTTTGCATTGTAACACCGGTACTGAAGAATTTCAACTTACCGTTGGGGACTGCACTATATTTGACAGTCTGGTATGAACCATCTGCAAGTACACCGCCGAGGATTACTTCCTGACCATTAAACTCAGGACCGTAGCTCTGGTTTTCATAAGAGGTATATGGATCAGTATTGCGGTCCGGCCCGATCCAGAACGTATAGTTCGGAAGTGAGTTAGTAGTATCCTCGCCTGAACCAGATCCGAAACGTGTCTGAAGTTTTGGCAGATAAGATATCCTCTCAAATGTCGTAGTATTGCTTATTTTAATGACTGGTACATTACCTGCCCCTCTTTTGGTGGTAACCACCAGCACTCCATTTGAAGCATCGTTACCATAAAGTGATGAAGCGCTTGCGCCTTTCAACACGTTGACACTTGCAATATCGTTTGGGTTTACTGAATTCAGATATGAAGCACTCACAGGAACTCCATCAAGAACAACAAGAGCCTGGTTACTTGCCAGGAAGTGACGGTTCCCTCTAAGAGTTATCCTGGTATCAGGATTAACGCCGTTGTTAACAGTATTAATCTGCAAGCCAGATACTTTGGCGGTCAAGCCATTGACAACGTTGCTTACTCCGGCTTGAGTAAGTTCCTTGTCAGATACTTTCTGGGTCGCAATACCTAACTCTTTGGATGCTCTCTTGATCCCAAAAGCAGTTACGACAACCTCTTCCAGACCTAAAATGTCTGTTTGCATAACTCCATCAATTACTGTGCGATTTCCAATTTCAACCTCCTGACTTTTCATCCCGATATAGGAGAATACAAGTGTGGTTGCAGTTGTAGGCACAGTAATGGAGTATTTACCGTTAGCATCAGTAGAGGCACCAATTGTGGTGCCTTTAACCACAACAGTTACTCCAGGAATTGGACCTTCCCCCTTAACTCCTGAGACAACTGTACCTGTAATGACTTTTGTTTGTGCGAGTAGCGTGGATACACCTAACACGAACAAAACAATCAACAGCGATAGTTTCTTCATACGTTTTATGTTTTAGGTTTTAGTTTAACGGCGCAAGGTAATTTCTTTTTTTTCAAAATCCAAAAAATGCAAAGAAATTTAACACCTTTAAGCCTGTCAATGAATTACAGTGAGAAAATCACTGGACTAAATTTAAAAATACTTCTTCCTGTATCTGGATATCAAAACAATGGAAGGAAGGATTTATTTGCCAGAATTTAAATAAGAAGAGGGGTTTTAGGACTGCCCCTCTTCATAAACCTAACCTAACCTATTTATAGAAATCCACAGGCGTGGATTATTTGAGATCCTTATTTAGCATATTTTAATTATCCCACCAGACCCTGGCAAAGATGTCACTGACAACAATAGAGTTGGGATTATATGTTCTTTCGTCCTGGACAGTAGGAAATCTCCTTGGGATAGATGTTCCACCACCTGCTCCATGAGGATTTGGTGTAAGTACTGGAAAACCGGTTCTTCTCCAGTCAGCCCAGGCCTCCACATTAGTGAACAATGCAAGATACTTTTGCACCATAATTTTCTGCAAAGTAATAGTTGCTGAAGTTTCACTGGCAAAATTTGTTACAAAAGCGGGCGAGGGATTAGAGCCGGTAACCATCCGTATTGAAACATAAACTGCACTGTCATAAGCTGTTGCTGCCTGAGCCTTGTTGTTCAATCTGAAATTTGCTTCTGCTTTTATAAAAAGAGCCTCGGCATACGTAACAAGTGGAATAGGCGAAGTTGCTCCGGCTATGAAAGGGCCAACTGCTGACGCCTGAGTATCCGGAGAGTCAGAATCAGCAGATGCACCTACCAGTAATCCGCTTGCATTTAACGCTACATAAAAAGGTAATCTTGGATCATTGTTTGCTTTCAGCATGTCGACCATGAATTTACCTGCTTTCAAATAGTTTGCCCTTTGGGTTTCGAACTGGAACCATTGATTATTTTCGTTTGTAGCCGGGCCGTAGACTGCCTGGAGGTCGCCAAAACTGGTTACACCCTGAAGAAAAGTCAGAGCTGTTGTGGCAGAACCCGAAGCGTCTGATTTACTTAAACGATTAGCAAATCTGGCCTGCAAAATTTTCGCAACATTCGTCCATTTAGAAATATCGCCTCCAAGCATAAAATCATCAGAACCCGGAATCAGGATATTGGCCGATGAGTTAGCTGCAAAGCCCGTAAGAGCATCAGACAGTAATGTCTGGATATAGGTTATAACATCTTTCTGTGCATCATATTTTGGTGTCAGATTTCCGTTGATCACCCCATAGCCGGCTTCACTGGCAGGGACATCACCCCAATAATCGGTGGCAAGCCCAAGCGCCATGGCTTTCAGTACTTTAGCTATACCCAGATAATATGGATTTTTATCAGCGGCCCTCACGATCATATCATTGCAGGGTTGAACAACAAGATCATAAATATTATTCCAGTCATTAATATTATCGCCCTCCTTAATTGAATAGGAGGCAACATCAAGCATCTGGAACTGAACACCCATCAGTTGCTGGACAAGAATGCCCGATGTTCTTGCAAGTGTCCCTGTATAACTGGCCATTAAACCCATCTCCGTGGAGGATAATAACAATGGCAGGGTAACAGTTGTAGCTGAATTTGGTGAAACATCGTAACCCTGGACAAACTTTTCACAGCTTGTTATCAAAGTTGAAAGCAGCGCTATTAACAATATTGATATATACTTTTTCATCTCTTCATTATATTAAAGGTGTAAAATAATCATAACAGACCGAATCTGAGACCCAGAGAAAATGATCGTGTACTCGGGTTATTAAAGTAGTCGAAACCCTGAAGGTTTGAACCGGCGCCGGTCAAACTTGTTTCAGGATCAACACCCGGATAGTCAGTTTTCAGCCAAAGGTTGCGCCCTATTAAATCAACTTCAACAAATTTGAACCATTTACTCTTCAGGTTGTGACGCCAGGATAAGGAGAGTTCGCGAAGCCTTATCCATGAAGTGGAGTAAATCGCATTTTCAGTTGCTGAAAATGATCCGTCGCCCAGATAATTCTGAAAATAGCTTAGAGCAGTTACAGTTTGGGTATTCGGGGTTGTCGGATTGGCAGTTCCGTCATCTGCTACCCCTTTAATTGTGTAAGTAGCAAAGGAGTCCTCCCTGTTCGCCGATACAGCTGTTTTCCCTATACGGTTCAATCTGGCTATCGTACCGGCCCAACCTTTTCCGCCCTGTTTAATATCGAGCAGGGCGCTTAATGAAAATCCTTTCCATTCAAATGTATTCCTGATTCCAGATGTCCAGTCAGGATATGGATTTCCCAGATTGCCGCTTATAGGATCTTGTAGCGGAAGACCTGTGTCTCCGCCTGACTGAGAAATTATCAACTCGCCATTTGAATTACGCAGCCATTTATTGCCATAGAATACGCCATAAGGCTGGCCTTTTATGGCATAAGATCCTATCCCCGTAAATCCCGTCTCAATGCTTATTGCATCAACACCTTCAGCTAAAGTAAGTACTTTGTTGGTATTTTTTGAAAAAGTAACATCTATTTTCCATGATCCGCCTTTATACTGAATGGGAACAAGATTTAGTACCAGTTCAACACCCTGATTCCTCATAGAACCTGAATTTGCATTTAAAGACTGGAACCCTGATGATCCGGGAATTGGCCTTAGAACTAACAGATCGCTATGGATCCTCCTGTATAAAGTCAGTTCGAATCCGATCCTGCTCTGGAAGAATCTGGCGTCAAGACCTATTTCTGATTCTTTTGTTTTTTCCGGTTTTAATGCATTATTGCCAAGAATATTACTCAGGCTAAAACCGGTCACCCCAAGAAATGGGAATGAGGTTCCGTTGGTAAATCCATCTGCAAAGAAGGGCTGTGTGTAATAAGTTGCAGATGAATAAGCTGAAGGGCTGTTACCTCCATATGCAAGAGATGCACGCAATTTCCCATATGTAAGAATTTTGTTTTTAGGTAAAAGTTCACTGAAGATTAATGATCCACCGACTGATGGATAGAAGAAATTATCCTTTGACCGGCCAAACGTAGATGACCATTCATTTCTCCCCGTAATATCAACGAACAGGTAACTGCCCCAGGAAAGACTTGCATCAAAGAATAGCGCATCAGTCCTGGTTGTTGACTGGTTCTGGCTTGTATAGAGAGTTGTTCCATTTGAGAGGTTATAGAAATAGGGGATATTTAATCCATTAGCTCTTCCATAGAGGTATTCATTATTTGTATTCTGCAGATTTCCGCCCACCTTCAAGTCTGTGCCCAGCTTCTCGAACCACTTATGGCTTGCAGTAAGGATAACATCCTGGTAAAACTGTTGGTAGCGAATCGTATTTTCTTCGATCTGTCCGGCCAGGTCACCAATTGCATTGGATCCGATAGCAAAAACCTGTTTTCTTTTATCGGCATAGGCATCGGCACCCAGTCTGTAAGAAGCAGTCAGCCATTTAGCAATTTTATAGCTGAATAATACATTCCCGATAAAACGGTCAGTTTTACTTATAAACGGATTGTTATGCAAAGACCAGTAGGGGTTATCATAGAAAGGATAAAAATTATTACTGCTTCCATCAGGATTCTGGTAGTCGCTGAGTTTGAAGTTAATAGGCGCCCTAAGCAAAGGTAGCATTACACCAGCTACATTGCTTCCGTTTTGAACCTTGGTATCACCGGTATTGGTGTAGCCCATGGAAGCAGAAAGAGTTAACCTGTCGGTCACTTTTGAATCGCCATTGAATCTTACCGAAGTGCGGTTTAGCTGTGTGGTTGGTATAATACCGGTCTGATCTAACCTTCCCATAGATAATCTGAAAGAATTTTTATCATCTCCGTTTGAAAGAGAGAGATTGTGTGAATATGAAATGCCTGTTTTAAAGAAATCTTTTGGATTATCATATATGGGTACACCGGCAACAGTATATTTCGGTCCCCAGCTATTTGGGGTTTCTCCCGGCTGGTAAGTCGGAACCCCTCCGACAATATTACCCTGAACATAGATGTTCTGTTCTTTTGGTAATTTATTGACTGAACTGAACTCCGAACTGAAGTCATATACTACTTTGGGTGCTCCTTTCTGGCCTCTTTTAGTGGTGTAAAGAATTGCGCCATTTGCTGCCTGGGCACCGTAAAGAGCAGCAGCGGTTGCTCCTTTCAAAACAGTAATTGATTCAACATCGTCAGGGTTAATATCAAGTGCACGGTTTGAATTATTGACCCCCTGCAGGTTTGGATTGAACGGATAATCAGCTCCCACCGTAGAGTTTGTAGAGTTGTTTATAGGAATTCCGTCAACTACAATCAGGGGCTGGTTATTCCCCGTAAATGAGGAGTTACCCCGGATGAGAACTTTTGTTGAAGCGCCCGGAGTCCCGGCAGTATTTACCACCTGTATTCCGGCCACCTTGGCGGAAAGGCTGTTAATGACATCATTCTCTCCGGAACGTGCAATCTCAGTGCTCTTAACATCCTGAACTGAGTAACCAAGGGCTTTCTTTTCCCTTGAGATACCTAGAGCAGTGACTACAACTTCATTTATAGCAACAACTTGAGGCTCCATCACTACATCAATAACATCTTTCCCATTGATCTGAACTTCCTGCGTCTTCATCCCAAGAAAAGAGAAGACAAGCGTAGTTGCACCACGTGGAACAGTAATGGAGTACTTCCCATTAAGGTCGGTCGCCACACCCGTAGTCGTACCTTTGATCTGAACAGCTACCCCCGGGATTGCTCCTTCTCCCTCAACAGAGGAGGTAACCACCCCGGTTATAGTTGCTGGTTGAGCCAGGAGAGTGAAATTACCCAGCGCAAACAGAATGAGAGGAAATAATACTTTCTTCATTAGATTGGATTTTTATGTTTAAATTAAACCAGATACTGATTAGACCAAATACGAAGTTACCAGTCTTAAGTATTGATTGCCTTAAGATTAGATTAAACCTGGATTAAGATTACATTAAGAACTGACACCCTAATCTGCCGGGTTCAGTTAAGAGCAAATAACGACGAATATTGTTTAGACAAAAGCAGAAAAAAGAGACAACTGCTAAAATAAATGTTGAATGGTATAAAAAAAGTTAAGCGAAGTCTAAGACTTCGCTTATCGTATTCATTAAATCTAAACTATAATTGATTTGTCAGACAGCCTCTTCTGAGCTCCAGAGCTGCAATACAGATTTGATCATAAACATTATTACCCAGTGCCCTGATCAATGGCTCTTTCAGGAATTCATAGACATAAACTCCTTCAGAATTCCCTTTTTTCCGGGCTGCAAGACAGATGGACAATTCCTGATAATTCACAGCCATAAAATCAGTGTATTTCTTTATTCTGACAGGAAACAGATGGCATGATAATGGTTTTCTGAAATTGATTTTGCCTTCAGACCATGCCCTTTCAATTCCACACATGAAGATATTTGATTTAAGAATTGCATAGGCACATTCTTCGTTGCCAACAAGTGGTGTTACATTCTCACCCTCAAAGTCGATAACGCTTGTACCCTTTACGGCTATGGCCTGTTTACCGCAATCTCTGAGATAAGGTAAGACATAAGGCTGTATTTCCTGAAGGATCTTAACCTCTTCTGAAGTCAGTGGTGCTCCGGAATCACCATACCGGCAACAGTTGCCCAGGCAAAGACCCAGATCGCACCTGAACTTTTTTTCAAGAATATCGAGACTGATTATGTTATCTTCAATACGAAGCATCTACACAAGCACTTTCCCTGTCATATCTTTTGGGATCTTTATTCCCATTATTGTGAGGATAGTCGGGGCCACATCTGCCAGTATGCCCTCATTAACACTTTTGTAATCTTCACTTATAAGAATTATAGGTACAGGATTGAGAGAATGTGCGGTATTTGGCGAACCATCTTCATTTATAGCTTTGTCTGCGTTCCCGTGATCGGCGATAACAAGAATATCATAGCCATTTTTTTGAGCTGCTTTTATAACTGCCCCTGCACATTCATCGACAGTTGCGACTGCTTTTTTTATAGCATCGTAAACTCCCGTATGTCCAACCATATCTCCGTTTGCAAAATTAAGGCAAATAAAATCGAACTTCTTTGTCTTAATGGCTTTTATAATAGCATCTTTAACTTCATAAGCACTCATTTCAGGTTTCAGATCATATGTTTCAACCTTTGGTGAAGGAATCATTATCCTCTCCTCCCCTTTAAAAAGTTCCTCTCTTCCGCCGGAAAAGAAAAAGGTCACATGTGCATATTTTTCTGTCTCAGCAATTCTGAGCTGTTTTTTACCCTTGGCTTCCAGAACCTCGCCAATAGTATTATCTGCATTCTCTTTGGGATATATTACATGAAGTCCCTTGAAGGTTGCATCATACGGAGTCATAGTACAGTAATACAAAGGAATAGTGTCCATATCTGCCTCAGGCATATCTTTTTGGGTTAGTACTATAGTCAGCTCCCTTGCCCTGTCGTTCCTGAAGTTAAAGAAGACAACAACATCTCCCTCTTTCAGTTTGCCAATAGCATTTCCATTAACATCGACAACAACGATCGGTTTCATGAATTCATCAGTCACCTCATTGTTATACGATTCTTTTATGGCATCGAGAATATTGGTCGTAGATTTACCCCTGCCTTTGACAATTAGATCGTACGCTTCTTTTATCCTTTCCCATCTTTTATCACGGTCCATAGCATAATATCTTCCAACAAAAGAAGCTACTTTTGCATGGGAATTTTTCAAATGATTAATGAGACTGCGAACATAACCCAGACCACTTCTCGGATCTGTGTCGCGACCATCTCCGAAACAATGAATAAAGACATCTTTAAGCCCGTATTCCATTGTCATATCACAAAGAGCATAAAGATGCTGATCAAGAGAATGTACACCGCCATCTGACATCAACCCAAAGAAATGAACTTGTTTTTTGTTATCTCTGGCGTATGAAAATGCATCTTTAAGTACTTTGTTTTTCTTTATTTCACCCGTTTTTATTTCCTTATTTATCTTAACAAGGTCCTGAAAAATTATCCTTCCGGCACCAATGTTCAGGTGTCCTACTTCAGAGTTTCCCATCTGACCATCAGGAAGTCCTACATCCTCTCCGGAGGCATGCAATTTCGAATTTGGGTAATTCTTTTTATAAAAATCGAGATTAGGAGTTGGTACCTGGCTTATTACATCTGATTTTGAACCATCACCTATTCCCCAGCCATCGAGGATCATTAGGAGCGCTTTCTTATTTTTCATCATAATAATAATTACGGAAGAACAAACAAAAACTAAAGTACCCTTGTTCAGGGTACGAAAAATATTAAGCGCAAAAGTAATTAAATTTTGGATTAGTCCGGAAAAAATATTATTATCTGATTACATTGACCTTAATGTTGAATTCGTTATCAAAGCAGGTCTTCTCATAAGGAAGATCCTTGCCAACATAAGTCGACCATTCTTCAGATGTCAGATTCCTTTGGAGCGACGAACAGATATTTTGAGCCATGAGATCGGAATGAGTCGGACGCCCAACCAGGTTATTGACTCCTATATCTCCAAATGTTCCTGAAACGAGAAGTTCTCCATCGGGACTGAATTCAATGACCATTACAAATCCGTCATTATCAGTAAAATTTACTGGAGGTATTGTAAGGTCCTGTGTATCCCATATTTTAAGCGATCTGTCTTTGCCGGCAGTAGCCATCTGGTTGTGCTTTAAATTGAATTGAATATCATTTACTTCAGCGGTATGAGCTTTGATAAGTCCTGAAACTGGTTTCCTGGAGGAAATGTCCCATATTTGAATATATCCGTCAGTATATCCGACAGCTAATATATTTTGATCAGGTTTGAATCTGATTACATTAATATCTTTTCCATTATCAGGTATCCTGAAGACATCACTTGCTTTATCAGGGTTCCATACAAGAGCTTTTCCATCGCCGCTCATACCTGCCAGATAATTACCATTTGATGAAATATCTATTGAGTTAATCGTTATTTGATCAGTAGATACATTTTTTGAAGTTCTGGCTGCCAGGTCCCATTTTAATACCTTCCCGTCCAGTGAAGCTGAATAGAGATATTTTCCGTCGTATGAGAAGAGAAGAGATTTAATATTACCGGAATGACCTTTAAGATCATATCCGGTGTTATTGCTTTTTAAAGGGATCATTTTAATTACAGAGTTGTTGCCGCCACAGGCAAGCCATCCGTCATCCGGACTGACGGCCATGACCTCAACAATATCTTTGCCCGAATAGATGACCTGCAGATTCTGTTCCTTATTATCCAGACTCCATTTTGAGACTTTCCCATAAGTATCTGAGCTATAAAACTCCCTCTTGCCGGGTGCAAAAGCGATGCTTTTTATTTCACCAACCTGGCCGGGAAATACTTTATAGTTGATATTTCCATAATTTTTAGCCACATTATATAAGCCCATAAAAATATCAGCATCGTTCTCGAAGCCACCGTTTTTCTGATTGAACAGGTATGCCTGATAGGCCAGCAATGTCTGAAGATCTTTTTGACCCTGATTCTGCATTGACTTGATTGACATGGCTCTACCAATAGAAATTTTTCTTTGGCGGTCGGCCTCAATTCTTTGTTCTGTAGCAATTTTTGCACTTTCAACAGCCCTGTTTCTTGCCAGTGTAGCTGAATCGTACGCAACCAAAGCATTGTTTTTCTCGATTTTTGCCAGGTTTTCATTTTTAATAGCAATGCCCTTAGCAATATCAGCCTGTTGTTTTTGTCTTAAAGCGTCGTCAGCGATTTTTCGTGCCCGTATTGCATTTGTGTCGGCAATTATTCTTGCATCAATAGCTGCAATAGATGATGAATCTGCAACATGTTTCTGAATCAATGCCAGTGCCCGCTGCTCGTCAGCAAGCTTTTTCTGATTGTCTGCCTGGATTTTTTGTAAGAAGGCAAAAATCATGAATCCGATAGAAATTATTGTTGCTCCTCCGACTATCATTGCAAATATCTTTACCCTTTTTATCCGTCGTTTCTGAAGCAATATCTTGTTCTCTTCTTCTGCCAGATATTCTTTTTCACTGGTGCGCAGATAAACCATTGCCCTTTCAAATGCGGGGTTATATCTCTCAGCCCAGGTAAGTGTTGGTTTCTGAAGATTGCGCCAGTCAATTGCCAGCTGAAGATCTGGCGGTCGCCAAAGGGTTGTCTTTCCCTGCTGGTACATTGCTGATGCCTCGGAGAGGCGAAGATACATCTGAACGGATGCAGCTTCATCATCAACCCATTCCTTAAGTCTGTGCCATAAGCGCATAAGACTTTCATGTGAAAGATCTATAACAGAATCATCTGTCAGCCGAATATTTTCCCTGGGTGTTATAAAAGAACGTGAAGCTATTCTGAACTTTTCAACAACTTCAAACAGTTCTTCGCTTGTACAGTGAATAATTGATTTTATCGCCCGTATGTTTAATGGATGCCTAATTCCTTTATTATCAGCTCCCCTTTCGGTTATTGTTTTAAACATTTTTTCGCAGATCTCCCGTCCTCTCGGACTAAGCTCTTCGTAGGCTTCATTTGCATGCCTTGACATTGCATCACTCATTTTTCCTGCCGATTCATAATCAGTAAATGATATTGGACGGTCAGGGTCATCAAGTTCCATCCAATATGCCCAGGTTCTCATAAGGGTATGCTGAAGTACAGGCAATTGATCGGTCTGGCCGCCCATATCTTCAAGAAGGGCTTCAACAAGTTTTTGATCTATGGCTGCTCCGGTATATTTAACAGGCCCCTCAATGGCAGCCCTGTAATTCTCCCTGCTCATGTGCGGGAGAAGGTAGTTACTGTTATTAATCAGCTGTGTAAATCCCTGAAATTGTGCACATTCTTCAATAAAATCAGACCGCATAGTTATTATAGTATAGATCTGTGTCTCGCTCTTATTAGCGGCTTCTTCCAGAAGGGTGATAAATGCTGCAGCATTTTCATCCTGGATTAAACCGGTGGTTCCTTTAAATCTGAAAAGCTCTTCAAACTGGTCTACCAGAATTAATATTTTCCCGTTGAAATTTTCCTTCAGGCTTTTTACAACCTGTGCAATACCATCAGGGTGGGAATGAAGAAGTGTTGAAACGTTGCTTTTGCCTATATTCCTATTATCATTCCCCGAAAAACTTTCGACAAATGCTTCAGCCAGATTACCGATAGGGTCATTTCCTGGTCTGAATGTCAGTATTCTCCAGGCGGATTGATCATCTTTTTCCAGTTCTTTAACTCTGGGCAACACACCGCAAAAGATCAATGAAGACTTTCCACTGCCTGAAGCACCAATAACAGTTACAAACCTGTTTTTCAGAAGTTTTCTAAGGACCTCCTCACTTTCTTCCTCTCTTCCAAAAAAGAGATTGCTCTCCTCCGGTAAAAAAGGTCTTAGTCCCGGGAAAGGATTAATTTTTTTCGTTTTTAAGTTTATTTCCATTACCTATTTCTTGTTTATCGAGGTACCTGAATAACTTAAAAGAATTATCCGGATAATTCTTCTGGAAATCTTCCAGAGCTGTCAATGGAAGAAGATAAAAGAATGAATCAGCTCTGATAGTCTGGTCTTCTTTGAATTCAGGAATATGCCCTTCATAAAATGCATATACTCTGGCTACAGAAAAATCCGGTAGAAGTATCCAAAGAATTGCATCAGAAAATTCATTGCCAGAATTAAAATCTGTCTTTCGGTAATATCTCATTATTACAGCAAGAAAGAGCAATTCATCAGGCGGAATATCAGTAAATAAGGTCGAGAGGAATTTGACCTTTTCAAACAATAAATCAGCTTCAGGAATCTCTCCTGAATGAATTTTACTTATTCTACTGCCTTGTTGTCCGGGTATTCTTTTCATTACCTCATTCAACAGGTTTTTATCACTCCTTTTTAACAGATTTGCTGCTTCTTCTTGTAAGATTTTTTCAGGGCTGAAAAGCAACGCAATGACAGTCTCTCTTACATTTTCACCCTCAATTGAGCTCATATGTCTCAAAGTGAATGCCTTAACCCAGATATTGATAAGGTTATAATCACGGTTCAGGATATCCTCAATCAGGGAATCATATTGTGTAATCTTTCCGGGGTAAAACTGGTGAAGGTTTTTCAGTTTTTCATCATCAGTTACCATATCAAACAGTGAAAGGAGTCTTACTTTTATTGATTCATCAATTACAAGATTTATCAATTCAAGAGCATAATTTAAGCTCTCCGACGTACCGCTTTCTAAGTTTGCCCTGATTTTTGCCAGCGATCCGGAATCATATGTAATTGATAATAAATCAAATAAAAATGAGTTCCAGGCTATCGTATCTTTCCTTATTACATTGAGCAAAGATTCATCATTATTCCCGGAAAGAGTAATCTCAGCGGAGATATTCCAGGTTATTATCCCTATTATTTCAGATATCAGTTGATTCAGTTTGTCCTTTTCCTCATTATCTGCCTTATAATTGCATTCTGTCAGGCATTTTAAAGCAACTTCCTTTAACTGCCTTGAATTTGACCACAGTCTGGCGAAAATAAATAGATTGTTCCCCCTGGTGGGTGATTTACCCAGCAGTCTGATGATTGCCCTGGAGGTATTTATATTTCCGGATGTATTCAGATATGCTCTCTGTAATTCGACGGATGCTTCAGCTCCAAAACTGGTTATCACAACAGAAGCATCTGCCTCCAGTCCAGGCACATTAAGACAATCACAAACTTCTGATAGCATATCTTTCAAGCGGAATTTCCCGATCATATAAATAGCGTAACGCTTGGATTCGGTATTATTATCACGAAGAAGTCTCAGGATCTTCGTTGTCTGCGGCAATCTTTCACCTGCAATAATCTTTCGTGCATTTATGAATTTTTCGTCTTCAGACTGAATAGGAGAAGGTCTGCCAAGTTTCCTGTAATCACCATTTGTAACTTCAATCTGTTCTATTATCTCAGCAGATTTATGTCTCACAACCTCATCTATATCCTTTTTATTTTTTAATTTCTTCAATACTGGTATCAGGTTTTGATCCTGTCTTACACCGGCATGTACTATAATACTTTCCAGAAACCATCTGTTAGTTGCATTATCAACCGATGATAAATCTCCGGAGATAATGTTGAAATACTCTGATCTGAAATGCGACATTCCGGCCGCCCTGTTTTTGAGGCTGGCAAGTGAACTTTTCTTATTAACAGTCTCCTTGAGTGTAGTAACTGCTTCAAGTGATCTTCTGATCGATTTCCTGTATTCATTGTAGATCCTGAATGCCAGAAAGAGCCAAATGATTATAAGACCAAAGAGAACCCACGAAAAATGAATCAGTCTGACAAAAGATAAAGCCCCCAGTCCCGAAAGCAGGAGGCCTGCAAAGAGAGCTGAAATTTCATTTACCGTACCATCGATTCCTGATTGAACTTCGAACCGCATATCTTCATTTATGGTCTGATTTATTACTTTAAATGAAGGTGATTCAATTGAGTCCTTAAGTGACTTTGAGAAAAATCGGCTTATAGCCATGAGAACGAAAAAGAATATAAATAGCCTCAGGGAGGTTGGAGTATAGCCGGAGAACATACCGGCACCAACAGCAACAGCTGTGATAACCGCCATAAGTACCGGTGAAATTGCCAGGCATATTTTTAATCCATATTTCTTTATCAGGTATGGAAATACAAGAACCTTTATCAGCAGTGCAAAGGTCATCATACTTCCTGTGAAGAGTCCGAGGAATCGAGCCATATCGGCTTCGGAGGGATACTGCTCCCGCGTGACCGCCATAAATGAATACATCACAAAAAAAGCTGTAATAACAGACAGGGCAGCAAAAACGCATATGATCCTTATATATGCATCCTTCCTGAGTATTGAAAACAATGTCCGCCTTTTCTCATTTTCTTCAGATTTTTCAGCTGAGAATGTAAAATGGTTCCCGATGAGTATTTGAATTACGGTTGCAGCAAGAACACCTCCTGTACTGATCAGCAAAATATTATGAGACTTAAAATTTAATGCAAGCAGTACAGGTATTGAATAGCAGCTAAGAATGATTCCTATAAACATACCTGTATCAATAAGCCCGAATAATTGTTTCCCATGATGGAGAGAAATCAACCTTCCAGTTGTGCTTCTGAAACCAAGCATTGCAAGAATATTAATCGGTCCAAGCATTATGAAAACAGCCCAGATAACGTACTTTGAATTAGTACCTGTACTAAATATTAAGGCAATCCAAAGGAGCAGGGTTAATAAAGTAACAAAACCAAGATTTGTAATCGCGAAATTCTTAAAACGGGTCCTGGTCTGGAGCCAGGTATAAATAGCAATGAGTATTATCCCCGCTAATCCGGATAAAACATAGGCCCTGGCCATTGCCTTTTCATCAAATATTGAAAGGAAAAGAGAATGTGCACTGATATCGAAGGTGCCGTAAAAAATTCCAAGGAAAACAGATTGAGTGAGAAGCATAAAGACCATTGACCCTTCTTCATGCTCAATACCCATTAGTCGAAATAATCTGTCTCTCATCAGATCCCGGTCAGATTTTAGGACATACTAAATTAATAAATTCTCTTAATCTGATAAGAGTTCTGTCACATTTTTCCGAAAAACTGCGGCCTTATACCTCATGTCCGATCCATTAATCCGGATTGGCACTAATCAGATTAGCCAAAGCTTTGATATCCAAATTCATACTATCAACTATGATCGATGCTCTAAGATAGTACTTCTCTCTTTCAGAAAGTTTATTGGAAATATATTGAAGTAGTTCGGCTTTATTTACGTCTCTGATCAAAGGTCTGGATGCTGCTTTTCCTTCTAACCGGCTTTTAAGCTGTGCCGGAGTCATTCGAAGATATACCACAATCCCTGATCTGATCATGAAATCCATATTGCTACCATAGCATGGAGTTCCACCACCTGTGGAAATAATAGTATTGGTACTGGTTATTATATTGAAAAGTGTCTCTTCCTCAAGCTTTCGGAAATGATCTTCTCCTGATGATGAGAAAATATCTTTGATTGACTTGCCTGCCTTAAGTTCAATTTCCTTATCAAGGTCTATGAATTGCCATCCAAGAGTTGAGGAAAGCTTTTTACTGGCGGTTGACTTACCGCTTCCCATGAAACCTATAACATAAACCCTCCTTATGGCAGTCATTATAATTCCAGTTTCATCTGTGCGGGGTCGGAATGGATCTCCGGTGCAGGTTCTTCATCGTCTACTGATTCCAATTTAACTGCAGGATTCTCTTTTTTTATCACAGGATCAATCTCGTGAATATTATCCACCATGTAGCTTGTCAGTCTCTTCCCTTTCGCCTTAAAACTCTTAACACCAATAAAATCAGCCACTTCAATTATCTCGCTGCTACGGCTTTTGTGCTTGCCTCCAAACTGGATTTCAAATCTCGGATATTCTACCTCTGTAATGCTTATTAACTTTGATTCTGTGTTTTCATTAATGAAACACTGAGGTTTTTCGGATTCTTCAATTATGAATCTCTTAACATAATAATACTTCTGTTCAGCATCCCAGTACACAACAGAGTACACTTTCTCCGGTCTGAACTTCTCTATGACAAGTATGTTATCTTCGTAATGGTTTGACAGATCGAATCCTGAATTCCTGAAATAGCCATTCTTTGTAATCACAAGGATTTTATCATCTGCGCTGAATTCTCCAAGGTACATTCCTCTTCCATCTACATTTAGCCTGAAAACCGCATCGTCGAACCATATTTTCCTTCCCCCGAGGGTCGATAATCCTTTCTCCTTCAGAGCAATCTTATGCACCGGGTTTCTAGTAACTATATTTCCCATCGAGGATTTTCCTTTGATATTCAATTGTCCGAAATCAAAATCAATGACGAGTTTCTTCAATCTTGGTCTCGGTTTATGATGTACTTTTATGACCTCGGCTTCGCCGTTCGGGTTAGCGCTGAAGTACATTATTCTCGATCCTGCCTTTCCTCTTGTTAAATTATATTCCTTGTCACGGGTCAGTCCGGTAATCGAGCATCTTTTCGCAAGGAGAGGACCATCTTTACCATCCTGATAAATAATGTTATATATGGTTCTCTCATCATTTTTCAGAAAGACCTGAACATAAAGGATATCATTCCCCACAAATACCTTATCTGCTACTTTTGTGATCAGGTAAACGCCATCTTTCCGGATAATAATAATATCATCTATATCAGAGCAATCACAAACAAATTCATCTTTTTTGAGGCCGGTGCCAACAAACCCTTCTTTGTAATTGACATAAAGTTTTGCATTATTGGCTACAACTTTTGTCGCTTCAATTGTGTCGAAACTTCTGATCTCTGTCTTCCGGTCCCGTCCTTTACCGTACTTCTTTTTAATCTGCTTAAAGTAGTTTATTGTGAAGGGGATTAGGTTTCTCAGATGATTCTTTACCTCCTCAAGTTCTGTTTCGAGGCCCTTAATATGCTCATCTGCCTTTTTTGCGTCATACTTTGAGATCCTTTTTATTTTAATTTCGGTCAGCTGAATAATATCGTCCCTTGTTACTTCGCGTAACAGTCGTTTCTTAAAAGGTTTGAGTCCAAGGTCAATAGCTTCAATAACAGCTTCCCAGGTTTCACATTCTTCGATGTCGCGATAGATTCTTTCCTCGATAAATATTTTTTCGAGGGATGACATATGCCACTCTTCCTGAAGTTCTCCCTTTCTTATTTCCAGCTCTGCTTTTAAAAGAGCAACGGTCTGATCTGCAGAATACTTAAGCATCTCACTCACTCCCATGAAGGATGGTTTGTTTCCTGTTATGACACATGAGTTTGGAGAGATGGAATATTCACAATCGGTTAAAGCGTAGAGTGCATCTATAGTTTTGTCGGGAGAGACTCCGGGAAAAAGATGGACTACTATTTCAACAGTTGCAGCAGTATTATCATCTATTTTTTTGATCTTGATCTTGCCTTTGTCGTTTGCCTTAATTATGGAATCAATAAGAGAGGTTGTAGTTTTTCCGAATGGTATCTCCGTAATTATCAGAGCTTTTTTGTCGACTTTTTCAATTTTAGCCCTTACTTTTACTACACCACCCCGTTGACCATCATTATATTTTGACACATCTATCATGCCTCCCGTTGGGAAATCGGGATAAAGAACGAATGCTTTCCCCATCAGGAAATCGATGGTTGCATCAATAAGTTCGTTGAAATTATGAGGCAGGATCTTCGAAGCCAGTCCAACTGCTATCCCCTCCACACCAAGCGCAAGAAGCAGGGGGAATTTAACAGGTAAAACCACAGGTTCTTTATTTCGGCCGTCGTAAGATAATTTCCATTCTGTTGTTTTCGGGTTAAACACAACATCAAGAGCAAATTTTGAAAGTCTTGCTTCGATGTACCTTGGAGCGGCGGCACCATCACCAGTTAGAAGATTACCCCAGTTACCCTGTGCATCAATGAGAAGGTCTTTTTGTCCAAGCTGCACCAGTGCATCACCTATTGAGGCGTCACCATGCGGATGGAACTGCATTGTATGCCCGATTATATTTGCAACTTTGTTGTACCTCCCATCATCCATCCTCTTCATTGAGTGAAGGATGCGTCGCTGTACCGGCTTGAGACCATCCTGAAGGTGCGGTACAGCCCGCTCAAGAATAACATATGAGGCATAATCAAGAAACCAGTCCTGATACATACCCGACAGAGCTGTAACTGTATGAAGAGAAGCAGGAGTATTATTATGCTCCTGAATAGGATGTTCCTGTTCGTTTGATTTATTAAGTTCCAGATCTTCTTCCATTTGAAAACTCCTTCCTCCTTGTGCCTCTCACTTACTTAATATCAACAATATCCTCTTCAATCCTAAGGTTCTCAATAATGAAATCCTGTCTTTCGGGGGTATTTTTCCCCATAAAGAATTCAAGAAATCCATTTACCGAATCATTTTTTTTCATTCTTACCGGTTCCAGTCTCATATCCTTCCCGATAAAATGCTTGAACTCATCCGGTGATATTTCACCGAGACCTTTAAACCTTGTTATCTCAGGATTAGGGCCAAGCTGGGTAACAGCTTTCTTTCTTTCATCTTCCGAGTAGCAATAACGAGTATCCTTCTTGTTTCTCACTCTGAAAAGCGGTGTCTGAAGGATATACACATGTCCTTTTCTTACAAGGTCGGTAAAGAACTGGAGAAAAAATGTAAGAAGCAACAATCTTATATGCATACCATCAACATCCGCATCTGTTGCTATAACCACATTATTATATCTCAGGTTTTCAATTCCATCCTCAATGTTCAGTGCAGCCTGAAGAAGATTAAACTCCTCATTTTCATAAACAATCTTCTTTGTCAGTCCGAAACAGTTGAGAGGTTTGCCCCTTAAACTGAATACAGCCTGTGTCTCAACATTTCTTGATTTGGTGATTGAACCGCTTGCTGAATCACCTTCAGTAATAAATATCGTGGAATCGAGCTTATTGTCTTCGCCATTATTATAATGGATGCGGCAATCTCTCAGTTTTTTGTTATGAAGACTGACTTTTTTTGCCCTGTCACGTGCAAGTTTCTGAATTGAAGAAATTGCTTTTCGTTCCTTTTCGGAATCCTGGATCTTTTTCAGCAGGATCCGTGCAGTCTCAGGATTTTTATGGAGATAATCATCGAGCTGCTTTTTGATGAACTCCACAATGAAGTTTCTAACAGATGGTCCGTTTGGACCAATATCCTTTGAACCAAGCTTTGTTTTGGTTTGTGATTCAAATATCGGTTCTTCAACTTTTATGCTGATGGCAGCAATAATTGATGACTTGATATCTGCCTGATCATAATCCTTCTTGTAAAATTCTCTTACAGTTTTTACGAGCGCTTCTCTGAAAGCAAGCAGATGAGTCCCTCCCTGTGTCGTATTCTGTCCGTTTACAAAGCTGTAATAATCTTCTCCATACTGCAATCCATGTGTAAATGCTACCTCAATATCCTCACCGTTAAGATGAACAATTGGATAAAGTCCCTCCTTGTTCATGTTTTCATTCAAAAGATCAACAAGTCCGTTCTTGGAAACAAATTTATTGCCATTAAAGTTGATCACCAGGCCGGTATTCAGATATACATAATTCTTAAGCATGCTGTCGACATACTCAGAAATATAAAAGTAGTTCCCAAACATTCCGGGATCGGGATGGAAAATAACTTCGGTCCCGTTTTCTTCACTGGTTGCCCTTAAAGGCTCATCCTTTACTGTATTGCCGTGGTCAAATTCGATTGCTTTCACCTGCCCGTCACGGTAGGATCTTATTAAGAAACTGCTTGAAAGTGCATTAACGGCTTTAACACCAACTCCATTCAGACCTACAGATTTCTTAAAAGCTTTTGAATCATACTTGGCACCAGTATTCATCTTCGCTACGGCATCAAGAAGTTTACCAAGAGGTATCCCGCGGCCGTAGTCCCTGACTCTTACGTCCTTATCAGTAATAGAAACATCAATTTTTTTGCCAAAACCCATCATGTACTCATCAACGGAATTGTCCATCACCTCTTTCAGGAGGACATAAATGCCGTCATCCTGGGATGATCCATCACCCAGTTTCCCGATGTACATGCCAGGTCTCAGCCTGATATGTTCCCTCCACTCCAGAGTCTTAATATGCTCTTCTGTATAACCAACTGACATTTTTCCGGATTTTGGGCAAATATAGTGATTTAGAATTGCGGTGTAATGTCAATTTTTCAACAATCGGCTTAAATATGAACTTACAGATTCGTCGTGAAAGTTTGAATCTAAAACATTTAGCTGATTAATTGAGATTTACAGCAGGCATAAAATTGTTGAAAAAAGTTTTAATTGTCAGGCAATACCCATTTGCTTCATCAACAGGGCTGCATTCATTTTGGTAGTAATGCCCTCCCGTAGTTTATAGTCAAAACTTATTTTCTCACCGTCAATTTCAATTTCAAAACATTTATTAATGATCAGACCAGGGAAGTTATTTTCCATTTCGCCCAGGGAAGTGTCGTGTGTTGCTATCAATCCTGTTCCCCCAAGCTCAATTAACTTCTTCAGGAACAATTTTGAGCCATTGCTTTTATCCGCAGAGTTTGTGCCTTTCAATATTTCATCCAGGATAAACAATATTTTTTCACCCTCCTCCAGCCCGGTCTTTAACCTCTTCAGCCTTTTCAGCTCAGCATAAAAATATGACTCATTATGTGTCAGGGAATCTGTTGTCCGCATGCTGGTGAAAAGTTTTAACGGGGTGAATTTCAACTCATTTGCGCACACCGGAGCACCAGTCATTGCAAGGATAAAGTTTACTGCAACACTCCTTAGAAAAGTGCTCTTGCCAGCCATATTTGCACCGGTAATAATTATCACTTTGCCAGCTTCCTCAATAACAAAATCGTTACATACCCTTTTATTAATGCCGATCAGGGGATGGCCCAGGTTTACAGCAGAAAACAGGGTTCCCCGGTCAGATATTTCAGGAAATGTATAACCCGGATTGTTAAAAGAAAAGTTTGCCAGACTTATCAGAGCATCAATTTTCCCAACCTGTTCCAGCCAGCCGGAGAAAAGGTCTTTTGACTCTTCTTTCCATTTTTCAAGATAACGAATGCAGTGAAAATCCCATAGAAACAATCCATTCAGGACTGCACCAACCAGGAGGTTCAAACGACTGTCGAACAATTCGATGATGCTGCTGAGCTTCTTGATTCTGGAAACTGCTGAAAATTCTCCTACTGAAAGATTATTTTTGATTTCCTGTAATATGATCGCATCAAAAGGTTCTTTTTCAAACGATAAGACTAACTTATTTAAAGATGAAAGAAAAGCATGTTTTTTAGAAACCTGCACATGGATTTTTCCGGTAGTCCTGATCATTCCCAGCGTAAGCAACAGGTTGAAAAGGAAGAATATCGTAAATATTGTATATGAAATGAACCCGGTAATGAGCAATGCCAGAGAAGCTAAAGCCAATATCGGGAAAAGCCAGATAGATACCTTCCAGAAAGCTGAGGAAAGAAACCGTGATTTATTGTTAAGCCAGTTCAGAAGTCCTTCAATATCTTCCTTTTCAAGCGATTTCCTCATTCCGTACGCAATGAATTCCTGTCTCCAGTCAAGCTTCCGGGAGAGTTCATCAATTGCCTCCTGTCTTGGTCTAAAAACCACTGATAACATAAAAGGTTCAGATAACCATTGTGCCAATATCGCCCTGCCCAGGCCTGTGACTGTCCTGTTAAGAAAATGAAATAAAGAATTTGTTCCGAACATATCGACATCACTGGAAAAATCATGATCTGTATTTACCCAGGTGCTTCCATCATTAAATGAAGAAAGATCACCTGAAAGAGCTTTAATCTCATTGCGGTTAATGGTCTCAAGGTTGGCGAAAAATTCTTTTCTTTCCGTATGGTGCTGAAACCGGTTCAGAAGATAGAGGAACAAAACAGATGTAAAAATGATCGAAATTATACCTGTTGCCGGGTTGTATGAAAAACCGGCTATTGTAAGCCCTAAGCCTCCGGCGAAAACCAGAAGCCGTGACATCGATAGTGAGAACAGTATCTTCTTATGCTTCTGAAATAAGAGACTGTACTTTTCAGCAAGAAGGAGGTATCTGCCGGCGATATTCATTTTTTTCTCCACCTATAAAATAATTGCTTCGACTTTAAACACCGACCTCTTCCCATAATAATCAGATCTTTTCAGGTCGAAATCCCAGGTCCATTCATCTTTGTAAATACCTTCAGGCAGACTGGTAAAAACAGTCTGTTTTTCAGAAACAGAACCCGACTTGTCGGTAATGACTTCAGAAACATCAGTTATGAGAACTGACCTGTAGCGTTTCAAAAAGCTCATATGGTTATCCTGGATCTTCTTCCTGAATCTATAGAATTCCTCTTCATTTGCCTTTGTTTTATTCTGAAGTTGCCTTACAGGCAGCGTTTCGAGTTGTGTGAGAAGATTTAAAGATATTACCATTCCAGGATCCCTTTCCGGCATGTATTCAGGAATGACAATTCCGGAGAGCGATCTTAGTTTACTGAAGAATGGTAACCGGGAAGTATTTCGCCAGACCTCATCAATTAGGCCGCCGCTGATATCTTCTGTTATCAACTCAACACCTTTCATATTGCTGACCTGCCTTATAACGTCAGGAGGATGAATTATATCAGTAAGATAAACTGTTTTGACTTTTTCAAGCATCTCTGTCAAAGGAAGTTCCAGAAGCCAACCGCTGCCGAGGACAGTAACTATTTCGGGTTTGTGAAGTTCAAGGGCTTTAAGAATGAAGTTCCTGCATTTTTCAAGATGAGTGTTCCATCCTGTCTCCTGGTTCAAATGTCTGACTATGAAACCATGCTGGTAACTATAGTATCCAAGCTTGTGAAGAATCCTTCTGTATGATTCATCTGATATCATAAAGGTTATTTTCCTTCCTGGATTTTCTTGAGTTCATCTGCCATCATGTTCCTGAAATTTGAAGCAAGTTCCTCGGGATTGGCCGTACCAAAAGTACCCGGATGAACCGGATCGAGGACACTTATTTTCAATTTATTGGATCCGGAGAATATTAAGCCATGTTTAGGAAGTACTCCACCAGTTCCATCAATAACTACCGGAAGGATTGATTTATCTGTCATCAGTGCAAGTTGAAAAGCCCCCAGCTTAAAGGGAGCTATCTTGCCGTCTAAAGATCTGGTACCTTCCGGGAACATCAGAATTGAAATGCCATTTCTCAGGTTTTCAGCGCATTGCTCCATCATTAATGCCTTGCTATCCTTATTTCCCCGGTCGACATAGATATATTTTGCCATTACCATGTACCAGGAGAGGAAAGGGACCCTGCTGTTTTCAATTTTTGATATCCATTTCCATCGGTATCGTAAGCAATTTAATATCAGTATATCAAGAGTCGACTGATGATTCGAAATGATTACATATGGAGTATTTCTATCAGCCTTTTCCCGGCCCTCAACAATAACATTCCAGATTGGTACAAGTTTCGTTATCAGACAACATTGGTATACAAGACACCAGTGGATAACATTTCTTTTCTGGTCAAATGGATATAACAACAGCCAGAGCAATAATGAGAAAGGAAATAGAATAATTATGGTTCCGGCAATTATCAGCCAGACTAATAATGATCTTATAACAGCCATGCTACCAGATATGTAGTTAATTTTTCATCATCTTATCAAAAGAACTTATAAACTTCTTCATTAGTTACAGGGATATTCTCGTCTCTGAACTTCTTCAGAAGATCCCTGTACATATGCCTGCAACCTATAAGCCTTTTGCCTGCAAATTTCATTTCTTCACTTCCTCCAAAATCGCATTCCCAGATAATTCCATCCTTTACCATAAGACGGCAAGGGTACGCTTTACCACCCGCTTCGAACCAGTTGTTGAAGGTATACTGAGGTCCGTATCCATAATTCCATTCCCAGGTTTTATATTTCGAATCAGCCAGTGCCTGTATGGCAGCTCGTTCCCCATCGGTTATCATATATGTATGTAAATCTGATTCTTTCATCAGAAAACTATGCATGGATCCCATGAATTGATTAATATCACTTATGTTTTTCAATCTTTCTTTCAGGTTAGTAACACTTGTTCTGTTTGATTCAACTCCCCGGGTGGAATAGTTTTCTGATTTACCTCTTAACGACTGGCTGAGATCTTCAAGGGAAGCGTTGAACAACAGAGTCCCGTGATGGAGCACTCTTTCCCTGAAAACATGTTCAGCATTTCCGGATACCTTCAATCCCCCGACAGTGATTTCGTTCTTACCTTCGAACACCGCATTGACGCCCTTTGAATTAAGGAAAGCGATCACTGGTTCGGTATATAATCTGAAATCAACCTGCTTGCCTGCTTCACTTTGCCGGATAAATGCAAAATTTAGATTACCATTGTCATGATAAACTGCACCGCCACCTGATATTCTGCGAAGGACGGGGATATTATTCTCTTCAATGAATCGTGTGTTCACCTCGCGATGAACGACCTGATGTTTTCCAGTGATCACACACCGATCGTTAATGGATAGTATCACGAAATTCTCTTTCCTGTTCTGCAGGAAGTACTCTTCAGCTGCAAGGTTGAAGAATGGTTGTCGGCTATCGGAACAGATGCTTAACATAACGTTGAGTTACAACGTTCAGGATTTATTGAAAAATCCTGATCCCTGAAGTAATTTCAAGTCAATAAATTTGTATAATTCATACACTGCCCATCCTATTAACGCCCCGAGCAGAGAACCGCAGATAACATCTCCGGGATAATGAACTCCAAGATATATTCTGCTATATCCGACGATGAGTGCCCAGAATATTATACTGTACGTAAACCACTTTTTTCTGATGAGCAAAAGACTGAACAGAGCAACCATGAAGGAATTGGCGGCATGAGATGAAACAAAACTGTACTTACCGCCACATTGTCCTTTCACCAGATGGACAAGACCTTCCAAAGCAGGATCATGGCATGGGCGTAGTCGCTGGAAATTATTTTTAAAGTATACTGATCCCTGGTCGCTCATAGTTACTGCAAGGGCAATCATCAGAATAATTATCAGAAATTTTCTTTTATACTTTATCCCCAATGTGACAAGTACCGCTAAATACAAGGGTATCCATATTATTGTACTGCTTATACTATACATCACCTGGTCCCAGAACGGGGAGTTATGTGAATTCAGAAATAAAAAGAGTTGTTGGTCTAACCTTTCGAGCATAAGATAACAGATTAATAGTTAAGGACTTTCCAAAGCATATCCTTCAGAGTGCTCAACCCCTGTCCGGTTATAGATGATATGAAAACTCGTGGAATATCCGGAAGGTCTGTTCTGATTTCATCCATCAGCTCTTCATCAAGCATATCAGATTTAGAAATTGCCAGGACACGATTTTTATCAAGCAATTCCGGATTGTACATTTTGAGTTCGTTTATCAATATCTCGTACTCAGCTTTTATATTCCTGCTATCAGCCGGTACCATAAAGAGAAGTATTGAATTTCTCTCTATGTGTCTGAGGAATCTGATTCCAAGTCCTTTGCCTTCGTGAGCCCCTTCAATAATCCCGGGTATATCTGCCATAACAAAGGATTTTTCATCCCTGTAACTTACAATCCCAAGGTTTGGGACTAAGGTAGTAAAGGCATAGTCAGCGATTTTTGGTTTGGCAGCAGATACTACCGAAAGCAGGGTTGATTTTCCTGCATTGGGAAATCCGACAAGCCCGACATCGGCAAGTATTTTAAGCTCAAGGATAAAACTTGCCTCTATACCCTTTTCTCCGGGTTGAGCATATCTTGGTGCCTGGTTAGTAGCAGATTTGAAATGTGTGTTTCCCTGTCCTCCTCTTCCCCCCCTGGCAAGGATTTTTTCATCACCATGGCTGGTTATTTCAAACAGGAATTCATCGGTGTCCTCATTTTTTGCAATAGTTCCGAGAGGAACCTCAATAATAATGTCTTTCCCACTGGCGCCGGTGCTTTGCTGGGCACCGCCTGATATTCCATTATCTGCAAAGATGTGACGCTGGTACTTCAGATGAAGAAGTGTCCACATCTGATTATTGCCTCTGAGAATAATATGACCTCCTCTTCCGCCGTCACCCCCATCAGGCCCACCCATGGGAATAAATTTCTCCCTCCGGAAATGAGCCGATCCCGCACCGCCATTGCCTGACCTGCAGAATATTTTTACATAATCGACGAAATTGGAACCTGACATGTTAAATATTTTTGACCCCACCCCACTCTTTCCCGTGCTAAACCACTTTGTATTCTCCCCCCTTGAGGGGGGCAGGGGGGTGTCGGGCCAGCGGTTTAAACAAATTTTTGCATATGATCAGAAAGCCTTTTGAAAATATCATCAATTGACCCCATTCCATTAACCGGCTGGTACAATCGTTTTTCGCGGCAATAATTAATTATTGGCTCTGTTTTTGCTTTATAAACACTTATCCGGTTTTCAATTACACTCGGATCCTTATCATCAGGCCTTTCGGACAGCTCAGCTCTGGAGATCAGTCTCGAAACAAGTTCATCGTGTTCGACATCAAGGACAAGCATAAGGTTTATTTTCATTCCTCTCTGGGCAAGCATCTTTTCCAGTTCAATTGTTTGTCCCACAGTACGCGGGAATCCGTCAAAAAGAAATCCTGCAGAGCTTTTAGTCTTGTCAATTTTTGAAGCAATCATTTCAATCACAACCTCATCTGGTACCAGCTCGCCTTTGGACATTATTGTACTCATTTTTTTCCCCAGGTCGCTGCCGGCTGATATTTCTGCACGAAGCATATCGCCGGTGGAAAGATGCACGAGATTAAATTTTTCCGCAAGTCTCACAGACTGGGTCCCTTTACCCGATCCTGGAGGGCCGAAGATTAGAAAATTTACCATTTTATGAATTTTTGATTTAAGTTTTATACGTGGAATTTACTGAAGCTAATTGCAGGGTACAGGTTGCAGGGTACAGGTTGCAGGGTACAGGTTGCAGGGTACAGGTTGCAGGGTACAGGTTGCAGGGTACAGGTTGCAGGGTACAGGTTGCAGGGTACAGGTTGCAGGATACTGTTTAATCATCATGCACATTTAACTAACTAATATATAAATAGATGACAGGTTGCGTCCGTACCCATCATAGTCAAGACCGAAACCTATTACAAAATCATTTGGTATCTCAAATCCTACATAGTCGAGAGGGATCTCCTTTGTATATGCTTCAGGTTTAAGAAGAAGAGTGACAATTTTTATCTCCATTGCTTTTCTTATAACCAGCTCATCAATAATCCTTTCCAGAGTATTGCCTGTATCAACAATGTCTTCAATTACAATTATTTGCTTATTCTTAATATCCTCATTCCAGCCGATAAGCTCTTTAATTGTGCCTGAGGATCTTGTTCCTTCGTATGATGCAAGTTTCACAAAAGAGATCTTTGCTTTAAGATCAATCCGTTTAAAAAGTTCAGCAGCAAACAAAAAAGCACCGTTGAGGATCCCAAGGAAAACTACCTCTTTTCCCGCAAAGTCCTTATTAATCTTTTTGGCAAGTTCATCTATTCTTTTGTCGATAACCTTTTGTGAAATGAATTCCTTAAATGTCTTGTCGAGAACTCTGATCTCTTTCATACCAGTAATTTTTGAACTATTTGCCGATGCGAAAATATGAAATTAATAGCGTATTTTTGCCTTAACCCGTATTCTAATTTAAAAATAGAGATGGAACCGAAAATAAGTATAATAATGGGAAGCACATCAGATCTGCCTGTAATGGAGGGTGCTGCTAAAATTCTGAATGATTTCAGGATACCTTTTGAGATAAATGCTTTGTCAGCTCACAGAACTCCGGAGGAGGTTGAGAAATTCGCAAAAAGTGCTGTTGCAAGGGGAATTAAGGTTATTATTGCTGCTGCAGGAATGGCTGCTCATCTTCCGGGTGTGATTGCCTCGATGACACCAGTTCCGGTCATTGGGGTACCAATAAAAGCCTCTTTCGAAGGACTTGATTCAATATTTTCGATTCTTCAGATGCCTCCCGGAATACCTGTGGCTACTGTGGGGGTAAATGCTGCACAAAATGCCGGAATACTTGCTGCCCAGATACTTGCGACGGGTGATGAATCAATAATGAATGAAATAATCAAATACAAGGAGAGTCTGAAAAAGAAAATCGTTCAGGCAAATGAGGAACTTAAAAATGTAAAATATCCTTATAAAACCAATTAATATTTTTTGTACATTAGGGGTATATTTTTAGAAACAGTTGTTCTCGCTGCAAAAAATAATTGTTTCGGGTTTTGTTTTGTTTCTGTCAACTAATGGTTTTCCCGTCGATCCTCATTTTCGTACGACAGGAGCCAGAGAAGCAGGAATGGCTAAAGCTTTTAATATGAACTTCGATCTCTGGTCGGGCTTTCATAATCAGGCAGCTCTTGCATTCAATAAATCGCAGTGTTTTGGATTCAATTACGAAAACAGGTTCGGTATCAAGGAACTTGGCACCAGATCTGCAGGGGCAATTATCCCTGCAGGCAGATTATCATTTGGAGGTCACTATTCCCATTTCGGATACAGTGATTTCAGGAGACAGATAGTTGGTGTTGCATGCGGAATGCCTCTTTCGGAAATGATAGCCGCAGGTGTGCAGATTGATTATTTCTCTGAAAGAACTACAGGTGAATACCATAATAATCAATCGTTTACATGTGAAGCCGGCATCATAATTTCACCTTCAGAGAATGTTAAAATAGGGATACATCTTTTCAACCCGATACCAAATTCAATAAGAAAATCCGATATGCCTTCAGAAATACTGGCAGGCGTGGCATTAAATCTGAATAAAGAATTTTCAGCAGGGTTCGAATCCGGCATCAGTACTGGACAAAAGCTGTACTTCCGGACAGGATTTGAGTACGAAGTTGCTAAACAATTCTTAGTCAGAGGAGGATTCACCACAGAGAATAATTCATTTTGTTTCGGATTTGGTTATAGAATAAGACCGGTCACAATAGATTTTGGTTTTGCAACACATGAAAAGCTGGGAATAACATCTTCTGTTTCAATAATATTCACAATAAAATAAATGCGCAATAGTGTAATAATAATTATATTCCTTTCAGCTCCTTTCTTAGCTTTCAGTCAGGAAATAAATCAATCAGAAAGGATCACTGCCATTGCAGAGGAGCTTGCATCTGATGAAGAGAATCCTGGTGATGCGGATCTGTTCGCTGACCTGCTTTACGAACTCTCTGAGAACCCGGTAAGGATCAATTCGGGAGATGAGAATGAAATAAGCCGGCTATTCTTTCTCACTGATTTCCAGGTTAAAGTTCTTGCTGATTATATAAAAACTTCAGGGAGGATTGTCTCCCCATTTGAAATAGCAAATATCCCCGGCTTTGACAGAGAGATCACGGAAATGCTTATCCCATTCATAACCTTTGATCTGAAATTTACACTATTTCAGGATTCAGTGAGATCCAGACAAATCCTTCTGGCTAATTTCACCTTCAAAACATCTATGCAAGATTCATCATTTATTGGATCTCCGTGGAAAAGCCTGATTAAATATAAACTAACTGCTGCAGGTTTTTCCTGCGGGTTTACAGCAGAAAAAGATCCGGGAGAGAAATTATTTTCAGGAAGACCTCCTATGCCAGACTTCCTCTCAGGTTACCTGTCATATGAAGGACATAACATTTTAAGGCATATTATATTAGGCGATTTTTCAGTTCGTTTTGGCCAGGGGACGTGCATCAATACCGGTATGAGAACCGGTTTATCACTTTCGACGCCTGGCTTTCTCTCGGGGAGGAACGAGATTAAACCATACACCTCTGTCGATGAGAATAACTTTTTCAGAGGTGCTGCAGTTGAATTATCATATAAAAACATTGACTTCTCCTTCTTTGTATCCAGGAAAAAAATTGATGCAAGCTTAAATGATTCAGCGGATTCAGCCGATCTAACAATAAAATCTTTTTATAAAACCGGATTACATAATAACTCTGAATCCATCTTAAAAAAGGATGCTGCAACTGAAACAGGTTACGGAGTTAACCTCTCTTATAATTTTAACAACCTTAGAACAGGAGTCGTTTTGAAAGAGACAACATTTTCACTGCCGGTTCTCCCTCTCATTACAGATCCGGCTAACAGATTTGATTTTTCCGGTCGAAAGAACACTCTCCTGTCAGTGTATTATAATGCTCTGTTCAAAAGATTTATTTTTTTCGGTGAGTTTTCAGCCTCCGGGTTGAATAATAATGCATTTGTGCAGGGAGTTTCGATCCGACCGGCCGATAGAATGAATATCAATTTCGTATATCGATCCTCTTCTCATAATTTTGTTAGTTTTCATGCAAGCGGACCTTCAGGAGGATCAGTTAACAGTAATGAATACGGTATGTTCGGTAATTTTACCATTGAAGCTGCCAGGTATTTCTTTATCAGCGCAGGAAGTGATATAAGATATTACCCCTGGCTGAGATTCAGATGCAGTTCCCCTTCGTTGGCAAAAAAATATGAGCTAAAATTAAGATACCTTCCATCGCAAAAACTAACATTTGAGGCCTTATATAATTACAGGTCCACTATTGTTGATAATGGGGATGAAAACAGGATTCCCGGGCAAAACGAAATTATGACCAGTTCTGTGAGAGGAAGTGTAAAGTACTCGCCGGCCGATTATTTGACAATAATCATCAGAGCTGATTATAAGATGGTTAACCCATCAGGAAGCAAGGGCATGTTGCTTCTGCATGACATAAATTTAAGATTCAGGAACTTTCCGGTCTCGGTCTGGATGCGTTACTGCATTTTTAATACAGGTGGGTTTGAATCAGGTATTTATGCCTGGGAAAACGACCTTTTGAACAGTTTCAGCATTCCCGGATTGTATGGAAATGGAAACAGGGCTTATATTATGGCTTCCTGTAAGATAGCCAACAGGGTACAATTCAGATTAAAATATTGCATCAATTCAACCGAAGTAATAAACAACAGGATGAATGAAGTCCAGGAACTGAAGTTACAGCTAAGGATTACGATTTAGGCTCTGCAGGTTTAATATCTCTTATGTTTAGCTGAAGAGTACGTGTACCCCTGAATTCATTGACTTCCACCGAATAACAGACATCGATTGGTTTTCCTGCTTTTATGTATTCAAAATGATCAGCCTGTCCGAATGCGATTGCAGGAAAAGTTTTTGTTCCGGTAGATTCCTGGCACAGATCAAGTTTGAGATGTTCTCCGCTGGATCCTACCATCCTGCCGGCTCCACTGTCGAACACATTTCCAGACAGAAACAGTGGAGACATATTATCCGGTCCGAATGGCTGGAATTTGTTCAAAACTTTAAAATATTCCTCGGTTATCTCGGAAAAGGAAAGTTCAGTGTCAATGAATATTCGGGGAACCAGCTGTTCATCTGTAATTGTACTGTTTACATACTCCTCAAATCTTTCTTTAAAAGGAATAATATTTTCCTTTTTCATGGTAAGTCCTGCAGCAAACATATGACCCCCGAAGCTTTCCAGAAGATCGCTGCAGGCTTCAATTGCCTGGTAAAGGTCATAACCCTGAACAGACCTGGCTGATCCGGTCGCAAAACCATTTGATTCTGTCAGTATGACTGTAGGTCTGTAATAGGTTTCAATGAGTCGTGATGCAACAATTCCAATTACGCCCTTTTTCCACAAAGGGTTATAAAGGACTGTAGTCCTGGAGTTTACCGTACTTTGATCTTCTGAAATCATCCGCATGGCCTCAGTTGTAATGCTGCGGTCAACACTTCGCCGTTCGTTATTAAAACTGTTAATCTGTCTGCTAATATCTGCAGCAAGTTTGATATCATTTGAAACAAGCAGATCAACTGCTTTGCTTCCGGTTTCCATTCTTCCAGCTGCATTTATTCTTGGACCGATCTTGAATACAACATCTTCGACCGTAAGCTCTTTAAATACCTCCGATTCCCTGATTATCTCCTTCAGCCCTGTTCTTGGCAGATCGTTCAGCTGTTTAAGTCCAAAATAGGCCATCACCCTGTTCTCTCCGGTTATCGGAACTATGTCTGAAGCTATACTGACAGCCACCAGATCGAGGTAATGATATATTTCATTGAAAGGGATTGCATGCACCCTTGCATAAGCCTGTATAAGTTTAAATCCCACTCCGCAACCCGAGAGCTCCTTGTAGGGATAGCTGCATGAGGGTTGTTTCGGATCGAGAACAGCAGCAGCCCTTGGAATTTCATCACCCGGGTAGTGGTGATCACAGATGATTACATCGAGTCCTTTGCATCTTGCATACTTAACTTTTTCAACTGCTTTTATACCGCAGTCTAGTGTTATTACAACTTTGCAGTTATTTTCACTTGCATAATCGAGACCCCGGAATGATACTCCGTAGCCCTCTTTATATCTGTCTGGAATATAATAATCAACATTTGAATATCTCTCTTTCAGGAAAGAATACATCATTGCTACAGCTGTTGTCCCATCAACATCATAGTCTCCATAGACAAGGATACGTTCATTCTTATTAATTGCTGAAGAGATCCTGTCGACAGCCAGATTCATATCTTTCATCAGGAAAGGATCATGAAGGTATTCGAGACTCGGACTGAAAAATGCTTCAGCTTCATCGGGTGATGTAATATTACGCTGAACCATCAAGTTGGCCAGAGACTCTGATACGCCAAGTGCACCGGCCAGTTGTTTTACCACAACCGGATCGCCCTTTTCTTTTATGACCCATTTTTTGTCCATTATTCAGTCCTAATTTACCCACTCAATATCAAAGACTTTTTGCAGGTTACTCCGTACAATTGCTTTTACTGAGCTAAAATCCTGTCGGGCGCCTTTTTCCTTTTCAAGTGAAGTTACGCCTTTATCTGTGAAGCCGCAGGGATTTATGTAATTAAAATAATCAAGGTTTGTATTAACGTTAAAAGCAAACCCATGCATTGTCACATACCTGCTGGCTCTAACACCAATGGCACAGATCTTTCTTGTTTTGGCTGGCAATCCAACATCAAGCCATACTCCTGTTGATCCATCGAGTCTTCCTGCCTGAATACCTGATTCGGAGAGAGACTGAATTACAGCTTCTTCAAGAAGATGTATATATTCCTTAAGACTTATGCCAATAACTTCCAGGTCAAAAATGGGGTATCCAACAATCTGCCCCGGACCATGATAAGTAATGTCACCGCCCCTGTCAATACGATAAAAAGCAGCCTCTTTTGCCTGAAGCTGAATGTAATTCAAAAGAAGGTTGTTTTCTGAACCGCTTTTGCCCAGCGTATATACATGTGGGTGCTCGACAAAAATCAGAGTGCCACGATCCTGGTTTAGTGATCCGGTAGATGTGGTAGCACTTTTTTTATTATCGACAAGTTTCTGAAAGATTTTCTCCTGGTAGGTCCAGGTCTCTTTATAATCTTTCAGTCCAATATCTTCATATTTAACCTTATAGCTCAAGTAAGTCAATAAATCTTATGACGGCTAAGATAACTAATATTCTCCTCCGTTCACATGTTTTTCCGCATGAAAGGAAGATCTGACAAGCGGGCTGCTTTCAACAAATTTGAATCCTGTTTTCAAAGCAATATTTTTGTATTCTTCAAATTTTTCGGGAGTCACATAACTTTTAGGTTCCGGAAAATCAAAACCAGGTTGAAGATACTGTCCGATGGTAATGACACTGCAGCCTGCAGAATAAAGGTCATCAATTGTTTCAAATATTTCATCCTCAGATTCACCTAATCCCAGCATGAAACCCGATTTTGCTATTCTTTCCCTGCACGAAATATATCTTATTACATCAAGACTTCTGTCGTACTTTGCTTTTGTTCTGATCAGCGGTGTCAGACGCCTTACAGTCTCAATATTATGGGAAATCACATCAGGTGAAGCATCAACAATTTTCTGGAGATTTTCAGGAATTCCATCAAAGTCAGGAATAAGAGTTTCCATTGTAATATGGGGATTCACATGCCTGATCTGCCTGATTGTCTGAGCCCAGAAAGCTGCACCCCCATCATCAAGGTCATCCCTGTCTACTGATGTTATGACGCAATGCTTCAGGTTCAGAGCCTTGATTATTTGAGCTAGTCTGTCTGGTTCTTCAGGATCAGGTGGAGATGGTTTTCCTGTTCTGGTTGCACAGAATTTGCATGCACGTGTGCATATATCACCCAGGATCATGAAAGTAGCTGTACCTGTATTCCAACATTCACCAATATTTGGACAATTTCCGCTTGTACATATTGTGTGAAGATGATTATCCTCAATGATTTTTTTGACCATCGAATAGTTTTCCCCGCTGGCACGTTGCATCTTTAACCATACCGGTAATCGTCTTCCTCTTTGCATCCTGAAAATAAAAAATAATTGAGACAAAGGTATAAAATGCGCAGAGATATTTTAATTGTCCAACAGCATCTTTATGAAGCCAAGGAGTGTTATTAAAAAACTCTATATTTGTTAGTCTTCATTTGGATTTAATTAACTTTTAAAATAATATTCCAATGGCAAACTATGATCTGAAAATCAACAATAAATATCAGAATGTAATTGGTGAATTCCCCCGGGTAGGAATAAGGCCGGTAATTGATGGCCGTATGAATGGTGTAAGGGAATCGCTGGAAGAGCAGACCATGAATATGGCCAAAAATGCTGCAGCTCTGATCTCTTCCAGTCTGAAATACCCTGACGGGAAATCTGTTGAATGCATAATTTCTGATACTTGTATCGGGGGAGTAGCTGAGGCCGCCATGAGTGCTGATAAATTCAGGAAACATGGTGTTGGTGTCAGCCTCACAGTGACACCCTGCTGGTGTTATGGAAGCGAAACTATCGACATGGACAAAGAAATGCCGAAAGCAATTTGGGGTTTCAATGGCACTGAACGTCCGGGGGCGGTATACCTTGCAGCAGCACTGGCAGGTCACACAATGAAGGGCCTGCCCGCTTTTGGAATCTATGGCCGTGATGTACAGGACTCAGGTGACAATAAAATTCCGGAAGATGTAAGCGAAAAGATTCTGAGGTTCGTTAAAGCAGCTCTGACAGCTTCCTTTATGAAAGGGAAATCTTACCTGTCAATGGGATCGGTATCAATGGGAATAGCAGGATCAATTGTTAAGGAGGATTTCTTCCAGGAATACCTCGGAATGAGGAATGAGTACGTTGATATGTCGGAATTTAACCGCAGGCTTAATGAGGAAATTTTTGACAGGGAAGAATTTAAAAAAGCTCTTTTATGGACGAAGAAATATTGTAAGGAAGGTAAAGATCTGAATACAAAACCAAAAAACAGAAAACAAAAAGATGCTGAATGGGAAACGGTTGTGAAAATGGCAATTATTGCACGCGACCTGATGGTTGGTAATCCCAGGCTCAAAAAGCTTGGTTTCGGCGAAGAATCTCATGGTCATAATGCAATACTTGCCGGGTTCCAGGGTCAGCGGCAATGGACTGATCATATGCCAAACGGAGACTTTCTTGAAGCTATTTTATGCTCTTCCTTCGATTGGAACGGGATCAGACCACCATACCTGGTGGCAACTGAAAATGATGCCTTGAACGGTGTTCCGATGTTGTTTGGATATCTCCTGACCAATACGGCTCAGATGTTTTCTGATATTCGCACTTACTGGAGCCCTGAGGCTATTAAACGAGTTACAAAAATTAAACCCGCGGGACTTGCTTCAAATGGTGTGATACACCTTATTAATTCAGGTGCCTCGGCCCTCGACTTTTCAGGAAGAGAGACCAGTAAAGGAGAGTCGTGCATAAAGCCTTTCTGGGAGATAACAGAAAAAGATGCTGAAGCATGTCTTGAAGCTACAGAGTGGCCTCCTGCCGACAGGGGTTATTTCAGAGGTGGCGGTTTTTCTTCTCAATTTGATACCAAAGGCATTATGCCTGTTACTATTTCAAGAGTTAATGTTGTAAAAGGGCTTGGTCCCGTTTTGCAGCTGGCAGAAGGTTTTACTGTTGAACTTCCTGATAAAATGAATAAGATACTGACTGACAGGACCAATCCGACCTGGCCGACAACCTGGTTTACACCAAGATTAACTGGTAATGGAGCGTTTTCAGATGTCTATTCGGTTATGGCAAACTGGGGCGCAAACCATTGCTCATCAAGCTATGGGCATATTGGAGCGGACCTTATTACTCTCGCCTCTATACTTAGAATACCAGTCTGCATGCATAATGTAGCTGACGACAAAATATTCCGGCCTAGCTCATGGGGTGCATTCGGTATGGAAAAAGAGGGAGCCGACTACAGAGCTTGCCAGACTTATGGGGCGCTGTATAAATAATTGATAAGAAGTATTTACCAAGACCTATCTAACTACAGCAGGATTAATGACGGCTATTAAACGACTCGCCGGACAGACTGCAATTTATGGAATTTCCAGTATACTGGGGAGGATTCTCAGCTATCTTCTTGTACCATTGTACACCCGGGTCTTCCTTCCTGAGGCCTATGGAACAGTTAATGTCTTCTATGCGTATGCCTCCTTTCTTAAGGTAATACTGACTTATGGAATGGAGACTGCATTCTTCAGATTCAGTGAGCAAGAGAGTGATAAAGAAAAGGTCTATAGCACAGGAATGATCTCATTGCTAATATCATCCCTGGTTTTTTTGTTAGTTATATCAATTTTTTCAGGTTCTCTTGCCAAATGGATCGATTACCCGGATTATAAAAATTACATCATCTGGTTTGGGTGGATCCTTGCCCTTGATGCAATTTGTTCTATTCCTTTTGCCAGACTCCGTGCACAGAACAGAGCAAGAAGATTTGCATTGATCAATATAATCAACATAATCATTAATATTGGTCTCAATCTATTCTTCATCCTTCTATGCCCCTTTATCTTCAACCAGAAGGGTGATACTATGCTTGCGGACATCATCAGGTTTGTCTATCGTCCCGACTGGGGAATTGAGTATATTTTTATTTCAAATCTTATTGCCAGCAGTATTACTTTAATATTATTGTCTCCCCAGATGATTGCTGTGAAATGGAAGATTACTCCTGCTCTCTGGAAGAAAATGTTTTTTTACGCTTTCCCATTGCTGTTTGCAGGGATGGCTGGAATTGTGAATGAAACGTTCGACAGATTACTGCTTCGGTACCTTCTTCCGGTAGACAGAGATATGGCAACGTACCAGGTTGGGATTTACGCAGCATGCTATAAGATCTCCATCTTAATGACAATTTTCATACAGGCATATCGCTATGCGGCTGAGCCATTCTTTTTCGCCCAGGCAAAGGAGAAGGAGGCCAAAATTGTTTATGCCCGCATCATGGACTATTTTATAATAGTGGTTTCTTTGATTTTCCTGATGACAATGGTCTATCTCGATGATTTTATCATGCCAATACTTATGGGACGCAATTACTGGGAAGGAAGAGGGGTTATCCCGGTACTCATGCTTGCAAATCTGTTTCTGGGAGTTTATTATAATCTTTCAATATGGTACAAGCTTACCGGAAAAACCGGCTGGGGAGCCTGGCTTTCAGTGATTGGGGCAGCCATAACTCTTATTCTGAACTTCTGGTGGATACCTCTTTCGTCCACTCATTTGATATATGGCTATTATGGTTCAGCATGGGCTACACTTATCTGTTACGGATCGATGATGATCCTTTCCTATTTGATCGGGCAAAAATATTTTCCAGTCAGGTATAATCTCTTAAAATTTTTTGGTTACCTGGGCCTTTCCGTATTTCTTTACTTTATCAGTACTCTCGTGATAATTGACAACAAAATAGCAAGCATCCTTTTTCACACACTTATACTACTGGTTTTTGGAGGTGTTGTTCTGGCAGCGGAGAAACCAAAGCTTTTTTTGCGTTCTGTTAAATAAATTGTAACTTGAGTCAGAAATAGAAAGTTCCGGTTATCCAGATCTTTTGATTTCAACTACATGAATATTAATCTTTAAACATTATCTTATGGAAAACATTCAGGAGAATACCTTGGAAAACAAAAAAATCGAAATTAGCCAGCATTCGCTTGGTTATCTTGAAACAACCCGGAAATGGACAATGTTCTTTGCTATTCTGGGTTTTGTAATTGTTGGAATAATGCTGATTTTAGGACTCGTTGCCGGATCATTCCTGACTTCATTCACATCAAGAATGTCAGGAATAGAAGGAATGGAAGGAGGATCAGCGGTAGGAGGAATTACAAGCATTTTTGTTTTTATCTTTATTCTCATTTTTGCAGTGATCTATATCTTTCCTCTGATTTTTTTGTTCCGTTTTTCAAGGCACACAAAGAATGCAGTGGCAAATCTTGACTCACAACAACTTGAGCTTGGTCTTAAGAGCCTGAAATCATTCTGGAAGTATATGGGTATACTTACAATAATTGTACTTGCAATTTATATTCTGATATTATTAATTGCCGGTGGTTCTCTTGCTATGCTTTCCGGACTGAAGGGATAGAAGGAGGTTAAAATTCTATCAGCGCTTTCATTACTCCGTCGCCATATGCTGCTACAAGATCGAATGCCTCTTTACTTTTTTCAAAGGGGAATCGGTGGGTTAGCATATTCGATATGTCTACCTTCCCGGTTTGCATAAGCTCAAGAGCAGTTTCGACGCAATCTTCCTGACGTCTGACAAATTGTATCGTCAATTCTTTTCTGCGTGTCTTTTCAACGCTCATTGACCATACATCAAATTCAGGAATACCTACACCCATCAGTTTTCCTCCTGGTTTCAAAAGATCTATTGCCTGATCGAAAGCTTCCTGCTGTCCGCAACATTCAAAAATAACATCCAGGGCCAGCGGAAGATTACCAAGAATTTTTTTTAACACATTTTCCTTCAGTGGATTTGCTACTAAATATGCTCCTTCTTTTTCAGCAATAGAAAGACGTGCATCAATCTTATCGGTTACATAAAATGAATCTGCTCCCTGAGCCTTTGCAGCCAGCATTACACTCATTCCAATAGGTCCGAATCCTAAAATTCCAATTTTAGCCCCTTTTACTGAAATTGACTGTTTTACCGAGTAGACGCCGATGGAAAGCGGTTCAGAGATAACTCCATGATCTGAAGTCAGTTTATAATGAAGTGGCACACAGCTCGTTTCAGGCATTATAATATACTCACTGAGGCAACCTTCCGCCTGCTCCGGACAACCAAGAAACTTAAGGTTTCTGCATGTATTATGTCTTCCTGCAAGGCACTGGTCACATTTCCAGCAAGGCATTGCCGGATCAATAGCAATTATGTCTCCTTTCTTAACTTTTTTTACAACCGGTCCGATTTCAGTCACTATTCCTGCACCTTCGTGCCCGATAGTAAAAGGGTATTTAACTTCCTGCGAGCCAATTCTTCCCTGAGTGAAATAATGTATGTCTGAGCCACAGACACCAACGGCAAGCATCTTTATTTTAACATCGCCAGGATTGACAATAACAGGTTCGGGAATTTCCATTATTTCCATTTGGCGTATACCTGTTAGCTTCATAGATTTCATAAAACCTCAGTTAAAATTCTTACTTTTACAAATATAGTTAAAATGCTGGCCTACCAACCACCCAAAAGGGGGGCTAAAAACAGGTATTAATTATTAGAGCTGTTAGTTTATGCGCAAGATCTATGCAATAGGTGAAACACTGCTTGATATCATCTTCAGGGATGGACAGCCTAAGACAGCAAAACCCGGCGGATCGATGCTGAATAGTGTTGTGTCGCTGGGACGCATGTCATTACCGGTATCATTTATAAGTGAATATGGATTCGACAATGTAGGTGACCTGATTGATAATTTCCTGAAAAAAAATGGTGTGGATACCTCCTGCGCCCATCGTTTCACTGATGGACAGACTGCTCTGGCACTGGCATTTCTTGATGAAAAAAATGATGCACATTATTCATTTTACAAAAGTTACCCTGCAAAAAGACTGAATATCAGTTTCCCGGATTTAAAGCAGGAAGATGTTGTTCTATGTGGTTCATTTTATGCGCTGTCTGCAGAGATAAGGGATAAGTATGTCAGCTTTATTGACTCAGCTAATAAAGCCGGTTCAATTGTATTATATGATCCTAATTTCAGAAAGTCGCATCTGGCGGAGCTTGAAAGCCTTAAGCCACTGATAATTGAAAACATGAGGTCAGCAACAATTATCAGAGGGTCGGATGAAGATTTCAGGAATATTTTTGGTGCACAAGATCCTGATGAGACATGGGAAACTATAAAAAAATATTGCAGTTGTATGGTTTATACCGCAAATACTGATGGAGTATATGTCAAAACTACTTCATATTCAGGTAAGTTTCCAGTAAGAAGAATAAAACCATTAAGTACCATCGGAGCAGGAGATAGCTTTAATGCCGGGATAATTTTTGCGCTGTATAATACCGGAATAGACAGGAAGGCACTGGAAGTGATTGGGGAAAGCGAATGGGGAAAAGTCATTTCAACAGCAGTTGCTTTCGCAACGGATGTCTGCATGAGTTATGAAAACTATATCTCAACTGAGTTTGTCAGTGCGTTCAGGATTAATCCCGATCTGATATTAGGATCTTAATAATTGAATCTGCCATTGTTTCAAGAATGATGCAACACGAAACAGCCCCTGCATCAAGGACTCCCCTTGACCTTTCTCCCAGTCTTGCTGAACGGCCGATTCTCGCAACCAGATCTTTTGTAGAATCCCTTCCTCTCTTTGCAGAGGTAACCATTTCAAGAAGGTTATCGTGAAAAATCGTCTTATTTGCAATTCCATTTCTGAATGTTTCCACGGCGGGTGATAGTGTATCGATCAGCGTTTTATCTCCGACTTCGGCATTTCCCAGCTCCTTTATAGCAATTAATGATGATTCCAGGGCATTCATGAAAATGATGTCATCGATCTTTTCATGATCCTTTGTACTCCTGAAAATACTTTTAAAAAAGGTACCGTATAATGGGCCCATCGATCCGCCAATTTCCATTATCAAAACCTGTCCTAAGGTTTTATTAGCTTCTGAAAAACTAAAACCGGCATCAATTCTCTGCCCGGCCATTCCAAATCCCTTGCTCATATTTACGCCATGATCACCATCACCGATCTCCCCGTCTATCCGGCTCAGATAATCACGGTTAGATTTAATGGATGTGATCACATCCAGTATAATTCCTGAGCCTTTGCTGTTTAAAAAATATTGTTCCATCCGGTTACAATCAGAACTGCTTAAAAGAGACCGCGTTTGCCCGGTAACTAATCAATTCCTTCAGTTCAGCATCAAGTTTCATCAGGGTAAGGGTAACACCCATCATATCGAGCGAAGTAAAATAATTCCCGACATAGGATTTAAAAACAGAAATATTCTCTGACTTTAAGATCTTATTTACCTCATTGAAAAATACGTAAAGTTCAGAAACAGGAGTTGCACCAAGCCCTGAAACAAGTACAACAACCTCATCTCCATGATTAAACGGAAGGTCCGGGAGTATGGTCTCAAGCGACATAATAGCTATCTCCCTGGCTGATTTAAGGTCAACCACTTTTATCCCTGGTTCTCCATGATGTCCAATACCCAGTTCCATTTTCCCCGGTTCAATGGAGAAATTTGGTTTTCCGACTGCAGGAATAGTACATGGAGTAAGCCCGATACCAATACTGCGGGTATTGTCGATAGCTTTCCGGGAAGCAGAAATGACCTGATCGAGAGTCCCTCCCAGTGAGGCCCTGGCCCCTCCGGCTTTCCACATCAGAATTTCACCGGCCACTCCCCTCCTTTTGTGGCGTTCATTCCGGGGGGCCGAAGGAACATCATCATTTGCCACAACAGTTTTTACAATTATTCCCTCATCTTCAGCCTCTTCCTTTGCCATTTTTACATTCATGTTGTCACCGGCATAGTTACCATAAAGAACAGCAACGCCTTTACCGGAATCGGAAACCTTAATAGCATCATAAAATGATTTTCCTGTTGGTGAAGTAAATATTTCACCGACAGCCACGGCATCGATCATACCCTCGCCGATATAACCGATAAATGCTGGTTTGTGCCCCGATCCCCCTCCTGTAACAATTCCTACCTTACCCGGAACAGGAGTATTAACATATTTCAGGACCCTTGGATTTGATGTTGTGCAAACAATATCCGTATGAGTTGAAACAAATCCTTCGACCATTTCATTTACCAGATTATCCGGGTCATTAATTATTCGTTGCATAATATATTTTTTATGTTCTTCATAAGTCCGGGAAGACAATTTCATCGTGAAATGTGTAATGTTCCAGCGTGGCGGGAGGAGTAAAAAAACAAACAACCTTCATATCGATTGTCCCGGTATTCCGCAGCATATGAATCGACCCTTCTGAGAAAAAAACAGCAGTTCCCGATCTTATCTCATGAACCGAACCATCAATATATGCTTCCCCCGATCCACTGATTATATATACTACCTCTTCATTCGCGGGATGTGAATGTGCGGGTTTGACTGTTGATCCTGGTTTTATATTCACCACATTCATGGTGAATTTTTCAGAAAGATCCATGTCGGGCGTAAATAGCCATCTTAACGATCGCCCGGGCAATTCCCTGGCTTCAATCATATCCTCATAAACAACTTTGCTCATCCTTACTTTCTTTAATAATATACTGCGACTTCATTTTTTACCTGGTTAGCGGAAAGAATATAATCCGTGCCATTATGATGAAATATTTTTATCTGGGTCGGACCGGCGTGATCTTCAATTATGAACTTTTCAATATCCTCCAAGCTGTGAATAATATGCATCTCCAGAGCTTCAGAATCCCTCCTGTTCCCGACCACAATCACTCTCTGACCTTTTACTGTCCCTGCGCTCAAACCGTGTCCGAAAGAGAGCGGACGGCTATACTTTTTGATCCACTCAGATCCGTTTTTCTTGTAGATACAAAGTTCATTACCATGAAATGGCTCAATGGTAACCAGTTCATCTATCCCGTCATTGTCAAGGTCGAAAAAGGAAAACTCACTTACCTCTCTGTCAAATAATTGAGTTATAGTCCAGTTATCCTTACCCGATGGGAGAACTTCAAAAATACCTTCCGTGCCGGAAATACAGATTGATTCGACCCCGTTAGCAGTTCGTTTTATCATTCCATGGTTCCTGAACAGATTGTCTTTCAAAACCACTGTTTTATTTCTTGTTCCAATATCTTCTATTACAATATGATGCAGCTCTCCGGGTTTTGACCAGTCGGCAGGATTCTCTTTGTACCGGCTGACGGTTGCAATAAACAGATGATTTTTCCCATCAGTTTTCATTATCTCGCACCGGTGGGCAAAAGGGAGTGAGATGACCTTCTCAGTGGTCCAGATCCCATCTATAAGTTTATGGTGATAAATGCCTGCACCAGTGCCAATAAAGGGTGGGAAAAGTCCCATAACTGAAAAAAGCTGATCGGAACTTTCAGGAAGCGGGACCAGGCTCATCATACCTCCCGGTCCATCAGAGATCTTTGTTATCTTATTCTCCTCATAATTAACCAGATAAACAGGAAATTCACGTTCAGATCCAATGCCAATAAAAGAGTGGTTCCCAAGGTGAAACTCATTTGCAGTGTAGACAAAGGGCAGATCTGATATTTTCCTTTTAGTGACCATAAAAGCTCCCGTACCTGAAAGCTATAGTTTATTTGCGTTTATCATTCACCTGTTGCATCGATTCAAGCATCTCCCTGACTCTGTTAAATCCGGTTCTTCCACTGTTAAATACCGGCACCCTGGTGTTTTTTAGCATTGGTTCCAGGGCGCTCATGGAAACCTGAGCCATTACGATGACATCCACCTTCCCTGAAAGTTTGTTGATCTCTGAAAGAAGCATTTCATTATGCTTTGATACATTGCCTTTTTTAATTTCAGCAAATGCATCACTGCAAAGGATTGTGGTTATATCAATCTTTTTACCCGCTTCTGCTGCTGCAAGATTGAGTAAACGCTCTGAGGAGGGTACAGTTGTGGGGACCGTGGCCAGAAGCCCGATCTTTTTACCCTGTGAAACAGCCAGGTCCATCATAGGCCTGTCAATCTGAAGCATCGGAACGTTGATCAAGGGTCTGGCTAATTCCACTGCCTGATTGAAAGTGGAACATGCAAGAAGGATCAGATCAACACCTGCAACCTCCAGATTGTGGGCATATGTGACAAATTTGTAATAATTGATCTTTGGGATTACACCCGGGGGACTTATGAAATTTAAATTCTGGATAGTATCATCAACATGGTGAACTACTGTTACCTCAGGAATAATTTCGTCGATAAACGGCTGCACACCCTTTGTAGAAATCAACGCGGCATGAATTATGCCCAGGGTCTTACCACTTAAGTCTGTCATTTTAAATAGATTAGTATTTACATGAAAATTGATTCAGAAAACAAATTTACTTATTCTATATTGAATTTATTGATCTGAAAAATCCATTTAGCTTTCAACATATTTTTGCAGCTCTTCGTTTTTGACAAGCGGACCCATAAAGGATTGCAGGATCAGACCAATTACTGCTGCAGCTCCGAACATGAAAAACAAAACATTGTAAGATGAAGCGCCTGTATGACTGACCTTTAGAAGCTTAAGCGACAATCCGGAAACTGACTGGAATATAGCGCCTCCCACACCTGTTCCGATGCAGGCCAGACCCCAGACTGTAGCGGTGGCGCTCTGGGGCACCACATCTGCAGGTATTGCAAGAGCATTTGCCGTATAGGAAGTATAACCAAAGCCTACAATGCCAAATACTATTAAAGCGGTCATCGGAGTATGAATAATAAATGGCGCCGAAAGCAGACCGGCTGCCATCATTCCTGCTGACAGATTTACAGCGATCATCCTTGCCTTAGGAATCGGAACTCCATGTTTTATTATGAATTGTGTGAAATATCCGCCGGCAATATTTCCAATGTCAGCAATGATAAAGGGTATCATGGCAAACCATCCTATTTTCCTGAGATTCCAGTCGTGGACATCGACAAGGTAACGGCCTATCCAGAATGTAACAAAGTACCAGACCGGATCCAGGAATACCTTGGAGAGTGCGAACATTGAAAGAAACCTGGTCTTAAAGAGTTTAAGAGGAGGAATGACTTTATCCTTAATTTTAAGATCATTTATGGATTTCCCCGGTGTGTAATAGGTAAACCAGAATGCGACCAGCCATAAGTATCCCAATGCTCCAAGGATCAGGAAAGTTGCCCGCCAGCCATAGCTCACGCCCAGCCAGGCAACAAGGGGCGGGACTATTACTGCACCAAGGGCTGAACCACTATTGAATATACCCGTAGCAAATGATCTTTCATGAGGAGGAAACCATTCTCTGGCTACTTTCGTACCTGCAGGCCAGTTACCGGCTTCTCCAATTCCCAGGACAAACCTGACTATGCCAAACTGAAAAGGAGTGATTACAAATGCATGAAACAAACCTGCGGTAGTCCAGACAGCCATACACAGGGAATAGCCCAGACGGGTTCCGAGTTTATCAATAACATAGCCCGAAAAGGCATTGGAGACAGTATAAGCAACAAAGAAAGCTGTTCCGATATATCCAAATGCTTCGTCTGAGATTATCCCCCTCAGCTCTCCATCAGCGCTTAAATAATTAAATGACAATCTGTGCACATAATTCAATACCGTCGCAAGAAATCCAAAAGAAATCATCAGCCAGCGCAGCCTGGAAGGTCTGTCTATTTGGCTTAGATCAGGCAATATTCTCATAGATTAATTTTTTAATCTCAAATTTGCCCTTATTTATTTACAACATCGAATTTTGCCTGAAGACGGATATCTGCTGAAGAACTTCCGACAAGAATATCAAAAGTACCGGGTTCCACAACAAACTTGTGAGTTTTTTCATCATAGAAAGACAACTTCTCTCCCGGAACTGTTATTGTAACTGTTTTAGTTTCACCGGGTTTCAGACTTATTCTCTGAAATCCCCGAAGTTCCTTGACGGGTCTTACCACGCTGCACTCTACATCGTGGGTATAGAGTTGTACAACTTCATCTCCCTCTCGTTTTCCTGTGTTTTTAACCTCTACACTAACAGTAATCTGTCCATCCGGATTAATAGTTTTGGATGAAAGGACAATTTTCGAATATTTGAATTGGGTATAGCTCAGGCCATGACCAAATGGGAATAATGGTTCACCTTTAATATACATATAGGTAAATCCTTTTGAAACATCATATTCATCCTGTGGTGGCACCTGTGCATCTGAGGCATAGACTGTTAATGGCAGTTTTCCTCCCGGATTTACATTTCCAAATAAGACGTCGGCAATTGCGTTTCCCCCTTCTTCTCCTGCCCACCAGGCTTCGAGCACTGCCGGAACATTATCTTTGATCCATGGTACAGCCAGCGGTCCGGCATTCATTTCAACAACAACGGTTTTAGGATTTGCAGCCATAACGGCTTCAACGAGTTCTTCCTGGTTACCGGGAAGAACGAGAGTTGTGCGATCACGTCCCTCTGCTTCCGTATTCAGAGTTGTTCCTAAATATAAAATCACAACATCAGCTTTTTTAGCCATCTCTACAGCCTTTGTAAGCTCTTCCTCCCTGTTAAAAGCAGGCCGCTGCTGAGCGTTCGCATTAGCATTTGGATTCGGACGTCTGTTCGTTGGAATTTCAGCGCCGGCAGTATAGAGTATCTCTGTTTTCTCTGAAGCACGGTTCTTTATCCCCTGCAATGGTGTAACAGGATTATTTGCCCGTCCGCTGTAACCTCCGGCTGTAAAAATATTGGCATGAGGTCCTATTACAGCGATCGTCCTGATCTTATTTTTGTCCAATGGAAGAAGGTTGTCTTTATTCTTTAGAAGGACAATTGCTTTCTGAGCGACCTTAAGTGCCAGCTGCCTGTGTTCGGGGCTGCATACCACGCTGAAAGGTATCTTACTGTAAGGAACCATCTCAGGCGGATCATATTCTCCCAGTCTGAAACGGTCACGCATAACTCTGTAAACTGCATCATCGAGGCGTTCCATGGTCAGAATTCCCATTTGAACAGCTTTTGGAATATAGGTTCTGAATTCCGTATCGGAAAAATCACAACCCGCCATTAATGACTGGCCGACAGCCTGTTCATAAGTCATTTGTCCTTTTTCATGACCCTCGACCATAGTTTTTACTCCGCCAAGATCTGATACGACGAAACCTTGAAAGCCCCATTGTTTCTTAAGAATATCTGTTAACAGGTATTTGTTTATATTATTTGGAACCCCGTTAATAGCATTATATGAAGCCATCACTGACTGAGCCTGGCCTTCAATAAAACAATCCTTGAAATGAGGCAACCAGTATTCGAAGAGCCATCTCTCGCTCACTGTAGCGCTCAGGCTTTGCCTGTTGGTTTCTACATTGTTGACTGCATAATGTTTCAGTGTCGAAACAAGCTTCAGATATTTCGGATCATCACCCTGCAGTCCTTTTACGAATGCGACTCCCAATCGTCCGGTAAGGAACGGGTCTTCACTGTAAATTTCATTAATACGGCCCCAATAAGGGTTTCTGCTGATGTTGATTACGGGTGAACGGTAGATCAGCCCCTTTTTCTCTCCCTGAAAGCCCGGATCGGTATGCCAGGCATTATATATTGCACGCGCCTCATCGGAGGTGGCAACCGCCAGTTCATGTATCAGTGCGGGATCCCAGGTGGCTCCCATAGCCGTGGGTATCGGATACATTGTTGTAGGTCTTGTCCACCAGACGCCATGAAGACACTGATTCCACTTGTCTGAAATAAAGATCTTTCTGACAGTATCAGGCGCACGATGATCGAGAAGAATTGCCTTTTCCTCAACCGTCAGCCGGGAAATAAGATCTCTTACCCTTTTTTCAACGGGTTGGGAAGGATCGAGATAGAGGGGCTTGTCGACAGTCTGAGCTGTCAGTAAAATTCCAAAGCAGAAAATCACTAAGCCTGAAATCACTCTGGAAGACACATTAATTGAAAACCGGTTGCACTCCTTTTTCATAGTAGCAGTATAAGTAGGGTTTTATTCTTTAAAGGAAAGAAAAATAGTAATAAATCAAACAGGTCTGCCGTTTTTCAGAAGATACTTTTCCGCGTCAGAATTCCAGATATAATTATTCTCTGCAACCAGCTTATGAAGACCCTCAAAGAAAGGGTCAGATTTTCCAAGTTCAGCAAGGTCATTCAATGGAACCAGCGGCATTGAAATATTTGTATAGATAAGTTTCTTTCCTCCGGGTATTTCCGGCAGATTAAGTGTTGTCTCAATTACCGAATCGAGGCCACCAACATGAGTAATCATAATTGCAGGATTGATTTTCCCCTCACTCATCATTTTAAGGGATTCCCTCATATCTTCCGTATTTCCACCTGAGGTACCAACAATATGCGTAAACGCATAATGAACCTTATAGAAATTAAACTCAGCCCTGAATTCCGGATTTGATGGTCCGGCAAAAAAATTAAGACAGCCGTCAAAACCAAGTAAAGCATCAGCCTGTTCAACAACCTGTTTTACAGGAGCAAAAACAAACACATCATCAAATCCTTTGTCACCGGTGATATTACGCATAGTGCTTACAGGACTTTCAGTGGAGGCCGTATTTATATAAACCAGTTTAATTCCCAGTTTTTCAGCATGTTCCGGAGTCAGAAGAGTGGCTGCCCTTGCAAGCCGTTTTTCATCAATATCAGTAACAACCACAAGAGAAGGCTTTCTATCCTGATGCAGCGCATAATCAATAGCCCCGAGTCCCATGGGTCCGGTGCCCGCAAGTATCGCAAGATTGCCACCCTTTCGTATCCCCATTTCATGATTATAGGTTCCCGGAGGTATATGGTAGCTCGCGTGAAACGCTCCAATAATACAGGACATTGGTTCGGAGAGTGAAGCCGGGAAAAATGATTCACCATTATATGGCAGCAGGCAATCAGCTTCCATGACAATATCAGGGATAATAATATGGGTAGCATCGCCTCCGATAAAGCGGTAAGAATAACCCGGGGCATTGAGAGTGCCCATATGAGCCATTGCAGGCTGAATTGAGAATTTCTCTCCCTTATGGAATTTGTCCTTCCACTTTTTACCCACTTCAAGAATGATTCCGGCGAATTCGTGGCCTATGATGGTCGGGTTGATGTTGATATCTTTAGGTACACGAGTATGATCCACCCCCTGAATACCAGCCTTGTAAGACGACATGCAAATACTGTCTGAGACAATTTGTGCAAGGATCTCATTGTCCTGCATGGGGGGAAGTTCAAATTCCTCCAGACGTAAATCACGCTTTCCGTAAATCCTGACTGCCTTGGTTTTCATAGATAGTATTATTGAACACCCGCTACTTAATTCTTATTATTTGATTCTTAATTATTTATAAACTTCTAACCCACCCCTAACCCCTCCCAGGAGGGGAATTCCTCAATATATTTTTTCTTCACACAATCTCCCACTCTCCCACTCTCCCACTCATCCCAGCATCACCTGCCCTCCGGTGACCGGCACAGCTTGCCCTGTTTCATATTCCTGGTCAATAACATAAAAAATTGCCTTCATAAGATCTTCAAGTCTGCAACCACGTTTCATTGGAACCTGATCTTCATAGAATTTCCTCACATCATCAATGTTTTTTGCACCCGGCACTTTGCCTGTTTTCAGGTATTGAACAAACAAACCATTGTACGGATCTGACCAAAGGGGGCCCTCGTAAAAATTCCCGGGACATATGGAATTTACTTTGATGCGGTAAGGTGCAAGCTCCATGGCAAAGCTTTGAGTGAGGCCAATCCCTCCGAATTTTGCTCCGGAATAAGCAAAGTTACGATTGCTTCCACGAAGACCCGATTTTGAGTTGATCTGAATAATATCAGAGAAATATTCAGGTTTTTCCGTGTTCTGTAGTTTCAAAACCTCAGAAGCATATTTTGCGCAGTGGAAATAACCATTGTAATTGACATCTGTTGTTTTTGAAAAGACATCTGGCTCCATTTCATCAAGCCCGCCTGCCTTTAAAATACCTGCATTGCTTATCATTATATCGAGTCCTCCGAATTCTTTTACAGTAGAACTTATCAAATCTTTAACTGAATCAGCATCGGAGACGTCGGTTTTAATAAAAATTGCACTATTGGTTGATTTGGATTTATTCAGACCTGATATAAAACCGATTCCGGTTTCTTCGTTCATATCGGCAACAACTACATTAGCCTTCATTGAATAAAAGGCCTCAGCAATGCCGGCTCCGAAACCCTGGGCCCCACCGGTAACAATAACAACCTTGTTTCTAAGATTGTTCCGGATCTCTTCACCGTGAGATACTTTCCTTCTGTAGTTCTCAACTTCCCACTGATCAATAAATGATATCTGATCAGGGGTGAGAAGCCTGGTTCCTCCGCATTGATATGCATAATGACATACTCTGACAAGATCTTCAAAGACATCAAGAACTGATTCCGCAGCTGTATAACTATCCTCTACTGCTAAGACTCCCATATCTTTGATTACTATTATTTTTGGCAGGAAATTGAACTCATTTATGAACCGTTCAAGTTGTCCTTTGAACGATTCAAGAATTCTCTCGGGAGTTGAAGAGTGATCAATATATAAGAACCGGTATTTACAATATACAATAATATCAGGAGTAAGAGGATGAGATATTTTTTGAAATTCCTGCTGACTCTTGTAATATTGTGCAATAAGGCTGTTATGTCTGTATCTGATTACTTTTGAAGGGCCATCTGAAAGAAGCATCCTCATAGCCGGAAGTACTTTGTTCAGGACTGGGTTATAAGGCAGATCTGTTGTGTCTGTTTGCGGATTGATTATCTCACCTATTTTTAGAATTATTCCATCATAGATCTTCATAATTTCCCGGGTAGAATCAGCACTTACAAATACACCATGATTTTCAAGGAATATAATCTGAGGATCACTGCCATTCTTCTCCCTGTAGGAAGCAATTTCAGTACCCAGCTTTTTAAAGAGAGTATAGCCCGGATCAATATAGGGTACAAACAGAACCTTTTCCCCGAATAGCTGAATAGTCAGGCTTCTGGCATTACGACTGCATAGCAATCCGTTAATAATAGCAGGATGGAGATGAACAACATATTTATATTGTATGATCTCGTGCAGGGAGGTTTCTACAGAAGGTCGTACAGCGCTTCCAGGTTCAAGGATACTCCCTGACATATCTGCTTTTACCTCTTCTTCTCTTACAACAGGGTCGTCTGAATATTGCTTAACTGAAATGATCCGGAGCTTGTCCCGGCTTAATGCTACCAGCCCTTCTTCTGTCAGGCCTGCCAGAGGTGTACCACTGGCTTTTATCCAGATTGTCTCGTCATCTTTGAATGAGGTGTTGCCACCTCCGGCGATTACATAATCTTTACTGCTGCCATAATAGTCAGATATCTTTAAAAGTTCAGCAATCTCAGCTTTCATTTTTCCTGTTATTTAGATAATATTCTATAACGAGTTGTCCCAGCGACTCAAAATCTCCCTTTTCCCTTATCCCTGGTAAACCGCTCATTCTTTTATAGCCATTCTTACTTTGTGCATGCAGATATTGATGTGCTGCAATTACAGATGCTCCTCTGAACGCAATCTTTTTTAAGGAATCATCGAGCAGGATTTTTCCCCTGCCAGTCACTTTCAGCGGTAGCATCTCCGGGGTATTATGTTCAGTACCGAATGTTATGATAAATCCTTTTTGATCGAAAAACTCTACAAAGTTTTTCAGGATTGTAAGATCATTCCTTCCGGGAATGAGTTCAATACAGCTGATATTAAGTTTTGTAAGGGAATAAAAAAGTTTTTCAGGATCCTCTTCAAATTCAGTAAATTTTCCGGAAGCATCGTCGAGCAGGACAGGATAACAAGGAATACCGCCGGCATCAACAATAATATCAATAATCATTTTCAGGTCCAGAAATGAATGTTCATCCTCCTCTACAAAAGCAGTTCCACCAGCCTTGAGCAGATTTGATCTTAACTCATTCTCAAGAGCTGCCGGATCTGAAAGACCTGCTTTTGACTTTTTCCCACCGTATAGTGATTCAATGAAGGCTAATTGATCTTCAGCAGAGGTGTAACTCTCTGCTGCCAGAATTCTTATGGCTTTTGCAATATGACGTTCACGGACAAGATCGTGAGCAAACCTTTCTTTTATTTCACCGAAATCAAGTTTAAGTTCAGGATTTATCTTTGAAATCAATGTATTGAGCTTGAAGACCATGGCTTCCAGCTGATTCTGCGTCTCTTTCTTAACTATATTAAGCTCTCTTTCATAATTCAGGCCCAGATGAAAAGGGAAATCGAGTCCTTTCCCACAGAAATATATCCTCCCCGGATTATTCGGATCATTTATTCTTACACCTTTTTTCTGTTCATTCTTCATAAGTCCGATGAATTCTATGTTGAAGAGAGGAAAGATCCCATTGCAGGTACAACCTTTGTAAAATGCATTATATCCGTCTGTTACATAGAAATCATTAATACCGAGCAGGCTGATTTTTTCATTTTCAGCCATTTTAAATACCAACTCAAGGTCGTTAAATGCACTGAATGAATATGGAGTATGGATATGGTTGTTGACCTCACGGAATTCCGGAATATGAACACCTTGCATATTTTTTTTCAACTCTTCCGGTGAAGGGAAGCCTGATAGAAAATTATTTCTCACAGATATTCAGATTTTTGTGTCTATTTTTATATCAGCAATCAGATCATTGATTCTATTAATTTCTTCCTCCGACAGGTCAAAATCAGCTGCTCCGATGTTGTCGATTACCTGGGCAGGATTCCGGGCGCCGGCCAGTGCACAAGTTATCCCCTTTTGTTTGATTGTCCAGTTAAGAACAAGCTGAGACAGGGTGACATTCCTGTCATCAGCAATTGGCTTTAGTTTTTCTGTGAATCCAAGTATTTCCGAAAAATTGGGCTCTTTAAAATAAGAGGTGGCAGGCCGGCTGTCACCATCTTTAAAAATATGATCTTTATTCATTTTACCGGTTAGCAGTCCTCTTTGGAGCGGACTGTATGCAAGGATCCCGATATTATTTTCAATACAGAAGGGTACTATATCCTTTTCGATACCGCGTTTTACCATGCTGAATGGAACCTGTTCAGATGCAATCCTGAATGAAGCAAGTGCCTCTTTCAGGAGATCAGCAGAATAGTTGCAGACACCGCCGGTTCTTATCTTTCCCTTATTAATAAGTATCTCAAGTGCTTCCATTGTTTCTGTAACCGGTGTTGTTGGATCTGCCCAATGTATCTGGAAAAGGTCTATATAATCTGTCTTCAGACGTCTGAGGCTATCGTCGCAATCCCTCAGGACTTTTTCTCTGGAAGCATGGCGGTAAATCTTCACAGGTTTCCCCGAATTGTCTTTAGATTCAAAATAGAATTCTCCCTGGTTCCCATCCCATGACATTCCGAACTTGGTGAGTATCTGAACCTTGTCACGCTTACCTTTAATGGCTTTACCGATCAGTTCCTCACTCAATCCGAAACCATAGACGGATGCTGTATCGATAGTCGTCATCCCGTTGTCAACCGCTGTTTCAATAGCTTTCACCGCGTCTTTAGAGTCTGAACCACCCCATAGCCAGCCACCAATTGCCCAGGCTCCGAAAGCAAGTACGGACACTTCCAGATCAGATTGCCCAAGTTTGCGGTTTTCCATATAATTATTTACCAGTTAAGTGATTCTTCAGGTACGTTCAGAAGTGAATCGCAAATCCAGTCTGCCTCAGACAGAGCTTTTCTGTCAAATGTCGTTGTGATTGCCAGACATTTGCATCCTGCTGCTTTTGCTGCCCTGACGCCGCTTACTGCATCCTCAACGACAAGACATGTTTCAGGCTTCAGCCCTATATTTTCAGAAGCTTTAATATAGATTTCCGGAAAAGGTTTTTTTCTTTCAACCTCAAGTCCATTGACAGTGGAGTCAAAAGACTTCCGTGAAAGCCCCATTGCTTTTAGATTTATATCCATTTTAACGCTGTCGGCACTGGTTGCCAGGGCAAGCTTAAGATTTTTTCTCCGGCAATATTTCAAAAATTCTATAGCTCCGGGTAATGGATCCAGTTTACCTTCAGTAATAGCATCATATATCTTATAGGTCCTGGCCTTGGCATCAATTATGTCGATTTTCAGGTTATATTTTTCAGCAACCCCGCCAAGATATTTGTTTTCTCCCATTCCCACAAAGGGCTGAAAATCATCTTCTTTGACAGAAATGCCATATTCTCTGAACATTTCAATGGCTGCTTTGCAGATGAATGCTTCAGAATCAATCAGCACACCATCCATATCGAAGAGGACACCTTTGATCACTTGAAGAGTTTTTCTATTTCTTTTATCTTTTCTTTGGACAGTGCTTTTTTCTTTCCGGCAAAATCAACAATTAGTGTCATCCTTGCAGCATTTTCAAGTACCTCAATCTTATCGAATGCCTGAAGAAGAGTTGAGCCGACAGTCAGAATTCCATGATTTTCCAGCAACAGAATATCTGACTTGTCGATATTATTTGATACCGATTCTGCAAGTTTCTTAGTTCCCATTAATGCATAAGGGACAAAGAAAGGCTCTTCAAGAATGGCACAGGCTTCGGCTGTAAGTTTGATATTAATCCTGTTCTTCATTGCAGTGAAAGCTGTTGCAAATGTAGGATGAGCATGAACGATAGATTTAACATCCCTCTTTCTGTAAATCGACAGATGCATTTCTGATTCTATTGAAGGCTTTAGATCAGGAGTCAGGTTTTCTCCCTCCATGGTCAGTAAACCGACCTCATTCCATTTCATACTTCCCTTGTCTGTGGCCGAGGGAGTAATTGCAATTAGATCATCGGATATCTTTTGACTTATATTTCCTCCTGAGGTTGTCGTAAGTCCGTGCTTATAAAGACGCCTCATAAACATGGCGACCTCTTTACGTTCAGTTTTATATTTCCTGAAAGAATCCATTTGATAGAATCCAAAGATACCAATCTATTTACTACACTCCCTCTTTATTGAGCTTAATTGTCTTTTCTGCCGAAAAATCATTTTGGGAATGATGTCCTTTCAGAGGCAAAATGCGTTCATGAATTGCATCAATGATCCAGTCAGGTTGTGGAAAGAAGAACTGTTCCATCTCAAAAGCAGGAATTATCCAGTTCCGCGATCCGACAACAACCGGCGGAGCATCAAGATAATCGAAGGCCAGTTCTGTAAGTGTCTGGGCCATCTCTTTCAGAAATGATCCTCTGGATGATGCATCACTTGCAAGCAGTATTCTCCCTGTCTTTTTAACCGACTCAATCACAGGAGAATAGTTAAAAGGAACAAGCGTTCTTGCGTCAATCACCTCAGCACTGATTCCGTACTTTTCCATAAGAATATCGGCTGCTTTAATAACCGGATATAAAGTTGCTCCGATTGAAAGAATGGTAATATCGTCTCCCTTTCTTTTTATGTCAGGCTCTCCAAATGGAATCTCATAATACCCCTGTGGTACGCCCTCGGTATGAAACATTTCGCCAATATCATAGATCCTCTGACTTTCGAAAAAGATAACAGGATCTGTTCCCTGAAGTGCTGAGTTCATCAATCCTTTTGCGTCGAATGGAGTAGCCGGAAAAACAACTTTTAGTCCGGGTATATGAGCAACAAGCGATGACCAGTCCTGAGAATGCTGGGCACCATATTTTGATCCTACAGATACTCTGACAATTACCGGCATTTTTATCAGATTACCGCTCATAGCCTGCCATTTGGGAAGCTGGTTAAATACTTCATCACCTGAACGGCCGAGGAAATCGCAATACATTATTTCTGCAATGACTCTTCCTCCGCACATTCCATAGCCTATTGCAGTCCCTACAATTGCCCCTTCGGAAATTGGTGAGTTAAAGAGACGGTGATATGGCAGTGCTTCAGTTAGCCCTCGGTAAACAGCAAATGCACCACCCCAATCGCGGTTTTCTTCACCCCAGGCAGCCAATGTTGGGTCTTTATAAAACCTGTCAATAACAGCTTCAAATATCCCGTCGCGTAATTGAAAAAGCTTAGCTTTTGAAACCAGGTTTCCCTCTTTATCCTTGTAGTAACGCTCTTTGGTCTTAATAGATTTAATCCGTGGATTTTCATCAAGAGTCATAAGTACTTCCGGTACACCTTCCCCCATTTTGTCGGATGAATTGTTTGAGAACATCATTTTACCTATGATGTCAGGATCTTTTTTCAGATCTAAAAGCGGTGATATTTTAGGATCAATACTAAGTTTCAGAATATGCGACATAAGTTCAGAAGTCTCTTTTCTTATCTCTGCAAGATGCTCAGCATCAATAATTCCCGCTGCAGCTATACTATGACCGAATGCAATTATCGAATCTTCTTTCTGCCAGGCCTCTATCTCCTCTTTTGATCGGTAAGAGGAAGCATCTGATGGAGAATGGCCGCTTATCCTGTAAGTCAGTGTATCTATAAGTACAGGTCCTTTCTTCTCTTCTAAAATCTTTCTTTTACGATTAAATGCATCAATTACTGCCAGAGGATTATATCCATCTACCCGTTCGGCATGCATCATTTCAGGATTGACTCCGGCACCTATCCTGGCAAGGATGCCATAACCCATTGTTTCTCCGCAGGTCTGACCGCCCATTCCATATAAATTATTCATTACATTGAATATAAGGGGCAGTCCGCCTTTGAATTCTCCATCCCACAAAGTTTTATACTGGTCCATTGTCGCAAAGCTGATACCCTCCCATACCGGTCCGCAACCCATTGAAGCATCGCCAATATTACAGACTACAATGCCCGGTTTCCTGTTAATCTTTTTAAATAAAGCTGCTCCAACAGAAATATCACCTGATCCACCAACAATGGCATTATTAGGATAGATGCCAAAAGGAGTGAAGAATGCATGCATGGAACCGCCCAATCCCTTGTTAAAACCATTTTCGCGGGCAAATATCTCTGTTAGTGAGCCATAGATAAGAAATTTAACTGCAAGATCTTTGATCTCGCCAGTGAATCCTTTCTCCACAACTTTCAGGGCACTGCCACCAAAGTAATTTCTCATTATGGAATAAAGCCTGTCCTCATCAAGATGGTAGATCGCTGACAGGCCTTTGGCAAGTATCTCACCATGACTCCGGTGAGAGCCGAATATATAATCATCCACACCAAGGTTGTAAGCCATGCCTACTGCTGCTGCTTCCTGACCTATTGAAAGATGCGCAGGCCCAGGATGATTGTATTGAATACCATTGTATTCATTGGTCGTTTTGATAAGATTAAGCATTGTCTCAAACTCCCTGATAATGACCATATCACGAAAGATCCTTATAAAATCTTCCCTGCTGAAGACTTTCTTTTCTTCTTCAATGGTTCTGTGGTACTGGTTAACCGGGATCTTACCGAACTCAATATACTGTGGTTTGCGAACCACCTTCGGATCTATATTCTGACTCTTTGGCATGATAATATTCTTTTGTTGTTTTTTGTTTCTCGTTTCTCGTTTCTCGTGCGCCGTTTTCTACTTAAAAACCCACCCCTACCCCTCCCAGGAGGGGAATTAAGAACCGGATTTTAGTTCCCCTCCCTGGAGGGGTCAGGGGTGGGTTGATATTTTTTTCGACCTCACTCATCTTAGATCCCTTTCCGGGAGTGGATTCTTGAAAAGTAACTTTTGTCTTTATATCCTGAATTTCTCTATCTGATCTTTAATCTCTTTCAGGAATAAAGTCGCCGGGCCACCATCAATTGCTCTGTGATCATACGTTAATGATAAACCGATAACCGGTATAAAGCCCATCACTCCGTTTCCAAGGTCTGCCGGCCGGTAGAGAATCGTGCAGACTCCCAGAATCCCCACTTGTGGAAGATTTATTACCGGGGTGAACATCTCGACACCGTATGCGCCCAGGTTGGAGACCGTAAATGAAGCCGCAGCGCTCTGAAGAAGCTCCGGACTGACATTCCCCTTTCTGCATGCTTCTGCAACCGACTTCATTGCCTTCGAGAGATTTATAATATCCATTGTATCTGCGTTTCTTACAACCGGGACCATCAAACCACGCGGGGTATCAACAGCAATACCAAGATGTACATTATTGAATGTCTTTATGCGGTCATCAAGAAAATGGCTGTTTGCTTCGGGAAATTTTTTCAGAGCTCTTATTACGCACCAGCAGATCATGTCATTAAGTGTTAATTCCTGTTCTGCTTTTCCCTCAGCCAGATCACTCTTTATCATTTTTCGCACTTCCAGGAGATTTCTGACATCAGCACTCATATGGTGTGTCAGCTGGGCAGAATTCTGTAATGAAGAATGCATTGCCCTGGCGATCATCTTTCTGACATTGGATAAGGGTGACTCGGTGAAACCGTCATCGAATGCCGTAGCTTTAGCGAAGGCCTGCTGAGTCTTACCTGACAGGAATGCTTCAACATCCCTGACAATAATTCTTCCGTTCGGACCCGAGCCCGGTATATTATTATAATTCACTCCCTTATCTTCAGCATAGCGTTTTGCTCTTGGGGATATTCTTGTTTTGATATTCGGATCTGAAATAGTCTCAGAAGATTTAACCGCTGTGGAGATTGAATCTTTTTCATCAATACCGGAAGTTGCCTGCGAAGTATTGGCCACTCCTTTCCCCGGGCGATATGATTCATATTCCTCACCTGCGGAACCAATAACTGCAACATTTACCAGCACTGGCACCTCAGCCCCCTCCTCGAAGAAAACATCAAGAAGTATCCCCTCGGTTGCAGATTCATAATCGAAAGCAGCTTTGTCTGTTTCGTAAGAAAAGAGGATATCTCCAGTGTGGATAATTTCTCCTTTCTTTTTCAGCCAGTTCGTTATAATACATGTTTCAACTGACTGTCCTTGTTTTGGCATTATTACCGGTATTGCCATCTGAATATTATTTTGCTATTTTATAACTATTAACTTGTATCTATAAGTTATTTAAATACATTTGTTAATACCTGAAACTATGACCACTACAAAAATACATATTAAAACTTGTATTTACAAGTTAAAAGTAATATATTTACATTTTAAAGGACCCCGGCCTCTTGAGGGACTAGGTAACGAATTCCCCCTTGAGGGACTAGGTAACGAATTCCCCCCTTGAGGGAATAGGTAACGAATTCCCCCCTTGAGGGGGGCAGGGGGGTGTAACCATCTCAATATGACCAGAAATAAGATCATTCCATATAATCCCAAATTAAAAACTCTCGCAAGAGAACTGAGAAAAAACAGTACCCTGTCCGAAGTGATCTTGTGGAATAAAATTAAAGGCAAGAAGTTGGGATATGATGATCAACGACAGAAGAAGTTAGAATTAATTGGAATTGAAATAGTTAGATTTCTGGACAAAGACATAAAGAAAGGGCTGAACGATGTTCTGAGAATACTGGAGAACTGTGTGGAAGAAAGGTCGTCTAAGAAAGAAACAACATCCCCCTGGCCCCCTTCAAAGGGGGAATTTTCCATGCAAGATTCTTCAGTAAATGAAAGAACATCCCCCATGCCTACCAGCAGACAGGGTGGTGTAAAAATGTACTATTAATGAAAAATATTCCGCAATACAGAAAGTTATACGAAATTCTTCGTAAGCACATACTGGAAGGTGTTTACAGGGAAGGGGATCTTCTGCCGTCGGAAAATGAGCTTTGCAGGCTTTACGGAATGACCAGGCCCACAGTGAGACAGTCGCTTGGGGCCCTGGCCAATGATGGATATATTAAAAAACACCAGGGTAAAGGCAGCATTGTACATAGTCTTCCAAAGGAAATCGGCATTTTGTCTGTTTCCGGGACAACTTCTGCTGTTGGTGACAGGAATCTCAGAACAAGGATTATAGTAAAACCGCTCATCAGGCCATGGGATGAAGACTTCATGTTTAAGTTGTCGGAACTGGAAAAGGAATCGGGATGTATTTATATGGAGAGGTTGAGATTACTTGACGGAACCCCTATTTTTTATGACATAAGTTTCATTGCGAACATTAATCTGCCAAGGATAACTTCCCGACAATTTGAGGATAAATCACTCTTCCAGGTACTCAGAGATAAGTACCAGGTTGAAATAAGAGGAGGTGAGCAGAGAATAAAAGCTATTCCCTCATCAGCTAAAATAAGTAAGTTCCTGAAAATTAAGAAGGGGGAGCCTGTACTTCATCTCGAAAGGAAGCTTGAGACAAATATCACAGGTTTGTTCCTTTATTCGTCAATTTATTGCAATACCGAGAAGTATTCGATTTATGGAACTTTCTGAATTACTTATTAAAACCCTATCTTTGAATCTTAGCAAAACTTGACCCATGCCACAACGAGATATCGCAATTGTCTTTGACTGCGGAGCAACAAATGTTAGAGTTGTTGCCATTGACAGCAAAGGAGATATTCTTGCCTCCGAATCTTATACCAACAATACACATCCCGATCCTTTCTATCCTTTATATCGTATCTGGGATGTTAATGAGATATGGAACAAAATGTGCATGGCATGCAGAAAAGTTATTCTGCAGATCGACAAGGATCTTATTGCAGGTGTTACAGTTACTACGTTTGGTGTCGACGGTGCATTATTTGACTCGCATGGTTCTTTGCTTTATCCTGTCATCTCATGGCAGTGTGAACGGACCAATCCCATAATGGCAGAAATTGATAAATATCTGCCGTTAAATGAACTGTACGCTGAAGCAGGTGTATTGCCTTTTAATTTTAACACAATAAACAAGCTTATCTGGCTGATGGAACAAAAGCCGGAACTGGTAGAAAAATCAGCAATATTCCTTTTCATGCCATCAGTTTTTTCATATTTCCTGACCGGCGAAATGGTGAACGATATTACTATGGCTGGGACTTCTATGGTATCAAGCCTGTCAGCCAGAGGATTTTCGAAAAAAATTATTAATAGTATCGGCTTCCCGGTTGAAAAACTTGGAAATCCCGTTGAACCAGGGACCATAATAGGAAGAGTTACTTCGGGAGCATCTGATGAAACCGGGCTACCTGAAGGCATTCCTGTAGTGGCAACCGGACACGATACACAGTTCGCTGTATTCGGATCCGGAGCGGCGGTAAATGAACCTGTACTCAGCTCAGGAACCTGGGAGATCCTCATGGCAAGGTCCTTAGCGTACAGATCAGGTAAAGAGCAACTCGATATGGCCATTACCACAGAACTTGATGCCAGACCTGGCTTATTTAACATTGGTAATCAGTGGATTGCCTCAGGAATGCTTGAATGGGCAAGGAAGGTCCTGTATCCCGATATCAAAGAGAATGTCTATGAATATATGATCAGGGGAGCTTCTTCAGTTGCACCAGGCAGCAACGGGGTAAAGATTATTCCAAAGTTCTATGAGGAACTCAAGGGAGAGCCAGGTGGAAAAATCCTTGGACTCACAATGGATTCGACAAGAGATGAAATTTACAGGGCTATGCTTGAAGCACTTTCACTAAGACTGAAAGAGGGTAAAGAGGCTCTGGAAAAAGCGGGCGGATTCAAAACAGACACTATTTTATGCGTCGGTGGCGGCTCAAAAAACAGGCTTTGGAACCAGCTTCGTGCCAACTATTCGGGTATTCCGATAAAAGTCACCGACAGAACAGAGACCACAGTCCTGGGAGCTTCATTGTTCGTTCAGGCAGCATGTGGCAATTCAGGCTCTCCCGAGGAGGCCAGATCTAAGATTGACTACAGAACAGAAATATTTGAACCATATGGAAACATCCTATTTTAACGGGAAGTTTATCCCCAAAACTGAAATACATATTAATCCCGATGACCGTGGATTTCTTTTTGCTGATGGTATTTACGAGGTCGTCAGATGGTACGAGGGTTTTTTTTACGATATGGATGGTCATGTTAAGAGGCTGAAAAGAAGCCTGCGCGAATTAAGGATCAACTGGGATGGTGCTGACATGTTTCCATCAATCGCCATGGATCTTATAAAGCTGAATAAGCTTGAGAGCCAGCCTTCAATGGTCTATCTTCAGATAACAAGAGGTGCTGCCCGACGCACTCACAACTTTCCTTCTCCTGAAGTATCACCGACCGCCTATTCTTATGCCTGGGGATTTGTTCCGGATATTAAATCAAAAGTATCGGGAATAAAAGTCATGCTTAAAGAAGATATCCGTTGGAGCAGATGCGATATTAAATCGGTGGCCCTCCTTCCCAACACATTGAGCTTTCAGGAAGCTTATGAAAATGGCATGAAAGAATGCATTTTCATTCGTAACGGCCTGATAACTGAAGGTTCGCATTCAAATATTTTTTTCGTAATTGATGGTACCCTTTTTACACATCCGGAATCGAATCAGATACTTTCAGGAATTACCAGGAAAAATATTTTAAGAATTGCAGAGGAGTCAGGGATAAAAATAAGGGAGGAAGCCATACTTGAAAACAGGATCAGATTTATACAGGAAGCTTTTATTTCCAATACCTCTGCCGAGGTAACCCCGGTTATTGATCTCGGAGGCAATGCCATCGGCGAAGGAGTTCCTGGTCCGGTGACCCGGATTATAAGCGAAAAATTCGATGCTGCAATTAAAGCCTTGAAAGGCTGAATTTCTGTTTGTCTTAAAAGCAAGGTTTTTTTCTACCTTTGCATGAATTTATTTTTTAATTAATATGAGTTTAAGTGAACAGGAACAGATCAGGCGACTGGCGCTGGATGAATTGAGAAAACTGGGTATCAATCCCTACCCTGCTGCTGAATATAAGACCAACATTTTTGCCAAGGATATCCACGATAATTTTGACTCTGAAAAGAATAATTTCCCGGATGTCTGTCTGGCAGGAAGGATAATGAGCAGGCGTATCATGGGCAATGCCTCTTTTGCAGAGCTGATGGATTCTTCCGGCAGAATTCAGATATACCTTCGTCGCGATGACATTTGTCCAGGCGATGATAAAACAATGTATAATACTGTATTCAAGCATCTTCTTGATATCGGAGATATAATCGGAGTTAAAGGTTTTGTGTTTAAAACGCAGATGGGTGAAACAACCGTTCATGTTAAAGAGTTTACCCTGCTTTGTAAATCGATCCGTCCCCTTCCCATAGTAAAGGAGAAAGATGGAATATTTTATGATGCAGTGACGGACCCTGAAATGCGTTACCGGCAGAGATACATCGATCTGATCGTTAATCCTCATGTCCGTGATATTTTTCGCAAAAGGACCCAAATAATACAGTCGATGCGCGAACTTTTTAACTCTAAGGGGTATCTTGAAGTCGAAACACCTATACTCCAACCAATACCCGGTGGGGCAACGGCAAGGCCATTCATTACACATCATAATGCACTCGACATTCCTCTTTACCTGAGAATTGCGAATGAGCTTTATCTTAAACGACTTATAGTGGGTGGTTATGAAGGGGTCTATGAATTTGCAAAAGATTTCAGAAATGAAGGGATGGATCGAACACATAATCCGGAATTCACGGTAATGGAGATCTATATTGCTTATAAAGACTATAACTGGATGATGAGCTTTACCGAACAGATCATAAAAAAAGCAGTGCTTGATCTTCATGGGAAAACAGAAATTGCTTTCGGGGAAAAGACCATTGACCTTAATCCGCCTTATAAAAGGATTACCATGCTTGATTCTATTAAAGAAAATACCGGCATTGATATTTCAGCTATGGATGAAGAAGGATTGACTAAAGTATGTGACAGACTGGGTATTGAACACGATTCAACTATGGGCAAAGGCAAGCTCATCGATGCAATCTTCAGTGAGAAATGTGAACATAGCCTCGTACAGCCTACATTCATTATTGATTATCCCACAGAAACTTCTCCTCTTACCAAGATGCACCGAAGCAAACCAGGTGTTACAGAACGTTTTGAATTATTTATTAATTGCAAGGAGATAGCCAATGCATATTCTGAGCTGAACGACCCAATTGATCAGATGGAGAGATTCCAGGATCAGCTGAGATTATCAGAAAAGGGTGATGATGAGGCAATGTTGATAGATATGGATTTTGTTCGTGCCCTTGAGTATGGAATGCCACCGACATCGGGTATGGGTATGGGGATAGACAGGCTGACAATGCTTCTTACGGACCAGGCGTCGATTCAGGATGTTCTCTTCTTTCCGCAGATGAAACCGGAGAAAAAAACTGTAACAGACACTGATGAAAAATATATTGCAGTGGGAATTCCTGCAGAATGGATCGACCCTCTGAAAAAACTTGGTTATGTAACTATAACCAAGCTCAAAGAGGTTGAAAAATATACAAAACTCCACCAGGAGCTTTGCGGTTATAATAAAAAGAATAAACTGGGACTTCAGAATCCTTCGCAGGATGATGTGAAAGCCTGGCTGACCGAAAAATAGCGGGGACACATCCCTGCTTAAAGTATTAATATTCAATTTATCATGAATTTCTTTCGAAAAATACTTAAACTATCAGGAACGGCATTTACACATGGCCAGTATTATGAGTCAATGAATATGGCCCTCAAAAGGATTAATAATAAACATACAATGCTCCATTATCCTCTATTTGTAAAAGAAACGGATAGTTTCGTACAGTGCCAGAAAAACCTTACAGATTATTGCATGTCGTTGCTCGACCCGGTAAAGGATAAGGAGATTCTGGAGATAGGATGCGGTAATGGTGTTCAAGCTTTGTACATAAATGAAACACAAAAGCCTTTGAGCATTACTGGGGTGGATCTGAATAAAGCTAACATCGAGATTGCAAATAGTGAAAAAGTTGTTGCGAATGCAGATAATGTCAGATTCCTTGTTGATGATGCTCAGAGTCTTGTACATATCCCATCTGATTCGGTAGATGTATTAATAAATATTGAAAGCGCTTTTCATTATCCCGATAAACCTGCATTTATTAAAGAGATCCACAGGGTCTTAAAGCCTGGAGGACAATTCCTCGTTGCCGATATTTTATCGACCCGTCAGAAAAGGGAGGGATTAATGAAGGTATGGGGGAAGCCGATGGTCCATCATTTCTGGAACAGGAAGCGCTATGATGAAGAATTTATGAAGTCAGAACTCGAGATCAATCACACAGAAGATATAACAAATAAGATTAAAAAAGGATGGAGTCTATACAGACAATGGCTGCCGGAAATTGAAAGCCGGAAGCTGTTGCAGAATATTGCCTTCAGAATATTTTATGTTGTGAACGCCAGGTTGAATATCTACCTGTTGCATAACCGGCAGCAATATCTGGTTTATGTAGGAAGCAAGCCGGTCTATAAAATGCAGGGTCATGCCATGGCATGACCCTACAAACCTGTTTGTCAGATAATTACCCTGTCCTGATCAATTACCTGGCAGCAAGTACGTTTTCAACGTTGCTCAACAGCATGGGGAAAAAAGCTGCAATAAGTTTTGTGTTATCGCGCCTCCAGCTCAGACCCCTCGTTAAGACTTTCTGATGGAAATATTCAGCCCGGTTAAGTGACTCATCTGCCGTCTTAAAACCCTCCATTTCAAGTTCGGGGGAGAGTTTCTGAACACCAAAATACTTCCTGTTGGCTTCATACTGAACAGAAAGGTTGTCTGAAATAACAAAGTATTTCTTAACGCGCTTATCCATATCGACTGCAACCCTCACCACGAGATCAGAATTGCCGTAAGTAATAACATACGGTCTGTGCTGTTTACCGTTAATTGTCATGTACTTGTCGTCTATCTCAATCTTGTAGTTGCCCAGAGTTGAGTACGTTTTACCTTCAGCTACAAATTTCCTTGCGAAGGATGTCAGGCTTATCGCAACTATTAATCCTGCTGCTAAAATGATTCTTTTCATGGCTTTTAAATTTTAAGTTTATATTGAAATAAGTTGTCCAAAAAAAAGGCTTGCTCAATTCTTCCAATATAAAGACCGGCAACCGGATAAATATGCTGCATTAATCCTCAGTTTTTTTCAATCTCAGATTTTCGATAAAGGTCAATAGTTTGCGGAGGAGGTTAAAATAGAGGACTATGTAAAGCACAATTGATCCAAACCAGATTACCATTAAATTGAATCTGAAGGTATCGATTTCCCAATTGCCCAGATATTTATATGGTGCATAAAAATGTGCCCTCCCGAGTTTTGAAGTGGCTTTCATATAACCCGGATTATAGTTCTGTATAATTTTGTCGTTAGTTTCAATTGTGAACTCCTTTCCTAATTCTTCACCCAAAGCAAGACTGGTCAGATGCTCATTTTCATTATCTTCTATAAGGTTTTGCACACCTGTTGGTCCATATCTTTTTTCAAGATTAAGTTTGACAGGTTCTTCGAGAGCGAGTATTTTATTACTGGAATTTCTGAGTTTTTTCTTCAGAATGTCAATATATTTTACGGCTTCATTTTCAATGACAGAATCAAAACTTTGAATATTCAGTGAACTCTTCCATATCCCCGGTGAGGTAACAGTTAAATTTGATAGTTTATCAATATAATAGTTCAGCTTCCTGAAATTGCCTTCAATTATCTTCCTGTTTCCAGGGTCATCCCTGTGTTTCAAACACTCATTTAAGTCAATTCTCAATCTGTCAATCAGACACCTTGCATAATAGTCCCACGGGTTTGCGGCTATTTCATACTTGATTATATTTCTTTTATATTTATTATTAGTAAATTGCCTTACTGCCATAGCCTCATACGACCAGCGGGCAGTCATCAGATCTCCTATTACAGGCACATATTCACGGGAAGAATATGTGCTTAAATGCAGCTTATCAAACCTCACCAGAACGCCACTGAAAAGTAATTGAGGTATCAGGATAAAGGGTATAAGGATATAAATTGTAATGACTGAATTAAATGCTGAGGATATATTCAAACCGAGTATATTTGAGAAGCACGAAGTGGTAAATAATACAAGCCAGAAGCTCAGGGTCATACCTTTTATTTCCAGTATCAGATTGCCGATCAGAACAAATGAAATTGTCTGTAAAGCTGATAATATAAACAAGATCATGATCTTGGAATTCAGGTAACTGAACCAGCTAAGGTTTAGAAATGATTCTCTTTTCAGTATCTTTCTGTCCTTCACAATCTCTTCGGAGCTGATCATCAATCCCAAAAAGAGAGAGGTTATCACGCACATAAAAAGATAAGCCGGGATATTCAGGTTTTCTTTGAAAATATACTCCGAGCCCAACTTGCTGTATTTGGTAAAATGTGCAAGCAAAAGGGCCAACAGCGGCGCACCAAGAAGACTTATAAGAATATACTGTTTATCGGCCAGTTTGGAAAGCGAATCTCGGATAAAAAATATCTTTGATTGTTCAAAGAGTCCGGGGATACTGAAACTATTTTCCGGGATCTTTTGTTTTTCAGGCTTTATTAATTCTTTCCCCAAAAAATTGTTTCTGCTGAATCTCTGAGCCCATTCCCAGGGTGTGACTTTTCTTATGCGTGTCGGTCGCCCATGTTCATCAACAATTTTAGCTTCTATTATCTGAAGTATCTGGTCTGTATTTACATTCCCGCATTTAATGCATTGATCCTCATTAGGATTGACATGATTGGTATGGATTTTAAAATAGAGTATTGCCTCTGAAGGGTTACCATAGTAAATCTGATATCCCCCTTTATCAATTATCATTATCTTATCAAACATCTTATAAATATCGGAGGCTGGTTGATGGATATTCACAATAACGAGTTTCCCCTTATATGTCTGTTCTTTAAGCAAATTCATCACAATTTCGGAATCAACGGAAGAAAGGCCAGAGGTTGGTTCATCAACAAAGAGGATAGTTGGCTCACGGAGTAATTCCAAAGCAATGTTAATTCTTTTCCGCTGACCTCCGCTGATAACTTTTTTAAGAGGGTTTCCTACTTTCAGGTCCCTGGTTTCTTCAAGGTCAAAATCAGCAATGGATTTGTCAACCACCTCCGTTATCTTACTTTCCGGCAGGTTATTGAGGCACATCCGTGCATTGTAATAAAGGTTCTGATATACAGTAAGGTCTTCAATTAAAAGGTCATCCTGCGGAACAAATCCAATAACCCCTTTCAGATGCTCCTTTTCATTCTCGTCATAGAGGTTGTACCCGTTAATCAATATTTCTCCACTCTGCGGCTTTAAAGTACCATTGAGAATACTCAGGGTAGTTGATTTACCCACACCGCTTCCTCCAAGAATTCCAACTAATCTGCCCGATCCTTCGTGAAAATTAAGATCATGGATTCCATTTTCGCTGTTCCTGAATTTAAAATTGACGTTACGTGCATCTAAAGTTATTCTGTTTTCAAATGAAGCGTCAGAAATGATAGCCACTATTTCGGTAAAGTATACAGGGCTTATCCCTGCTCCACGGATTGATGAACCGCGGTCAAAAATATAAGTAATTCCGCCTGATATATTCTGTCCGTTAAGATAGATGTCTTCATTTCCAGAATACCTTAAGATATATGTATTGACGCTTTCAATATTAAGAAACTTGATGGTCCCATTTAAGTTTTCCTTTGAAATATGCTTATATTCTGCATTTTCATGCTCACTTTCGTTATCGATGATAAGTACTCTGCCCTTTTCAGGGATATCATCCACAGTATTCATTATGAAAGATCTTATATTATTGTATTCAGACTCAGGTATATTAAAAGCATTCGATACTGTATATAAAAAATCCAGTTCATTCTCCGTTATCTGATCACCTGATGATATAAAATCAATTAGTTGAACTAAGACATAGATCTTTTGGTTTTGCTGAAGTTCTTCGTTTATCTTTTCACAGATACCCAGTATTTTCATTGCATTGAGAGAGGTACGTTTCCGGTCCTGTACACTTCCTTTTACGATCCTTTGTGAATTAAACAGCGCCAAATTAACTTCAAAAAGCTTCATATACTTTGTAACCAGCTCATTATTGAGAAGTCGTGTGAGGAATGACCTTACAATATCTTTTTTCCTGATGGTGACTATTGTGTCGTCGTGAATATCACAAATTAATGCAAAGAGTTGCATCAAAGCATTTAGAATTGGCTCACTCATTTTGCTTAATTATAAAAGATTAACAGAAAATATAAATTAGAGTAAAAACCATTAACAATATTTTATTATATAGTCTATCTTTGTTTTTGCCAATTCAAGTTATGAATTAAAACCTATATAGAAAAACTTTTTTTGCGGAAAGGTACAATTGTTGTTTTGATAGAATGAATCTGAAAAAATCTTTTCCGGAAAATTTGCAGGGAACATGAGAAAGTTGATTATTGATCAGTCAATGAGTACTCCCAGGGTTGTGCTTGATCCCGATAACGGGATTTTGCAGATTTCAGGTGAATCAAGACCTCCGGATGTGAGGGAGCTTTATGACCAGATCCTTTCCTGGATGGATGATTTCAGCATTCATCTTCTCCATTCTGTTAACAAGACAGATCCGGTAATATTCAATTTTGATTTTGATTATTTCAACTCATCTTCCGGAAAATACATTCTTGATATCTGCAAGGTGATTGCCAGATTGCGTTCTCAGAAGATTGATATAAAGGTACACTGGCATTTTGAAGAGGATGACACAGATATGCTGGAAGTTGGGAAGGAGATGTCAAAAATAGTCAAATTTCCCTTTGAGTACATCCAGAGTGAAAATTAAACCTCCTGGTAGCTAAACCTTACAGAAAAGTTCCAGCCTGGCAATTTTTCTTCTATAGTTGACCCTTATAATTTTGTACCTCAGAATATTTTTGCCTGTAAGGGATATAAGATCCTTCATTAGCTTTTCTTTTTTGTCTGCTTTTAGCAGTTCAATATTTTCATAAATAATGATGTATGACTCAGTCTGGTTCTTAGTCTGGAATTCTTCAAGCAGATAAGCTCCAAGAATGATTATAGCATTCATTATCAACGTCCCTTCAGGAAATCTTAACAACACTAAAGAACTGATCACAGAAATTGCTATGGTTGTGAAAATATAAGTCATATCCTTTATGCTGACATTCGTTGTCCTGAACCTAAGAATTGAGAAAATGGCAAAAAGGCCAACAGCTATTGTCGTTTCAAGAAAAATCGACCTGAGAAGAATGGCAACAAAAAAGGTCACTGTTCCTAAGATGAAAAAGGCAAACAAATACTTCTCTTTCTGAGTATATCTGTAATAAATAAGCCTGATAAGAACGAAAAGAAAGGCAAGATTGATTACAAACCGAACCAGGATTGCCCAGAAGCCTGGGTTAACCATTCCAAACAAATTGTCATCCATAATTTGAAATTTATAAAATTAAAGTTTTTTGCAACTGTTCAGGAAGATTTCAATAATATCTTGTCTCCCCGAACATTGATTATAAAAACCATCCAGATAACTGATTATATCTTTCTTCGCTCTTTGATTCAGAAAGGGGTAATCATTGATCACTTTGTAAAGGGCTTCCTTTTTCTCAAGGAACTGATTCAAATCATTCTTATAAACCTCTTTGCTCCGGCATATTCCAGTAAACAGACGTTCACGGACATTATTCGTTCCTGTAATTTCAGCGGGAATGGCGTAAGACGCATTAACTACTCCGGTCCAGTCAAAATCATATGGTATTGCCACAGCCAGTTGAACAGTATCCAATTTTAAAGGTCTTAATAACTTTATGTTATGCTGGTTAGGTACCGACCAGTCATAATTTCCAATCATATAATTAAATATTGCCACCCGGTCCATCACCCTGGGAAAAACACTTTTCTGGTTAACAGCCATGGATTTTATATCAATTGAATTTGTCCGGGCAGCCAGCATCTCAACAGGTTCTATAAAAAACCCATATTGTTTGACTGGTTTTCTTTTCTTTTCACTATCGATATAGTTAATATTAAGCAGTCTCACCCTGAAACTTGAATCCGTAAAAAGATTATACAGCTTATAAATCAGGTACTCTCTAAGTACATAATTTTCATATTCATTGCCCATATTGCACTGGGGTACCAGCTTGATTTTGGATATACTGTCCAGATCAGAATAACCGAATTTTGCTTTTTTAAAATTTAGTTCTATTGGAGCAAAATAGCATTCTTTATTACGGAATACCCCGCGAGTTCTTAATCTTATATCTGCATTTATAGAATCAGTTTTACTTAAATGAAGAGTCATCACACAAGGCAAATAATCTGTCTTTGATCTGATTTTAAGATAGGATGTCATATTGAAACGTAACGAAATCTCCAGCGGTTTTTCATCCTCGAAAAGTCCGAAGTGTTTACTGGAATCAGATGACCTGGCCTTTGGAGTTTTGGCTTTTGTGTTTTGCCCTGTTACAGGCAGTATTAAAAAAACTGCCAGGGAAAACAACAAGAATATTATTTTATTCATAACGAATTGAAAGATATAAAAGAACTGATTTAAAAACAAGCCATTTTTTAAACATTTTTCATAAACGATCTTAAATCCGATCTCTGTTAATTATTTTATAATGAAAAGGTCTCCTGAGGAGTTTTATAACTTAATCCCTAAAATCAGAATATCATCAACCTGATCATTTTCTCCTCTCCATTCTTCATAATTCTTTTCCAGTGCAATTTTCTGTTCCTGCAGTGGCTTATTATGAATATTGATTAAAAGCTTTTTGAAATTTTCTACCATGAATTTTTTTCTTTCGTTTCCTCCGAACTGGTCAACATAGCCATCTGTAAACAGATAAATAATATCTCCCTTCTTAAATAAAATTTCCGTATTGGTGAATGATAGATCTTCTTTCTCATAAATTCCGATGGGCATGGAATCTCCCTTGTATTCTGTCAATTCATTATCACGTACAAGATAGAGAGGTCGAAATGCTCCTGAAAACTGCAGCTTTTGTCTTGTATAATCAAGAATACATATTGCCATCTCCATTCCATCCCTGGCTTCATCAAATTTCCCCGTCTGATGAAGCGACTTTATTACCTGACCGGTAAGCTGATTCAGTATCTCATTTGCCCTCACAGTAACAGCCTTATTTAATATTTCATTCAGAAACGAGACTCCCAGGATACTCATAAATGCTCCGGGTACACCATGACCGGTACAGTCAGATACAGCAATAATTATCTTATCATCCTTGGCAGCAAGCCAGTAGTAATCCCCGCTGACGATATCTCTTGGTTTACTCAGAATAAAATTTGATGGCAATAGCTTTTTTAGCTCCATACTTGTAGGTAAAAGTGCATGTTGTATTCTCCTTGCATATAGAATACTGCTGGTTATCTCTTTGTTTTGTGTTTCTATTTTTTGTGTGCGTTCGATTACCTTTTGTTCCAGCGTTTGATTAGTTTCTTTAAGCTCCTCAATTAGCATCCTGTTTTGTTCTCTGAGATGATAAGTTTCAAGAGCTTTGTCAATATTGATTTTCAGCTCTTCTTTATTCCATGGTTTTGTAATATAACGGTACACCCTGCCTGTATTTATTGATTGGATTATTGCTTCAATATCGCTGAATCCGGTGAGAATCATCCTTATGCAATTCGGATAATCGGGAATGATTCTTTCAAGGAATTGAATACCGGTCATCTCTGGCATCCTCTGGTCGGTTATGATCAGTTGGATAGGATGTTTTTTCAGTATCTCAAGACCTTCGTTGCCTGATTTTGCCAGATGAATTTCATAATCACGCCGGAAGGTCGAGTTGAAAACTGTCAGATTATCTTCTTCATCGTCGACATAAAGAATCGGAGATAAAGTCTTGCTTTTATCCATGTGTCCTTTTGTTTATATAAGGATTTAAATAGTCGAAACATAGTTATCAAACCTTTACCTGTTTTACAGGAGCTGGAAATCTGTCATATACCTTGTTACCCAACAGTTTGTTACCCTACACTTTAGTAAATTTATTCAATAAATGAATACGAAGCAAAAAAAATTAAGGTGGGCATTTTACATCACCTGAAGTGGTAAGCAGATACAAATTCGACTGAACTTTCATTATCTTTGAATAGGTTCTATCAATAATTCTGGTTATCCAATGCTGAATGTACTCAAACACCCACTACTGACACATAAATTAACGCTTCTTCGCCGTAAGGAAACCGACACAAAAGATTTCCGTGAAACACTTGAAGAGATCGCAGGTCTGATGGCTTACGAGATAACTCGTGACCTTCCTGTGAAAAACATAACAATAGAGACACCGTTGGGGAAATGCAACACACAGGAACTGGCAATGGATGTTGTTCTTGTTCCGGTGCTTAGGGCAGGATTGGGGATGGTTGATGGAATATCCAACCTAATCCCCAACGCAAGAGTAGGACATATCGGCATGTACCGCGATCATGTCACCCTTGAGCCGATGACCTATTATTCCAAATTCCCTGATAACCTGCCAGATGCCATAGTAATGGTGCTCGATCCTATGCTTGCAACAGGAGGCAGTTCAACTGCTGCAATCCAAATCCTTAAAGATCACGGAGCAAAAACTATAAAACTTGTATGCGTGGTTGGAGCACCGGAGGGTGTTAACCGTATTATGAAGGACCATCCGGATGTCCAGATATATCTTGCCGGGCTGGATGACAATCTCAATGACAACGGCTATATAGTTCCGGGCCTGGGTGATGCAGGAGACAGGATTTTTGGTACAAAGTAAGGAGTTTTAGAAGTGAACCTGAACATCCCGGTGACCCCCTTCAAAGGCATAGCCTTCAACTTAAGAATTAGGAATCTGGAAAATAGGGAGGGATTTTAGCCGGAAACTGAATATAAAGTTCAGAAATTAAGCCTGTTACATGAGGGTGTCTCAAAAAGGCACCCTTTTGTATTTATTATAATTATGTTCATTTGACTTCGCCGAGATCGACTTTGGCTCGATTCTTTTGCTACACCAAAGAATATGTTCTTTTTTTCCTTGATAAAATTATTTGTTTTCTTTCTTTACTTTCTTTTGTACGCCAAAAGAAAGTAACAAAGAAAAGGCGCCGGAAATGATAACTTTGCCCTTCCGCTGCGCCCGCTACACAAGCCTTTCCACTCTACGCTCCAGGGCAAAGTTCGCGCCATTTCCGGATTGCCTACGCACTCATAATTAAACACTTAAATTGTTCTAAATAGATATATTATTGGATTTCAAATGGCCTTAGAAGGTTTTGGGATAAAGCAACTGTTCTGAGGCTTGCTGCGAGGGCCTTTAGTAAGCATTACTGTTTGAGGAGGCCGTAGGCCGACGAGTTGTAATGCGTGGGCAAGTCTCAGAACAGTTGCCCCAAAAGCTTCTGAAGCCTTGATTTTTCTTTAGGTTCCTTTCTTTTCATCAAGGAAAAGAAAGGAACAGATTCTTTGGAGGAGCAAAAGAAAGTAAGAATAAGTAGTGAAAATCAACCACCCCGGTCGGGAAAGTAAATATTGTATATATCAGATAATCAATCGCTCCCGACCACCCCTCCTTCAAAAGGAGGGGAAATTGTTTATTATAATCTCTTATTCCCAACTCTTAAGTTGACGGCTATGCCTACAATGGGGGAATCTATTCTATTACCCATGTTCCGCTGAGGCCTTTATGCCTTTATACCATTACTCCTTTTCCCAAAAACAATTATTATCTTTCATCTGTTTAAAATTGGTATGACAACCGATATGGTAATTGAAGTAAAAGATGTCTGGAAATCCTTCAAAACAGTGCAGGCTGTTAAAGGAGTTGACATGAAGATCTCTAAAGGTCAGTTTGTTGCACTGCTTGGACCGAATGGCGCCGGGAAAACAACCCTGGTCGAGATGATCGAAGGTATTCAGAAACCAGACAAAGGGGAAATAACCATAATGGGTAAAAAGTGGAAAGGTAACGAGGATAAACTGCACAGAATAATAGGTATATCGCTTCAGGAGACCAGGTTTATTGATAAGCTGAGGGTATCAGAAACCCTCAAGCTTTTTGCTGCGTTTTTCGACATGGGCACAGATCGGGTGGATGAGATAATTGATATTGTGGGTCTTGAGGAAAAAAGGAGATCATACGTTGTCAATCTTTCTGGTGGCCAGAGGCAAAGACTCGCTCTGGGGATATCCCTTATAAACAAACCGGCAATCCTTCTGCTTGATGAACCTACCACAGGACTTGATCCTAACGCTCGCAGAGAAATATGGGAGATCCTGCAAAAGCTGAAAGAGAAATCCGAAACTTCAATGATCCTTACAACACATTATATGGAGGAGGCGGAGAATCTTTGTGATTACATTATTATTATGGACCAGGGAAATATACTGAAGGAGGGAACGATTCAACAACTTCTCGAAGAGGATTCAAACGAAAAAGTAATAGAATTTACCTCTGAAAATGGATTCATTCCTGAAGATATTCAAACAACTGGTTTGCCATTTATAATACACAGGGAATCATCAGGTGAAAAAGGTTACGTAACTCTTGAAAATTTCGAAAATGATCTTCCTGTTTTCATGACATTTCTCAAATCGAAAAGTATAAGTCTCAGGCACATGGAATGCAGGAGAAAGACCCTTGACGACCTGTTTGTTTCACTTACCGGGAGGAAGATAAATGAGTAGACTGGTCAGATTTAATCAGCTATGGGAGCTGATCTCTTCTCTATTCCGGGAAATAATCCGTGAACCGGGAGTGCTATTCTGGGGAATCCTCTTCCCTATCCTGATGTCGCTGGGATTGGGAATTGCTTTTACCAAAAAAGCCGATGTAGTAAGAAAAGTTGCTGTAATGAATGCATTTGAAAAATCAGTTAATTTAAGGGATACAGGAATTATATATGGTTTTCTGAATGATAAATGCGAAAAAAATACCCCCGGAGATAAACTAACGTATCGCTGGAAATATGTTATAAAAGATGACAAGCTGGGAAATTCAGTTTTTCTTTTTTATGAAATGGGATGGGACGAAGCCATCAAACTACTGAAAAGAGGAACAATAAATGTTGTTCTTCTTGAAAACAAGGGATCTGCAGAGTATCATTTTGACCCGATGAATCCTGATGCCCAGTTAACCTTTCTGAAGCTTGAAAATATAATTGGCGCAGGTGAGGTAAAGAGCATTACAGGTAACTCGGAGATTAAACCGCTTACAGTTACCGGAACACGTTATATTGATTTTCTTGTACCGGGACTTATCTCAATGGGTGTGATGATGTCTTGTATGTGGGGCATAAGTTATGGTTTGATTGAAAAGAGATCAAAGAAGCTTCTCAGACGACTTGTGGCAACCCCTATGAAAAAATCACACTTCCTTATTGCTCTCATGACTGTCAGGATCACAATGAATTTCATTGAATCGTTTGTCCTCTTTGTCTTTGCTCTTTTTGCATTTAAAATGACCATTCAGGGTGACATCACTGCGCTGATCCTGATGTTTATTGCTGGAAACATAGCATTTGCAGGAATTGCTGTTTTCGTTTCGTCAAACACATCAAACACTGAAGTTGGAAACGGACTTATAAATTTTGTGGTTTTCCCGATGATGGTGTTGTCAGGCATATTCTTCAGTTACCAGAACTTTCCCGATTGGAGTCTTCCGGTAATCAGAATGCTTCCGCTTTCGATGCTCACCGATGGTATCCGAAGCATTTTCAATGAAGGAGCTGGATATCATGAGGTTACAGTTCCTATACTGATTCTGACGACGACTGGTGTAGCTTTCTTTACTGCAGGGTTGAAGGTATTTAAGTGGCACTAGGTTACGGCTGGCAGATTTTGTCGCTTATATTACATATTGAAGAAATCATGCAGCATTTAGCAATTCCAGCTGTCTTTATCATGAATTCAGTGTAAAACGAATAATAAGGAACAAAATGAAAAGTCTGAAAATTTTAATTATCGTTGCCCTCTGTCTCGGATTTATTTCCTGTATAAATGGCCAGATCCGCAAAACAGTAAGAGGCGACGGGAATGTTGTGAAAAAGGAAAGAAATGCCACTTCATTTGATGGAATCAGAGTCAGCACCGGAATTAATGTCTACCTGAAACAGGGTGACAAAGAGAGTATCACGGTTGAAGCTGATGAGAATCTTCAGGAGTATATTATTACTGAGATCACGGGTGGAGTGTTGCATGTCTATACGGAAGCTAATATCCGTGAAGCAAAAATGAAAAGGGTGTATGTTACGATGAAAGAGATAACATCCCTTAAGACAAGTAGTGCCGGTGATATTATAGGTGAAACACCTGTAAAAGGTACTGACATTGAGTTGAACGCCAGCAGTGCCGGGAATATAAAGCTTGAAGTTTACGCGCAGAAGCTGGAAGTCAATATCAGCAGTTCCGGAGATGTAACTCTTTCAGGAGAAGCTGAGGCGCTAAATGCCGATCTTAGCAGTGCAGGTGACCTTGAAGCATATAACCTCCAGGTTAAGCAGGCAGACATTTCAGCCTCCAGTGCTGGTGATGCAAGGATAAATGTATCTGAAAGGATCAATGCCAGAGCTTCAAGTGCAGGGGATATATCCTATCGCGGCGATCCCAAATATGTCAGTGCATCATCATCAAGTGCAGGCGGGATTCATAAAAGGTAAGGTTCAAAACTATATATATTCTGTCTCATTAACTAAAGCTGCCGGATCATTCCCGGTAGCTTTTTTTATTACCTTTGTATAAAAGGGAAGGTATGACAGGAACAGGTAGAGCAGATGTTACCGTTATTGGGTCAGGAAGCTGGGCTACCGCTATTGTTAAACTGCTCTGCACCAATGCTTCCACAATATGCTGGTTTGTTCAGTTCGAAGAGGAGCTAAAGTACCTGAAGAAATTTAATCACAACCAGAAGTATCTGAGCGCCATTGACTTCAAACCAGAAAAGCTTATTCTGACAGGTGATATTAACAGGGCTGTCAGGTCGGCTGACATTATAATACTGGTCACTCCAGCTGCCTTCCTGAAAGAGACTCTTTCCCCGTTGAAAATCTCCTTAACCGGGAAGACAATCTGTTCAGCCATTAAAGGCTTTGTCCCTGAAGACAACTCTATTGTCGGGGAGTTTATGCATAAGAGGTACAATATCCCATATTCTAATATTGTTATCATTACCGGACCAAGTCATGCAGAAGAGGTTGCGATGGAAAAGCTTACCTATCTGACTATAGCATCACAGGACAAGGAAAAGGCAAAGTTAGTAGCACATTTCCTGAAAAATCATTATCTGAGAACTATTCTTTCGGATGACATCTATGGCACTGAATATGCAGCGGTTATGAAAAACATATATGCCATTGCAGCGGGAATTTGTATCGGTCTGGGTTACGGTGACAATTTCCTTGCGGTATTGCTTTCAAATGCTGCAATGGAACTTAAGACGTTTATCGATAAGATCCATCCTATAGAACGCGACATCAAAAGCTCTGCCTATCTGGGTGACCTTCTTGTTACCTGTTATTCTCAGTTCAGCAGGAACCGGGCCTTCGGGAATATGATCGGCAAAGGTTACTCTGTCCACAACGCTCTGATGGAAATGATAATGGTAGCTGAAGGTTATTATGCTTCTATTGGGATACACAAGCTCAGAAATGAAATGAATCTGAGGATACCTATTGCGGAAACTGTTTACAGGATCCTTTATGAAAATGCAATGCCAGCAAAAGAGATCCATAATCTTACTAAAATATTAAGGTAAAATGAAAGAAAATGTCAGTATTAATCTAAAGGGAGTATCAGGTTTTGTTCCTTATGAAGAGGTGGTTGCACTTGCACAGCTGTCACTCAGACATCTGGATGCAATTAATGGTAAAACAGGAGCCGGAAATGATTTTCTCGGATGGACAAAACTCCCTTCAGAGATCCTGTCGCAAATTGACCGGATTTCTAAATTTGCAAAGCACCTGAGATCAGTGTCCGATACCACGGTAGTGATTGGTATTGGTGGCTCATATCTTGGAGCCAGAGCTGTAATTGAGGCTCTCTCTACTTCATTTCCTCATTTTTCAGGCACAAAGCTTCATCAGGTACTATATGCAGGGCATAACATCTCTGAAGATTATGTGTCGGAACTGCTGGAGGTACTTGACCACAGAAACTATTCCATTGTGGTTATCTCAAAATCGGGGACTACCACAGAACCTGCGATAGCATTCAGACTTCTGAAAGACCATATTGAGAAAAAATATGGCAAATCAGTTGCTGCTGACAGGATCATTGCTATAACAGATGAAAAAAAAGGAGCGCTTCGCTCCCTTGCAGAGCTGAATGGCTATGAGACATTTGTGATACCTGATGATATCGGAGGTCGGTATTCGGTTTTATCTCCTGTCGGTCTGCTGCCAATCGCAATTGCAGGCATTGATATCCAGGAGATTATAAAAGGAGCAGAAGCAATGGCCGGAATAACCCGCGACAACAAAAATTCACTTACAAATCCTGCCCTTGTATATGCTGCTGCGCGTAATTTGCTGCTTCAGACTGGAAGAACCACCGAGGTACTCGCCAGTTTTAATCCTAAACTTCACTTCTTCTCAGAGTGGTGGAAACAGCTCTATGGTGAGAGTGAGGGAAAGGACGGTAAAGGTATCTTTCCCGCCTCTGTGGATTTTACAACCGATCTTCATTCATTAGGTCAGTATATCCAGGATGGACAAAGAATCCTTTTTGAAACAGTCCTTTCCATTAAGACATCAAATAAAAAACTCCTTATTCCAATTGAAAAAGAGGACTCAGATCAGTTGAATTTTCTTGCGGGAAAAAGATTGTCAGAGGTGAATTCAAGTGCAGAAAAGGGTACTATTCTGGCACATAATGATGGTAATGTTCCGGTGATTTCGATTTCAATTCCTCAGCTTGATGAATACTATATTGGCCAGATGATTTATCTTTTTGAAATTGCGTGTGCAATCAGTGGATATATCCTTGATGTTAATCCCTTCGATCAGCCTGGAGTTGAGGCTTACAAGAATAACATGTTTGCCCTGCTGAATAAATCGGGATATGAGGAAGAGGGGAAAAAATTGAGAGAACGGCTAAAATAAATCATATGCCTTAAGCGAAGTCAGGAGACTTCGCTTTGCTTTACACATTAAATATCATTCTGTTATGAATTTGAACGCACGGCGAAGTCTCCTGACTTCGCCGTTAACGCCTATAGGTATTTTTTAACAAATTCATCTAACACCTGAGTAAGGTCAGGTTCTCCGATTTCCTGAAGATCGTAGTAAACCCGTGTGTTTGGTTTCTTTATTTTTATTATCCTGTTCAGGTCAATAGGGGTGGCAATAATCACACTATCACAATCGGTGTTATTAATAGTAGTCTCCAGATCGCGTAGTTGCTCATCTCCATATCCCATAGCAGGAAGCAGAGTTCCGATGTTAGGATATATTCTGAAGGTTTCACTTAGTTTTCCAACTGTAAACGGCCGTGGATCAACGAGGCTTACTGCTCCGAATTTTCTTGCTGCCACAACTCCAGCGCCCAGCTTCATCTCACCATGTGTAAGAGTAGGTCCATCTTCTACTACAAGCACTCTTTTACCTTTAATAACCGATGGATTGTCAACTTTGATAGGAGAAGCTCCATCTATAACAATTGCGCCCGGATTGACTTTTGCAATGCTTTCCCTCACGATCTGAATATCTGCAGGAGCAGCACTGTCCATCTTATTAATTATAACAACATCAGCAATGCGAAGAGTAACCTCACCAGGGTAATATCTCAGCTCATGCCCGGCCCGGTGAGGATCGGTGACTGTGATCATAAGGTTGGGCTTGTAAAACGGAAAATCGTTGTTACCGCCATCCCATACAATAATATCACAACCATTGGGATCCCTTTCTGCTTCACGAAGAATAGCTTCATAATCGACGCCGGCATAAATAACATTACCTCTTATAACATGAGGCTCATACTCCTCCATTTCTTCAACAGTGCATCTATGTTTTTCAAGATCTTTAACTTCCGCAAACCTTTGTATTTTCTGTGCATTCAGATCTCCATAAGGCATCGGGTGGCGTACAGCTACCACCTTCAGACCTTTCCCCATCAGAATTTCAATTACTCTCCGCGATGTCTGGCTTTTACCACATCCGGTCCGAACTGCACCAACTGCAATAACAGGTTTTGAACTCTTAATCATCGTGTCATCAGGACCGAGAAGTACAAAATTTGCACCAGCAGAATTTACAATAGCGCTGATTGACATCACTTTCTGATATGTAACATCACTATATGAAAAAATGCAATAATTAACCTTAAAGTCCCTTATTAATCCTGGCAGGTTGTCTTCAGCAAAGATCGGTATTCCTTCAGGATACAATTTGCCGGCAAGTTCTTTTGGATATTTTCTTCCGTCAATATCGGGGATCTGAGCTGCAGTGAAAGCAACAACATTATAAAACTCATTGTTCCTGTAATAGGTGTTGAAATTATGAAAATCCCTGCCGGCAGCACCGATTATGATGACATTTTTCCTGATCATATTACCTCCCTGTTTAAAATATGATGATTAATATTATTAAAGTTTTTTCTCGTAATTAAGAAGGTGTAAATTTATAACTTGAATACTGAAAAAACGACTCTTTAGTAGTATTTTTTATTTGACCTGAAACACACATTATATAACTGAATTACTGAGACTTATCTATATTTATACTGTTTCATGAAAACATGTTAAAGAAAATGTTTTGCAGTTAATAAGGTATGTGGCAAATTCTTTGTACTATTGAAATGAAATATGAATGTATTAGCCCACATATATCTTTCTGGTGATTCAGATAAGATAATCATTGGTAATTACATAGGTGACTATGTGAAGGGTCGTGATTATCTTAAATATCCTGAAATGATAAGGAAGGGAATAATACTTCACAGACATATCGATGGATTTACAGACCGGCATCCTGTTGTCCATCGAAGTAAAATTTTCTTTACAAGGAAATATCATAAATATTCAGGTGTGATCACTGATATTATCTATGATCATTTTCTTACCAAGGAATGGGATTTCTTTTCAAGAAGGCCTTTGGAAAGTGTAACATATAACTTTTACAGGGCCCTGGTTAACAACTATGAGATAATGCCAGAAAATGTGAGGGAGATGATGCCATTTTTTATTATAAATAACTGGATTGAATCGTACCAGACACCAAATGGTATCCGGCATGTTCTGAATACTTTGAGTAAACGCTCAACACTTCCTAATGAAACAAGGTTTGCGATGCATGCCCTTAAGAAAAACTACTTTTCCCTTCAGGATGATTTCATGGAGTTCTTTCCTCAGCTTATCGAATATGTTGAAAAAGATTTCGGTATTGAGATATCTCACAGGATAACAATCCCATTCTGATCAAATAAGGTATTCCGTCCTGCTGGCATCAAGCCTTATAAATATAAATAACAGAATTGTAAAGCCCCATAATGAACTTCCTCCATAGCTGAAAAATGGCAATGGGATCCCGATAACCGGAACTATTCCTATAGACATTCCGATGTTTATAAAGAAGTGCATAAGAAATATCGAAATCACACAATATCCGTAAACTCTCGAAAAGAATGACCGCTGTCGTTCTGCAAGGAAGACAAGCCTCAGCAGAAGCCCGACAAACAAACAAATTACTACAAATGATCCCAGAAAACCCCATTCTTCACCCACTGTGCAAAAAATAAAATCAGAGCTTTGCTTAGGTACAAATTTGAACTTAGTCTGCGTACCCTGTAAAAATCCTTTTCCTGCAAAACCACCAGAGCCGATTGAAATTATAGATTGATTTACGTTATATCCTGTTCCCTGGGGGTCTGATTTTATCCCCAGAAGAATACTGATACGCTCCTTCTGATGTGACTTTAGAATATTATTGAAAGCATAATCAACGGAATTTACATAAAACAGGCTCCCGAGAAGAAAGAGGTAAATTATAAGAACAGCAAAAGCTTTCTGACGGTAAATATACCAGGCAAATGCAAATCCTGAAAGGATTAGAGATATCATGACAATCATTTCCTTATCAAATCTTTTAAGAAAATAATGATCAAACAGATATAGCGCAGCTGCTATAAAGGTAAGAATTGAAAGACCGGCAATGCATAATTTCCATTTCCGGGTGGCAAACCAGGTAAACAGCACTGCTAATGCAACAAGTATAAGAGTAATGTAAAGATTATTAAACAGCAGTGTAATGAAAAAAAGGATAATCATTAAGAGCCCGGTAATAAAAATATAGGCGCTCAAACCTTCCCGGAATAATACTATGTAAAAAGCAAGATAGATTATTACAGAACCCATATCGGGCTGTAATGCAATAAGTACAGCGGGCAGGAGAAAAATTGCTGAGGCTTCCAGAAGGTTTTTAAGTCTGGTCAGATCCTGTCCACTGGTATTCAGATAACGTGCAATAGCCAATGCAGTTCCAGCTTTGGCAAATTCTGATGGCTGAAGACTAAGAGGTCCAAATTCAAACCATGACCTGGCGCCATTAATCTCTTTTCCTAAAACAAGTACGAGCAGAAGAAGAAGTATTGTCCCCCCATAAATGAAATAGCCGAAAAAGAAATAAAACCGGTTATCGATGATTACAATGAAAACCGCAAGAATAATTGCTGCCATAACCCAGACAAACTGCTTACCGTATCTCTGCGACATATCAAGCAATCCTTTATGTTCCTCATTATAGACAGCAGCATATATATTTAACCATCCAAGAATTACCATAGCCAGAAATAAAATGACTGTTATCCGGTCAACACGCAGCAATATACTCTCTGAACGCTTCACTTTTTCATAAGGTTAAGGTTAAGAATATAACTTTCAAGCATTTTATTCTCTATCTGCCCTTTAAGGTATTTTTCTATCATAAGGCTTGCCACCGGGGCTGCATATGTAGCGCCAAAACCTGCATTTTCGACATATACTGCGATTGCTATTTTAGGATTGTATTTGGGGGCGAATGCAATAAAGACTGAATGTTCCGGCCCATGTGGATTTTGTGCGGTGCCGGTCTTCCCGCAGACCACAATATCCTTAAGAGCAGAAAAGGCTGCTGTACCGCCTTCATTTACAACCTGATCCATGCCATCGACTATGTATTCAAAATTTGTCGAATCTATATCAATTTTATGCTTCAGTTTAAACTTTGGGTCAAGAGAAAGTGGATCACCAACCGATTTGACGATATGGGGAGTGATATAGTAGCCTCTGTTGGCAATTGCTGCAGTCATATTAGCCATCTGGAGCGGGGTGGCTCCGATCTCACCCTGCCCGATACCCAGTGAAATAATATTCAGCGCCTTCCATTTCGTAGTTTTTTGCAGCTTGTCGTAATAGGTCCGTGCAGGTATAAATCCCGGAAGTTCATTCACAAAATCAGTTCCCAGAGTACCCCCTAATCCGAACTGGTTGATATATTGCTTCCATTTATCATATGCTGCTGGCGCATCAGGATATGCCGGATTCTCAAGTTCTCTCCTGAAGGTCTGGCAGAAGTATGCATTACACGAATTTTTTATTGCGCCGGCAAGATCCAGGGGTGAAGCATGGGTATGGCAGCGGACAAACAGGTATCCGTTATTGCAGGCAAAGGTGGTATTAGGTGTGATGACATTTTCCTGCAGACCAATCAGTCCAATGACTGGTTTAAAAGTCGAACCGGGAGGATACGACGCCATCAGAGCCCTGTTAAAAAGCGGCTCTAATGTATCAGCCTGAAGCCTGGAAAAATTCTCTGAACGTATTCTCCCCACCAGGAGACCGGGATCGTAGTTAGGAGTGGAGACAAGTGCAAGAACTTCTCCTGTTTCCGGCTCAATTGCAACAATACTCCCTGATTTGTTCTGCATAAGATATTCACCATACGCCTGAAGATCCATATCTATTGAGGATATGATATTTTTCCCCTGCACGGCATCTGAATCCCTCCTGCCCTCTTCGTAAGAACCTTTTATTCTGCTGTAGACATCGACCAGAAAAATTTTAACCCCTTTCTTTCCCCTGATCTCATCTTCATAAGCCTCTTCAATGCCGCTTTTGCCAATATAGTCTCCTTGTTTATAGTAGGGTTCCTTCTTTATAATATTATCATCCACCTCGCTTACATATCCGAGAATATGTCCGGCAATAGGTTTGGTATATTTTCTCAGGGTTCTTGCCTGAACATAAAAGCCCGGATACATAAACATCTTTTCCTGAAACCGTGCGTAGGTCTCTGCAGAAACCTGCTTAAGAAATATCGAGGGGGCTTTACGTGAAAAATTTATAGCCGCTTTCATTCTCTCTTTGAATATCTCACTGGTGATTCCCAGGGTACTGCAAAATAATGAAGTGTCAAACCTGGAAGTCTGGGCGGGGACCACCATAATATCATAAGCCGCCTGGTTGGCAACAAGAAGCTTCCCGTTCCGGTCAAGAATCAGGCCTCTTGCGGGATACTGAGTTACATACCTCAAAACGTTACTCTCAGCTGAGAGCCGGTATTTGCTTTCAACAACCTGGATTCCGAACAGCTTTATGAGTAATGCAAGAGATGCCAGCACAATAAGTGCTATTATAACATATTTCCTGTTAATAAATGCATCTTTCATAACGGATCAATTACTGATCTTTCCTGTAATACTCAGCCAGTAGTATGAATATTGTCGAAAGAATAGAGCTCAAAAGTACTCTTAATAGTGTTCTGAAAAAATCGGTAAACCTGAAAACTTCCATATAAAAAAGGACAAAATGGTGAATTGAGACTACAGCCACTGTGTATAACAGAAACCATCTGAAACCGTAGATCTCCATTGAGGGTGTTGAGCCGGCATCATAACCGTCGTGCGGTGATATCAGTCTTAGAACATATGGACGGAAAAATCCGGCAAAAACAGTTGCTGAAGCATGCATTCCAGGTGTTCCGGTAAAAAAATCGACCGTAAGACCCGTGAAAAAAGAGATAAAAAGCAATAACCATGAGGGGATCTCGATAGGTAAAAGAAGGATCAGCATAATGTACACATAAGGATTGATGTACCCGCTGAACTGAATATTATTAAAAAGCAGTACCTGAAGCAAAATCAGTATAATGAATATTATAGTATATCTTATGATCGAATTTATCATTGATATAATTTTTCAATTTCTTTTTGTTCCGCCCTCTTCAGATTGCCAATAATATTTACATAATTCAGTTTTTTAAAATCGTTGAAAAGCCTGATCCTGATCTTATAAAAATCACCACCTGATTTTTCAAAGTCACTTACCAGGCCAACGAGTATACCTTCCGGGAAGATTGCCGAATAACTGGTAGTTTGAACAGTGTCTCCCTTATTTATATTGACATGCTGGGGTATCTCATTGAGGATCGCGTACCTGTAATCCCGGCCATCCCATGAAAGAGAACCAAAAAAGCCGTTTGATTTCATTCTGGCGCTAATCCGGAAATCGAGGTTTAAAAGTGACATGCCAACAGAATAATTCTCCGAGCTGCTGACTATTATTCCAACGACACCATCAGAACTTGTTACTGCCATATCAACGTCAACACCTTGCTTTTTGCCCTTATTCACGGTAAAGAAGTTCTTTTGGCGGTTGGTTGAGTTGTTAACAATCTCTGCACTAGTATAATTATACTGTTGCCGGAAAGTTGTATCTGAAACAGAAATAAGATCCTTACTTTGAGTTTTTGTTATTTTCTCCAATCTGTTTCTCAGGTTGACATTTTCCTGGGCTAACTTCGTATTTATATTATGAAGATTCAGATAGGATCTGGTATTGAAAATTCTCTTTTCAACTCCAACCGTCACTAATCTGATGCTTTTTGATACTCTCAGATTCTGATAATCATTTCCTGTCACGACCATATAAATAGCGATTCCTTCCAGAAGAAGAAATATTATCAGATTATTGTATCTTGCCAGAAAATTCAGCAGATTCTTCATTCAGACTGCTTTATTATCTCATCAGGAACGGGAACTTATCGACATTCTTAAGTGCAACTCCAGTACCTCTTGCTACAGCATGCAACGGGTCTTCAACCACTCTGAAATTGATATTTATTTTATCTGTAAGACGCTTATCGAGCCCCCTTAGAAGAGCACCTCCCCCAGCCAGGTAGACACCCTTATTGACTATATCTGCGTACAGTTCGGGAGGTGTCTGTTCCAGTACACTCAGAATAGCAGCTTCAACTTTTGAAAGTGACTTATCGAGGCAATATGCAATCTCCTGGTAGGAAACAGGGATCTCAATAGGAAGTGATGTCATAATATTCGGACCTCTGACAACATAGTCAGGAGGAGGATTATCAATATCAGGTAATGCAGCACCAACACCAATTTTAATATCCTCAGCAGTTCTTTCACCGATTTTGATATTATGCTGATGTCTCATATAAGCCTGAATATCTGAAGTAAAGCCGTCACCAGCAATTCGAATTGATTTATTGCATACAATTCCGCCCAGGGCAATTACAGCAATTTCAGTCGTACCACCACCAATATCCACAACCATGCATCCTTCAGGTGCTTCAACATCGAGGCCTATTCCAATTGCGGCTGCCATAGGTTCATAGATCATATAAACGTCACGTCCTCCGGCATGCTCTGAAGAGTCGCGTACAGCTCTGATTTCTACTTCAGTGCTGCCTGAAGGAATACAAACGACCATTTTCAGCGATGGCGAAAACAAACGCGGACCCTTGTTTATCATTTTTATCATTCCCCTGATCATTAACTCTGCAGCATTGAAATCGGCGATCACACCATCGCGAAGAGGCCTGATAGTTCTTATGTTTTCATGCGTTTTCCCATGCATCTGCCTGGCTTGTTCACCGATGGCAATCAGTTTGCCGGTGTTTTTATCCACTGCAACTATCGAAGGTTCATCGACTACTACTTTGTCATTATGAATAATAATTGTATTAGCTGTTCCCAGATCAATTGCAATTTCCTGAGTTAAAAATGAAAATAGCCCCATTATATGTTATTTTTTAAAGATTTAATAATATCTACTAATGCTTAAAATGCCTTATTCCTGTAAAAACCATTGCCATACCATTCTTGTTGCAATAATCTATTGATTCCTTATCCCTGATGGAGCCACCCGGCTGAACTATGGCCGAGATACCTGCTGAATGTGCTATCTCAACACAATCGGCAAACGGGAAGTATGCATCAGATGCCATAACTGACCCGTTAAGGTCAAACCCGAATGAATGCGCCTTTGCAATTGCCTGTCTGAGCGCATCAACCCGCGAGGTCTGACCTATCCCACTTGCACAGAGCTGCCTGTTTTTGACGAGTACAATCGCATTCGACTTACTATGCTTCACAATTATGTTTGCAAAAACAAGATCTTCTAATTCATCAGGTTCGGCAACCTTCGTTGTAACTGGTTTCATATCAGCAACAGATTCCCTGCTTGTATCCATATCCTGCCAGAGTACCCCATTAAGCAACGATCTGAACCCCGAATCTTTCACCAGTCTGCCTTTCCTTTCGAGAATTATTCTGTTTTTCTTTTGTTTAAGAATTTCAACTGCTTTTCCGGAGTATCGGGGAGAGATAATAATTTCAAAGAATAGCTTGTCAATTTCTTTTGCAGTTATTTCATCCACTTCAGCATTTGTTATAATGATCCCGCCAAAGGCAGATATCGGATCTCCTGCAAGTGAATCTTTCCATGCATCGGTAATGTTATTCCGGGAAGCTATTCCACATGCATTATTGTGCTTAATAATTGCCACAGTTATTTGAGTGAATTCATCAATAAGGTTTATTGCCGCATCAACATCCAGAAGATTATTGAAAGATATCTCCTTCCCGTTGAGCTTTGTAAAAATCTCCTCCAGATCGCCAAAAAATATTCCTTTCTGATGAGGATTTTCACCATAACGCAAACCTACAGATTTATCAATGCTTTTCCGGAATACAGGTATTTTGGCTTCCCTGTTAAAGTAATTGAAAATAACTGTATCGTAATGAGAAGTAGTCCTGAAAGCCTCAATTGCAAAATGTCTTCTATCGTCAAGGCTGGTCATCCCTTTTCCGTTATCCAGCAGATTCATAAGAAGAGTATACTGGTCTCTTCCTGACACTATTAAAACATCGTTAAAATTCTTGGCCCCTGCCCTTATAAGAGATACTCCTCCTATATCGATTTTTTCAATTATTTCAACTTCATCGGAACTATTTGCAACGGTCTCTTCGAACGGATAAAGGTCAACAATGACAAGGTCAATTTCAGGTATTTTGTACCGGGAAAGATGTTCAGCATCTTCAACATTTTCCCTGCGCGCAAGTATGCCTCCAAAAACTGAAGGATGTAATGTTTTAACCCGGCCCCCCAGGATTGATGGATAAGTTGTCAGACTCTCAACAGATTGGACTGGTATTCCCATCTCTTTTATAAAACTAAACGTACCCCCGGTTGAAAATAACTTAACATCCAGATCCCTAAGCCTCGAAACGATCTCTGCCAATCCATCTTTATGATAGACAGAAATTAAAGCACTTTTGATTTTTTTGTTGCTCATTATCTGACATTTACCCTCAATGATTCCTTTATTCTCCAGGGCATCAAAAGTAGGTATTTTTTGTTATTCTCCATGCATAAACTTCAAATGAATTTATTCTTTGAGGTAAGAATAAATAAATTTACCTGTCAAAAAGCCCTAAAGAATAGTAATGGGATTTTATTATCTTTGATCCTTCAAAGATTTAATAATAAAGTAGAGACAGATGTTTTTCAGGCTTTTTACAGAGGGGTTCTTTTTTGCTGTTAACTCAGTAATGGTCAATAAATTAAGGACATTCCTTTCACTTTTTGGAATTACAATAGGAATTTTTTCAATAATCTCAGTTTTTACTGTTCTTGACTGGATGGAGAGTTCGATACGTACAAGCATTTCTACACTGGGCGATAATGTGGTATACGTTCAGAAATGGCCGTGGTCTTTTGGAAATTTTGCATGGTGGGATGTTATGAAATGGCCAGCAGTTTCACAGGATGATTATCGTTCACTGGTAAGCAGATCAACAAAATCTGTGGCAGCTTGCTTTGATGCATCTCAAACCGTACCGATAAAATATAAGAAGAATTTAGCATCGGGTGTCTATGTTACCGGAATTACAGGTGAATTCAAGGACCTAAGGACAATTGAAGTTGAAAAGGGGAGGTATTTTTCCTCTTTTGAGTTTATATCCGGGAAAAATGTTATTGTGCTTGGAAATGTTATTGCAGAACGATTATTTGATAAAACCAATCCGATAGGAAAAGATGTAACTGTCAGAGGATTCCGGACAACCGTAATAGGTGTTGCCAAAAAAGAGGGAAAAGGGGCGCTTGGCGGACTCGAAATTGATGAAAGAGCTCTTGTGCCATTGAACTTTTCAAAATCATTCATAAACATGCGGAACAGATTTGCCGACACTGAGGTAATGGTTAAAGCTAAACCCGGAGTGTCTGTTCAGGAACTGACCGAAGAGGTTACTATGATTCTTAGAGCCACCAGAAGACTTCATCCCGGGGAAAAAGATGATTTTTCAATTAATCAGGCGACGTTACTCACTCAGGGCTTTGGTCCGTTTTTCACCGGATTAAACATTGGCGGATGGATGATCGGCGGTTTTTCAATTCTTGTTGGCGGATTCGGAATTGCAAATATCATGTTTGTATCAGTAAGGGAGAGGACAAACCAGATTGGAATACAGAAAGCCCTGGGAGCCAAGAAATTTTTTATTCTTCAGCAATTTCTTGTTGAGTCGTTTCTTCTTTCTGTTTTAGGGGGTATTCTTGGAATAATGATGATCTTTATTGGCACCCTGGTAATTAACTATCTTTACGATCTTAATATGTTCCTCACACTTGGAAATATTCTTCTGGCTATATTTATTTCGGGCACAATCGGTATTGTGGCAGGTTATGCTCCGGCAGCTTCAGCAGCAAAAATGAATCCTGTTGATGCAATCGGTTTTTCATTTTGAAATTATTTATCCCGCATGTTTTCACCTACCCAGTTTGTGAGATTAATAAACTGAATCACCGATAATTGTTCCGGGCGCAGATGAAACAAAGGATAACTTTCTGATTTAAGACTGAATCCAGCCCTCACGGAGTTGCGAAGCGTTTTTCTTCTCTGGTTGAAGCTGGTCTTTACCACTCTTTTAAACAAACCCTCATCACAGTCGAGATTTCTTGTGTTATTTCTAATCAGTCTCACAACACCGGATTTAACCCTGGGAGGAGGTGAAAAAACATCCTCGGAAACTGTGAAGAGATATTCAATGTCATAATATGCCTGTAATAATACACTCAGAATACCATATGTTTTTGACCCGGGACCCGCGCAAATACGTTCAGCGACTTCTTTCTGGAACATACCGGTCACTTCAACTACTCTATCTCTGTGGTCCAGAACTTTAAAAAGGATCTGAGTGGAAATATTATACGGGAAATTTCCAATTATACCAACTTTCCCTGAAAATATTGAATCGATATCCAATAGCAGGAAATCTCCTATTATTATACTATTTAATTTTGGAAAGTTGGATTTAAGATAATGAACCGATTCGTTATCAATTTCAATAACCCTGAAATCATTAAAATTTCTTTCAAGAAGAAAACCCGTTAGAATTCCCATTCCGGGACCAATTTCTATAATTGAGTCACAACCTTCACCTGATAGAGAACCAACGATTCTGGCTGCAATATTCCTGTCTTTCAGAAAATGTTGTCCCAGGCCTCTTTTAGCCTTTACTTTATTCATAAGACGCGTGAATAAGGTTTAAATATTACCTGATCAGAATCAAAGCAATTGCCGTCCGAATTTTCTCCAGAGCGGCAGACGAAGAGTCTCAAGCCAATCTATGAACTTCTTAAGGAGATTATAATAGAGTGCTGCAAAAAAGAAACATATCATAAGCCACATGGCCACAATATTAAATTTAAGAGTTGGTATTTCATGGTTTCCAAGAACTTTACAGGGAGCAAAGAATTGAGAGCGTCCAATTCTGGATTCCGGGATCATGAATATTGGTTGAGTCTTTTGTATCAGTTTTGTACTTGTCTCTAAAATATCAGGTGGACTGTCTTTATTCTGCAGCAGGTCATCCAGTCTCTTGTTTTTATAATTATCCTGCAGCTTCACATAACCATCTACACCAATTTTTTTCTCTATATCTCTAATTACAGGGGTCTTTTTAGATTCTACGGAATCTGCCTGCGATCTGAAATATATTCTAAACCTTGACAGATAGCTTAAAATAGTGTCAGCGAGAAATTCATTGAAATTTTTTCTGCTCAGGTTACTGTATTCAGGAGGTAATAAAATCCTGGAATTCTTTGAAAGATATTTCAGATGGTAATTAAGCAATCTCAAATCCTTGTCGACTGATTCCTGATAAAGTGGATCCTTAATATATCCTTTAACGAATTTAGTCCTTGTTAATAGTTCAGAAATAAGGGTTCTCGCAACAAAATCATTATGGCTTATTTTCATATCATAGTCGAAGATGGGCTTTTCAAAACTGTTGCTTTTAAACTGCTCAACAGTGATAGCTTCATATGCCCACCGGGTAGCCATCAGATCTCCTATTATCGGAACATATATCTTATTACTTATTGATTTATGGAGGTCATCAAATTTTATCATTGCCCCTCCCAGCAGCAGCTGCGGAACAAGAATTAGAGGAATAAGAATATAGATACTTACCACAGTTCTCATTCCTGCTGAAATATTCAGACCGACAAGGTTCCCGTAACACGCAGTTGTAAACAGGATCAGCCATTGTTGCCAGATCATTCCTCTGATTTCAAGTATCAGACTGGCCACCAGAACAAATAAGAGTGACTGAATAGCTGAAAGTACAAATAAAAAACTCAGTTTGGAAATCATATAGCTCAAGCGGCTGATATTCAGGAATTTTTCCCTTTCAAGTATTTTTCTGTCCTTGAATATCTCCTCGGCGCTTACCATCAATCCAAGAAACAACGCAACCACAACGGCCATAAAAAGAAAAACAGGATAACTTATATTCTCGGAAAAAATGTACTCTCCGTTAAGAGTATATTTTGAGAGATATCCCAGAATAAATGCCAGAAATGGCGCTTCAAGAAGGTTCAGGATCACATATTGTTTATCAGCTAATTTCCTGAGAAGAGTTCTTTTAATAAATATCTGGATCTGGCTGAGTTTTTTGGGTACTCTGAAATTGCTTAAGGGAAGGGAAGACCTTTCAGGTTTATTGGAAAGTAGAGGCATCATCTTCTTTTTGTACTTCTCATACCATTCTTCAGGATTGATTTGTCTTTCTTTTCCTGCATAACCTGAATTATCGATTACTTTCACCTCGATAATATGAAGTATATCCTCGGTATTAACATTCCCGCAGTTTGGACATTCACTCTCTGCGGCATTTGCCTGGGAAGTCTCTGTCTTAAAATATACAAGTGCTTCTACAGGATCTCCATCATATATCATAAACCCCCCCTTATCAAGAATCCACAATCTGTCAAATAGTTTAAGAATATCCGATGAAGGCTGATGGATATTCGCTATGACAAGTTTCCCCGACAGAGCATGTTTCCTGAGTAGGGTCATTACTTTTTCGGAGTCGTGCGAAGATAATCCGGATGTGGGTTCATCAACAAACAAAACAGCAGGTTCACGCATAAGTTCAAGACCTATATTGAGCCTTTTGCGCTGACCTCCGCTGACCATTTTATTCAACAGATCTCCAACCTGAAGGTCCTTAATATCAAATAATTCCAGATCAATAAGTACTTTATCAACAAGACTTAAAAGTTGTTCTTCCTCATAACCTCCAAAACATAATTTTGCATTAAAGTACATATTCTGGAAGACTGTAAGTTCCTCAATAAGCATGTCATCCTGAGGCACATACCCAATTAATCCGTCAAGCATTTGAGCATCCTCGTGCAGATCATAGCCATTTATATAAATGTTACCTGCATCTGGTTTTCTCTTGCCGTGAAGAAGGTTAAGAAGGGTAGTTTTTCCAACACCGCTGCCGCCCATTATACCGACAAGGTTTCCGGATTCCAGCCTGAAATTCATGGGCTTTATGCCATTATCTGAATCCTTGAACGAAAATTCAATATTATGTCCTTCAAAAATCAACTTTCCACGGAAATCATCGATCAGAAATGACTTGTAAACTTTCGAATAATAAATCGGTTCTATACCAGGGCCTTTAATATTGACGCCCCTGTCAAGAAGATATGGCCTGCACGCAATAATATCCCTGCCTTTGAAATATAGTGAAAGAGTTCCGTCATACGTGAGAACAAGCGAGCCGGTACTCTCAATATGCAGAACAAATAGCTGACCTCTGAATCCTTTTACATGAAGATGACGCCATATTTTATAATTAACAAAATCGTTCTCAACAGATTGTTTTGTATTATCGCTTTCTATCAATAAAATGCAATCCGGAGATACCTCGTCATAATGTCTGCCAATCATGAATGCACAGGCATTGTCGTACTCTTTCTTGCTTATATTAAAGGTTTTGGATACAATTTCAATTATTGTCCTTTCCTGATCGGTAATTCGCCCGTCTTCAAATGCAAATTCAAGAAGCTGAAGAAACACTATCATACGTTCTTCGAGGAAGAGTCCTTTCTTGATCTGCCTGCAAATGTTAGTGATCTGGAAAGATATAAGGGAACCATCATCTGCAAGATCTTCCTTGTCCACGCTTTTCAGCTCATTGGAATAAAACTCAAGATTGTTTTCGAAGAGAGCAAAATATTCTTCTTCCAGCTCCCGGTTAAGATACCTCCTGAGATAACTGCGAAGAATTTTCTTTCCTCTTGAGGAAATTCCACCAGGGTTGACTGTTGAAACAATGGCAAAAATATGTATTAAAGCCAGTAGTACTGATTCCCGCATGGTGGATTAAATATATGAAAAGACCGCAAAGTAAAATGCTTTGCGGCCTGATGTTCAGATTAATATCACTGTAGAACTATTTTGTTCCGGATCTTAAAAATTGCTGTTTTAATATCCTTTATATTGTTGTCGGTAAGGCTGGTACCCAGAGGAGCATAAACTGCTTTGATTGGATCCAGCTCTTTAACAAAATCTCTTATCATAGGATCATCCAGATATGGTTTTGTCAGATCGAGGTACAGGTCAAATGATTCTTTCTGTTTAAGGAGAACGCTTGCGATGGTTGCAACATTATAAGCAGCTTCAGAAACATTTGTCGTAAGATACATACCTTCCACCCAGGCACCTCCGACTACAAGAAGAGCAAGAGTCTGCTGATCATTATCGGCCATATAATTATATGTGTCGTTGAATGTGTTCGTCAGTAGCAAAACCAGTCTGTCCCTGTTGTCAATATTCTTTCTGATGCTGTCATAAAGTGAGCGATCATATACTTTTGACATATTCAGATCATTCGATAAGATCCTGAGTACATCCAGATAGGTTTGTGCTTCCTGATAATTGTTATATAGCGATACATAACTCAGATCTGCCCCATAAACGCCAAGATTAATAGATCTGGTATAACTCATATAATATTTCTTAACATTTGCTGCAGGGTTAGTCAGGCCGATCATATAACCAACTTCGAGGTCAGTAAGCATCTTAATAATTTCAGCTGATGTTGGTAGTGGATAAACCTTTTCTTTCAATGTCTTTTCAAGCTTTGGCAATTGTTCTTTTTCATTTTCCTTCAGCTTTTTAGCTGCGTTTCTCTCTTTACAGGAAGTACATGAGATAAAACTCAACAGCAGAAGGGGAATGATTATAGCTGTAATGGCCTTTTTCATATCAAATGTTTTTAAATTATTAATTAGCATTCTTTTCTTTACCGGCTATAAAAATATGAAAATTAATTGTATTAATAACACCGGGAATCATTATTTGGTTTACAATAAGCGCCAATATTATAATTTCGGTTTTCGGAAGTGGCTGCGATGAGCTCGCCTTCGGCTCGGTTCAGATTTCGGACATTGAATAATCCGAAATCTTGACAAGAGCAAATTTTCACTACCTTTGAACCCCGGATTTAAATACCATTTTCAATGAGATGGAATTTCGATGAACCCGTCCGGCGAGAGGGAACAAATTGTATAAAATATGATCTCAGAAAGGAAACATTCGGCATCCCAGATATTATTCCTATGTGGGTTGCTGATATGGATTTCAATACACCTGATTTCATTATAAATGCCATTTCCGCCCGGTTGAAACACGAAATCCTGGGTTATTCTTTCCGCCCTCCCGAATATTTATCATCAATAATTGCCTGGTCAGAAAAGCGACACAACTGGAAGATTGAAAAAGAGTGGATCTGTTTCAGCCCCGGGATTGTCCCGGCTTTGAATTTCTGTACACTTGCCTTCACCCATACCGGAGATGGAATTTTAGTGCAGCCTCCCGTATATTTTCCGTTTTTCACCGCAGTTGAATCTCATGGCAGAAAACTGATTTATAACAGGATCAAAGAATCAGGCGGTACATGGGAAATGGATTTTGAAAATCTCAGAGACAGCATTGACGAAAAGACAAAGATGATCTTTCTCTCAAATCCTCATAATCCATTAGGGCGGGTATGGTATGCTGACGAACTTTCAGAACTTGTTGATATATGTCTTGAAAACAATATACTGATAGTCTCTGATGAAATACATTGCGATCTTGTGTTACCGGGTTTCAGACATACTCCTGTGGCAAAGCTCTCAGAAAAAGCATCAGAAATAACGATAACATGTCTGGCTCCAAGCAAGACCTTCAATCTTGCCGGTCTTTCAACTTCATCGGTTATAATTTCAAATCCGGTACTAAGGAAGTCGTTTAACTCAATCGTGGAAAAGCTGCATGTGGGGAATGGTAACATATTCGGATCAGCAGCCTCTGTCGCAGCCTATACATATGGTGCTGAATGGCTTGACGAACTTTTAGGTTATCTGGATATTAATGTGAAGTATGTAATGGATTATTGCAGAGACCATGTCCCCGAGATAATTCCGCTTAAAACGGAAGCAACATACATGATATGGCTTGATTGCAGATCACTGGGAATGACAGGAAAAGAGTTGCAGAACTTTTTTGTTACAAAGGCAGGAGTTGGCATGAATGAAGGTTCAACATTTGGTCCTGGAGGTGAAGGATATATGCGCATGAACCTGGCATGCCCATTAAAAACTCTTATGAGAGCAATGGATCAGATTGAACAAGCTATAAGTAGAATGAAATAAAACATTATTTATTCAGTGCATGAAGAACAGCATTTCGGTCAGATTGACCCTTGAGGATGGAACAGTATACACAGGAAAATCTTTTGGTGCAGCCATTCCCGCAGCAGGAGAAGTTGTATTCAATACCGCAATGACAGGTTATCCGGAGAGTCTGACGGACCCTTCATACCGTGGTCAGATATTATGCCTCACTTACCCTCTGATTGGCAACTATGGAGCTCCAGGGAAGGAGGAGGCAAATGATATTCTGAAGTTCCACGAATCCTCCTCAATTCATATTTCAGGTCTTATTGTCTCCAACTATTCATTTGAATACAGCCATTGGAATGCCACTGAGAGCCTGGATGAATGGCTCCTTAAAAACGGTGTACCAGGCATATATGGAATTGATACAAGGGCTCTTACAAAAAGAATTAGAGAAAAAGGCGCAATGCTGGGGAAACTTGAGCCAGCTGGTTCTTTAATAGAATTTTATGACCCCAATAAGGTAAATCTGGTTGCTGAGGTAGCCACTTCACAAAAGAAAGTTTATGGCACCGGCTCTAACCGGATTATACTTATAGACTGCGGTGTTAAATATAACATAATACGGAATCTTCTGAAACGCGATACCACCATAATCAGGGTGCCGTGGGATTATGACTATCATAATGAAGAATATGACGGACTGTTCCTTTCAAACGGTCCAGGTGATCCCAAGATGTGCAAAGTAACAATCGAAAATCTTAAAAAATCTCTTGGCGGAAATAAACCCGTATTTGGTATTTGTCTTGGAAATCAACTAATGGGGCTTGCATCAGGAGCGGATACGTATAAATTAAAATATGGCCACAGAAGTCATAACCAGCCAGTTATTCAGGTCGGTACAAATAAAGCCTACATCACCTCTCAGAATCACGGATTTGCAGTTGATAATAAAACTCTTGGAAATGACTGGGAACCGTACTTTATAAACATTAATGATAACACCAATGAGGGTATGATTCATAAGAGAAAGCCATTCTTCTCTACACAATTCCATCCTGAAGCTTCAGGAGGCCCTACTGATACCGATTTTTTGTTTGATGTGTTTATTGAGAATATTGTCAGGTACAAAAAGTCACTTTAGATATTTCATCAACTTATTCTCCAGTTCTTCTGAGGTTGATCCATTGAAACATTTCATTGTATTTTCAGTCTTCCGAAGAATTCTGTCGTTACAAAGATTTCCGATACTCCCTTCATGAGTGTAATCACTTATTGACTTACGGGAAAAATTTCCTGTTTCTATCATTCCGGCAACAGTTTTATAGGCATCCCTGAACGGAATGCCTTCTCTTACAAGACGATTAATTTCTTCTGTACTGAATATTGTGTTGTACGCCGGATTTTCCGTAATATCTTTCCTGATCTTTATCCCATTCAGCATAAAGACAAGAATCTCCACACATGCCTCCACCTCTTTGAAGGCATCGAAAACAAGGGGCTTCAATAATTGAAGGTCCCTGTGGTACCCGGAGGTAAGATTTCCTGTAAGCAGAGCAATTTCCTGAGGAACTACCTGGATCCTGTTCGACCGGGCTCTTATAATTTCAAAAACATCCGGATTCTTTTTCTGTGGCATTATGCTTGAACCAGTAATAAATTCATCGGGAAAATCAACAAATTTAAATTCAGAGGCCATATACAGACAGACATCCATGGAAAAGCGTGATAACGTCTTGGCGGTTGAAGCGAGGGAGCTGGCAACAACCATTTCCACTTTTCCCCTGGTAAGGCCAGCATAAGCAGAATTGAAAATAATATCTTCAAATTCAAGAAGTTCTGTTGTCAGTTTTCTGTCAATCGGTAAGGTGGTACCATACCCGGCTGCTGTACCCAGAGGATTCCTGTTATTGAGCATTCTGGCACTCGACAGAAGAAACAGATCATCTGACAAACTTTCTGAATAGGCACCAAACCAAAGTCCGAAAGATGAAACCATGGCTGGCTGCAAATGTGTATAACCGGGAAGAAGAACCTCTTTATATTGCTCACTGAGTGATTGCAGTTTTGAAAATAATCTGAAAATTTTCAAAGCTATCCGGTCAATTTCTGACCTTGTGTATAATCTGATATCAAGCAAAACCTGATCGTTTCTGGATCTTCCTGTGTGGATTTTCTTACCCACGGGTCCAAGTTTTGAAGATAAATCCTTCTCAACCTGAGAATGGATATCTTCAACCCCGTATTCAATTTTAAAATCTCCTTTAATTGCTTTACAGAATAACGAATGCAGGGCATCGAGAAGGTTATCTTTCTCCTCCGGTTCTATCAGACCAACTTTCTGTAACATTATTGCATGTGCCATTGATCCGATAATATCCCATTCGGCAAGCGAGGCATCTGTCACCCTGTCCATACCCGAGGTGAATTCAATTATTGCCGGATCGGGTTCAATTCCTTTATCCCATAATTTCATAACAAAAAGATTAATTATTTTAATGAAGTCTTCTTTCTTCCGGACTCAATTATAGCCCTGTGAGCCATAAGCCTGATCGCATTAATTTTTATGAATCCCTTGCTGTCCGTCTGATCGAAACCACCTTCAATATCCATACTGGATAGGTTTTTATTATACAGTGAAGAAGGCGATTCCCTTCCTTCAATCAGAATATTGCCTTTATAAAGACAAAGATGGACGCTTCCATCAATCACCTCCTGACTCTTGTCAACTGCAGCCATAAGGAAGTCCATTTCGGGGCTGAACCAAAATCCGTTATAGATCAGTTCTGCAAATTTTGGTGTAAGCATGTTTCTTAATCTCATTACTTCTCTGTCCATTGCGATACCTTCAATATCTCTGTGAGCAGCATAAAGGATTGTCGCCCCCGGGGTTTCATAAACTCCTCGCGATTTGATGCCAACAAACCTGTTCTCGACCATATCGAGTAACCCGATCCCATTTTTACCTGCCAGTTCATTAAGGTATATGAACAGATCGTAAGGATCTGTATGTTCTGTGCCATCATCCTTATTTAAGACTTTTACCGGCAGTCCGTCTTTGAAATCTATTACAATCCTTGTTTCATTGTCGGGAGCATCCTGAGGCATCACCATTTTCTGAAGCATACTTTTATTCATAGCATACATCGGATCTTCCAGAACACCTGCTTCATGACTGATATGCATCAGGTTATCATCCTCGCTATAAGGTTTAGCAATGCTTGCTTTTACAGGAATATTTTTCTCTGCAGCATACTTGAGGAGGTCCGATCTCCCCTTGAATATTTTAAGGAATTCCCTGTCCTTCCAGGGAGAAATGACTTTAATGTCGGGTTTTAAAGCATAATAGCTAAGTTCAAAGCGAACCTGGTCATTTCCTTTTCCGGTCGCACCATGTGCAACAGCCTTTGCCCCTTCGGCAACAGCAATCTCAATCTGCTTCAAAGCAATTAGAGGTCTTGCAAGTGAAGTTCCAAGAAGATACCTGTCTTCATAAATCGCATTTGCTTTTACTGCTTTAAAGACGTACCCTTCAATAAACTCCCTTTTCAGATCCAGGATAATTACCTTTGAGGCACCAAGTAATAATGCCTTTTTTCTGCACTCTTCAAAATCCTCATCCTGACCTACATCTGCAACGAAAGCAATTACATCAAAATCTTTTTCAATAAGCCATTTTAATATTACCGACGTATCAAGACCACCACTGTATGCCAGTATAACCTTTTCTTTCATGTTATTAAATTTTATATTGATATTAATTAATTATTTTCATTGTAAAAAACCCACCCTTTACCTTCTTTTCTAAGTTCCCCTCCCTGGAGGGGAACCCGAAAACACTTTTCTCCTCATTCATCTCTCCTTTTTTCCCTTTCTCCTCTTCTCCCATTCTCCCTTTATTCCCTCTTCACCCGTTCATGAAACCCGGGAAATATCATCTCCAGGCATGAATGTATCTGTGACTGACTGACATTATCTCTTGGAACAATCAGCAGAGTATCATCTCCGGCAATTGTCCCTGCAATCTCATATCTGCCTGCATTATCAATAATGAATGCAGTGCTGCTTGCATGTCCCGGTATTGTTTTAAGCAATATAATTCCCTTTGCATCTATTATTGATTTTATGACAGAAATTACATTCAGATCAGATCTGGTTTCAATTGATTGTTTAGAATTTTCAGAAAGAGAATATTTATAACCACCCCTATCTGAAGGAATTCTGATGACCCTCAGCTGCCTGAGATTTCGCGACAGTGTAGCCTGAGTGCAGCTTATCCCTGCCATCTTAAGTTCTTTAAGCAATTCATCCTGAGATGAAATATTGCCTTCGGATATTATCTTTTCTATTGCAAGAAGTCTTTTGAGCTTTTGCATAATTATACATTACGAGTGCAAATTTATACATAATTTGAATATTTCAAAACTCTTTGAAAAATTGTTTTATTTTTGAATCTTAAAACAGGGCAATGAAAGATGAAATAAAAAAGGTTATCGTACTTGGCTCCGGAGCACTTAAGATTGGTGAGGCTGGTGAATTCGACTACTCTGGTTCCCAGGCACTTAAAGCCCTTAAAGAGGAAGGTATTGAGACTGTGCTTATAAATCCCAATATTGCGACAGTACAAACCTCAGAGAATATTGCTGACAAAATCTATTTTTTACCTGTTAATCCATATTTCGTTGAAAAAGTAATAGCAAAAGAAAATCCGGATGGAGTTTTGCTGGCCTTCGGAGGCCAGACTGCCCTGAATTGCGGGACAGAACTGTTCAGAAACGGAGTTTTTGAAAAATACAATGTCAGGGTGCTGGGCACACCTGTCAGTGCCATAATGGATACTGAGGACAGGGAATTGTTTGTAAAGAAGCTTAACGAGATATCTGTAAAAACTCCCCGAAGCATAGCAGTAAATGGAGTTGCAGACTCAATAAAGGCTGCAGAAAAGTTAGGATTTCCGGTAATAATAAGGGCTGCTTACACGCTTGGCGGCCAGGGAAGCGGATTTGCTTCTGATTGCGAAGAGTTGAGGATTCTTGCCACAAAAGCGTTCTCATATACAAACCAGATCCTTGTTGAGGAGTCACTGAAAGGATGGAAAGAGGTGGAATATGAAGTGATGAGGGATAAATATGATAACTGCATCACAGTATGCAACATGGAGAATTTTGATCCCCTGGGAATTCACACTGGAGAAAGTATAGTTGTTGCGCCCTCACAAACCCTTACTAACAGCGAATATCATAAACTCAGGGAACTTTCAATACAAATAATCAGACATATTGGAATTGTTGGGGAATGTAACGTACAATATGCTCTCGATCCAAATTCTGAAGATTACAGGGTAATAGAGGTAAATGCAAGACTTTCACGCTCAAGTGCATTAGCCTCAAAAGCGACCGGTTACCCTCTGGCTTTTGTTGCTGCAAAACTGGGTCTGGGCTATGGTCTTCATGAATTGAAGAACTCTGTTACACGCACTACAACTGCCTGTTTCGAACCTGCACTTGATTATATTGTATGTAAGATACCTCGGTGGGATCTGAATAAATTCGAAGGTGTTTCTCACCTCATCGGAAGCAGTATGAAAAGCGTCGGAGAAGTAATGGCTATCGGACGTACATTTGAAGAGGCGATCCAGAAAGGTCTGAGGATGATCGGCCAGGGAATGCATGGATTCACCGGCAACAGGGAACTTGACTTTGAAAACATCGAAAAAGAACTGTCAGAACCAACAGATATGAGAATATTCTCCATAGCTGAAGCAATGGAAAAGAACATCTCTATCGACAGGATCTATGAGCTTACCAGAATTGACAGATGGTTCCTTTACAAGCTTAGAAATATTATAGATATTAAAAACAAACTCACCGAATATAAAGTAATTGAATACATCCCGCAGGATTTTCTTCTGCATGCAAAAATAAACGGGTTCAGCGACTTCCAGATTGCAAGGCATGTTCTCAAATCTGATTCTTCCTCCATTAACAGGGAGATGTTACGTGTCAGGGCCTACAGAAAAGCAGTTGGAATTATTCCTTATGTAAAGCAGATTGATACTCTTGCTGCTGAATATCCCGCAGTTACAAATTATCTCTACCTGACATATAGCGGGACTGAGCATGATATCTCCTTCCCTGACGACAATAGTTCAGTTATTGTTCTTGGTTCAGGAGCATACCGGATTGGTTCGAGCGTTGAATTTGACTGGTGTTCGGTCAATGCCATAAATACTATCAGGAAAGAGGGTTTCAGATCGGTAATGATAAATTATAATCCCGAAACAGTAAGCACAGATTACGATATATGTGACAGATTATATTTTGATGAGCTTTCTTTTGAAAGGGTAATGGATATTGTCGACCTGGAACAACCAAAAGGGGTAATTGTTTCTGTTGGAGGACAGATTCCAAATAACCTGGCCATGAGGCTTCATAAAGAAAATGTCAGAGTACTCGGAACCTCTCCGATTTCGATCGACCGGGCTGAGAACAGACATAAATTCTCTTTCATGCTTGACACCATGAAAGTAGATCAGCCGTTATGGAAGGAATTATCAGATATTAAAGATATTTATGAGTTTGTTGACAGGATAGGATTTCCGGTTCTTGTAAGACCCTCCTATGTTCTTTCAGGAGCTGCTATGAATGTGGTGTCAAACAAGAGTGAACTTTCTCATTTTCTTGAACTTGCTGCAAGGGTTTCCAAGCAATATCCGGTTGTGGTCTCCGAATTTATCGAGAATGCGAAGGAGATCGAGATCGATGCTGTGGCCGTACAAGGGGAAATGATTGCATATGCCATAAGTGAGCATGTGGAGTTTGCCGGTGTACACTCCGGTGATGCCACAATGGTATTTCCTGCACAGAAGATATATTTTGAGACAGCCAGAAGAATTAAACGTATTTCAAGGCAGATTGCAAAGGAGCTTAAAATTTCAGGACCCTTCAACATCCAGTTTCTTGCAAAGGATAATGATATTAAAGTTATTGAATGTAACCTGCGTGCAAGCCGCAGCATGCCTTTTGTCTCAAAAGTCCTTAAAACCAATCTCATTGAGCTTGCCACAAAAGTAATGCTGGGGATTCAGACGGAAAGACCAAAGAAAACTATATTTGATATCGATTATGTAGGTGTAAAAGCACCGCAATTCAGCTTTTCACGGCTTGCAAAAGCTGATCCTGTCCTTGGAGTGGACATGTCTTCCACCGGGGAGGTCGGATGCATTGGAGAAGGATTTTATGAGGCAATACTAAAGGCCATGTTTTCTGTTGGTTACAGGGTTCCCAAAAAAAGTATCCTGCTTTCAACCGGTCCGGCCCGTTCCAAAGTTGAACTACTGAACAGTGCCAAAGCACTGAGTGAAAAAGGACATAAACTCTATGCAACAAGAGGCACTCAGCAGTTTCTGCAAAATGCAGGTGTTGAAGCACATGTAGCTTACTGGCCGGATGAAAACCAATCGCCTAACACTATAGAATTAATTAAATCACGAGAGGTGGACCTGGTTGTGAACATCCCAAAAGACCTTAGCGCTGCTGAACTGAATAACGACTACACGATAAGAAGAAGCGCCGTCGATTTTAACGTTCCGCTGATTACAAACTCCCGGCTGGCAAGTGCATTTATACTTGCTTTTTGCAAGATGAGTATTGACGACCTCGCTATTAAAAGCTGGGAAGAGTATAAATAGGGTGCGGGGTGCGGGGTACAGGGTGCGGGGTGCAGGGTGCGGGGTAGGGGTGCAGGGTGCAGGGTAGAGGGTGCGGGGTCCAGGGTAATTGGAACTAATTCCCCTCCTCCGGAGGGGTTAGGGGTGGGTTTTTTTAACAAAATTAGTTACTATGATAACAATACGACAAGCAATCCCCTCCGATGCTGAAACGATAATTGACTTTCAGCAGAAAATGGCATGGGAAACAGAAAGACTTACTCTGGTTCCCGAATTGGTTTCCCAGGGAGTTGACAGAGTCTTTAAGGAACCTTCAAGAGGCAAATACTATGTTGCTGAAATAGATGGAAAAATTGTTGCATCTCTCTTAATAACATATGAATGGAGCGACTGGCGTAATACAAATGTCTGGTGGTTCCAGTCAGTCTATGTTTTGCAGGAGCACAGGAGAAAGGGCATTTTTAGAAAAATGTACACATATATAAGAAATGAAGCTGATAATAACAATATTGCAGGCCTCAGATTGTATGTCGAATCAAATAATTTACAAGCCAGATCGACCTATGAAGCACTGGGCATGGGCAGCGAGCATTATACAATGTACGAATGGCTCAGAGATTAGATGATGATATGGCTTCTGATAATACTGCTTCTCCCCTATTTCTTTATATTTCTGGAAATTTACAGAAATCTTCTGAAGGTAAGGCAATCCAGACCGCAAGGAATTTCTTCAGTTACAGTATCTGTGATAATTGCCTGCAGAAACGAAGAATTAAACCTGCCATTATTATTAAATGATTTATATTCACAGGATTATGACTCCAAACTATTTGAAATCATAATCGTTGATGACAATTCCACTGATAGTACCTTTCAGATAGCTTCAGCATTTCATAAAATCGTTAACTATAAAGTTTTAAAAAACAAATCAAGAGGAAAGAAGTGCGCAATACAGTGCGGTGTTTATGCAGCAACCGGAAAACTTATTATCACTACTGATGCTGACTGCAGAATGGATAAAAGATGGATCTCAGTTATAGCCTTTGAATATTCTGAAACAAAAGCAGATATGATAATAGCTCCGGTTCAGTTGGAAAACAAACCTGGCTTTTTGGGCAGAATCCGTGAGCTGGAGTTTTTATCGTTGCAGGGAGTGACTGCCGGGACTGCTGAGGCAGGATATCCGGTAATGTGTAACGGGGCCAACCTGGCTTTTACCAGGGAAGCATACCTCAGGCATTCCGAAAACCTTCATAATGAGATCGCATCAGGTGATGATGTCTTTCTTCTTCATAGCCTGAAAAAAGAGGCGGATTCAAAAATAATATGGGGATGGTCTCCCGCGGCAGTCGTAACGACCAGACATTGTGAAACCTTAACCTCATTTATAAAACAAAGGTCGAGATGGTTGTCAAAAGCTAAAGCTTATACCGACAGTTTTACCCTTTTCATTGCAGCGGCAATTTTTCTGGTCGTTATGTTAAATCTGGTGTTGTTAATTGGAGGAATAATAAATCAGGAATTGATCGTTTTATTCAGTGCCGCATTTCTTATCAAATCAGTACCTGATTTTCTTTTATTATACGAAACTACCCGGCGGTATAACAAAAGTCATCTTATGAAATGGTTTATACCTGCACAGCTTCTGTATCCATTTTATGTGGTGACAGTAGTTCTCTATTCTCTATTATTTAAAAACAGCTGGAAGTAGACAAGGGGTGCAGGGCACAGGGTGCAGGGTACAGGGTTCAGTTTCCGTACTCTGATAGAAACTTAATCCTCATCAGCCTGATCTCTTCTTCTTCAAACTCACTTCCAAGTTCTTTGATTGCTGCTTCGAGCGAATCTGATTCTGCCTCTTCCCTGAAATATGAGTAAATATCGTGCTGACGTTCATCGTCAATTACAGTATTGATATAGTAATCGAGGTTGATGCGTGTGCCTGAGTTAACTATTGCCTCGATCTCTGAAAATAACTCTGTCATCTCAAGGCCGCGGGCATCAGCAATATCTTCAAGCGATCTTTTCTTATCGATGCTCTGGATGATATAAACTTTGATCCCGGATTTATTGACAACCGATTTTACCACCATGTCGAGCGGTCTTATTATCTCTTTTTCCTCGACATATTTTTTAATTACCTCGATAAATTCCTGTCCATATCTGTGAGCTTTGCCTGCTCCAACCCCCGAAACATTCTGCAATTCGTCAAGAGTAATAGGGTATTGAATAGCCATGTCCTCAAGTGATGGATCCTGGAATATTACAAATGGCGGAACGTCTTTCTGCTTTGAGATCTTTTTCCTCAGGTCTTTCAGGATACTGAAGAGCTCTTCATCAACTGCAGATGTCCTTGCGCCGAATGCATTCTCATCTTCCGCTGAATCGGTGTAATCGTGGTCTTCGGCAAGCATGAAAGAGGTTGGATTTTCAAGGAATTCCATGCCTTTTGGAGTAATCTTCAGCAGCCCATAATTCTCAATATCCTTTACAAGAAATTTAGCAATGAGTGCCTGTCTGACAACCATATTCCAGAACTTCTCATCCTTCTCCTCTCCGATCCCGAATACCTCAAGTTTATGATGTTTATAAGATTTGATAGCTGAATTGATCTTTCCGGAAAGGATGTTTGCAATATGGTCGGCCTTAAATTTCTCCTTGACAGCCAGAACAGCTTCAAGAACATTGACAACATAATCATTGCCTTCAAATTGTGTTTTCGGGTGAAGACAGTTGTCGCATGCTTCACAATTTTCCTTCTGATATTCTTCACCAAAATAGTGAAGCAGAAGTTTTCTCCTGCAGACGGAAGATTCAGCGTACGAAACAGTCTCAAGCAGGAGCTGCTTACCGATCTCCTGCTCTGCTATTGGTTTCCCCTGCATGAACTTCTCGAGTTTCTGTATGTCGTTATAGCTGTAATACGCAATGCAATTGCCTTCTCCTCCGTCCCTTCCTGCACGACCAGTTTCCTGGTAATACCCTTCCAGACTTTTGGGTATATCATAATGGATTACAAACCTTACGTCAGGTTTGTCAATTCCCATTCCGAAAGCTATGGTGGCAACGATTATGTCGGCTTCTTCCATCAGGAATTTGTCCTGGTTAAGAGTCCGGGTTGCGGAGTCCATTCCGGCATGGTAGGGTAATGCCTTTATATTGTTTACCTTAAGAGTCTCTGCAAGTTCCTCAACTTTCTTACGGCTCAGACAATAAATTATTCCCGATTTACCGGTATTATTTTTTATGTACTTTATTATTTCCTTGGTAACATCCTGTTTTGACCTGACTTCATAATAAAGATTGGGTCTGTTAAAAGAAGATTTAAATTCATCTGCTTCAAGAATGCTGAGGTTTTTCTGGATGTCATGCTGAACTTTGGGCGTGGCAGTAGCAGTAAGCGCAATTATAGGTGATCTGCCAATTATATCAATAATTGGACGTATCCGCCTGTATTCGGGTCTGAAATCATGCCCCCATTCAGAAATACAATGAGCCTCATCTATTGCATAAAATGAAATCTCAATATTCTTTAAAAATTCTATGTTATCCTCCTTTGTAAGAGATTCCGGGGCAACATAAAGAAGTTTTGTCATTCCATTCATAACATCGTGCTTGACCCTGGCAATTTCGGTTTTGGTAAGAGAGGAATTCAGGAAATGAGCTACTTCATCACCGGTGCTGAAGTTTCGCATTGCATCCACCTGGTTTTTCATAAGGGCTATCAGAGGAGAAATAACAATAGCTGTTCCCTTCTTCATAACAGCGGGCAGCTGATAGCAAAGCGATTTCCCTCCGCCGGTAGGCATAAGTACAAAAGTGTCCCTGCCTGCAAGTACGTTCCTTATTATTGGTTCCTGGTTACCCTTGAAGTTGTCAAAACCAAAATACTTTTTCAGATAATCATGTATTGTAGAATCGTCAAGCATTTTTATCCCTCCCTTGAAAACAACTCTGACCGGGGAAAATTTAGAGTAATATCTATGGCTATAAATTTTCTTTCCACTCAATAGCGTATATCAAATTTAAATAAAATTAAGATCAAAATCAATTTTCATATATTTTTTTTTACTAATAATAAATTTGTTAATTATATGATATGTAGGCAAATATATAACCCCGGTTCAGCCCTATTGTTTTGCATAATAAGATTTATCATCTTTACAGACTGAGTTTTTTAATTCAATTATACACCGGACCAATGGCATTAGGACGTAAAAAGAAAGGGAAGAGTGGTGAACAGGAGATGTCGTTCCTTGAACATCTTGAGGAACTTAGGTGGCATATAATAAGGTCTATATTGGCGATCGCTGTAATGTTTGTCCTGGCATTTCTCCTGAAAAAATTTATATTCGATTCTATAATTCTTGCGCCCAGAACTCCACAATTTTTTACAAACCGCATTTTGTGTGATTTCGGACATTGGCTCAATAGTGTTTTCAACACACCGGGAAGATTCGATGGACTCTGCATCAACACCAAACAATTTAACCTCATTGCTATTCAAATGTCGGGTCAGCTGACTACTCACATCACTACGGCTCTGGTTTCGGGTTTGATTCTGGCATTTCCATTTATCGTCAATGAGTTCTGGAAATTCTTCAAACCAGCCCTCAGGGAAAATGAAAAGAAATATATCAGAGGAGCTGTTCTGACAACGTCTGCATTGTTTTTTATCGGCGTGACTTTCGGTTATTACATGATAGCTCCTTTTTCAATCCACTTTCTCTCCAACTACCAGATCAGCGACCAGGTAATAAATCAAATAAACGTAAGATCATACATCGGAACACTCACATCAATAGTCCTTGCCAGCGGATTGATTTTTGAACTTCCCATCTTTGCCTTTTTCCTTACAAAGATCGGGGTTGTAACACCTTCTTTTTTAATTACATATAGAAGGTATGCAATTGTAATTATTTTTATTCTTGCTGCAGTAATAACCCCGCCTGATGTATTTTCTCAAACACTCGTTGCAGTGCCTATGCTGGGTTTATATGAGATAAGTGTATGGGTATCAAAGATAGTGATGAGGCAAAAAAAGAAACAGCACGATGATTTCATGAATGATAGTACTGAGACTCAGACTGAAAATGCCAATTTATAGCATACTATGAAACTGCACACAGAAAATCTTGTTAAAAGATACCACACCAGGACTGTGGTTGACAAAGTTTCAATAGAGGTTGAAGAAGGAGAGATTGTGGGTCTCCTTGGCCCAAACGGAGCAGGCAAAACTACTTCGTTTTATATGATCGTCGGCCTGATAAAGCCTAATGAAGGTACAATTCATCTCGATAATGAGAATATAACAGCTCTTCCGGTTTATAAAAGGGCAAGAAAGGGTATAAGTTATCTAGCACAGGAAGCATCTGTATTCCGGAATATGTCAGTTGAAGACAATATAAGGGCAGTACTTGAAATGTCAGGCTTCTCCCGTGAAGAACAGAAAGAAAGGCTTGAAACTCTTATTGTCGAATTCGGCCTGGCAAAAATAAGAAAGAGCAAAGGTATCCAGTTATCCGGAGGTGAAAGAAGACGAACTGAAATTGCACGTGCACTCGCTCTTAAACCCAGGTTCATCCTCCTCGATGAACCATTTGCAGGGGTTGACCCAATTGCAGTTGAAGATATTCAGAGTATAGTCTCTCATCTAAGAAGTAAAAACATCGGAATTCTTATAACAGATCACAACGTTCATGAGACACTTTCTATCACCGATCGTGCCTACCTGCTTTTCGAGGGAAGGATCCTGATGTCAGGCACCTCTTCTCAACTCGCTGAAGATGAACATGTAAGAAAAGTTTATCTTGGAAAGAACTTTGAATTGCGCCGATAAAATTCTCTGTTTGTTATAATAATAATTTTCTATACTTTTGCGGGGATTTTTTTTACGCGGATGTGTCGTAATTGGTAGCCGAGCAAGACTTAGGATCTTGTGTCTTCGTGACGTGGGGGTTCGAGTCCCTTCATCCGCACAAAAATAACTTGTCTGATATGAATATAACCAAAGAAAACATTGATGATCTGAATGCACTTCTGAAGATAGAGATCAAAAAGGCTGATTATGAGGAGAATGTTGAAAAAGTACTGAGAGACTACAGGAAAAAAGCAAATATAAAAGGTTTCCGTCCCGGGATGGTGCCTATCGGACTTATCCGGAAGATGTACGGGAAAGCAGCTCAGCTTGATGAAGTGAATAAGCAGATCTCAGAAAATATTCATAAATACCTTCACGAAGAAAAAATTGAAATACTTGGTGACCCGCTCCCAAAAGCCGATGAAGAGAATCTGATAGATTTTGATAAGCAGGAAGATTTTACCTTCACATTTGAGATCGGACTGGCTCCGCAGTTTGAGATAAAACTTAGCAAAAAGAATAAGGTCACTTCCTTTCAGATAATCGTCGATGACAAGATGAAGAACGACTACTTAAATAACTACACCCGTCGTTTTGGTGAATTTAAAAGTGAAGAAAAATCTGGTGAAAAAGATATGCTGAAAGGTAACATCGCTGAATTGGATGTTCCCGAAAGTGGCTTAAAAGCTGAAAACACAACTATTTCTATTGATATTATTAAGGACGAAAAGATAAAAAAACATTTCATAGGTAAGAAAATAAATGATGAAATTGATTTTGACCTGAGAAAAGCACTTCCAAATGATTTCGAAATTGCAGGTATTCTGAATAAAAAGAAAGATGAAGTTGCAGATGTCAATGGAAAATTCAGGTTCACTATTAAGGAAATCAACAGATTTGTACCTGCAGAAATTGGACAGGAGTTGTTTAACAAGGTTTATGGTGAGGGTATTGTAAACTCGGAGGAAGAGTTTATGAACAGAATAGAGGAGGAAATTGTTAATAGTCTCAAAAAAGAAAGTGACTATAAAATAATGCTTGATTTGAAAAAGCTTGCTCTTGACAAATCAGATTTTCCACTTCCGGAGGAATTTCTCAAAAAGTGGCTGCTTAAAGTAAATGAAAAAACCACTGAAGAGCAGATTGAAAAAGAGTTTGACAGCTTCAGAAGCGATCTTAAATGGCAATTGATAAGAAATAAAATTGCAAAGGAAAATGAGATAAAAATTTCGGAAGAGGAGTTACAGGCAGAGGCAGCAAATATAACCAGGTATCAGTTCCAGCAATATGGGCTATTCTATGCAACAGATGAGCAAGTAGTCAATTATGCAAAAGAGATGCTAAAACGCGAGGAGGATGCAAAAAGAATTGCTGAAAAGATACTTGAGGAAAAAGCAATTGAAAAGCTGAAGGAACTTGTTAAACTCGAGGAAAAGAAGATTTCTGCCGATGATTTTAATAAGCTTTTTGAATCGTAATCAACGCATTGAAGATAGATTTTATATTTTTAGTATCTTTGATGTTTAATCAAAAATAACAATATGAACAGCTTTGACGATTTCAGGAAATATGCAAGAAGCAACAGGAACATAAGCAGTCTTAATCTGTCAAGATACACCTCAATATCAAGCAATTATATCTCGCCAACCATTATCGAGGAGAGACAGCTGAACGTTGCTTCTATGGATGTCTTTTCACGCCTTATGATGGACAGGATAATTTTCCTGGGCCTTCCGATAGATGATTATGTAGCTAATATAATCCAGGCACAGTTACTATACCTCGATTCGACTGACCCGGGAAAAGATATACAGCTTTACTTTAATTCTCCCGGCGGTTCTGTCTACGCAGGCCTGGGGATCTATGATACGATGCAGTATATCTCTGCCGACATAGCTACCATATGCACAGGAATGGCTGCCTCAATGGGGGCAATCCTTCTGATTGCAGGAACTAAGGGAAAAAGATCGGCTCTTAAGCATTCCAGGATAATGATACACCAGCCTATGGGTGGAGCTGAAGGAAATGCTTCAGATATTGAGATCACAGCCAGAGAAATACTAAAGCTCAAAAAAGAACTTTATGAGATAATTGCCCTTCATTCGGGAAATCCAATTGAAAAAGTGGAAAAAGATGCAGATCGCGACTATTGGATGACATCACAGGAGGCAAAAGACTATGGCATGATCGATGAGATTCTTCAGAAAACTACTGATCATAAATAGTGATGGACAAATGCTCATTTTGCGGCAGGACAAAGAAAGAAGCTAATATGCTTGTTGCAGGGCTTGAGGGACATATTTGTGACCACTGTATTGAACAGGCTCACAATATTGTCAACGAAGAACTCGGCAGCAAGTCGAAGTTATCGTTTGACACTGTTACACTTCTGAAACCCTCTGAGATAAAAGCCTTCCTCGATCAATATGTAATTGGTCAGGACATGGCTAAAAAAATTATCTCTGTGGCAGTTTATAATCACTATAAAAGGCTGATGCAAAAACCAGATTCAGAAGATATTGAAATTGAAAAATCAAATATCATTCTGGTCGGCGAAACAGGTACAGGGAAAACATTGCTGGCAAGAACAGTAGCTAAAATGCTGCACGTTCCCTTTACAATTGTCGATGCGACGGTTCTTACTGAAGCCGGTTATGTTGGTGAAGATATTGAAAGCCTTCTGACCAGGCTGCTGCAAAATGCCGATTACGATGTTAAGGCAGCAGAAAAAGGGATTGTATTTATCGATGAGATCGATAAAATTGCCAGGAAAGGAGATAATCCATCAATTACTCGTGATGTTTCAGGAGAAGGTGTCCAGCAGGGACTACTAAAACTTCTCGAAGGATCTATAGTAAATGTCCCTCCCCAGGGTGGGAGAAAGCATCCGGAACAAAAAATGATCCCTGTAGATACAAAAAATATCCTGTTCATTTGTGGAGGAGCTTTTGAGGGTATCGAAAAGAAAATTGCACACCGTCTGAATACCCAGATTATCGGGTACGGCGCTTCCCGTAACAGGGAGAGAATAGATAAGGACAATCTTCTTCAATATATTGCACCGCAGGACCTCAGGGCATACGGCCTCATCCCGGAGATAATCGGAAGGTTACCTGTCCTCACTCATCTGAATCCGCTTGACAGGGAAGCTCTCAGAGACATCCTTACCGAACCCAAAAATGCAATAATAAAACAATATATCAAGCTTTTCAAGATGGATAACATCGAACTGATCTTTACTGAAGAAGTTCTGGAATATATTGTTGATAAAGCAATTGAGTTCAGACTCGGAGCAAGAGGACTGAGGTCGATATGTGAGGCTATTATGCTTGATGCAATGTTTGAAATGCCTTCAGTAGAGGCAAATGAATTAACCGTATCCACAGATTACGCCCGCCTCAAGCTTGAAAGAATAGATCTGAAAATACTCCGGGCATCATAAAACATATCTGGACGTTATATAAATACAGAGGCGGGCAAATTGCCCGCCTCTGTTTATTTCACCCAATTAACCTTCCATAATTATTGCAAACGAAATTTATGCCTGAGCAGGATCTCTTTTGTAGTCGTGCCTCTCGTAAGTGTAGCTTTATTATCGCAAGCCCCGGTACCGTAATCCAGAACCATTGGTTGAACACCACTTCTATCAAATTCGATTGAACCGCTCACAATGAATTCGCAAGCACGGGTCCAACGTAGTGCTGTAAGTATTGTACTCGTATATGCATTGCCATTAATCCCTTTTCCTGATGCTGTTCCTGTAATGAGATACTCATCATCCCATATATTTCTGGGAGTACTATATCCTGCAATAAATTCCCTTTGATGTTTAAAAGCATGCTCTATAGTCTTCCCGTTTGGCAAAGTCATTTTGCCTCCGGTAAGAGTAACTGAGTCTACCGGGTTTTGTCCATGCAAAGCTAAAGTTGTAATAGCCTTTGTACCTTCGAGCTTATTTCCGTTAAAGAAATAGTTATCGAAAGTAATAGTTCTCTTCGCACCTAAAACGCTACGCTTGTTCGTCACAACTGTTATTATCTTACCTGAACGGGTGCTACCATAAAAACCTGTACATCCTGCTCCATAGTTTATAGTAATTGTTTTTGGCCATACACCTGGAGAAATACTGGATATGGTTATTGTCGGGCACGAATCTGCCAGCACTACTTCAGACTCATAAGTCCCTTTGAGTCCCATAAGATTCTCCATGGTATTTGTGGCAATATCTACTGTGTTGAAGACATCATCAAATGCCACATTTGCCACTGCATCATCATCAGCAATATCAGTGCTTGTTGATTCAATCTGATCTTTCAGCTTGACACATGAAAAAAATGTGAATACAGCCAGAGCAGTAATCATTAAAATTGCTTTTGTTTTCATAAGTATTATTTTAAATTATTTGTTTCAGTTCACAAGTTTTTAGATAAGAATAAATCCAAAAGGTTTAAACTGAAACGGAAAACAATTCGAAATGTTACAATTTTTTTCGCTGATAGATGACATAGGTATAGGGGATATCGCTATTTTCATCCTTACTATGTTCCTCTTTTTCAATAGGTTCCCATAAATCAGGATCAATATTTGGGAAAAATATGTCAGCAGATGTTTTTTTATGAATATGAGTGATATACAGCCTGTCGGCAACTGGCATGAATTGTCGGTAAATACTTCCCCCGCCAATTATGAATATTTCGTCATCATTCCCGCACTTGCTTAATGCATCTTCAATTGAGTAGGCAGTAGTACTGAATTCTATTATTTCGTCAGGAACATCGGTTATAACTATATTCTTCCGGCCGGGAAGGGGCTTTCTGGGCAATGACTCCCATGTTTTCTTCCCCATTATTACAGTATGTCCCAGAGTCAGTTTTTTAAACCTTTTAAGATCTTCGGGGAGATGCCATAACAACCCATTCCTGTAACCAATTCCGTAATCTTCTGATATTGCAACAATGATGGAAATCATACTGATATCTCTCCTTTTATTCCCGGATGAGCTTCATAATTCTCAATCACAAAATCCTCGAATCTGAACTTAAAAATATCCTTTACATCCGGATTTATTATCATACATGGAAGCGGGTATGGTTTCCTTGTGAGCTGTAGTTTTGCCTGTTCGAGATGGTTCAGATAAATATGGGCATCCCCAAGGGTATGAATGAAATCTCCGGGTTTTAATCCTGTAACTTTAGCTACCATCGCTGTCAGCAATGAATATGATGCAATATTGAAAGGTACCCCAAGGAAAATATCTGCACTCCTCTGATAAAGCTGGCATGACAGTTTTCCTTCTGCAACATAAAACTGAAAAAGCAAATGACAGGGAGGTAATGCCATTTTTTCAATCTCACCCACGTTCCAGGCACTTACAATATGACGTCGTGAATCAGGTGATATTTGGATATTCTTTATTACGTTTGACAACTGATCGATTTTTTCCCCCTCAGGTCCAGGCCAGGATCTCCACTGATAGCCGTACACTGGTCCAAGATTCCCTTCTTTATCGGCCCATTTATTCCATATTTTTACTCCATTACTTGTCAGATACTTTATGTTGGTATCGCCGCTAATGAACCAGAGGAGCTCATGGATTATTGATTTCAGGTGAAGTTTCTTTGTTGTCATTAAAGGAAATCCATCGGTAAGATTGAACCTCATCTGGTACCCAAACACACTTATTGTTCCCGTACCGGTCCTGTCGTGTTTTTCAACCCCATTCTTAAGGACATGATCAAGGAGATCCAGATATTGTTTCATTCTTCTTTATTTTGCAACTATTCTTGCAACCCAGCCACCTCCCGGAGCTAAATGGATCTTCATCCTGGAAGAAGGATTTACTTCCAGCTTTAAATGTTTATAATCGCTTGCATACCTGTCGGCATTAATGCCATCCTGAAATATCTCCATCTGATAATTGCCTTCACCAAGAAAGTTAAGATCAAGATCAAGATCACGGGCGCTCCAGTCGGTAAGTCCGCCTACATACCAATCTTTACCTGAACGTCGGGCAAGAAGAAGATAATCTCCCACCTTCCCTGTAAGAACCTTTATATCATCCCAAACTACAGGAACTTTTACAATAAAGTCGGTGCATTCCTGTTCCTTCATATAGTTCGAAGGATTGTCCGAGAGCATTTGAAGCGGACTCTCAAAAGCAACATAAAGTGCCATCTGGTGAACCCTGGTTCCCTGGCTTTCAGGACGTGTAAATTGGGGATTGAAATTTGTCCTGTCCTTGTTTATCATTGCCCCCGGGGTATAGTCCATTGGTCCCGCTACCATTCTGGTGAAAGGCAGTGTAACATCATGTTCCGGATTCACCTCTTTACTCCATTTACTATGTTCCATTCCTTTTACGCCTTCCCTGGTGAGTGCATTGGGATAAGTACGGCCAAGTCCATCGGGTTTATAGGATCCGTGAAAATCGATAAGCATATGGTGCTCTGCAGTTTTTCTTGCCGCTTCCCAGTAGAAATTTACAATTTTCTGATCATCTCTCTGCATGAAATCCACCTTCACACCTTTTATCCCCCACTTTTCGTAGAGATCAAGGGCAGTATCTATCTGATCCCAGAATGTTTTCCAGACCACCCATAATATGATGCCGACTTTTTTCTCAGCAGCATATCTGCATAAATCAGGAACATCGAGACCAGGCACAACATCAAGGACATTCCCTAATTTGTACCAGCCTTCATCAAGTATGATATATTCAATCCCGTTCTTTGATGCAAAATCTATATAATATTTATAAGTGTCATTGTTGATTCCGGACCTGAAATCAACTCCGTAAATATTATTAGCGTTCCACCAGTCCCATGCCACTTTTCCAGGTTTTATCCATGAAGTCTCTTTTATTCTGTTCGGGGCAGCAAGTTTATAGACCAGATCACTTTCAATTAATTTTCCATCATCACCGGCAATAATGAAAACTCTCCATGGAAATGTTCTGGTACCATTCGTCTTTGCAATATAATCCATGATTTTAGTGACCCTGAGGTCACGGTCCCTGGAGAGAGACTCGGCTGCCGGATAAGCCGGCCACGTTCCATCTATCCTGCCTGACCCGGCTCCTCTAACCCACATGCCGGCATAATCTTCAATGTCTGACTCAGTTAATAGTATGTCTGTTCCATTTGTCTGAAATAGTACGGGAAGACTGGCGAGATGATTATTACTGATCGTATCAAGACTTGAATAGATAAAGGTATTCTCATTATGCGACATGAAGCTCTTTTCAAGAGGATACCATGAAGCAGTTCCGCCCGGAAACTGAATTTCAGATACCTCATTCTTAACAATCATTGTGTCATTCAGTGCAGTTTCGAATCTGTATGCAATCCCATCGTTATATGCCCTGAACTGTATAGAGAAACCTGATTTGAAAGATAAAAGTAAAGCGTTGCAATTATCTAAAACTTCAGATTTCTTATATGCTACTTCAGGCTTAAGAATTTCACTGATACGAATCAGGGAAGATTTTTTCACAGATTCGTTTGCACCCAGTATTTTCCCATCTCCTAGCACCAATGCTGCTTTCACAGAAGATATTATCTCCTTATTCTCAAAAGTAGCGGACCATTTAATTTCTGTTCCGACACTTACATTGATAACAATTTTACCATCAGGGGAACTGATCTTATAGTCTCTTGCATTGATGACAAAAATATTCAAAGCCAGAATTACCGGCAACATTATTTTTTTCATTATCAAAAAGTTAGTGATTTGAAATCTGACATTGTTATGGCTTCTTTCTCTTTTCTATTTCATCTCTTATGGAGGCTGCCCTCTCATAGTCTTCTGTTTTTATGGCTTCATCTATCATTCTGTAAAGCTCTTCATCTGTATATGCTTCATATTTACCCTTCTCCGGCTCAAAGAGAGTCTCGTCATCCTGGGTGGTGTTTGGGGCAGTCTCTGAAGGGTTTATTACAATCCCTGCTTTATCAAGTATGTCTTCGGTAATATAGATTGGACAGTTGAATCTAAGAGCAAGGGCAACAGCATCGGAAGTTCTGCTATCAATCGAATACTCCTTGATTCCGTTGTTACAGACCAGCGTCGAATAGAACACGCCCTCCTCGAGTTTATATATAAAAACTTCAGAAACTGTAATATTGAATTCATCTGCAAAACTTTTAAAGAGATCATGGGTAAGAGGGCGTGGCGGATCCAGGTTTTCGAGTTTAATAACAATTGCCTGTGCCTCAAACCCCCCGATAATAATAGGAATCCTTCTCTCCCCCTTTTCTTCGATAAGGACAAGTGCATAAGCTCCAGACTGAGTCTGACTATATGATATCCCCAGAACCTTAAGCTTAACTCTCTTCATTTCACATTTATGACTCAGAATAATTAGTGCAGTTCTCTGAGTTTCAACAAATATAAAGATTAAAGGTTTATCATTCAGGTATAGAGCGAATTTTTTATAAACATGTTCATGAACTCACCCCCATACATATCATTTCAAAAAAAACGATCAATAGGTTTGTAAATAATTGAATTTTTATATCTTTGCAGTCCGAATAAAAATAAATCTGCAGGGGCATTTAGAAGTTATATAAACATAAGATTATATACGCCTCACGGAGTAACGTAATACAGAATAAGTAATGTACGCAATCGTAGAAATTGCAGGTCAGCAATTCAAAGTTGAAGAAGGGAAGAAAATATTTGTCCACCGTCTTGACCTGGATAACGAAAAAGAGATTGAATTTGATCATGTACTATTAATTGAGGATGAAGGGAAAGTAATAATCGGAGAACCCACAATAAAAGATGCTGTTGTCGAAGGAAAAATACTTGACCACATCAGGGGAGACAAGGTTATCGTTTTCAAGAAGAAGAGGAAAAAGGGTTACAGGATCAGGAACGGTCATCGTCAGAACTTTACCCAGGTCGAAATTATAAGCATCAGGGAAAAAGCTGAAAAGAAAGCTGTAAAGAAAGAAGCAGCCCATGCTGATGAGAAAGCTAAAGAAACGGTTGCAGCTGTTAAAACAAAGGTGGTGGAGAAAAAACCAGCTGTCAAAAAAGCAACTCCGGTCAAAACTAAGGAAAAACCTGCAACAGTAAAGAAAGCTCCTGCAAAAAAGGCTGCAGCTGCTAAAAAACCGGCAGTTAAGAAGCCGGCAAAGGGTAAAAAATAAACAAATTAGAAAAGACTTAATAATATAATATTATGGCACACAAGAAAGGAGCAGGTAGTTCGCGCAATGGTCGTGATTCCGAAAGTAAGCGTTTGGGAGTGAAACTATTCGGCGGCCAGACTGTCAAAGCAGGCAGTATTATTGTTCGCCAGAGAGGGACAGTTCATAATCCCGGACTGAATGTTGGCATCGGGAAGGATCACACTCTTTTTGCACTCATTGACGGAGAGGTTGAGTTCAAAAGAAAAAGAGACAACAGATCCTACGTTTCCGTTAAACCAGTTGTTGAATAAAACATCAAGGTTATTTAAGCTTCTGAAAAATTTTCCCCCGGGAAAAGAAAATCATGAGTTTTTAATACTTTTACAGCAGGCCTCGTAGCCTGCTTTTTATATTAATGCGACATATGATATGCTTACAATAAATCTCATCCGTGAAAAAAGGGATTTTGTCATTGAAAGACTTAAAGTAAAAAACTTTGAGTCACACGACATTATTGATAAAATCCTGGCTGTTGATTCCGAGAAACGTGAGACACAGACTAGAACAGATCTGCTTCAATCGGAAATGAATAAAATTTCGAAAGAAATAGGCGTTCTCATGAAGGAGGGCAAACAACCCCAGGCAGAAGAAGCCAAGAGAAAGACATATTCACTGAAAGAAGAGATAAGGAACCTTTCAGAAAAGCTTGTAACACTCGACGGAGAACTTAGAAATGAGATAATTAAGCTCCCTAATCTTCCTCACCAGTCAGTCACAACAGGATTCGGTGCAGAAAATAATGTAATTGTCAAGGAACATGGCAGGATACCGGAGCTGGCGGCTGAAGCGCTTCCACATTGGGACCTGATAAAGAAATACGATATCATCGACTTTGATCTTGGCATAAAGCTTACCGGAGCAGGCTTTCCTGTTTATAAAGGGAAAGGGGCCAAATTCGAAAGATCACTTATAAATTTCTTCCTCGATGAAGGAGAAAGAGCAGGGTACAGGGAAATAATGCCTCCAATAATGGTAAATGAGGATTCCGGTTTCGGAACAGGTCAGCTTCCAGACAAAGAAGGTCAGATGTATCATGTGGGAATTGATAATTTCTACCTGATCCCCACCGCTGAAGTCCCGGTCACAAATATTTACAGGGATGTTATCCTGAATGGTGATGAACTTCCTTTGAAAAATATGGCATATACGCCATGTTTCAGGCGTGAAGCAGGATCATGGGGCGCACATGTCAGGGGATTGAACAGGTTGCATCAGTTTGATAAAGTTGAAATTGTCAGGATCGCACATCCCGATCATTCATATAAATCACTCGATGAAATGGTAACCCATGTTGAAGGACTTGTTTCGAAACTTGAATTACCATATAGAATATTGAGGTTGTGTGGAGGAGATATGTCATTCACATCGGCCCTTACCTACGATTTTGAAGTCTGGTCCGCAGCCCAGAAACGGTGGCTCGAGGTAAGCTCTGTTTCTAATTTCGAATCATTCCAGGCAAACAGGCTTAAATGCAGATTTAAAGATAAGGGAGATAAACAGACACGTCTTGCACATACTCTAAACGGAAGCGCATTGGCACTACCCAGAATAGTTGCCGCACTTCTTGAAAACAACCAGACCGAAACAGGTATAATTGTTCCAAAAGTTCTTGTTCCATATACAGGTTTTGAAGTAATAGACTAATTTGCAAATCTGTAAGTCTGATTAATGGGCCGGGCAAAACAGTCATATATCTATGCCGGACTAGCTGTTTTCTTCTGGTCCACAATACCAACAGTATTTAAATTGGGGCTGGCAGAACTTGACGTTCTGACAATTCTTACAATTGCCACTTTTACGTCGACGGCGGTTTTATTCTGCATAATATTAGCAAGTGGGAAAACTGAACTCCTCAGGAAGACTTCAGTTAAAGAGTATCTTATTTCTGCACTGCTGGGCCTGATTAATCCTTTCATCTATTATATTGTTCTTCTGAAGGCATATAAGTTACTTCCCGCCCAGGTGGCACAACCTTTAAATATGATATGGCCTATAATACTGGTATTTCTTTCAGTGCCTTTGCTAAAACAAAAAATTCCGGTAAAAAGCTTTGTTGCTTTGATAATCAGTTTTGTAGGTGTTTATATTATATCCTCACAGGGACATCCCTTTCAACCCGGAAAATCGGATACAACGGGAGTAATCCTGGCAACAGGAAGCTCTGTTTTCTGGGCCCTCTACTTTATCTTCAATATGAAAGATGTAAGAGATGAAGCAGTAAAATTGTTTACTAATTTTCTTTTTGCCTCGGTGTATCTGGTGATAGCCATATCGATATTTGGAGATTCAAAAACAGTTATAAATTTTAAAGGAGCTGCGGCTTCAGTTTATATAGGTGTTTTCGAAATGGGTATAACATTTTATTTTTGGCTTAAGGCGCTCCAGCTTTCATCAACAAGTGATAAAGTAAGCAACCTTGTATACCTTGCACCTTTTCTTTCGCTTGTTTTTGTGCACTTTATTATAAAAGAACCCGTTTATTATACAACTCCGGCAGGATTATTGCTGATTATATCCGGAATTTTTCTACAGAACATGCGATCAAAAAGCATGGATTAATTGTTATATACAATAAAATTTAAAATATGAAAAAGATTATTTTCCTGTTTTTTATAATTATATCTGTCCTTAGTTCCTGTAAAAAAGAGATAAAACCATCCAACACTGTTGATCCGGCTGTGGCAGCAGACAGAGATGCACTTTATAGTCTGATGAATGACTGGTATTTCTGGTACAAGGATCTTCCTTCTGTTACACTTTCAGATTATTCGGACCCCTATATGTTAATGGATGCCCTGCGGTATAAACCTCTCGACAGATGGAGTTTTGTTGCTGATTTCAATGCTTTTGTTGCTTCACAGAATGGTAGTTTTGTTGGCCATGGTATCAGGATTGGCCTGGATCCACAGGGTAAAGCCAGAATAGTAATGATCTACAAGAATTCCCCTTTGTATACAAATGGATCTGGTGGAAAGGGAGTCAGGAGGGGCTGGTTAATAAAAACGCTGAATGGATCGGATCTTGCTCCGGCTCTGGTGTCGCTTGCTTCAGGCAACCCTACCCCGTATAACAACCTGATCGGGCCTTCAACTGCAGGCAGATCAAATACATTTGTCTTTACAACTCCAAGAGGTAATGATACGACAGCCACAACTGTCAAATCTACATTCCAGGTCAATTCTGTATTGCTTTACGATACGCTTACAATCAATTCCAAAAAGACAGGACATCTTGTGTTCGATCAATTTATAATCCCTTCCTCGCAGGAACTGGCAGATGCATTTGCCTTTTTCAAAGCACAGAATGTCCAGGACCTTATTCTTGATCTGAGATATAACGGTGGTGGAATACTTGATGTTGCGGCAGAACTTGCCAGTTACATATCAGGAAAAACAAGCTCAACTACTTTTATTAAATTCTCCTATAATGACAAGAAAAGCGCTGCGAATGATACAGTCTATAAGTTCAAAAATATTGCATCGTCGTTAAATCTAAACCGGCTTGTTGTGATAACTACCAGGGAAACGGCTTCAGCAAGTGAAGAGGTCATAAACGGACTTAAACCATTCCTTCCAGTGACAACAATTGGTGACACAACGGATGGTAAGCCAACCGGTATGAATGTCTGGCAGACAAACGATAATAAATATGTTTTCGCACCTGTTACATTTGAAGCTGTAAATTCTGCCGGTCAAGGTGGCTATTATAAAGGGTTTGCACCGGCAAAGCTGGTCTCCGACGATTTCACGAGAGACTTCACGGATAAAGGTGAATCATGCTATAAAGAAGCCATATATTTCCTTGCAAATGGAACTGTTTCTACTAAAGGCAGTTATGTATATAGACGATCCATTACCTCTTCTGAAAAAGCTGGCTGGATGAATAATTTGCTTATATTTGATAAACCATCAATTATAAGATAAAAAAGCGTTTGAAGGAGAAGTTGAAAGAACGGATAATACTCGGAATAGATCCAGGTACCAATGTTACAGGATATGGTGTTATCAGGGCCTCAGGAACTATTCCCGAGCTTGTTACCCTTGGTTCAATTGATCTTTCAAAATTCGGCGACCATTATTTGAAATTAAAACACATTTTTGACAGGACTTTGGGTTTGATCGAGGAATATCATCCCGATGAGCTGGCAGTAGAAGCTCCCTTCTACGGTAAAAATGTTCAGTCTATGTTAAAGCTTGGCAGGGCTCAGGGGGCCGCAATAGCAGCCGCTCTCTACCGCTCTGTTCCGATATTTGAATATGCTCCGAGAAAAATCAAGATGTCAATCACGGGACAGGGGGCCGCTTCAAAAGAGCAGGTAGCCTCAATGCTGATGAATATTCTGAAATTCAATGAGAAGGAAATTATTCTTGATGCAACCGACGGACTGGCTGCTGCACTCTGTCACTTTTATCAGTATAAGAACCTGAGCGGCGACAAACCATTTACAAGCTGGAAAGATTTCATAAACAAAAATCCCCGTAGAGTGAAGTAGTTATGGGACTGACACAGCAAGAGCTGCAACGCTTACTCTGACATTATCGATTTTTAACAGTTCACTGGCACAAGCATCGAGTGTCGATCCGGTTGTTATAACATCATCTATCAGCAAAATATGTTTTCCTTTAATTTTCTGCGAATCTGTAATGGCGAATATACCTTCAACATTCATCCATCTTTCATATCTCGATCTTTTTGTCTGTGTATCTGACGATCTGACCCTGACCAATGTTCTGATATCCACATGTAATCCGGTGACTTCAGCAACCCCCTTTGATATATATTCGCTCTGATTGAACCCTCTTTTCCGATATTTGGAATGATGAAGCGGCACTGGAACAATAATGTCAAGATCGTCGGTAAAACCTGAATTTTTAAGAACCATCCCGTAAATCCTTCCCAGTTCATATCCTATTTCCTTTATACCGTTGTACTTAAGTTTATAAATTAGCTTCTGTATCCTGCTGCCCTTGTTGTAAAATGAAAAAGCAGCGGCTTTTGAAATCTGGCATCTTCCCCAGAATAATTGTTCAACAGGGTTATCAGCCGTAAGATGATAGTTTGTACGTGGAATGGATATATAGCACTGAGTACAAATAAGATTTTCATTTCTAAGAAGATGGTTGCCACATGCATAGCAAAGCCTGGGAAAAAGAAGGCTGATAAAATCATCCCACATATCGTACAGATAACTCATGCAGCGATGCTGAATTAAGACCTAAAGATAAGATATTCCTAAAATTTCTCGTTAATTTTCCTGGCAGTCTCCTTAAACTCTTCCGGTGTGAACTTAAGTTTTGGTCTTTTGAAGTTAATATCCTCCATAGTGTCCATCGGAACAAGATGGATATGAGCATGAGGTACTTCAAGGCCCAGGATAGCAACTCCGATACGGTTGCACGGGATCACACCCCTGATAGCCAGGGCAACCTTTTTTGAGAAAAGAATAATTCCTGACAGTTCCTTATCATCCAGATCGAAAATGTAATCTGTTTCCCTTTTAGGGACGACAAGAGTATGTCCCTCTCTCAGCGGATTGATGTCGAGAAATGCAAAATAATTGTCATCTTCTGCAACTTTGTAACATGGAATTTCACCATTAATAATCCGTGTAAAAATGGTAGCCATATTATCAGTGATATATTTAAACCGAAATTGAAACGATTTCGAATGGAATAACTCCTGAAGGAACTTTAATATCTACTACCTCACCTACTTTTTTCCCCATAAGTCCCTGAGCTATAGGAGAACTGACAGCAATTTTGCCAATTTTGAAGTTAGCTTCACTTTCAGGTACAATAAGGTATTCCATTACGGTGTTATTTGACTTGTTCCTTATTTTGACCCTGCTTAGAATCCTTACATATGTTGTATCAATTTTCGATTCATCAAGCACCCTCGATCTTGCAACAATATCCTCAAGTCTTGCAATTTTATGTTCAAGCAAGCCCTGAGCTTCCTTTGCAGCAGCGTATTCAGCATTTTCAGATAAATCGCCTTTATCTCTGGCATCTGCTATCTGTTTTGATAAAGCAGGCCTTTCAACATTCCTCAACTGATCAAGTTCTTCCTTGAGTTTATGCAGCCCTTCTTCGGTTATGTAGATTACGTCCGTCATTTCAGTGTGCGTCATTAAAAAAATAAGAAGAATTCCGGGGTTTCCGGAACTCTTCATAACACAAATATATAATATTTTTTAGATAATCAAAAAAAAATCAGTGTTAATGTATGTTTATCAGATTGTTAAAATTTAGTCAATGAAAATCAGGTTCCTTTTCAGGTTCGTTTGATATTACTTTTTATACTTTTTCGCGCCGGATCTGGTGGTTTTTGAACTCTTCTTCATTCTTGCCTTCTCCCTGGCAGTAATATCCTTTTGATCCTGTTTCATCCGGTTCTGAACCTCCGGAGTCTGGATTTTAATCGTCCTCTTCTGCGATTCCTTAACAGATTTTGCCCAATCCGCATCTTTTTTCTTCTTTTTCCTGTCCTGCTCTTTCTGCACCTTGCTGGCACTTTTCGGTGCTTTAACTTTGGATGAATTCTTTTTACCCGAGAACAAACCGAAGACTCCTTTCTTTGCAGGTTTGGGGGCCCTGTCTTGTGCCTCACCAAGTGAAAACCCAATGGAAAAGACCAGCAAAAAAACGATCAACTGCCTGAAAGATAATCTCTTCATTTTATTCTTTGTAAAATATTAATTTCCCTGTCGCGTTACTAAATCAGGTTATAATTATAAATTTGCATCAGAATAATAATCTCAATGGTCCTGAAATCAAAAATAGTAATTTTTTTAGTTACTCTGGTTATTGCTGTTTCTTTTATAACGTGTAAAAAAAGCAAATATGATGTTGTACCAGACGTTTACATGGATTTTTACCTCGATCTCACCGATATTACATTTAAAGATCTTTACGCTATATCCAATTATGTAATTATAACCTCTAAAACACCTAGTACAGAATTTTTTGATAGGTCTGTGGGATATGATAATAATGGTATAATTGTTTTACATGCCACAGAGGAGGAATTTTATGCGTTTGACCGGACTTGTCCTTATGACTTTGCTGTGAATGGATTGAGCATAGCAGTTAAAGCCGATGGCTTCAATGTCGTTTGTCCACAGTGCAGTACAAAATATTCTCTCTACGGAGGCGGCGCTCCATTATCCGGAATTGGGAATTACCCTCTAAAACCCTATAAGGCCGCCCTTGTCGGGCAGATTGTCCATATATGGCATCACTGATTACCGGTTTTGCCCTGCCTCTATTCTCCCTCTCACCCCAGGCTGTCAACCTGAGGAACTTGAATGGCATTTCACACCTCCGATAAGGGGCAGGCTGTCCTTCAAGAGGAAGGGAAAGGTTTGAAAAGGTTGAAGAGGTTTTTGTAATTCATAGATATAATGTTAAAAATAAAAGAATAAATCACCTGCTTCGCAGAGAGATAAACATTGTAAACATCTGATATTGTGCGCTTTCAGTTTCCCCTCCTTTTCAACATCAAGGAGGGGTGGCCGCAACAGACAAATGGTTCATTTAGTGCAATAGCTTTTTTGCGGCCGGGGTGGTTGATTCAGAAGGACAACAGAATTCAACAATCTAACTTCCAATTCTGTATTGTCTTCTGAATTTTCTTCCATCAAGTTTTTTTGATTTTAATGTCTCCCAAAATGCTGCTTCAGCGGAAGTGGATCTGTTCCTGAGAGATGTACTGAAAGACTTTAGGACCATTCTATTTAAGAGGTTTTTGTTATTCATAGATATAAAGTTAAAAATAAAATGAATAAATCAACCACCCCGGCTGGGGAGAAATATTGTGCAAATAACTGATATTCAACAGCCCCGGCCACCCCTCCTTCAAAAGGAGGGGAAACTTCCGGCACTGAATTTCATCCAAGGATGTGTATAAAGATTAGCTTGAAAAGGAGGGGAAACTTCCTATACTATCCTTCTCTTAGATTGACGGCTATGCCTTTCACCCCTCTCTCTTAATATCTGTAGTGTTCAGGTTTGTAGGGGCCTTCGGGCTTAACACCGATATATTCAGCCTGATCTGCAGAAAGCTTTGTTAGTTTTACTCCCAGCTGCTCCAGATGAAGTCTGGCAACTTCTTCATCGAGATGTTTTGGAAGCCTGTAGACATCAACCTTATAGTTATTCTTCCAGAGATCGAGTTGGGCCAGCGTCTGGTTGCTGAATGAATTGCTCATAACGAAAGAGGGGTGTCCGGTTGCACAGCCAAGATTAACAAGTCTGCCTTCAGCAAGGATAAAAATGGCATGTCCGTCAGGGAAAACATACTTGTCGACCTGGGGCTTGATATTAATTAATTTTATCCCTTTATAAGTATTAAGTTTATCCATCTGAATCTCATTATCGAAATGACCTATATTACAAACTATGGCCTGGTCTTTCATTCTGAGCATATGATCAAGGGTAATGATATCCTTGTTGCCAGTTGCAGTAACAAAAATATTCCCTTCGGAGAGAGTATCTTCAACAGGCTTGACTTCAAATCCTTCCATTGAAGCCTGAAGTGCGCAAATAGGATCTATTTCAGTCACAATTACGCGCGCGCCGTACGATTTCATCGATCTTGCACATCCTTTGCCTACATCACCATAACCACATACGACCACAACTTTACCTGCAATCATCACATCAGTAGCGCGTTTAATGCCATCTGCCAGCGATTCACGGCAGCCATAGAGGTTATCGAATTTTGATTTGGTAACCGAATCGTTAACATTTATTGCGGGGACAAGAAGTTCACCATTTTCCATCATCTGATAAAGTCTGTGTACACCAGTTGTGGTTTCTTCTGAGATTCCCTTAAGCTCCTTAACCATTCTGTGCCATCTCTTAGGATCTTCTGTGAGGATTTCTTTTAATGTATCTAGAATAATCCCCTCTTCCCTGTTTTCAGGCTTTTTGTCAAGTACTGAAGGATCGTTTTCCGCTTTGAAGCCCAGATGTACCATGAGTGAAGCATCGCCACCATCATCAACGATCAGGTTGGGTCCTTTCCCATTCGGAAATGCGAGTGCCTGAGCAGTACACCACCAGTACTCTTCAAGAGTTTCACCTTTCCAGGCAAAGACCGGAATACCGCTTGCAGCAATTGCAGCAGCAGCGTGATCCTGTGTGGAAAATATATTGCAGCTTGCCCATCTAACATCAGCTCCGAGTTCAGAAAGAGTCTCTATCAGAACAGCTGTTTGTATCGTCATGTGAAGGGAACCGGTAATTCTTGCGCCTTTAAGTGGTTTTTCTGCTGAAAATTTCCGTCTTATGGACAATAATCCGGGCATCTCTTTTTCAGCTATTTCAATCTCTTTCCTGCCAAAGTCAGCAAGAGAAATATCTTTAACTTTATATTGCATTATTTCAATAAGTTGATTCATATATTATTAAACTTTTCAGTACGCAAAGATAGAAAAAAATGCAATTTATCCTTTTAAAAACCGGAGAGCCATTTTTCTGTCTAGCTGAAGCTGCTTAACAAGAAGGGCGATACTGTCAAATCTTATTTCATCTCTCATCCTGTGCCTGAATACAATACATAATTTTGAGCCATAGATCTCCTTTTCAAAGCTGAATATATTTACTTCAATACTCTGCCTTTCAGGATTATCATTGACAGTAGGATTAGATCCGATGCTCATCATTCCCTTGTATTTCCATCCATCTGATATTACATCCACTGCATATATACCGGCTTTAGGAATCAGTTTATTCTCATAATCAGGTTTGATATTGGCAGTCGGAAAACCTATCTCTTTGCCCAGATGTTTTCCCTCCACTACTGTACCGTTCAAAAAATAATCATATCCCAGCAGGTTGCTGGCCTCCTCCATCTCACCTTTTTGCAGGGCTTCACGGATAAGAGATGAACTTACAACTCCTCTGGCAGTTCTGAAACCCGGTACCTGCTCCACAACAATTTTAAAAGATTCTGCACATTGTCTTATTCTGTTAAAATCTGCCTCTCCTTTTCTGCCAAAATGGTGATTAAAACCTGCGATAAGGTATTTCGCCCCAACTTTATTAACAAGCACTTCTTCAATGAATTCGCATGCCTCTTTATTACTAAAAGTGTGATCGAAGGGAATTATAATAAGCCGGTCGACCCCTTCTTTTTCAAGAAGAGAAATCTTTTCCTCGAGACTGGTCAGAAACGCAAGAGTATTCTTGTTATTTGCAAGAACAATTCTGGGATGCGGGTTAAAAGTAATGATCACTGATTCTCCTGAAACGCTTTTTGCTCTGCTCACAAGTTTGGATATAAGCGCCTTATGCCCCAGATGAACACCATCAAAAATCCCGAGCGTAACAACAGGATTCAGAATTTCCAGATTTTCGTATCCCTGATGGACAATCATAGGTAAATTTACATATTAAAAGCTATACTTAATTATTCTTAACATTATTCACTGGAAATAGTTTCAGGTTTTTTCGTAATATTGTATACTCTACAAGAGCCGGTTACAAATATGGATAGTTATGGGAAGGCAAATAGCTGCGTTTTCTTTACTTTTTGTTCTTTTAGTGAACCTTTCCGGGAATTCATTTCCAAAAAATAAAATATCCGATCCACTAATTGCTAACCAGGATACGATCCCTGAGAAACAGCTGCTTTTTAACGGAAGAATATGGAGAAGCCTTTATTCAAATATTTTTGGAGATGAGTTTCTGCTTACCAGGGATTGGATCACCGGCGAGGTAAATATAAATGACATGACATTTAAAAATGTGCCTCTCAGGTACGATATCTATAATGATGAGCTGTTAACTATGGTAAGCAAGGGTAAGCTGGTTCAGCTTAACAAGGAGTTAATAAAAGGATTTATACTCCCCTGGGAAAATAAAAGAATGGTCTTTGAGAACTTCGGAACCGGTCCCGGAAATCCCATTAAAGGTTATGGCCAGGTCCTTTACAGGGGAGGTGTCTGTTTCATATATAAACAGAAGAAAATGATCAAAGAACTGAGCGTTCAAAATAGGTATGACGAGTTTTATCAGGAACAATATCTTTATATTCTTAAGAATGGGATCTTTTACAGGATCTCCGGTAAAAGAGACATGCTAAATGTTTTATCTGACAAAGAGGCTCTCCTTAAGAGTTTTTTACGGGAAAAAAGGATCAAAGTAAGGAAAAAGGATCCTGATAGCTTTCTGCCTGCAATTATATTCTATGATAATCTCAAAAAATAACCGCAATACTCAATGAAGAGAACATCCCTGAATGTAATTATTCTGTTTTTTGTCTCCCTCACTCTACAGAGCCAGGAGTCAGATTATAAAATTACATGGAATTACGAGGGACAGACCTTTAATGAGTTTGTGAAAAGCGCGGAGAGTCAGTATAAGGTCAGGTTTTTTTTCAGGCCGGAATGGGTAAAAGATATTCAATTTTCAAAATACAGAGCCCAAACACTCGGAGGGCTTCTTGATACAATTTTTAAGGGTAGAAAATTGTATTGGCTTATTGATAATTCCGGAAACATAATCCTGACAAAGGATTACAAAGTGAAAACCTCTTATTCACGAGTAATGACTGGTGATTTATTTATTCCAAAAACTGATTATTCGATGCAAAACGACCAGCAGAAATTTGTTGAGAATCTGCTGGTCGAGGTGGGTAATCCGGCTGAAAAGAACCGTCCGGGAAATGCTACTATTTCAGGCTATGTTAAGAGTAAAGACTCAAAAGAGCCTGTGATCGGGGTTACAGTTTTTGTAAAAGAACTGTCAACCGGAACAGTCACAAATGAATATGGATTCTACTCAATTAATATTCCGAAGGGAAACTATTATATCCGGTTTACCTATATAGGAATGAAAGAGACCGGTGTTAATGCCACCATTTATGGTTCCGGCAAGCTCGATGTTGAAATGAAAGAGACTTTGATACCTCTCAGGGAAACCATTGTTACTGCCGACAGGAGCAACGTTCTTCAAAGATTCGAGGTGGGTCTTGAAAAGTTGAATATGAGGACATTCAGACTTATGCCGACCTCAATGGGGGAAACCGATATTCTGAAAGGCATGCTTCTAATCCCGGGCGTTAAAACAGTTGGAGAAGCTTCATCAGGATTTAATGTCAGGGGAGGATCGGCTGATCAGAACCTGATTCTTTTATATGGAGCCCCTGTTTTTAATACATCACATTTTTTCGGGTTCTTTTCTGCTGTAAATTCGGATATAATAAAAGATGTGCTGCTTTATAAAGGTGGTATACCTGCTCAGTACGGCGGAAGAATTTCTTCTGTTCTTGATATTATTTCAAAAGACGGAAACAAGCAGAAGTTTACGGGGAGTGCAGGGATCAGCCCCATAACGACACATCTCCTTGTTGAGGTTCCTCTTATAAAGGAAAAACTTTCATTGGTACTTGCAGGAAGAACTACCTATTCGAACTGGATACTGGGCCTTATTAATAATCAGGCGATACGGAATAGCAGGGCCTCATTCTATGATTTTAATGGCAGACTTGTTTATGATATCAATAACAATAACAAGCTCGAACTCTCTTCCTATTTAAGTAATGATGCATTCAGATTCAATTCTGACACTGTTTACAAATATAAAAATCAAATTGTATCATTGAAATGGAGACATACGGTTAATACTAATCTCGTCTTTGTTCTTTCGGCAAGCTCAAGCATTTATAATTACAGCGTTGAGAGCCGAAGTCTTGCCGCAAATGCTTTTGTCCTGAATCACAATATCAATTATTCTAATCTAAAAGCAGATTTCAACTGGTATAAGATTGATAATCACAGGTTCAATTTTGGAATTGAAATTAACAGATATAATGTTTTACCGGGCGAATATCTGCCTGCTTCTGATTCATCTCTTATAGCAATGAATATCATTGAAAAGGAAAAAGCAATTGAGGGTGCACTTTATGCAGAAGACAAAATACGTATTACTGATAAGCTGTCTGTTAATCTGGGAATAAGGTTTTCTCTTTTCTCAGCCATCGGACCACATCAGATTATGCTTTATGCCCCGGAGCAACCCAGGTCTCTGTCGTCTGTTACAGATACTTTGAACATTAAATCCGGAAAAATCTATAAGACATATGAAGGGCCCGAATATCGGATTTCAATAAACTATAAACTCTCAGATAACAGTTCCGTAAAACTGAATTACAACCGGACTCGTCAGTATTTACATTTGCTTTCTAACACAACATCCATCTCACCCACAGACACATGGAAGCTGAGTGATTATTATTTGAAACCCCAGAGGGGTGATCAGTTTGCCCTTGGGTATTACCTGGAATTTCCAAAACAAAAATTCGAAATGTCTGTTGAGACCTATTATAAAAAGATCAAAGATATGATAGACTTTAAGGGTGGAACAAACCTGATAATGAACAAAAACATTGAAAAAGACGTAATTAATGTAGAAGGAAAAGCTTATGGACTTGAACTTATGCTGAAGAAGTCTCTTGGCAAGTTTAACTGGACTCTGAGCTATACCTACTCGAGAATACTGGTTAAGAGTATCTCTGAATTTGCGTCTGATGCGATTAACAGTGGAGAATGGTTCCCTGCCTCCTATGACAAACCCCATGATATTTCAATGATGATCAGCCTTTTACCGTCACGACGAATGAGCTTTTCAATAAACTATACCTACAACACCGGACGACCAATTACTTATCCGGTTGCAGTTTACCAGAACAGTAACATGACTCTTATTGAATATTCGGAGAGGAACAAATACCGTATTCCCGACTATTCAAGATTTGATTTTTCTGCCAGGTTCAGCGGCAATCTCAGATCTCATAAACTTGCCAATCCAGCGTGGACTTTTTCAGTATTCAACCTCTTTGGAAGAGAAAATGTATACTCAGTGTATTTTAAAATTTATGGTACACAGGTTAAAGGATACAGGTTATCAATCTTTGGCAGGGCTATACCGACAGTAACATACAGCTTTGATTTTTAAATGATGAAAACTTCAGTTAAAATATTGTTCCCGTTAATAGTTCTTATTACAGGATCCTGTATCAGCGAGTTTGTTCCGCAGACAAACGAAGCCAGAAGCTTCCTTGTAGTTGAAGGATTGTTAACAGATCAGAAAAACGCTTACAAAATCATGATCTCCAGGTCAACTGCACTTGGATCAAAAAAACCGGGCATGGTTGTAACAGGAGCCGAAGTATATGTATCAGATGATAAGAACAACAAATATTCCTTTAAAGAAAAACCTTCCGGCACCTATAAATCCGATTCATTGATTTTCAGGGGAGTCGTCGGACAAAAATATGTTCTCCATATAAAATCAGGTTTAAGAACCTATGAAACATACCCTATTGAAATGAAACCGGTACCTCCGATAGACAGTCTTTCTGCAGAAATTGTTTACAAAAATGCCTATGCTCTGGGTGACCCGGTTCCGGGTTACCAGGTATCAGTCAGTACACATGATCCAGCTAACCAGTGCAACTTTTACAGATGGGATTTTACAGAGACCTGGGAATTCAGGCTGCCATATACTTATGAGACAATAAAAAACCGGATCTGCTGGAAAACAGTTGAATCAAAAAATATATTTGTAAAAAATACTTCTTCTCTTATAGAAGATAGAATTGTTAAGTTTCCCCTGAATTTCATTACAACCGAAACTGACAGACTTACAGTAAAATATAGTTTGCTGCTAAGGCAATACTCTCTTAATCAGGATGAATACGATTATTGGGATAAACTTCAGCGGTTAAACGAAGCAACAGGAGGACTTTACGATATTGTACCAATGTCTATCGAGGGTAATATACATTGTGTGAATTATCCCGATGAGAAAGTTCTTGGCTTTTTCCGGGTCTCTTCAGTATCCTCAAAGCGATTATTCATAAAGAATACATTAAGCGGATTCCCGGACTTTTACATGTACTGCCCTGTCGATACAGTATCTATTAATCAGAGAATTCCCAATCTGAATGTTTCGGTTTTCATAATTGATTTTCTGCCTGGTGATTCTCCATTTTCCGGCTCCTATGTCCTGACAGACAGGAGGGAGTGTGCTGATTGTACTGTAAAAGGTTCGAATGTCATGCCGCCATTCTGGAATGCAACAAAAGGTGACATAGTAATTAATAGTACCCTTAAATGAGCAGATCAATCAGACACTGGTTAGTTTTAAGTCTTCTGATTTTCGGCTCTCTTAGTCTGAAAGGTCAGCCTGATGATACTTTTACGAGGGGTCTGAGGGAAAAACTGGCATCCTATACAAGGTCAGTGCCATTCGAGGATATCTATCTTCATACTGACAGGGAAACCTATATTGCAGGTGAATATTTATGGTTCAGTGCCTATCTGTTCGATCGGCAGAGCCTGACTCTTTCAAATAAAAGCTCTTTCGCCTATATTGAGTTGCTGGGCCCTGATAATCAACCGGTTTCCCAGACAAGGATCAGGCTGGAGAACGGGTCCGGAGGTGGTGGACTAAGGCTGCCTGACTCCTTAGGCGCAGGGGAATACATATTAAGGGCATACACAAACTGGATGAAAAATTTTCTTCCTGGTGGTTGTTTCATGAAGACCGTGACTATTTACAACCCGTTCAGTGAAGCTATCTTTAAAAAATTGGGACCTGCTGAATTTTCTGATAAGTCAGATAAAAATATTCTTTTCTTCCCGGAAGGTGGCCGCCTGTTAAAGGGTTTTGTAAATAAGGTGGGAGTCAGGATATTCAGCACCGGAAATACCAGACCCGACTTTAAGGGATACCTTTCTGACGGAATAAATGATTCAATAGTCTCTGTAGTTATTGATACAACAGGAATCGGATCTTTTGAATTCTACGCGAAACAGGGAATGGCATACAGACTTGTAAGCGAAGACAAAAAGTACTCCTTTTTTCTTCCGGTAATAAGTCAGACCGGACTTGCTCTTCAGGTTAAACAAGAGGCAAATAATACCCTGAAACTAACTGTCAGTTCAGAAAATGCTAACGAACCCGGGTTCAACTTTTTTTATTTTGTAATCTGTTCAGGAGGCAATGTTATTTACGACCGCCGGGTAAATTATTCAGGTAAAAGCACTGAATATCTGATATCTGAAAACACATTCAGTCAGGGGATTAATCAGATAACACTTTTTGATGCACAGGGTAATCCTGCCTGCAACAGGCTTGTTTATAAGCCGGCTTTGAAGACTGAAAACATAAAAATTAAAGGACTCAGCAATGCCGGGAACAGAGAAAAGATCACTCTTGAGATACTCCCGGATTCAGGTGCAATATCTAAAAGTGACTTGTCAAATTTAAGTCTGTCAATGTCTGCAGTCACCCTAAAAGGGCAAAGCGTAGATATTGATGATTACCTGATTACCGGCGATGAATATATCTCAGGTACAAGAAAAGTAATGGATCGTATCCGGATTTCTGAAATGTCTCCAAAAACAATTGATGATTACCTTCTATCGCTTAAAAGCACCTGGATAAAATGGGAAGATATCATTTCCGGCAAATGGCCAGAAATAAAATACCGGACCGAAAAGGAGAAACAGTTTTTATCAGGCTTTTATAAGGGAAGAAACAAGACTGAAGCAAATGCCGGTAAGATACTTTTTCTTTCCAAACCGGGTAAAATACCATTTTTCAAATATGCAGAGACAGATGAGGAAGACCACTTTGAGTTCGCCATCCGTGATAAGGAAACTTCAGATGATTATATTATCCAGCCGGCAGTTGCAGACAACAACCGTTCTATAGAGATCGAGTCACCATTTTCCCAGAGATTTCCCGAAATGAGATATGTCACTGATTCTACAAAAATGGAATTGGCAGATGCTGTTAAAAGTATGAGTGTAAATTACCAGGTTGAAAAAATCTATGGGATTTCAGACCTTGGTGACACTAGTTTGCCAGTTTCAACATCACCGGTATTTATCAGATTTTATGGAAAACCTGATCAGGAACTTATTATGAGCGATTATATAAGTCTTCCGGTTATGCAGGAAGTATTTTTCGAATTAATCCCGGGGGTCCAGGTTAAAACGAAGAAATCCAAGTACGGATTTTATATACAGGATGAAATTGCTAAATATTATTACGACTCTCCACCGGCTCTGATAGTTGATGGAGTGATTATAGATGATCCGTCTGCCATTCTGGATCTTGATCCGGAGCTTGTTGAAAAAATAGATATCATCAAAAGCGGTTACATTGTAGGTGATGTGACCTTCAGTGGGATAATCAGTGTTATAACAAAGGCAGGCGACTTTAGTAATATAACAATGCCGGCCAATGCCGTAAGGATCAGAAAAAGTATTTATGACCCTGCAATAAGGTATAAATCACCCGATTATTCAACTATTTCCTCCAGAAGTGACAGAACTCCTGATTTCAGAAATACCCTTTACTGGAACCACAGTCTCAAACCCGATAATAATGGCAGGATAATGGTTGAGATCATGACTTCGGATTTTGATTCAGATTATGAAATTAATCTCCAGGGGGTATCAAACGGAAAACTCTTCTCCGTCAGAAAAACCTTAACAATCAAGTAAATTAATATGAAATCCTCAAGGTTCTATACTGCTGATCCCTGGTTAAAACCTTTCACAGGTACTATTGAAAACCGCATAACAAAATGCATCACAAAGGAAAAAGAACTGACAGGAGATCTGACTCTATGCGATTTTGCCTGCGGTCATAAGTATTACGGATTACATAAGACAAGTGATAAGTGGTTTTTCAGAGAATGGGCACCTAATGCCACATCGATCTATCTGATTGGCACATTTAACGGGTGGAAAGAAGATGATGCCTCTAAACTCAAAAAAATTAACCTGCAGGGAGACTGGGAAATCGTTTTACCTGAAAAAGATCTTAAGCATGGAGACCTTTTTAAACTGTCTGTTCATTGGGACAAGGGCAGTGGTGAACGTATTCCTTCCTATGCGAACCGGGTTATTCAGGATGACAAAACAAAGATCTTCACTTCACAGGTCTGGGCACCGGAATCTTCTTATAACTGGATTTCAGGCAATTTCAAACCAGAGGATGTTGCACCTGTTATTTATGAGGCTCATATAGGGATGGCAACTGATGAGGAAAAAACCGGTTCGTTCAGTGAATTTACAAGAAATGTTCTGCCTTTGATTGCTTCATCCGGCTATAACACCCTGCAGTTAATGGCCATACAGGAACATCCGTTCTATGGATCATTCGGATATCATGTTTCGAATTTCTTTGCTGCCTCATCAAGGTTTGGCACTCCTGACGAACTCAAAGAGCTTATTGATACTGCACATCGATACGGGTTAAGGGTAATAATGGATCTGGTACATTCACACTCGGTAAAAAATGTCAATGAGGGACTCGGACTTTTCGATGGATCATATGATCAGTATTTCCACACCGGCGACAGAAGGAATCACATTGCCTGGGACTCATTATGCTTCGATTACGGCAAAGATCACGTTATACACTTTTTACTTTCCAACTGCCGTTACTGGCTCGAGGAATACAGATTCGACGGGTTCAGATTCGATGGTGTTACAAGTATGATCTATTATGATCATGGCCTTGGTAAGAATTTCGTTTCGTATGATGATTATTTTAACGGGGGCCAGGACGACGATGCACTAATTTATCTCTATCTGGCAAATAAGCTTATTCATTCTTTTAGTCGCGGAGCTATAACAATAGCTGAGGAAATGAGTGGAATGCCCGGGATGTCAGCACCCGTAAGCCAGAAGGGTTTTGGTTTTGACTACAGACTCTCGATGGGAGTACCTGATCTGTGGATAAAACTCGTAAAGGATACCTTCGATGAGGCATGGGATATGGGAACCCTGATGCATGAGCTTACACAGCATCGCCCGGAGGAAAAAATCATCTCATACTGTGAATCTCACGACCAGGCGCTGGTTGGTGATAAAACTCTTATATTCAGAATGATAGATGCAGATATGTATACCGGTATGACCAAGGACTATCATAACCTGGTCATTGACAGAGGTATTGCACTGCATAAAATGATAAGACTGATAACTTTTACAACCGCCGGAGGAGGATATCTTAATTTCATGGGAAATGAATTCGGACATCCCGAATGGATAGATTTCCCAAGGGAAGGAAACGGGTGGAGTTATAAATATGCGAGAAGACAATGGCAACTCAGTAAAAATATTGATCTGAAATATCACTTTCTGGCTGCCTTTGATAAAGAAATGCTCTTCTTAAATCGTGACAATAAACTGCTTGAGAACAGGACTATTAACAGAATTACAGAGAACAATTATGACAAAGTGATTGCATTCACCAGGGGGGAATATCTCTTTGTATTTAATTTTAACCCCTCTATATCATTCACAGATTACGGTATCCCTCTGACGGGAAAATTCAAGATAGTCCTTGATTCCGATGACCCGCGATTCGGCGGTTTTAACCGGATAGACAGGTCAGTCATTTACAGCTCGGTCAGGAAAGCAGAAAGGAATACACTGGATGTACCTTTCACTCTTTTCCTTTACCTTCCTTCAAGAACTGCGCTGGTATTAAAAAGACAACCTGTAAAAAAGGTTACAGACATCTAATCAATCCACCTCAAAAGATAAAAGTCCTGCCTGTGGGGAAGATCTTTATGTTTTGGATAAATTCTTATTCCATAAAAGAACGTACCGGCTTTTTCGGGAACGAGATGAGCCCTGTAAAGGCATTTCCCACTTTTGCAGCTTACCAGAGTGAATTCTTTGCTCGCGACAAATTCATGTTCTCCCGTTTTCAGCATATGTGTAATAACAAATTCGACCCCGACATTTTCTTTTGGAATATTATTAACATTAAGAGCTATTTCAGCTTTGTAATCATGTCCTGAATGGTAAACATTTTCTTTTGGTTTCTGGAAACTGTAATTATATACTTCAATATTGTCCCATTCCTTTATCATTAATTTTTTCCATGCATCCAGTTCTTTGGCCTTTTCGAAATTATTTTCATTCAGGCGTTTACTTCTTTCCCAAAGCTTAAAATAGTATTTTTCAAAATAATCATCAATCTGTCGTTTCATAGTAAATTCAGGGGCGATCCTTACCATAGTATTTTTTATATGGCTGATCCATTCAACAGGTATTCCCTGCTCATTAAAGGAATAGTATGCCGGTACAATCTCAAATTCGAGCATATTATATATAGTCTCAGCATCTATATCATCCTGAAGATCCTGGTTTTGAAATGTCCGTTTTTTTGGCAGGGCCCAGCCAGCAAATGCATGATACCCTTCCACCCACCACCCGTCGAGTACGCTGAAATGCAATGTCCCGTTCATTACAGCTTTTTCGCCGCTTGTTCCTGAAGCCTCCATGGTTCTCATTGGCGTATTAAGCCAGATATCAACTCCTCTGACAAGATATTTTGCCATTTCGATATCATAGTTTTCAAGGAAGATCACTTTCCCTGCAAACTGAGGCATCTGGGAGATCTCATAGATCCTTTTTATAAGGTCCTGTCCTCCCCCATCGTGGGGATGGGCTTTTCCGGCATATATAAACTGTACAGGTCTTTCCGGATCATTTACTATCCGCGACAACCGGTCGAGATCTCCGAACATCAAGCTTGCACGCTTGTAGGTGGCGAAGCGGCGCGCAAAACCAATTGTTAATGTCTTTTCGTTGAGATGAGTGCTGATGTTAAGTAGTTTTCGGGGGCTTTCATGTTTATTCATCATCTCTCCCTGCAACTTCATCCTGATGTTCGCAAAAAGCTTCTTCTTAAGATCCTTCTTGATCTCATAGATCCTTTTATCATCAACATTATAAAGTTTCTCCCAGAGAGACCTGTCAGTCTGGTCAAAGTGATGGCTTCCGGTAATTTCGTCATATAATATCTGCCACTCAGGAGCAAGCCAGGTATGATAGTGAACTCCATTGGTAACGTAACCGATAAATATTTCATCTTTCAGATACCCGGGCCATAGTTTATTGAACATGCTGCGGCTCACCTCTCCATGCAGTTTGCTTACGCCATTTACCTGCAGTGACATACGTGTAGCCAGATAACTCATATTGAACTTTTTGTCTGTCTCGCCTTTGCAACGCCCCAGAGCCATGAGATCATCCCATGTAATCGTGAGTCGGCTATGATAATGAGAAATATATTTACGAAGAAGATCTTCATCAAAAGCATCATGCCCTGCCGGAACAGGTGTATGGGTTGTGAAAAGAGTAGAAGTTCTGACAACCTCAAGTGCTTGATAATATGTAAGATGGTTATCGGTTATAAGGCTGCGCATCCTTTCAAGGCTAATAAATGCTGAATGACCTTCGTTGCTGTGATACAGGTCGGGTATTATACCCATTTCATTCAAAGCCCTTATTCCTGCAATGCCCAGGATCAATTCCTGTCTCAGTCTGTTTTCACTGTCACCTCCATAAAGATAATGAGTAACTGTACGATCCTCAGCAGAGTTTTCCTCAAAGTCAGTATCTAGCAGGAATAGCCTCACTTTACCGACTTTGGCTTCCCATATTCTTACCTTTACACTTCGACCTGGCCATACAAGGCTGACCGACATCTGATTACCACCTTTATCCTTAACCGGGATTATCGGGAGACGGGAAAATTCCTCAGCCTCATATATCGCCATCTGTTCTCCCTTTGGCCCCAGTTTCTGACGGAAATATCCAAACCTGTAGAGAAGGCCGACTCCAATAATATTCAGATTTGAATCACTTGCCTCCTTCAGATAATCCCCTGCAAGGATACCCAGGCCTCCTGAATAAATTTTCAGGCACGGATGGATACCAAACTCCATGCTGAAGTACGCTACCGATGGCTTACTGTTATCATCGGGACGACTTATATAAGCCCTGAATCCTTCATAGATCAGATCGAGGTCAGCGAGAAAATCTTCATCCTCTTCAAGGATCAATAATCGTTTGTAATCGATTTTTTCCAGGAGTAATTTCGGATTATGGTTTACTTCATCCCATAATGAGGGATCCATCCTTCTGAAAAGTAATTCAGCCTCATAATTCCACGACCACCAGAGGTTACATGCAAGCTCTTTCAATGCGACCATCCTGTCAGGCACATCGCTTTGTACATAAATATCTTTCCAAACAGGAATCTGATGTGGTTTTCTCACATGGAAGCCAGGTTCTTCTATAAACTGGGCAAATTCTCTTGGCTCATTTCTTCTTTCGTGGCTATGTGTAAGAGCATGGTCATAAGCAGCATAATAGTGCTTAACAAGACTGTCCCACATAGCGATTCTTGAGATCTCATGCGCTTTTTTCCTTGCTTCAGCTATTTCGTTTTCATTAAGTTTAACAAAATTGGAAATAAAGTCTTTAATCTTTGTGATTACCTCATTTTCATTATCATCAGTCCGCTCAATAACAGATATGCCATTCCCCGGATTTTCAAAATAGGTTCTCACCCAGAGGCCAAAACCTGACAGGGAGGTAGTAATAGTCGGAATAGAGAACATCAGACTTTCAAGCGGAGTATATCCCCATGGTTCATAGTAAGATGGAAAGACAGTGAGATCAAAACCTATAAGAAGATCATAATATGGTAAATTGAATATGCCATCATCACCATTAAGATAGGATGGCACAAAGATCATTTTAACCTTAGAGCCGGCCGAATTTGTAAGATTGTTTGAATTTATTCTCTGCAGTACAAGATCATTTGCAGGATAATGAAGAGAATGGGTCAGAAATTTATCTTCTGATGGCAAAGGACCTTTATCATACAGAAAATCAACAATATCCTGTCTGGGCCCTTTGTGATATGCAGGAATCAGAATGAATGCAATACATTCTTTCTCAACATTCTCCTGTGTATTAAGCTTTCCGAAAGCATCGATGAAAATATCGATCCCCTTATTTCTGAATTCATATCTTCCACTGTTAGCTACCAGGATACAATTATCAGAAAGTTTATAACCAAGAACAGCTTCTGCAACATTTATAAGTTTATTTCTGGCAGCAATCCGTTTTGTATCAAACAGATCCTCAGCCGGAACAAAAGAATCCTCAAACCCGTTTGGGGTCACAATATCTACTTCTTTGCTCAGAAAATGGGCACATTCTCGGGAAGTTATTTCGCTCACGGTTGTGAATACATCGGCTTCAATCGCTGATATTTTCTCAAGAGATTGTTTTGCCACAACATTAAATTCACGCGAAATCTGAATCGGATTGTATTCCTTCATTTTCCCATACAAAGGTCTGTTGTTACCGGCAATAGATCTTCCAAGAACAGTGGCATGAGTTGTCAGAGAGGTAGCAACCCATGGAGCGTTCATTTTAAGATAAAGAACACCTGTCCCGGTCATCCATTCATGAAACTGCGCAACAATATCATGGTGTTGCTGATAGAATGAAGTGAAGCTTTCTATCAGTTTTCCGGCTGCATAACCAAAAAGTGCCGGTTCGACATAGTCCCACTGACCTGAAATGCTATCGAGTTTGTATGTTTCCCAGAATTTGGCAAAAATTTCATTCTGCTGACCGAAGTAGGGAGTAAAATCAATTAAAAATACAATTGGTTTACCAGCAATGTTCCATCTTCCGGTTCTTACTCTCAATCCCTCGGATGTAGCCCTGTTTCTCCAATCAACAAAAAGCGTATCATCCTGAATAAATTCAGGATTAGTAACCTCTTCCCGCCATGCATCAGGACCAATAAGTATATAATTGTTTCCTATTTCATTTATGATATTCAGTGCTTTAGTTGAAATAACCGTATGTATTCCACCAACTTTATTACATACCTCCCAACTGGTTTCAAAAAGAAATTCAACCTTCATTATAGTTTCCGTATTAAAAGTTACTTATTTAGATTTTTTTTTCGTCGGAGTTCCTTTTCTGGCCACAGATTTGCTTTTGGTTATCTTACTTGTGGCAGCAGGTTTCACTCTATTTGTGATTTTAAGTTTCACCTCAGTAATTGGCTTTACCTTAGTTTTCACAACGGTTTTTGCTTTTGGTTTAATCTTTGCAAGCTTTTTATTAATTAATGCTATCTCGTTAGTCTGATTTGTAATTATTTCATCTTTTGCCTTAATCTGTGAATCCAGTTTTAGAATTTCGATCTGTTCTTCAGTTGCCGGACACATCCTGTTAATCCTGATTTCAAAATCACTCAGAATATTCATGTAATTCATGAATGCATCATAAGGTGTTTCATAAGGATTAAAATAAGCATGAACAGCACCATCGGAAAAAAACTTGGTGCACATATAATAAAAGTGGTCGCTTGTCTGAAGGTATATCCAGTCTTTCTTCAGCATTTCGTACTCGCAGTTGTTAACTTTATCAGCAAGGGAATAAAGTTTTTCAAATGCTGCATTCTGAAGCTCATTCCCAAGCCAGGCAGTAATATCGCGTTCCTCATCTGCCCATGAAATGGGGAATGGAACGCTTATTGCGGATACCGGCTGTAAATTATCAGCCACCTCCGACGGTGTCATGAACTTATATTGTGTCTTTTTAAGAACAGTTCCGGGAAGGTGAGACATAAAGTCGAAAATACCCGTTTCTTTCCAGTTATGTTCTCCAAATGTCTCATAATCAATGAATATATTAATGAGTTCGCTTTTGGGAGCAATCTTATTTAACCAGGCAGTATATTTATCAGCAGTAAGAGGCCATTCATTCCAGCTCCTGTTTGAAAATCTGAATGCAATATCATCGCTAAGGACAAAATTCCTGAGGAGAATCTTCAGACGAGGATTCAGCGCATTACAATAAAGATAGTTAGGGCTTTTCCATCCGAGAACATGTTTTGCACCCTCGGTAAGCATTGCCTTAAAACCCATATCTGCAATCCATGATCCAATTTGATCAGAATAAATTAATTCAGTATTACGGAAAGTGGTTGGTTCCACTCCAAGGAATTCTTTTATCAGTTCTTTATGAGTGCTTACCTGTCTTACAAATTCCTTCCTGTCTTTCAGGGAAGAAAGAGAGTGGGCATCAGTTTCGCCAAGGAACTCAACTAATCCAGTTTCCGCAAGCTTCCTGAATGAATCAAGAACTTCGGGCGCATAAAGTCTGAACTGGTCAATAACTATACCCGACAAAGAGAAAGCTACTTTAAATTTGCCCTTGTGTTTAGTGATCAGTTCCATAATAAGGTTGTTGGCAGGCAGATAGCATTTTTCTGCCACCTTTCTCATTATCGATTCATTTGCGAAATCATCATAATAGTAGTGATCTTTCCCGAGGTCAAAAAACCTGTATCGCTTAAGACGAAAAGGTTGATGGACCTCAAAATAGAGGCAAATAACTTTTTTTTGTACTGAACTCATATCCTAACTCTTGTGATTTGAAACAACTTCATTATAAATATCTCTTACATGGCGGGCTGAGTTATCCCATTTAAGGTTGATTACTTCCTCTTTCCCGTTTCTAATAAACATTTGTGAAAGAGCAGGGTAGGTAAGGATTCCGTAGATAGCATCAGCCATCGCATCAATATCCCAGAAATCGACTTTTACGGCATGGGTAAGGATCTCAGCGACGCCTGATTGTTTACTAATTATTACCGGGACTTCAGACTGCATGGCTTCGAGCGGAGAAATGCCAAAAGGTTCTGAAACTGAAGGCATTATATAAACATCGCTCATCGACAACAGGGTAAAGACATCACTGCCTCTGAGAAATCCCGTGAAGTGAAACCGGTCTGTTATCCGGAGTGATGCTGCACGTCTGATCATTCTCTCCATCATATCTCCCGATCCAGCCATAACAAACCTTACATTTTTCATCACTTGCAGAACCTTGTTGGCAGCTTCAATAAAATATTCCGGTCCTTTCTGCATAGTTATTCTACCGAGGAAAGTAACCACTTTTTCATCAAAAGACTTTTTAAAATGAATTTCTTCAGAGAAAGTAACAGGTTCTACGGCATTATAAACAGTCTCAACCTTTACTGGATCGATATGGTACTTATTGATAACGATATCTCTGGTAAGATTACTTACAGTAATTATTTTTGAAGCAGCGTCCATTCCGCTTTTTTCTATCGAGTAAACATCGGGATTAACATTCCCGCCGCTTCTGTCGAAATCGGTTGCATGGACGTGAATTACCAGAGGCTTCCCCGATACTTTCATTGCAGCTATGCCTGCAGGATATGCGAGCCAGTCATGAGCATGAATAACGTCAAAAAAATTATCTGCCGCTATCACACCGGCCACAATTGCATATTTCTGGATCTCTTCCAGAAGATTATTGTCATATCTGCCTGAGAAGTTAATTTTCCCTTCATTATTTGTTTGGACAAAAACTCTTTCAGATGAGACTTCGGAGCGGGTAAGCTTGTAGAATTCTTCAGGGTCGGTATATGGAACAATTTTAGACGAGACCTCAATCTTCTCAACAGGCCGCCTGAATCCCTGATAAAAAACCCGCCGATAGGATACCTGTACCGTGTTTGCGCCAATCAGTCTTACAATGGATTGGTCCTCATCTCCCCATGCTTTTGGCACAACAAAGATCACATCCATGTCATCTATGGCGGACATACCTTTGGTCAGGCCATAGCTTGCCGTACCCAGACCTCCGGAAATATGAGGTGGAAATTCCCACCCAAACATCAATACACGCATAGTCTGACAGTATTAAACATCAGAGTATTTATCTTCTAGTAATTCAATCATTCTCAATATTTCTCCTACGCTCCAGGCCTGGGAAATTGCACCACGCGCTGCATGTGGTGGATCCCCGTCATAAATTTCAGAAATAGTACTTACTCCATGCTCGTTCATAACCTCCTCAAATCCGTAAACAAGCTTTCTTACCTTATTAACTCCCTGCTTTCCATAAATTCTAAGCCATCCTTCGCAAAATGGACCAACAAGCCAGGGCCAGACAGTTCCCTGGTGATAAGCGCTGTCACGTAACTCCTGATTTCCTTCACAGATTCCTTTATAAAGGTTGTTGCGTGGAGACAGAGTCCGTAATCCTCTTGGTGTAACAAGCTCTTTATCTGCAACATTTAAAACCTTCTTCATCTGTTCACAATCGAGTGTTGAATATGGAAGCGATGTAGCGATAACCATATTGGGCCTCACAAATGTATTCTGCCCCTCTTCATCGTTCACATAATCTGCAAGATAACCTGAGTTTTCATCCCAAAACACTTCAATAAATGACTTTTTTATTAACTCTGGCAGAGATTCGAATTCCTTTAAAAACAATTTGTCCTTTGTCTTACGGACCATTTCCAGCGAGAAGCATATTGCGTTATACCACAGGGCATTGATCTCAACTGCAAATCCCCTTCTGGGTGTGACCGGTATACCATTGACAACAGCATCCATCCAGGTTAGTGCCCTGCCTGGTGCATCTGCATAAATCAGTCCGTTATCTCGCATATGGATGTTGAAAGCTGTTCCTTCTTTGAAAGCATACAATATTGATTTTGCAGCTTCTCCGTATCTTTCCCAGCAATCAACTCCTCCCCGATCAATATATTTCTGTAGTGCCCAGAAAAACCAGAGTGGTGCATCAATCGAATTATATGCCGGATTATCAGCTTTCCCCATGTTGGGAAATAATCCATTTTTCAATCTGGCCACCTGAGTATCAAGCACATCAGTATAGAAAGAAAGTTTCTGTCTGGCAAGGGCTAAGCCCGGAAGAGAAATAAAAGTGTCCCGTCCCCAGGCACCAAACCAGTGATAGCCGGCAATTATAAGAGTTGAATCTCCTCTTTTTTCAATAAACTGCTGAGCGGCATTCTTCAGACAATTGGAAAAACTGTCCCTGGGAATTTTCCCTGCAACGGTTTTGGTAAATTTTTGTTTAAGGCCTGAAGGTTTTTCCTCCTTTGTAGAAGCAGAAAAAACAATGCAATCTCCCTTTTTAAGTTCCAATTCAAAAAAGCCAGGAGTAAAAAGATCCTCAATGTAATCATAACCACGCTTCTGTTCTTCAAGGTATTCGACACCATAATACCAATCAGGTACAGGAATGAAATCGACTTTATCAGAAATCTGCAGATGTAAATATGGAAAGCCGTTGTAAAGACAGGTTTTAATTCCATTTTTAATGAAATCGACTTTAGTATTGGCATTCATATTTGCATGCGTGAGCTCATGAATGTTCCTGAATGCCAGTAATGGTCTAATCTGAAATTTCAGCTTCTCATTTGCCTCCAGAATTGTGTATCTTACCAGAAATTGTTCCTCATAATGAACCAGTAACCTTTCCTCTTTCAGAATTACGCCGCCCACCCGATATATCCTCATTGGTATTACCTCTGTCTCAAAATCCTCTATGTATTTGTGACCCTTCGGACTGAAAAAGTCTCCCTTGTATTTATGTATCCCAATATTAAAAGATCTCTCATTGTTTACCAGAGTGACATCGAGTGAAGAAAGAAGCACGAACCTGTCTCCTCCCAGTTCATCGACAGGTACAATCAGAGTGCCATGATATTTCCTTGTGTTACAGGCTACAATTGAAGTTGATGAATATGATCCTGCACGGTTGGTTCTAATAATCTCCCGGCTGAGTGAATATTCCAGGTTAACAAGTTTACTCTTGTCGAACTTAATATACCCCATAAGACTTCATGTTAAATAATCTTAAAAACACCTTAAGTTAGCTGTTTTTAATAAATTAAACAAACCGTTTAATTAATAAGTTCCCCAAAGTTAATCAGAATAAAAGATTTCACATTAAAATTAGATTAAGCTTTGCTGAAAAGGATGAAAAGTACGACAGCAACAAAAAAAGAATAACTTTGCAACCTGATATTTATTTTTATCAAATAACATTTAAATGATGATCAACAGGCTATTAATACTATTGATTCTTGCACTTACCATCAGCGGATGCAAAAATAATACTGTTCGCATCTCGGGGAAATTTGAAAACCCTGTGAAAGGAGAATACCTGTACCTTAATGAATTAAAGGCAAATGATATCAAGACAATAGACTCACTTAAGATCGGTGAAGATGGAATATTCAGTTTTCAGAGAGAGGTCTCACTTCCAACTTTTTACCTGCTTAAAACAAGTAATAATAACTTTTTCCTGACCCTTGTTGAACCCGGAGAAAAGCTGAGGATTGAAGCCATGTATGATTCTTTGAATTATCCTTCATCCGTTTCAGGATCAACAGGAACTGAAAAAATGGTTCAGTATAATAAGGCACTGAAGAATACCATTTCTAAAATCAGAGGTCTTTATGAGATCTATAGTCAGAACAGTGGCAATCCGGATCTGACAAAAGTTGTTCAGACCCTTGACAGCATGAAACAGCAATACCTTAAAGGGATAAATGCTTACACAAAGAAATATATTGATGAGAATATGAATTCGCTTATAACCCTGGTTGCCCTTTATCAGCAGGTTGAACCAAGTAGTTATGTACTGGACCCGGTTAAGGATTTAAATTATTTTACGAAGGTTGATTCATCGCTTTTCAGATTGTATCCGCAATCGGAACCTGTAAAAGCTTTACACGAACAGGTTCAGCAGTTAGTTTCACAGGTTGGTGCGTCAGCAGTACTTCAGGTTGGAAATGAAGCACCGGAGATTTCCCTTCCCGATCCTGATGGCAAGATCGTCACTCTCTCATCGACCAGAGGAAATATCGTTCTTCTCGATTTCTGGGCAGCGTGGTGTGGTCCATGCCGCAGGGAAAATCCCAATCTTGTAAAAGCATTTAACAGGTATAGCGGGAAAGGTTTCAGAATATTTCAGGTATCGCTGGATAGAACAAAAGAAGACTGGTTAAAGGGCATTCAGGAAGATAAGTTAACCTCCTGGATCCACGTTAGCGATCTGAAATACTGGCAGTCTGTGGTTGTTCCCCTTTACAAAATTGAATCCATTCCGTTCAATCTGCTGCTCGACAAGGAGGGAAAGATAATAGCAGCAAATCTTAGAGGTGAAGCACTTGAGCAAAAGCTTGCTGAATTGTACAGGTAATGTTTTAAAACCGGTTCAGTTGCCGGAATTGAAAATAAACTTAGGTAAGTAATTATCATTTTATGACGAAAAGAATTGCAGCCTTTTCCATTTCACTGATCATAATGGCAGGATGTGCCGATAAAAACTCCGTGAGAATTGACGGAAATGTTAACACTAAAGATCATGAGAAAATTTATCTGAACAGGATTGATGTTGATACCTACATCAGGATTGATTCTGCAAGAATCAGAAAAAACGGTAATTTTCGATTCAGACTTAAAGCCGTTGAACCCGATTTTTATCAGATAGGATACTCTGACTCAGATTTTATAACAATTCTTACTGAACCGGGAGAAAAAGTAAAACTGACCTTCACCGGCAAAAATCTTTATGAAAATTATCAGGTTGATGGATCAACGGGATCTCAAAAAATTAAGATGCTCGACATGGTACTTGCCGGGACAAAGAGAAAATTAGATTCACTAAAAACCTTATATGATATTGCATCAAAAGGTCCGGGATTTGATGAAAAAGAGTCATTATTACAAAACGAGTATTTAAAGGCAATTAAAGAACAGCGGAAAAAGAATATGGAATTTATTCTCGGAAATCTTAATTCATTTGCCTCGATAAAAGCTCTTTATCAGATGATAGATAAAGAGACTTATGTTCTTTATGACCCACGTGACCTTCAATTCCTGAAACTTGTTTCCGATACTCTGATATTCCATTATCCTAATTCCAAACAGGCGAAATCCCTCAAGAAGAACTTTGAAAAAGAGATGAATGAGATGTTCCTCAAAAAGATTGAACAGGCAGCTAAAAATGCTCCGGAAGTAAAACTCGACCCAAATTTAAAAGATATTTATGGGAAGAGGGTTGCACTTTCATCACTAAAAGGGAAAGTTGTGCTTCTTGGCTTCTGGGCGACCGGATCAGAAGAAAGTCTGGCAGAAAACCTTTCACTCAAGGAATTATATAAAGTCTACAGGTCAAAAGGTTTTGAAATATACCAGGTAAATCTTGATGAAAACGAAGCGGCATGGAAGAATTCTGTGAAATTTGACGAATTGCCCTGGATCAATGTCAGAGAAGATGATCCCCTCAATCCGGTAAATGCGAGACTTTTCAACGTTAAAGCTGTTCCTGCCAATTACCTCTACGACAGGAATGGGACAATTATCGCTGCAAATCTCCATGGTCAGAACCTGCAGATCAAGCTGGCACAAATTTTTGGTAATTAGCTAAAAATTGAAAGAGGTAAAGAATATATATTTTGCTTCAGATTTTCATCTCGGCCTTCCGGCAGGATCGGATCCCACCGATCGTGAAAAAAGAGTTGTAAAATGGTTGAACTCAATTGCGCCTGAAGCGAAAGAAATCTATCTTCTCGGTGATGTATTCGACTTCTGGTGGGAATATAAACTTGTTGTACCAAAAGGATTTACCAGATTTCTGGGAACAATATCGGCAATTACTGACTCAGGAATTCCGGTACACTTTTTCGCAGGTAATCATGATATGTGGATTGGTAAATATCTTATTGATGAGTGCGGTATCATAATTCACTCTGCACCGCACTTTACCAGCTTTAACGGTAAGAATTTCTATCTTGCCCACGGAGAGGGTCTGGGAACAAAAAATATTGGCTACAAAATTTTGCTTTCCATCTTCAGGAACAGACCACTTCAGGTGCTATATTCTGCACTTCATCCATCAATAGGAGTTGGAATAGGTCATAGATGGTCTCTCAACAGCCGGATAGGGAAGGGGATCTCACTTCCATTTCTTGGCGAAGATAAGGAAGACCTTATACGCCATTCGAAATATATTCTGGAAACAAGTAAGGTGGACTATTTCTTATATGGTCACCGTCATCTGGTTATGACATATAAACTGCCGGATGGAGCGGAAGTATTCTTTCTGGGGGACTGGGTGCATAAAGGAAATTTTGCCGAATGGAATGGCAATAAACTGACTCTAAAAACTTTAGACTAGTCCTGGTGATCATCAATCTTTATTGTCAGAGTATAATATGAATATTGATCATTAATTCTATCGAACTGGTAATCGAGTTTATTTCCCGATTTCCTGGCCATTTCCAATAAACCCATATTTCCCGTGCTCTCTGAGTCAATACTCTGTTCTAATATAGCTTTTTTAAAGAGCTCTTTGAGTTGGGTTTTATCACAATTGTTTATGTTATCAAGTTTATCTTTCAGCTGGGTAACCTTATCATTCTCGATCAGATTTCCGGTCGTCAGAGAATAGGTTCCTCTGTATAGCCGTATCACAGCAACCGGCATACCAAACTTTTCTTCCGTTTCCAAACCAGGGCTGTACTTAGCAACATTCTCGAGTGTTTCCACGAGGATGCTGAATACTTTGCGACGGACTCCGGAAGCGACATCCTCCTCCGACAATTTTGTCTCAGTAAATGACAATACCTCTTTTCCCACGTCGGATGAGAAATGGCCTGACCAAACCAGATATACATTATTCTCAGCCATTATTCTTTCAAGCTGGGAAACCGCTTCCCCCTTGAATGTAGTAATGTTGCCTGATGAATGCATACCCATCCCCCCGGAATCGACGGTCTTGCTTAAAATAAAATAAGAGAATTTATCATCGAGCTTAATAAAATCATAATCAAGTTTATTTCCAGTTTTTTTTGCCATTTCTATAAGTCCCAGCCCTGCACCTCCTTTGTTGCTGAACTCTGCACTATTTAACATATTCCTGTAAACATTTCTTATCTCACCGGAATCAAGTTTATTTATCCCTTCAAGCTTGTTTCTGAGGTCAGAAATTTTGTCAGTCTCAATAACATTTCCTGTAGTAACGGTATATCCTGAATCGGTTTTGGAATAAACAACCAATGACATTTCAGAGTATTGGTTCTTATCACTGTGCCTGGAGACATTCTGGAGGCTTTCAAGAACAAACATGAAGAGCCGTTTTCTTCCAACAAAACCAAACTCAGAGTTTTCCATCTCCTTCTCAAGCAGCATCAGAAGGGATGCGGAGTTCTCATTGGTAACCACACCTCTGTAAACGAACATAAGGCGTTCCTTCATCATTTTATCCCGTATGCGTCGTGTAAGATCCATCAATAGAATTTGGGACAGCTTTAGATTATAAAAATAGCAATATTGATATATTCTACCAATTAATATCAATGATATAATCATATACGCATAAATACCCATTCCGGATAAGTAGTTAATATTACTTATGAAGATATTCCGATTGTTTTATCTTAAATTCTGTTTTCAATTGAATACAGAAAACTATTTTAGCAGAAATAAAGAAATGGGAAAGTAAATAAAATATCCCTTCGGGAAAATCTCTGATTTATGTTTAGCCGGTTTTTAAAATTTATCATTCCCCCGTTCACTTTCAGAGTCTTCTTCAGAAGAATATTTTATTGCAATCTGAAAAAAGTACCTCTCGAAAAGCCACTTCTTTTTGCAGGAAACCACCAGAATTCATTTATGGACGGAGTGCTTATCGGATCATATCTTCCTCAGCCACTACATTTTCTTATGAGGGCTGATATGTTTAAGAATGCTATTGCCCGTTTTTGTCTTCAACAGCTTAATGTATCTCCTGTATACCGTTTTGAAGAGGGATTGGGAAATGTGCACAAGAATCTTGAGACTTTTCAGGCTATATACAGTATTCTGAAAAAAAACGGGAATTTTGTAGTTTTTTCTGAGGGGATCTGTGTTCAGCAGAAAAGGTTGCAAAAACTTCGTAAAGGGACTGCCAGGATGGCGTTTGGCGCTGCCGAAGAATTTGGACTTGATGTTCATATTGTCCCGGTCGGAATCAACTACACCTATCCTGCAAAGTTCAGGAAAGAGGTAATGATAAATTTTCATGAACCGTTCAGTATCAGGGAACTTCAGGAAATATATAAGGTCAGTCCCGCAAAAGCGTTGCTCGTTTTCAACCAGAAGGTTGAAGCTGGATTGCAGGAACAGGTTATTATAGTGGATAATCCTGAAAATGACTGGCTTGCAGAGCAACTCCTGACAATGGGCAGAAACGATAAGATCCTCCCCTTCTTCAAGTGGAAATTTGATTCGGATGACAGAAGGGCAATGGAAAAAGGAATTGCTGACAAGATCAATTTTCTCGACAAAACCTCAAGACAGTCACTCGAGTCTCTTATTGACAGGGTCAAAAATTATTTTGATCTTATTGAAAATAGCAGACTGCGGGATGCGAACATAGCAAGAAAGCTCGACTGGGGTTTTGTTCGATATCTTTCAGTCATCCTTGGATTTCCTATATTTCTGGCCGGATACATCAGCAACCTTGTCCCTTTTCTGGTTCCACGCCTGATCTGCAATTTCCTCATAAAAGATTCAAGGTTTTACAGTTCAGTTTATATTGGTATCGGAACCGTACTTTATCTAATATATTTTCCAGTAGTGCTGATAATTGCCTGGATTTTAGGTGGATGGCCCGGCCTCCTGGCAGGATTTTTAGTGCCCCTCACCGGTTATCTGGTATTATTTTATCAGGATGTTGTTTCAGAAAGATATCACACATTCCGGTACTGGCTCACTGAAATGAAAAATCCGGGTTTAGTTTCCAAACTTGTGTCATTGAGGAAAGATATTATCACTTCTCTTGATAAAGTAGAGATCAGCAATACATCAATTTAACAATAAGCTCAATTCATTGCGGCATTTAGCACAGAGATGTGCACTTTTCTGATCAATATCTTCTACATATGTGCTTGATCTCATTACACATGTTGGGATATGACAGTGGATCAGGCCAAAGGTATGTCCAAGCTCGTGAATTACTTCTTTCCTGAAACGATCAACAACAAAATTGTCATTGCTTATTATTCCATATCTTTCATTGGCCAAACGGTAAAAAGAGGCGATACCTGTCCGGCCGTTAAGAATTGCCTGTCCAAATATATATGTCAGGATTGGAATAAAAAGATCCACGCTGAATAATCCGACCGTTTTACCGGAATCCGATGAGAATATTGAATCGACTTCTTTTAAAAGCCTGGTCCCATTATATTGTCTCCGGACAGGATCGTAATATTCACTCAGATCGAGATGGCCTTCCTTTATACTTACTCCGAAAGGGTATTCGAGCTTTACAGAATCGGCTATCTTATTAAGAAAATCCTCTTCGAAAAAACCAAAGGAGATCAATATTATGTTCTGATGATTCATTTACGAAATAAATGTCAGACCGATTTTACTCATGCAACTGAACTTTAGATCTTCATCGCTGAAAAAGATGTCCATTACATGTAGTAAACCTAATCTGAAGATTTTAAACCGTACTTTGAAATTTTATTGTAAAGTGTTACCCTGTCGACCTTTAAAGCTTTTGCAGACCGGGAAATATTCCAGCTATATTTATTCAGAATCTGAAGTATATGTGATTTTTCAAGGTCATCGAGACTTTCGCTTGCTGTGCTTATAATGCTTTTCTCAAGTGGAAGATCTTTAAGAGAGATCTTCCTGCCGTTTCCGACAACAATTGCCCTTTCAATCATATTTTCAAGCTCCCGGACATTACCCGGGAAATTGAACTCTTCGAGCCTCTTTAATGCTGTCAAATCAATTTCAACGGATTTCCTGTTCATCGAGGTGCAATACTTTTTAATGAAATAATCTACCAGAAGAGGTATATCCTCTTTCCGCTCACGCAAAGGAGGAATAAATATATTCACCACATTCAGCCGGTAGAACAGATCTTCCCGGAAAGCTCCCTTTTCTACCATCCCCTTCAGGTCCTTATTGGTAGCACATATTACTCTGAAGTCTGAAGAGATCTCTTTATTCCCTCCTACCCTTATAAATCTCTTGGACTCGAGCACCCGCAACAAATCTATTTGCATTTTTGTGGAAATAGTTGCAATTTCATCGAGAAATATGGTGCCGTTATCAGCCATTTCAAATCTGCCCTTACGATTATACATTGCACCGGTAAAGGCTCCTTTTTCATGTCCGAATAATTCACTTTCAAGTAAGCTTTCTGTGAGAGCTCCGCAATGAACACTGACCAAAGGGAAGAACTTCCGGGGTGAGTTGGAATGTATAGCCCTGGCTACAAGCTCTTTACCAGTGCCACTCTCACCTGTAATCACTACTGAAGAATTAGACTGGGCGACGCTCTCTATATCCTTGAGAACTTTTTTCATCGCATCACTTTCGCCAATCAAATCTTCAACATTTTCAAGTGAAACAACTTTTTTCTTCAGGTTTTCATTTTCTTCAACCAGCGAAATCTGTTTTGAGGCATTCCGGATCAGATGTGAAAGATCGTCAGGATCAAATGGTTTTGTCACATAATCAAAGGCACCATCCTTCAATGCCTGCACAGCTGTATCTACAGTTGCAAAGGCTGTCATTACTATTACAATTGATTCTGTTTTGAGAAGTTTGATTCTTCTCAGCATCTCCAACCCATCCATTCCCGGCATCTTTATATCAGCAAGGATGATGTCAAAATTATCTGATTCAAGTATTGACAGTGCTTTTTTGGCATTTTCAGCACATTCGACCCTATATCCGTCTTCTATGAACCAGTTGTACAACGAATCTCTTACAGATTCTTCATCGTCAACTATAAGTATTGATATCTTTTTTGCCATTATTTGTTCTCCCTAAATATGTATTAATGGTAGAGTTATCGAAATGGTTGTTCCCTTTCCGATATCTGATCTTACATCTATTTTTCCGTTATGGCTCTTGACAATTCCATGTACAATGGCCAGACCCAGTCCTATACCGCTTGTATCATGCTTGGTAGAGAAGAATGGTTCGAAAATATGTGGAATGTCATCTTCCGGTACCCCAATCCCATTATCTGATATTTCTATCCTGATCGAATCTGAATCGGGGTTTTGGGTGGAAATTGTTATTTCTCCATTTTCCAGTACAGCTTCTGATGCGTTTATCAGAATTGCAACACAGGCCTGCTTAATCTGGTTCGGACTACAATTGATCAGATCGGATTTTGCAGCAAAATCTGACAAGAAACTGATATTGGCAATTTTAATCGGATGCATCATCAGTTCATATGTTTCCTGTAATATTGAGTTAAGATGTTTTGATTCAAAATCATCCTGGTCCTTTCTTGAAAAATCAAGTAGTCCTTTAACTATATCCCCGCAGCGTTTTGTTTCGTTTTCAATTAACTTCAGGTGACGCAGTATCGAATCTTTTTTGGATGCATAAAGTTCGGGATTACTGAGTTGTTTGTGTATTAATTTGGTATAAACTAGAATTCCGGAAAGCGGATTATTTATTTCATGCGCCACAGAGGAGGATAATTTTCCCAGTGACGCTATCCTTTCTATATTTATAAGTTCAGTTTGAGCTGCCCCTAATTCTTCAGATTTTTTCTGAACCTTGTATTCAAGCTGTTGTGACCAGTTTTTCAACTCTTCAGTTGCAGACTGCAGATTATCAAGCATATCATTGAATGCCTGAGACACCATTCTCATGTCATCAAGCTGATTTGGCTTTATGTCGAGTCTTGTATTTTTGTTTCCATTAGAAACAGCCATACTGGCTTTTAGAATTTCATTTAATGGATTCTTGATCTTTTTCCGGGTGAAAAATATCAATATAGCAACTAACAAAAGCGTTATAAATGTTGCAAGCAGGTAATATTCCGTTGAAGATTTTTTAACGGCATTGTCAAGATCAGCAAGCGGAATTTTTATTACCAGCGAACCGAGAACTTCATCACTCTCCTTATGCGCATGGCATGAGCTTGTATAACACGATTTTTCATTCAAGATAGGTGATCTGATCAAAAGGTGCCTGTGCATGTTATCATTTTGATTCATGTTACATTCACTCTTGACATTTATTATCCTGTACGATTTCTCCTTCCTTGGAAACATCGATCTGATATTAACATGACAGCTAAGACAATTTGGATTGCTGTGATTGGCAGTTTCCGGAGAAAATGATGTATAAACCAGACTATCTTTATTATCATACATGTTGACATCATCAATGCCCGACATGGTATTTATAATATCGAGAGTACTCTGCAGTGCACCTTTATCGTTTTCCAGCATCGAGTGGTATAAAGATCCCTCGACTATTGATCCTATATTGTTGCCGCTCTGACGAATAACTGTATTAAAGTACTGTTCATATACAGACCTGAAAACTATGCCGAACAATACAAAAAAAATCAGCGACGAGATTGATATGATATAGACCACCCGACTGTAGATCGAAGAGCGGAATTTAACATACTTCTTAATGAATGTTCTTACCTTAGTCTCTTTGTGATTTGATATATCTGATATCCCCATTGGGAAAAAAGTAACGGTTTTTCTAAAATGTTAAAATTAACATTTAAAACTAATACTCCTGCTAAGGATCTGAATTCAATTATCCTGATATTTATTTCAAAAAGGATTTCTGAAAGTCCTGCCATGCCTCATCAGGTAGTTCTGAAAGCGGATTATCACATAATTCACCACCATCTTGTAAGATGACCATTGATGTCTCCGGGGAATATTTCTTCATGGAGACTGCCAGAAAATCCTTCAATCTCTCCAGTTCCTTTAGAGTCCAGCCAATCGCATCATTAGCAAGATGGTATGATTCTGTTTCTGCAATCCATTCGGATGGTCTGATCTCATAAATCCATCCCTTTTCATAGGGATCTTCATTAATAACTCCCGGATGTTCAGAAAGCAGAGTATTTGAATTTGTGACCCTTCCTGAAATGGGTGAAGTTAATTGCAATAACTTGCCATTATGGTCAATATCAGCAAGAGATTCCCCCTTGTTTATGAAATTACCCGGCTTCTTAAGGTTTCTTATTTTTACATCGCCTGTAATATGCAGCAGTAAATCATCAAGACCCACTTTGGCTATTCCCGATTTTTCCAGATGTGTCCATGTATGATTGTTGCTGTAAAAAATCCCCTGCGGAATTCTTAGAATTTCACCTGAAAGGATGCCCAGCGTTTTTCCGATTCTTCTTTTTATTGCTTCCCGTTTATTTATCATCATCCAGAATGGTATGATCAGAATAAGGAAAGAAATAATTATCAGATACTCAATTCCTTTCGTCTCAAAAATATTGTTGTAGCTGAATCCGTCCATTTTTTTACTTTTTTTGGTTAAACATAAGACATTTAGAAACGGGTGTTTTATTTTTCATCATTTACCCAGGAAGGCGATTCCCTCAATACGGGCAAGCGATTAATTACCCACCTGAATATCCATATTTCAGTAAAGATAACTGCAAGAGTAACAGCTAATTCCATCCAGGTTGGAATATATCGTACTGCCGCATCCCATCTGAAGCCGATTACAGTCACATTCAGCCTGTTCAGAATTACCCCCAGCATTGTAAGAATTGCGGCTACTTTAATCGTGGTTATATTGCTTTTCCGGTAACTATAAAAGAATAATAACATAGGCAGAAGAACAAATCCAAACATCTCAAGGAGATACCAGTAACCCATTGGTGTACTAAGCAGATCCCAGTGCTTTCCGTGCACAAAAATAAGGATCTGCAAAAAGAAGTAGGCAAACATTGCCACTGCACAAATCTTTGATAATCCGATCACTATGTTATTGTGTGATTTATGATTTGGTTCGCTGATCTGGTTAAAAAATACTTTATTGCTGATAGATCCTTCAAATATTACCATTGAAAGCCCGGCAAAAATGCTGGAAACAAAGAACATGATAGGAATAAACTCATTGTACCACAGAGGGTGTATCTTTTCTTTTGCCATCAGGTAAAGAGCACCTAATCCTGACTGGTGAAGGGTTGAAAGAGTTATCCCGAAAATTACGGCCGCAACAGTCATCCCCGAAAGTATTTTCCTTGCACGTTTTGCACCAAGCCACTCTGCAATAGCGGGTGAAAACTCAATCAATTGAGCAATCATATAGAGCAGGAAATGCCATGCGACCAAAAACAGAACCGAACTGGTTCCAAAACTATTACCGATTATCGGATTGACAACATTCCATGGCCGTCCCAGATCCAGAAGAAGGGCCCCGGCATAAAAAACATACGCAAGAAATCCGTTTAGTACTGTAATTCTTACAATTGAATGGTATTGACGCATATTCAATATATATACCATAAAAGTCAATACATAAGCGCCTCCGGCAAAAGCAACTCCCGTAACCACATCAAAACCGATCCACAATCCCCATGGAACTTCCTGTGTAAGATTGGTAATTGACCCTAATCCTTTCCAGAAACGGATCATAATAAGGAATAGTCCTAAAATCATTATCGGGATCGAAATTATATTAAAGGGTGTAAGAAATTTTCCTCTTGGTTTTAATTCTCCTGCCAGAAACTGCCAGATAGATTTACCATCATTGTCTTTAGCTACTATCAAGTCTCCATTACTCATTTTCTTCAGTATTAGAATGATTATTTTTAGTTGCTTCACGGATACCTAACAGAATAGCGGGCCAAAGTACAAATACAGTGGGTACGGCATAAAGAAAACCTTTTGATAATTCGGGGTACGCTTTTGTCTGAAGTGATGTATTTAAACCCAGTTCACTACCAGGGACTCCTGTGATGTACAGGAACTCCGTTCCTCCTGCTTCGTTCTCTCCGTAGATATAATCATAATACTGTTCCGGATTATTGTTGATTCTTTTACGTGCTTCCCTGATCAGGTCTCTTCTTTTACCAAAGGTCAGGGCCTCCGCAGGGCAGTTCTCGACACAGGCAGGAATTTTTCCTTCTTGCAGCCTGCCATAACACATATTGCATTTTTCAATCTTAGGATTTGCACTGTGGTATTCAAATTTTGGAATATCAAAGGGGCACGATACCATGCAATAACGACATCCCATACATTTTTCACCGCGCCAGATAACAGCTCCCTCTTTTGTTTTATACATAGCCTGCGTAAGACATGCAGCCGTGCAGGCTGGTTCGTTACAATGCATACACTGTTTCTTGAGAAATGCTTCTCCCTTTGATGTGTTAAATGCATTTACAACTGTCCGGTGGGTTTCGTCTGTTTTTCTTACGATTCCCGCCTTTGGTGTACCTACTGGTGCAGGCAGACCATTTGCCTCGGCACACGATGTTTCGCATGTCTGACAACCTGCACATTTAGTTGAATCATAAAGAATACCTGAGAATTCAATATTGTTTTCATTTTTAGGGGTTGCTCCTAACCTCTTTCCGATTGCAAGTGAGGCTCCGGTTACACCAATAACCCTAAAAAAGTTTCGTCGGTCAATAGTCATAGAATTTTGTGTTTGGGTTGATTAAAAAATCTCATAAAACCATAATTGTCTGGAAGCATCAATGAATTTATTCTGGAACTCTTCCCATACTTCAGGTGCCTTATCAGTAAGAATACCATCTCTGAGTTCACCTCCGTCCTGAAGAACGACCATGGCATGTAATACCTTGTCTTCCCTGAGAGCAAGAACCAGAAAATCCTTTAACCTTGAGAATTCATTTTTTATGAACTCTTTCTGTTTTTCGGCTATAAACAGCAGTTGATTTTCCCTGTGCCAGTTTGTCGGTTCTATCTTGTAAATCCAGCCATCGGTATAGGGAGAAGAGTTTACAATTGATGCATTGTTGTCCAGGATTTTGTTTTGCTCGATTATAGTTCCCGATACAGGTGAATAAAGATTCAATTGTTTGCCATTCTGAATAATTGAAAATATCTGTTCACCTTTCTTAACAACTTTTCCATGGTTTTTCATCTTTATCCGGGTAATAGGCCCTGTCACATGTTGCAGAAAATCATCGATTCCCACCTTTACCACACCGTTCTGATCCATGAAGGCCCAGGTATGTGTTTTGTCATAATAGATCCCATTGGGGACTAGTACAGAGTTTTCATCAAGAATTGGTTTTGAACCCGGATCCGGATTTTGCATTGAAACCTTTCTGCGTCGCAGATACCGGATTGAAAAATCTGCTGCAAGCCCAAAGACAATAATTGCTGCAAGGCTCAGAAGTATAATAATTGGAAGTGATCTGGTATCTGCAGCTGCCGGGAGATAAACTAAAGCATTATTAAGTTTTTCAATTGTCATCTGTCTCTCGCTAATAACAAGATCTGAATAACCATCCTTAGATAGAAACTGCTGGCCATCAGTGACGACCCATTTCAGAAATGCCACCTCTGATGATTTTTCAGGCTGACCTGAAGAGATCGAGTAAATATTACTGATCAGGTTTTTCGGATATTTACCTATCCATAATCCCCTTGAAAAAGCATTAAAATCATCATAAATTTTTTCACTGTAATCGATTATACCATTCCCGTTCCTGTCAATTGGCAACAATCTTATATTTTCAACGATACTTTGATGTTGGGCATCGAGAATATTGATCATCTTGCAAAATCCTAATCCATTTGGATCTTTCCTGATCGCGGCTACCATTTCATCACTGTTCTTTACCTCAATTCCATGGATCGCTGTTTTTCCTGTTCCCAGGAAGGCAGCAATACCGGTTTGCAATGATTCATCATCTATCCAGTAATAATTGACCGGTGTTTTTTCATTATTATTAAGAAGCATACCCCAGTTACTCAATCTGGTGTTTTCATAAAATTGTGCCAGGGCATTTTTAGAGACACCTTGCTGATAGATTTTATCAGAAAAGGAGTTTTTTGAATTTATCACCGGCACAATAACATCACGTCCAACAACAACTCGCCATAATGTCTGATTATTAAATCCCGAATAATGCTCATTTGAAACAAACGCGATATTTCCTTCAGCTAGTAATTTATCCATTGTCTTGCTATCGGAAACGTTCACTACTTTAATTTTGATTTCAGGATAAAGCCTGTTGTACTCGGTTGCCCATTTTAGAGATGTATTATATAAATCGGGTGTACTTAAGACTTTTATTGAATCACCCGGGGAAAGTATTCTTTCAGCCGGGAGATCTTTGCAGCTCATATTACTGTAATTAAGTAACAGTAAGCTGATTAATAAAGTGAATGTTTTTTTCATTGTCTTCAGATTTAAGTTCATTCTCTCAACATTATGGTAAATTCCGGACAGGTTTTCTCCTTTAGATTATTTACATAATACCGGGATATCAACTATAGTGCCAGACTTTCTATTTATCTGTTTATCTGACTGTTACATTAACATATCCGAACAATAACGAACTCTGTTCTGTTGAATATATATACACTGTAGAAAATATAAGCTTTCAATTGTTTGTTATTGAATTACTTTGCGAACATTGTATAGTTATTCATCATGTGTATAGAAATACAGCAATTCTTCACTTTCGAAACCAGATTCGTGCACTCTTTCTCAGGACGATAAAGAAATCTGCAGGGGCATGGATTCTGTTGTCTAAGACCGTTTCTCAGTACAGTCACAGAGTTATCTGATCGTTTAACATTTCAACCAATCATTATGGAAAATCAAGTATTCACCGTATTTACTTGACTTGAATTAAAGATTTTTATAAATTTACTTAGTAGCTCATCCCATAAATATGTACTAAAAACTATGATAATGAAATCCATAACCTGTTATCAGAAATTAATTACCTGCATTTTTATGACTCTGCTGGTATTCTCGATGGTTAGGCTTAAGGCTGAAGAATATGTGATTACCTTCAGTGCTGCGGGGGCCAGTACTACTGTAGCCACGGTGAAAGTTGAAAACATGTCATTATGCTCGAGTATCATAATGGATGGTTCAAAAAACCTTCGGCTGATCGTGACTGCTACAGGCATTGAATTTCCTGGTGAAAATCAGGGCAAAAGCTTCAGTCTTTATCCGAATCCCATGGCAGAGTATTCCTTGATGCAATTCAGTCTTCCCGAATCGGGTAAAACAACAATCTCAGTGTATGATATATCCGGCCGCGAGGTTGCCAGGACTGAGAATTTCCTGCTGAAGGGCTCGCATACATACAAACTCGAGGGAATTGAAAATGGTCTCTATATAGTTAAGATCAGCTCAGGTGTGTTTCAGATAAGTGGACGCCTGATATCCCAAGGTTACACCAGTGGGGATGCCAGGATCACTTATGAAAACATGTCTTCCGCACCGGAGAAAAAAGAAAATTCAAAAGGGGCAACTGCCGAAGAGATTATGTATTGTTCGCCAGGTGACAGGTTAAAATTCACAGGTGTTTCAGGAAATTACAGTACCGTTGTTACACTTGCTGCATTAGCAAATACTGCAATCACTTTTAATTTCATTGAATGCACTGACGGCGATAACAATCATTATCCGGCTGTCAGGATAGGCGACCAGACCTGGATGGCAGAAAATCTAAAAACCACCAAATTCAGCAATGGGATAGCGATCTCTCCGGTTACCGATAATCTTCAATGGACCTCTCTGACGGGACCAGGATACTGCTGGCAGGGAAACAATGAAGATCCAAATAAAAATCTATATGGTGGTCTTTACAACTGGTTCGCTGTAAGTTCTGCCAATAAACTCTGCCCGACCGGCTGGCATGTGCCAACAGACACTGAATGGTCGACATTCCGGACATTTCTTGCATCCTATGCCAGCCATAAACTGAGGGCTACATGCACCGCTCTCTGGACCGGCTTAAATTCATCAGCAACAAATGAGACAGGTTTCACAGCAATACCCGGAGGCTGGCGTTCCTCAGCTCTCAACAATGGTGTATTTGCAGGACTTGGCGAAGCATCTGACTGGTGGTCATCAAGCGAGTATCCTTCCAACACAGCATACGGTTATGACTATTATATTGATAATAGTCCGTCTTTTACAGGCATGTCGCGTGAATATGATTCTAAAACCGTGGGATTCAGTGTCAGATGTTTAAAGGATTAGGAACTATTAGTTAAACAACCTCTTCCGGTTTATCCTGCCCACCCCTCTCTGTCGAGGTTACGGTAATTGATTGCTTCGGAGATATGTTCCGCATTGATGTTTTCCGAGCTATCAAGATCTGCTATAGTTCTTGCGACCTTAAGAATTCTGTCATAAGCCCTGGCCGAGAGGCCCCGGAAGTCCATTGCTGTTTTAAGCAGCCTGCTTCCGGATTCATCCAGATGACAATACTTTCGCTGCATTGATGGGCTCATCTGAGAATTTGAATATATCCCTTTCACTGATTTGAATCTATCTGCCTGAATAGCTCTGGCTCTGACAACTCTCTCCCTTATAACAGCTGAAGTTTCTATATTGCGTGTATCTGATAACTTGTCGTAATTTACCGGAACCACCTCAATATGGATATCTATCCTGTCAAGCAGCGGGCCAGAAATACGGTTGAGATATTTCTGAACCATCCCCATTGAGCACGTGCACTCTTTCTCAGGATGATTATGGAATCCACAGGGGCAAGGATTCATAGAGGCTATTAACATAAAACTCGCAGGATAATCTACAGTAAACTTGGCCCTGGAAATTGTTATAACCCTGTCTTCCAGGGGTTGTCGAAGCACTTCCAGAACAGTTCTTTTGAATTCCGGAAGCTCGTCGAGGAAAAGAACACCGTTATGGGCTAGTGATATCTCCCCGGGTTGTGGGAACGTCCCTCCTCCTACAAGGGCAATATCAGAAATTGTATGATGTGGCGACCTGAAAGGTCTTCTCACCATAAGCGCTGTATTGTCATCTATCTTTCCAGCCACTGAATGTATTTTTGTAGTTTCAAGCGCCTCATCAAGAGTAAGAGGAGGGATAATTGTGGAAAGTCTTTTTGCAAGCATTGTCTTTCCCGCTCCTGGCGGTCCTATCATTATTACGTTGTGCCCGCCTGCAGCCGCAACTTCAAGTGCCCTTTTTACGCTTTCCTGTCCCCGCACATCTGAAAAATCGACTTCATATTTATTCGCCTCCTTGCTGAATATTTCATGCAGATCCACCACAACAGGAGCAAATGTCCTTTTCTTATCAAAGAAATCTATTACCTCTCCAAGATTGTTCATGCCATAAACATCGAGGCCATTTACTACTGCTGCCTCTCGTGCATTTTTTATAGGTACAATAAATCCTTTAAAACCTTCCTCTCTGGCTCTCAAAGCAATTGGCAGTACTCCTTTAACAGGCTGCAATGTGCCATCAAGAGATAATTCTCCCATCGAAAGAAATGATTCAGTTTCTGAATGAGATATCTTTTCATCAGCGGCCAGTATACCAACTGCAAGAGGCAAATCGTATGAAGAACCTTCTTTCCTTATGTCAGCAGGTGCCATGTTTATGACTACCTGTTTACCAGGCCATTTATGTCCAAGGGTCCTGAATGCAGATTCGATACGCTGTTGGCTCTCCTTTACTGCTACATCGGGCAGACCAACAAGGAAGAAACGGATCCCGATTGACACATTTACTTCTACAGTGACTGTTACAGCATCAATACCTGTAACCGCACTGGCGAATGTTTTAACCAGCATGTCATTTAATTTAAATAAATTTTGAACACACAATTGGAAATGCAGTATCAAATATAAATAAATAAATTTTAAATATCAATCGATTATAATATACATTCAATTCTATAACCATTATACCAGCTGGAAAGCCGACACTAAACTTTGCCGTGGAAATTGTAATTACCCGGGCTGGCGTAACTTGCATCATATTTTTGATTTACAGTTATTTTAGTTTAATCCATAACTAAAACCGAATCGTATGAAAAATTTATTTTTTACTACAATGATTGCATTATTCCTTTTTATCTGTTCAAGTGGAATACAGGCGCAGACCACTCAAACAAAACTCAATCAGGTTGAGTTAGCAAAACAGTTTTTGGGTACCTGGCAGAATGAATCAGAAAATGGTGACATTCAAGTCGTTGAAATCACATGTTTCAGAAATGGTGGATTTGAACAATATAAAAAAGATATCTCTAAAGAAAAAATCATTTCTGAAACTAAGTATCTGTGGGGATATGACAAAAAAAATGATAAATACATTCTTGCATCAATTGGAACTGATAAACCAGACTTAAATCTTAGGGTAATTTTGTTCACTTCCAAAAATACTTGCGAATATTTTCCATATACATATATTTCAAATCCCGAACAGGTTGCCTCAAAAACGATATATGAATTCAAATTCCCCGATATGTTTACGGCGACTGGCATGAAGGATAACAAACCTGCGGGAACTACTACTACTTGGACACGAGTCAAAAAGTGAACAAAAGGTAAGAATTTTAAATTGGAAAGAATTAGTAATTAATGCCCTGAAGTTTAACATTTCAGGACATTTTTATTGGGTAATTAGTCGTTGAAAATAAAACCATCATCTGCCTATTATATTAATATACAAACACATATACTACTGTGCAGCATCGTCATTTATCATCTGTTATTGTATCTAATGAGGGGGCATTTTTAAAATTCATTATGCTGATAAAAATCAAAAGAGAATGGAGAAGCATCGAAGTTCTAAATACGAGGAATGCTTAACGATACCAAAACCCTAATCCTAATGATAGTCATCTAAAAAGATTTATTTGACTGGTGTTATTGCCTTTCATAACTTTACTCATATAATTGACTTACAACTATTTTAGTTTTAATAATTAAGTAATACCTTTCTACATAAAACTTACCCGGAGTAATGTCCAACTTGAAAACAAGTTTCAAATACTTAGGCAAACTAATTAAGTCTTATCCGGCAGTATTGCCCTTCCTTTATAATTAATGAACTCCTTTTCGCAATATCTGGCCGATTATATAAAAAATCTGCTGCTGGTAAAAAAGTATGACGAGGCTGAAGGTCTTGTAAGATCATATGAAGGGAAAATGGGCAATCCATACTTCAGGGCACGGCTCACAATCTTCAAAGGCATTTTGTATGAGAAGAAATATCATAGTTATACAGAAGCGCAGGACTACTACAATAAAGAGGTAAGTGACATTTCTGTTTTTGGGAATTATGGAAATGAATTTGCAGCATATGCCTATTTCGGTCTAAGCCGTATTGATGGTGATAAACATAGCAAGGAAACGTACCGGAAAAAGGCAATGGAAATAGCTTATTACAAGAATGTTAATTTTGATGAATAACCTAAGTCAATTTTATTAAAACAAAAACCCTCCAAAGCTGTTTTCCGAAGTCTGATAATAAGTTATTGTTATATAAAATTAATCCTTCAGGCAACGGACAGATAGACCCGAGTTGTAGTAAATCCACCACGGGACAAAAGAGAATTTACTGGAATTGGAGTCCAGCCACAAACTATGGTCAGTTGGTTCAATTCCCGGATTTGAACTCCACCAAAATCCATTAGAACCAAATTTGAGAAAGAATCCCCCAAAGTCGCTTGAAACATCCCGCACTCCTCCCGGAAGAGCGGTAAATCGGGTGGTGTTGGTTGCTCCTGTGTTTGGACTTTGCCAATGAGTTGTACCTGATTCTTTTAGCTTACCGCCTGCAAGTTCTACCCCTCCAAGATATGTCGCTAATATCATCCAATCCTCCTTTGAGGGCACATGCCATCCTGTCGGGCATAATTTGCCTGTGTTGACGGAGTACCAATTATATAATGCACCATAAGTGTTTTTATATGTTGTTTCCTGGTTATTGTACCAACAATAAGCACCGGTGGTCAAATCCATCCATTCATCATCACCTGTTACATTAGGTATATTTGAACCATCATTATATCTTGTAGTTTTAAGGTTTTCTGCCATCCAGGTCTGGGTGCCAATCTGAATAGTCTTATATATATTGCCATCTATATCTGAAACTGAACCATTGATCAAATCAGGGGTGGAAAAGCTCTCTTGATTCCCATAAGCTATGTCTGCACCATTAACTGCATAGGCTTTAATATAATAGGTTGTACCCGGATCTAAACCTGACAGATAACTTACAAAAGGACCCGTACCACTTCCATCTGCTGTAGTACCATCAGAATGAAAATATGGATCAGGGCTTTTGCTCCAACAAACGCCCCTGGCAGTAATATCTCCTCCACCATTATCCGTAATGGTACCACCTGAAACAGCACTTGTCTCCGTAATTGAAGTAACGACAGTTGTTGTTAAAGTTGGGGCAGTTGCGGCTTTGTTAATATCGTTTGTAGTAAATGTAACTTCATTGCCATAGCTTGTACCGGCATTATTGGTCGCATAGGCTCGTACATAATATTTGGTATTAGCTGTCAATCCGGTTATACTACTGATGAAAGAGCCACTGACTGTTACATTGCTTGTCTTAGTTACATTGCTTGTCTTATTGGAACTGGTAGTTGGATTCGGAGAAGTGCTCCAGCATAACCCAAAAACAATAATTTCGGAGCCCCCGTCGGAAGTCACAGTACCTCCGGCTGATACAGTTGTCCTAGTAATATCTGAGACAATTGTGGTTATCACAATAGGTGGAGTCGCTTCCTTCTTACAGGTAGGAAGATAAATTGTTGTCCCAAATAGAAGGATAACAATTATGGAATTTTTAAATAGAGGTTTCATGGCGATATTTATTTAAATAATTGAAATCCATTACTATTAACAAAGAGTATGGACAATAGTTCGTCAGGATTATTTTTTTTAAATCGCAAACTACGAGTATAAATTCAGCAAGACTTTTTCAATCAGGAGTTAAAGACTTATTGTTTTCTCATGTATGTTTCGTGTTTTCAGACCTTCTTTTGAAGTGGTCAAAGAAGGACTAATTTTTTGACCGAAAAACTGAGTTGGAAATATTCCTCCCCATACAAGAGCATCATCAGAAATTGTATGATGTGGCGACCTGAAAGGTCTTCTCACCATAAGCGCTGTATTGTCATCTATCTTTCCAGCCACTGAATGTATCTTTGTAGTTTCAAGTGCCTCATCAAGAGTAAGAGGAGGAATAATTGTGGAAAGTCTTTTTGCAGGCATTGTCTTTCCCGCTCCTGGCGGTCCTATCAATATGAACATTATCACCCTGACATTGTTTTTCAAATGTGGTAATAAGGATTTGCCACGAGAAAGTAATTAATCACATAAAATGTTTATTATGACTACGTACGAATCTTTCAATCAATCTGGATTTTCGATATTCCTCAATAGTCAGGCTGGCAGAATCTTACGTATATTCACAGGCATAGGATTCCTCGTGCTTGGTTTTATATTTCGGGAGCATACGCTTGGTGTGATATCTATGGTGTGGGGTATTCTCCCATTGAGTGCGGGAGTGCTTGACATTTGCTACGTAAGTGCTGCTTTGGGTGGTCCGCTTTCCGGAAAAAAGATTCGCAGTAAGCAAAAGTAGGGATTAGTAATATATTACACTCCTGTAATAATCCAGGTGAAGTCAAATTCTTTTAGTAATCCCAAGTACTAAACACTACAGCAGAAATTGTATGGCATGGCGACCTGAAAGGTTTTCTGATCCCTGAAATCAGTGAAGTCAACGATTCGCAGTTGGCTCTCCGTTGCTACAACATAAGGCAGACCAACAAGAAAAAAAGGAAACCTGGAACAATAAGCTGGATTTGATTTTTTTTTTACATTTACTTCTTTAAATACTTACCTGAAGTATTAGTAACTTAAGCTTATATTATGGCAGATCAAAAGAAATTTATACCCTTTGTTTCGGCTGAGACCAGGATGGCCGAATTCACCCTCCGGGCGCTTATTATCGGACTCGTACTTGCAGTAGTACTGGGTGCGGCCAATGCTTACCTGGGTATGAGGGCCGGAATGACAATTGCCGCTACATATCCAGCCGCAGTTATTGGGATGGCAATATTAAAGATGATGCGGGGAAGCATTCTGGAAGAGAATTTTGCCCGTACCGTCGGTTCCATCGGTGAATCTGTGGCCGCCGGGGCTATATTCACTTTACCGGCATTTTTCATTGCCGGTCTATGGGATCCTTTCTTTACACCGGGACATTATGTCACCTCCACTATTATTCTTATTTCCGGAGGTATACTTGGTATTATGTTCGTCGCGTTGCTTCGGCGGGTTATGGTGGATGATGCTGACCTTCCCTTTCCTGAGAGTACTGCAGCTGCCGAAATACATAAGAGTGGCCGTGCTCTGGGTAGCGGTTCTAAATTCTTGTTCAGCGCTATGGGCATCGGAGCTCTTATTCAGGCTTTAGGACAAATGAATTTCTTTAAGCTTTCATATGATAAGTTTATTGCATTCAAAAGCCATATGATAAAAAGTACTGCTTTCAAGGTGAATGGTGGCGCCCTCCTCAGCTCCCCCGGTATCAGTCCGGCTTATATGGGTGTAGGCTATATAATTGGACCCAAACTTGGCGCTCTTAACTTCAGTGGTGGATTAGTAGCATGGGGGCTGCTGGCTCCTCTTGTGTATTTCTTTGTCTCGCCTTATTTTACCCTCGATTATCTTCAGGAGTGGGCCACGAATTTTGTTGCCGTCTACCCAAAATATTCAGTGGCCGACGCCCTTCAGAAAGTTAGCTCTCCGGAATTCCAGATGGGTCGTATCTGGTACCTCATAGTGCGACCAATTGCCATTGGAGGGATGTTAATGGGAGCTTTATTTACTCTTTTCAAAATGCGTAAGACCTTGATTGCAGGTATTTTGCGATCCTTCGGAGACGTCAAAAAAGCAGCAATGGGCGGATCTGTTGAATTAAGAACCGAAAAGGATATTAAATTCTCATGGATCATATTTGGTATTATCATGGTTGCATTTTCAACATTCCTTATTACATATTTCATATTCAAAACAGCGATTCTTCCTGCTCTGGTAGCAGCCACCATAATGATTGTACTGGCCTTCTTTTTTGCGGCGATTTCGGGTTACCTGGTAGGAATTATGGGATCGAGCAATAACCCTATCAGTGGATTGACTTTAACGGCATTAGTTGTTACTGCTTTAGTCCTGGTTACAATTGGTGTGAATGCTAATAATGGAGGAGTGGCAGCCGTACTTGGTGTAGCAGCTATTGTATGCGTTTCCGCTGCCGTTGCTGGTGAGATGCTTCAGGACCTCAAGGCTGGACATATACTTGGCGGAACACCATGGAAAATGCAGATCGGAGATATCCTTGGTGTAATACTGGCAGGTGCCGTGATGTTCATTGTACTGGATTTCCTGAACAGGGCCGATATTGCCCAGGGTATGAATGAAAACTATATCGGCGGTTTTGGCAGCAAAAATCTTTCTGCACCCCAGGCCGGACTTATGGCAATGCTGTCGAAAGGTATTGTTGGCGGAGAAATGACCTGGCCTCTCATCGCATTTGGTATGTTCTTCGGAATAGGCCTAATATTGATGCAGGTGAAGAGCCCAATGTTAATTGCCGTAGGTATGTATCTTCCCCTTGAAACGACCTTTGCCATTTTCCTTGGCGGACTGGTTAAAGGTATTGTTGATATGATGATTGAGAAAAGAAAACTCAATGAGGCCCAGCGTGCCAGGGTTGAAAATATTGGTATCCTTATTGCTTCGGGTCTTATAGCCGGCGAAGCCCTTTGCGGTTTGCTTTTTGCTCCGCTCAAGATCGCCAATGTAGACTTTAAGCAGAAACTTTACGATCCGCATGTGATGATCGGATTTGCAATATTAATACTTATTTCACTTATTTTGATATATATACCTTTACACAGTGCAGGTCGTCCCGATGAGCCGGCACCCCCACAGGCAATGGTATAATAGACTCGAAATATTTCATACCAGTCCTGAGGAACCGGATCAAAAGTTATTAGCTTATAACAAGGTTCTAAGCCCCAGTTGAAAACGTGTATCCATATGAACTTTTTCGAGCGCCGACGATTTTTGAAGAAAGCCAACCTGCTAGACCTTACTCCGGTTCGCTTGCATGAATATGAGGAGGAAAAGACAGGCAGAGTTGTCATTCTGGTTAAGAAATTCAAAAATGACCGGTTTTCGAACTTTGCTATTGGAAGACATTCGCCGGTAATCAGGATAAAACTGGATGAGATCGGCTCGGAAGTATGGAAGACAATTGATGGTGTATCCAATGTGGCTACCCTGCTCAATCACCTGAATGCAAGATGGAAGGATTTACCTGAGAAAACAATTGGATTGGAAAAGAGACTGGCTGGATTCCTGAGCATTATGTACGATAACAGGTACATCAGTTTCAAGGAGATACAAAGCTGAATGAATTTTGAACACACAATTGGAAATGCAGAATTAAATATAGAAAATTAGAAAATAAAAGTTGAAACGTTGAAGAGATTAAAGTTATTTTTATTTGCGCCTGATCAATAAATTTCTGAAATTTGAAATCAAGTGATTTATAGTTTGTTTCATTTTAGTACAACTGTAGAATCAACCTTAAAATTTGAAGAAAAGATGACAGAAAAAGTTCATATTCCGCCAACACCTAAGACTCCGGAGGTTATTCTCGATCCTGAAGGAATTATTAAGATAAAGGGACGTGCTATTGATGAAAGCAGAACAACCGGAATTCCTGAACAAATATCGGAATGGCTCGGGTCCTACTTTCTCAATCCGGCTGAATCAACCGTGGTTACTATTGCCCTGGAATTTTTGAACAGCTTTAATACTATAATTTTAGCTTCAATTTTAAAGAAAATCTCACAGGAAATTCCAACGGGGAATAAACTGGTCATCCGTTGGTTTTACGAAGAAGAAGATGTAGATATTTTTGAGCGTGGTGAATATATTTCAAAAATTTTAAGCTTTCCAATCAAATTTATTATAACTGAAGATATTAAAACTTGTTGAACCGATTGGCATAAGTTACTTTATCAGTTTTCCATCCTCCATGATCACTTCATAGAAATAACCGTAGCCAAAATCCTTTTTAAGTGAGATTTTGCCTTCAAAAGTTGCAGTATCACCTACAGAAATCATTGTATCACTGGTGATTGTCAGGTCATAGTCGCCTTTGAAATCCGTTCCGTCCTGAATATGGATCCAGTTCTTCCCCATAATCTGAACGTTGAATTTTGTTATTTTGCCCCTGATTTTTACTGTTTTGCCCGAATAGTCTGATTTTGCTTCAAAAAGTTTTGCGATAGAGATACACCCCTCTCCCGGTTTTATGGTTACATTTATTCTTTCTGTTTTAACCGCACCGGGAGATTTTAAATTATCCATCGGCCCTGGTTGCGAGGTATTGGTCTCTGTATTTACACCTTCCAGAAACAGAATGCTCGGAAAAGTTCTTTTAAGTTCCTTGCTCTGGAAATCTTTCATCTCCAGACCGCCGGTATATGAAAGTTTATCACCTTTCTTTGCCTCCATTGCAGGAACCGCAATCCATATCTCTTTTCTTTTTTCAGTTACTCTTAAATAAGTATAGCCTCCGGCATGGATCACCTCATTGACTACAACATTATGAGTCTGCGATTTAGAATCAGCAGCAACCGGTTTGGACAATGGTCCTTTGCAACCTGCAGATAAGAATATTATCATCAAAACAAATAATGACTGTTTCACTCTATTAGTTTATTAAATTAAGATGTTGCGAAAATAAGGAATAATTAGCATTTAAGTTAGGAAATATAGTACATAGCATATCAAAAATCAACGGCGAAGTCAGGAGACTTCGCCGTTTTTAATTTCAGATATTGTAACAAAACACTAAATCATTTTGAACTATTTTTTCTTTGCAGGGTTCGGATGAGCAATTTTTGCAGAGGCTGTTTCAAAATTGAACTCTTTGAAAAATGGATTATCTTTTGAACCGTGACACTGAAGACACAGAGCTTTGTCAGGAACTATCAATCCATTAGCTTTGGATTGTTCCAGACTTTTCATAATTGATGGTGACTTGTAGGTACTACCTGGTCCATGACAGCTTTCGCACGAAACACCTTCTGTGGCAAGAATTCCACCTCTCAGTTTAGCATCAATCCTGTCATATGTTGAATGACACTTGAGGCACTTTGCATCTTTTGCAGGATCTATACCATTTTTCTTGCCGTAATCGAGAGATTTTTGATTGGTTAAAGTTTTAAGTGCCTGTGAATGTGGGTCTTTAAGCCATTTTCCATTCTGGTCACCCGTGGTTGGTTTATTGTGACACAATTTACATTTGTCGGCTCCAATGTACTTATTCTGTGCTGAAATAACATTCCCAAGAAATATTACCAGGCAAACCAGAAAAACTGCTTTTTTTATCATAACCAAAATTTTTAGTATTACATTTTAAATTAATTAAGGGAATTAAATTCTATGAATCCCTTAAACAAATATAAAAAAAATATGATCAGGAGATTTTTTGGTAGAGATTATTTTACCTGTCTGAAATAGTCCGGATTCAAATTGCAGTACCGCCCCTTTCACCGGTTCGTATCCTGATACACTCCTCCAGGGGTGTAATAAATATTTTCCCGTCTCCCACACTGCCTGAACCATTGGAGCGAGCAGATTTCAGGATTGCATCGACAGTAATATCAACAAAAGCCTCATTGACTGCAATTTCAATTTTTACTTTTGGAATGAGATCAGGCACAATCCTCTGGCCCCTGTACATTTCCTCAATTCTCTGCTGTCCATGTCCGGATACACGACTTACGGTAATCCTGGTAATCTCTGCCTGAATAAGTGCTTCACGGACTCTGTCGAGCGACACTTCACGTATAATTGCTGTAATTAGTTTCATTTCTATTGTTAATTAGGGTTAAGCATACCATATGCACGTTCTCCATGATAAGACCTGTCCAGTCCGGCCATTTCATCGGTTTCCGAAGCCTTGAATTTAAAAAGTCTGTCGACTACAAGAATTATTACAAAAGTCATTAAGGCAGCATAAGTAATTGCAATCAGCACTGCGATTGTCTGTATCCCGAGCTGGTTCCAGATTGTCCAGCCGCCGTTTGAAACTGACGCAGCATCTCTCATCCACGATTGCCTGATGAAAAAGGTGAGAAGAATAGCACCAGTAATTCCTCCTATTCCATGAATACCGAATGCATCGAGGCTATCATCATAACCAAGTCTGTTTTTCAGTTGTATAGCGAAGTAACAGATTAACGAGGCAACAATTCCGAGGATCATTGCACCATAGGGTTGTACAACACCTGCTGCCGGAGTGACAGCTACCAGTCCTGCAAGAATTCCGCTGGCGAAACCCAGTGCTGTGGCTTTACCCTGCTGAAAACCTTCAATAACTATCCATGTAAGAGCCGCTGATGCTGCTGCTACTTGTGTTGCTGTCAGAGCCTGAGCAGTACTCAGACCACTTGAAACACTGCTTCCGGCATTAAACCCAAACCAGCCAACCCACAACAAACCTGCTCCCAGCATTGTGATAACAAGGTTGTTGGGTCTGATAACCTGGAATGGATAACCTCGCCTTGATCCCAGATAGAGAACAGCAATAAGACCACTCACACCTGCCGAAATATGTACTACCGTACCACCTGCAAAGTCGATGGCACCTTTTGCGCCAAGACTGAAGAGGAATCCGTCGGAGGCCCAAACCCAATGACATAAAGGATTGTAAACAAAGATGCTCCATAAGGCGATGAAAAAACAATATGCCTTGAACGAAACACGTTCTGCGAATGCACCTGCAATAAGTGCCGGGGTAATTATTGCAAACTTTCCCTGAAACATGGTAAAGACGTATTCCGGAATACCTGCAGGCATTATTTTTTCATCAATCCCCTTTAAAAAGAAATAATCAGAGTTCCAGCCTATCCATCCACCCAGTATATTTTTCCCGAAACACATGCTGTATCCAATAATTACCCATAATACGCTTATTATTCCCATTGCAACAAAACTGTGCATTATTGTCCCAAGAACGTTCTTGGTTCTGACAAGGCCACCATAAAACATAGCCAGTCCGGGAATCATCAGAAGCACCAGTGCTGTTGAAGTAAGCATCCAGGCGGTAGCGCCGGAATCTATAGGAGTCTTGTCTGCAGCGAACAGACCATTACTGAAAATAAATAGCAAAACCGGTAATAACAGGTATCTTTTTCGCAAATATTTCATCCTTTACTTAATTAAATATATAAAAATAATTTTCTTTGCAAATATATATAACATTTTGGGGGTATATTAGTTTATTTGTTATATTTTTTTATTCTATACCCCATTTTTTTATACCTTTATCTATATTTTTTACTACTTAGTAGATCATAACCCCGTTTTTTAATAGGTTGTCTTCTCATTTATTTATAAACTGTGTGCTATGGAATTAATTCCTTACTTCATCAATTCCTTTTTTATCTTTGGGTAAAATCAACCTGAATGAAATACAAAACCATACTATTCCCGGGGTTAATCGTCATGATGTTCACTTCGGGATATTCGGGCAAAAAAAACATCGCACTGGAATCACCTGACCGAAAGTTAAATCTCATTATATCACCTTCTTCCGAAAGTTCCGGAAAAGGTATTATTACTTTTTCAATCGCTTCCCAAAAGAAGGATATACTTCTTCCATCTTCATTTAACCTGAGTCTGAAAGGTGTGGACTTAAACCGGGAATTTAAGATTCTCAAAACTGAAAATGAGACTATCTCCGGCAATTGGATCAATAAATTCGGAGCGAAGAAAGAAATACCGGATAATTATAATCAGTTAAAGATCTTTCTCGGAAGTCGCGGATTAAAGATAAATCTGATCTGCAGAGCTTATAATGAAGGAATTGCATTTGCCTATGAATTTCCTGAGCAGCAAGGTATTGATTCACTAATAATTACAGATGAAAAAACCTTGTTCAGATTTCCCGCGAACTATACGGCCTGGTCAGCTGCAAGAGCCCAGGCTATGTATTCAAAGGTTCCGCTGAGTAAAATTGAAAAAGGATGTGAAAGACCTTTAGTAATTGAATACGACACCGCCTGTACGGTTGCTATTACTGAAGCAAAACTCATTGACTATGCAAGGATGAAATTTGAACCGGATACTTCCGCAGGTATTGCCGTGAGGACACGCCTTGGTGGTGATGTGCATAAAAAGTTACCATTCACGTCGCCATGGCGGGTTGTAATGATCGGTAAGAATCCGGGAGATCTTCTTGAGAAAAATTTTTTGCTGCTTAATCTTAACGATCCTTCTGCTATAGGAGATGATTCGTGGATAAAGCCCGGAAAGGTCCTGCGTGAAGTAACTCTTACTACCACAGGGGCAAAAAGTGCCGTCGACTTTATTGCTGCGCATAAAATGCAATATATTGAATTTGATGCCGGATGGTATGGCCCGGAGAACAATGATCTTTCAGATGCAAGGAGTGTTAATGTAGATCCTGCACGATCGAAAGGTCCGCTCGAATTGAAGGAGATCATAAACTATGCTCATTCCAGGAATATAGGAGTTCTTCTTTATGTGAACCGGAAAGCTCTGGAAAAACAACTGGACGACTTGCTCCCAATTTACAGCAAATGGGGTATTTCGGGGATAAAGTTCGGCTTTGTGCAGGTCGGAACACAACCTGTCACTGCATGGATGCATGAGGCAATTAAAAAAGCTGCGGCTTATAAAATGATTGTTGATGTCCACGATGAATACCGCCCTACAGGTTTTTCTAGGACCTATCCTAATTTCCTGACGCAGGAGGGAATACGAGGTGATGAAGAAAGTCCGGATAATACTCACACTTTAATAACGATGTTTACCAGGGCTCTTGCAGGTGCAGCAGATAACACTGTTTGCTATTACGATAACCGTGTTGATGCTAAGATGGGATCACATGCTTCACAGCTCGCAAAAGCAGTCTGCATTTTCAGTCCGCTTCAGTTTCTGTACTGGTACGATAAAACTGTTCCGGCAGGAAGAGAAAACGATTTGGGAGGCAAACCAAATTACCTGGGTAATGAACCGGAACTTGAGTTCTTTGATGATCTTCCCACGACGTGGGACGAAACAAAAGTTCTTTATGGCAAGATAGGTGAGTATGGCATTATAGCCCGTAAGAAAGACAATGAATGGTTTGTAGGCGGGATAAATGGAGAAACGGCAAAAGATTTCAGTCTGAAATTTTCATTTCTTATTCCTGGAATTAAATATGTTGCTAAAATATATTCTGATGATGCTTCGGTAAATACGCGGACACATATAAGAATCGATTCCATTGATATTGATTATCAATCAGAATATGTTGCCAGGCTAGGATCAAACAGAGGCATTGCATTGCATATTTTCCCAAAAAAATAGCATTTATAATCATCGGAATTGTGGCTGGTGGTTATCAGCCACACCATATCCATTTATTATCTTAATTTCTGAATGATCTTTCCTGTCTTTTTCTCCTTGAGAATTATTTTTACCGTGCCGTCCGGCATTGTTTCTTCTTTGACGAAAATATGATCTTTATCGTACTCCCGTACCTCAGCAATTGGCTTTACATTCTTGCTTCCTCTCCATACTTTGAGTTCAACAGGTTCCCATTTTTTTGATTTTGCTGACCTGTAGCAGGCATCCATTATTTCGTTTACAACATACCCGTCGTAGAAATTCTCCTGGGGATTCCTTTTAGCCTCCCAGGCATCGAACATATCGCTAAACATGTTGTAGTATCCAAGTTCTGCTACTTCATCGCCAACAGGGAATATCCATCCCTTTTCTGTCTCTGCTTTTTCAGCCACGTAGCCCTGTTTCCCGCCTGCAGTGAACATTTCAAAACCCGTTCTCAGGAAGTTGTTGACCCATATTGTTCCATCAGTTCCCATTACTTCATCGCGCAGATCCATCCCTCCCCTGAAAATCCAGCTCACCTCAAACTGGCCTATTGCGCCATTTTCATATCTCACCCATCCCAGTGCATTGTCGTCTGCATCAATTGGCTTAACAAGGGTGTCGGCAATTCCTATTACCTCTACAGGGCGGATATCTTTACCAATATAATTACGTGCGATTTCAATACAATGACAACCCATATCAAGCAGAACTCCGCCTCCCGATATTTCTTTAGTCCAGAACCAGTCACTGTGCGGTCCGGGATGTGTCTCGCGCGAACGCACCCATGTTACTTGTCCCAGGGCTCCCTGTTTCACTGCCTGGATTGCCTTCAGAATTTTCGGAGTATAAACAAGATCTTCCATATATCCGTGAAAAACACCAGCCTTTTCCACAGCTTCGAGCATCTCAAATGCTTCTGCGGCATTACGGCCGAGAGGTTTGGTACAAAGCACACCTTTCCCGGCTTTTACAGCCAGTTTTACTGCCTCCAGATGCAGGTTGTTAGGCAGACCTATAACAACAAGCTCAACATCCGGATCATTAACTGCCTCCGTCATTGAAATCGTCCATTTTGGAATTCCATGCTTTTTTGCAAAGGCTTTCACCTGAGATTCATCATTGGAACAAATAACATGAACTTTATCGCGACTCCTTAGTCCGTGAAGCGAATAGGTATAAAAATCGCCAATAAAACCGGCACCTAGCATTGCAACTTTTGCCATAATTTCCGGGCTTTAGTTAAACATTTTACAAATTTAATTATTTCGCTATTTCCGGGGTGGTTTCAGGTTTATAAAAACCGGCTTATCACGGTCGCATATAATCTGACCGTTCTCCAGTCCAAGTTCGGCAATCTGAATTGAGCTCCTCTTACCGTCCCTTGGTTGTGACCCCGGGGCTCGTCCGGGATGCGTAAAATAGATTATAAACGCCCGGTCTCCATTTACTAAAATATCCGCATGATTACCGATAGCCTGATCGTCAGCTCCGGTACCGGGTATTTGAAGTATATTTTTTTCCTGCCTTGTCCAGTTTACAAGATCCTCTGAAGAATATATACCCTGCCCTTTCCAGTTATCCACAGCCATCCAGTTCCTTCCTTTCCAGTAAAAAACATTTGGCCCTTCGCCACTCTGATCTCCAATGACTTTTTTCCCGCTGTCAGTCCATTTATACAAATCAGGACTATCGGCATAGTAAATTGATTTACTGTCTCTTTCATTATTATAATACATCCTCCAGGTACCATCCTGCAAACGGAAGACACAGGCATCTATGCAGCGGTCGGAGGCCAGCTTCAATGTAGACTGATAGTCCCAGTTAATGAGGTTTTTGCTCGTCAGATGCACAATCCAGCGCGGGTGATTCCAGTCATTAAAGATTCCCGGAACATAAGTAAGATACATATGATATAGATCCTTTATTTTCAATCACTTCAGGCGCCCAGTGGGTATATCCTCCGTCGATGCGATAACGGATATCACAGGTGTCGCGATATTTCCAGGAAGCACCCATCAGCAGATTCTGCAATTCCTATACGTGTGCCATGAACCCAGCTCACACCGTTTTGTCCGGGTGCATTGGCCCTCCGGTTTGTGTAGAACATAAACCATTTTTTCTCTTTCCTGTTCCATATCACTGCAGGGTCGGCTGCCCCGTCAAAGACCGGATCGCGGAAGAGGGGTTTATTGGCCTGTTTACCTTTCGGGTTTTTCTGCGCAAATATTTTTCCTGAAAAAGTTGTAAAAAACAATATCACACAAAAAAGAGGCAGAACAATGTTTCTGGTTTTTTTCATTTGAGATATTTATTAATAAAATTATATAAAACGAAATATAATGAATTTGCATAATTCTTAAAGTTTTATTTCAAAAAGCTTGCACAATAAAAAAACTGGATATAAATTTGACCATTCGGTTAAACTATATGGTTAATCCGAAAAGTTAAACCTAATGGTCAACCAATATGACAGAGAATGATAAACAAACTGAGGAGAGAATCTTTGAAGCCGCAACAGGGGTTTTCGAAGAGAAAGGGATGGATGGAGCCCGCATGCAGGATATAGCCAACCACGCCGGAATAAACAAATCATTACTACATTATTATTTCCGGACAAAAGACCAGCTATTTAATGCGGTGTTTGAAAAACTTGCCGGAAAAATGCTGAGGAAGTTTGCACCGGTTTTTGAAAAGGACCTGACACTCGAAGAAAAAATAAGATTCTTTTTCAGACAACATATAACATTCATGCAGGAGAACCCCAGGCTTCCTTCATTCATCCTTAATGAAATAAACAGGAATCCTGCACGTATTAAAAAGCTTCTGAAAAACGTGGATTTCAAAAAGTTCTGGGAGAAACTGCAGGAACAACATTGCGATGAGTTAAAAAAGTATAACATTACCATTGAAACGATACCGCAGATAATGTCAACCATTGCGGCTATCAGCGTTTTTCCTTTCGCCGCCAGGGCAATCCTGGAAGGCATCTTTGAAAACTTTGGAGTAGACTTCAATACTTATATCGAAGAGAGAAAGGAGTTTGCAGCTGAATTTGTTATTGGCGCACTTAAAAGCAGAAAAGCAAAGAATTAAAATAACTATATGAAAATGAAAATATCAGTAATAATTCTATTTGCCTGGTTCCTGCCTCAGGTAATCTTGCCTCAGAAGGTCCTGTCGCTGAAAGAATGTTACGACAGGGCCGCAAAGGTGAATGCTCTGGCAAATGAAAAGGAAGCATATTCCAGCCTTTCCAGGATTAAGGATAACAATCTGGTAAAAGGCTGGTTGCCAACTCTCGATGCCAATGGAAGTTTTGTTTACAACTCTTCTGTTGTTGATATAGGCAGTACACTTGGCTCGCTGCCAATACCTGGCATTGCCAGTGCTATAAAACCGCTTCCCCACGAACAATATAAAATCACTCTCGACATAAACCAGGTATTTTATGATGGCGGTGCAATAAAAGGTGCCAGAAAACTTGAAAAAGCAGATCTGAGCATAAACGAAAAACAAACCGAAACGGATATCTACAAACTGCGCGGACAGATAAACAATTATTATTTCAACCTGCTCCTCCTGTCACGGCAAAAGGAGCTTCTGAATAATTATCTTGATCTGATAAAGAAACGTATTTCATCAATGCAATCAGCAGTCGATAATGGTGTAATATTAAAGTCTGATGTAGATGTGCTCTCTTCAGAAAAAATCAAAATCGAACAATCCCTGATTGAAAATGAGATAAGGAAAGCCTCTCTTCTGAAAATTTTATCGGGATTTATTGGCCAGGAGATAGATGCCGCAACCGAATTTATACTGCCAGGACAAACCGGTGAACTTCCTGTTGAATTGCTGCGGCCTGAACTCCAGCTGTTTGATTTGAGAAAAGAGCAGCTTGCTGCAGGAATGAAAATAATAGAAAGCAAAAGAATGCCCAAAGCTTTTGGGTTTGCAACATTTGGGTATGGCAATCCGCCCGGAAGCAATTTCTTTAAAAATGAGTTCGCTCCGTATTATATACTTGGTGCAGGAGTGAAATGGAACATATTTGACTGGAACAAAGCAAAAAATGAAAAACAGATGGTCACTCTTCAACAGGGAATTATTGAAAACAGGAAAAATGATCTGACCGATAATCTGAAAAGGCTGCTCGATTCAAAGAAAGCGGAAATAGAGAGCCTGCAATCTCTTATAAATACAGATGATGAACTCATTTCCCTGAGAAAAAGAATTACTTCTTCGGCTGAATCGCAATATAACAATGGAACTATAACTGCGACAGAATATCTTAATGAATTGAACTCCGAGAAGCAGGCTGTGATCAATTTCGAAATTCATAAAATTAATCTTGCCATGACAAGGATCGAATATCTTAATATAAGTGGTAAAGAAATTGAATGACCCCCCAACCCCCCTTCACTTCGTTCAGGGCAGGCCCTAAAGGGGGGCAAAAAATGGAAAATAATTAACATAACTAAAATGAAAACCAGACTTTTAATATTTACCGCACTTGTTCTTGCTGCAGGCTGCAAGAACAAAACAGACATTGCCGATGCATATGGGAATTTTGAAGCAACTGAGGTTATAATCTCCGCTGAGACAAACGGCCGTATAGTTGTTTTCCCTGTAAAAGAGGGAACATTAATTCAGAAAGGCGACAGGCTCGCACTGATCGACACAACCTTAATTCATCTTCAGCTTGCTGAAATTTATTCTGCAATGAGAAGTACAAGGACCCGGATAATTTCAATAGATGCACAGAATGAAATTGTCAGGCAGCAGATCGTAAATCTGAAAACTAACATCGACAGAACAAAAAATATGATTAAAAACGATGCAGCTACTGCAAAGCAACTTGATGATCTTACAGGTCAGGAGGCCGTATTTCTCAAACAGATAGAAGCCAATAACACTCAGAAAACTTCAGTAGCTGCTGAGCTATCTTTATACCAGTCTAAAATAGCCACGCTCAGCGAGCAACTAAGCAGGAGCAGCGTAAAAAGTCCGCTTTCGGGAACTCTGATTGAAAAATATTCTGAAGAAGGGGAGATCACTGCCGCCGGCAAGCCTCTTGCAAAAATTGCAGATCTATCGGTAATGAAGTTAAAGGTTTATGTGAGCGGGGCTGAGCTTGGAAAAATCAAGACCGGACAGCAATGCAAAATCAGAATCGACGATGGCAAAAAAGGATACAAGACATTTACAGGCACCATAAGCTATGTCTCTGATAAAGCTGAGTTCACCCCAAAAATAATCCAGACAAAGGAGGAAAGAGTAATACTCGTATATTCCGTTAATATTGATGTTGCCAATGATGGCAGCTTGAAGTCCGGAATGCCCGGTGAAGCAATCTTTACAGAAAAAAACAGGTAACTCTATGGAACCTGTTATTGAATCATCAGGCATTTGCAAAAGTTTCGGCGCGACAAAAGCTCTCGATAAAATTACTTTTAATGTCAGCGAATCGGAGATCTTTGGTTTTATCGGTCCGGATGGCGCCGGGAAAACAACTCTGTTCAGAATTATAACCACTTTAATGCTACCTGATGAAGGAATCCTTAGAGTGCTCGGAATGGATAGTCTGAAAAGTTACAAAGAACTCAGGAAAAACATTGGTTACATGCCCGGCAGATTCAGTCTTTATCAGGATCTTTCTGTGGAGGAGAATCTTAACTTCTACGCCATGGTGTTCGGTACCACCATTGAAGAGAATTATGATCTTATTTCAGATATCTATTCTCATATTGAACCATTCAAAAAAAGGCTCGCAGGTAAGCTTTCAGGGGGAATGAAACAGAAACTTGCTCTGTCGTGTGCACTTATCCATAAACCTAAAATCCTTGTTCTTGATGAGCCAACAACAGGAGTTGATGCTGTATCCAGAGCTGAGTTCTGGCAAATGCTTAAAAAACTCAAATCCCACAACATTACTATTATTGTTTCAACACCATACATGGATGAAGCTATGAAATGTGACAGAGTGGCACTGATTCAGAATGGAAGAATTTTATCAATAGAAACACCTGAGAAAATAAGGGAAGGATTCAGCAGAAAGTTGTTTTCGGTGAAAGCTTCTGACAAATACACTCTTATTAAAGCACTGAGAAAATATCCTGATACAATCACTGCGTGGCCTTTTGGCGATTCAGTCCACTTAACTGTCACCAGTGACAATATAGATGATTCATTACTGTCTCACCTCAAAGAAGAGGGAATTTCATCTCCTGTCATTGAAGAAGTTGTTGCCAGTATAGAGGACCGTTTCCTTGAATTAATGGAAGATTGATTAGAATTATATGAATGACAAGGTAATATATGTCCGGCACCTGATGAAGAAATTCGGAAACTTCACCGCCAATGATGATTTGAATTTTGAGGTGTACAGAGGTGAAATATTTGGATTTCTGGGTGCCAATGGTGCCGGAAAAACCACAGCCTTAAGGATACTGTCAGGACTTTCAAGGCCAACCTCCGGGGTGGTAACTGTTGCAGGATTTGATGCTTACAAACAAGCCGAAATGATAAAGAAGAATATTGGATATATGTCACAGAAATTCTCCCTTTATGAAGATCTGACTGTAAAAGAAAACATCATGCTCTATGGTGGTATTTATGGAATGAAACTGGCATTAATAAAGAAAAGGACACACGACCTTCTGGAAAGACTTAATTTTCAGGAGTATGAGAACAGGATCATATCCGACCTGCCACTGGGTTTAAGACAAAAACTTGCATTTTCGGTTGCAGTATTGCACGAACCGAAGATTGTTTTTCTTGATGAGCCCACGGGAGGAGTTGATCCTATAACAAGACGACATTTCTGGGAGATGATTTATGAAACTGCGGACAGCGGTATTACTGTGTTCGTTACCACACATTATATGGATGAGGCCGAATACTGTGACCGTATCTCAATAATGAGTGAAGGCAAAATTGTTGCACTCGATTCCCCGGCAGCACTAAAGCAACAGTATAATGTTGGAACTGTTGAAGAGGTGTTTATAAAAATAGCACGTCCTTCTAAAAACTGAGTTATGAAAAGATTCCTGGGATTTGTAAAAAAGGAGTTCCTGCATATCTTCAGGGATTACAGGACGCTTTTCATCCTATTCGGAATACCTGCTGCTCAGATACTTATATTCGGTTTTGCAGTAAGTACCGATATAAAAAATGCAGGAGTGGCGTTTCTCGACCTTTCAAAAGATGAAACTACCCGGAAACTGACCGACAAGATCATTTCTTCAGGATTTTTCAGGAGAACGGAAACACTGCTCAGCTATAACGAGATTGAGGAGGTTTTCAGAAAGGGTAAAACCAAACAAGTAGTAATTTTTGAAAAGGAGTTCGAGAAGACTCTTATGAGGGAAGGGAAGGCAAATATAAGCATTCTCGCCGATGGTTCAGAGCCGAACACAGCTACCCTTGTCACAAATTATACGATAGCTATTATCAGTGACTTCAACAGGGGGATATCCGGAATTCAGGGAAACAACCCGGGTCTTATTCAACCAGAAGTAAAAATGTTCTATAATCCGAATCTCCAGAGCCAGTATATGTTCGTCCCCGGGGTAATAACACTGATCCTAATACTTATCTGTGCACTCATGACATCTGTCACAATTACCAGGGAGAAGGAATTCGGAACCATGGAGGTGTTACTTGTTTCACCTTTAAGGCCTATCCAGATAATCCTGGGTAAGGTAATGCCCTATTTCCTGCTTTCATTTATTAATGTGATCCTGATCCTGATGCTCTCATGGCTGGTGTTTGGTATTTCAGTTAAAGGAAGCATCATATTATTGCTTGCTGAAACGATGCTTTATATACTTATGAGTTTGTCGGTTGGTATTCTGATCTCGACAGTTTCCAGCACCATGCAACAGGCTATCTTTATTTCTCTGGTAGGAATGATGCTTCCTACAGTACTTCTGTCGGGATTTATCTTCCCTATTGAGAATATGCCAAAGATCTACGACTATTTAAGCGCTTTGCTTCCTCCGAGATATTTCATTGTGATTATTAAGAACATAATGATAAAGGGTACCGGATTTATCTATGTCTGGAGAGAGACGCTGGTGCTTATAATAATGACAGTTGTTTTTATGGGAATAAGTATAAGGAAGTTTAAGATAAGGCTTAATTAAGACAGGTCCTAGCGTTAAGAAATTGCCCTGTGGGCAATTTTAGCGAAGGAGCCGGACTGTAGGGAAGGCAAAGTAAAAAGACACACGACGCACGAGAAACGCGAAACGCGAAACGAGAAACGAGAAACGCGAAACGATAAACGGTAAAAAGTGAGAACAATATTTTATCTGATACGAAAAGAGTTTCTGCAGATCTTCAGAAATAAGTTCATCTCGAGGGCAATATTTGCCGTTCCGATAGTTCAGATGCTGATATTGGTACCGGCAGTGACATTTGAGATAAAGAATATCAAGCTGTGCATAATTGATATGGACATGACACCTGAATCGAGAGGACTTATAACAAAGCTGGAAGGATCTACCTTCTTCAAAGTTACCTTTTCGACATTTTCTGAAAATGAGGCTAATGATCTTCTTCACAGAAACAAGTGTAATATGATTCTCAATATACCTTCCGGTTTCGGAAGAGACCTGGGAACAGGAAAACCAGCAAAAATAATGACCTCGGTTAATGCTATAAATGCTTCAACAGCCCAACTCTCCTGGGCTTATCTCAGTGGTGTAATACGTGACTATAATATGAGCATACTGAAAGAGAATCCTGCTTCAATGCCGGTTGCACCAGTACCTCAAATAGTTGTCACCAACAGATACTGGTACAATGAAACGCTTAATTATAAATATTATATGCTCCCGGGAATTCTGGGAATCCTTGTCACCGCTATCGGATTTTTGCTGGCGGGCCTTAATATGGTGAGAGAAAAAGAGGTCGGAACTATAGAACAGATAAACGTTACACCTGTAAGAAAATACCAGTTTATAATTGCAAAAATGATCCCCTTTTTTATAATTGGCCTGATCGACCTCGCTGCTGGTCTTTTAATAGGTAAAATTGCTTTTAACGTACCATTTGTTGGAAGCATTTCCCTTCTTTTCATGTGTTCTGCTATTTTCATGGTAGCAGTACTGGGTCTGGCCCTTTTTATTTCAACCTTCTCAAACACACAGCAGCAATACATGTTCGTGGCATTTTTCTGCATGATAATATTTATTCTGATGAGCGGGATTTTCACACCATATGAAAGTATGCCACGATGGGCACAGGATTTCAACTTGATTAATCCGGTTGCTTATCTGATGAGAATTAACAGGATGGTCATGCTGAAAGGATCTACAATACACGATATAAGCAGAGAAATCTGGTCACTTATTTTAATTGCAATTTGTTTTACATCCTTTGCTGTGAGACGCTATAGGAAAACGGTGTAAAGGCATAACAGGGTAAAGGCAAAAGTAAAAAGACCGTAAGACTGCAAGACAGAAATCCAGAATCTTCACTTTAAGGAAATGACAACTTTATAAGGCCAATGATCTGAAACAAAAACCTTTCCTTCCTTTTTAACAATCACAGCAGCGTTTAGCACTTTCATACCGTTCTTTACAAAAACATAATCAATCCTGCTTCTGCCCGGACTGTCGCGGAAACTGTTACTGGTATACGCCGGCCCTTCAGGTTTTACCCTCGAAATAAGGTAGGAATCCTGAAGCGTGGCATGAGTAGAGGACTTTTCCGTGAGAATAGAATAAGCTTTGCTTTCGGGAGACATGTTGAAATCCCCTGTGACAACAAAACTGTTCCTGCCTGCAATGCGCTTTATCTCTTTCAGAAGTATTCCTGCACTCATTATTCTGGCTGAATCGGAATCGTGTGCAAAATGTGTATTGAAATAATAAAGGCGCTTACCGCTTTTCTTATCTTTTAATTCTACCCAGGTCACAATCCTGGGCAGTGAAGCACCCCATCCTTTACTTCCCGGCTGGTCAGGTGTTTCTGACAACCAGAAGGTACTGTCTCTTATAAAATCAAACCGATTGACATTATAAAATACAGAGTTCATCTCACCCTTCTTTTTGCCATCATCACGACCTTCGGAAACTGAGGAATAGGCTGAGATTGCAGAATCAATTTCCTCATACTGGTACCAGAGAGCCTCCTGTAAACCAAGAAGATCGGGTTTTTCGTTCATAATAAGGTTGCATACCAGCCCGACTCTGTTTGGCCAGGCATTTATACTGTCGCCCGGGTTATCATATCTTATGTTAAATGTCATTACCTTAAGAGTATTGTTCTGATTATTTCCGGTGCATCCTGCAAATAAGATAAGAGGAAGAAAGGCTGTTATAGCTTTAATTTTTTTCATCTTCTGAATTTTTATCAAATGTAGTGATATGCTTAATATTTTAAGAACTGTTTGAAAGCATATCCCAGCCATTTTGAAGCTCATGTAATGAAGCAATTATTTATATATTTGCTGAAAATAATGTCCAAAACAGCTCCAGAATGTCTGATGTAATTAAACTCCTTCCTGATTCAGTTGCAAACCAGATTGCAGCCGGGGAGGTAATACAACGGCCGGCTTCGGTTGTCAAGGAGCTGGTTGAGAATTCGGTTGATGCCGGAGCAACAATAATCAAAGTATTAATAAAGGATTCCGGGAAAACTTTAATTCAGGTAATAGACAATGGTACCGGTATGTCGGAGACAGATGCACGTCTTGCCTTTGAAAGGCATGCTACCTCAAAGATCACAACAGCAAAAGACTTATTTTCAATAACCACGAAAGGATTCCGGGGGGAGGCTTTGGCTTCAATTGCGGCAGTTTCGATGGTAGAGCTTAGAACACGGCGTGAAGATGACGAGGCAGGCACAATGATCGTTATAAATGGATCTAAAATAGAAAACCAGGAGATGTGCAGCTGTCCTGCAGGTTCAAGCTTTTCTGTAAAAAGTCTCTTCTATAATATTCCTGCCAGAAGGAAATTTCTTAAGTCTGACAGTACTGAACTCAGACATATAATTAGCGAATTCCAGAAAGTGGCCCTGGCACATCCTCTTATAAGATTTTTACTCCATCATAATGATTCTGAAATATTCAATCTGCCTCCCACAAATCTCAGACAAAGAATTATTGGAGTCTTTGGAAAACACATAAGCCAGGATCTGATTGCACTAAATACTGAAACCAGCCTGATAAAAATCGGGGGATTCGTCGGGAAACCAGAGAATGCCAGACGTACTTTCGGAGAACAATTCTTCTTTGTCAACAACCGCTTTATGAAACAACCTTATTTTCACAAAGCTGTTCTTGAAGCATATCATAACATTATCGCTTCTGAGACCATTCCTGCTTATTTTATCTATATGGAAGCAGATCCCGGCAGCATCGATATCAATATTCATCCTACAAAAACCGAAGTCAAGTTTGAAGATGAAAGGGCAATATGGCAGATTCTTATGGCATCAGTCAGGGAGGCACTGGGCAGATTCAATATTGTTCCTTCCCTTGATTTTGAAAATGAAGTACTTATAGACATTCCTGTACAGACCACTGCTGGAGACATACCAGAACCTCCTGTTATTCAAATCAATACACAGTACAATCCGTTTGAAGGTGAAGAAAAAGCATCAAGACCATGGATAATTGAACGATTTGAAAGAGAAAATACCTCAAACTGGGAAAGATTGTATTCGGGTTTTGAAAAAGATGAAAAAGGGACTGAAAATGAAGGGAATAATAATAGCAGCGGAAAACTCTTCCAGATAAAGAACAAATATATTCTTTGTCCGGTGAAATCGGGACTTATGATGATCGATCAGAAGAGAGCACATGAAAGAATTCTTTTTGAAAGGTACAGCGAAAATCTGAGCAATAACAGGTCTGTCGGACAGGCAAGTATGTTCCCTGTAACTGTTGAAATGAGTCCTTCTGACTATATTTTACTAAAGGAGATCGAAGATGAGGTTAATATCCTCGGATTTGATTTCAGGCATCTTGGTAATAATGTAATTTCAATAAACAGTCAGCCTGCGGAAAGCAGTTCATCCAACCCAGGAGAGATGCTTAAAACTGTTCTTGAAGTATATCAGAACACCGAAACTGATCCTGCAGCCTCAAAAAAAGAAAGAATAGCTTCTGCAATGGCCAGAGCTTCAGCTATTCCTTATGGTAAGACTTTGTCGCAAAGCGAGATGAGAGATCTTTTCGATTCCCTTTTTGGATGTTCAGCTCCAAACTATTCTCCTGCAGGTAAACCGGTGATCAATATTATTACTCTTGAAGAACTTGATAAAAGATTCAAATAAAACAAATGACAATCTGTCTTATATCAAATGAAATTATACTTTTGGTCCGACAATTGAAGTGACAGATTAAATTTAATAACAAAAATGAACGGTTTCGGAAAAGGATTATTCGGGATACCCCCAATTGTTAAAAACCTTATTTTTATTAATGTTATAATGCTGCTTGCATACTGGGCAGTAGATAGCGTATTTCAGATTAATCTGAACCGGATTCTTGGACTGTATTTCCCTAAATCCGAATTATTCAAGCCAATACAGATTGTTACCCACATGTTTATGCATGGTAATTTCTGGCACCTCTTCTTCAATATGTATGCTCTTTTTATTTTCGGGGTAGTACTTGAAAATGTGTGGGGTCCAAAACGGTTTCTCATCTATTATTTTGTCTGTGGACTTGGGGCAGTAGTGATTCATGAATCTGTTATCGCATTCCAGTTCTACCACCTGGCACAGAATATAAGTCCTGAAAATCTCCAGGTTGTGATTAATGAGGGAACCGCTTATTTTAATAAGGGAATGGCATTCGAAGACCCTGCCATGAGGAGCATGGAGATACTATTGAATACACCCACAGTAGGAGCGTCTGGAGCGATATTTGGTGTACTTCTTGCTTTTGGAGTCCTTTTCCCTAACACACAATTGATGCTTCTTTTCCCTCCAATACCCATAAAAGCAAAATATTTTGTGATTTTCTATGGCGGCTTAGAACTGGTTCTGGCAGTATCCCAGCCCGGTAGCTCAATAGCTCATGCTGCTCATATCGGTGGTATGCTGTTTGGTTATCTTCTTATCAGGTACTGGAGAAAAACTACTAATACTTTGTATTGATGGGATTGTGGGATGATATTAAAGCAACTTTTAAAAATGGTAATAGCCTGACAAGGCTCATCTATTTAAATATCGCATTATTTCTTATTATTACAATCATCGCGATCATTGGCTTTCTTCTTGTTAATCCTGAATTAGTTAATCAGACTATCAGATTCCTGTCAGTTCCATCATCATTTCGAACCTTGCTTGTAAGACCATGGACATTAATAACTTACATGTTCACTCACAAAGAGCTTCTTCATATACTTGTAAATCTGTTGTGGTTATACTGGTTTGGGAAGATATTTCTTGAATATCTCGACCAGAAGAAACTGGTTGCAGTTTATCTTCTGGGTGGAATTGCAGGAGCTTTTACTTATGTTGTTTCCTATAACATTTTCCCGGCTTTTCAGGGAGTTGTCGGCGAATCAATTCCGCTTCTTGGTGCAAGTGCCTCTGTAATGGCAATAGTAGTGGCGATAGCTGCCTATGTGCCAGACTATACAGTATATCTGTTTCTCCTTGGAAGGGTTAAAATAAAATATATTGCACTTGGAATTTTTATTTTCACATCGGTTATGGATTTTTCTGTAAATTCCGGTGGTAAATTGGCTCATATCGGAGGTGCAGTTTTTGGATACTTTTATATACTTAGCTACAGACAGGGACATGATATCGGAAAAGGGATCAATAAAATCATTGACTTTTTTGTTACGCTTTTAAAACCCCGAAAAAAGCTGAAAGTAACCTATAAAAAAGTGGCTGACGAATATGAATACAACAAGATAAAGTCTGAACATCAGAAAGAGATAAATAAAATTCTGGATAAAATCTCAAAGGGCGGATATGACAGTCTGACAAAATCGGAGAAGGACACGCTTTTCAGGGAAAGCCAGAAGAAAAACTGATATGTTTTCCGATAATAAGCAATAACTTAGTTACATATTAAGATAGTATAGTTGAGAAAGATACTCCATAGGGTTTTTTTGGTTATTAATATCTTATTTGGTTCGGCTCTGCTTATATCATATCTGGCGGTAATTATCAATCCCGAGGATTTTGCAGCTCCTGCATTGTTTGGCCTGGCATATCCATACATTCTTCTCATAAATGTTATAATTATTGTCATATGGGCAATAAACCTGAGATATGAAGCATTGATCTCAATCTTTATTATTGCTATTGGGTTCAACCATCTGACCAATTACATCAGGTTCAGTAAGCCGTCAAATAAGATTCAGGGTACATTTAAGGTCCTGAGCTATAATCTAAGGCTCTTCAATTACTTTGAAACACCTAAGAAAAGCGATTCTGAGAAAAAAATTCTTGGTTATATAAAGACTATTCATCCTGATATAATCTGTTTTCAGGAGTTGTTCATTACTGGTGATGCCATTGAGAAAGATGAGGAGATCAGGAATGCTCTGGGGGGGAATTACTACTCTCACACAAAACTTTTAGGCAGGAAAAAAAGCCAGTATTACGGCATTGCAACCTACTCCAGATTTCCAATTATCAGAAAAGGTGAGATCCGGCATCCGGCGTCTTCCAGTCTTTCAATCTATTCTGATGTTGTTATTGCAAAAGACACCTTCAGGATCTTCAATAATCACCTGCAATCGTTCAGGTTGCAAAGAATGGAACGATCACTGATTGAGGAACTTACTTCGGGTGAAGACAATCAGAAAATGGATGAAATAAAAACACTCTCTGTAAGTTTAAGGCAAGGATTTATAAGACGGGCTCTACAGGCCCAGGTAGTCAAAAATTATATAGATCGGTCTCCTTATCCGGTGATCGTACTGGGTGATTTTAATGATACCCCTGTTTCCTATTCATACAGGAAGATCCGCAAAGGTCTTAATGATTCATTTGTGAAATCAGGTTATGGTGCCGGTTTTACATATCTGGGAAACTATCCGCCCAACCGGATTGATTATATATTGTATGATAATAAACTGATCAGCACAAAATTCGATATACTAAAGGTTAAGTATTCAGATCATTATCCGATCCTGGCATCATTCAGGAAGCAGAATTAAAACGGTAATTTTCTGAAATCCACATTCCCGCCGGAAATAATTATCCCAGTCTTTTTGCCTTTGAAGTAATCGGGATTTTCCTTAATTATTCCCAGTGTTGTTGCCGATGAAGGTTCTATGATTATTTTCATCCTCTCCCACACAAGGAGCATGCATTCAATAATAGAATCTTCTTTTGCCGTAAATATCTTATCTACATTCTTTTTAATGACTGAAAAGGTAAGATCACTGAGTGAGGTGAGCAATCCGTCAGCTACGGTAACAGGATTAACTGAAGGTGTTAATTTTCCGGTAATGAACGAAATGTATGCATCGTTTGCGTTGAGCGGCTCAGCACCAATTACCTTGATGTCAGCATTCAATCCTTTTACTGAGGTTGATGTACCGCTCATCAGTCCTCCTCCCCCGACGGGTGCAATAACTATTTCAAGATCCCTGATTTCATCCAATAATTCCAGAGCCGCTGTTCCCTGACCGCAGATAACATTAAAATTATCATATGGGTGAATAAGTGTTGCTCCCGTCTTTTCCATTATTTCCCTTGTGGTATCTTCCCTTGACTGCAACGTAGGTTTGCAAAAAGTGATCTCTGCCCCATAACCTGCAACCGCATTTTTCTTTACAACAGGGGCATTATCAGGCATGACAATATGTGCTTTTACTCCGTTCATCTTTGCTGCAAGAGCAAGAGCTGCAGCGTGGTTACCAGATGAATGCGTAACAACACCTTTGTTTTTTTCCTCTGCCGTCAATGAAAGAACAGCATTTGTAGCACCTCTGAATTTGAAGGCTCCTACTTTTTGCAGGTTCTCACACTTAAAAAACAGTTCACACCCAAAAATCTCATTTAACTTGATGGAGCTCATTACCGGAGTCCTATGTATAAATGGTTTTATCCTTGAGTGGGCCGCTCTGATGTCTGCTAAAGAAGGTAATTGCATTGTGTTTTGTTTCAAAATTAATTAAAAAAATGCAGGGACATGCCATGACATGTCCCTGCAATATATATTAATAATTTATATTAACCGAATATGCTGAATGCAACTGTAACGCCTGCCATAACAACAGCAACCATCGACATCAGTTTGATAAGGATGTTCATTGACGGACCGCAAGTGTCTTTAAACGGGTCACCAACGGTATCACCAACGATACTTGCTTTATGACATTCGCTTTTCTTTCCTCCGTAATTGCCTCTTTCAATATATTTTTTAGCATTATCCCATGCACCTCCGGAATTGTTAAGCATACTTGCCAGTGTGAAACCGGTTGTCATACCACCCATCAAAAGGCCAACGACTCCGGGGACTCCAAAAATAATGCCTGTAACTACGGGAACAATGATTGCCATCAATGCCGGAACCACCATCTCTTTTTGAGCGCCTTTAGTAGCAATGGCCACACATTTGCCATATTCAGGTCTGCCTGTTCCTTCCATAATACCAGGAATTTCCTTGAACTGACGTCTTACTTCATCGACCATTCGTCCGGCATTCCTCCCTACCGCTTTCATTGCCATAGCGACAAATACAAAAGTCATCATAGCTCCAATGAAGAGCCCTGCCAATAATATGGGATTGAACAGTGAAAGATTATAAGCGCTTACAAAATCTCTGATCCCTGCATGAGAAACCTCAATTGCCTGTTGACCTGATTGTACAACTGCAGGTACATGACTCTTATAAAACAAAACATCACCTATCTGTTTGTATCCGTCAGCACTTTTGTCAGCGAGTCTGCCAAGCCACAGTTTCACCTCTTCCATATAGGCAGCAACCAAAGCCAGTGCAGTAAGGGCTGCAGAACCGATAGCAAATCCTTTACCTGTAGCAGCTGTTGTGTTTCCAAGTCCATCAAGAGCATCGGTTCTTTCTCTGACTTCTTCCGGTAGCCCTGCCATTTCAGCATTACCACCGGCATTATCAGCAATTGGTCCGAAAGCATCAGTCGCCAGAGTCACACCAAGTGTCGATAGCATACCAACAGATGCGAAACCGATCCCATACACACCCAGTGCAAAGTTGTGAAAACCACCGGCAAAAGCATATGCAGCAATAATTCCACCAACTATTGTCAGAACTGGCAGCCATGTTGAGAACATTCCCACAGCCATTCCTTCAATAATTACTGTGGCAGGTCCTGTTTGGGATTGTTTTGCTATACCCTGTGTGGGTTTGTAACCGTCAGAAGTATAGTATTCGGTTGCCTGACCTATTATTACACCAGCCACCAGGCCTGCAACGGCAGCACCAAAAACGCCCCAGCTGATCCAGTTGGCATAAGCCATTACAGCCAGAACGACGAGAATCAGAGATGAGCTTCCTCCTGTTCCAAGGAGCAGGGCTCTGAGCAGTGTTTTGGGAGTAGCTGATTCTTTTGTTCTGACCATGTATATTCCTGCTATTGAAAGCAATATTCCAATTGCTGAAACCAGCATTGGAGCAATTATAGCTTTAATCTGTGAATCGGCCTGACCAGCAATAGCCGGGAGGGCGGCCCCCAGTGCAGCTGTCGCAAGAATAGATCCTGCATAAGATTCATAAAGGTCTGCACCCATACCGGCAACATCTCCCACGTTATCACCAACATTATCTGCAATTGTTGCAGGATTACGGGGATCATCTTCCGGAATACCTGCTTCAACCTTACCAACAAGGTCAGCGCCTACATCAGCAGCTTTTGTGAAAATACCACCACCAACACGTGCAAAAAGAGCCTGAGTTGAAGCACCCATTCCAAAGGTGATCATTGTTGCAGTGATCTCAACAAATTTCTGATGCTCATCTATTCCTGCAGGAACAAAGGTAAGTCCAAGGAAATTCAAACCGCTAACCATATTTTCCGGTGTGAAAACAACTTTGGTGAGGAAAATGAACCAGAGTGCAATATCAAGAAGAGCGAATCCAACAACAACCAGGCCCATAACTGCTCCGCTCCGTAATGCTATCTGCAAACCTTTGTTGAGCGACTTTGAGGCGCCCCATGCTGTCCTGTTGGACGCAAATGTTGCAGTTTTCATTCCAAGAAAACCGCAAAGACCTGAGAAAATCCCACCTGTGAGGAAAGCAACTGGCACGAACGGATTTTGAACACCCATATATGCCAGTATGGTTAATAAGACGACAAGTATTAAAAATATCTTGCCAACAACAGTATACTGGCTTTTGAGGTAAGCCATTGCACCTTCTCTTACGTACTCAGCAATCTCCTTCATCTTGTCAGTACCTTCTTCCTGTACTTTCATGCCTTTATAAAATATCCAGGCAAACAACAATGCCACGAGTGCTGAAATGGGCACAATCCAAAATAAACTACTAATCATGATACAAGTATTAAATTAATAAAATATAAAATTTAAATTTTTGAAAAGATTTTTCAGGTTACAAAACTAAATTAGTTTTTCAGAAATGCAAGTAATTTCCGCGCACAATATTCCCGTATCCTCCTAAAATAAGTTAAAATGATTATTTTTTGTTTTTCACATATTTATTCATCCAGTTAAGAACTTCCCAATGTTTATGAAGGATGGTTTCCCTGGCCGCATAGCCATGGCTTTCGTTTGGTAAAAGGACAAGTCTTGCTGTAGCACCGAAACCCTTAAGGGCGGCATAGAATCTCTCACTCTGGATAGGAAATGTTCCGCTGTTGTTATCGGCCAACCCGTGAATAAGCATCAAAGGATCTTTTACTTTGTCAGCGTACATAAAAGGCGACATTCCGTTATAGATCTCAGGTGCCTCCCAGTAATTCCTTCTTTCGTTCTGAAAACCAAATGGGGTCAGGGTCCTGTTATATGCACCGCTTTCTGCTATGCCTGCTGCAAATAATCTGGTATGGGCAAGAAGGTTAGCAGTCATAAATGCACCATAAGAATGACCACTTACTGCAACTCTTTTGGGATCTGTAACTCCCATTTCAACAGCCTTGTTTATTGCAGCTTCCGCATTCCCTGTAAGCTGTTCAATAAAATTGTCGTTTGGCTCTTTTCCTGCCACTCCAACTATAGGAAAAGCTGCATCCATAAGAATTGCATATCCCTGCGTAACATAAGCAAGCACCGAAGCTGGACTAACCCTCGTAAACGTATAGGGAGAACCGCTTACCTGGCCTGCTGCGGCAGCATCATTGAATTCGGCGGGATATGCCCAGAGCAACGTGGGAAGCCGGCCATCTTTTTCCTTACTATAACCCGCTGGAAGATATAGGGTGAATGAAAGATCTATGCCATCTTTCCTTTTATATTTAACCAGTTCTTTTGTCACTCCTGCAAGTTGAGGATATGGATTTTCGAATTTTGTTACCTGGGTAAGTTTTCCTGTTTTAAGATTTCGTATAAAATAGTTGGGAACTTCTGTAAGTGACTGCCTGCTGGTTATTATAAGCCCTTTTGCCACATCAATAAATGCCGAACCTGTCTCACTGCCACGTCCCCTTGAAAAGTCAGCTGCTGAGGAAATCGTTTCATAATAAGGCGCTTCAGATCTCCAGAGCCTTGTGATCTTGGAAGTAGCTATGTCATATTTATCAATAAATGGCCGGTCACCTTCCGGAGATGCCCCGGTACCACTAAGAAATAATGATTTCCCTTTATCGGTAAACAAAAGGACACTCCTGCCAAAGTTATTGGATTCAGTCATGAACCTGCCCGGGTTTCCGTATCTGTCATCGCTGTTATTTTCAAAAATTTTCTTTTTGGAATTTTGAGGGTCAGCAGGACTGAATGAGCTTGTTACACGTATTCGTGTCTTGCTTAGGCCTTCGGAGATAAGGGCAAGATCTTCCCTTCCCCAGTTTATTCCATTGTAGCGCATTTCTGTGGCAATAAATTTCACAGGATCGCTGATGAAAGGGGCAGAAAGAACGAAAACCTGATCATGATATTTCATCTCCTTTTTATAGTCACCACCATCGAGCGCTTCAACCCAGTATAGAGTTGAGGGCTTATCAGCACGCCAGTTATACCCTCTTGGTCCGGGTAGAACGACATCGTATCCGCGTGGCTGATTCTCAACCAACGGTTCTTCAAGTAAGGTCTTGATATTGTTACCTTTGATATCCCAAACCTGAGTGGTCGTTGGAAAACTATTAAATGGAACTATATAAGAAAATGGTCTGTTAACCTGTATTATTATGAAATATTTTCCATCAGGAGACGGAGAGATATCGGTAATAATTCCTGGCTTCCCAAGTTTTACTGAGGTTGAGCCATCCCACAACATCAGCTGAGATTTTGCATAATACTCAAAGATCATCTCATCAACCGGATCTTTCAGCAAATCCTGGTAGGTCGCAGCCTGTCCCTGTTTTCCAAGGTTCTCCTGTACAACAGGACCATCAGGTACTAAACTTCTGACGGGCTTTGCTCCTCTTCCGGGGTCGCTCACATAATACAAAATACTTTTATTATCAGATAGCCAGTTGATAGCACCACCAAATATCATATTTATTCCTTCAGCAATCTTCTGTGCCTTCAGTGTAAGAATATCACAAATCCATAATTCTATCGTGAATTCCTTAGTGTTGGTGAACGCAAACTTTTTCCCGTCAACTGACCAGACAGGAAATCCAAACTTCGGTTCTTCAGGTAATCCTACTATCTCACGGATATTGGTGCCATCGATATTCATTACCTTAAAACCTTTATTATAGGTCTGCCTGCTTGGACCACTAGTTGCCGGATCTATTCTTAGTCCCGCAATCCTGAATTCTTCAGCAGATAATTCGCGAATGGTGATATTGCCTGGCCGTTCTATAACCAGAATATTAGCCTTATCCGGACTGACTGAAACCGAAGGCGTTGGTGCAGCATCAACTATTTTAACAATTTCCGCCGGAGGCAGCTGGTACTTTAATGCCTCCTGCCCGCCTGTCTTCAATATGAAAAAAAACAGTGCAAATAAAAGAAAAAGAGATTTTTGTATCATATTTCCTGGTTTAATTACGTTAATTGTTCACTTCAAAGATATTAATTTGGAAGTTTTCAGGTATGTTTTATAATAGCTGTGATATTTTTATCTTGCCAATTATTTATATTTAAATTATTAAGTAAAAAAAGGGAGATCATGTCTAATTTTTTTGACGATAAAATTTCGGAAAGACTTGGTGGCACAGGCTTTGGAAAATCAACAGAAATTTACAAATTCGAACTTATTAAACGGGCGAAAGCGGCAGCAAAGCTGGCTCATCCTGAAATGGAATTAATCGATATGGGAGTCGGAGAGCCTGACTGGCCTGCGGATAATTTGGTTGTCAAAACGCTGGCTGAAGAAGCCGGGAAGCCAGAAAACAGATGGTATGCCGATAATGGAATTCCAGAATTTCAGGAAGCTGCTGCTAAATACCTTGAAAAAGTTTACGGTCTTTCCGGTCTGATACCGTCAGAAAATATAGTTCATGGCATTGGATCCAAACCTATTCTTGCTATGCTTCCGGTATGCTTTATCAACCCGGGCAATATTTTACTTACAACGGTACCAGGCTATCCGGTAACAGCGACATATACAAAATACCTGGGCGGGGAAGTATTTAATCTGCCTTTGCTGGAGTCGAATTCATTTTTCCCTGATCTGCAATCAGTTCCTCCGGCAATCTTAAAAAAAGCCAGGATGCTTTACTTAAACTACCCAAATAATCCTACCGGGGCAGTGGCGAGTATAGCGTTTTTTGAAGAGGTAGTTGATTTTGCAAAGAAGAACGATATTATTGTGATCCATGATGCACCTTACGCCGCTCTAACCTACGATGGATACAAGCCTTTGAGTTTCCTGTCCGTCAGGGGTGCCATGGATATCGGATTAGAAGTTCACTCTATGTCAAAAGCATTTAATATGACCGGTTGGAGGTTAGGTTTTCTCTGCGGCAATAGCAAGGCTGTGAAAGCTTATGCTACTGTTAAGGATAATACAGATTCCGGCCAGTTCAGGGCAATTCAAAAAGCAGCTATCATGGCAATGAACCATCTGGAAATAACAGAAAAAACTGTTGACAAATACTCCAGGAGATTCGATTTGCTGGTGGATGCGCTTAATGAATCAGGGTTTGATGCCAAAAAGCCAAAAGGATCATTTTATTGCTATGTTAAAGCGCCTGAAGGTTTGGAAAATGGAAGAATATTTAAATCGGCCTCAGAGTTCTCAGATTTTCTTATACGAGAATCCTTAATATCTACGGTTCCCTGGGATGATGCAGGCAGGTATATCCGTTTTTCTGTCACTTTTGAGGCCGATTCGCTTCAAAAAGAGAGAGATGTAATTGATGAAATGAAACGAAGATTGAAAAAATTAAAACTTATATTCCACCCTCTTAAATTATTATGATTTTATCGAAACTATTGATATTTTTGATCAAATATTTAGCTTTTTCAAATAATGTGAATATTTTTGTATCCCTGTCGGTGATAACTTGTTATCAATTAAAATAGATCAACTATCTATGCCACAACTATCTGCAGTAATTATTACCTTTAACGAAGAGCAGTTTATCGAAAAGTGCCTTCTATCCCTGAAGAAGGTTGCAGATGAAATAATAGTAGTTGATTCATTTTCAACGGATAACACAGAAGAAATCTGCAGGAAGTATGACATAAGGTTTATCAAGCACAACTTCGAAGGTTATGTTGAACAGAAGAATTTTGCACTTACTCAGGCAACCTACCCTCATATAATTTCGCTCGACGCAGATGAAGCTCTTAGCGACCAGGCTGTTGAATCAATCCTTAAGGTAAAGGAAAATTTTAATTACGCCGGATATATCTTCAACCGGTCAAACAACTATTGTGGACGCTGGCTGAAATATTCAAGATCTTATCCCGATAAGCAACTCAGATTGTTTGATTCGAGAAAAGGAAAGTGGATGGGCCCAAATCCTCATGACAGGTTTATTTTGGATAAAAGAAACAAATCGATCAAAATTAAGGGGGACATTCTTCACTGGAATTTTGAATCCTACGAGGAGCATATTGATAAAATGAATAAATTTTCGACTATTGCTGCTCTTGAAGCATTCAAGGCCGGGAAGAAGTCAGGCCCTTTAACAGCTATTTCTCATTTTGCCTGGAGTTTTTTCAGATCATATATCTTATACAGAGGTCTTCTTGATGGGTATGATGGTTTTATGTCATGTTCAATATCTTCCTTTACAAGCTTCATGAAGTACGCCAAACTCAGAAGTCTCATTAAGAATAATAAGTAATTCTTTCCTGTGATGATCTTTGATGAAGACATCAGCAACTCTTTAAAAGTACTAAAAGAAGGCGGTGTAATTCTCTATCCGACTGATACAGTCTGGGGGCTGGGCTGTGATGCCACAAATAATGAAGCTGTTAAAAGGATCTTCAGCATAAAGTCAAGAAATGAGAGCAAAAGTCTTATAATTCTTGTTAACAGCGTTGCAATGCTTGAGAGATATGTAACTGAAATCCCTGAAATTGCCCTTAACCTTATTGAGGTTTCTGACAAACCACTGACAATCATATTTCCAAAAACCAGGAATCTTGCTTCTTTAATTCCTGCCGGGGATGGATCGGCCGGCATCAGAGTTTGCACCGAAGATTTTTGTAATGAACTTATTGGAAGATTCCGGAGACCGATCGTATCGACTTCTGCAAACAAAAGCGGAGAGCCCGCTCCTTCATCATTCAGAGATATTTCAAATAAGGTAATTCAGGCTGTTGATTATACCGTTGAATATAAAAGAAATAACCGGCAAAAGAGTGTTCCTTCACCGGTCATTAAAATAGAACAAAATGGTGTAATAAAAATAATAAGGAAGTAATCTATCTTGATCTTACATGGCCCGAACCAGATACTCTTGCATTAATCTTTGGATTTCCTGAATAATTTACATTCCCGCTTCCCGAAATTGAGGCATTAAGAGATTCTGCAACGTTGCACGAACAGTTGCCGCTTCCCGATATTCCTACCTGCAGGCTTTTAAAAACGGCTTCATTTCCCGAATAACTTCCAGATCCGCTTATATTAATATCTCCCTTGTCGATCTCGCTGCTGCCTTTCAAAAGTATATTCCCTGAACCAGAAATCGAGCAATCAAGTTTGCCAGTTACGACCTCAGGCACTATGATTTTCCCGCTGCCACTTACACTCAGGTCCAGTGCTGCAGTTTTTAAACCGTTCTCAACCTGAGCAGTTCCTGATCCGGACACTCCCAGTCCTTTTAATTCCGGTAGTGTAACATAGACATTTGCCTTTTCATTGTTAAACAACCTTGAATAGTTATCCATCCGGAACACCAGTCTGCCATTTCTGACAACTGTCTCAATTTCATCGAGATATTTCTTATTACCTTCCAGCGTAACACTGAAGTCAGGTCCGATCTTTACATACAAACTTCCTGAGATTCCAAAGCTGATCTCAGTGAATCCGGAAACATTTCTGGTTTCTTTTGCAGTTTCCTGACCCAGTAAGTTACCTGCTGACAGAATCAATGCACCAAGAAATAGTGACATGCAAATTGCTCTTTTCATAATTGCCCTTTATATTAATATTGATCTGAATAAAGACAGGAAGTTTTTCGAAACGCTGCATAAGAGGGGAAAAGAATTGCGTCGTAAAGCATATAAACTCAATGCTGAGTCAATTAATGTCAGTAATCCCTTCAGGAATAACCATATAAATTATTTTATTTTCAGTATCTATCTCCTTTATAAGATCATCATGCAATGGCAATAGGAAATATCCGCCGGCCGGTGTCAGAATATTCAGAAGTAACTGTGTCGGATTTTCGATCATTTCTTTGATGACCCCCAGCGTGGTCTTATTCTCTCCGCAAATTTTGTAATTTACCAGGGTGGCAGGATCGGTCACCATTTTTATTTGAGGAGCAGGTTCGGTCATAAAGACTTTGCATCCGATAAATTCTTTCATCTTTTCGGCAGAGTTATAATCTTCAAACTTTAGTCTCAGTGCCGATGGATCGGGTTGTTCTGCATAATCTATAAAAAAAGGAACCGGTCTGCCATCTGTTTCAATGAAGACCGATTCCATTTTAGGTATGTTGTCAGAAAAACTTCTATCCAACCTGATAGTCACAGCCCCCTGATGGCCATGAACTTTTGTAATTTTCCCAAGCAATATGTGTTTCACGTAAGCCATTGGATCGATGATCCTTATGACCTGACACCTATTCCTGTGGTTTCTCTTCGGCAGCCTCGTCTGCAGATTTTACTTCTGCTGCAGGGGTTTCAGGTGCTTCTTCAGCAACAGGAGGAGTTAAAGTTGTAGCTTCAGAAACAGGTTCCTGTTCAGCCTGAGCCTCTGCCTTTTCTCCGGCAGCTGCCTTAGCTGCCAGTGCAGCTGTTTTCTTTGCAAGCTTAGCCATTCTTACATCATTTATCCGCTTTTCAGCTTCTATACGGCTCTCCTTGTCTTCATCATGTGCTTTTTCGAGTCTGGATTTTTTGGATTCTATTTTTTCCTCGTTCTGCTTCATCCATTCATTAAAACGTCTGTCTGCCTCAGCCTCATCGAATGCACCCTTTTTTACACCTTCCGTCAGGTGTTTCTTTAAAAGAACTCCTTTGTATGATAAGATAGCTCTACAAGTATCTGTAGGTTGTGCGCCATTTTGCAGCCAATCCAGTGCCTTGTTGAAGTCTAGTTCAATAGTTGCCGGATCAGTGACCGGATTATATTTTCCGATCTTTTCAATATATCTGCCATCCCGTGGCGACCTGCTATCAGCTACCACAATGTGGTAGTAGGCCAGTTTCTTACGGCCTTTCTTAGCTAATCTGATTTTAACTGCCATTAATTTTTACGCTTATTAATTTAACCTACTTTTAAAAATTGTGGCTGCAAAGATAGCAGTATTATTTAAATGAACAATCCGGACAATAATAAAAAATGTTATCCTGTTTTGGCAACAGGTCTGAACCCACCAGTTCCAGTTAAGCTGTTCAGCCAGAGAAAATTTATAAAGATCAGTGGAAAAACAAAACATTTTTAATAAATATTCGAAAAAATATTTATTAAGGGTTCTCTATTTTTTGTCTATTTTTGTGAGCCACCCAATAGGAAACACTTCCCGCATATGGCTGTATTTTCACATTTACACGTTCATACTCAATACTCTATCCTCGATGGAGCATCAAATATATCAACACTTATTGATAAGGTAAAAGAACTCCAGATGGAAGCCATCGCCATAACAGATCATGGCAATATGTTTGGGGTCAAAGAGTTCCATAATTATGCTACAAAAAAAGGAATAAAGCCTATTATAGGTTGTGAAATTTACGTGGCAAAAAACTCAATTGAAGAAAAAAGCGGAAAAGAAGACAGGTCAGGAGATCATCTTATCCTGCTGGCAAAAAACCTGACTGGCTATAAAAATCTTGTGAAACTTGTCTCAATTGCCTGGATTCAGGGATTCTATTACAAACCACGTATTGATAAATCATTACTAATAAAACACCGGGAAGGGCTCATCGCATCTTCAGCATGCCTGGCCGGAGAAATTCAAAATGAGATCCTCAATGGTTCAATGACAGCTGCAGAAGCTGCGCTGAAAAGCTATATCAATATATTTGGTGATGATTTTTATCTCGAAATACAAAGACATGAGACTTATGATCCTGATGCGGATCGTACTGCATTCCCTCTGCAGCAAAAGGTCATTGAAGAGTTTAAAAAGCTGGCATCAAAATATAATGTCAGGATTATAGCTACCAATGATGTTCACTTTATTAACTCAGATGATGCTGAGGCGCATGACAGGTTAATATGTATTAATACTGCAAAGGACCTTGATGATCCTGACAGGCTGAGATATTCTAAACAGGAATATTTGAAGAGTGAAGAGGAGATGCGTAAAATCTTCAGTGACATTCCCGAAGCAATTGATAATGTGGGTGAGATAATATCGAAAGTTGAGAAATACAAGCTCGACCATGATCCCATAATGCCGGATTTTGAGATACCTGCTGATTTTTCAGATAAGGATGAATACTTACATTTCCTGACCTATGAGGGAGCGAAACAAAGATGGAGTGAGCTTACGAAAGAACACATCACCCGTATTGACTTTGAACTTGACACCATCGCCAAGATGGGTTTTCCGGGTTATTTCCTGATTGTTCAGGATTTCCTTAGAGCAGCCCGTGAAATGGGTGTTTCAGTTGGTCCGGGAAGAGGTTCTGCGGCAGGTTCGGCAGTAGCATTCTGCCTCAGGATTACTGACATTGATCCTTTTAAATATGGACTGCTCTTTGAGCGATTTCTTAACCTCGACCGTATATCTATGCCCGATATAGATATCGATTTTGACGAGGACGGCCGGGAAAATGTACTGAAGTATGTGGTTAATAAATATGGCAAGGATAAAGTTGCACATATTATAACCTTCGGGACAATGGGCGCTAAAATGGCAATAAGAGATGTTGCAAGGGTCCAGAAACTGCCCTTACCTGATGCTGACAGACTGGCCAAATTAATCCCGGAACGACCTGGAATCAGTCTAGCTGAGGCTTTTGCAGAGATCCCTGAGCTGGCAAAGGAGAAAGAATCTTCAAACAAACTTATCTCACAGACGTTGAAATATGCAGAAGTACTTGAAGGGTCAGTAAGGCAGACCGGGGTGCATGCCTGCGGCATTATTATTGGCAAAGATTCTCTCGACAACTATATTCCGTTAAGTACTGCGAAGGATACTGAGCTTTATGTTACTCAATATGAAGGCAATCATGTAGAATCAGTCGGACTGCTAAAGATGGATTTCCTTGGTCTCAAAACCCTTTCAATAATAAAGGATGCTATTGAAAACATAAGGAAAACAACCGGTATCGAAATCAATATTGATAATATTCCCCTTGATGATCTGAAGACTTTTGAGATGTTCAGCAATGGTGAAACAACAGGTATTTTCCAATTTGAATCCACCGGAATGAAAAGGTACCTTAGAGATCTAAAGCCGAACCGTTTTGAAGATCTTATAGCAATGAATGCATTGTACAGACCCGGCCCCATGGAATACATTCCAAAATTCATAAAAAGGAAACATGGTATCGAAAAGATCGACTATCCTATACCGGTAATGGAGAAGTACCTGGATGATACATACGGGATTACGGTCTATCAGGAACAGGTAATGCTTCTTTCCCAGGAACTTGCCGGTTTCACAAAAGGAGAGGCTGATTCCCTGAGAAAAGCTATGGGGAAAAAGAAAAAGTCCCTGATGGATGAAATGAAGGCCCTTTTTATGGAAGGCTGTCAGAAAAAGGGATTTGAAGAGGCAACGATAAACAAGATATGGAGCGATTGGGAAGCTTTTGCCCAATATGCTTTCAACAAGTCACATTCTACCTGCTATGCCCTTGTTGCTTTCCAGACAGGGTATCTGAAAGCCAATTACCCGGCCGAATATATGGCAGCTGTTCTCAGCAGGAATATAAGCGACATCAAAAAAATAACAATATTTATGGACGAGACTAAAAGGATGGGTATTGATGTCCTTGGTCCTGATATAAATGAATCTAATGTCAAGTTTACGGTTAATAAGGATGGCAACATCAGATTCGGACTGGGAGCCATAAAGGGTGTCGGGGAAAGTGCCGTGCTTCAGCTCATTGAGGAAAGGGAGAAAAACGGAATATATAAAGATATTTATGATCTTGCTGAAAGAGTAAACCTGAATTCTCTGAATAAAAAAAATCTCGAAGCTATGGCAGTGGCAGGGGCTTTTGATTGCTTCCGTGGTATACTGCGGGCCCAGTATTTTGCACTCGATAACAAAGGTTCAAGTTTTATCGAAAGCCTCATAAGATATGGAAACAATGTAAAGAGTCTGAAGAATTCAACACAACAGTCTCTGTTTGGCCAGACAGGAGGATTCGATATGATAAAACCTGAACCGGGTCCATGTCCCGACTGGCCAAAACTCGAGAAACTTAACAGGGAAAAAGAGGTAATAGGCATCTATCTCTCTTCCCATCCTCTGGACGATTTCAAGCTTGAGATAAATACATTTACCACATCCAATCTTGCAGATATTCAGAACCTCAGGGATTTCCTTGACAGGGATGTGATTGTTGCCGGAATGGTAACCGATACAAAGAATGGTATTGGAAAGAACGGAAAACCATATGGCTCATTTACACTTCAGGATTATACAGATTCTTTCAGATTCATGATTTTTGATAAAGACTATATTGAAAACAGTAAATTTTTTATAACCGGGTATTATCTTCTTGTGAAGGGGAGAGTACAGAAACGCAAGTACAGGGAAGATGAGCTTGAATTCAGGATCAGATCTATAAACCTGCTTTCAAGTGTGAAAGACGAACTCATTAAATCCGTAACTGTTATCATAAAGGCGGAAGAGGCCAATAATGCTCTTATTGAAGAACTTATGGATCTTATAAAAGAAAATAAGGGTGATACCGAACTGAGATTCCTTTTCTATGACCAGGAGGATAAAATTTCCCTCCCTATGTTCTCCAGAAGCTTCAGAGTAAGGCTAAACAATGAGCTGATTTCTTACCTTGACGATCATCCTAGTATAGATTTTAAAGTAAATTAGCTATATTTGCACCTGCATAATTAAATTAAAGAACAATCTAAAATATTGAATACTATGGCATTAGAAGTAGATGATACAAATTTTGATGATGTAGTTCTTAAATCAAACAAACCTGTTATGGTTGACTTCTGGGCGGAATGGTGCGGACCTTGCAGAATGATTGCCCCTTTTGTTGATGAAATGTCAAAAGAATTTGAAGGCAAAGCTGTTATAGTAAAATGCGATGTTGACAATAGTCCAGCTGTGTCTTTAAAATTCGGTATCAGGAACATACCCACGGTTTTGTTCTTCAAGGATGGCAAAGTTGCCGACAAACAGATAGGGGCAGTTCCTAAAAATAATTTCGTGTCTAAACTGACCGCACTTGTGTAGTTATAATATTTAAGTCTGAAACGGCCGTTCAGGTTGACTGACACGGCCTTTTTACTTAGAAATAAATGAATATATGTGTTTTTGCTGCTTCAAGCAGCCGGATTGACAGCATTTATTCCGAAGCTGCTTCTGAATTGGGATCGCTTCTTTCAGAATCGGGGATGAATATAATTTACGGAGGCGGAGGCATTGGGTTAATGGGTAAACTTGCAGACGCAGCTCTTGAAAATGGAGGTTCCGTGACAGGTGTGATACCTGATTTTATGAAAGCAGAAGGTTGGGGACATGCTGGAGTGACAAATATGATTGTAACCAGAGATATGGGCGAAAGGAAAAAATGGATGTTCGACAGGGCAGATGCTGTGGTTGCTTTGCCAGGAGGAATCGGAACACTTGAGGAGCTGACAGAAGCAATCACATTAAAGCAACTTGGCCTTTACAAAGGTCCTATAATAATATTAAATATATCAGACTTTTATAAATCATTCCTCAGCTTTCTTGACCAATTGATTGAAGGAAGATTTCTAAGGCTTGAACATAAAGATATATGGCAGGTTGTAACCTCACCAGGGGAAGTTCTTAAAGCACTTACCGGTTATAAAGGCTGGCTGGAAGACCCCAGAAGGATTGCCAGGATCTGCTAGCCAATAACTTTCCATCCGATAAACATTATGTCATCAACCTGTGGAAGTTCTCCTTTCCATTCCATTATCTCCTTTTCAAGTCTATCCTTCTGCTGTGAGACAGGCAGGTTCCATATCTCCGATAATATCCTTTTTACATTTACTGATTTAAATTTCTTTACTGCCGGAGATCCGAACTGATCAGCATAGCCGTCAGATGTCATATATAACATATCTCCGGGTTTGATATCTACCTGTACATTTGTAAAGTTCTTCTTCTGTTCCATTGTTGTCATACCAATCGGGAACCTGTCTGCCTTATGTATTATTACTTCACCATTTCTCACCTGATAGAGCGGATTGTAGGCTCCGGCAAATTCCAGTGTGAAGGTTTTCCTGTGAATCGCAATAAGAGAAATATCCATTCCATCTTTGATCCCTTTTTCCTGACTTTGGAGAATAGATTTAATTACTTCAATGTTAAGCTGGTCAAGTATTGCCGATGGTCTCGTAAGTCCATATTCCCTTACAACCTTATTAAGTGAATTGTGCCCTATTATCGACATAAAAGCACCAGGCACGCCATGACCAGTACAATCAACTGCTGCAATAAATTGTGTATCACCATTATCGTACATCCAGTAGAAGTCTCCGCTCACGATGTCTTTGGGGAGAAACAAAACAAATGTTTCCGGAAAAGTGTCTTCACGCGGTAGCATAGCTCTTTGTATCCTTTCGGCATAACGGATACTAGCAGTTATGTCCCTGTTCTTCTCTTCAATTATCATGCTTTTCTGAACAACTTCAGCGGTCCTCTCTTCAACCTTTTGTTCAAGAATTATCTTCTCTTTTACAAGGTTCTGCTCCCTGACATGGATATAAAGAATCACAGAAACGACTATCAGAACAACTATTATCATAATAAACCACCAGGTAAGATAGAATGGGGGTCTTATTATAAAGTGAAATGAAACCGGTTTACTGTTCCACATTCCCTCGCTGTTACTTGCAATCACCTTAAAAGTATAACTACGTGGAGGAAGAGCTGAATATATTGCTCGTGTTTCGGAAGTCACAGGCCTCCATTCTTTATCAGCGCCCTCCAGCATAACTTTATACTTTACAACATCCGGATTTGTCAGGCAGATGCTGTAATAGTCAAACAAAACAGAGCGTTCCTTGAAGTTGAGCTTCATTCCGGCAACCATTTTTCTGGTCTCATAATTTACCTGCATCCCCATTATGTGGGTAAGTGGTTCAAGACCCTTTGCTTCCAGTTTAGATAAGTCGACTTTTGTAGCTCCGTTCGCAGTACCAAACCAAATGTCGCCTTCCAGGTTTTTGTAAACCGCATTAGGCTTTGTTTCAATACCAGTAAATCCATTTCGTTCAGTATAGGAAAACATTCTTTTGGTCTCATGGAAATACCGGTTAAGTCCAATGTTGGTACCGATGAAAATACTTCCATCTCCCCCATCTGCAATAAGATTTATATTGTTCGAGAGCAGTCCGTCATTTATTGTTATTACTGAAAGTACGGAATCATTCCTGAGGGCTAATAGACCCTCCCCGGTTCCTATCCACAATATCCCGGTTTTATCCATAACCATGGTTTTAGGAATAATGCCCGGAGGTGTTGGTATTGAACTGGCTTTTCCTTTGCCTGGATCAAATTTTATCAGACCAGATTTCCCCGGGAGGGGATCTATTCCCAGCCACATAAAACCCTTTGGATCGCAATAGAGAGACGTAATGGCCGGTACATTAATACTATCAATGCTGATGAATCTTCCAAAATTATCTTCATTTAAGGTACCAATCGCATATCCTTCAAGCGCTCCTATCCAGAGGTGATTCTGTTTATCAATTTCAAGAGCTGTTACCTTTCCTTCCTTATATAGTTTTGAATTAATCTGAGGCTGAGATTCAAATTTTGATGTTTTCATGTTGAATTTGATCACCCCACCCTGGTTTGCCCCTATCCAGATGTTTCCATCCCGGTCTTCTCTGAAGAACCTGATCTCTTCGAAAATTGAATTTTTGCTTTGATTATAAATGACAGGACCTTTCCCTGACCTGAGATGATACCTGGAGATACCTGCATTAGTTCCAAACCACACATCCCCTGATTTGTCCTGATAGATAGCATTGACATTCGGATCCGTCAGGCTCTCTTTCTCATTTATTGTGACAAAGGCATCTCCTTTGAATATGGTCAGCCCGTTAGTTTCGTCAGCAATCAGGATATTTCCCTCAACATCTTCAATAATGTCATATATTTTATTAGCCTTAAGTCCATTTGTTTGATTAAAAATAGTCAGACTATCTCCGGTGAACATACCAATACCGCCACCAAAGGTTCCAACCCAGATCCTGCCTTTGCTGTCCTCTGTTAAGCAGGTAATCCAGTTACTTGTCATTCCCATTTTGATCAGGTCTTTGAAATCCATCTTATTGTCGGAGGTATTAAATCGAAAGAGACCACCATGATATGTCCCAATCCATATATTCCTTTTACTGTCATCGAGAAGACAAGTGGGACTAAATAAGACAGTCATATGTGGCATCCTGTAATTTTCAAATTTGTTATCTGTCTGATTAAATTTTCTTGTTCCAACATCGGAAACGCATATGAATTCTCCTGATCTATTCACAATGGCGCCAAAAATCTGCGGGCTGAGTCCACCTTTTTCTCCTATGAACTGTTTTCCTGTTACATGTTTAATATTCCTGATCGGAAAATCAATCTGAATAACTCCGTCACCAGCCGTAGCAAACCACATTTTGTTTTTAATCTGAGCAATACCAGTTATATCCCCGGTTAATGTCAGGGAATCAAAGCTTACCTTTTCAAACTCACTTCCGTTAGACCTGGATATTCCTCCCTTAAGGTGCCCAAACCAGATATAACCCAATGAATCCTCTATTATGGACCATACCCCATATGGAGAAAGACCATTACGTGATGAAAAATTTTCAAATTTTTTACCATCAAAACGAGAAACACCAGTTGCCGTTCCAAGCCATAGGTAGTCTTTTGAATCCTGAAAAAGTGTATAAACCTTCTGTTCGCTTAAGCCCTGTTTTACACCATAGTTATCAAAAAATAATTTCTGTGCTCCAGATTGGGATAAGGGAAGCAGGTTAAAAAGCAAAAGCCAGACAAGGATCCTTGTCCGGCCTGATAAATTATATCTTACAAACATAATGGACTTTATTTCGCTACAAAGAAGAAAGTGCCGTAGTATTCATCAGTCAAACCGGCAATCCTGCCAAACTGAGGTTTCTGCTGGTTGTTATTACCTACGGCAGCGGAAACGTTTTTAACAATGGTCTCTATTGGAACACATGCATTTTTATTATTCTTCAGTGTATTAGCAAAAGTTTGTGTGAATTGTGAAACATCAACAGCAAGTTCATAACCGGCGGAGGAAAATACCTGAGCTGATTTACTGGTTGTAGCCTGCACATTATCACAGGTAGGTATTTCATTTGAGGATCTCATGGCCTGGTAGAAACTCGGACCGGATTCACAGGCATCAGACACTACAAGAGTGTGTGTGAGATAAGCATAGCCCTGCATACCTGCCTTAAGGGAGTTGATATTGAAATATGTAAATTCATCACCACTGGTTGCATCCACTGGGATCCAGTAGCCTACATCATTAATAAATTTTCCATGTCCCGCATACCATATCAGAAGTGATTTAACCTGGTTGGCTTTCAGTTCGTCACGAAGTTCAATATTAAAAAATCTTTCCATCTCTGCTTTTGTCATATCCTTTTGATGCCAAAATCTGTTAATCTGATAACCGGCCAGGGCCCCATTAATGGAATTTACATCCTTTATAGGTCCATCGAGGGCAGCCATGTTCTTATAGCTCGAATTTTCAATAAATACAACCCATGTCTTTCCCATAGGGTTATTTTGAGATAAAATGGCATTATTTCTGTTAAGTGTGTATTCGGTATTAGATTTATTACCATAAATATCCTCAACTGTAACTGTGAATTTATTAAGATTGGCGATCTCAAAACTCGCGGTGAATCCAGGGTTTAATTGATCCCGCTTATATGTTGCCGTAAAGCCACCTATTTCAATAGATTTGATAAGGCTTTCATCTTCAATCTTACCTTCTACGAACATAGTGGGCTTCTTATCATCAAGATATACCTGTAAGTCCTCTGTAGTATAGGGTGCAATGATTTTAACCTTCGGCGGATTGATTTCAGTCCGCTTTAAAGGAAATTCAACAATTTTCTGATTTTTGTATTCATCCCTGGCAAGCAGAGAAATTTTGTTAAGTCCGTCAGGAATATCAATACTTGCAATGAAATCCTTCTGACCACTCTTTTTTTCAGTAAATGGAACCGGCTGGTTATTAATCAATAGAGTATCAAGTTTACTTTTCTCCATAATCTTACCTGAAAGTGTAAGCGTTTTTTTGTCTCCCTTGATTACAATAGTGTCATTTGCCACAGCTGGTTCATTCAACGAAATTAAGGGTGGATCTTTCTCACGATTGAGTTCATAGAGTCTGTTATGGGCCTCTTTAAGGCTTTTTCTGGCATTCATATCAAACTCTGAGAGAACTGTAATCTTATTATAATCCTCGATTGCCTTTTCATAGTTCATTAATTCTTCATAAGATTTAGCCCTTGCGAAATATGCGTTGGAGCTATCAGGCCTGAAGGATATGTACTTGGAAATATCACTTACTGCGCTGGCATGCTGAGAAAACTGCTGATAATCAAGGCCTCTGTTTAAATAATTATCCGGATTAGTTGGTTCAATCATAATTACTTTCGATACATCATTTATGGCACTTGGATAATCGAGAGTCTTCTTATAAATCTCGCTCCGGAGAAGGTACGCCTCCGTATTTTTGTCATTCATTGAAATAACTATATTGACGTTATTCATTGCTTCCTGGGTACTCCCGGCTCTGATAAAAAGTCTTACAAGCTCAAGACGCGGTTCAACAAGCTTCTTGTCTTTTGAGATAGCCTTTTCCAGCTCCTTCCTACCCTGGAGATCATTACCTAGGGCTTCATAAATTAAACCACGGTAGTAATAATTCATAGGCCCATCTTTTAAATTGGCAATTGTATCCGAAACCTTTAATGCCAGGTCGTATTTACCAAGATAATAAAGGGCCTGCTCTTTTTCAGGATAGATCTCTGCATTTCTCCACCCAAGAACAGTAGCATGGTTAAGATAATTCACGGCATCCTTAAATTTTTTCATTTTATTGGATACTCGTCCAAGGCCTACATACGCATCAACCTCTTTCGGTTTAAAAACTACTACCTTCTCATAATCTGCAAGAGCTTCAGTGTTTTTATTCAGATTTTCGTAAGCTTTCGCCCTGGCAAAATAGTAGTCCGGATTTGATGGTTCCAGACCAATGGCACTTGTAAACTGCGTAACTGCATCTTCGTACTTCTGACTATCCATAAATTCACTCCCTGCTTTGTAGAATGTTTTTGCTTTCTGACCAAACAAAGAAATGGTCAGAATTGCCATAAGGGATGCCAATAAGAATACTCGCTTCTTCATATCCTTTTTCATTATGATTTAACTAATTATGATAAACCAAAAATACATATAATAAATATAATAATCAATCCAATCTTCTTTGACATCCTATTCATTAAGAACCACTTTAAGCCTGCTTTTCTCAAAAACAATATCTGATGCCATCTTACCTGTTATCGAAGGAGCTTTAATGCCCCCATTGAAATTAACCATTCCTGTAAAAATCCTGGCTTCATCCCAGAGCCCATTTTCAATAAAATGTGTAAGGATCTCTGCACCACCTTCGATAAACAATGATTGTACTTTTTCATTATAGAGATAATCAATCACTTGCATTGATGATGGAATATTTTCTTTTAGTTTAATCTTTTTTGTGTTTTCACTGTTTAAGTCAGGGTGAGCATTATACGCAAGCAATATGCATTTAGTTTCAGTTTCAGACAAGTATCTATCGAGGTCCCCTGATCTGCTGAGAATAATCTTCAACGGATCATTGCCCTTCCAATACCTGACATTGAGCTGTGGATTATCGGCCCGGATAGTTCCGGCACCAACAAGTATTGCCTCCTCATCTGCCCTCCATTTATGCACCAGAACTCTCTCTGATTTACCCGTTATCCAGTTAGGTTCTGCGGAAGGTTTTCCACTTCTTAATATATCAATATACCCATCGGCACTTTGTGCCCATTTTAGAGTTATATATGGCCTCTTCTTTTCATGGAAGGAGAAGAATCGCCTGTTAATTATCCGGCATTCTGTTTCAAGAATACCTGAAATTACTTCGCAACCTGCTTTTTTAAGCATATAAATTCCTTTACCGGAAACCTTATCACTGGTATCAATTGTGCCAACAACCACCTTTGGTATCCTATTCGAAATAATAAAATCTGTGCATGGGGGTGTCTTACCTGTATGAGAGCAGGGTTCAAGAGAGACATAAAGAATTGATTTGGATAACAATGATTTATCGACTACGGAATTGATCGCATTTACTTCTGCGTGAGACATTCCCGCCTTCAGATGATAACCTTCCCCTATTATAATTCCTTCATGAACCACAACGGAACCTACCATAGGATTTGGATATGTCATACCTTCTGCCCTGACAGCCAGTTCGAGGCATCTCCTCATGAATTTATTGTCGTCACTCTCCTGCATATCGGCTAAAATAGTAATTTTGGCTTATGAGTGTAAATTTCCATACTCTAAAAGATATCCGGAAACTTTTTATCTCCGAATTAAAAGGAATTTATCCGGAAAACGAAATTATCTCTATTACAAACCTTATTTTTAAGACGCAGTTTGGGATTGATAGGTTGCATTTGTTAACGGATCCCGGTCAGATTGTCTCACCTCAAATACTCGAAAGGATTACCGGGATCTGCAGCAAACTAAAAACAGGAATGCCTGTTCAATATGTTTTGGGGGAAACCATCTTTTATAATTGCACAATTAAATTAAACTCTGAGACACTTGTACCCAGACCGGAAACTGAAGAGCTTGTCGATCTGGTTATAAAAGAAAATTTAGACTTCAAAGGAAGGATAATCGACTTCGGGACGGGTTCAGGCTGTATAGCAATTGCGGTCAAAAAACACTTACCAGATGCAGTTGTGACTGGAATTGATGTTTCGGCAGGTGCCCTTGAAAAGGCAGCTGCCAATGCCTCTTTAAACAACGTAAATGTCTCGTTTGTAAAGGAAGACATATTTAAACTCGATCCGCAATCGATTACCGCGGCAAATATTATTGTAAGCAATCCCCCTTATGTCCTGGAATCAGAGAAACAATATATGAGACCCAATATCCTTGATTTTGAACCTCATATTGCTCTTTTTGTTCCTGATGAAGATCCTCTTCTCTTTTACAGGGCAATTTTGAATATTTCCGAAAAAATGCTGATACCCGGAGGCAGTATATATTTTGAGATTAATGAAACCAAAGGAGCGGAAATGGAAAAGCTGCTTGAGTCAAAAAGGTATTCTGAAATAAGAATAATAAATGACATCCAAGGGAAGAACCGGATAATAAAAGGGAGAAAAAATGGTTGACGATCTGCTGTTTACATCTGCTCTTAAAAAAGCTATGGCATTATGTGCAGGACGCGAAATGTGCCTGCATGATATCAGGCAAAAGCTTATTTCCTCGGGAATTAAGGATGATAGTATTACCAGAATCCTCGATCTTCTCACTGAAGGCAAGTTTATTGACGAAGAACGTTATGCTCGTTGCATTTTCAAAAGACAAATTCAAATATAACAAGTGGGGTAAGGTAAAAATAGGTGCCGGATTGAGAATGAAGAAGATCTCAGAAGAATTAATCACAAAAGCGCTGGACTCAATTAATGAAACAGAGTACTTAGACCTTCTAAAAAGTATTATTGAAAAACAGAGAAAAACTGTAAGGGCAAAAAACCAGTATGATCTTAAGGGGAAGCTACTGCGTCATTGCCTTTCAAAAGGGTTTGAAAGCCATCTGGTATATGATCTGCTGGGTGAAGCTGAATGATAAGTGATCAGAAGTGAAATCTGAAGCGAAGTCGGGAGACTTCGCTTTGCAAGGGACATTGCTTAGCATGAGTCGCACGGCGAAGTCTCCCGACTTCGCCGATTATCATAAAAGCTAAAATGTGGCTTAAAAGGCCGCACGGCGAAGTCTCCCGACTTCGCCGCATGACTTCACTATTAATAATCAAATAATTATTCATATATTTGATAGTGTATATGTTTTGTTAAACGTGCTAAAATAATCATATGTCGACCGGTTATCAGATCAAAGACCAGGAGGCTTTGTATTTTCTTACATTTCAGATAGTTGACTGGATTGATATTTTTACCAGAAAGATATATAAAGACATCCTGATTGACAGTTTCAAATATTCTATCGAGAACAAAGGATTTCAGTTGTTTGCATATGTTATCATGTCGAATCATGTTCATTTAATTGCAAACAGTACAGTTGGCAAGATGAGTGATAATATCCGGGATTTTAAAAAATATACAAGTTGCACAATAGTCCGGGCTATTAATGATATTCCTGAAAGCAGGAGATCATGGATGCTTAACATGTTTAAATTCAATGCATCTCATTTAAAGTCAATTAAAAATTATCAACTGTGGACCCATGATAATCATGCTCTTCAGCTTTACAGCGATAAGTTTATCACAGAAAAGATCGAATATATTCATAATAATCCTGTCAGGGCCGGAATAGTAGAAAAGCCTGAAGACTATCTATATTCAAGTGCCAGAAATTATGCAGGTCTGGAGGCACCTATTGATATTCCACTTCTGACATTACGATGGCATACATATCATTGAGCTTCTGAAGTCGGGAGACTTCATTTTACCTGAAGCGAAGTCGGGAGACTTCGCTTTGCTTAGGACGAGTTACACTTCATCCTGACTGCTCGGCGAAGTCTCCTGACTTCGTCGCTTATCTAAAAATTAAAATGTAGCTTAAAAGACTGCACGGCGAAGTCTCCCGACTTCGCCGCTTAAATTTTTAAACTAATTGTTGTATCAAAGCTGCACGGCTAAGCCTCCCGACTTCGCCTCTTTAGCTTATTAAACTTATAATCAGCTGCCGGAAGAAAGGAAAGAATGTTATCACGAATATAATTACCGATCCCACAATATCATAATTGATGATCTGCGGCGCATAATCTCTGTTTCTGACCCACAGTACAGAAAACCAGATTCTCATAAATAACTGGGATACAAAAAACAGGAAAACTCTTATTCCGTAGATATTCCATTCATATGCTTCTGCCAATCTGCCCCTCATTATAAGGGAAAAGCTATGCGATAATCCACAGGAAAAACAAGGAGAACCTGTAAGCTTTTCATGAATGCAGATAACAGGGTAATTATTTTTATCGGGTGAAAAAATGCCGGAGTATGCTAAAATCATGATTATTACTCCGGCAAATACGATGTTTAATTTTAAGTATGGGCTCTGTTTTATTCCTGATATGATAAAAGGGAAAAAATCATTTGACTTTTTTGACAGAGTCATTTTTTTGCTTATTACCCGATTCAAGATCCTCAAGTTCTTTCTCACGGTTTTTCTTATTGGAACTGGAGTTGGCATTAATAACAACAGTATCACCGTTGCTCTCGATTTTGATAGATACTTTGGCATCTTCAAGATCCTTCATTACATTTGACTTTACGTCATTAATTACAGCTTCAATATCGACAGGCCATCTACCTGATTTGTGTGCCTTATTAAATACCTTGCCAGCTACAAATAGCCATCCAAATGAAATCATAACTGCAACTATACCAATAATTAAACCTGCGATGAGGGTCCCCTTTGGCGAGTTTTGTCTTGAAGACTGTGATAGTCCAACAGAGGCCAGTATTATTGCTATTATACCCGGAATTATTGCAATTACTCCAACACAGGGAATTATAGCAAGCACAAAGGTTATTATTCCTATAATCAGAGAGGCAATACCCAGATTTTGACCTGAATTTGATTTTACTTCTTCCATCTTATTAACTTATTTATTAATATTAATCATTTCTGGTAAGGATATTTACCATATCCTGCTCTAAAGACGTCACAGGATTTTCAATGATGCGTCCTGCCTCAACATTATTTTTATAAATAATAAATGTGGGAACCCTTTGAATATCAAGAGACTCATATTCACTTACCGGTGCTTTCTTGGCTTTATCAACTCCAATGATAGTTAACTGTGATACCGGGAACCTCCAGATATCGAGAATCTTCATAAGCTTTGGAACCTCCCGCCTGCTGTCGGGACACCAGGTTCCCATCACTATTTTTATCTTGAGATTATCAGATTTGATATCCATCAATTTATTTAACGGATCGCTGTTTATAGAGTAGTCATCAAATCCCTTTAAATACCAATCGGAATAAGGCGGTTGGGCAAGCCTCTCAATTTTGAAAAAGCCAATAATAAAGGTTGATGGATCTGAAAAATTAACTTCCGGATTTGTTACATTTTGTTGACCTGCCTGGGCTGTGGCAACAACCGGTCTGATTTCAGCAGCTGGCTTGGTTGTTTTACAGCTACCGGTTAAAATTATAACTGAAAGAAGCAATAATGATAAGTTTTTCATATTCGAAGCTTTAATTAGTACAAATTAAAAGGATTTTTTCTAATATGTGAAACTAATAATTCCTCAGTCCTATTTATCCGATTTTTTTATCCGGTTTGTATAATAAATAGAAATACCTATGGATATAGCAGCAAGAAATAACAAAGCCAGGACTCTGTAAATAATTTCAATCCTCGCAAGGTCAACCAGGAACAGATAAAAGGCTGCACATATCATTGTTCCCAGGGCCATATATCTGTATTTGACATTTTTCAGAATAAAACTAAGCAGGAAATATAGAAGCGCTGCCATGGTCCATGAAAGCGTTATAAACTGATGGGGAACAGCATGAAATAATGCATACATAACCATAATGAAACCTTCTATCAGATAAAGGTTTCTCATCAGATCTGTTTCGATCTGCAGCCTCGACCGTTGCCAGTTAATGACGCGTGCCGATATTAGTGGAACAAATGCAAATGAAAAATTCACACTATCAACTGATTTTGAAGAGAAGAGATAAATTATCAGGATTGAAAGGAACAGCAGGCTGTTCATAATTATCATCAGCTTGTTTCGGAACCATAGTGCCATAGAGACAACTATGAGGCTTTGAACTGAAAGCAGAACATAAACTATCGGGAATCCAAAAAGTCCATAAAGAGAAATGCTCATTGCCATAAATCCGTAAAGAGCATAAAAAGCAGATGCAAAGTTCCAGTCTGATGTAGATTTAAGGATTGTTGAATATGCCAGGCAACAGATCGTTATTATTGCAAACAAAGTTACATAATTTGTATGATAGAACCTTAGCGTAGCCAGTATCAGAAGAAGGGTAAAAAGAACTCCATTAACTATTGTCACCCCTATCAGATAATCATCCAGAGACCTGTCACTTTTTCGCAATAATGACATTAAGGAAAAGCAGGCTCCTATACAAAAAAGATAAATGAAACCAAAATGAGGTTCTGTGATCATTTGCATCTCGTGCCCCATAAGTGGGTTTCCAAAAAGCCACATAAAATAAGAAATGTAAGAAAGAATTGCAGTTACAAGCAGAAGTGGTTCCCATCTGTACCTGTAAAAAAGCCAGAAAGAGAGCGCACAGGTTAAAACTATCAAGGGTAATGTAAAGTGTGTTATATCCGCAACTATACCTGTAGTAAGGGCAAAGATAACTGACAGGGCTCCGAAAGTCTGTGATTTATGGCGGATAGACTGGTACACCTGTAAAGCAATAAGTAAAAGAAGCAGTACTACAGAAATCGTTTTATCTGACAGTATGGGCGACACTGAAAAAAAATGCAATCTGAGAGTAACATAAAAGAGAAGTACCTGTGCATTCATCTTAAATATGAAAGCCAGGTGAACATTACTTTTTTTCAGATAATCTGAAAGAAAAAAGATAAATCCGGCAGCCACATATCCAAGAAGGACCGAGATGACCGGGGAACCAATATTCATCAGATATTGCGTTAGAAAAGCAATACCGACAATCAATACAATATTACCTAACCAGGCGAGACCAAACCGGCCTATTTTTGACTCAAACCCTTTGTCCTCATCTTCAGGCGCAGAAGTTTCAGGCGATAGATCCGCAATAGGTGCACGCTCTTCCTGTCCAATTGTTTTTTCAACCTTGTTGGTATTCAGGGCTTCTTCCAGCTTGCTCAGACGAAGCTCAATGGATTGAAGGCGTCTGCCAATTTTATCCATTTCACTATCCTGATCTGCCATAGCATCTTATTCTTCTTCAGCAACCATTTTCCATGGAGGCAACAGCCATAATAGAAAAGCAAGAATTCCGAATGGCAGTAACAACCAGAAAGCTGCCATCAGAGTACCATCAAGTCCTATCAGACCTACTTTAAAACTGGTAAATCCCGAAAAGCTTTTCGAGAAAAGCTGACCACCAATAACCACATTCCATCTCATAGAGTAGACTCCAATTAGGACCAGTATGCTGACAATGAAGTACATGGTTTTGCGGAGCCTTATTTTACCTTTATAGAACTGCAGAAAGGCGAGTGTTATGAGCGGAATAATTGTACCTACCAAACCCTGTGAAACAAACAAGGTCAGATACAATTTTCCGGAGACAAGTAATTTAATTATTTCAAAAGATTCCTCAGCAACATAGATCCTGTGAATCTGATCCAGAGCCTCAAGAGTAAAATCAAGGATCAGAACGAAAAAGAGAAACTTACCGATTGAATCAAGTACATTAACCTCGATGGACTTTTTACGGAAATGATTGATTACCATATAAATCAACATAACCATTGATATTCCGGATACCATTGCTGAAAAGAGAAAAATTATTGGCATCAGGGGTGTTGACCACCAGGGATTTGCCTTTATTGAACCAAAAATAAATCCAACATAACCATGAAGCAGGAATGCAGACGGAATCCCTATTACGGTGATGATATATCCAATCTTCCTGTCTAGCTTCAGGGTTCCGGGCGAAATATCATTTACTCCAAGTGTAAGGATTTTATAAATCCATCTCATCAGCCCTGTTTTCTCACTCGACCATACAACCATGCTACGCCTGTAGTCAAACCATATCTCAAGTAATAGCACGACCATCAAATACCAAAGATATATAAACCCGAATATCGCCATTGCAGAGGATGAATGCGGAGTTATCATTATTTCGTAGGCACGCTGCGGCTGCGAAAGGTGACTGATCAGCGGCATCGTTGCCACCAGTAAAAATGAAAGAGCCGTGAGCAGGGCCAGCTGATAGGTGGATTTTAGAATTTTGACATTGAAAACCCTTTCCAGCGATGCCAGGATGAAAGCTCCTGCAACCAGTCCGGTAATAAACGGGTATACTACAATAAGTATTCCCCATTGAAGGTCAATTTCATTTGGGAAAATGTACCCCTGCGCATGGGCAAGAATTTCGTACAAAGATTTATAATGTTGTGGATCCATATTATCTTACCTCCGAACTTAATGCATTATAGTAGAGCTTTGAGCCCGTATTCAGGTTTGGTCTTAGTACCTGTGTAGTATGCTCTTTCAGAAATTTTACCAGATCACTGTTCCTGTCTCTCAGATTGCCATACATCCTGGCTCCGGTCGGACAGTTTTCCATACATGCCGGGATAAGACCTTTTTTTAACCTGTGATAACAGAGAGTGCATTTATTTGCAACTTTTTTAACCGGATGAATAAATCTGCAGCCGTATGGACATGCCTGAACACAATATCTGCAACCTATGCAATATTTTTCATCTATCAGCACTATGCCTTCAGGACTCAAAAAGGTTGCTCCCACCGGACATACCTGTTCGCAAGGCGATTTAGCACAATGGTTACACATTTTGGGTACAAAAAAGGATTTGAAGATCTCCTCATCCGGAACCCGTTGTACAAAACCATCAATCCCGCCATTTGGTGAGACAATATCCACATTACCATCATTTTTAACTGTATATTGCTCTACCCAGGTACGAAAGAAAAAAGGCTCGACAGGAACGTCATTTTCCTTCTTACAGGCTTTGGCACAATTTCCGCAACCGATACATTTCTGAATATCTATTACTATTCCATACCAGGGCAGACTTTTATCCTGCGGCTCAGCTCCGTAAAGCAAAAACCGGGATGATTTGATCCATGTATATCCGATTGTTGCTCCGGCTATTGTAACTGCCGACTTAATAAATTTTCGTCTTGAAGATCTTATTTTTTCATTTCCCATGGCTGATGAGGATTATGACATTCTGTACAATTCTTTCCAATATTGTGTTTGTTAAGATCCACCTGAACAATTGTGGCTTTAAGCTTCGCTGCATTGAGGGCATGACATGATCCGCAGAATTCCCTTCCGGTAGGTTTAAGTATATCAGATGCTTCACTGCTGGTAACATGCTTCTGACCCGGACCGTGACAAATTTCGCAATGAATGTCACTGTGAACATCCTTTGATTTCAGATCCTGAATATCCTGATGGCATTCAAGGCAGGCCTTCTGCCCGGCATAATGAGTTTCAATCAGTGAATAATCATCAAGAGTGGCAGCCCGGTAAGGGCCATACTTCCCAAAGGTATCAGGAATAAGAAAATGTCTTGCCAGCAGAAAAAGCGCAATAAATACTACGAAAACAAGTATCAGACGCTTTATATGCAAGGGGAATTTAGAATTCATTTTTTACCTGTTTTTAGTGTGATAAAAGTAACAATATTTCCAAGTCACTCTATTTTTATGATATTTATGACTATTAAATTTTTACAATTTATTTTCATTCCTCTATATTTTATAAGGAACAATGTTGTAAAGTGGAGTTTTAAAACAATAAGTTATGCAATTTCTTATATTTGCTGAATTGAAATGCATTAATTCAGAAATATTTTTCGCCATTTTTAAATTTTATACCCCCCTGACCTAATTCATATTTTAACTGAAAAAATAAAAAAAGATGAAAGATTTCCTGATAACCAGATTCAAAATTAAATATCTCCTTTTTTTATTTGTTAGTATTCTAATAACCAGATGCGGTGATATAGGCGAAGTAAAGAAAGTAGTTTATATGGAAAAAAAACCTGCGGATAAATTAAGTAATGCTATACATGAAGAAATAGCAGTGGCTCCACCTCCATTTTCCGACGGGATTTTCCCCTGCAATGATTGTCATAAATTCCAGAAACCAAATCCTGTAAGAAGAAAACTAACCTGGCATGAAGATATCACGGAAATGTTCAATCATGATAGTCAGAACCGGTGGTGTCTTGATTGCCATGATCTTAAGCAAAGGGATTCATTAAGACTGGCAAGTGGTATGTTACTGGATTTTAAAGAATCCTATAAATTATGCGGGCAATGTCATGGGGATAAATTAAGGGATTGGAAGGTTGGCGTTCATGGCAGAAGAACAGGTGACTGGAATGGTAAAAAACAGTATTTTCTTTGTGTAAGCTGCCATAATCCTCATTCACCTCGATTTAAACCAATTAAACCGGAAGACCCTCCTTTCAGGGAGGAAGAAACAATAAAATAGAAAAGGGAAAAAGTAACTTATATGAAGAAACCAGATAAATCCACAAGTCGCCGTAAGTTTTTGAAGGACCTCTCTATATTTGCTGTTGGTTCCGTTGCGCTTTCCTCATGCAACTTTTCAACAAGAGAACAATTTATCCGGAAAAACTTTAAGACCCTGTCTAAAAAGGAGAAAGTTGAATTAATTAAGAATCTCGAAAAAAAATATTCTGACAAATACGGCAAAAATTTTCATGTATCTGATCAACCGGCTCTGGAAGGTGTTGAATTTGGCTATGCACTCGATTTGTCAAGATGCGTTGGATGCAGAAGATGCGTTTATGGCTGTGTAAAAGAAAACAATCAGTCCCGTGATCCGCAGATTACTTATATTCAGGTATTGCAGATGGAGAAGGAAAAGGGCATTGATTATACGCATTCTGACATTTATTATAATCCTGAGCTGGTTCCGGAAGAAGGATACTTCTATGTTCCGATACAGTGTCAGCAATGCAGAAATCCTCAATGTACTGAGGTCTGCCCTGTAAGAGCGACCTGGCAGGAACCGGATGGCATTGTTGTTGTTGATTATGACTGGTGCATAGGCTGCAGATATTGTATGGCAGCTTGTCCATATGGTGCAAGGCATTTTAATTGGGGCGAACCAAATATTCCAGCCGGAGAAGTAGTCCCTGAAACTCATTATTTAGGAAACAGACCCAGGATAAAGGGAGTTGTTGAAAAATGTACATTCTGCATTCAAAGAGCCAGAATCGGAAGATATCCTGCCTGTGTTGAAGTATGTCCGGTAGGAGCACGAAAATTCGGAAATTTACTTGATCCTGAAAGTGAAATCAGATATATTATTGAGAACAAACGGGTTTTGGTCCTGAAACAGGAGCTGAATACCCAACCCAGATTTTATTATTTCTTTGGAGTATAAAATTATTTGTATGAAATTTCTACGATTTATATCCGGCTGCTTCAAGATAATCATCAAAGGGAGCAATTCATATTATTCCTGGGTAATTTTATTGATCTTCCTTATGATCTGGGGAGGATTTGGCTATCTCAAACAGTTGCAGAACGGATTGATCATTACGCATATGCGCGATTCCGTTTCATGGGCATTTTACATCGGGAATTTCACATTTCTGGTCGGAGTTGCAGCAGCATCGGTAATGCTGGTTATTCCTGCATATGTTTACCAGTGGAAACCGATAAAAGAAATTGCAATATTTGGAGAATTATTAGCTGTGTGCGCTGTTTTGATGTGTCTTTGTTTTATTATCGTGGATATCGGTAAACCCTTAAGATTCTGGCACATGATTCCGGGAATTGGGATCCTGAATTTTCCATCATCGCTTTTATCCTGGGACTTTTTTGTTCTGAATTCCTACCTGATACTTAATTTAGTTATTGTAGTTTACCTTTTGTTTTGCCATTTTTATAAAAGAGATTATAAGCTGTCATTTGTAATGCCGCTTATATTGTTCAGTATTCCTCTTGCAATCGGTATTCACACTGTTACAGCCTTTTTATTCAATGCACTACCTGGTCGTCCTTATTGGAACAGTGCATTGCTGGCTCCGCGTTTTCTGGCCTCTGCTTTTTGTTCAGGACCTGCAATACTCCTGATACTATTCCAGATCTTACGAAAAATAACAAAATTTGAAATCAGGGATGAAGCAATATGGAAGATTGCCGAGTTAATGGTCTATGCTATGTTTATTTATTTGTTTTTCACTGTTGCAGAGCTTTTCAAAGAGTTTTATTCTGATACGGAGAATATATTCTATTGGCAATATTTATTATTTGGAATTGGAAAGAATCATGAAATTGTTGTATACAGCTGGTCTTCCATTATAATGGGAAGCATTGCATTTCTGCTGTTTCTGATTCCGGCGACCCGAAAAAATTTCCTCACCCTCAATATTGGAGCGGTTCTGATTTATTTGAGTGTTTATATTGAAAAAGGGATAGCACTTATAGTTCCCGGATTTACTCCCGACGTACTGGGACAAATCTATGTCTATACTCCGTCGATGGTAGAGATCCGTACGGCGGTAATGATCTTCTCAGGTGGATTTTTACTTCTTACATTCCTTTCCAAAATAGCAATTGCCATTGTATTTGAAGATTACAATATCGATGCTATAGCTTCGAAGAAGCAGAAGGTATAAAATAAGTAGGGACATTCCATGGAATGTCCCTACTCTCATTAAAGAATAAACCTTATTTCTTGAATGTTTTTATGTAAACAAGAATCTGCCATAAACCATTATCATCAATTTTGCCTTCGTATTTTGGCATTTCACCTCGGCCGAATTTTGATTTATAGAACTGGTCGCCCTCAGATTGATTCTGGTAATCTGCTTTCAAAAAACTGGCAACAGGAATTGTTAATCCTTTGGATTTTGGACCATCGCCCAAACCTGTTCGGCCATGGCAGGCCGCACAATTCTTATTATAAAGATCCTTTCCTGCAGCAATGCTGGCCTCATCAGCTTTAACCGGACTTTTCATTGTTTTATATTTAGCTGGTACTTCCCATGGCTTAGACTGCTGTCCAGCTGAAGTTGCCGAAATTCCAAATATCAAAACAATCACTAACAACAGAATTTTCCTTAAAGTTTCCATAATCTTTGTTTTAAAATTTATTCAAAGGTATATGTTATTACACAATTTCCAGCAAAATTTCCAGAATTTGTCTTGCAGCTTTTGCCACTGATGTACCAGGACCAAAAATTGCGGTTACACCTGCATTATAAAGAAATTGGTAATCCTGATGCGGTATAACTCCCCCGGTTATAACAAGAATATCTTCTCTGCCGAGCTTCTTTAGTTCAGAAATTACCTGAGGAACCAGTGTTTTGTGACCGGCAGCAAGACTTGACACTCCAAGAATATGGACATCACTTTCCACTGCCTGTTTAGCTGCTTCAGCCGGTGTCTGAAACAGAGGTCCTATGTCGACGTCAAAGCCAATGTCGGCATACCCGGTTGCGACAACTTTTGCACCACGGTCATGACCATCCTGCCCTATTTTGGCAATCATAATCCTGGGTTGGCGACCCTCTTTTTCAGCAAACTTTCTAACGAGGGCTTTTGCTTCTTCAAGCTCCTTGTCCGACTTATATTCCGATGAATAAACTCCTGATATTGACCTTATCACAGCATTATACCTCCCGACTATTTTTTCACATGCATAAGAAATTTCACCAAGGCTTGCACGATTAGCTGCTGCTTCTACAGCCAGTTCCAGCAGGTTCCCTTCTCCTGTCTGAACACATTTTGTAATAGCATTCAATGAAGCCTGGCATGCCTCTTCTTTACGCTCTGCACGAAGCTTTAGAAGCCTCGCAAGCTGAGCCTCGCGAACGGCACTGTTATCTACCTCGAGTGTTTCGAGCGGATCTTCTTTTTCAAGTCTATATTTATTAGTTCCGACTATGGTCTGTTTTCCGGAGTCAATCTTTGCCTGCGCCCTTGCAGCGGCCTCTTCTATTCTCATCTTGGGCACACCCGACTCAATTGCTTTTGCCATTCCACCAAGGTTTTCAATCTCACAGATATGACTCCATGCACGCCGGGAGATTTCATGTGTAAGATATTCAAGGTAATATGATCCACCCCATGGATCAACTGCTTTACAAACCTGTGTCTCTTCCTGTATATAAATCTGAGTATTTCTCGCTATCCTTGCAGAAAAGTCTGTGGGAAGGGCTATCGCTTCATCCAGAGCATTGGTGTGAAGACTCTGGGTATGACCAAGGACAGCAGCCATTGCCTCAATACAAGTTCTTCCGACATTATTGAACGGATCCTGTTCAGTGAGGCTCCAGCCGGAGGTCTGGCAGTGAGTACGCAAAGCAAGGGATTTTGGATTCCTGGGATTAAACTGCTTTACAATTTTAGCCCATAGCATTCTGGCCGCTCTCAGTTTGGCAATCTCCATAAAATGATTCATGCCAATTCCCCAGAAAAATGAGATCCTCGGGGCAAACGAGTCTATATCAAGTCCTTCTCTGACACCGGTTCTGAGATACTCCAGACCATCGGCAAGTGTATAAGCAAGTTCGATATCGCATGTGGCACCAGCCTCCTGCATATGATAACCTGAAATACTTATTGAGTTAAATCTGGGCATTTTTTCTGAAGTATACCTGAAGATATCGGCAACGATCCTCATTGAAAAAGCAGGGGGATAAATATAGGTATTTCTGACCATGAATTCCTTAAGGATATCATTCTGAATGGTACCTGTAAGTTCTTCAAGTTTTGCGCCCTGTTCAAGAGCCGCCACAATATAAAAGGCCATTATGGGTAAAACCGCGCCATTCATTGTCATCGAAACCGACATCTTATTCAGAGGTATCTGATCGAATAAAATTTTCATGTCGAGTATGGAATCGACAGCTACACCTGCCTTGCCGACATCTCCCGAAACTCTCTCATGGTCTGAATCATATCCTCTGTGAGTGGCAAGGTCAAACGCTACCGATAATCCTGTTTGTCCTGCCTCCAGGTTTCTTCTGTAAAACGCGTTTGAATCTTCTGCAGTTGAGAAGCCGGCATATTGTCTTATGGTCCATGGCGACATAGTGTACATTCCGGAATATGGCCCCCTGAGGAAAGGAGGAATACCAGCTGCATAATTCAGATGTTCAAACCCGTCCAGGTCCGAAGCATCAAAAGCACCTTTCACCGGAATCCGCTCAGATGGAATCCAACCAGGGGATTCATTGCTGTTGTTTCGCCGATCCGGATTCTTCCTTTCTCTGCTATCAAGCGAACCAAGGTCTGAATATTTGAACCGGGGTCTCATTTTGTTATTACTTTTTTAAAGAATTCTTTATTTAAGGCTTCAATAAATCCACCTTGCTCCTCAACCTCCAGGAATAATCTCCATGCATTTTCAGCTATTAGCGATGTAAGTTTTTCAATATAGTAAGAACCACCTGCAGGATCTGCAACCTTATCAAAATAAGCTTCTTCCCTTAATATAAGTTGCTGATTACGTGCAACTCTTTCCGAGAATTCGTCAGGTTTCCTGAATAAGATATCAAATGGTTCGACAGTTAGTGAATCAGCCCCTCCCAGCACTGCCGACATCGCTTCTGTCTGGGTCCTCAGGAGGTTCACATGAGGATCCTCTTCTCTTTTGTTCCATCGGCTGGTTATACTGTGGATATCCATTATACAGGAATCCCTGTTTTCCGGCTTAAAGGCTGAGACGATTACTGACCAGAGAAGTCTGGCGGCCCTGAGCTTGGCAATCTCAAAGAAATAAAATGATCCTGTTCCAAAACAGAAACCTATTTTTGAAGCGGCCAAATCTGAAGATATCCCTCTCTGAGTAAGCTGAGAAAGATATTCACAGGCCATTGAAAGAGTGAAGGCAAGTTCCTTTACGGAATCAGTTCCGGCATTTACGAAATTAGAGCCATTTACCCTTATTGTCCTGAAATGTGGAAGAAAAGAGGCATCCTCAGTAATTGAAGCAAGGTAATCAAGCCCTTCTTCCAGAGTCTTACATAAACTGCCATTAATCAACAGCCTGCCAAGGGGATCGGTTTCTATTGCACCTCTGACCTCTGAAATTGCAAAGCCTTCTTTTTTGACTGACCTTATAAAATACTCAAGTATCTCTTTTGCCTTTCCATTTGAAAGAAAATTTATTTCTACTCTCTCAGGATGAATTCCTTTCAGCAGTATTTCAATATTCCTTTCAGAAATCGATTCAGGATCTTTAATTATAAAACCCAGGGAATCCACCCCTTTCATTAATATATCAAGCGCTTTTTTGTTTGCCAGTGAATAGTCTTCCACTTCGATGTTTTGCCGGATCAGCCATCTGTTTCCATTCTTTCTTGTACCCCGTATATAGGGGAAATCTCCCGGCATTAAAGAGGTATATGAAAGGAGATCTGTATCTTCCTGCCTGTAGAAAGGTCTTAAATCAAATCCCCCGGCGGTTTTCCAGACAAGTTTTTTATTGAAGTCAGCTCCCTTGAGATCGCAGAAGATTTTATTCATCCAATCTTCAGTACTTACCGGGGGGAACTCTTCAAAAAGCTTTTCCTTTTCTGACATTTTAAGATTTTATAAATCACGGGGCAAAATAAAAGATAATCCGGTTATATTTTATATGAATTTTATCATACTAAAATTGCGGTTATTCAGCACCTTTACCTCCAAACTCCATCAGATAAGATTTTATGAAACCACTGAGCTCTCCATCAAGAACTGCCTGGACATTACCTGTTTCATAATTGGTGCGGACATCCTTTATCAATTTATATGGGTGAAGAGTGTATGATCTGATCTGGGAACCCCATTCGATTTTTTTCTTCTCACCTTCTATTTTAGCCTGCTCTTCCCTTCTCAACCTCAATTCTATTTCATAAAGTTGTGACTTAAGGATCTTCAGGGCATTTTCCTTGTTATTAAGTTGAGATCTGGTCTCCTGATTTTCAATCACAATACCGGTAGGGTGATGCTTCAGACGGACGGCAGTCTCAACTTTGTTCACATTCTGCCCTCCTGCACCGCTCGACCTGAATGTATCCCAGGATATATCAGAAGGATTAATTTTAATTTCAATATTATCATCCACCAGAGGTGACAAAAAGACTGATGCGAATGTTGTCTGACGTTTGCCCTGTGCATTGAAAGGTGAGATGCGCACAAGCCGGTGGACCCCATTCTCCCCTTTCAGATAGCCATAAGCTTTCTCACCATCTATCTCGATTGTTACTGATTTGATTCCTACCTCGTCTCCAGGCTGATAATCAAGCTCTTTCACCTTATAATTATTGCGTTCAGCCCACCGGAGATACATTCTCATAAGCATCGCTGCCCAGTCGTTGCTTTCCGTCCCTCCGGCACCTGCATTTATCTTGAGGATGGCACCTAACTGATCTTCTTCCTTTCGTAGCATATTACGCACCTCAAGGTCATCTATCATATTAAGACATAGATCATATTGATTATCAACATCTTCCTCTGTTGCTTCCCCTTCCTTGCAAAAATCATACAACACTACAAGATCATCAATCCCTGTAACAATACGTTCAAATGCTGTTGTCCAGCTTTTTAACTGTGAGATGCTTTTTAGTAACTCTTCTGCTGATTTCGGATCATTCCAGAAACCGGGTTGTCTTGTAGTTTCTTCCTTTTCCTTTATGACATTTGATTTGCCCTCAATGTCAAAGATACCTCCTTAACGCATCACGGCGTCCTGTTAATACCTTTATCTGGTCATTATTTATCATCGGATATGTTTTGGGCAAAATTAATCTTTTTAAGATAATTGCATGAATTTCTTTTTGAGTGATTATCGAAGGTTTGAAAATAGGTTGCCATTAATTACTTTTGACTTCCTTAAAAATGCTGATAAGAAGATAATTTACAATGATTAAACAACTGATAATCTTTATCAGACCTTTTAGCAGGTACCTGCTGGTGATATGGGTGCTGATAATTTTAAGCGTTTCATCGATACCGAATTTGCCTTCACCGAAGATCGTAACCGGGGGCTTTAAGATCAGACTGGACTACTTGTTTCATTTCTGTGAGTATGGTGCATTGGCCTTCCTGGCATTTCTCACATTTGCAAAGGAAGCATTTAATCCCGGGTTGAAGAGATACTTATTAATAACTCTTCTGCTTATACTCCTGGCAGTAGCTGATGAATTTCACCAGAAGCTTATTCCCGGCAGAACTTTCAATGTAAAAGATATACTGAGCAATTTATCAGGAATAGTGGCTGCAGTTATTTTCTGCTCCATAATGTTCAGAAAAATAGCAAAAGAATTAGATTTGTAAGCTATTAAACTCTTTTCAGAACTAAATCATGCTTGTATGAAATCATCGCCAATTCTCAAACCTGTTTTATTACATCTGTTCTTTTGCTTATTTGTTTCGGGTTCACTATTCAGCCAGAAGAATCCGGATAACGGATATCTTGGAAAAGCAGAGCTTTATAAAGCAAAGAAAAATGCGCTTGATTATCTGAGTGAGAGCTCTGTAGTTGAAATGTTCGGTAAGATATCTGATTCCATATGGAATTATGCCGAGCTTGGGATGCAGGAGTTCCGATCATCGGCAATTCTGATAAAAGCACTTGAAAAAGAAGGCTTTAAAGTTGATAAGGGTGTTGCAGGTATGCCTACTTGCTTTGTCGCAACCTGGGGCAAAGGAAAGCCGGTAATCGGTATACTTGGTGAATTTGATGCACTTCCCATGATATCTCAAAGGGCTCTTACTCCCAAACAAACACCAGTTGTGGCAGGCGCACCTGGTCATGGATGCGGACACAATATGATGGGTACAGCCGGAATTGCTGCGGCAATTGCTGTGAAAAGAAGTATGATCGACAACAAAATACCTGGAACTATTAAATTCTTCGGTTCTCCTGCCGAAGAGACAGTAATAAGCAGGCCTTATATGGTCAGGGAAGGGGTATTTAATGATGTTGATGCTGTAATAGATAATCATGCTTCATCTAATTTCAATACTGGCTATGGGGTTGATGGCAATGCAATTCTGTCGGTAGTATTTACTTTTAAAGGAAAAACCGCACATGCAGCCGGTGCACCATGGGCAGGCAGGAGTGCGCTCGATGCTGTTGAAATAATGGATATAGCAACAAATTACCTCCGCGAGCATCTTAATTATACTTACCGCATGCATTATGTTATTACCGAAGGAGGAGAAGCGCCAAATGTGGTTCCTGATAAAGCCTCTGTCTGGTATTTTATCAGAAACACTGATGAACGTATTGAAGATATGTATAAAAGGGTGATCGATTGCGCAAAAGGTGCCGCTCTGGCCACAGGAACAACTCTTGATACTATTAATATGATCACAGGGGTCCATCAGCGTCATTACAATAAAGGGATGGCCGAGACTATTCAGAAAAATATTGAGCTTGTTGGGCTTCCGGAGTGGTCCGATTCTGAACAGGCTTTTGCAAAAGCCCTTCAAAAGGAATTGGGACAAAAAATGACCGGATACCCTGATTCCGTCGCTCCACTGCATAAACCTTCCTCTGTCCAGGTCGGTGGTGGCTCTTCCGATGTCGGTGAGGTGACTCTGATTACTCCAACAGCCACTGTTAATTTTCCCGGAGGCGTACCGGGTGAAATAAGCCATCATTGGTCGACTGTGGCATCCGGTTATGGTTCAGCGGCATGGAAGGGACTCGACGCAGGCGCAAAAGTTATGGCTGGCACGGCTATTGACCTGATGACAAAACCCAGGTTGCTTGAGGATATAAAAAATGAATTTGCTGCCTATTCCAAAAATCATCCATATAAATCTTTTCTGCCTGCGGGCGCTAAACCGCCGCTGGATTTTAACAAAGAATTGATGGAAAAATACAGGGATGCAATGATGAAGATAGGTGTGGAAAAATAAGGATTTTCTAAATGAGAACCGCGGAGTGGTTCCACGAAATCTTCAATAGACACGGAAACCGGAGAATGTACCTGAGATAATATACGGGTTAATTGAAATCCCATTGGTTTGTAATACTGCAACATTCACAATATCATTTTTATTTAATTTCAATGTCAGGTTTGCTCTAAAATATCCACTGTTGGTAGTAGGACCAATTACAGTCTCATAAGGAGTCCCGTTAAGTTTGATAATCACGGAACTGTTACTTATTATCAAATTTATTGCCACTGTAAAAGAGTATATTCCGTTATATGGTGCCTGAAAGACACCAGATCCTGGAATATATCCGCCATCATTGAAATAATTAGGAGGAGACGAAACCTGATCAAAGATTAAGTCTATTGGTGAATTATGCGGCAGATTTAGTGAAGTTGTTATCCCGGCCCTGAAAGCTATTATGCTTCCGATCGTAGCAGAATTTCCATTAGTAATTGACAGTTGAAAATTTTCCGGATTATAGCTTATCATCTGATTATCAGTATTGTCCAAATATTTCTTCAGGTTTATATCGGGAGTTGAACTTTTAGTCAATCCCAGCTTATTGTTTATTGAATCAAACTGAAGATTCTGCAGAAGAGGGGTTAGGTTCTGGGAATTGCCATTTGAGATTGAGAGATTCATCGTACCGGGATCAAATGTCAATGTTTGCAGAAACCTTGAAAGATCTACTCCAGAACCAGAACTCTTTGTAACTTTAAGATTGTTGATATTAATATTATCCCATTGCAAATCTTGAATCTGATTGGGAAGTGCCTGTTTATTGCCTCCGAGTATAGATATTGTATCGCCAAGTACCGTAAGCTGGTGAGGTATATTCAAGGTTGAAAGGTTCACAGTGTTACCATTAGGTCCGATAGAAAGATTGGCACCCTCAAAAGAAAGTTTCTGATTATTGGTTGCCGGATCTCCCGGATCACCCTTGGCGCCCTGATCTCCTTTAAGTCCTTGTACACCCGGGAGACCCTGAGGACCCTGAGGACCTGGTTCCAGAGATTTTAAGGCAAAAAGAGCGTATGGGACAGCCAGGAATTGCATCGTTCCCATATTAACGAAATCATTATTAAACTTTACCTCAACCTTCACAAAATAATTTGCATTTTCCCAACTTACCTGCGATAAGTTTAGTACAGTGCCTCCTGTGATTTCACCCTTGCCAATTATGAGAGAGAAAACCCCGTATTTCGAAGTCCTGACCTTTGAGTGCACCTCCTGGTACACAACCGGACCAAGTGTATTTCCAGAAATTATTGAAAATCTTACATCAATTTCCTTTTCGGACAATTCTTTTCCAAAATTGTCTCGTGCTACTGCCTGGTAATGGATTCCTGCAGGTACAGTTTGTGACAGGCTTGTTGCGCTTATTAAGACAAGAATCCAAACTGAAAAACTCCTAAACCATATTCTTGCAGCCATTGTAATCAGGATTAAATTTTTTCAATTTTAAAAGCTCTCCGCACAACCCCATCCCTGCTCACAACATTGATAAAATAGAGTCCGCTTGAAAGGCTGGTGACAGGTATTTCCTGAATATACCAGTATTTAGATTCGAAATTAATATCTGTAGAATATAAGACAGTCCCATTGAAATTACTCATGGTTATTCTGAATGATCTTCCGGTCTCACCGAATAATTCAATATTGACGAAATCCCTTACTGGATTTGGATAGGCTTTAACACCAGTTCCTGCTGGGGCAACTCCCGGTAAAAATGATAATCTCGGCTGTTGGAATCCCTGGGTAAGGACATAATCAGAAGAGGTAAAAATGGCGACAGCTGTCTCTCCAATCGTCTGAGAATATGTGATACCACCAGTATAGATGACTCCTGCAGCAGGTAAAAGAACCTGATGAGACAGCTGCTGGGGATAGGCATTTGTCCATGAGAATAAAATCAATGCAGATAAGATCGTTATCTTTACTTTCACCTGATCATCAGTGTTTGTGGTCAAAAATAATTAAATTTTCCATATATTGTCACTTCTCTTGTATTACAGAATGAATAACCGGTCAAGTAACACAACCGAGATCACAAAAAATCATGAAGATAGCAATTAGTGCAAGGACTCTGAAGGCAAAGCCTGACGATGGTATAAGCCGGTTTACTTATGAAGTAATAAAAAGAGTTACCACGAATAATCCTTCCCACAGATTTGTCCTGATTTTTGACAGGGGATATAACCGGGACTTTCCCTTTTCAGATAATACAGAGAGGATAGTGCTGAAACCGGCCACGCGTCATCCATTGCTTTGGTATTACTGGCATGAATGGCAATTGCCAGCCGTGCTTAAGAAAACGGGGTCAGAACTATTTCTCGCTCCCGACGGAATAATTTCGCTCAGGTCAAACGTGCCTTCCATTCCTGTTATCCATGATATAAATTTTTATCACCGACCGCATGATGTTCCTCCCGTGGTAAGCCTTTATTACAGGTTTTTCTTCAGGAAGTTCGCACGGAAAGCAGTCAGGATCTTAACAGTATCTGATTTTTCAAAGAATGATATTTCAACCTGTCTTGGTATCAGACCTGGCAAGATAGATGTGGCGTATAATGGTGTTTCTGAATATTTTATGCCGGCAACATTCAGTGAAACTCAAAAATTCAGGGAAAAGCTGACAGGAGCCGATCCATACTTTCTTTTTGTCGGTAATTTTTCGCCAAGAAAAAATATACCCGGAGTTATAAAAGCATATGATCTCTTCCGGACTACTTCAAATCTCAGTCATAAACTGGTGCTAACCGGAGGCAGGCTCTTTCTTAACAGTGAAACCGACAGGATTATTAAAGCCTCGCGGTGGTCATCTGACATTATTCTTACAGGTTCTGTACCACATGAAGAACTGGGGATCTTGTATTCTTCATCTGCTGCACTGCTCTTTGTCCCATGGTTTGAAGGTTTTGGGATACCGGCAGTAGAGGCAATGAGATGCGGTACACCAGTTATTCTGTCGAATACAACCTCCCTGCCTGAGATTGGTGGCAATGCAGCAATTTTCGTAAATCCTGGTAATCCAACGGAATTAAGTCAGGCTATGGAAAAAGTCATAACTGATAACAAACTCAGAACAACAATGATCTCCAGGGGATTAACTGAATCACAGAGATTTACCTGGGATAACTGTGCCGCGGGCGTTTGGCAGTCAGTCCTGACGGCAACTGGTTTAAAAGAATAAGTGTGAAATGCTGAAATCATATTTATATCATAACCTCATTGAGGCAGGATGCGATGAAGCCGGAAGAGGATGCCTGGCAGGTCCGGTTGTCGCAGCGGCGGTCATTCTACCCAAAATGTACAAACATCCCGTTTTAAATGATTCCAAGAAGCTTTCAGCAAAACAGAGATTTTTGCTTCGTGATGAGATTATTGCCTCAGCAATAGGCTGGAAGGTTGCCTTTATTGATAATAATGAAATAGATCAAATCAATATTCTAAGGGCATCAATAAAAGCAATGCATGTTGCTATAGAAGGTCTGAAAAAAGAACCAGAGTTTTTGCTTATCGATGGAAATAGATTTTATCCGTATAAAAACTTAAAGCATCAGACGATAATCAGGGGGGATGGTTTGTATTATCCTATTGCAGCTGCATCTGTTCTTGCGAAAACTTTCCGTGATGAATATATGGAAAAGATCCATAATGAATTTCCTGACTATAACTGGCAAAAGAACAAAGGTTATCCTACTTCGGATCACAGGAAAGCTATAAACAGGTATGGTATTACACCCTATCACAGAAAAACATTTCATCTTTTTAATACCCAGATGACTTTTGAATTTTGATCTGGAAAAAAATTATCTTTGACCTTATTTAAAATCACACCAAATAAGTACCAATATCATGAAGAAATTGCTTTCAATTTTAATTATTCTCGTTGTCAGTTTTGGATTCAGAACCAGAGCTGATGAAGGAATGTGGCTTCTTCCCCTTATCGAGAAGCTCAATATAGGTAAAATGACTGAGTTAGGGCTCAAGCTTTCTGCAGAAGACATTTACAGCCTTAATCAATCCTGTTTGAAAGATGCGATAGTATCGATTGGAGGCTGTACGGCAGAGATAGTCTCATCACAAGGGCTGCTTCTTACCAATCATCATTGCGGATACGGCTCAATCCAGTCTCACAGTACCGTGGAACGTGATTACCTTAAAGACGGGTTCTGGGCAAAGACAAAAGAAGAAGAATTGCCTAACCCGCGTATGTACGCAAATTTCCTGATCAGGATTGAAGATGTGACCAGTCAGGTCCTTGCCAATGTAAAACCGGGGATGGCTGATGCGGACAGAAGCACCGTAATTGGAGAGGCAAGACAGGCAATTGAAAGTAAAGCTAGTCAGGGAACCGGTTATAATGCACAGGTCTCAAGTTTCTATGGAGGAAATTATTTTTATCTCCTTGTATTTGAGAGATTCACCGACGTTCGCCTGGTTGGAGCACCCCCTTCATCTATAGGGAAGTTCGGATTTGACACCGACAACTGGGAATGGCCTCGCCACACAGGCGACTTCAGTGTTTTCAGAGTATATTCCGGCCCCGACGGTAAACCTGCTTCTTATTCAAAAAATAATATCCCGCTGAAACCAAAACGCTGGTTGTCAGTATCTGTCAAGGATTTAAATAAAGGTGATTTTGCAATGATCCTTGGATATCCAGGGACCACCATGAGATATTTTACTTCCTGGGAAATCAATGAAATTATGAAAATCACAAATCCCAACAGGATTAAGATCCGTGGAATGAGACAGGATATACTGATGGCAGATATGCAAGCCGATCAAAAAGTAAATATTCAATATGCATCCAAATTTTCCGGATCGTCAAACTACTGGAAGAAATCGATTGGAGAAAATATTGGTCTTGAAAAACTTAATGTTATAGCAAAAAAGCAGGAACTTGAAAAACAATTTAATTCCTGGGTAACTGCAGATCCTGCACGTAAAGCAAAATACGGAGAGGCTCTCACTATTATAAAAACTTCAATTGAAGGCAGGGCTGAATTCTTAAATGCCCAGCAATATTCAAGTGAGTGCTTAAGATCGGGGTGTGAGCTCTTAAGTCTGAGCCGCTATGCGGGATCATTGATTACAGCACTTAAATCAGCCAATGCAAAAGATATTTCAGATGCTGTGGCCTCAATTAAGAATAATACACTCAGCTTCTATAAGGACTATAATCCGCCTACTGATAAAAAATCTATGAAAGCAATGATAAAGCTTTTCAGAGCCGATGTACCTGTAAAATTTCACCCTGACTTTTATGTAAATGTTGTCGATAAGAAATTTAAAGGTGATATTGATAAATTTGTTGATGACATATTTGCGAAGTCAGTCTTCTCCAATCAGGAAAAACTCAGCGCCTTCCTTAACAAACCAGTTCTGAAAACAATTGAATCAGATCCGGTTGTTTTGACTGCAGCTTCAATTAACAAGGTAAATTCGGTTATTACAAGTGGTATAAATCAGTTCGACGGAAACCTGGCGATTGGACGCAGACTTTGGATTGCAGCACTTATGGAAATGGCACCCGAAAAAACTCTTTATCCCGATGCGAACTCGACGATGCGTCTAACCTATGGTTCGATCCTTGATTATGACCCCAGGGATGCAGTAACTTATAAGTATTTTACTACACTCAAGGGTGTTGTTGAGAAATATAAAGCCGGAGATTATGAATTTGATTTACCAAAGAGACTCTTAGACCTTTACAATACGAAAGAGTTTGGAAGATATGCTTCACCAAAAGGTTATATGCCGGTTTGTTTTACCACCAATAACGATATAACAGGAGGCAATTCAGGCAGTCCGGTTATGAATGCAAATGGTGAATTGATAGGCCTGGCGTTTGACGGAAACTGGGAAGCATTAAGCGGAGACATGGCTTTTGAACCCGATCTTTCGAGAACAATAATTGTCGATATCCGTTACGTTTTATGGATTATGGATATCTATGCCGGAGCAAAGAACCTTGTTGATGAAATGACAATAGTACAGTAATAAATGCATTTTGATATTATTGAGATACTTGCGGCATTTATGGTGCTTTTTGCGATAATTGATATTCCCGGATCAATTCCTATAATAATTGCAATAAAATCAAAATCCGGGGATATTAAGTCTGCCAAGGTGACCCTGGTATCTTTTTTAATATTACTTGCATTTTTACTTATAGGTAGCCCTCTGCTTGGTATCTTCGGTATTGATGTATCCTCTTTTGCAATAGCCGGTTCTTTTATCATTTTTCTAATAGCAATGGAAATGATCCTGGGAATCGAGCTCTTTAAGACAGAGTCGCATGGCGGAGGATCTATTTTCCCGATCGCTTTCCCGTTAATAGCCGGCGCAGGCTCAATAACGACTATCCTTTCACTTAAAGCTGAATACCAGACAATCAATATCTTTATTGCAATGGTCCTCAATATGGGCGTTATCTACCTGGTATTACGGTTAACTTCATTTTTTGAAAGAATACTTGGTGCAGGGGGATTGCAGATACTTAAAAAGGTATTTGGTGTTATCCTCCTCTCTATTGCTATTAAACTGTTCCTCACCAACTCGGGTATCAGCCTCCCACATGCCAGGTGAGATTACAATATATACCGATGGTTCAGCCAGAGGAAATCCGGGCCCCGGTGGATATGGTGTTGTCCTTATTTCAGGTCGCCACCGGCTTGAAAAGTCCGAAGGGTATAAACTTACCACCAATAACAGGATGGAGCTTATGGCAGTAATTGCCGGACTCGAAGCACTTAAGATCCAGGGCAGCAACGTTGTAGTATATACCGATTCGAAATATGTTGCAGATGCTGTTAATAAAGGATGGCTATTCCAGTGGGAATCAAAGGCATTTAAAAAGAAGAAAAATCCCGACTTATGGCTAAGGTTTTTGAAAATCTACAGAAACCATAACGTAAGATTTATCTGGATTAAAGGGCATGCCAGTAGCCAGGAAAATGAAAAATGCGATCAGCTCGCCGTTGAAGCTACGAAAAACAGAAGTCTGCTGGAAGACACCGGATATGTTCCGGAAGAAGACGTGTCGATGTTATTCAGTTAATTAGTTGCTTTTTACTATCACTTTTGTTTTTAAGAAAATATTGATGCAATTTTGCATAAAGGTTTTATCATGCGACGATTCTTCATTGAAAAAACTGAGTTATCTCCGGAAATTCTTTTTTCACCGGATGAAAACATATTTTCCATCAAGGGAAATTCAGCACCTGAGGATGTCAGGGCAATATATTATCCTGTGATTGACTGGATAAAAATCTTTGTAGATGCAATAATCGACGGCAAGATTAAAAAGTATTCCGCTGATAATGCATTCGTTATACAAGCCGATCTTTGTTATTTTAATTCATCCTCAGCAAAGTTTTTATTCGACATATTTAACGAGCTTAAAAGGCTCAATACCCGTGATATTCCGGTTACTATCGAATGGTTGTATGATGAAGATGACCTTGACCAGAAAGAAGCTGGTCTGGATATTGCCAGTCTTCTTGATATGGAATTTGTTTATATTCAAAAGAAGAATGAAGTCAGATGAGGGGACAACCTGAACTTTACGAACTTCTTAATAAGCTATCTATCGATTTTGAATACCACGAACACCCCCCGGTAGCAACAATTGAGACTGCCAAATTACACTGGAAGGATTTGAATTCAGGTCTCTGCAAAAATATTTTTTTCCGGAACCATAAAGGAGACAGGCACTATCTGGTAATCCTTGAACATCTCCGACAACTTAATATCCATGACCTTGAAAGAAGGCTCAAACAGGGGAAGCTTACATTTGCCTCCGATCAGAGATTAAAAAAATTCCTTGGCCTGGAACCCGGTTCAGTCTCCCCTTTCGGACTGATAAATGATAATACTCATCATGTGCATCTTTTTTTAGATGAACAACTCGATGATTTCGAGCGTCTTTCATTCCATCCAAATATAAATACAGCGTCTCTGGTGATCACCAAAAAGGACTTCCTGAAGTTTCTTGATCACCTCGGAAACTCATATGAGTTCATCAGACTTTATGATTGAATTATTTTCCTGATCCTTTATAAACAGATTGTCTCAACGATTCAGTAGGCTCATGTTTACTCATGGACGCCCATCTGATACCACGCTTCTGAATCTCAAGGACCTGGGGTACTTTAAAATCCGCAGCCACATGACCAAGACCTGAATAGAATACCCTGCCCTTGCCGTATACTTTTTTCCAGACTTGTGGTACAATATTTCCCCCTATCCAGGGTGCAATCTTATCAGTATATGTTGTCGTCGCCAGTACTTTATTGTTGGGGTCAACAAGTACATAATATTGTTCTGAATGCATGTCGAAATCTGTTAATCCTTTCGTTACAGGATCTTTATGATCGGTAATATTTACCCTGTAGTCAATGACACCACCCGGGTGAGCAACCCATATTCCTCCCACCATAAACTCGTATTCGGTATTATTTCTGAATGAATCTCCCATGCCCCCATGCCATCCTGCAAGTCCGACACCGCTTTTCACTGCTGCCTCAAGCGCTCTTTCCTGAGCCCCGGTAATGGTGCCCATTGTCCATACCTGAATTATCAGATCAAGCTCTTTGAGATCCATGTTAATATAAGAATCAAGTGTGTTTGAAACAGTCACCTTTGCTCCCTCTGATTCAAGCCAGGGTACAAATATATCACGACATTTATCTGGCTCGTGGCCCATCCAGCCGCCCCAGACAAATAGAATCTTCTTCCCGTCAAGAACAGATTTTTCCTGTGAGTAGCCTGTCATTTCAAATAATGAGAAGACAATAATCGCAGTTAATGTAATAACTGCACATTTCAAAATTGAATAATTATGGATTTTCATAAGTTTTAGTTTTGAGACTAATATAGCAATTTTTTAATATTTAATTCTTTAAATAGGGTAAAACATCTTTAATCTGTCATATATCTGAAAACTTTTATTTCAGAAGGTCTTTCATTGCAGTTTTAGATTTGTTTACTATTCTTTTTTAGAACAATTCTAAATTAAAGCATAATAGCAACAGTTTTACAAGTCATTCGTCTTTATATTTGAAAAACACCAAACAGGACCGCCATGAAAAGACTTTGTATACTGACAGTACTCTCGCTATTTATTTCACTTAACTCGTTCGCTCAGACTATTGAGAGAAAACAGTATAAAGCAACAATGATCACTGAGCCCCCAGTAATAAACGGTATTCTTGATGATGAATCGTGGAAATCGGGTGACTGGGTTGATGATTTTACGCAGAATGAGCCATATAGCGGCAGACCAGCCTCTCAAAGGACCGAATTTAAAATATTGTTTGATGAGAATAACCTTTATGTAGCGTTCAAAGCTTTCGATACCAGTCCCGACAGTATTGTGAGCCGTTTAACCCGGAGAGATAAGACAGATGGTGATCTGGTAGGAATTATTGTCGACAGTTTTCATGATCTCCGGACTGCATTTCTTTTTGCAGTCAGTGCTGCAGGTGTAAAATTCGATCAGGTATATGTTAACGACGGTCAGAGTGTCGATGAATCGTGGGACCCAAACTGGTGGGTCAAAACGTCAGTCAACAAAGATGGCTGGGTAGCTGAGATGAAAATTCCTCTGAGCCAGGTCAGATTTGAGAAAAATTCAGGTGATGTCTGGGGACTTGAAATGGCAAGAGTATTATACAGGAAGAATGAAACAAGCTTTTGGCAGAATATACCAAGGGATGCACCCGGACTGGTTCATTTATTCGGGGAGCTGACCGGACTTGAAAATATCAAACCAAGAAAGATTTTTGATATAACTCCGTACGGTGTGGCAAGAGCAGAAACATATAAGAGGGTACCCGAAAATCCCTTTCTGGCATCAGGTAAATCCACTGGTCTGAACGCAGGTATCGATGCCAAAATAGGAGTTACCAACAATATGACAATGGACCTTACAATCAATCCCGATTTCGGACAGGTTGAAGCTGATCCTTCTGAAGTAAATCTTTCTGCGTATGAGACGTTCTTCAGGGAAAAACGTCCTTTCTTCATTGAGGGCAACAATATAACCAACTTTGGTCTTGGCATCGGGGATGGAGATGTTGGTAACGATAATCTATTCTATTCCAGAAGAATAGGAAGAAGACCACAACTTAATCTTTCACTGGCTGACACTTCTTATGCAGATATCCCAACCGTAACAAGGATACTGGGAGCTGTCAAGCTGACCGGTAAAAGCAAAAAAGGCCTTTCGGTTGGCTTTATTGAAAGCCTGACAGCCCCGGAATATGCGGAAATTAAAACATTCCTGCCATCCGATACACGATATGACAAAAAGATTGAAAAGGTTGAGCCGCTCACAAACTATTTTGTCGGCAGGGTTCAGAGGGATTACAATAATGGTAAAACACTTATCGGAGGCATCCTGACGGGGACCAACAGGGCGCTGGATGCAGGTTTGAGCGATTATATGCACAAGGCAGCATATACGGGTGGGATTGACTTTACCCAGTATTTCAAGGAAAAAGCATGGATGTTCAACCTTAATACGGCATTCAGTGATGTAACAGGATCAAGTAAAGCACTCGCAAGCACACAACAATCCTCCGCACGTTATTTTCAGCGGCCTGATAAAAATTATGCCATACTGGACACAAACCGTACGTCGCTCTCCGGTATGGGCGGGAGGATGCAGATTTCGAAACTGAACGGTCACTGGAACTTCATGAGCGCCACAACATGGAAAACCCCTGGTTTTGAAACCAACGACCTTGGCTATATGAGGGAGGCGGATCAGATTTTATCAGTTCTCTGGACCGGATACAATCAATGGGAACCAAAAGGTATATACCGAAATTATAATTTCAATTTCGATATTTACTCCTTTTGGAATTTCGGAGGTAACCACCTTGGGAACGGGTTTGAATGGAATGCAAGTATGAATCTCAAGAATTTTTGGTCTGTCTGGACAGGCGGTTCAATCAGAAGTAACAGTCTTGACGCCGTACTGCTTCGAGGAGGTCCTATGATGAAAACTCCGGGTAACTTCAGCCAGAGGATAGGATTTTCAACTGATAACCGTAAAAAAATTGTTGCAAATATTTATGCAAATTATAATGGCGGATTTGAAAATTATTCAAATAATTTTAATACAGGCATAGATTTGACTATCAAAACTTCAAATTTCCTGTCAGTTACATTAAGTCCGGGATACAGTACCTCCTTCAGTGATTTGCAATATGTCACAACCACTGATTATGGAAGTGATGACAGGTACATTTTTGCCAGCATCGACAGGAAGACCATAAGCGCTTCCTTCAGGGTAAATCTAAACCTTTCTCCCGATCTGACCGTTCAATACTGGGGACAACCATTCGTTGCCACAGGTAAATACAAAAACTATAAATATATTACCAATCCGAGAGCAGCCAGTTATTCTGACAGATTTCTTCTGTACGGAAATGATCAGCTTATTCCGGACGCCGGTTCCCTGAATATTGATGAAAACAGGGATGCTGTCCCCGATTATGGCTTCGATAAGCCGGATTTTAATGTCCAGTATTTCCTTTCAAATCTGGTTATCAGATGGGAATACAATCCCGGATCATCACTCTTCCTGGTCTGGAGTCAAACCAGAGACGGCAACAACGATAGTGGAAATCTTGATCTGCTGCATGATATGGGTAACCTATTTAACAAAAGCAATAACAAACCACACAATGTCTTCCTGATTAAATTCAGTTACAGATTCGGATTAAGATAGCCAACACTCGTTACCCCCTGCAACACGTAAGTATCGGACTACCCTTCGAGTCAGGTCGACGCCCCTGCCCCCCTCCTAAAGGGCTTAGCCGTCAAGTTAAGGAATCTGGGATGATGTTGTAGAGAGTTAAACATTGTAAACATCATATAATCAGTGCTTTCAGTTTCCCCTCCTTTTCAAGGAGGGGTGGCCCCGCAGGGCGGGGCCGGGGTGGTTGATTGTATTCTCAGGTCTATTCTAATTTGTTGTTGAAAGCTCTCCTTATCTCACTCTTCAAATATTCAGGTTCCTGGAATACAAATCTGTTCTCAAACCTTAATACAGTGAATCCTAAAGTCCCAAGATGTTTATCCCTGTTTTTATCTTCTTCTATTTTATAATATTCACCATGGTGATCGCCATCAAGCATTAATAAGTTTTTCAGAAGGACAACAAAAGTCTACAATGTAACTTCCAATACTGTATTGTCTTCTGAATTTTCTTCCATCAAGCTTTTTTGATTTTAACATCTCCCATAATGCGGCTTCAGCTGAAGTGGATCTGTTCCTGAGAGATGCTCTGAAAGACCTTTAAGGACCTTTCTGCTGAAAAGGTTTTTGTTATTCATAGATATAAAGTTAAAAATAAAATGAATAAATCAACCACCCCGGCCGGGGAGAAAAATCTTGTAAATACCAGATAATCAATACTCCCGGCCACCCCTCCTTCAAAAGGAGGGGAAATGTAACAGACTTAATTTCTGAACTTTATATTCAGTTTCCGGCTAAAATCCCTCCCTTTTTCCCAGTTTCCTGATCCTTAAGTTGACGGCTATGCCCTAGAGGGGGGGTCAATCCATATTTCTAAGTTAAATTCTCAATTAGGGAAAGCAATCTTTATCATATTCTTGAATCTGAAGCAGTTTTTCTCCTTTCTTTGTGCTCTTGAATTTGTCTTTAATGAATAATCCGGTAAAAATGAAATTATCTTTAATTCTTTTTTTCATCTGCCTGACAGTTACGTTATCGGGACAGGATAGACCTGCTTATAAGGTTTATACTGGCGAGGGAAAACAATCAGATTATGGCGATATTGTGAAAAATATCTCGAAATCAGGTGTTGTTTTTTTCGGGGAATTACACGATAATCCAATAGCACACTGGCTTGAGCTAGAAATTACCAAAAGCCTGTTTGCGGAGAAATCCAAAAAGCTGGTACTGGCTGCTGAGATGTTTGAAACCGACAACCAGATACTTATTGATGAATATTTTTCTGGCATTATAAAAGAGTCTTCTTTTGAGAGCGAAGTAAGAAAATGGAGCAATTATTCTACTGATTATAAACCACTTCTGAATTTTGCAAAGAATAATGATCTGAAATTCATTGCTTCCAATATCCCGAGAAGGTATGCATCGGTAGTTTCATCCGGTGGTTTTGAGGCATTGGAAAAAATCTCTGCAGAAGGGAAAAAATATATTGCTCCTTTACCTGTTGAATATGATCCGGAACTTCCCTGTTACAAAGAGATGTTGTCGATGGGTGGCGGACCGATGGATCATGCAAGTCCTAATCTACCTAAAGCTCAGGCAATTAAAGATGCAACTATGGCAAGTTTTATTTCAAAAAACTGGCAAAAAGGAGAGACAGTGATACATTATAACGGCAGTTATCACTCTGATAAATACCTGGGAATAATCTGGTACCTGAAAAAATATAATCCTGATATTAAAGTTTCAACAATTTCCACAGTGGTTCAGGACGATATTAATAAAATGAACAATGAATACAGGGGCACTGCAGATTTTATTGTTGTCATTCCCTCCTCAATGACTAAAACTTATAAGTCGGCAGGACAGTAGGATTCTCCTCTTCTCCCCCTCTCATTCTTCACTAAATCATGGCATCATATTTGTTCACATTCTTTCAAGAGGTACCTCTTCTTTGATATAGCAATTCGGTTGTCCTGTAGATTATTAACAACTAAAACTATTTCAAATGAAGAGCAAAAAAGAAAGAGTTCCCGGATTTGATGAGATCATATTCGAGAACCGCAACAAAGAATACGGAGCTTATGATCTCCGGAAACGCTATCTGATAACATCAGAAATTTCTCTGGTTGGCGTAGTGACAGTAACCTTGGTGCTGGCAATTATCCTTTCGTTCACTGTTGATACGGGAACTAAATTAAAACCATTCATTGAAAAACCAGTCAATGCAATGCCCGATCCGACACTCTTAGATCCAAATAAAATAAAACAGTCTGAGCCGGAAATACCTAAACCAAAAGCCTTTGAGCCTTCAAATGTTGAACCTGTAATCGTGGAAAAAGTAGATTCGGCAGATAAAGGTATGGCCCCAATGGCATCACTCGATACTGTTAAAAATAAACCCGTCGATGCAATAATTGAACCTGTTGAGAATCCCGATCCTGTTATTCCCGCAGATGAATCCAAACCCAGGGTATTTGTAGAAGAGATGCCAACCTTTCCGGGTGGTGATGCAGCACTTCTCAAACTTATTGCTGAGTCAATTAAGTATCCTGCAGATGCTGCAGCCAATGGTATTCAGGGAAGGGTGACCGTGAGTTTCGTGGTCTCGTCAGATGGTTCGGTAATAAATGTTGTTGCCCTTCGCGGTGTTCATCCAGCACTTGATGAAGAGGCAATAAGGGTTGTATCTGCACTGCCAAAATGGAAACCGGGAAAGCAAAATGGGAAAGCAGTACCGGTAATCTTTTCAGTACCTGTCAACTTTAAAATTAAATTTAACTAGGTCAACATTCTGCAGGATTTATTTGTTAAGTAATATATTTGCTCATAACAGTAATCTTCTTTCCTGTTTTGAATTAGTATTGTATCCGTGAAAAAAGAATATAAAAGGATTGTAGGGAAACTGATAAATGACTCATTCCCCATTCTCAGAAATAAAAAGATTTATCTTTTTGTCTTCAGATTGAGGTTTTACGCGTTTTCGGTCTGGATCCCGCCTTTCATAAGACTTATTGTAATGAGTTCGCGGACAAAGAATTTTAATGAAGATGTTATTACAGGCATACTTGCCCATGAACTTTGTCACCAGGAGAGGTATCTTAAGTTAGGGGTGTTTAAATATATAAGGTTCGCCATACAATTCCTGGCTTCACGTAAAGCCCAGGCTCTCGAGGAAAGGGCAACGGATAAACTTACTATTGAAAAAGGTTACGGGAGACAACTTTTCGAGCTGACAGAGATCTCCACCAGGGATAAAAATCATTATGGTATGAATGCATTATACTTATCGCTTGACGAGATCAAATCGCATTCTGAAAGTATTGGTAAGTGGTAAATATTTCAAATAAGATCTGAACACTTGGATTTCCAAAAAAAACCTTACTTTTCCGAAAATTATTTATCGGGTGTCGGAGGGCATAGCTGATAATTAATAATAATCAGCTGACATTCTTATAGTTGATATATGTGGAGAATCCGTGTTTATACTTTCTTGACTGTTACAGCTTTTGGCATCCTATACCTTTTTACTGCGATTATCATCATAATCGGAATGCCGGTTGTCTTTTTAAAACTAAGACGACCTGTCAGGCTTTTAATAAGATTCTGGGCAAGATCGGTATTTCTGATTATCGGGAAAAAGTTGCATGTAGAAGGTAAGGAGAGAATTGAGAAAAATGGGAAATATCTATTGATTGCCAATCATTCGAGCCTTTTTGATATCATTGCCATCACCTCTTTCTTTCCCGGGATTTCGTGGTTCGGGCATGAACGTCTTCTGAAGATCCCGGTCTTCAGCCAGATCCTGAAAATGACTGATTATGTTCCGATGAGAAAAACAAGTATTAAAAATACCAGGGAGATGATTGACCGTTTAATAAACAAATCTAAAGGTCACACAATTGCAATTTTTCCTGAGGGAACAAGGACTCTTAATGGCAAGGTAAGTGATTTCTACAGGGGTTTTATCCATGTCCTCCGGGCATCTGAAATAAACATTTTACCTGTTACCCTGAATGGATTTTATGTATTGAAACCAAAGAACAGGTTCTATATAAATTTCAGCTCTCGAATAAGCGTAATAATTCACGAACCGGTATCAAGGGAAATGCTAATTGATAAAGATGATTCAGAAATAATCAACATTCTGAAAAACATAATCGAGTCTTCATTGTCATTCTAAAAAGAGCCTGCCAGTATCTATTAAATGATTCAGAAAAACAAAAGTAAAATGAATAACAATAAGAAATGGGTCTTTATAGTAAACCCTGTCGCCGGGAACGGTTTTGCACCCAGGTTAGTTGAAAAGATCAAAGAAATGATAAGTAAACATGAGCTGCAGGCAGATGTGGTTTTTACAGCTAAAAAAGGTCATGCATCTCTGTTGTCAAAACAATATGCTGAAAACGGATATACCTACATTATTGGAGTAGGTGGTGATGGCACTATAAATGAAATAGCTTCTCCACTCATATGCAGGAATGATATTGTGGTCGGATTAATACCCGGAGGGACCGGAAATGATTTCATACAGATAACCGGCTTTCCCGCCAGATTTGAGGAGAAAGACTGGGAAGTGTTTTTCGAACACAATTATATTCCTGTTGATGTCGGACAATGTAATGGAAAGATTTTTCTGAACGGTATGGGACTTGGATTTGATGCTCAGGTTGCGGCTGAAAACTATACTGCACCAGGAGAGGTAAAACGGGGCGGGAAAAATAAGTATATCTGGCATATCCTGAAAACACTCCTGCTATTCAAAGAGAAAAAAATGACAGTAATGTCTGATGGTAAAAGGTCGGAAACTGATTGTTTTATAAACACTGTCGCTATAGGGAGAAGATTTGCAGGAGGATTCTTCCTTACTCCTGAAGCAATTGCAAATGATGGACTTCTTGATGTTTGTTCAATTAAAAGATTATCCCTTTTGGAAAGGCTCAGAATCCTGCTTATGGTTCCTAAGGGAACTCACATCCATGACAGCAGGGTAAATTATTACAAAACAGAAAAATTATTACTGGAATTTGCAGAAAAGGTACCTTTTCATGTTGACGGGGAACTATACTTTTCAGAAAGATTTGAAATAAGTCTTCTCCCTTGTGCACTAAGATTGATATATAATCCACAGGGCAACCATTATTTCAAAATTGACAATGAAGAAGAGAGTTTATTCCATTTCTGATGCAGTTCAAAAGCTATATAGCATTTTTTGACCTTGACAGAACCATTCTAAGCCTGAACAGCGGATCAGTTTTAGTCCGCGAAGCTTATAAAAGCGGTTTTATGAGCACATCCGATCTTTTAAATGCATTGTATCTTTCCTTTCTTTACAAATTCCATCTGAGAGATACCGCACTGATAATTTCAGTAATGGGAAAATGGCTTAAAGGATTAACACTTGATGAGGTAGGTATACTATCCGACAATATTGTTAATAATCACCTTCTTGATGCTGTCCGTCCGGAATTAATTTCCGAAATCAAATTACATAAAGAAAATAACGCCGAGGTGGTCATTCTCTCTTCTGTCATATTTCAGATTTGCAAATCATTGGGTTCTCATCTGGGGGTTGACAATCAGATTTGCACTACTATGGAGGTTATTGATGGAGTATTTACCGGTCTGCCTGACGGTAAATTCTGTTTTGATGACGAAAAAAGAGTACGACTCATCGAATATTGCAAAGCCAGTCATTATAACCTCAGTGAATCGTTTTACTATGGTGATTCAATTGCCGATTTTCCGGCATTGGAAGTTGTCGGGCATCCGGTTTGCGTTACTCCAGATAAAAAGCTGGCAAAAATTGCCCGCAAGAGAGGATGGAGGATTATCTGATTTATATGAGAACCGATAGTAAAAACCTCCGGGAGAATCAAAGGAGAAATGAATTCTTTTAATCAACATATCTTAACCAATAAATGTTTATTTTTATTAGATAAAACCTCCCTGCCCTTGATATGATAAAAATCTTGCTGGAAATCGGACATGGCTTTATTGCAGACAGGATTGCTTTGAAAGTGGTCAAACTTTTGTTTTACGTGGTTTTATTGTCTCTTATTCCCGGCTGCCTGACCTTTAAGAAGATTTCCGATGTGCCTGGTGGCAGGCAGACTGATTCAATAACAGGAAATTATTGGTCTGCTGATTATTCCAGGAGAGGCGGATTAAATTATATTGTTACACTCCCCGGGCAATATCTTGATACGAATGAACCATTTCCACTTATCCTTTTTTTACATAGTCAGGCTGAACGGGGACGTGATATTACCATGTTGATAAAAAATGATAACGGAGGAGCTGATCGCCTTGCTGTGAAAGCATTAAAAGAGGTACATTTCCCTTTTATTACTATTTCTCCGCTATGTCCAAAACTTGAAGGATGGCCATTTTTAGACAGACGGTTAAACCTTTTGCTCAAAGATGTTGTTAAAAAATATCGGGTAAATATTTCAAAGATCTATATCACAGGCGTAAGCATGGGAGGGATGGGTACATGGTCCATGGCTATGGGTCATCCACACTGGTTTGCGGCGATTGCACCAATCAGTGGTGCTATAATTTACCCTATGACAAGACTTAAGCCAAAGGCTTTAAAAGATATTCCTGTCTGGGCCTTTCATGACAGGAAAGACTCTACCATTTCGATTAAATATGAAGAAGCCAAAGTAATCCGGTTGAAGAAGGAGGGAGTCAATGTAAAATATACGATTTCAGAAACAGGCAGGCATGATATATGGAAGGATATATATGCGGGGCAGGATATTTTTAATTGGTTTCTTGGAATAGAGAAAAGAAAAGGCGGAAAATGAAATTTACTTAATAATTAATACATAGACATTATGAGTGAAAACTTTTCAATTAGCCCCAGTGGAGAAAAATTTCCATTGCCAAAACCAGAAGAATACAAGACTGAATTCGATAGAATTAAATTGCGTGTTGCTAAAGAACGTGCCGAGAATCGCGAAATTGTGGTAGTCATGGGCGTAGGTTTTGTTGGTGCAGTCATGGCAGCTATTGTAGCCGATACCGTTGACAAGAATGGCCGGCCCTCGAAGTTTGTTATTGGAATGCAGCGTCCGAGTGCACGTAGTTTTTGGAAGATTCCTCTGCTCAATCGCGGTGTTTCACCTGTAAAAGCTGAAGATCCTGAAGTTGACCCTATGATTGCACGGTGCGTCAATGAGAAAAAAACCCTGATAGCAACTTTTACTTATGAAGCTTTAAAACTTGCCGATGTTGTTATTGTTGATGTACAGTGTGATTATCTTAAAAATGATTTGGGAAATGTTCGCAATGGCCAGGCAGATATGGCAGCGCTGGAGTCTTCTATAGGTGTCATTGCTGAGCACATTCCACCCAAATCCCTCGTATTAATCGAAACAACTGTAGCCCCCGGAACTACTGAACAGGTTGCCTATCCGATTATGAAAAAGGTATTTAAAAAGCGCGGGATTGATTCGGATCCTTTGTTGGCACATAGTTATGAGAGAGTTATGCCAGGACGCAATTATGTTGCCAGTATTCGTGATTTTTGGCGCGTTTGCAGCGGAATCAATGAAGAAGCGAAACAGGGTGTCGTAAAATTTCTGAATGAAGTGCTGAATACAGATAAATTTCCCTTAACAGTTATGGATCGACCTATTGAATCAGAAACGGCTAAAATTGTTGAGAACAGTTACCGGGCAACTATCCTGGCATTTCTTGATGAATGGAGCTTGTACGCAGAGCGCAATGGCGTTGATTTGATAAAAGTAATACAAGCTATAAAAGTACGTCCAACACACAGTAATATTATTTTCCCAGGACCGGGAGTAGGCGGTTACTGTCTCCCAAAGGATGGAGGTTTGGGAATATGGGCATATAAACATATCCTGGGCTTTGATGATGATATCTTTAAAATTACTCCTCTGGCAATCGACATCAATGACACACGTGGTTTACACGTTGGACAGCTTACGCGTGATGCACTTCGTAATATGGGCCGGCAGTTAGCTGCTGCGGATGTTTTAGTGCTCGGTGCAGCTTATCGCGAGGATGTTGGTGATACACGTTACAGTGGTTCGGAAATTGTTATTCGGAAACTTGCAGAAATGGGTGCCGAAATAAGAGTCCATGATCCTTATGTTAGTCATTGGTGGGAATTTGAGGAACAGGAGACCTACCCTGGTATAGGCCAAAGCAAAGCAAAATTCTTTCGCAATCAGGAAAAATTGAAAGAAATTCACATTGAACAGAATTTAGACAAAGCGCTAAAAGGTGCAGAAGCAGTAATATTTGCGGTACGGCATGAAGCTTATCTTAATTTAGATCCTGATGAACTGGTAAAGACAATTGGCCAACCTGCTGCGATTATTGATTGTTTTGGAGTCTTGACAGATGATAAAATCCGGCGTTATTTTCAACTTGGGTGTGAAGTCAAAGGATTAGGTCGTGGACATATTCAGCGCATTAAAGACGAGATACGTAAAGCTTAGAGGTCTGCCTTTGGTCTAATCGGCTTCATTATGGCAACCCGGGCCTGTCGTTATGCTTTCACTCTAAGTTAACCTTGCAGCTCTGGCACTTCACAGAAATGACCGGACTGGCTACTTCCTTGCTCCCTTTCCACCCTTCGATAACCTGATGGGACATCTCTTTTATATCTTTTCTGATATTGAGATCACCAAAATCGCAATGACCGAAAGTCATATCGCCAGTGAAGAAATATTCACATCCCTCAGCAGTGTGAAGGTTTGCAGTCAGGAAGTTTCCTTTGATATCGATCTTTTCAAAACCACGGGCAATGTTTTCTATATTGATAGAACCGCTGTTCGCTGAAATGGTGAACAGTTTGCTAAGGTGAGTGATTTCGAAATTAGAAAAGCTGCAGCTTTGTACCTTAACAGATCCTGAATTTTCAATAAAGAATTTTGAGCTGGAAGATGATCCGATGGCCAGATCAGCCAGATCTTCAGATTTAATTGTTGAGAAGGAGATCTTTTCGACGATCAGGGAAAGGATCTTTCTGGCTTCGAAATTGGAGGAATTCAGGCTGATCGTCGCGTTATCGATGTTATTCGCCCTGAAGCTCCTTATAAAGCTTCCGTTCAGTTCGAGCGATTTCAGATCACCCGTTTTGAAGGAGCTGCTGTTCAGCTTTACCTTTGCCTTGTTGCCGATCGCTCCGATCGCGATATTTGAAAAGTTCGCTTCAAGCGAGAGATCGCCGGCAATTCCTCCCATATCCAGGCTGCTGGAATTAAGCTTCATCTCCGCCGACTCTGCCTTCCCGGTTTCCATATTGTTTGAAAAGCTCGATTCGAGAACCAGCTTTTTACAGTTTCCCATTGTCAGTATGGAACTTGAGATCACGACAGTTGCGTCTGCATCCAGGTTCCCGATATTAAGTTTCCGGAAACTGGTCTTTGCATCCAGCGGACTGGTTTTCGGCATATAGATTATGAGGTTTCCTTCCAGCTTTTCAAGAGTATAAGTACTTTCGTCATCGCTGAATTTGAGATGTATCCGGTTAAAAGTGTTAGAATACTCTCTGAACTGGACATTGGCATTCAGCCTGCCGGATTTAACTTCTCCGGTCTGCTTATTAAGAGAGTTATTAAAAGCATTCAGGAAGGCGCGGATCTCCTTCTTTGAGCCTGCTTCAACAGAGAGCTGGTATTCGATCTTAAGGTCGCTTTTATCCCAGGTTTCCACCTTAACATCGAACCAGGGGTTCCTGATACAAACTATGTCATTTTTCCCGGGAGAGGTCATTCTGACAATTGTAGTATCTACAACCTGTCCCGATCCCGGTTGAGTTGTCAGTATCACCAAAACGGCCATCAGGCCCTTACAGATTGATTTTAATTTTTTCTGAATCATGGCTTTTAAGGTTTGATAGATTATTGATTTTGTTGATTTCAGACTGAAATGAACGGAGCACGGAGAGCTTAAGCTGATAATTGTATACTATCTGCTGGATGATCTCATCATTGTACCCTGACTTTTCAACCTGTACTTTATATATTTCATACTGTCCGTCAATTATTTGCAGTTGCTGGGTAAATTCCCTGAATATCGGTTCACATTCTGCGGGGATACTGAGCTTTTTTATTTCCGATACCGATACGTTGATTAGTTTTATATATGAATCCTCATCTTTAACAAGATCTGTAGCTATCTTGCTGAAGAGGCCGCTTTTATATCCTGCCGGGGTCTGTCTGTCCGGACTGAGGTAAAGCAGAACAGCCATAACCACAATCGCCGCCATGCTGGTGACCACATAGACCCTGCTAACAATCCTTCTTCTCTTTTGCCACCTCTCAGAACCGGCGATTTTATCAATAAATGTAGCATCGAGGTCCTCCGTATCGAGCCTCAGACGGTTTTCGATGAAAAACTTTTCGAATTTATCCATTATAGTGTTTCTTTTTCAATTGTTTCTGTAATAACTGTCTCGCCCTATGATACTGGCTTTTTGATGTAGACTCCGAGATTTCAAGTATTTCGGCAATTTGTCTGTGGGTATAATTTTCTAGCAAGAAAAGAGTGAACACCGTTCTGCATCCATCGGGCAGTTGTTGAATTGAATTGTTAATCTCCTTCATGGGGATGTCGTACAGATCAATATCGATATCTTCTTCATAATCATGTTTATCCGGATTAATATCCGCAAAAAAGATACGTCCCCGCAGGAATTTTATGCACTGGTTTATCACGATCTTCTTTAACCAGGCGCCGAAACTTGCCTCAGACCTTAAAGATCTTATGTTCACATAAGCCAGGTAAAATGCATCCTGAAGGATATCCTCAGCATCCTGCTTATTCCCAACCATTCGCAGGCAGATGTTGTACATTCCTCTGCTGTACAGTTTGAATGAGTCATCAACAGTCCTGTCAGTTTTATAGTTCAATCTCCCGAGTTTTTATTCTAAATTATAGATACCGAAATGTGGCAATAGTTGGAATGAAAATAAAAATATTTTTATGATTTCCGCGGAATCATTCTAACTTTATAAAGACATTAAAGTCGGTTATGGCAAGGATCATTAAAGGGATAGTAACTGCGGTATTTGTCTATTTTTGCATATACTTTATCACAGTTGTATTCTTTGTGTTCACCCAGGAAAAGTTCTTTTTCCATCCGGAGAAACTGCAAAAGGATTACAGGTTCAACTTTGAAACAAAGTTCAGGGAACTGAACATCCTTACTCCGGACGGTATCTCTCTTAACGGGATCCTGTTTAAGGCTGATAGCAGTAAAGGCGTGATATTTTACCTTCACGGGAATGCAGGTTCACTGAAGAATTTCGATGAAATTGCCAGGATAATCACTGGTCTGCATTGGGATCTTTTTGCTCTCGATTACCGGGGTTTTGGTAAAAGCGGTGGAAGTATCAAAAGCCAGGATGAATTATACAGCGACATCCGGATCGCCTGGGACAGTATAAAATCGAAATACGACGAAAGCAGGATAATTATCTATGGATATTCCCTTGGCAGCGGTCTTGCAGCATTGCTGGCTTCAGAGAACAATGCGAGACTTCTGATCCTCCAGGCGCCCTACTATAGCTGGACCGATCTTTTCAGGCACAGATGCCCGATAATCCCCACCTTCCTGGTAAACTACAAGATCCCCACGAATAAATTTATTGTAAACTGCAGGATGCCGGTTGTCATTTTCCATGGCGACAAGGACAATGTTGTCTATTACGGGTCATCTTTGAAGCTGATGCAGCTTGCCAAACCCGGCGACAGGCTGATCACACTTCACGGAGAGGGTCATCATGGCATTTCGGGTAACAAGGAATATCTGGAGGAGATGAAGAGGATTTTAAAGTGAGGTTGAAAGGACAAAAGGCAAGTTGACAAACAAATACTATAATATGAATATCTGTATAACAAAAAATGCAATTGAACTGGGTGTTGAAGCTTCAAATTTCATTTCCCGGAAGCTTAATGAAATAATTCAGAAAAATGGTGAAGCAAGGATCGTGGTCTCTACAGGCAACTCTCAATTTGAAATGTTCCAGGCACTGGTAAAGGAAAAAATCCACTGGAATAAAGTAGAGGTCTTTCATCTTGATGAGTACATCGGACTACCGCTGACTCATCCTGCCAGTTTCAGAAAGTATCTGTATGAGCGGTTTGTAAACCTTGTCCCGGTAAGAAAGTTCCATGGTGTGGATGTCGAGGGACAAATCCATGAAAGGATCGAAGAATTAACCGCCGAAATCCGCAGGAAACCAATTGACATCGGATTTATCGGTATCGGAGTAAACGGGCATATTGCATTTAACGATCCTCCGGCAGATTTTAAAACAAAGGAAGCCTACATCATTGTAGAGCTGAATGATGAGTGCAAAATGCAACAGGTCGGTGAAGGTTGGTTTAAAACAATTGATGATGTTCCGAAAAGAGCGGTTTCAATGTCAGTCTGGCAGATAATGCAATGCAAAACAATTATCTCAGTTGTCCCTCATAAAGTAAAGGCTAACGCTATTTACAATACTTTTACAAAAGAGGTCAGTAATAAGGTTCCCGCTACAATGCTGAAGACGCATGGTGATTTTCATCTCTATCTTGATCAAAATTCAGCATCCCGGATCATAACATTTTAATCGCCAGCTTTTCCTTTCGAATGCAATATAGCAGAGCAGGAAACTGAATAGTTTATTTACTACTGAAATTCCAATAAACCGAAATAGTGAGGGATATGAAAATTGGGTTTATCGTTGATGACTTCTGACCAGGTAATATAGTGAGGGTTTGAATTGTTCTCAGCGATCTTATAGAAATTGGCCCGCCATTCAACTCCAGGCTCCGGATAATTGATATTGGTGAATTTTTCCAGCATTTTAAGCGGTATCCGGTATTCGACCGACCATGATAACTCATCTTTTATCTCCGGATCAACTATCTGAGACAATGTATGAGCAATTTCTATCTTTGCTAAATCATTAGGATCAATAATCGTAGTCTCTTTTCGTGCAATTGTATTATAATGCATTAAAGGCGTTCCCCCGCAATTAATTTCCAGGTTGAAATATCTTTCAGGATAATTATTATCCGGAGCAAAGAAGAATTCAACACAGCTGTCTTTCCAGACAGGACCATTAAAATCTTTTGTAATACACCTTACATAACGGTCTCTCACAAGAAATATGACATACAGATTATTATTATCGTACATCATTTTGGCCTGAACATCTGGTTTATAGCCAGGCACTTCACCCATATAATTGGTAATATCGACAGGTTTAACATTCTTCCATTGCGGTTTGGACCAGTCTGCGTCGATTTTCATTGGCTGGGTTAACCTGAATACATTGTAAATAGATGCAGTTTCCATGTTTATTTATAAGTTTTTCAAATGATAAAGGATGTGTTGCTTCAACCTCAAGTATTTGCGGATATGGTGTACACTTTTATAAAGTTATGGTTCTTATTCATTGTTTGGATAAAAATAATCCATATAATTTAATTTTTGATCCCGCTCCCGCGAGCTGAGTTCGGCGGATTACCTTCGGTGATCACGCTTTGGGGAGACCATTCAACAAAATCCCTGGGCCGCTTCGCGTCCCCTGGTCTTTTTTGTTTTAATCCTTCACTTCAGCAAGCTGAGTTCGGCGGATTACCTTCGGTGATCCGGTTTGGGGCACCTTTCATCAAAATCCCTGCTGCCTCCGGCAGTTGGTCTTTTTTATTTTCATTCCTCAGCTCTGCAAGCAGGCTTCGGATGAAAATAAAAAATCCCTCAGCACTTCGTGCTTCAGGGATTTTGATGAGGTCAGTGGCGGATTCGAACCGCCGTAGCCGGTTTTGCAGACCGATTCCTAGCCACTCGGACAACTGACCATTTTATCTGGAGTGCAAAAATAGCAAAAAATGTCAAATCCGGTAATCATCCAGTACCAGAATATATTTATTCTCCGGTTCTTCTCAATAACCGATTTTCGCCTTTCTAATTTCACTTTTTTGCTTATTTAGTCATTACCACACTTACCGATCGCATCTTACCTCCCATTGATGGATTCATCTTCGAGACTTTTACCGTAATCTTCTTAATGCCTTCCATTTCAGCATATAAAGCATCTATAATCCGCCCCGCTATATGTTCAAGGAGGTGAGATTTCATCTCCATCTGATGCTTCACAATTTCATAGGCTCTCTGATAGTTGATCGCATCTTTCAGATTATCACTCTCTTTGGCCTTCGCCATATCGGTTTCAAGCGTAAGATTAACAAGAAATTTATTGCCGACAATTTGCTCCTCCTTAAAATGGCCATGGAAGGAGTAAAACTCCATATCCTCAATTTGTATAATTCCCATAAAACCAGTAATTAAAGCATCGTATTGATTTGCAAACACTTACCAACCAATTCCTCGATAAAATTAAAAATAAGGAAAAATAAATGTAAAAATATTTGGTTTATATTATAAACTACTTTATATTTGTGATATATTTATGTTGATTTAGTATTCACTCGTAAAAATAAACATTATTATGGAAAACGAAGAGAAAATGATGACAGGCGAAGAGAGTATTAAGATCATTACTGATATGATCAACAGGACGAAAAATAATATTCGCCAAAGCAGGTTTCATCTCCTTTTCTGGGGATGGTTAATTTTCATATGCAGCATTGCAGAATATTTTTTAACAAGATTCACCGAATTAAACCAACCCTGGCTGGTCTGGTTACTTGTAATACCAGGTGTATTCGTATCGATGATCTACGGCTTTGTGAAAGGCAGAAGCGCGACAGTGCATACATATTCTGATATGATAAACATGTGGACCTGGATAGGATTTGTAATTGCCGCAACTATACTATTTATTGTCCATTCCAGAAGTATGGAGACAATAGCGCCATATATTTTACTGCTGGCAGGTTTCCCAACATTTGTTTCGGGATGGATTATCCGTTTCAGGCCACTGATTTTAGGAGGCCTTTCATTCTGGCTATTCTCCCTTATAGCCTATTTTGCAACTCCGTCAATTGCCCATCTTGCAGTTCCGGTAGCGATGCTTACGGGATATCTGATACCAGGATACATGTTAAACAGCAGAATATCACATGACAAGATTTAATGATCTCGATCCCATACTGCATTCGCAGTTGCGGCTTGCTGTAATTTCGCTTCTTATGAACGCGGAACTGGCTGAATTTAAATATATCCAGGAACAGACCAACGCAACTGCCGGAAATCTGAGTGTCCAGATAACAAGGCTTAAAGAAGCAGGCTATCTGGAGGTAATCAAGAAATTTAATAAAAACTATCCGCAGACACTTTGCAGAATAACACCCCTGGGAAAACAAAAATTCATAGAATATGTAAAATCTTTAAAAGAATACCTCGATCCGGGAGCAAAGGATTAGCCTGATAGGAACAATATAAAAAATCATCCTATTTTTGTAATTCCAAAACTATCAGGGATGAGTGACGAAAATATCAGGGAAAAAGAAGAAACAAAAACTACAATAAGTTTCATTGAACAGTTTATTTCCGATGATCTTAAAGCAGGTAAGAATGGGGGCAGAATTCATACCAGATTCCCCCCTGAACCTAACGGTTATCTTCATATAGGTCATGCGAAGGCCATCTGCCTCGATTTCGGGATGGCTCAGAGATTTGGCGGAAAATGCAACCTTCGCTTCGATGATACTAATCCGGTTAAAGAAGAAGTGGAATATGTGGATTCAATAAAGGAAGACATCCACTGGCTGGGCTTTGACTGGGAAGAGAGGGAATTTTATGCTTCTGATTATTTTGGGAAACTTTTCGACTTTGCATGTGATCTTATTGAACGAGGACTTGCTTATGTTGACGACCAGCCTGCCGACATAATCTCTTCGCAAAAAGGTACTCCATCACAACCCGGCACAGAAAGTCCATTCAGGAACCGTGTTATTTCTGAAAACCTCGATCTTTTCAACAGAATGAACCTGGGAGAATTTGAAGAGGGCAGCAGAGTACTGAGGGCAAAAATCAACATGACAGCGCCCAATATGCATATGCGCGATCCGATAATATACAGGATTATAAAAACGCCTCACCACAGAACAGGTGAGACATGGAAGGTCTATCCGATGTACGACTTTGCACATGGTCAGTGTGATTACTTTGAGGGAATAACCCATTCTTTATGCACCCTTGAATTTGAGGTGCACCGCCCATTATATGACTGGTTTATCGATCAGCTTAAAGTAGATGATTACAGACCTCGTCAGATAGAATTTAACAGGCTCAATCTTACCTTCATTATGATGAGTAAAAGAAAACTGCTTGAGCTTGTCCGGGAAGGAAATGTCAAAGCCTGGGATGATCCAAGGATGCCAACTCTATGCGGACTCCGCCGGAGAGGTTATACTCCTGATTCAATAAGACGGTTTGTTGACCTCATTGGATATACCAAGGTGGAAGCAATAAATGATGTTTCGCTTCTCGAACACGCTGTCCGTGAAGATCTTAACGCCAAGGCACCAAGAGTATTTGGTGTTCTGAATCCGCTTAAAGTCATCATCTCAAACTTTCCGCCTGATAAGGTAGAGAACGTTGAACTTATCAATAACCCGGAGGACGAATCTATGGGCTCCAGGATTATACCCTTCTGCAATGAAGTCTATATAGAACATGATGATTTTATGGAAACCCCGCCTAATAAATTTTTCAGGCTGGCACCAGGATTGGAGGTTCGTCTGAAAGGGGCATACATTATTAAATGCGTGGGATTTAAAAAGAATGAAAAAACCGGGATCCCTGAAGAAGTTTATTGTACTTACGATCCCGAAACAAAAAGCGGGGGCGATGCTTCCGGAAAAAAGGTAAAAGGAACTCTGCACTGGGTCTCAGCCCGGCATTCAATCGATGCTGAAGTCAGATTATATGACAGGTTATTTATTACTGAAGACCCGGCCGGGCAGAAAGATGACGACTATCGTCAATTTCTTAATCCTGAATCATTAAAAGTTCTAACTGGTTGTAAGCTTGAACCATCACTCAGATCAGCCAAACCTCTTGATAAGTTCCAGTTCCAGCGCCTGGGATATTTCTGTGTTGACTATGATTCACAGGAGGGTCAGCTGGTATTTAACAGGACTGTTCAGCTCAAGGATACGTGGGCGAAGATAAATAAATAGACACAGGTTGTCCGGTGTGCGGTGTGCGGCGTGCGGCAAGCAACCTTTTTTCAGGTTATCATGTCTTGATTCAGGAAAAAGATTTTTAATATATTTACATAGATTTAACCCTCAAAAAAATGAAGACATCAATCAGATTGTTATGCATTTCCCTTATTGTTCTTACTGTTACCGGTTTATCTTCATGTAAAAAAGATTCCGGCAATAATGGGATCGGGACGATAGAGTTTTCGCTAAATCTTCCTGACGGTTCGGGTCAGCTTAAATCAACCAGCATGGATGGCGCCATGGTTTCCTATCAGCTGATGATTTCAGTCGAAGATACAAAAGGGAATTCTGTCCTGAGTGATAAACTTATCCCGCTTTATACCTTCGGGACAAATTTTGTCAGTGAAAAGGTTGAGTTAAAATCAGGGGAATTCAGACTTACAAAATTTATGGTCATAGATCCTTCGGGGGTTGTTCTTTATGCAACGCCACTGGCAGGGTCGCCGCTCGCATATCTTACTGGCAAACCTCTTCCACTGACTTTTAAAATTGTTCCCGGCCAAATCACACCTGTATTGACTGAGGTATTACTGGTGGGAAATCTTGCTCCATCGCAGTTTGGCTATACAATTTTTGGAATTCAGATAATTAAGCCCCTGGATTTTTATACATTTTGTATTATTGATAATCCGCTGATCATGGCTCCGACGAAAATGACTTCTGCTAAATTGACAATATCAAACAATAATGGCTGGAGCTATACTTTTAATCTCAGGGATACTGTGAACCATCTGACTATCAGAGGGGGATCGGAAAAATATACTTTCCTTTTGGAGAAAGAAGGGTATACATCTCAGAAGCTGCAATTTGCCGGTCAGCAGCTTCTGGAAGCCACAAAAGAGAAACCTCTGGTCCTGAAGATCCCTGTTGGCTCACCTGTAACCCGGATCATGTTCTTTCAGCCCGGACCAGCTCTCGGGAAAGATGCAATGATCTCGAACCTTGAACCTGATAAGAACTTCGGTGATTATAAATACTTTGAAGCAACATATATGAGCGAATCATTGCTCACAGTAATGCGTTCAACCAGAAGTCTGATATTTTTCGATCTCGCCAAATTGCCTAAATCAGCTCTAATTAAAAAGGCAGTTTTGAAGCTTACATATGATCTTCCTGTTCCATGGGACAGCACAATTTTTGTTTTAAATAGTGCTACCGCAGCCAAGCCCTATGGTTTGCTTCAAAGGATTATAGAACCGTGGGAAGAAAACACTGTAACATGGAACAAACAGCCGAAAACAACTGAAATGGGGCAGGTTTATATTCAACCATTTATAAAGAATGCCAATTTTATTGAAGTTGATGTGACATCACTGATTGTGATGACTGCAGCTAATGTATTGCCAAATCATGGTATGCTGTTTAAGCTTAGTTCCAACGAACGGTTCAAGGGTTTCCGGTTTGCATCAAGCGATTATCCTGACTCGCTTATGAGACCAAGGTTATCAATTCAGTATACGTCAACTAAATAGAGGTATTGAGAAAATATTACGTATGACGCAATCTTTGAAAGGGGTTGCGTCATTTTTTTTAAAATCTCAGGAAATTATTTATATTTGCAGCCTCAAAATTGTCCCGTGGTGTAATTGGCAACACGTCTGATTCTGGATCAGAAGAGTTCAGGTTCGAGACCTGACGGGACAACAAAAAAGAGTGAGTGTGGGAGCGAGAGCGAGCAACTCACTCTTTTTGTTCTCACTCCCACTCTCACACTCACACTTTCTTGCCAGGTTCTTGCTAGGTTTTGGGTGAAATTCCAATGAAATAGTTTAAAAATAAACAAGGGTTGGCGGTAGTTAACACCATTCCTTCATAATTGGAAACGACTGTGATTCTGACAAATTCTTATTAGAAAAGGAACCACAAATAATCAGATCTAAAAGTATTTTCAAATTCATTGTTAATTTATTAACAGATTGATCTTCAAAAATATATAAAATATTCTGCTCCTTCAATAGAAAATATTAATATACATTTACAATTATGATTTTACGAGTATAGAATAAATGATCCTGCATTTCTTCCGGTATGTATTTGCATACTACCTGGACGAAATCTTTCATAAAAATGGCATTTAAAGGCAGAAACCTATCCATAAACGAATATTTAAAATTGCTTGACGAAATAAATAACAGAATCAAAATGAAAAAAACAATTTTCTTCATTTCAATTATCATAATTGCGACATGTTGCAAACAAGGTAAGATCAACCAGATCAAAGAAGATAATAAAGAATTTGCCAATTTGCTCGATAAATATTACGATGATCGGATGCAAATGCTTCCACTCGACGCCACCATTAATGGAGATAGCCGATATAATAACCTGCTGCCTGCTTATTTTACTGATAGTTACCGCAAGAAGTTAACAGAGTTTTTTCATGACTACCAGATTTCTTTATCCACCTTTAACAGAGCAAAATTGAATGCCAATGATAAAATCAGCTTCGATATTCTAAATTATGAAATTGACATGAGTCTTGAAGGATTAGTGAACCATCATTTGTGGAGTTCAGACTTATACGATAATACTTATATCCCTTTTGATCAATTCAGGGGTGTGCCATTATTACTTGGTCAAATGGGAGGAGGTACAGGTTATCAGCCATTTAATACCATAGCGGATTACGTGAACTGGCTTCAGCGTGCAACCGCATTTAGCTCCTGGACTGATAGTGCCATCGTATATTTTAAAAAAGGGATAGCAGCAAGCTATGTCTTACCAAAAGCAGTAGTTTTAAAAATGATTCCTCAGATGCAGGCAATGGTTACAGATTCTGCCACAAAAAGTATATTTTATGGGCCCGTTAAATCGATGCCTGCAAATTTTAGCGACAACGACAGGAAGCGGTTAACTTTTGCGTATGAAAATCTTATTAATCAGCAAATAGTACCATCGTATAGGAAACTGGCTGTGTTTTTACAAACGGAATATTTACCAAATGCACGAAATACAACAGGTATAAATGCGTCTGCCGGACGGCGATAAATATTATGCTTTCTTAGTTAAATTCTGGACTACCACAGACAAAACACCCGATGAAATTTATAAGGTTGGTATTGCAGAAGTAAAACGCATCAGGGATAAAATGGAGTTGATAAAATCTTCAGTTACAATTTAAAGGTGACCTCAAGGCATTCTTTGAATTCATGAAAACTGATAAGCAATTCATGCCTTATAAGTCAGCGAGTGAAGTGCTTGATGCATTCCGTAGCATTCAAACCCGAATTGATCCCAATCTTAAAAAAATGTTTAACAAAACACCCAAAACAAAATTTGAAATACGCCAGACAGAAGCCTTTCGGGCAGCCAGTGCCAGTGCTGAATATCTTCCGGGGCTACCCGATGGAACAAGACCAGGAATTTTTTATGTACCTATTATAGATGCAACAAAATTCAATGTTACTTCAGGGATGGAAAGTTTATTTCTGCATGAAGCTATCCCGGGCCATCACTACCAGATGTCGCTTCAAATGGAAAATGAACATCTTCCAAAGTTTCGTCGTTTTATCTGGTATGGTGCTTATGGTGAAGGGTATGCTTTATATTGCGAAAGTCTTGGCAAAGAGTTCGGCCTTTATACAGATCCATATCAGCAAATGGGTGCTTTAGGCGATGAAATACACAGGGCCATTCGCTTAGTTGTTGATGTGGCTATGCATACTGGTAAAATGACAAGGGAGGAAGCCATAAAATACTCTATGGATAATGAAGCTATAAGCGAAGAAGATGCAACAGCTGAAATAGAACGTTATATGGTTTAGCCGGGGCAGGCATTGTGTTATAAAATCGGGGAGTTAAAAATAAGAGAATTGAGAGAAAAATACACAAAGCAATTAGGAAATAAGTTTAAACTTGCTGATTTTCATGATGAGTTTTTAAAAGATGGTTGTATGCCATTAAATATATTGGAAAAGAAAATGGATGTCTGGGCCTTAGGACAACGATGAAAGAGAATTCAGTTTTCCTTGATAATTTGGAAAAGCCAGAGCCCTTGACCATCCACGCCGGAGCAAATTGATCATCTCTGGCCTTGAATAAGTGCTTGTCATTAAACTATTTATGTTAATCACAATTTATCCGGCCAGAAGTGGTCAAGCCTTCCGGATTTTGCACTGATTGGAAAAAAGTATATCTTTGTGATAACATGGAACGCCAGGCAATAAATAACGCTATCATAGATTATCTAAGTCAATATAGGCCTGAGAGAATTGGACTCTTTGGTTCTTTTGCCAGACATGAAGAAAGGAAAGATAGCGATATTGATATTTTAGTGAAATTCAAAGAAACAATATCACTACTGGAACTTGTACGTATCCATCGTGAGCTTTCAGCATTACTTGGAAAAAGGGTGGATCTTATTACTGAGCAAGCGTTAAAGAATAAAAGGATTAAAAAGTATATCTATGACGATCTTCAAATCATTTTTGAATGAGAGACGACCTTTTTTATATCGAAAACATCGTGCAAAGCATAGATAGAATTCAGTCCTATATTTCAGGTAAAGATCAAGGAACCTTTGTCAGTGATTTCATTACTCAAGATGCAGTAGTAAGACAGCTAGAAATCATCGGTGAGGCAACAAAACGAGTTTCTAAAGATTTCCGAAAGAATAATCCTGGTATTCCTTGGGCTGACATGGCTGGTATGAGAGATGTACTAATCCATGACTACATTGATGTTGATTTGGAAATTGTCTGGAAAACAGCGTCGGAAAGCATTCCCATACTAAAAGCACATTTGGAAAAGCTTGTTTGAAGCAATTAGCATAATCGAATCAATTACAAAAATCTTGCTAGGTTTCTTGCTAGGTTTTCAGGATAACAGGTATTAAATAATGGAAATGTAATGATTTTGTCTTTATAACTCACCATTGATATTCAATGTGTTAAGTCAAATATATTATATTCTCGTATTCTTCTGGATCAGAAGAGTTCAGGTTCGAGACCTGACGGGACAACATGAAAACAGAGCGAGAGTGAGAGTCCCGAAAAACACAAATCCATAATTTGTGTTTTTCGAGGATCCTCGAAAATCTAAGATTTTCGGGACGAGAGCGATTACTCTCGTTCGGTTTTCCTCCAGACTCACTCTCACACTCACACTTTGTTACTAGGTTCTTGCTGGGTTTTTGGGGAGTATCCTAAGAAAATTGGAGCCTAATTTAAACAAAGGTCGGTGGGAGTTAACACCATTCTTTTAATAATAATATTCTTCAAATCTGGGTTATCAGATATTGACTTTTTCTGGTAAACAAATTTTTGCTTTGTGCCCGACTTTGGATTAAATTTGAAAATGAATTAAATAGACCTCAGATGGCAAGTCTTATTCCCGGATACGAATATGACATTTTTATATCCTACCGTCAGAAGGACAATAAACACGATTGTTGGGTAACAAAGTTTGTCGAAAACCTAAAGGGAGAAATCGAGGCGACTTTCAAGGAAGATATATCAATCTACTTCGATGAAAACCCCCATGACCGGCTTCAGGAAACCCATGATGTGGATAAGAGCCTCAAAGGCAAACTGAAGTGTCTTATTTTCATACCAATCCTTTCTCAGACCTATTGTGATCCTAATAGTTATGCATGGCAGTATGAGTTTCTTGCATTCAACATATTCACAATTAATGATCGCTTTGGCAGGAACATCAGGTTGAGGAACGGAAACTTTGCAAGCAGGATTCTTCCCATACGAATACATGATCTCGAACAAGAGGACATCAAGTTGTTTGAGAATGAGACAGGTGGTGTTCTGAGGGCAATGGATTTTGTATTCAAAACATCATCCGGCGTAAACAGACCATTGAAATACAACGAGGATCATCCACTTGATAATCTTAACAAAACCTATTATGGTGATCAGATAAACAAAGTTGCTAATGCAATCAAGGAGATTATTCAGGGCATAAAGTCTGAATCTGCCACGGTTGAGAAAGAAAGAACCATTCCTAAGGAACCTTTGGAGAACTTCAGTAAAGAGGATGAAATAAGGAGGAAAGAGAATCCTATTAAATCAAGGAGGCTAAAGTTATTATCAGGTGGATTAATCATCATAATCTTTATAATAGCTACCATAATAGTTTTACCGAAATTACTCAAGCATGACACCTTGGACGATCTGAGATCATCAGGGGAAAGAATTTCTATTGCAGTAATGCCATTTCAGAATATGACTAATGATACGACATGGAACATATGGCAAGGAGGGATTCAGGAGCTACTTATTACCGCTCTTGCTAATAATGAGGAATTAACAATCAGACAAACTGAATCAATTAATACTTTAATCCAAGGAAGGGGGTTTACTAATAATTCCTCAATCACACCATTTGTTGCAAGTAAAATCTCACAGAAATTAAATGCAAATGTTTTTGTCTATGGTAATATAATACAATCAAAAGCTAAGATACGTGTAAGTACTCAATTAATAGATTCAAAAACTGAGGATGTTTTTAAAACTTTCCAGATAGATGGCAATTCTGAAAATGAAATTTTGCTGATTATTGATTCATTATCAATCTTGATAAAAAATTACCTAATAATAAATGTTATGGAAAAGGAATTATCAAGGGAATTTCACAAACCCAGTTACATTTCTTCTCCAAAAGCTTACAGATATTTTGTGAATGGTAATCATTCTTTTTATAAACTTGATTATCCTACGGCAACGGAATGGCTTCTTAAGGCAATAGAAATTGATTCAAACTTTTTTGAAGCCATAAATCTGATAACATTTTCATATTCAAATCAGGGCTTGTATGAAGAGTCAAAAAAATGGAGTCTCAGGTTATATGAAAAAAGGAATCAAATGACACAGGATGATAAAATATCTACAAGTATATTATATGCTCGCAATTATGAAACACCCTATGACATGATAAAATATTATAGGCTGATGCTAACCAAAGATACTGAAACACCTCTCCCTTATTATAATATTGGTAATACGTACAACGAATTGTATTTATATGATAAAGCAATCCCTGAATTTGAAAAAGAATTGAAGATATATAAAAAATGGGATTTAAAACCACGGTGGATTAATAGCTATACAGCACTAGGGCTTGCATATCATAAAATGGGTATGTACAAAGAAGAGAAGAAGCTTTATAAGAAAGCGGAAAAGGATTTTCCTGATGCTCCAACTCTGATATATAGGCAAGCTATTCTTTCATTAAGTGAAGGAGCAACAATAACGGCAAATAGATACATAGAAAAATTTAAATCAATTAGTAAAGAGAGTTCAGTTCCTCATGCGAATATACAAACCAGACTTGGGGAAATTTACTCTGAAGCAAAAGTCTTTGATAAAGCAGAGGAATATTATCGACAAGCGTTATCATTTGAACCTGGGAATCCTGTTAGGATAAATACACTTGCTTATTTCCTGATTGATAAAGATCGAAATAAAAATGAGGGCATGGAACTTGTTGAAAGTGCATTGAAATTACAACCTGATAATTATGGTTATTTGCATACTAAAGGTTGGGGATTATTTAAGCAAGGGAAATATCAGGAAGCATTTGATCTCCTTGATAAAAGTTGGAAGAAAAGAAAGGAGAAAGCTATTTATGACCATGAAGCATTCCTCCATCTCGAAGCAGCAAAAAAAGCTGTTGCCGGTCAAAAGAATAATTAAATTATAGTGGAATAGCCATTGGCTCTGACTGGTGAAGCCGGTGACCTTGACCACATCTCGCCGGAATTATTTGACCACTATAAACCAAAGTTAAATAACTGTTATTTCGTTTTGTATATAAATGTTAATCTGACCGGCCAAAGTTGATCAATGAGCCCGGCTTTTCTATTCCTGCCTCACAAAATCTATTCAGAAGACACAAAATATTTTTTTGTATTTGGCTTGACTATCGTTTAAATTTGATAATGAATTAAATATACCTCAGATGTCAAGCATTATTGAAGGAAATAATTACGACATCTTCATCTCCTATCGCCAGAAAGACAACAAAGGCGACAGGTGGGTGAGTGAGTTTGTTGAAGCTCTCAAAACAGAACTCGAATCCACCTTCAAGGAAGAGATAAGTGTTTACTTTGACATTAATCCTCATGATGGGCTGCTGGAGACACATGATGTTGATGCCTCTCTGAAGGACAAGCTGAAGTGCCTGGTCTTTATCCCGATCATATCTCGTACTTATTGTGACCCGAAATCATTTGCCTGGGAACATGAGTTTAAAGCATTTATTGACCAGACATCTAATGATCGGTATGGATTGAAGATAAATGTTTCTGGTGGCAATGTTGCTAACCGAGTACTTCCAGTACAGATACACGACCTAAATGCAGAGGACAGAAAGCTTTTTGAAGTTGAATTGAGAGGACATTTGAGAGGAATAGAATTCATTTATAAGGAATCTGGAGTAAACAGACCACTTGCTCCCAATGATGATGAGAAAAAGAATTTGAATGGCTTGAAGTATAAGAACCAGATTAATAAGGTTGCCAACGCTATCAACGAAATAATTGATGGGTTAAAAAATACAGATCATTCCGGGAAAGTAATTTCAGACAAGATTATTGAAGAAAAACCTTTAGAAAAGATATATCATAGAACGAAGATCATAACAGGTGCTTTAATAATACTGGCACTGATTGTGGCAGGGTATTTCATCCTTCCTCAAATTATCAAACCGCAAGAACAGCTTGATAAATCAATTGCAGTTCTTCCTTTTAAGCTACTTAGTGACGAGCCTGATAAGCAATATCTTGCTGATGGCATGATGGATGCAATTACGCTCTATCTTTCAAAAATCAAAGATTTGCGTGTAATGTCCAGGACATCGGTTGAACAATATCGTGGCTCAGCAAAAACAACCCGTGTAATTGGAAAGGAGCTTGATGTTGAATACTTGCTTGAAGGAAGTTTTCAAAAGTTTGGTGATAATGTAAAATTGATTGTCCGGTTAATTAAAGCAAATGAGGAAAGCCACGCCTGGGCCAATGAATATAACAGAAACTGGAAAGATATTTTTTCTGTTCAGAGTGAAGTTGCACAAGCCATTGCTGGTGAATTACATACTATAATAACACCTCAGGAAAAAATTCTTATTGAAAGGATACCAACTTCAAATCTAAAAGCGTATGATGCCTTTCTTAAAGGTCATTTCTTCTACGAAAAACTTGATTCAGTTGAAGTTGAAAATAAAAAAGCGACTTTTTGGTTTAAAGAATCTATTAAACTTGATTCAACTTTTGCTTTACCTTGGACTTATCTTTCCATGTGCTATTGGAGACTAGCCTCAACTTCACAAGCACCTGAATTTAAGGAAGCTAAAGATGCTGCTGAAAGAGCATTTGTATTGGATCCCACTTCCGGTACTGCGATTGTTAATATGGCGACAATACTTGATAATCAATACGATTTCGAAGGGGCTGAAGAGAAAACAAGATTGGCTATGAAAATTGATCCAGATAATCAATATGTTTTAAGAAATGCTGGACGGTTTTATACCTTACTGGGAAGAAAAGATGAGAGTATTACCTTATGTAAACTGGCATTGAAAAATGATCCCAACAATTCAACTGCGCTATACTATCTGGCTCTTGCATATTTTTACTCTGGCAATTTTAAAGAGGCATGGACAATCTTGAATAAATATTACACACTTGAAAATAAAGGACTTGGGACTTTATATTACCAGCTTCTTCTGGCTGAGGGCAATTTCGATAGTATTATCAATGAACCGGGTTTTGAAGAAGATAAAAGTGCCCGTAATATTGCTTTAGCTGCTGTGAATTTTAGATTGGGACATAAAAATGTGGCTGAAAAGATATGTAACGAATTAAAAGAAAAAAATATTCCATTCTACTGGATCGCTTTTGCCTATGCATATGGAGATGAACCGGAGAAAGTTTATGAATACCTCGAAAGATCTTATGCTTTAAGAGAGAAGCAACTTACCTACCTGGGAGTAGAACCCGCCTTTAAAAAATTCAGAAACGAACCAAGAATTAAAATTTTATTTCAAAAGATGAAATTCCCGGTTTAGATAACTAATATGCTTAATAATTCATCACACTTAAAATAACTGTGAACCATTAAAACTGAAGAGCTAATTTCATTCAACTTATTTTCAAGATAATGATTTTAGTGATAGTTCAGATTTATTTGACTTAAGCCTTTTCTTGTATTAACTTTCATCATGTAATTGATTTACAGTAATTTCATTATAAGTGTTTACTAAATTTCAAACTTATGAAAACAAAGATCTTGATTACATTTCAGTTTCTTATCATGTTCAGCTGTAGTGCCCCTCAAACCGATCAGTTGAATCAGCAGCAAAAGGACCAGATTAAAAAAGAAATACTGGTAGTATGTGACAGCTTATCAGTCAGGCTCCAGCGGCTGGATGCAGGATGGTTAGATTACTATATAGATTCGCCTGACTGGGCAATGTTAAATGCTGATGGTACAAGGTGGGATTATCAAACCACAAAGAAGGTCCAACCCGATTTCTTCAATTCCATTATCTCCTGTAAGTGGACAATGGTAAATCAGAAATTCATATTTCTGACAAAGGATATAGTCATCTGTTCTATTGATTCTAAGGATGAAACAATTCTGAAATCACCAGATCATTTAAAAGCTGACATTAACCTAAATGGTCTGTTTGCCAATACTGAAACCACAATGAAAGGAGATAGAATTACATATGACCCACATGCCTATACATTAATCTTTAAAAAGGTAGATGGCCTTTGGAAAGTCATCTACAGCCATGATTCTGGTTTCCCTGTTGTACAGAAGGCTGATAAGAAATAAAACCAGCTACCAAGTCATAAAATCATGCTCCGAAACAATATCTCTTGTTGCGTTAAAGAGGTGAAAATCTTGTCAAAACCGGAGGTTTTCTTTAAATCTTGCCAGGTTTCTTGCCAGGTTTTGGGGATAACAGGTATTAAATAATGGAAATGTAATGATTTTGTCTTTTAACAATAGACTTAGTAATCAATGTGTTAAGTTAAGAATATTATATTCTCGTATTCTTCTGGATCAGAAAGCCACCCCTGCAGTCTCGCTCCTCCTTAAAATTGCCCGCTGGGAGCACCCCTGCAACCTGGCTCTTCGCTAAAAATGTCCACTGGACATTTTCTTAACGCTCAGCCCTTTAACGGTCGTCCGGGTTCGAGACCTGCCGGGACAACGAAAGAGGCCGTCTCATAACAATAATTGAGACGGCTTTTTTATTTGATTTTCATTTAGCAAGATCAGATTCTGATGATTTAAAAGTGTTTTGGAGAAAAGTATATTAAAAATAGGGTTTCCCCTTAGTTTCTGGCTGCCAGTTTGCCAAGATTATGCGCCAGGGAGAGTAAACCAGTTTCGATTTCTACCTTTTCAAGACCTCTGAGCAAAAATTTCCTATAATTTCTATTTCCTTTTATTATTCCAAAAACAGCTTCCACATCAACGGGCCTCTGACTTCGGTATTTTATTCCACGTTCACTGGTAAGCCTTTCTCTTATGATTGATTTATAGTGATTTAGTCGCTGATTTATCTCTATTACTCTGTTTCCTTTGCTCTTATTACAAGCACCTCTCATTGGACACCCATTACAGTTTTGTGCCTGGTAGAACCGTTTGATTTGTCTGAACCCATTATCTGTGATTCTTATCTTTTCTTTGATAAAGTTCATTTTCTGACCCATTGGGCAGGTATAACTATCCTCATTTTCATTATACGGCAAATTTTCAGATCTGAAGGGATCCTCTTTCCACTTTTTACTCTGCTCCTTATGGAAGTACTGGTATTTTACGAACGCCTCTACATCATTGTTTTCCAGATACTCATAGTTTTCTTCAGATCCATATCCGGCATCAGCTACAAGAGTATCAGGCATCTTACCCAGGTTTTCTTTTAAAGATTCCATATGGGACTCAAGTGTGGTAGTGTCATTGGTAGTTTGATGGATGGTGTATCCTAAAATATACTGGTTCTCAGTACTTATCTGCCAGTTATACCCGGGCTTTAGCTGTCCATTGAGCATGTGATCTTCTTTCATCCTCATGAAGGTAGCATCAGGATCGGTTTTTGAGTAACTATTTCGATTACCAAGAGTCTTTTCCTGCTCTTCATATTTCTTAAGATTCTCAGGCCAGTTCTTGCGGGCATAGTTCAGTTTCTGCCTCACTTCCTTATTTACAGGCTTGCCCTTTAGCGCATTGTCAATACTCTCTATTGTTCTTGTGACTGAGTCCTGATCGATCTTTTCAAAACCCTCAGGCTCATTATTCTCAAGCTCTTCTCTGGCCACTGATTCTGCATATGCCCATAATTCATCAAGCTGTTTTCTGATTCTTTCCTTGCTTTTTATTATGCTCCGTCCCCAAACAAAGGTATACCGGTTGGCATTGGCTTCTATCTTGGTGCCATCAAGGTAAGCTTCTTTCAGTGTTATTATCCCACTATTAACCAACAGTAAAACAACCTGGCTGAAGACTTCTCTCAATACCCCTTTAAGCCTGTCACTGCGGAAGCGGTTGATCGTGTTATGATCAGGATAACTCATCGCGCTTAACCACATAAAGTGTATATTTTGGGATACCGCTTGTTCCAGCTTCCTGCTTGAGTATTGATTGGTAAGATATCCATAAACCAATATTTTCAGCATGAGCCGGGGATGATAACTAGAAGAACCTCCTCCTTTATACTTCTTTAAAAGCACATCAAGATCAATACTGTTAATGACTTGATTTACAACTCTAACCGGATGGTTTGCATCTATCATCTCTTCCAAAGAGGGTGGAAGAAGTAAAATTTGGTTGGGACTATAGTCTTTAAAGACTACTTTTGATCTATCTATTTTTTGCATACCTCAAGTTACATAACCTGAGGTTCTTGGGAGGGGGAGGCATCCCCCTTCTTTTCACTAGTTATCAACAACTTAAACCCGTCTACGTGCGTGGGCAAACCGGAAAAGGTGCGAACCTCGCCCTTTTTGGTGGCGCCATTACGGCCTTGTGTAGCGGGCGGACAAAAAGGGCGAGGTTGTCTTTTCCGGACTCCTTTTCTTTGGTTCATTTCTTTTGGAGGAGCAAAAGAAATGAACATAATTCTAAATAAATAAAAGAGGGTACCCTTTTGAGACACCCTCTTGTGTTGGCACGGAAGGTTGAGAAGTTTATCCAACGAAGCCGTCAGGCGTAGGTGGAAGACCTGACGGGACAACTTAAAACTCACTCTCACACTCACACTTTTTAATCGTCAGGTCGAGAAGTTCACCCTTCGTAGCCCGAAGGGCGAAGGATGGAGACCTGCTGTGCCCCAAAAGGCTTTCAGGAGGGATTTAAATTTTAGTTTATGACCAAATATTCTATAAATATTTCTTCATGTTTTTTGCAAGAAACGCAGTACTATATTCAAGACAACCCTGAACTTTCTGTGACAAGGTGCCGGTAAAAGCCATATATTGTGTGCGGTCTTCGTGAAGTAAGCAAACAATATTTTTTTGATTTGCTGTTTCAACAAATTTAAAATCATTAGTCATTGAAGCAGGATGACCACCTGATATTTTATTCCCCCAACCTTTGTTGGTAAGATTGATATTGCAAACAATAAGGGTATACTTAGCATTCGGGTCATTAACAGTTATTTTAACCCTCTCTCCCAGTACTTTTTTAAAGGCTTCAACAAATTTTACATCCCGGTCATTTATCCAGTTTTCTTTAAACTTATCACCTGAACCAGCCTCTTTTTTGTTTTTATCCGCAACTTCCCTGGCCAGGAATTCAGCTTCAGTTTCTTTTTCAAGCTTAAAGTTTGTGAAATCGAATATTACATTAATTGAAGTTTGTTTTTTTAAGAAACTCAAATCACCAGAAATAATTTCCTGGGCTTTAGTAGTTTGAGCGTTGCTTAAAAAAAGGCCAAACATGAGCATTAAAGCTCCCAGAGTAAAGTCATTATTTTTCATAAAAATTAATTAATTGGGTTAATATTTATATTCATACGAATGTAATTATGATGCTAATACCTTAATAAAAGAGAAAAATAACCTGAATTTTAAGATTTGTGAAAAGATAGGAATAATCAGTAATAAAATATCACCTAATGGACCAGGAATACTACATTTGCACCATTAGGATAAATTTCTTTTGTTTAAAACCCGTTTTTAAAGACATGAATCTAAAAAACGGACTCCTGGATTTACAGGAGTTTTTCTTTTTTTATTAGCACTTTTAACTTCATTTGAATCTCTATATCTTTCTACAGGTTATCTGGTCTTCATCAGAGTACCTCCGAGGTTGTAATTCTGCACAGGAGGAAGATCAGTCCTTCCGGTTCCTTTTTTCATGAGTTCTTTAAGCTCCTCAAAATACCCACTGTAGACATCACGCGGGAGTGCATTATGCTTTTTTGCAACTGATGCAGCCATTCCCACAACTTCACCCATCATTCCTGTTGTTCGCTGTACCCTGACTGTTCCAAGGGCAACATGTGTAACACTGATATCCCTTCCTGCCATGAACAGGTTGCTGATATTCTTTGAATAGAGACACCTGTATGGAATGGGGTACGGATAGATTGGATTTTGCACGGCAATTGAAAGGAATTCAGTTCCCGGAAAGTATTTGCTGTTTTCTGGATCGGGATAATGCAGGTCAATCGTCCAGGATGTTGAAGCAGTACCATCGGGATAGACCTTCCTTTCGGTAATATCCCTTTCGCTCAATACCCAGTCGCCTGTAAGACGCCTCGATTCCCTCTTTCCTGCAATATATGCCACCCATTTAAGCTCGCTCTTCGCGAAGCCTTTATTGCCGGAGAAGTGATTTTTGAGGAATGACCAGTTGGAAAAAACAACAAGGAGTCCATAGTCCCTGATTCTTTCAAACTCTTTTACCTGGTCAATCATCATCCCGGTCTCCCAGATCCATTCTCCCATCTTTACTTTTTGAACACTTTTTTCATTGAACTCAAGGCCCCAGATAATATCAGGGAATGAAGAAGCTGCCTGTGACTCCTCAGAATACCACTGAACAGAAGCTCCCATGGTCATTTTATCCCTGACATCAGGTGCAGTCGGTTCATTGAATTCGCTTTTCGATTCCCGGCCAGTCATAAAGTCAGCTCCTGCCATAACACCAATGTTGCCATCGCCTGTGCAATCGGCAAACAGCGGAGCAGTAAACCTGAGTTCCTTTGAACTTTCCGTGTTCGTAGCTATTATGGTGACAATACGTGTTCCTTTCATTTCCACTGCTGTTGCCCTGTAGTTCAGGAAAAGGGAAATATTCTTTTCAGCAAGAAGTGCATCCATTTTCCTTTTATCTGCATAATAAGATGCTGGTTTCGCATTTCCTGCTCTGTCGGGTCCAATCTCATTGACTATGTTGCCCAGGGCAGGATAAGGTTCAAGGTTAATGCGTCCTCCAAGATGAACCCTGACTTCAGAGCTGTTATTACCTCCGACTACAGGTCTGTCGTGAACGAGTGCAACCTTTAGTCCAAGCCTTGCTGCCGATATCGAAGTACATATACCCGCGATACCGCCGCCGATAACCACAAGATCGAACTTTCCTGCATCAGGTGGCGTTGAATTTAATCCGAGCATGCTTTTTCTGAATGATTTAAGCTCGGCGCTCTTTTCTGGTGGGACGAATTTATCGTCATTAGAAAACACAATTGCGTCGCACCTACCGTTAAATCCGGTGAGGTCGTGCAGTGAGATTCGGTTTTCACCTTTTTTGATCCTAACCTTTCCTCCCGATTGCCAGTTCCATTCAGTTCCTTTGATACCGAAAACAGTACCAATATGCTCTCCGTTTACAAGTACCTGAAATTTACCTGGTGTGTCTTTATCAGACCAGTATCCAACCCAGTTCCGGGATCTTACAAAAACGTTATATGCTCCATCACCGGGAAAAGTGATTTTTGTATCAGCATCATTCACAGGAATCCCAAGTCCATGCGCCATCAGATAGGGAGAACCCATGATATCCATGAACTGGGGGTCAACAACCCAGCCACCCTTGTTGCCAAAATTTTCAACTTCAACCAGAATGGTCTGAGCCGTACTGTTTAGACATATAAACAGAAAAAATAATAAACCGAAAATACTTCTCTTCATGATTTAAAGAAATTGGATTAATTTATTAACTCTTTACTCGATCTCCATTGATTGCGCAGTAAACTGACAGAGGCGGGATTCAAAAGAATAATGTTTTGCATAATAATTTCTTAAATTTTAAATAGATAATTGTTATATGAATCAAAAATACTGATTATAAAACTCAGATCCCATTTCCCACCGGGAGTAAAGTTTCAGGTAATTCAATAGCGTGATCTTGTCCAAAAATCTTGCCAGGTTTCTTGCCAGGTTTTGGGGATAACAGGTATTAGATAATGGAAATGTAATGATTTTGTCTTTATAACTCACAGTTGATATTCAGTGTGTTAAGATAAGAATATTATATTCTCGTATTCTTCTGGATCAGAAGGCCACCCCTGTCCCTCGCTCCTCACTAAAATTGCCCGCCGTGAGCACCCCTGCAACCTGGCTCTTCGCTAAAAATGTCCACTGGACATTTTCTTAACGCTCAGCCCTTTTACGGTCGTCCGGGTTCGAGACCTGACGGGACAACAATGAAAACAGAGCGAGAGTGAGAGCGAGAGCGATTACTCTCGTTCGGTTTTCCTCCAGACTCACTCTCACACTCACACTTTGTTGCCAGGTTCTTGCTAGGTTTTGGAGGGATTTTATGACAATCTGTCTATTTTAAACTAAAGTCGGTGGATGGAAAAGCCAGTGCCATTAACCTCCCATCGCCGGAAAATATCGACTATAGTTTGCCTGAGGTAAGCCTTGATAAATAAATATAATTAAGACCATCTGACCAGCCTTAGGTCAAGCCGTCCGCCTTTAAAGTAGTTATCTGATTCACGGATTCTAAATAAATCATAAAAGATTTTCATAAATTTATTTACCTGTATCATTTCAATGAACATACCTGTTAATTTATTAACACAATGGTATCCAGAATTATATGTAAACAAAACAAATCATTTAATAATATTGATCTATATTTACGTAGTGCAAAAAATATTATTACTTTTTTAATCATTTATATAGCAATCAAAATAAAATTCTTCTGAATATGTCCGCCATAAATGAAGAACTTATTCTAAAGGTATTTGCAGAGATGGTGAAAAACCGGCCTGCACTTTCGAAGTATATGCCGGAGAAGGAAGAAGACGAAGATATTGATTATCGCATAATGGGAGATCTGGTGATTAAAAACTTCCCATGGCCGATTGGAGTTGAACTAAGAAGACTATTCTCAGGTTCAATGAGGCAACCGTGTAAAATAAGACTTGATCAGATCTTCAAAACCATTGAAAGATCTATTCAATTTGTCGGGTTTGTTATGGTATGCCAGGTCTGGTATGATATCATAAGCAAAAAGGTAATTCTTCCCGATAAGGTAAAAAATGAATTTGTCAACAGGTTTAGTGTCCTTTCTCTGGGTAACTTTTGCTGGCTAATCAGGGCTCTTGGCACTACCTATACTGAACAAAAACTTGAATGGTTTTTACCCGAGATAAATGAACAGTTTGATAACAACTTTTTTGCAGCACTTGATTTTTGGGTTCCGGAAAGAAACGAAATAGGACATTATCAGATAAATCTTGATGAGAGAGAAATTGAAAAAAGGTGCATTGAGTATGAAGAAAAGCTTGCTTTAATACTTCAGCGCATTGCATTTTTTGCAAAATACAAGCTGGTATCAGTTCGTGATATAAAGGTAATTAAGCCCCGGATACATAAAGCTAAATTTCATCATGTTATAGATCTTCTTAACAGTTCCGATTCAGATTTTAAAGGACAAGAGATTGATGGAGCAACATTCTCCGACAGCCATTCAGTTCTCCTGATGAAGTCAATTAAATCCTTCGATGATTACCTGAATCTTTCTCCTCTTTTGATTGACACTAATTCTGAAACTATTGATACAAAAGAAAAGTTTGATATAAGGAAAGATATTTTCATGTACACTAAGTACAAAAGTGGTCACCTCATGTATCTTGGCACTGAAGTAACTGAAAAGTGCGATCTTCGATCATTAAGCAACTATAACACATTGCTTGAAGAATATAAGGAACTTATGTTGGCAATAAGCGGCGTTGCTGTTTAAGATTTTAAGTTCCCAATCCGAAAAGTATCAAAATAGGAAATACTTCGTTGTCCATGTTAAAATCACCTTTCAAATTTCTTGACTCTTATACTCTGGCTGATAAAGATAACTTTTTTGGCCGCGAACATGAGATTACAGATCTCTACAGGCGAGTATTTGAAGGAAAAATGCTTCTTGTTTATGGAATATCTGGTACAGGGAAATCATCCCTTATCAATTGTGGATTGGCTTCCAGGTTTGATGATAGTGACTGGTTACCTATAAATATACGCCGGGGTCATGATATAAATGAAAGTATTAACGATGCTTTTAATAAATTGGCTATTTGGCCCTTAAAAAAGAATATTTCTGTATCAGAGAAACTTCAGTCAATATACCTTGATAATTTTAAACCAATCTATCTTATCTTCGACCAGTTTGAAGAACTTTTCATATTCGGATCGAAGGAAGAAAAGGCTGACTTCCTGAATCTCATTAAGGAAATAATACTTTCAGAAACTAAATGCCATATTATCTTCATTATTAGAGAGGAGTTTCTTGCATGGATAACTGAATTCGAGTTTGATCTTCCTGAAATTTTTTCCAACCGCTACAGGGTTGAGAAAATGAAAAGAGCGAATGCCATAAACGCTGTAGAAGGTCCATGTAAAAAAAATAACATTGAAGCAGAACAAGGCTTCTCAGAAGAACTTATTGATAAACTTTCTTCTTCCAGTAAAGAAATAGAACTAACATTCCTGCAGATTTATCTCGACAGGATTTTCCAGATTGCTCTTAAAGAAAAACAGCCAGAGGGATACGTCAGGTTTTCAAATGAAATTCTTAACAAAGCAGGGAGTGTGTCAGATTTACTGGGCCAATTCCTTGAAGAACAAATAAAAGAACTTGACGATCCGGATATCGGAATGACTGTACTGAAATCTTTTGTATCAGTGCAGGGTACGAAGAGGCAAATGAATGTATCGGATATAATCAATTCAATCAGCACATTAGGGAAAGTAATTTCAGAAGTTGATCTTCTTAGATACCTTACAAAATTTGTTGATTTCCGGTTACTGAGGGAAAGAGACGTGAATGGTTATTTCGAATTGATACATGATAGTATTGCATCAAAAATATACGAGAAATTTTCAGCCATTGAAAAGGACGTTATTGAAGTAAGGTATTATATTGATAATGCATTTGCTGTCTATAAAAAAAGAGAGAAATATCTTACGTTGGAGGACCTTAAATATATTGCTCCCTATGAAGATAAACTTTATTTAAGCAAGGCCGTAGAGACTTTTATTCATAAAAGCAAGAATGAAATAACCAGAGCAAATAGAAGAAGAAGAAACATCTTAAGTATAACATCACTAGCTCTTATAATAGTTCTGGTTGGCTTTACTCTATGGGCTCTTGGCGAAAAACACAAATCTGGTCTGAATTACCTGATAGCCAGGGCCAACAGTTTCAATTTTTTGTCACAAAAAATTGCTGAGGCAGACCCCACCATCGCATTACGGCTTGCAGAATATGCAGTTAGTATAGATTCGATAAATCCAGACATAATTCAAAACCTTAACAGGATTTATTATGATAATAGCTTTTATAAGATTGTCTCCAGACATAATCGTAATATTACTTCAGTAGCTTTTTCACCCGATGGTAAGAATATTCTGACTGGTTCTCAGGATAGCACAGCCCGTCTTTGGGACCTGAAAGGGAATTTATTGCAGGTTTTTAGAGGACATACAGATAGAATTTATTCGGTTACCTTCTCTCCTGACAGTAAAACTGTCCTTACTGGTTCTATGGACAATAGTGCTATTCTATGGGATCTGAAAGGAAACATTCTTCAGGTATTCAAAGGGCACAAGGGCATTGTTTATTCAGTAAGCTTTTCACCTGATGGACAATCCGTGCTTACAGGTTCAATGGATAAAACAGCGAGGCTCTGGAATCTGCATGGAGTTGAATTACAGATTTTCAGAGGACATACGGATAATATTTCTTCAGTGGCCTTCTCACATGGAGGGAAAAACATACTAACCGGTTCCAATGATTATACTGCCAGGCTATGGGACCTTAATGGAAACACTTTGAAGGTGTTTTCAGGTTTAAAAGTGGGTATTACCTCGGTAGCCTTTTCACCTGATGATAAAGAAATATGTACTGGTTCGATGGATTCCTTAGCCAGGCTTTGGGACATAAATGGGAAGGTCATTAAGGTGTTTAAGAGTCATGTAAATATAATTACATCAATATCCTTTTCTGCAAATGGTAAACACTTAATAACTGGTTCATGGGATAAGACTATCAGGTTATGGGACCTGAACGGGCAAGTATTACAGGTTTTTAAAGGACATGAAGCAGAGATTGAAGCAGTTGCTTTTTCCCCTGACGGTAAAAGTATCCTTTCAGGGTCAGGGGATAAAACAGCCAGGATATGGGAAGTTAGTGGCATATTAATACAGGAGTTCAGAGGACATGAGGACGCAGTGAATTCAGTGACCTTTTCCCCGGATGGGAAAAGTCTTTTAACAGGTTCTAATGATAATACCGCCAGATTATGGGACCTTTTGGGAAATGTGAAGCAGGTTTTTAAAGGTCATGAAGATGCAATCTGGTCTGTAGCTTTCTCTCCAGATGGGAAAAACATCCTGACAGGCTCAAGCGATAATACTGCGAGGTTATGGGATATTTATGGCAATACTCTCAGTGTGTTCAGAGGGCACAATGGTATGGTTTCAGCAGTTGCTTTTTCACCTGATGGAAAAAGGATTCTTACCGGATCAGATGATAATACAGCTGTCTTGTGGGATCTTAACGGAAATATATTAAAGGTGTTTAGGGGTCATGAGGGAAGTATTAAAACTGTTGCATTCTCACCCGATGGCAAGAGCATCCTTTCCGGTTCATGGGATAAAACAGTTCGGTTATGGAGTATTGATGGAACTCTGCTGCAATTGTTTACAGGACAGGATGGATATATAAATTCAGTGGGTTTTTCCCCTGATGGTAAAAATATATTTTCAGGATCATGGGATAAAACTGTCAGATTGATGGATCTTAATGGTAATCTGCTGCAGGTCTTTAAAGGGAATGATGGTTTTGTTTTATCAGTTGCATTTTCTCCGGATGGGAAAAACATCCTAACAGTAGGTTCCTCAAATAGCTTCATTAACCTGCGATTGGATGATAAATCAGCTTACCTTTGGGACCTCAGTGGACATATTCTGCAGACATTTTCAGGTCATACTGATAGAATTAAATCGGTTGCTTTCTCACCTGATGGGGAAAGTGTTCTTACCGGTTCATGGGATAAAACAGCCCGGCTTTGGGAAGTTAAGAATACTCATAAAGAATTTCAGACATCGGATTTATATCAGGCTCTTTCAATTTCACAAAAGCTTGAATATGGAATACTCGATTTCAACGCTGTAATAAAACTTGATGATGAAAAGTCTTTAAATGAGTCTGCAGAGTATTATTTTAATAAACTTAACATAGTATCAGAAGGTAGAAATACTTACTACTTAAATAACGCTATACGATTGTATAGTAAATTATTCAACAAATATAAGAATACTGCTCATTCTGCTAATCTTGAATTGCTGAAGAAGATGCAAAAAAACTAATTCTTTTTCATATGAACCAAACAATATTTTGAACCTTTTTCCGCCTCTCCGGGGCATCTTTTTCCATCTTTATCAATGAAAACGCATTGCTTAAAAGCAGTTCCTATAGAAGAGTTCATTTGTTGTTTTGGTTCACTTTTACCCATATCCATTGAAGCATTACTTTTTTTAACCTCCCCAATTTTAGTAGGAGGTTCGCACACGTCGCAGGGTGAATACCCTTTCTTTAATGCTATCGATAGGTCAAGAGAATCATGTTTTTGATCCAGAAACTTGCAACTGATAAGATGATATTTGGACTCTGTTTTGCTCTTGAATACAGTTTGAGCAATGACATTAACAGTTGACGTCAGAAAAATTGAAAGAATAATTAACCTGAGTAATTTTTTCATGGGATTGGTATATTAAAATTTAAACAGAAGATCCATTATCTCTAAATTATTCCATACTAGGAATATCGAATATCCGGAAATTTACAATATTATTTTCAATTAAAGGTCTCTCTTTTTGTATAATATTCTATAGATCATGCTGTTAATAAATTAACAGCATGCTATACGGGTAGCACTTTTAAATAGAACAAAGTTTTTGTATAAAACCCCACATCATGTCTGTGAAAAATCTTGCTAGGTTTCTTGCTAGGTTTTGAGGATAACATGTATTAAATAATGGAAATGTAATGATTTTGTCTTTATAACTCACAATTGATATTCAATGTGTTAAGATAAGAATATTATATTCTCGTATTCTTCTGGATCAGAAGGCCACCCCTGCAGTCTCGCTCCTCCCTAAAATTGCCCGCCGTGAGCACCCCTGCAACCTGGCTCTTCGCTAAAAATGTCCACTGGACATTTTCTTAACGCTCAGCCCTTTTACGGTCGTCCGGGTTCGAGACCTGACGGGACAACTGATAATCAACCACTTACGAAGAGACTTGTAAGTGGTTTTTTGTTTGTTGCTAGGTTCTTGCTAGGTTTTGGGGAAAATAGGTATAAAATAATGGAAACGGAATTTCTTTTATCATGAGGCCTTTCAGTCTGGATGCCATCCAATCATGATAAACGGAACTTACCATGTTTCTGAAGGATTTTAAAAAATAGTAATGTACGATCCATTAAGAGACGATACTACTATTGAAATTTTTTAATTTCTCTGATGGCAACATTTCTCACCCGTTCATCTTTGTCATTGATCAGATTATTTAATATTTCTTCCGTTACATTTTTATGCTCTGCTACACATCTTCTTACTGCATAATTTCTATCTCCTGATAAAATAGCTAAAGCTTCACCTGGCGTATTTGGATTTCTGGCTAACCATATTTTTCTTGCTCCTGAATAATCATTTGTTAAAGCAATCAGAATTTCGCCAGGCGTATTTTGATTCAATGAAAGATTGCTATTCACCGAAAGCAGATTAAGTTTTGAAATGTCAAATAAAATGTGTTGTGGTGTCTTTCGGTTTAAGGCCAATGAATTGTATATTTTGAGGTATTGATTATCTCCAGAAGCATAAAGTGTTGTTCCTGAATTGTAAATTTCCTCAATCAATTGAACCGGAAGAACAGGATTAGTGGCAAGTGATGATAATAATTTATAATTTGATTGTTCATTCGCTTTTCTAAAATAACGCTCCAGTTTTCTTTCACTTGTTCTTACTGAGGAGACCTTTTCTTCTAATCTATATGGATAATTCCAAACATTAAACCCAATTGTAATGGTTACAGCAATAACTAAATAAACAAGTCCTTCAACTAAAAATGTTTTTCTTTTTTTGAAAGATTTATAGAATTGCAGAGTATCTGACCATTTATAATAACCATAAAAAAGCAATGCTGAAAACCCAGTGAAGATACCCACTAAAGTACCTGGGAATACTTTAATTGGAATTACAAGATATTCCAGAGCAGAAGTAGAGGATAACCTTGGTGAAATAATCCAATATTCAGTTATATGAAAAATAAATTTTATATATGGAATAAAGATCCCTACTAATCCTCCAAGCAATGGTAATAGGAGATATTTCGATTTAAATCTTATGGAAAAAAACAAGATTATCAGTGACAAAACCAGAAAAGGGAGCAGTTTTGCAACCATGATAATATCAAAAGAAAACTTATACGACAACAATTGTCCCCGCTGAATTAGTTCTTTCGGTATTTGTTTAACCACAAAATAAGCTATGAGCTTTTCAGAAAAAATAATTCCAGTTAATATTGGAACAACCCAGATATACAATTTGCCAATATATTTCATAATGATATATTTTTGATTGATTTAAAATTTAATAAACATTATAATCTGTTGATATACTGCATTATATCGAATTTTATGATAATGGAAAAACTGGGAGAATAATGAAATATTAAATTGAAAAATTAGCAAACGAACAGGTCCTGAAATATTTTATCTCTGAACTAATCCCATGTTTCTAAATTAAAATTTAATTGGTCTCAATTTGTAAACTATGATATAAAACATGATAATACAATAGCAGGTACTTTTTACCTAAATTTAATTGTTCCACTTGTTTCGAAATTAATTGTTTAGCAAATGAAAAGAATAGACCTTGCCATAGTTCTGTTGTCTGTAATATTTTCAGGATGCAATCTCATGGAAGACAACGCAACCCACCTTGCATTCAATTTGAAAAAGGGAGCCAGGCACCTGCGTATGTCAAAGCAAACACAAGATACAATCAATTATCAGCCACTCACAGGTATAGTCAAACCTTACTTTGTTGAGATCAATCCGACAATACCGACAATAAAGCCTGATGCTATTCCTTACGGCAGTGGTATTCGAGTTGGAGGGCAAAATATAGAGATGTCATTCACGAGTTATCATAAACGATTTGTATTTGTGCCCAGACGGCTTTATGTCGAAAAAAAAGACTCAGCAACAATGATAATATTAAGGAAGGATGGGAACCGGATTGAAGTGGTGAAACTTTTTTAACTTTAAAAACCAATGCCTTAACAATTACTTGCCGGAATAAATTGACCACCCAAACCAGAGTTAAATCCTTGTTGTTTTTCAATGTATGTTTTATGTTATCAGACCGTCTTTTGAATTGGTCAAAGAAGGACGAAACTTTGAGATTAATTAACACTCATCATTTTTTACAAAGTTTTAAGGTCGCCACTGATAGATCATCTTCAGCAAGTCCTATCCTTTAAAATCTTATAAACTCTCCCAGAATTAACATGGTGATATCTGGCACTGAATACTCATTATGGTTGGTGGCAATCACCACCATTATTAAAAATTTTGAACCCCTACCCAACTGATAGTAGATTATTGAGAATATCAAAAATGATCTTGCCGAAAAATCTTGCTAGGTTTCTTGCCAGGTTTTGGGGATAACAGGTATTAAATAATGGAAATGTAATGATTTTGTCTTACTGGAAAAGCCAGTGTCAATGACCACTCCATGCCGGAGTAAATTGACAATCTCAGTCTGGTGTTAAGTGCTTGTTTATAAATTTAATACGATAATTTCAATTTAACTGGCCAAATGTAGTCAAGCTGTCTGGCTTTTGTACTATACAACAGAATCAATTTCTTTACCTATACGGTGAATGCCTTCTACAATTTTTTTGCGTTGTTCCGGACGTGGTTTACGGTGTCCGGTAATATAATGACCCAATTGACGCTCATTTATACCTGTTACACGGGATAGAGCTGAACGAGTAAGTACCCCCTCAAAATAATGAAGCAAAGCCCTGACATTTAGAACAAAATCAAGTCTATATTTGCCTTTCATTTTGGCCGGAATTTCATCACCATCTTTATGCAATCCCTCCAAATGGAATTCAAGGGCTTCAATATATGCATGTTTTACTCCTTCCAAAGATTTATGGGTTGCCACGCAGCCTGATACTTCTTCGCTATATGCACCGTAGTTATCTTCCCAATCAATATTTACTGTAATTGTATGCATAACTTTAAATTTTATCCAGTGATCATTTCCACCCTGCTTGTTTAAAAATATTGTTCAATAAAAACTGTGACAAGGTATCGCTTGGCTTACCATTTATCGTTACCTTACTTTGCTTAACACTATGATTAAATTGTCGATGACTTCCTTTTTGCGCTACCAAATACCAGTTGTCATCTTTAAGCATCTTAATAACCTCACTTACCTTGTAGCTTTTCAATTCGAATAGTGTAATTGTTTTACATTTCAAAGATAGTAATAATACTATCATTACAAAAACAAGAATAGGAAATTCGTAAGAAACTGCTTCCCCTTTTAAAAATCTTGCTAGGTTTCTTGCCAGGTTTTGGGGATAACAGGTATTAAATAATGGAAATGTAATGATTTTGTCTTTATAACTCACCATTGATATTCAGTGTGTTAAGATAAGAATATTATATTCTCGTATTCTTCTGGATCAGAAGAGTTCAGGTTCCCTGCCCTACTGCTGACGCAGTCAGTCAGACGGGGAGACCTGCATCGCCCTGCGAAACAAAGTGAAGTAGGGACGTGACAACGAGAAGAGTGAGAGCGGGAGCGAGTGCCTCACTCTTTTTGTTCTCGCTCTCAAACTCACACTCATGCTTTGGACCGTCAGGCCGAGATGTTTACCCGTCCGTAGCCTCAAAAGCAAAGGCGGGAAAAAGAACCTCCGAAAAACAATACCTATATTACATTTTATTAAGCTGATCAACAATATTTCAATATTCATCTTAATGATATAATCATTAATTATTAAAAATGTCTGAAATTCTTTGATGCCGGAAGAATACAGGGCAAGAATAAATTGCCGATTACTATTCTTTTTCAGCCTTACTTCTCTCCATATATCAGAAACGCATTGGAATCTATTGCTATCGCTCCGTTTGAGTATTTCTGTTTAATCGAATTATAAACTTCACTCCTGATTTTTACCTTCATCTCACAATCAGCATTACTAAGTGCTGCAACAACAGGGGCTACGACTTCAGTCATGAAATTCCAGTAAATTTTTCTATTACCGGGGATGAGTTTTCCCATTACTTCTGTTTCCGAAGTGTTCTTTAATCCGGCTTGTTTAAATAAATCCTGAATCAGGCCGCTTTTGGCGCAACGAAATAATCCAGGTACTCCCTCAGGCGGAGGTGTTATTTTCATGTTTTTATTTACAATACTCATAACAGATGTAGCCCAAAAATTCTTTTCTGGCTCATTCCAGACTGTCGCTGCAATTCTTCCCCCTGGTTTTAATACCCGTACCATTTCTTTTGCAGCAATTAACATATCAGGGAAAAACATAAAACCAAACCGGCAACTAATCGCATCAAAGCTGTTGTCTGGGAATGGCAGATCGCTAACATCACAGGCAATGGCTTCATAATTTTCTATACCTCGTTTGTTTGCTTTTTCAAGAGCTACTTCAAGCATTCCCTCAGCAAGATCAATTGCAATCACTTTTCCGCATCCCAACATGGTTGAAATTGTAAGTCCAGGTTCTCCTGTTCCTGATGCTACATCCAGCACAATATCCGTATCCTTTGGTTTTATCCGGTGAATGATAGCATCAGCCATTGGCTTCAAGAATTCCATCGAAAGATCGTCCCATTTCTTCCAACCCGAAGAAAACCTGTTCCAGACTTCTTTTTGCTGTTCCCTGATTTGTACAAGTTGTGCTTTCATTTTTCCTATATCAGTGATTATAGTGCTGACTCCGCACTTTTTATGTACATATTTTTATTTTTAATCATCCTTTTTTATATGCCATAATCTAAATTATCAAAACAATTGAGGTTTATATTAAGTTCAATTCTACCAACTCTTTAGAGGTATAAGTTTTATTTCTGAATTCTTCTGGATCAGAAGGCCACCCCTGTCCCGCTCCTCCCTAAAATTGCCCGCCGAGAGCACCCCTGCAACCTGGCTCTTCGCTAAAAATGTCCACTGGACATTTTCTTAACGCTCAGCCCTTTTACGGTCGTCCGGATTCGAGACCTGCATCGCCCTACGAAACGAAGTGAAGTAGGGACGGGACAACAAAAAGAGTGAGTGTGTGAGCGAGAGCGAGCAACTCACTCTTTTTGTTCACACTCACATTTTATTGCCAGGTTCTTGCGAGGTTTTTGAGGGAATTTATGATTTTTGGCCCTGAATTTCATAGGGTCGGTGGTGGTTAACATTTTTCTTAGGTTAATTGGAAAAGCCAGTGCCCCCAACCACACCGCGCTGGAGTAAATTGACCATCTCAGTCTGGTGTAAAGTGCTTGTTTAAATATTTAATACGATAATCTCAATTTGATCGGCCAGATGTGGTCAAGGTGTCCGGATTTTGCACTAAGGATTCAGCGGTAGTTTGGAAAAGCCAGTGACTCAGACCACTTTGGGCAGGAATAAATTGACTACCGAAAACCGCATTTAAGAATTTGATAATTAATTATAAGTAAAGCTATTTGACCGGCTAAATATGATCAAGCCGTCTGGCTTTTGCGCCTATTGACAATAATATCTTCCCAAATGAAAAGGGTTCTTAAAGAAAATATTAAAAAGATTAAGCGTAGTGGGGTCATATTCATAAATTGTTACAGGGAATATGTGAATTTTGTAATCTTTTTCTAAAGTTGTGTAACACTTTTCAGCATAAAGATGCTGACCTTTATACCAATTAATAAAGGTCTTTTTCAATAATTTCCACATTTTTTGATTTGCATGGATTTCTTAAAAATCATCTTGTAATACTCTGACATAATACTGGAAAGAAAGATTTTGACATTTTCGGATTCTTCAAAATTAATTCGCATGACGATTAACAAGAAAAACATTTTAAAACAAATTTAACATGAAAACAAAGAGAATATTTATTGGATTATTATTGCTGCCCCTGCTTTTTATTACTTCCTGTGCTCCCGTTGGCATGACCAGCGAGACATATGGTTTCCTTTACGGCATAATCCACGGGTTCATCTCCCCATTTGTACTTATTGCAAAATTATTGGGGGCGCATGTAAGTCTCTATGCAGAACATAATATAGGGTCGTTATATTGGGCGGGATTTGTCCTTGGCCTTATTCTTCTTCTTGGCAGTGGTGGCGGTGGCTACGCCACAAGAAGAAGATGGTATGACTAAACAGAAATCAGAAAAGACCTTCCCGATCAAAGGCTGAAGCCAGCAGGACGAAGGAGAGAAGCCTGCCGGAATAGGATAAATATGGGGTATTCGGGCAGGAACGGGGGAAAATAATTGGTTTGCCCTGGTATCTTGGAATGATATTTTCATATATTTATGCCTCTTCTTAATCTTAATCTATATGAAAAGACTCACATTTCTTTCACTTGTTGCACTGCTATCAGCACCATTCTATAATGTTTCGGGCCAGGATTTGAAACTCAATGCTCTTGAGTATTTTGAGACTCAAGGCGTCAATGTCCTTGTGTACAATAACCTTTTCACCGGAGGATTTAACGATGAGAAAACCGCTGGTATAGAATTGATTCACCATGGCGTCAGAACAGCACAAGGTGGCGCTGTGAGACTTTCCAACACTCCGGAGCAGTGGGATCTGGTTCCGGCAATACCTACCCGAAAGGTAAACCGGGAGACGAACTCCATTGAGTCTACTTTAAGGTTCGCAGATTACGATTTTGATTCCCGGGTGGTTGTCACAGCCAAGGGTAAAGGTGTTGAGATAACTGTATACCTGGATAAACCCGTTCCTAAGACACTTGAAGGGAGTGCCGGGTTTAACCTTGAGTTTCTGCCATCGCAATATTGGGGCAAGATGTATCTGATGGATGGACGTCCCAGTCTGTTCCCGCGCTATGTGGTAGTTAACACCATCACGAGGCCTAACATTGAAAAAATTAAGCAATTCAAGGGGTATGTAACTGCCGACGACAGGGGAACCGGTAAGTTTATCGAACCGCTTCCTCTCGAAACCGGTCATACCATCCTTCTTGCACCCGATGATCCCGAACGTCTGGTAAAAATCACCTCGCCTGATGCCGATATTATGCTATTTGACGGCCGGGTGCTTGCCCAAAACGGCTGGTTTGTAGTTCGCAGTATACTTCCGGCAGGTAAAACAGGTAAGGTTTTGACCTGGATAGTTGAACCAAATGCAATTAAGGGTTGGATAAGAGAGCCAAATATCGGATTCTCCCAGGTTGGCTACCTCCCTTCACAACCAAAAGTCTCCGTCATTGAACTCGACAAGAAAGACAAAGTGCTCGAAAAAGCATCAATATATAAAGTTAGCGAGGATGGTACCGCTGCCCAGGTATACAGCGGCAATATTGTACCCTGGGGTGCCTATTATAAATATAACTATGTGAAATTCGATTTTTCTCCGGTTAAGACCCCGGGTATTTACTATATTCAGTATGGCGCCTTTAAAACTAATAACTTTATTATAGAAAAGAACGTCTACGATAAGATCACCGACGCCACCAGCGATGTATGGATCCCGATACATATGAACCATATGTTCGTAAACGAGGCTTACAGGGTGTGGCACGGCGAGCCTTTTAAGGAAGGTTATCTTCAGGCACCGCCTAACACCGATCATTTCGACATGCACAGGCAGGGACCAACGACCGATACCAAATATAAAGGTCTGGAATTGATCCCCGGATTAAATGTAGGTGGTTTCTTTGACGCGGGAGATTTTGATATCGAGACAGGAGCGAACATTGGTGTTGTGCAGAACTTTGTCCAGACATGGGAATCTTATAAACCCTTACGGGATGAGACTTTTGTTGATGAGAAGCAACGATATGTTGATCTTCACCGTCCGGATGGGACACCAGATGTGTTGCAGTTTATCGAGCATGGAACATTGAATCTGCTGGCTCAGGCAGAGAATATCGGCCATATGGCATCTGCTCTCTCTAACTCCGTTCTCGATAATTACCATCATCTTGGTGACGCTGCTTCAATTACTGACGGACTTCATTATGATCCCAGTCTTGGCCGTTATGAAAAATCATCTGACGGGAAGTCGAGCGGAGTTAAGGATGATATGTGGGCATTTACAAGCCGTAATCCCGGCCTCGATCTCAGGGCAGCAACGACGTTTGCCGCAGCAAGCCGTGCGTTGAAGGGATATAACGACGCCCTTTCATCCAGAGCGTTGATACAGTCAAAAAGACTTCTGAAAGAGGCAACTGAATTACTTGCCAAACAGGGGCAGGGTCGCTCTGGCATGGGTGGCGGTGGTATGGGTTTCGGATCAGCAGATATTGGGACTAATCTTCAACTCTACATCTCCACCGGGGAGAAACAATATCTCGATAAATTTCAGGAACTTATATGGCCTGCACTCGATCGTAACGTTAGCGGCAACATAATGACTGCATTACAAGCTATCCCACACATGGACGCATCCTTCAAAGAAAAGCTCCGCCCTTATGTTGTAAAGTACAAAGCATATATCGACGGGCTTGAAAAGGATAATCCGTACGGTGTACCCATCGGACTTGGCAACTGGGCAGGAAGCGGAAATGTGGTGAGCTTTGGTACCACAAATTGTTTTGCCAGCCAATATTTTCCTGATATTATCGATGCCAGCCAGGCTTACAAGACCACCAACTGGCTCTTTGGCTGCCACCCTTATCACAATTATTCGTTAGTGGCAACCATCGGCGCTACTCGTCCCAAAGCACTCTTTTATGGCAATAACAGGGCTGATTTCTCATTTATCCCGGGCAATGTTGCTCCGGGTATATTATTCAGAAGACCCGACCACTTTGAAAACCAGGACGACTGGCCATTTATTTGGGGAGAAAACGAGGGCACGATTGGTGGAAACACCAGTTATTTGATTTTTGGTTCGGCTTTTAAGAATTTAGTAAAATAAACAGGCTATTTTGTTCCCCTTACAAAGGAGAGTATCTGAAGCCCAATAACACGATACTTAGCCTGAGATATCTCTATTTGTGAAAAACCGGTTGTTCCCATTGAACCAAGTACTAATATTTTCATAGGCTGGAATATTCTTGTTAATACAAGCTGTAATAAATAATTTATAATAAGACCGTGAATAATTAGAATTTTCCTCAATTTTTTCCTGAAGAGATTAACGGGGCTTTTCTGATCCACTCCTTTGAGGGTATTTGCTGCAATATAAAATCCGTCAGATCATCAACACTAACTTTTAAATTTTTGAGATTCTTTTCATCAACTGATATACTCCCGGAGGCCGTTTCATTTGCTATTCTGGGAGGCCTGACGAGAGTCCAGTCAAGATCCGATGATTTAAGCACTTCCCATTCAAGGTGCTTTGCGATCAGAATTTGTTTGCCAAAAAGATTCAGAAAAAGTCTTAAAAACTTCCTGTTAAAAGTCCAGACCTCATTTTCTCCACCCTGATGCGCAGCACCTCCAATATGTATATAGCGTTTAATCCCATGTTTATCCATAATTCTGACTATATCCTTCATAGCCTTTTCATATTGATAAGGGTCAAAAGGTTTACCTGTCTGAGGAGGCCCTATAGTTGAGAGAACGGCTTCAGCTCCTTCTATCGCTGCTTCAACTGATGAAGATTCAAAAACACTCCCCTCTACGATTTCAATTTTATCTTTGATCTCTTCAAGTTTCTCTGGATTCCTGGCCAGAGTTTTCACCTGATATCCTGCGGCGATTGCTTTTTTAATAAGCATTTTGCCGACAAATCCTGTTGATCCAAGGATCGTGATTTTCATTTTGTCTAAAGTATATGAAGTGAGCCTAATTCTATTATTCTGTTATTCAGATTATATCAAAGTTAAGCTTTGAAATAATTCAAGACAAATATTTGTTCTGGAAGAAAACCAGTTTTAAATATGGACCTGCTTTGCCCAACGGAACGAAGTGAAGTAGGGACGGGACAACTTATAATCAAACACTTACACTTCAATTGTGTAGGTGTTTTTTGTTTGTTGCTAGGTTGTTGCTAGGTTTTTGGGAATTTTTGATAATTGGCTCTAAATTTGAACAAAGATTCAAAGGGATTTCTCCGGAAAACTGTGAATAATGTAATAAATAAATAGAATTATGTAATGTTCCGGTGCTGAAGAATTGGACCTTTACGCACTAATAATTACATACATTTTGATCTAAATTATTTCATCATGGCAGTCATTAAAATTACTGAATTCCGAGTCAACGCAAAGATCTCTTTTGAAGTTCAAAACTGATCACTCACATTACAATAAATATTAGTTTGTATGATCATGAAAGATGTAAAACCTTCTTCGTCTGCGAATCGCTTCGGAGCAATGGGAAATGGATACGAAGCTAGCCAGAGTTTCATAAACGCTTCAACTCATAAACAAAAAGAAGAAAAATTAAAGGCTTCTGAAATTCGATACCGAAGACTATTTGAAGCTGCAAAAGATGGGGTATTGATTCTTGATGCCAACAACGGACAGATTATTGATGTAAATCCGTATTTGACAGATTTGCTTGGATATAGCCATCAAGAATTATTGGGAAGGGAACTATGGGAGATTGGTGTTTTCAAAAACATTGTTTCCTCAAAGAATGCCTTTCAGGAACTAAAAAACAAAGAATATATTCATTTTGAGAATATGCCTTTGGAAACCAAAAAGGGGACACCAATAGCCGTAGAGTTCGTCAGTAATGTTTATATGGTTGACCATTCAAAAGTTATCCAATGCAATGTTCGCAATATAACTGAGCGTAAACTAGAAGAGGAAAAATCAGCAAAATATCAGAAGCAACTAATAGAACTTAACGCTACCAAAGACAAACTTCTTTCGATAATCGCACATGATTTAAGAAGTCCCTTTACAAGTATTTTGGGATTTTCTGAACTTTTGATTGAAAATATTCGAACCTTTGGTCCTGAAAATTCGGAAGAATTTGTTGCACACATAAGTTCAACAGCCCAACACACACTTATTTTACTCGACAATTTACTGTTATGGTCAAGAAATCAAACGGGAGAAATTGATTTTAAACCTAATAATCTATTGCTAGGTCCAATTATCCAGGAAATAGTTGGGCTTTTAAATTCATCCGCAATACTTAAAAACATAACATTAAACAATTCTGTACCGGAGGATACTATTGCATATGCTGACCCTAATATGCTTAAAACTATTTTACGAAATCTTGTGCAGAATTCAATTAAATTCACCAAATCAGGTGGCACAGTGGATATTCATGCTGTTTTAAAGCAAAATCAAATTGTTTTCTCCATTACCGATAGTGGAGTCGGAATGACTAAAGAAACATATAATAACTTATTCAGAATAGATACAACCACTATAACCAATGGAACAGAACACGAAAGAGGTTCCGGATTAGGATTGGTACTTTGCAAAGAATTTGTTGAAAAAAATGGTGGAAAAATCTGGGCTGAAAGCGAGGTAGGAAAAGGCTGTAAGTTTGAATTTACGATCCCATCGTCGATATAATAAGCTTGTAAAGCAAATTAACAATTCACTTGCTCTCACTCCCACACTCACACTTTTCTTGCCAGGTTTCTTGCCAGGTTTTCGGGGGGATTTTATAACTATTTGTTTAGAATTAAATAAAGGTTGGTGGCAGGTAACACCCTTCCTTCACAATTGGAAATGACTGTGATTCTGACAATACTTTATCTATTAAATTGAGCACTGCTAATCAGAGCTAAATGTTCTTTCATATACATTGTTAATTAATTAACACATTGATTTTCAAAAATATATAACACCAGGCAGGTATTATATTGAAAATATAAATTTACTTTTGTCAATATATGACTTTGCGAGTACAGTATATTTGAGCTATATTATTCTTTCAATCTAATTTGTATCCGCATCCTCTCCGAAAATTCTTAACATAGTTGAGCAAAAACACTGGAAAAAAAGTATGATCATGAAAACAACAATTTCTTTTGTTCTGGGAACACTCCTGATATTATTGGGAAGTGCAAAATCTGGTAAAGACAGGGATGTTTTATCTCAATCCTCAATCAGTAGCGATGTGAATACCGAATATCACAAATTGGCCAGAGATATACTCAGGGAGCTGATTGAAATAAACACAACTTCCAAATTTGGCAGCACCAAAGCCGCAAAGGCCATGGCTGTCAGGCTTCAATCTGCCGGGTTTCCTGAAAGTGATATTCAGGTAATCGGACCTGACCTTCTGCACAAAAACCTGGTATTTCGATACCATGGGAACGGGAAATTAAAGCCTGTTTTGTTCATCAGTCATTTGGATGTTGTTGAAGCGCTCCGTGAGGACTGGTCGGATGATCCATTTATATTCATTGAAAAGGATGGGTACTTTTATGGCCGTGGTACAACTGATGATAAGTGTGATGGTACCACATTTATTGTAAATCTTATTCGACTCAAAAAAGAAGGATATATTCCGAACCGCGATATTATCATAGCACTTACTGCCGAAGAAGAAAGCGGCAATGCTGCTGAACTTAATGGAGTGAACTGGCTTATAACAAATCACAAAGAATTAATTGATGCAGATTTTTGTATAAATCCTGACGGTGGCGGGGGTGCCCTGAAAAATGGGAAACCTTTTATAATGCCAATTCAAACCAGCGAAAAGATTTATGCTTCTTACAAACTTGAAGTTAAAAACAATGGAGGGCATAGTTCTCTTCCGGTAAAGGACAATGCCATTTATACGCTTGCGGCTGGACTTACCCGTCTGTCAAACTATGATTTTCCTGTCAGGTTAAACGAAACAACCCGTACTTCTTTTGATAAAATTGCTTCCAGTGTGTCGGCTCAGGTTAAATCTGATATTCACGCTATTCTCATGACTCCACCTGATACCGAAGCAGTAAAAAGACTCGCTGATTCAGCACCATACTATAATGCGATGATGCGAACAACATGTGTTGCTACGATGGTGAATGCCGGCCATGCAGAGAATGCCCTGCCGCAAACTGCTACGGCAATTATTAATTGCCGGATGCTCCCTGATGATAGCCCTGAAAATGTTATATCTGCTCTTAAAACTGTTCTTGCCGATAATAAAATATCAATCACATTAGATGATTC
>CAWEYU010000007.1:0-324327 GCA_963813405.1 uncultured Bacteroidales bacterium
TCTCCTCCTCTTTAGAGGAGGAGTACCCTGACCGAAGGTCAGGGGGAGGTGGTGGACTTTTTCAACAACCCCTTATATTATCTTTTAGGAGGATTTAATCCGCGTTGTTTAGCTGCCTGTTCAAGCCGCTGCTGCCATTTAGATTTCTTAAGAGGCTTTTTCTTGTTTTCCTCCAGGGTTGCCAGAACAGCATCTGCATTTATAAATCGTTTGGAAACAATGTTTTGCAAATAAGTTAGCATATTAGCCAGGAAATAATAATATGTGAGTCCCGAAGAGAAATTATTTAGGATGAGCATGAACATTACAGGCATCATATACATCATCATCTTCATTCCGGGCTGATCAGAACCTGGCGATGACCCTGTCATTTTCATTGTAAGCAGAGTCGACGCAGTCATTAGTAATGTAAAGAGACTGACGTGAGCCCCGTAAATTGGAATATTAAACGGAAGATTAAGTATTGAGTCATAAGTGGAAAGATCAGTAGCCCATAAGAAATGTTCCTGTCGCAATTCAATTGATACAGGGAAAAACCTGAACATTGCAAAGAGTATTGGCATCTGAAGCAGCATTGGAAGACAACCTCCCATCGGATTCACACCTGCCCTTTTGTAAAGCTCCATCGTAGCCTGCTGCTTCTTCATCGCATCTTCTTTCTTCGGGAATTTCTTGCCCAGTTCGTCGACCATAGGTTTCAGAACCTGCATTTTTGCCTGAGATTGATATGATTTAAATGTAAGCGGGAAAAGAACAATTTTGATAAGGATAGTAAGGATCAGAATAATAATACCATAGCTTGAAATATATTTCTCAAGCCAGTTAAAAACCGGAATAATAACAAATCTGTTTATCCATCCTATTATGTTTTTGCCAAGAAACACAAGCCTTTCAAGCTGAAGCCCTTCTTTCTTAAGAGTATTAAACTGATTGGGTCCAAAATACATCTTAAGTGGCAGTGCATTTGAAGAAGTGACGTTGAATGGTACGCCAAGCTCAGATGCATAGAATCTTATATATTTATTCGGATCAGGAATAATTGTTGATGAAACGGAACCATTAAGAAATAAATCATTTGTTATAAGAACAGAAGAGAAAAACTGGTCCTGAAAGGCAACCCACGAAAGTTTAGTAGGAATGTCTCTTTTCTCATCTTTTGTTTTACTTGATTTAAGCCATTCCACATCATCCTGGAAATACTTGAATTTAATAGTAGTATAGGTTTCTTCGTTCTTACGTCCCTTCTCCTGCTGGGGAATAAGCATTTTCCAGTCGAGAGTAATACTGCTCTGGTTTGCCGCTATAATATTCTCAAGAGAGTTGAACTTCACATTAAAGTCAACCATATACTTATCTGGTGCCAGAGTATAGGTATATTCAATAAATTTTCCGGAATCTGCATTTAGTCTTAGCTTAACACTCTGTGGCTGAGAAGTGACCTCAATCTTTCTTTCGGCAGACAGGGGTTTAAAATAGAGATCATTGGTTTTAACTGCCTTATTATCAACAGTGAAGAAATTAAAGCCAAAAACAGTTGAATCACCATCAAAAAGAATAAGAGGACGTGAATCAAATGTCTTATAGTTCTTAAGCCTTGCGGAATAAACCCTTCCTCCTTTGAGAGCGATCTTAAGAGCCAGTTTATTATTCTCTAATGTTATAAAGTCATTTTCACCTGCTGATGAACTGCTGAATGCACCGAATTGATTTATATCTGATTTTGAAATTGGCTGCTGTTTATCAGCAACAGTGGCCTGGCCGGTGGACTTCACTGAAACCGTATCAGTATTTGCTGGTGTCTTATTAAGACCCAGTTTCTGATCGATTTCATTTAGTTTCAGAATAACATCAGCCTGATTCGGTTTTAAACGAATCGCCCTGGTATACTCTATTCTTGCATTTTCAAGTTCACCTTTTTTGTAAAGGGAGTCAGCCACGACAACTACCTTTTCAAAAGCTTTGTTTGAACGTCTGGTATTAAATATGCTGAATCCGATAAAGATTAAGAATATTAGTACTATACCAGTTATTGTATTTCTGTCCATTATATTTCAAAAAATTAGGATTATTTGCTATTAAATAGATATACAAGCTTTAACAAATTGAACAAAAAGCGGGTGGGGATTAATGACAGTACTGCTGTATTCAGGATGGAATTGTACACCAACAAACCATTTGTGATCCGGAATCTCCATTATCTCAACAAGATTTGATTCGGGATTAATCCCGACAGGAATCATTCCATGATCTTTGAAGTCGTTGATATATTTGTCGTTAAACTCATACCTGTGTCTGTGTCGTTCGACAATATCGGTTTTACCGTATGCTTCAAATGATTTTGAATCAGTCTTAATTGTACACCTATAACCACCTAGTCTCATTGTACCACCCTTATCGATAATACTTTTCTGTTCCTCCATCAGGTCGATAACCGGATTTTTTGTCTTATGGTCAATTTCAGTTGAATGAGCATCTTTAATATGCAAAACATTCCGTGCAAATTCAATTACTGCACACTGCATACCCAGACAAATACCAAAGAAGGGAATATTGTTTTCACGTGCATATTTTGCGGTAAGGATTTTTCCATCAATACCCCTCGATCCAAAACCGGGTGCGACAAGTACCCCGCTTAAACCATTTAACCGCTCTGCAACATTCATTTCCGTAAGGTCTTCTGAATGGATGTAATCTACAATTACTTCGCATTCATTCTCAGCTCCGCTATGGATAAATGATTCTGAAATCGACTTATAGGCATCAGGTAGTTCAACATATTTGCCGACGAGTCCGATACATACAGTGTGTTTAGGATTCTTAAGCTTCTTAAGAAATTCTCTCCATTCTATAAGTGGAGGTTGTTCCGACACGGGTAACGAAAGCTTCTTTAAAACGGTCTGGTCGAGCTTCTCGTCAAGCATTTTCAATGGAACCTCATATATTGTAGATACATCTACTGATTCTACCACAGCTCCCTCCTCAACGTTGCAGAACAAAGCCACTTTTCTTTTAATGTCACCTGTGAGGTTACGTTCTGTCCTGAGAACAAGAATATCCGGCTGTATTCCATTCTCCAGAAGGAGTTTAACTGAATGCTGTGTAGGTTTCGTTTTTTGTTCGCCTGATGCAGAGAGAAAAGGCACCAGAGTCAGATGTATTACCAGACAATTGTGAGGTCCCAGTTCCCATTTAAGCTGACGTACTGATTCAATATAAGGCAGAGATTCAATATCACCTACTGTCCCTCCGATCTCTGTAATAACAATATCATACTTAGTTCCGGAGCTTACCAGTTTGATCCTTCTTTTTATTTCATCTGTTATATGAGGGATAACCTGGACAGTCTTGCCAAGATAATCACCTTTCCGTTCTTTATTAATAACTGTCTGGTATACCCTTCCGGTGGTCACATTATTGGCCTGACTTGTGGGCATGTTCAAAAATCTTTCATAATGACCCAGATCGAGATCTGTTTCTGCTCCATCGAGAGTGACATAACATTCTCCATGTTCGTAAGGATTCAAAGTTCCTGGATCAACGTTAATATATGGGTCTAGTTTCTGGATTGAAACAGAGTAGCCCCGGGCCTGCAATAATTTAGCAAGTGAGGATGAAATAATTCCTTTCCCCAGTGAAGAAGCAACTCCTCCTGTTACAAATACATACTTAACGTCTGCCAATGCTAAAAAATTTTACTGTTAATTTATCTGTAAAAATGTTGTATTAATCATCAAGTCCTGACTGGTCAATCATTTTGACTTTCTCTTCCAGTATCTTAATCATCTTTTTGGCACTTTCAATCTTTTCTTCCACTTCCTTAATCATATTATCTGCTTTGCTGGATTTTGCAAAGAAGCCTATATTATTTTCCCAAAGGACAATATCGCTTTCCAGCTGTTTGATCTTGGTAAAAAATTTATCTCTTTCATTCCTGACTTTGCGGGATGCCTTGGGATTTGCTTTAAGATTATCCAGTTTGGTCCTGTATTTGAGGATATTCTTATCATCCTCGCCAATCTTTAACCTGTCAAATTGCTTATTAACTGCATTCCTGTACTTGTTGGTAATCTCTTCTTTCATATTGAAAGGTACAAAACCAATATCGGTCCAGTTTCGTTGAATCTCTTTCAAAGTGTCGAATGCTGCCTGCACATCTGCACCAGGTTCAAAGCTCTCGAGCTTTTCAATGATTGCTATTTTAGCTTTAAGATTATCCTCATACGATGTATCAAGAGTAGCAAAATGTTCTGCCTTCAGGTTAAAGAAATGATCGCAGGCTTTTCTGAATCGTTTCCATATCCTTTCGGATTGTTTTCTGGGTACAGGGCCAATTTCTTTCCATTCCTTCTGAAGTTTGATAAGTGCATCAGATGTGGCTTTCCAGTCAGTACTTTCCTGAAGTGCTTCTGCCTGATTGCATAGTTCTGTCTTTGCCTGGAGATTTGTCTGCTGAACCTCTTTATTATCAGCATAAAATGCTCTTTTCTTTTCAAAGAAAGCATCGCATGCATCACGGAAACGTTGATAAACCTTCGCATTTTGTTTTTTAGGAGCAAAACCGAGAGTTCTCCACATTTTCTGAAGATCAACAACAACATCAGCTTTGGCATCAAAATCCTTGAAGTTTTTTAGTTCAAGGAGGTTGATCTCTTCAACTTTTTCACATAAAGCGATTTTTGCATCAAGGTTTTTACGCTGATCATCCTTCTGTTTTTCAAAATACTCGTGATGCCTTCTGTTAATTTTTGAGGTCGCCTCTTTGAATCTCTCCCATATCTCATTTTTCGACTCCTGTGGAACGGGTCCGATTTCCCTCCACTGGTTATGATATTCCTGAAGCAGCCTGAATGCATTAATAGGATTTGGTTCAAGAATAAGCTCCTCGGCTTTCTCACAAAGCCTGACTTTAGATTCAAGGTTCTTTCGGAGGTCGAGATCTCTTAACTCTTTATTAATTTTTATATAATCGTAAAAAATCTCAACACTAAGGTGATAGTTTTCCCAGAGATCTTTTAACGAGCTCTGTGGAACAACCCCGGTTGTATGCCAGTCATTCTGAAGTGCTCTGAATTCGTGGAAAGTTTTATTGATAGATTCCTCCCTGTTAACAAGATCCCTGATCTTATCAATTATTTCATTTTTCCTTTTGAGATTCTGATACTTCTCCGCTTCCTGAATTTTGGAATAGTCTGTCTTTTTTTCCCTGTATTTATCCAGCAATTCTTTAACACGATGATCCAGGGGATCGACATAAATCTTAAATTCTTCAATTTTCCCGCCACTTTCAAGAAACTTACTTTTCCTTTCCTCAGCTTCAGCCCGCAGTTTTTTGTAAAACAGGCTTTTAATTCTGTCTACATCTTCTCTTATTTCAGCCGGTGGCCTGTTATCAATAATTAATGCAAGCGTCTCTGCCAGTTCAATCTTTGAATAGCCGGAATAATCAACTTGTGGTAATTCTATCTCCTCGGGTATATGATTTTCCGTTGGTGCAGAGGGAACTGGTTGTTGTTCTGCAATAAGTTCATTTTCTGCAACTTCATTAACCTTTTTTACTACTTTTTCCCTTTTTCGAACCTTTTTAGGAGCATCTTCTTTAAGAGGTAACTCCGCAGGTTGTTCAGCCGGAAGTTCAGTTTTTATTTCATCCGTATGTTCGTCAGCACTTTCTTTTGCTACGAATTGTTCGTCTTGAACAGAGGCTTTCGGATTTTTCTTTGTCATATTCAATCCAATTATAGTACAGCGTATTATCTGCAATCTGCAGCATATTTATCCGTATAAATTTCAGAGTACGAAAATATTGAAAATATTTATTAATACTCACAGTTTAACAAGAAATAAATGAGATTATGATTAAGTCGGAAGTCAGAAGTCGTAAGTCGGCAGTCAAAAAACATCAAAAATTTCCGGCTTCGGACTTCTGACTTCTGCTACAATTGTTACAGGTAAGATTTTAATTAATATCTTTACGGTGAAGTTCAATGAAAAACTATACCAGATGAAAGATAATCTACAAATTATCCTGTTTGTTGTTCTCTTTGGTTTTGTGGGATTCCGGATTTATCAAAAATACTTTAAAAAAGATGATGGAAAATCCGGTGCTGTTAAAAAACCTGCCTCATCATTCGGATCATCCTCAAAGGATGATGATTATGAACCCTACTCAAAGAAATAGAATTCTTTTATTTTTTGTTTTTTGTAATAAGGTACCTTAAGGGGTCTATTATTTTAAACAGCAGCCTCCTGTTCTCAGTGATTATTTCTGCTGTGCCCTGCATATTCTGAGTAAAATCGAGTGGTCTTTTATACAGAGTAGTCAATCCCTCAGGCAATTCAATTTCGATTACATATGAATCCACTGAAGGGACAAGCGATATTGTTTTTATTTTGCCACGTATCATCCCATACTCAAGGTACGGGTAACCGCTTAGTTTGATATTAACATCCTGATTCAGCTTTACTTTTCCGGAGCGTTGCATTTTCAGATAGACCCTTCCAATAAAACTACCAGGATTAAATGGTACTATTGTAAGAACTGGTTCATCCAGCTTGACCGATTGATTCTCTCTCCAATATTTTGTGAATGTAACTTTTCCCGCGATCGGGGAAATGAGTAAATAGGTAATTTCCCACATTTTGATCTGGGCTTTTAAATTTCGGAATGATTCCTCAAGAGCTGAGGAGAGTCTCTCAATACCTTCGGAGCGTTGTAGTAAATATTCTTTTAGTTGCTGCTGACGTCCTGTTTGTTCAATACTTTTCAGGGAAAGCTGAAGTCGGATATTCTGAAGATCCAGCTGCTGTCTGATAAGGGCCTGCCTTGACTTGTCATACTCGCTCGAGGGAATAGTTTTGTCCGCTTTATAGAGGTCGGAATCACGCCTGAACCGTCTCTTATCGATCTCAAGGTTTTCGGAATACAGCTTTTCACTTTCACGCAGGCGGTTTATATATGCGTTAGTTCCAATGATTTCATTATTAACAGATTGAATCCTATTGCTGTAAATATCATTTGTCAGAAAATTATTGTATTCGGAAAGAGCTTTTCTGAATGAACTGTAATACACCTGGAGTTCACCAAGTTCGGCGAGTTCAGGGACAAAATTACCATGCAGTGACAACAGATGTGAAGTTGTATCTGCAAAGAGTTTAAGAGTTTCTATCTCTTTATAGGAAGCAGCCGTTTCCATAACAGCCAGCACCTGATCCTTCTCAACCTTACTTTCATTTGAGATTTTGAATTGCTTTATTGATCCATTTATTCTGGAAACGAGTGTCACAGGCGGGTTTTCTGTAGTTATTTCCACTGTGGACGGAATAAGATCGGGATACTTTATAAACCAGGCAAAAAGTATAAATAATACAAAAACAATTAAAATAGTGAATGAGCCCCAGCGAACAATTCTTCCTGGCGGATTTCCCATTATCTCCTCGACAGGATCTGAATATTTTATTTCAGGTCTTCTGATATCCATTCTTTTATTCAGTTTCCAAGTTCAAGTTGGTTTCTAACAAGATTATAGTAGACTCCTTTTTTTGCAATAAGTGCATCGTGTGTACCAGTTTCAGCTATCCTTCCGGATTCAAGAACGACAATTTTATCAGCATCTCTCACAGTGCTGAGCCTATGGGCAACAATTATTGCAGTCTTGCCGGTATAAAAATCTATCAGGTTTTCTGCTATTACCTTTTCATTATTAGCATCCAGAGAATTTGTTGCTTCATCGAAAATAATAATATCAGGATTTTTGTAAACAACTCTGGCTATCAGAAGTCTTTGTTTCTGTCCTTCGCTCAGACCATGGCCATTTACACCTATCTTGGTATTGTAACCCAAAGGTAGTGATTCAATAAATCCTCTTACATTTGCAATATCTACAGCCGACAAGAGTCGCTCTTCATCTATAGATTCTGAACCAGTTGCAATATTGGCAGCTATTGTATCTTCAAACAGATAGCCATCCTGCATCACTGCACCTACCTTCTCCCTCCATAGCCTCAGGCTAAGATTTTGCAGATGGGTATCTCCTATTAATATATGCCCGGCTACGGGCTGGTAAAATCCGAGTATCATTTTCAAAAGTGTCGTTTTGCCGCTTCCGCTCATTCCAACAATTGCTGTTACTTTGTTTCCTTCTATTACCAGGTCGATATCTTTTAATACAAATGGTGAACGGGGTCCTTCATACTGATAAGAGAGATTATTAATATAAATGTCCCTTTTTTCAGGCATCTTTTTTACTTTCATTGCTGAATCTGATTCTTCATCCTCCATCAAATGAATTTCTGAAAGCCGGTTCAGGCTGAATCTTGCATCCTGAGACATCCGGAAGAATGCAATAACCTGACTTACAGGAACATTTAATTGTCCGATAATAAACTGAACAGCCAGCATCATACCAAGAGTCATCTCGTTGTCGAGGACAGCTTTTGCAGAAGCAATAGTAACCAGAACATTGGTGACCTCATTTATGAATGTAGCTCCTGCGGATTGATACTGCATAATAGTAAGTCCCTTGACTCTGAGTCTGAACAGTGATGCCTGAAGATTCTCCCACTCCCATCGTTTATTCAGTTCACTTTGAGTAAGCTTTATCTCCTGCATTCCGTTCACCATCTGAATGAGTTTGCTGTTTGTTATGGACATTTGTTTGAACCTCTGATGGTCGAGTTGCCCTCTCGACTTCATAAAGAGCGATACCCAGACTATATAAAGTATTGATCCGATAATGAAAACGGCAAGGATCTTCAGGCTATAGATTGCCAGAACAATCCCAAAAACAACGAGGTTAAAGAATGAAAACAGGATGCTCAGAGAAGCTGAGGTCAGAAATTCTTCGATTCTGTTATTGTCATCGATACGCTGAAGAATATCTCCTGTAAGTTTAGTGTCAAAGAATGCAATGGGAAGTGCCATAAGTTTTTGAAGAAATCCTGACACGATAGCCACATTAACTCTGGTTCCAATATGCAACAGAAGCCATCCTCTAATAAATTCGACTGCCAATCTTCCCAAAACCAGAGCCAGCTGAGCGAACAGGATCAGATAGATAAAACCGATATCACTGTTATTGAGCCCTATGTCTATTATAGACTGTGTAAGAAAGGGTATTATCAGTTGAATCACGCTGCCAAGAAGAAGACCAAGAAGGAGTTGAAGAAGGTACTTCTTATATAAGCGGAAGTATTTCCAAAGGAATCTGAATCCTGAATCCCTGTTGACTTCATCTTTATTTTCATAAAAAGCTGGAGTAGGTTCCATAATCAGTACGAGTCCTACCGGCTTACCATCTACAACTGTTCCTGCCCAATTTTTCATAAACTCTTCCTTGCTGTAACTTGTAAGGCCAAAAGCAGGATCGGCTGCAAATACTTTGTCTTTGGTAATCTTATGTACAACAACAAAATGCCTTTGTCGCCAGTGAACAATACAAGGAAGAGGTACATTTTCCTCAAGCTTTTCAAATGGTATTTTGACGCCAATGGTCCGAAATCCAAGTGAATCAGCAGCTTCACTTAACCCGAGAAACGAGACACCTTCTTTTGTAATATAACATCTTTTGCGCAAGGTCTCAAGGGAAAAGTTTCTTTTGTAAAATCCGGCAACCATCTTCAGACATGACGGTCCGCAATCCATTGCATCAGGTTGTTTTACAAACGGGAAGGACATTTTAAGTACTTGCAAATAGAATTAAACAGTAAGTAAAGATATTTATATTTTGATAATAGGGAAACCACTCTTCATTAAAATCAGCGCTATAAAAGAAAATGAGCACTTTTACTCATGGAAATACTATATTTGTCTGTACATACCGGTTAAGAATCAGGGGTTGTTCAAAAAACTTACAGATAAGAGCATTGTTGAGGGAATTCGTCTTCAGGACGATAAAGTTCTCAACTATTTGTATGATCATTATTTTCAAACGGTCAAACACCATGTATTACAGAATAGCGGATCGGATGATGACGTATCGGATCTGTTCCAGGATACAATTATTACTTTATATCAGCAGATTACTGAAAATAACTTTAATCTTACGTCTGACCTCAAAGGATATTTTTTCGGGATAGCGCGAAATATCTGGAGTTCGAGGTTAAGGCAAAAAATGAAGCTTTCAGGTTTAAATGTGGATATTGCGGAAGAGGACGATCCAACCGGGTCGCCTGATGCAGACCTTGAAAAAATTCTCAGCAGGGCATTTCAAAAGCTTAAACCTGACTCCCAGACTGTATTAACACTCTTTTATGAGGGTCTTTCATATGAAGAAATTGCTGTCAGGATGAATTTAAAAAACGAAACATATGCAAGGCGGAAAAAATATCTGAGCAAAGAAGCTTTAATTGAATTGATCAAGAAAGATCCTGATTATGAGGAATATCGGCGTTTCCTGAAATAGATAAAACCGCCAGGTATCAAAATTAAGAGGATCACGATGACTAAAAACTTTGTCATCATGCTATAATAAACCGGAGAATCATCACCATATATGACAAGAGTGGACCAGAAGTAAGGAAAGGATCTAACTGTTCCTGAATTCCTGAGATAGTCGATCCGGGCTTTTCGTAAAGCTTCACTTTTTGAATATCCGTTTTTCAGGTACCGATAGAAAGACTTTACAATATCGGTTCCTGATTTATCGTCGACTTCCCATAAAGACATAACTACTGATTTGCTTCCGGAGTAGATAAATCCCCTTGCAAGACTAAGTATCCCTTCTCCCCTTCTCAGATTTCCGACACCAGTATTGCAGGAACTGAGAACAACCATTTTTGCTTTAAGGGAGATGCCATATATTTCAAAGGCGCTCATACTATTGAGTGAACTGTTACTGTTTAAACCTGAAAAAAATAACCTTGACATGATTGGATTCTGGATATCGATGTATGTATGCATGGCGAGATGAATAATATCAAAACTGCCAGCCATTTTTTTATAGTTCGAGTCAGTAGCAGACGAGTCTGTAAATAGGGTTCCACGAGTTATTTCTGAAACATATTCTGCTTCTTCCCTTGCTGCAGGTAAAGCTTTAAGGATTCTGTTGCTGGCCTGCCTTTCAATTGGAATAGAGTCAAGATCGATCGGTGAATTGTATGAAGGTGAAAACACAATTGCACTATTTCTCATAGATTGATTTACTTTTCTATTTTCAGCAAGCAAAGTGGCAGAATATGCATAAGATATGTTGTAATCATTAGTCAGGTAAGGCAAGGTACTGTAGATAAGGTCGTTATTATTTGTCTCGCCTGTAAGAAAAGTTTCAAATGGCAGATATGAAAGTATATAATCCGGAGAAATGATCAGGTTATTCGAAATAAGATACTTTTTTACCGGTTCGATCAGACGGGAATAAAGCTTATAGCCGTAAACCTGATACATTTTGAATTCGCTAAAAGATTTTTCATCGAGGTCAGGAGATGTCAGGATTTTCCTGAAACCTGCTACTATTTCATTGAATGATGTATCAATTCTCTGTATTATCACCTGGTTGTATTTCCTGTTTGAAATAAAAGTGTATAAAAGGGAATCTGATACTATATAACTCAGATAATTTTTATTTCTTCCAATAATCCCAGGTAAGTCATTCATGCCTACCACATTGGAATTAAATTTTATTGAGTAATAGTCCGGATAGTTCTTTTCAAAAACTCTGATAAGCGAATCTCTGCGCTCAACTGAAGTCCTGATCTGATCTTTCAGAAGACGTATTTTTAAGCTATCCGGACTATCCTGGTTTTCTTCCTCAGCAAGTGTGGAACTGAAAGATCCGATGTTCCATTGAAGATCTTTCTCCATGTCTGCAAGTGATGCAGGAATGAAATTCTGCATTGCCCTCATTTCTCGTGTTGATGCAAGAAGATTTGCTACCTTACTTTTTTCAGAGTATTTAAATGCTTTCTCAAGATATTGTTTATCATTGGTTTTACTGTAGCATTCATTTAAACACATAATTGCATCCATGTATGAATTCCTGTATTTATCTCCCAGCAGAAGTCTGCTTCCCTCCTCCCCGATGCTTAATCTTATCTTCTCAAGTATTTCAATTATCAATTCAGAGGTTTGTGCAGCTGCTTGTAGAACTTTAATATCACTGGTCTTCCTGTATTCACTCCACAAAATCCTGTACTTTGTGACTAGTATTTTTAAGGATCTTCCGTCAGCTTTTAAAGAATCAGGATTCTTGTACGGATAGTCGCTTTCTTTAAGTACTTTCCGGGGAAAGAGAAGTGTCTGAATTGAGTCAAGCGCAATACGGTTTTGCCCATTCTGATAAAGTGAAAGTGTGTATCCGAGGATAATATTATCCCTGTTTTCCTTATCCCATGGATGAGTGTTCAGGTAACTGAAACAATCAAGGTAGATCTTTTTTGCCAGGCTTTCATTAATTCTATATTCCCGCAAATAATCAGCATAACAGCTTAATGTTTTATAATAATAATGTGGTTCTTTTACCTGAGAAGGTCGTACCTTTTTCAGATAATCTGAAAGAAGCAATTCCCCTTTGTGTTCAAGAGAATCATTTCCAAGAATAATTGCATAGTTATTTATAATGGTAAAACCCTCTTTTGTGAATTTTCTGCTTAACAGTTTCACTCCTTTTTCATAATAAGAATAGGATTTATCCTTTAAACCGAGGAAATGATAAACAGTCCCGAGGTTGTTAAGCACAACAACATAATCGTTATCTTTATTTATTATATTATCATAACAAGATTCAGCTTTTTCAAGATAGCTTCTGGCCTGTTCATAATCTGCAAGCCATGTGTAGGCAACTCCCTTAGTTAAATATAAAGCTGCTTTATCTTTTGCATCAACGGAATCGGGATATTGTTGTGTAATCCTGAGTGCCTGGTCTGCCCACTCCAGTGCTTTTTCATAGTTCCTTATATTTATGTTAATTACTGAAAGTAATCTGTATCCGGAAATCAGACTGACACTATTATTGCCATAAAAACGTTTGGTATTTTCCAGTGAGGCCCCACCATATCGGAAAGATTGTTCATAGTCTCCTATTTCAGAGTATCCAAGGCTCAGATTATATAAAGCCCGTGAATAAATGGAATTTGAAACATCCCCCGATAAATTGAATATACTAACTGCTTTTTTCAGATTTTGAAAAGCCAGATTATAATCTTTGCATTTCAGGTAATATATCCCAATTAAATAATATCCATCGGCCATATCGATAGTCTCTTCTTTGATCCTGTTTTTAAGATAAGACTCGACACTATCAACAATTTCATGGGCCTCTTTCAACCGATCATCGGATAAAAGTTTACGAAGCCTTGTTCTTGCACTTTTAATTTCCTGGCTTTCCGGATAGGCGTTTCCCTGAAAGACAATTTTCGTTTTGGGATACACTTTCCCCATTGAGGGCAATTCAGAATATGCTTTATGGTTAAAAGAGATTAATGTACTGAATATCAGATATAATAATAACTTATTTATTCTGAATCGAACTTTCGATAGTCTATTAGCACCTTTTAGCTTCATTTTCCTATCCAAAATGGCAAAAGTAGTTAATTATACTTGAAATCTACAACCTTACAACTCAATCTATTTAATTATATCTATTTGTATTTCTGCAAGTTAAAAAATATTTTTATTTTTTTTCATTTTTTTGTGTCACAAATAAGGTGATTTTGACATGTGTATATGAAACAAAGAATTACCCTGAATTATTAACAATTTAAAAACTAAGATTATGAAAACCCTGAATTTTGACCTTTTCGAAAATTTCCAGTTAACACTTGAAGAAATGATTTATGTTCGTGGTGGTGGTGCAAACGAAGGCGATCCTACACCAATAGTTCCGCTTCCTCCAATTAAAGTCTGATTTTTCATTTTCATCGGAGAAGATAACTCCGGTGGGATTCTAAATATGTTCTTTCAGCTGTAATAAGGCTGAATAATTTAAGGTGCTTGTTTTCCAGAATTGGATCACTGGTTATGCGGTGAGAAATTCGGGAGTGCAAAGAGTGTAACCTGATATACTTTTCAAAGTGTCAGCATACTTGTCTGGATAGACAGAATGCTGGATCTTCGGGAGAATAAAATGTTACACGCTGATAAATGTTAACCTGCTATGGTATAAGTGAATGTATAATAATAATTAGTGCTATGAAAACAATTGATTTTTCGTATTTCGTGGAAAGGTATAATGCTGGTGAGATGGATCAGAATGAAAGAGTCTGGTTCAAAAAAGAACTCGAAGGCAATCTATCGCTGCAAAAAGAAGTGCTCCTGAGAAAGAAGACTGATTTCATTCTTGGAAGACAGGATATAGTCTCTTTAAGGAATAAGCTGGCATCGCTTGAAAAGGCCAGGAGTGTTGAAAAGCTGGAAAAAGGAAAACTTAAATCACCCAGGATCAGATATGCTGCAATATTCACTGGTTTAGTGGTTATTGGGAGTTTGATGTTTCTGTCATTCAGAACGGAGAGTCCCACAAAGCTCTTTAACAAATATTATCAGGTATATGATAATCCAGGAACATCAAGATCCGCTGAAGCAGCTGAAGTAGCTAGCTATAATGAAGCCCTCAAATATTTTAATACAAAACAGTACAGTAAGGCCCTTGAAGGATTCAAGTCTTGTCTGGATAAGGGCGGATCACCGCAGTTAGAGTTCCTGAGCGGTATATCAAACATGGAAATCAACCGGTATGGTGATGCGGAAGTATCTTTCGATAACGTACTCGGTCAAAAGATCAATCCGTATACAGTTGACGCAAATTGGTATCTTGCTTTGTGCTATTTAGCAACAGCCGATAAAGTAAAGGCCGAGGAACAACTTCATAACATCATTAAATCAGAGAGTATATATAAAAACAAGGCAAGAAAAATTCTTCGCCATATGTAATCTATTGATAAACAGGCTTACCATTAATGAGCGCAACTGGTTTAAATATCGACAATAATAAAATTTCTCTGCCACTCAATAACATTTGTGAGGAAGAGACTAAAAAAAACATCCTTAATATGATCAATTGTCCGACATTATTGACAGGTATGTCACACGAAATGAGAACTCACATGAACTCCATTGTTGCTTTCTCGTTTCTTATGAATAATAGCGGATTTAATGAAAGTGAAAAGGAACAATTCAGCAATCATATTCTTAGTTCATGTGAGCAGTTAATGCATCTTTTTGACAATTTTCTCGATTCTGCGATAATTGATCAGGGTAATTCAATATCTGATTCGAGAAGATGTAAGATAAGCACCATTCTTGATGATCTTCTCTCTGAGTTCAGGGTAATATTAAAGAGGGAAGAACATAAAGATATTGTTCTAATTCTTGAGAATCAGCTATCTGACCAGGCTGAATTATTCATTGACTCTGAAAGGACAACGCGGGTAATTCGTAGTTTGTTTCAAAATGCGTTGTACAATACTAAATCAGGTTCCATCAAAATTGGCTACTATTTCAGGGATAGTAATCTTATTTTCTATGTGCTTGATTCAGGTCAGGGTTATTTGAAATGCAAAGAATTTCTTCAGACTGATAATCTAAACGATTCTCTCAGGAAACATAATGATACCTGTTCTGCATTAAACCTCACTCTTGCCAGAAAACTTGTTCTGCTTATGGAAGGCAAAGTCTGGGTCGAGCGTAACGGACCAGCGGGAACAGGAATGTATTTTTCTGTACCAGTCAGGGAAGTAAACAGTTCAAATACTATCCAAACAAATTTTTTAAATTCCAAAATAGCAATCTGACCGGATCATATTGAAAGTCAGGAAAATTAGTCTGCAATAATGCTTTATCGTGATAAAAGAGACCTCTGGCGAAGTCTCTTTTATTTTGGTTTACCCCCAGTTACTTTTATCTCTGTCCTTCGGTTAAGCTTTCTTCCTCCAAAAGTGATGTTGTCACCTATCGGTGAAGTAGCCCCGTAACCTGCATATTTTAACCTTCCTGCAAGTATTCCCTTTCCAACCAGGTAATCCAACACCGATTTGGCGCGCTTTTCAGAAAGTTCAAGATTATATGCTTTGGTCCCGATCGAATCAGTATATCCTCCAATTTCAACAGTAATGTTTTTATTATCAGAAAGGAGTTTAGCCAACCTGTTAAGTTCTGAATATGATTCCTTCTTTATTGTCCATGAGTCGAATTCATAAAATACATTTGAGAGCGTCAGTTTTTCTCCTACTCTTATCGGACTAAGGTTTATTCGCTTAATATAGGGTTCTGTTGCTGAATGAATTCCTTCGAACATAAAATTGTCTGAATAAAAGAGATATCCATCTTTGCTTACATTCAAACCATAGTTATTATCAGGCGGTAAGCACAGAAGGAAAGTGCCTGAGAAATCTGTAAGACCGGAGACTAAAATATGACCGGTCTTCAGGTTAACAAGTTCAAAACTGGCTGTAAGCAGTCTCCCGGTTCCCTGTTCGTAAACAGTTCCTTTAAAATAGGACACTGATTCAGGCCTGACAGATTCATAAACCGTGAAAGAATAAATATCTTTCCCCCTTATCTCATCGCGCTTGGATGAGAAATATCCATTTTGTCCACTGGCATCTATTATTAATCCCATTTCATCGTTAAAGGTATTTATAGGATACCCAAGATCTTTGGGCTCGGTCCAAGTTGTATCATCATTCATTTTTGAAAAATAGATATCAAATCCACCCATTCCGACCCTTCCATTGGATGAAAAATATAATGTTTTCCCATCAAAATGGATAAAGGGAGACATTTCATCTTCAGTTGTATTGATGGTTTTCCCCAGATTTACAGGTGATTTCCATGTCCCGTCATCACGAAGAATTGAATACCATAAATCCATACCTCCCAATCCACCGGGTCTGTTGCTGGTAAAAAACAGCATCCTGCCATTTGCGCTAATTGAGGGTTGAGATTCCCATGCCCTGGTATTGACAGGCGGACCTATATTAACAGGTAATATCCAGTTTTTCCCGTCGAATGAAGAATAATATATATCGCATTTCCCCTGTCCATCGGGTCTTTCACAGGCAGTAAAGTACATCGACCGGCCATCTGAAGAAAGAGTCTGTGCCCCTTCATTCTGAGGCGTATTAAGTGGATAGCCCGCATTACGTGCCTTGCTCCATTGACCATTATATAAATGGCTGATATAAAAATCTTCCTGCGTTTTTGGGTTCGGCCGTCCCGCCGATACTTGCCTTGTAAACATGAAAATCTGTCCATCAACTGTAATTGAAGGCCAGTATTCGTCATCGGCTGTGTTTATCGAATCGCCAAGATTTACCGGACTGAATGGAACGGGATTTTTTATACTTCCAATTGCAAATTTGCAGTCTTCCAGACTTTTTAATGCACTCAATTTGTTTTTTTCTGAGATCCCGGGTTGCACCAGATAAATATTATAATCACTAAGAGCATCAGAATACCTGCCACACATCATTTCAGCATTGGCCAATGGGAAAAAAACGGGTTTATAGTACAAGGAATCTATTCTTACAGCTTTTTTATAAAAATCGGCAGATTCGGAGAATCTTCTTTGTTTAGTCATCATTTCACCGAGAACCATGTAAGCTTCATAGAATTTATCATCGATTCTGATCGCTTCTTTAAGGTATTTTTCAGCATTTATCAGATCTAAAAACTCATAAGTTTGTTTACCATCATTATATGCCTTAAGAGCCCTGTTTGAAATTGTATGAAGGTTTTGTGCATTTCCATCACAGTAGAAATAAAATAGAAAATAAAAGAATAATATGAAACCTCTATTTGACATCCTCTATGGAATATGCATGAATTTATGAACCTGCAGTGATATATTCCAGTATGTGCACCTTTTCACATATTCAACAATTTCAGGTATAATCTGTCCAAACCTGCTCCATTCCGGCTGCAAAAAAAGTTTGCACCGGTCAGAAACAAGTTCTCTGTATTTTTCTGCCCAGCTAAAATCTGCTTTATCCTCAATAATTATTTTAAGTTCATCTGCCAGATTACACATCTCAGACAAAGGCGGTATATTTCTTTTTGGAGAAAGACAGATCCAATCCCAGTTGCCACTAAGAGGATAAGTACCGGAAGTTTCAAGATATGTACTTATTGCCCTCTTTTTTAACGAATTGCATAACAGATCAAGGTTCCACATCAGTGGCTCTCCACCAGTTACAACTACAGAATCTGCGCCAGAACCGATGGCATTTGCCACAATTTTATCTGTTTTAACAGGCGGGTGAAGATCAGGATTCCAGGAGTATCTTGAATCGCACCAGCTGCAACCCACATCGCAGCCTCCCAATCTGATAAAATAAGCAGCTTTACCAGTATTAAACCCTTCTCCCTGAATCGAATAAAACTCCTCAACCAGTGGCAATGACCGGCCTGTTTTATCGTATTTTTCTCTATTATTCAAATCAGATTCTGATTATCTATTAATACCAAACAGCAAAACGGAATCACGGGGAATTGCTTTTCTGACCCAATCTTCAGGAATCACTTTCCAGTTTTTATTTGGAGAAGGACCTATAATTCTTCTCTTCTCGATAGCTTTAATAATGTAATATCGCAAATCTTTATCTGTGGATGAGATCAATCTGGATCTAAGCTCCTGACTGCTCAAACCCACACCTTCGGTAAGGTGTCCTCCACCACCACTTCCCCTGTAAGAATTTACAGCTACCCTGTAGATCTTTTCTTTTTCAAAGCGTCTTTTATCTGAAAATGAAGAAATACTGATTCTTTCTCCCTCCGGTTTACTAACGTCAACAGTGTAATTTATGCCTGCTGCTGAATCAAAATTGTATGACTGATTCCTCAACCTTGCTCTCCCGTCATTTAGCACCGGTTTCCCATTTTTATCAAGCCGGTATTTCATAAGAAAGTCGTTAGCATTTTTCATTGTATTATACCATCCGGCATAAGAATATTCCAGATATTTAAGCACTTCACTTCCTGACATTTTTATTGTGTAAAGCATATTTTCGTAACGGTACAGTTTAAACATATCTCCAACCGTAACCGGACCTTTTGAAATACTGACATCAAATGAAAGCGGAGCGGCAAAGGAAATATCTGCACCGGTAATTTCGAGCTGAATGGAATGGATCATATCCACAAAACCGGAAGGTCCGAAATACGAATTCCTCGATGAAATAGCAGCAGTTGATTCACCTATCACTTTGTCAACATAACTCCTGATAACACTATCCTGGGATGAAAAACGGAATATGAATTTCGTATCGGGCTTATAATCTTTGAGCTTAACTATAGATCCTTTAATTATTTTAACCGGTTTACCCTTGATTTTTTTAGCAGGAAAAATAATGTCAGCTTCAGCAATTTCTTCAGCCCTGCTTCCGCCGTCCAGGATCAGAACAGAATCTCCTTCAGAATTCACTATTTTTTCACTAACAGTATTATGATCGTGACCGTTAAATATCACGTCAAATCCCGGGACAGAATAAGCAACGGCAGCAGAACCATTTTCATTAAGTGTGTCTATTGATTCCCTGCGAGATGACCTGTTCCATCCTGAATGAAAAAGGCCAACAATTAAATCAGGTTTCTGAAGAAGGATTTCAGGCATCCATTTTTTTGCAGTCGTTAACATATCCCGGAACTCCATTCCTGAATATAATTCCGGAGGGAGCGACGTTGGAATTGCAGGTGTAACCAGTCCAAGAACTGCAATCTTCAGACCCTTCTTATTAATAATGGTATACGGTTTAAAATAGGGTTGACCGGTTTTAATATCTACCGCATTAGCTGCAAGCATCGGGAAATTGTAAAGTTTTCTCAGTCTGTCATAAACTGAATGTCCTGCCTCAATATCATGATTTCCAACTGTCCCGGCTTCATAACCCATATAATTCATCACCAGTGCATTAAAATGGGGTGAAACAGTATCTATAAAATTATAGTAATACTCCTGTGGCTGGCCTTGCAGATTATCGCCGTTATCAAGCAATAACAGATTTGTGCCCTTTTCCCGAAGTAAAGAGATGTAGGTTGAGGCACTGGCAAGCGATGCATCGAGTGGCTGCTTTTCTACAAAATCAAAGGGGAGTATCACCCCATGCACATCAGTTGTCTCCAGAATGCTTATTCTCTTTGGTTTGCAGCCTGAAGAGAAGATCAGCGAGACAAGAACCAAGAGCAGAAGGTGTTTAATTGTCAGGAAATCAGGTCTCATTTGATATTCAATTTAAAGAGTGTAAAAATAGCGATAATGATTGTTCATTGGTAGATTCAAATCAATCTTTTATAAGTTCGTAACCGTCTTTCTTTCCTTTTTCAATTTGCGAAATACCATTTTTCATCCAGTAAGGCATCGGAGCTCCTTTGAGGTAATGATCAAAGAATTGCATCTTTCTTATTGATATATCTTTTCTGTTTGGTCGTTTAACAAGATTATGTGCTTCGTCATTATAAGAAAGAAGCCAGGCTGGTTTATCAAGTCTGCGTAATGCTGATATAAACTCTATACCCTGGTACCATGGTACAGCTCCGTCGGCATCATTATGCATCAGCAAAAGCGGAGTATTAATTTTCGGGACCCAGAAAATTGGGGAGTTTTCAATATACTGCAAAGGTTTATCCCATATTGTTCCTCCTATCCGGCTCTGGGTATGCTCATACTGGAACATCCTTGACATGCCGCTTTCCCATCTTATCCCTCCATATGCACTGATCATGTTACTAACAGCTGCCCCTGCATAGGCGCAGGCAAAGAGATCTGTCCGGGTGACAAGATAAGCGATCTGGTACCCTCCCCAGCTTTGTCCATCGAGACCAAGTCTTTCCCTGTCTATAAAACTGTATCTGTCTAAGAGAGCATATGTACCGCTTACAACTGAATTATAGCAGCTTTGTCCCGGATAACCAATAACATATGGAATGTCGGGAACAAAAACCAGGTAACCGTTGCTTACGGCAAAAGTCCTGTTTATAATTGAAGCACTCGGTGCCGGAGGATTATAATTATATAATCCATCAGAACTTCGCTCATAGAAATAGACAATCATAGGATATTTCCTGGAGGGGTCAAAATTTTCAGGTTTATATAGCAGACCCTGTAACTTTTGTTTGTCAAATGACATCCATTCGACAAGTTCAACTGTACCCCAGTTATATTTACTTTGCTGCGGATTTGTAATTGAGAGCTTTTTTGCATTACGGAAGGCCATATCACTTATATATAATTCCGGTGACTCTTCAAACGTGCCTTTTTGCCAGATAAGATTTTCAGCCTTTTTTGCTTTTGTCAATCCCCTGCCATAAGCCGATTTTCCCATTACAAGCAACGAAGGTGCAGATGACGTTCCGGCTTTAAGGGTATAAAATCCTGCCTCCTTGTTATCGTTATTAAATGCTGAGAGAAACATTAATTCTTTCTTACCAATGAAATCTGCTTCACGGTCAAGTTTCTGATACTGGAAGGTCACATTGCTTTTTCTGCCAACACTGTTTGTAATATTAACCGGATTTTCTTCACCCGTCAGGTCTGTCAACCAGATATCATACCGGTCTCTTAAAAGAATATGTTTCTCATCATCCATCCATCCTTCAATTCCATAGGGAGCAGGATCGCTTGGGGTATCTGTCAGTTCATCATAGAGTGGAACCTTTATAGCTGAAGTAATTAGCTTCTTTATCCCTGTTGCTATATTCAAAGAAACCCATACTCTCTCTTTTGTATCCCAGTAAGCCAGGTATTTACCTGAGGGTGAGAGACTTGCTCTTGAATCAAGCTTCTCCAGTACTTTTGTTTTAGTCCCGGTTTCAACATTTACTATATAATAGTCTGAAGGGTTGCCCCCTTCCCATGAGGATTCCTTCTGATATTTCAGATCTGAAGATCCCAAAGCTATATCATTATTTCCTTTCTGAATTGTCCTGACAGCTGGAAGATCTTTATTTGCAAGCTGGAACATTACTCCCCTGTCGACATGGTACACGGCAAGGTAGCTTCGTTTTAACTCCTGTTCAAGTTGCTTTTTCTGCATAGGCTGTAGCGCCTGGTCATCCCATGACCATATATCAAGCTTATACTTTTCTTCTGCCAGCAGAGTATCTTCAGGTTCTTTTACTGGTTTATCAGCTGTTCCGAAATATAAACGGGTCCCATTGTCGGAGAATGATATTACACCATTTTCGCTGACAGAAAAACCTGAAGGCATGGATGCGTTTGAAGCATCAACCACTTTATTTGCTTTGTCTAATCCTTTTGCCAGATACAGATCGTAGATTTTTGTTTTGGAAGTATCCTGCGAGAAAATAAAAGAAACTCTGTCGCCAGCACTGCTTGCACTAAGTTTTTTTACTGATCCTTTCCCTTCAAACACAAGAACTGATGTCTCTTTTTGTGTATCAAATACATTTACCTTGAAATTATCGATTTTCGAAGTATCTGAGAAGACCTGAAGGTAGCTGATTGTTTTTCCATATTTTGAAACAACAAATTCTGTAACATCGTTATACCTGTACTCCTTATTAATTACAGGATTAATAATTACCAGTTCGGTACCTTTTGGTTCCGGAGGCTTTTTCGTTCCGGGTGAGGGTGATTTTGAAACAGTCGAGCTGTCTGCCGGAGATCTGACATCTTTTCTGACATTAGTTTTTTTCTCAAGAAGATAAGCCATCCACATTGAGCCTGATTCAGGAACTGAAAAAGACTTAACCCTCTTAATAATGCTTTGAATATTGTTCCCATCAAGCAATAGAATTCCCATGTTATTCTTAGGCATAAGATCCTCTTTTACTTTGTCCTTCTTTGCCTTTCGTGTTTCAGCATAGGTCGGTTTAACCTGGTAAACAATGTATCTTGCGTCAGGAGAAAGAGTTGCTCGTGTTGCACAAAAAACCGAGTCTTTTTGTCCTGTTGAAATATTGCATATATATAACCAGCCATCTCCCTGCTGGGGGTTTATTTCATATATTACCCACTTCCCGTTATCGGAAATGTAAGGTGAACTGAGGGATTTCCACCCATCGTACACATTTTGATCAAGCGTGACTTTCTGAGCCCACACCATGGCAGGCATCAAAATCAGAATGATAGAAAGCAATCGGGTCTTAGTCATATGATTTTCTTTAGATTTTGCCGGTTAAACTTATAAAAGATTATCCATTATTAATCATTATTGAAACATGTTATAAATCAATTAAGAGGTTTAACAATATATTTGTATTTTAAACTACTGCGATGGTAATAACGGGTTTGGAAATAATTCTTGATAAATTTCCAAAGGAACTAAAAGGAAAGCGGATAGGAATATTGTGTCATGCTGCAAGCGTGACAAGAGATTATTCGCATATACTCGACATATTCTCTTCTAAATCTGAATGCAAACTAACAGCGATTTTCGGACCGCAGCATGGACTTTTTGGTCAGACTCAGGACAATATGATTGAATGGTCAGGAGACATTCATCCTTTTTATAATGTGCCCGTTTTCAGTCTCTATGGTGAACACCGCAAGCCAACAGCTGATATGCTGGATCACATTGATGTCCTGCTTGCAGATCTTCAGGATGTCGGAGCACGATTGTATACCTACGTCTGGACAATAAAGCAATGTATGGAAGCCTGTTCTGAGGCCGGGATTCCTGTCTGGATTCTCGACCGCCCAAATCCGATTGCAGCTATCGATTTTGACGGTCCGGTCCTGAAAGAAAAATATTTCACTTTTGTCGGTGGTGCTTCCATTCCATTATGCCATCGTATGACCATTGGAGAAATGGCGATTTGGATAAAAGAAAAACACGTAAAGAATTCCGATCTTACGGTAATCAATATGAGGGATTGGAACAGATCGATGATGTTTAACCACACCAGCCTTCCATGGGTGATTCCCTCACCAAATATGCCGACTCTGAACACTGCAATAGTCTATCCGGGGACTGTATTAATTGAAACCTTAAATCTTTCTGAGGGAAGAGGTACTACGCTGCCATTTGAGCTGTTCGGCGCTCCCTTTATAAACACATCAGCCTTAAAAAAGAATTTAAACAGTAGAAAAATTAAGGGTTGTACTTTCCGGATCCATAATTTTATACCAACGTTTAATAAGTTCAGTAACATATTATGCAATGGACTACAGATTCATGTGACTGACATTGCCTTATTCAGGCCTGTTTTAACAGCTTTGGAGATATTAGATGCAATTATTGAGACTTCATCTGCTGGAGATTTGAAATTTAATGACCCACCTTATGAGTATGAATTCAAACTGATGCCTTTTGACATTCTTTCAGGTGATTCCCTTATGAGACAAACTCTTGTGAACCGTGGATCAGTTGAATCTGAAAAAGAGAGGTGGGCAGCGGAGATAGAGGAATTTACAAAAGAGTTCACCCAACTTGCAATGTACCCTGATAAATAATTTGTGGTGCAAGTTGCAGGTTGCACGTTGCAGGGTTCTCATTCAAATAGCCCATCATCTCTTAGCAAGAGAAGAATTGCAGATTGCGGAACCACAATATACTTTTCTTTATTGAATTCAATTTCGATAGCGCTATTCTGCATATAGACAGCCTGATCGCCCTCTTTAGGCTGAAGAGGAACATATTTGGGTTCATCTGAACGATTCTTCCACGGCTCATCAGTGTCGTTTACCGATGGTATTGGATATCCAGGTCCGACTTTGAGTACGTATCCTATTGACACTTTTTCATTCTCTGACACTCCGGGAGGCAGGAAAAGACCGCTTTTGGTCTTGGCTTGCGGCACCTTTGGTTTAATAAGAATCCGGTCTCCGACCACTATTAGTTTATGAAGATCTTTCTCATCCAGATTTACACTCATAATCAATTCAATTATTAAACAAAAATATTATTTTATATACATATATTGTATTGCATTAATTTAATAATTGTTAATATGCAATTTTCTTGTAATTATCGATTGATATCTGATTAACTTAAGTTGCTAGTTTTAAAATTTATTATAATTTGGACAATGACAATTTCTTCCCTTCAATATTTCTTAACCCATCCCCAACCCTTCCCTTAAGCATAAGGGAAGGGAGATCTAATTAATAATCATTGGTTTACACCCCCTTCCCTTAACCTTAAGGGAAGGGGGATGGGGAGATGGGTTCAGAAGATATCTAAGGAGAATGCAATTTATTTGAACTAAAATATTTAATTGCAACTTGAGTTAATTAATTGCTTTATGAAAACTGATGATACATACAAAACCATAAAATCTGTATCGCAGGGTATTTATAAAGAAAAAGGAAGCCGGTTCATTGGATTTGCAATACCTGTTTCATCGAAAGAAGATATAAAAGTGCTGCTGGAGGATTACCGGAAAAAATATCATGATGCCCGGCATCATTGCTATGCATATCTCTTAGGATTTGAAAGAAACATCTGGAGAGCCAATGATGACGGCGAACCTTCAGGAACTGCAGGCAAGCCTATTCTGGGGCAGATAAATTCTTTTGGACTTACAAATACCCTTATAGTTGTAATCAGGTACTTCGGTGGGACTCTTCTGGGTACGAATGGCTTAATAAATGCCTATAAAACAGCTGCTTATGAATCAATCAGTAATGCTGAAATAATCGAGTGTACCCTAAAAGATTATTACAAAATTGATTTCCCCTATACTTCCATGAACAAGGTTATGAAGATTCTGAAAGATGAAAACATAGGTCAGACAGACCAGGTTTATGACCTGGATTGCAGCATTAAAATCAGTTTCAGGATTTCAGCAAAAGGAAAGATTATTAAAAAACTCTCTGGAATCGAAGATTTAAAGCTCACTTTTCTGGAAACACGGTAAATCAGGTTCAAAAGTTTTTAATAATTATCAACATCATTGGATCTGTAGGCCAATTCTGATTACTTTTGAATAAAGGTTAATCGTATCGGGTTAATACACTAAATTAATGAAAAACAGGAGTTTAGTATCAATTGATGATTTTTCAACTGAAGATATTCTGAAGATTCTTAAGCTTGCTAAAGAGTTTGAGAATGAGCCAACACAAAAGCTGCTCGAAGGGAAGGTAATTGCGACACTTTTTTTTGAACCATCAACAAGAACAAGACTCAGTTTTGAAAGTGCAATAAACAGGCTGGGTGGGAAAATAGTTGGTTTTAGCGATTCATCAAGCACCAGCGTATCTAAAGGAGAAACCCTTAATGATACAATCAGAATGGTTAACAGCTACTGTGATCTGATTGTGATGCGGCACCCTATTGAAGGGAGTGCCAGGTATGCAAGTGAAATAGCTACTGTTCCTGTAATAAATGCAGGTGATGGTGCAAACCAGCATCCGTCACAAACACTTCTCGACCTCTATTCAATAAATAAAACTCAGGGCAGACTCGAAAATCTCAACATTTTCCTGGTGGGTGATCTGAAATATGGACGGACAGTCCATTCATTAATGATGGCAATGTCAAGATGGAATGCTACATTTAATTTTATTTCTCCGGAAGAACTTAAAATGCCTGAGGAATATAAAATATATCTCGACAATGCAGGGCTAAAATATTATGAACATACTGATTTTACAGATATCATTGCTAAAGCTGATATAATTTATATGACTCGTGTTCAAAAGGAACGTTTTTCAGATCCTATCGAATATGAAAAGGTTAAGAATGTTTACGTTCTGCGTAATTCGATGTTGAAATACACAAAGCCAAATATGCGGATATTACACCCTCTGCCAAGGGTAAACGAGATTCACATTGATGTTGATAGTAATCCAAAGGCTTATTATTTTGAGCAGGCACTGAACGGTGTATATACCCGGCAGGCAATTTTATGTTCACTTTTAGGAATCAGATAGAAAGGGTGGAATCATGAAGGAACCGAAACAATTAAGCGTAAGTGCCATACAGAACGGGACTGTCATAGACCATGTTCCTGCAGACACTTTATTCAAAGTTATTCAGATTCTAGGGCTGGACCGCATTGAGAACCAGATCACATTTGGTACTAATCTTGAAAGCAAGAAACTAGGCAGAAAAGCAATAATAAAAATCTCAGGAATATTCTTTGAAGACGCGGATATAAACAGAATAGCGTTAGTTGCTCCTGAAGCAAAACTAAATATTATCAAGGATTATGAGGTGGTAGAAAAACGTGTTGTGGAAGTTCCTGATAATATTACAGGAATTGCAAAATGTATGAATCCAAAGTGTATAACAAATTTTGAGGCTGTTACAACGAAATTTAAAGTCGTCTCTAAAAAGCATGTGGCACTAAAATGCCACTATTGCGAAAAGATAACAACTCAGGATAATCTGCAGATAATATAGATATTTATCTTAATCGGTCGTAGGACTTTACCAGTCGATCATCTCTGTTGATCCCGATATAGGCAAGGATAACGGCTACAAGAATAAGGACCGGAAAGACCATTTTAACACCCGGTATCAGAGCTGCATCATAGTTCTTCACCAGAATATAAGAATAAAATATAACCAGAATAACCAGGCATAGCGACAGGCTTGTCAAAATCAGGCTTAATACTCGTTGTGTCCTTCTCGATTTGTACAGAAAGATAGTTATTAAGGAGAGAAGCATAATAATAACAATAATTGCTGCCAGAGGGATTGAATTTCTGATTATCTCATTTCCGGAGTCCACGTGTTTATAAATTCCCGAAAATCCGACAAAAAATTTCTGCCCTGATTTGTCTGCAAAATTTATTATGCTCCCTTTAATTAGTAACCCCGAGAAGGCGGCAGAAAGAAGCAGCCACATAGATTGTATACGCTGGATCATCGAAATCAGATTTTGATACGAGCCAAAAATACTTCCTTTTCTTTAAATATAGATTACAGTGGGTATGCAAAAGCGAAACAGCTGGTTAATTAACTTTTTTTAACTACTTGTTCCTCTTTCGTATTCTCAGTGATAACCCCAAGTTATATTCCTGATTATCTGATAGTAAAAGTCAATTTCACAATATTGAGCAAGTTTTGGAGGAATTTCCCGGAGGCTGGAAAATTATTAATTTTCCTACATTTGTAAACTTAAAAAGAAATATGACCTTAATTGCTTTGAACAGCATGAATAGTTTAGTCAATCTGACCGGAGTCAAAAGAAAATATATTCTATTTCATTTATTACTTTCACTATGAAGAATAAGGCACGATTGATAATAACCATCCTGATAATTTTACTGCTTTCTGGTGTGATTTTTTATCCAAAATTTAAGCCGCTGCTTGTCAAAAGTGTTAAAGGTTCCCGTAATGCGTCGGGCTTTGTCAGACAGGGCCAGCAAAAGTTGAATGCTGTAGGTTATGTTATTGTACCGACTCATATGAGTGAACTTATAAAACAAACTGGTCTTGTCAGACCTGATGAAGAGGTAGATTTATCATTTGAAACATCAGGGAAAATTGTAAAAATTAATTTTGCAGAAGGGGCCCATGTAAAGAAAGGAGATCTTCTCGCAAAAATTAATGATCTTCCGCTGCAGGCACAACTCCAAAAACTTCAGGTCCAATTAAAAATGGCAGAAGCTAAAGAGTTCAGGCAAAGAAGTCTTCTCAATAAAGATGCAATAAGCCAGGAAAGCTACGATCAGATGTTAACTGATGTACAGTCGATAGAAGCTGATATTAATCTTATAAAGGCACGGATTAATGAAACTGAGCTCAGGGCTCCATTCGACGGGATTCTGGGTTTAAGATACCTTAGTGAGGGAAGCTACACAACATCTGCTACCAAGATAGTAAGGTTGTTGAAGATGGACCCTCTTAAGATAGAGTTCTCAGTTTCAGAAAAGTATTCTTCAGAAATCAGGATAGGATATCCTATTAGATTTATAGTCGATGATAAAACATATAATGCTACTGTTTATGCCATTGACCCAAAGATTGACATTGATACAAAAGTGATAAACCTTCGTGCCCTTTATCCTAATAAAAATGAAGAGATTAAACCTGGAGGTTATACATCAGTAGAACTTGAATTGTCAAAAATAGATAATGCTGTTTCAATTCCTACTGAAGCTGTTATTGCTGAAATGGATGGCGAAAAAGTCTACATCTATAAGCGGGGAAAAGCACAATCTGTAAAGATAAATATAGGTCTTCGGACAGAATCAAATATTCAGGTGACTGACGGGCTAAAATTCGGGGATACATTATTAATTACCGGTATCATGCAGTTAAGACAAAATCTTCCGGTAGTTCTCGACACTTTAATTGCCAATAAAAATCCGGAGTCAAAATGAGTCTTGCATCAGTAAGTATAAACAGACCGGTCTTAGCAACAGTATTTGCTATTGTAATTCTTCTTTTTGGAGTTGTTGGAGTGACATTCTTAGGGATCCGTGAATTTCCGAGTGTTGATCCACCAATTATTTCTGTCAGAACCGAATACCCAGGCGCAAATTCCGATGTAATTGAAACCCAGATAACCGAACCTCTTGAACAATCAATAAACGGGATTCAGGGTATCCGTTCTTTGACCAGTGTAAGTCGTCAGGGAGGAAGTGAGATTACAGTCGAATTTCAGCTTTCTGTAGATATGGAGACTGCAGCAAATGATACAAGAGACAAAGTCTCTCAGGCAATGAGAATGCTGCCTCGGGATTGTGATCCTCCTGTAGTCGCCAAAGCTGATGCGGATGCAAGTCCAATACTTCAACTTACAATTGAAAGCGATAAAAGATCTCTGCTTGAACTTTCAGAGATCGCAGAACTGACATTTAAAGAGCAATTACAGACTATTTCAGGAGTTAGTGCAGTAAGTATATTCGGACAGAAACGATATGCAATGAGGCTTTGGCTGGATCCTGTTAAACTTGCAGGATACCAGATGACCCCCCTCGATGTCAGGAATGCAATTGCCCGCGAAAATGTCGAACTCCCATCAGGAAGTATTGAAGGTAATACCACACAGCTTACAATAAGGACCCTTGGGCTAATGTCCACTCCCAAAGAGTTCGACGACTTGATCCTGAAACAAAACGGAAACCAGATAGTACGTTTTAAAGATATTGGAAGAGCTGAACTGGGACCTGAAGATATAAGAGGAATCCTTAAAAGAGATGGAGTCCCGATGGTAAGTGATGTGATTATACCTCAGCCAGGTTCGAACCAGATAGATATTGTGGATGAAGTTTATAAGAGGCTTGAATATATTAAGAAAGATTTGCCGGATGACGTTAAAGTCAAAATCGCATTCGATAATACTCAATACATCAGAAAGTCAATAAAAGAAGTAAAGGATACTATTTATATTGCATTCGCACTTGTTGTGATTATTATCTACTTCTTTTTAAGAAGCTGGCGGGCAACTCTCATTCCTATACTGGTAATACCGGTCTCACTTATCGGAGCATTCTTTATTATGTACCTTGCCGGCTATTCCATAAATGTACTTACACTTCTGGCAATTGTCCTTGCAATCGGAATTGTAGTGGATGATGCAATTGTCGTGATGGAAAACATATATGTAAAAGTAGAGAACGGATCGCCTCCTCTTCAGGCAGGACTCGAGGGATCCAAGGAAATCTATTTTGCCATAATTGCAACAACAATTACCCTGATTGCTGTTTTCTTTCCGATAGTTTTTCTTCAGGGAATAACAGGAAGATTGTTCCGTGAGTTTGCCATAGTAATGGCAGGAGCTATTGGTATATCTGCATTTCTTGCATTATCTCTTACGCCTATGGTTTCAACAAAGATGCTTCGGCGTGAAACAACACATAGCTGGTTCTACAGGAAAACCGATAAATTCTTTAACAGGCTTAACGAAGGTTACCGGAGAATGCTTGAAACTTTTCTGAACCATAGAAATGTTACTTTTCTGATTCTTATAGCGGCATTTGCTCTGATATTTCTTTTATGGAAATCTATTCCCGCTGAAATGGCTCCATTGGAAGACAGATCCCAGGTCACAATCAACACTACTTCCCAGGAAGGAGCAACATACGAATTTAACCTTGATTATATTGACGATATCGCCAAAACTATAAATGACCTGGTTCCTGAACGTACCGGCGTGATTTCTATGATCAGAGGTGGTGGCGGAAATGCCCGGGTTACTCTTGTAAGTCCAAAAGAGAGAAATCGTTCGCAGCAGGAGATTGCCGATCAGCTTGGCACTGTACTCAGGAAAAAGACTAAAGCAAGGGCTATGGTTATGCAACAATCAACTTTTGGAGGCAGACGCGCAGGTATGCCAATTCAATACGTACTTCAGGCAACTACAATCGACAAACTAAGAAAAATTCTTCCGGCTTACATGGCAAAAGTCATGGATGATCCCATGTTCCAGATGGCTGATGTGAATCTGAAATTCACGAAACCGGAACTAAGAATTCATATTGACAGGGACAAAGCAAACGCGTTAGGAGTATCTACCCAGAATATCGGTCAGACTCTTCAGCTGGCCCTGAGTGGTCAGCGTTTCGGATACTTTTTTATGAATGGAAAGCAATATCAGATATTGGGCGATCTTAAAAGAGGTGATAGAAATAAACCTCTTGATCTTAAATCTTTGTACGTAAGAAATACTTCCGGAGATATGATCCAGTTCGATAATCTGGTAACTTTAACTGAGGAGACCGCCCCTCCGCAATTAAGCCGGTATAACAGATTTGTTTCAGCTACAATTTCCGCCGGTCTCGCACCAGGCAGGACAATTAGCCAGGGACTTGATGAAATGGATAAAATTTCTAAAGAAACTCTCGATGACTCCTTCAGAACTGCTCTGGCAGGTGACTCGAAAGATTTTAAGGAGAGTTCCTCCAGCCTCATGTTTGCATTTATCCTTGCACTTATTCTCATTTTCCTTGTACTGGCTGCCCAGTTTGAAAGTTTTAAAGATCCGTTCATTGTTATGATGACTGTACCACTCGCCCTCACGGGAGCGCTCTTATTTATGTGGTATTTTAACATTACAATGAATATCTTCAGTCAAATTGGCATAATCATGCTTATTGGGCTGGTTACTAAAAACGGGATTTTAATTGTAGAATTTGCGAATCAGAGAAAGCATGCAGGAATGGCTAAAATGGATGCTATCAAATATGCTGCTGCATCGAGGTTCAGACCAATTTTGATGACAAGCCTTGCAACAATCCTGGGTATAATGCCACTTGCCCTGGGATTGGGTGAAGGCGCTCAAAGCCGCATTTCGATGGGTATAGCTGTTGTAGGCGGGATGTTCTTTTCTACATTTCTTACTCTTTTTGTCGTTCCGGCTATCTATTCTTTCATTTCCAGTGAAACTAAACCGAAAGCTGATGAAGCTTAGATATATATGCTTGTTTCTGTTATTGTCCCTTTTTAAACAAGGTGGTTCTCAGGTGGTCTACTCTCTTAAGGATTGCATAGGAATAGGGCTTCAAAGAAATTATTCTATACTTATTGCCCGAAATAATGAAATTATCTCAAAGAATAATTACACAATTGGAAATGCCGGTTATCTTCCGTCACTTGGTCTGACAGGCAGGTACAATGGATCCGTTACAAATACGACCCAGAATTTCGATACCACAGGACCATATATTACCAACGGTACACAGTCAAATTCCGGCAATGCAAATATATCTCTCGGCTGGACAATTTTTGACGGGTTCAGCGTTCAGACTACATACAAAAAACTGAATGAGCTGAAACTGCTTGGTGAGCTCAATACCCGTCAGACAATTGAGAATTATATTTCGACCTTGCTGGCTGTTTATTATGGATATATTCAGCAGGTTCAGCTTGTTAATAACGAAAAATATGCAGTTACACTTTCAAAAGAGCGATTGAGAATAGATGAAGAGAGGTATTTACTTGGTTCCAATTCTAAACTGCAGGTTCTTCAATCCAGAGTATACTTTAATGCAGACAGCTCTAGTCTTTCACGTCAGATTGAGGTGCTTAGGGCAACTCAGATAAGGCTGAATGAGCTAATGGCAGTGGAAGACATGGGCGCTCAGTTCTTATTGAAGGATACATCAATAATGGTAAAACCGGATCTCATTTATGAAAAGCTTTTTGAAGAAACACTTAAATCAAACACCGGTTTACTGATTGCTTCAAAAAACAAAACTGTCTCAAACTACGATTATAAACTGGCTGTTTCTGCTACTTATCCATACCTCGATTTTTCGGCTGGTTACAACTATACACTCAGCACTCTTTCAACAAGTTTGTATAAAAACCAGTTGACTAACGGACCAAATTATGGTTTGATATTGGGTGTTAACATATTTAACGGATTTAACACCAGAAGGCAAATTGCAAATTCTGCTATCAATAAAAAATCCACTGAGCTAAAATACCTGGAAACAGAACAGGGTGTGAAGGCAGACCTCATAACTATTTACAATGCATATAGCAACAATTTGAGGCTTATAACCCTGCAGGAACAGAATTTTGAAACTGCGACAGAGAATCTTTCGATAGCGATGGAAAAATACAAACTCGGTAATCTTTCCGGACTAGACCTTCGTGATGTTCAGAAAAGCCTTCTGGATGCCAAAGAGAGTCTTCTTTCAGTGCAGTATCAGGCTAAACTTGCTGAAATATCCTTATTGCAGATCGCAGGACGGATAATGGAATATTACTAGGTGCAGGGTGCAGGGTGCGGTGCAGGGTGCAAGGTGCTGGGTACTGGGAGTAAATCCCCCCTTGAGGGGGGCAGGAGGGTGTAATAATGAACTACTAAAAGCCTTTTTCGCAAAGAATTGAAAATTTGACCATATTGATACGAGCCTGATGAAGAAAACTGAATTAATTACAAATGCTGACGGCAGTATTTTCCATTTAAACCTGAAACCAGGGGATATATCTGATAAGATTGTAATCGTTGGCGATCCGGGAAGGGTTGAAATGCTTTCTGCCATGCTTCATGATATCAGGGTAAGAAAGGAAAACCGCGAATTCAGAACCGTTACCGGTATGTTTGACCATAGTGAAATAACTATAATCTCATCAGGGATAGGAACAGATAATATCGATATAGTCCTTAATGAACTCGATGCCCTTGTGAACATTGATCTTGACAGCGGAGCAGTAAAAGATGATCTTGCTTCACTCACAATTGTCAGGATCGGTACATCCGGAGCACTCAGAAGGGATATCCCGGCCGGATCGTGCCTGATGACTGAGACTGCAATCGGATTTGACGGTTTGCTTCATTTTTATGAAGGTTATGACTGGCTTCTTGATACAGGATTATCCGACTCTCTGGTCGAGCACCTGGAATGGCCTGATGCCCTCTCCTATCCCTATGCAATTAATGCGAATAAAGAACTTCTGGAGTTTTTCAGCGTTGAAGGATTTATAAAAGGAATTACCATTTCTGCTCCCGGTTTTTATGCACCCCAGGGAAGAAGGTTGCGACTTGAAACATTTGATAATGAGATAAATGATAAGCTTGCAAGTTTCCAGTACAGAGGGAGGACAATTAGCAACTACGAAATGGAAAGTTCTGCCATTTATGGCCTCTCCGGTCTGCTGGGACATAAGGCCCTTACAATCTGTGCAATTATTGGGAACAGAGTAACAGGAGAATTTGTATCTGATTATAAACCAATTATTTATGATATAGCTGAGAAGGTCTTCAGAAATATTTAAGAAATTACATTCCCGGATATGCCAAATTTGGATATTTTTGCATATCGAACCTAAAAATCTAATATATGTCAGAAATTACTCAGGACAATAAGCATAATAATGATGAAATTGATCTCCTGGACCTTTTCAGAAGAATGGGCAAAACAATAAGTCGTTGGGCAAAAGCAATCTCGCGTGCATTTCTGATTTCTGTGATTTTTCTGCTGAGAAGATGGTTACCTCTTGCAATAAGTTTAATAGCTGCAATTGGTGTTTCATATTTATTTAAAACGACATCCGAATCGTCTTATACCTCAGACATGGTAGCCCGTAACAATGCCGTCACCAATGCTGATATGATCGCATATATAAACAGACTTCACACTTATTGCCGTGAGAATAATAAATCTGCATTGGCAACTTCACTTTCGATTAATCCTGAAACAACGAAAAATATTTTAGATATCAGTGCTTACTGGATTATTGACAAAGGACGGGATGGAATACCAGATGAAGTTGACTACTCGGATAATCATAATGTGTATGACACAATAAATATCCGAATGCAGGATCGGTTTGATGTCAGGGTTAAAATAAAAGCTCCCCAGGAACTTACGTTATTGCAGAATAGCATTATATCTTTTGTAAAAAAAGACCCTTTGTTTCAGCAGAAAAACGAAGTAAGAAAAAGGCTTAACCAGGATATGCTGACACGCCTTGGCTATGATATCTCGCAACTTGACTCTCTTCAGAAAATCAAATTACAACAGGAAACAAAGAGCAGGCTTGCCCAATCATCAGGACAGATTATATTCATGCAGGATCAGAAAACCCAGTTAGTATATACCGACATATATCAACTATATGCAAAGAAACAAAATCTTGAATCTGAAATAGATTTGTACCCTGAGATTGTAACAGTGCTGAGTGATTTTAATTTGCCTGCAAAGCCTGATAACGGAACACTGTTTTACGGAAAGTATATTATCCCGGTCTTCCTGGGATTAACCCTTCTCGTTTTGATCATTCTGGCAAACAGGAAGAAGCTTATTGAAGTATACAACAAATATTAAAAAAAGGGAGCTGTTCGCTCCCTTTTTAATTCAATAAATATCCACTATTCCTCAGTCTGGAAGAGTTTTCGAATTTGGAATGCTAAGATTTCCTGAGTCCACATAAATTAAAAGGAAGGAGAAAAGGGCAAAAAACGATACACCGGCCAGTCTGTTTAAAATTGATTCGAACATAAAAAATATCAGCATCATCAGAATAAAAATCCCGTAGAGTAAATTCCTCTTTCTAATTGCCAGATAAGCCATCATTCCCAGAATTGAGATAAAAATTAAAAATCCAATTAGTCCGGAAGCTAATAATACTTCCAAAAACTGGTTATGTGCATTTAGATTATCATAATATCCGTTTACATAGCCTGAATCCTTGAATTCTTTCTTTAACCTCTCACTTGAATCACCGATTCCTACTCCCAAAAGCATATTATTCCTGATGACCATTACAGCTGATTTCCAGATTGGTATACGGAAATCCATAGAAACTTTTTGTACTAAAGTGCTATTTTGCGGATCGTTAAAAAAGAATCGGACCCTCTGGTTGGTAAGGAAAATATAAGAAGAAACTGATAATATTATAACCATTATTCCTATGGTCAGGAAATTGAGACGCTTTTTTCCGAGCTTAATAATAAGGTACAAAGGCAATGTAACTAAGGCTGCCAGGTAGGCTGCCCTCGAAGAAAGGAAATATATCGAACCTAATAGAAAAATGCTGGAAATAAGCCACAATATACGTTGACTCTTCCTCACCTCTTTATTGTCGAACGAATCAAATGCCACAAACATTGATAAAACAATGTACATTCCAACATATGATGGATGCTGAAATAGCGTAAAACTATCTCCAAGAAAATAATTTGTCCATTCATAATCAGGCTCATGTGGATTAAAGATCAGATTCCCGTCTTGAATTGTAATTGATCTGGAAAATGCATAAACAAAGCAAACTATCAAATATAATATTGTTGCGAGAGTGAATATCTTAAGAAGCAACTTTATATTTTTCTTTATCTGGTTTCCCGGTGAATATAATATAATGGGAAAAACTAATAAGGATAAACTCCTGAACAATATCAGAGTCCCATTTTGTATATCTTTTGAGTATGTTAATCCCGCCATGATCCAGATGTAATAGAGGAAAAAGCCAAATGTTAAAAACAATATATCCCTTCCAATTTCGGGAAATTTGTACCCGCTGCAAAAAAATTCAACTATCCTGCATAATCCCCAGGCCATAAGAAAGGGCGGAAGATACCTTACCTGAATTGGTATTATTACCAGGGATAAAACAGCAAACATGTAAGAAAAATAGCCTTCCTGCCAAAGCCCCCTGTCAAAAACTCTCTTCAAAGCATTAAGCATAAGTAAAAACTCTTAAAAGAATTGAAAACAAAAATCCCGATTAGTGTGTATTGACTTATTAAAATTTTCAAATCATTTATACTCTGTAAAAATATAATCATTCTCATCAAAAGTTTCTGATGCCAGGACCATCAGAATAGCATTATCGGAAAATTCGTACATCTTATGCCAGTCAGATGGATTTAGTATTACACAAACAGAGGGTCTGTTCAGATGAAATTCCTGTTGAGTATTATCGTCATCACTGAAAATTTTACATTCTCCCTGTAAACATACTGCTGCCTGCACTGTTTTATGATGCCGATGGCCGCCTCTTACCGAGTTATCAACTCCATAAATATAAAACACCCTTTTTATATCAAAAGGAAGAACATTCTCAATCACAGTAAGATTTCCTCGTTCGTCCGTATGAGTTTCAAGATCAATTATATGTGCCATTATTAATTGATATTCAATATATTATAACCAAATATTTTTTTAAATCCGACCTTTAACAGATTCTTAAAATTATCGGCTTTCATTTCTGTAATACCACTCTTGTATCCGGGGAAAGTCTCTTTCAGCATTTTTTCAATTTCTGAAACTTTCTCAAGATATGGTAAATAAACAAGCTTCTTTAGTTTTGGCTGTATATAATACCATCCGATATCTACCTGACCATTTTTAAGAAATTTCACATACTGAAAATGGTAAAAAACTACATCAAATGTATTCTGATTATTTTTCAGGGTACCCCCAATTGAATTCTGTTCTTTCCGGAATTTGTATCGCGTTATGTTCCAGGGTGCAACTCCTCCACCCTGATGCAGAAGTATATGAATATTCGAATATCTGACAGGCCAATCATCAAGATATTTCTGATCACCGAACTTTCCATCTTCATGCCTTGAAAAGCACCAGTCAATACACTGTCTTCTCCATTTGTCGAGAACTTCCAGGCTATCTTTTTCCCTGGTAAATGTAATGAACTGAACACAGAATCTGCCACTGCGTTTCTCTTCATATAACTGTGGAAGCCATGAATACCGATGCTCGGTTATCAGAACAGATTTTTTATTATCATTCATTTCATCAACCAGTACTGCAGGATCGGAATAGAATATCAGATCTGCATCAATGTAGGTGCAATGTGACAAAGAATATTTTCTTATCAGATACGAAATTGTTGAAGGAGTGCATGTCCAGCAGTACTCAGCCCTGGTCCTCTCCTTTTTCACCTTTCGTAATTCATCAGTCTCAAAATCGTCAAGCGGTATAACAGTTACATAATTTAATCCAAGACTAACCAGTATCTCTTTTGTCAGATCATCGAAAGCAAAAATGTACAAATGGAAATCCTTCGCATTTGCCTTAAGCGATTCATACATAGCCAGTCCCCTGCTTAAATAAAATGAATCAAATAATGTACAATAATATTGCATTCAGACTTCAAATAACCTTAATAATTGCCTAGCTTTTCAATTGGCAGACACTTGTTTAAAACCGCTTTGCAAATCCTTTCCTCTCAAAACTACATCTTTAAGAGGAAATGGCACACACGGGATTTCAACATTGAAACACCCACCTTCAGGGACAGGAACGCGATATTCGAAATTTGAGTGAAAGTTATTTGTAGCGACAGTTCCAAAAGGGGCAGAAATAATCCACAGTTTTGGATTTTTTATTGTTTCAACCGGAAAATTGACTCTCCTGTAAATAATCAAAAATAAGAAACATAGTAAACCAATCTTTATATATCGGAGCAAAAATTGTTGACTTGAATACTCAATAAGCATTATCAGATATGAAATTGTCAGAGAAAACCCGGCAAAAATAAAGCCATATGCAAATCTTGGATCAGGGGCCATCAAAAACCAGAAAGCAATATTTAAATAAACAAAAGCCTGGATTTTTGCAAGGTAGAAATCCCTTCTGATAAGCATTACAATAAATGTTATTATCGAAAAGCTGTTGCCTATCACCATCAATTTATTATTGAAGTTCAAACCTCTGAACCATGGTAAAATCCACTCCTGAATTTGCATCTTTGCTACCTCCGTATACGGTAAAGCAGATAATCTTGCAAATCCTTCAATTTCCGATTTCATTGCTAAAACATTTTCATGCGGTATTTTCCAATCGACACTAAAAATGTCAATCCCCGGAAGAGGATAAAATAAATAACCGGATAAAAAGTAGTTCCTTATCAGAAATGGAGTGAAGACCATGATGAAAATAACAAAAGTTATCAGGCTCCTCCTCAAAAAGTCTTTTTCCAGAAAAAATAATAATGATATAAATACAAGTATCGAGCTAAGCTTATACCCAATGCAACTGAAGACTACAAGATTCAAAAGTATTAGTTGAGAATATTTATAATCCCTCACCTTCCCTGCTTTCTCAAATATAAAATTGAATATATACAATATCAGAATCGTACATATTATATCAGGTGAAGGTGAATTCAGATCAGGTATCAGTATAAATATTCCAATCAAAAAGATCAAACAATAAAAAACCGTTCTCCAGGCAGTCCCCAATTTGATTTCACGGCTGATCAACAGGAATAATTTAATACCAAACACTATAAAACAGATCCCATTAATTGGAAAGATCAAAATATCTTTTATCTGGATCGTAAACAGGGCCGATATTACAAAAAACATTGAATTGAATGCTAACCTTCCATGAATATTTCCCAGACCTGGTACAACAGAATATTTTCTTATCCATTGAATTGTCTGAGCGTGATATGATTCCGTGTCACCCAAAGTTATCTTTTGAACAACAGCTGTCAATATAAAAAAGATTAAGAAGCATAATATCAGTAATTCTGCCCAGCTGAATAATGAAACAGACTTAAATATTTCCTTAAAACCTGTTATCAGCTCCCGGTAGCTTACAAGAAATAAAACCAAAGTAAGCAGAGTTACAGAGAACAATACTTTGTTATCGATAGGAATTACAATTGAAAGAATACCTGCAACAACCGATAATGTCAGAAACCCTAAGAAAAAGAAATGGTCGACACCGAAATTATTATCAACATCACGATTTTTTGTAATCCGATCGATGGTTTTAACAACTGAGAATCCAATCACGTAAAAGATGAAGAAAATATACAGCCAGATAAAAAGGATCAGAATCATGATTTAAGCTCTGAACAATCCATATTTAAAAATGCAATAAATAGCTCTGAATCCGTCCTTCCAGCCGATTTTCTTCCCGTCATCATAATCTCTGCCGAAATATGAGATTCCAACCTCATAAATTCTTATTTTGGGTATTCTTGAAATCTTTATTGTCACTTCAGGTTCAAAGCCGAATCGCTTTTCGTTTAACTTAACGGATTGAATTATTTTAGTATTGAAGAGCTTATAGCAGGTCTCCATATCCGTAAGATTAAGATTCGAAAACATATTTGTTAAAAATGTCAGGAACTTATTACCCACAGTATGCCAGAAAAACAATATCCTATGGGGATTACTTCCGATGAAACGAGATCCATATACTACATCTGCAAAACCTGCAATAACTGGTCTGAGTAATTCATTGTACTCATTTGGATCGTACTCATTATCTGCATCCTGAACTATAAGGTACTCACCATTGGCCAGAGATATTCCTGTATGTAAAGCGGCACCTTTACCTTTATTTTCCTCATGCTGACAATAAATTATGCTCAGTTCAGGATTGGCGGTGACAAATTTTTGAATTTCATAGTTTGTATTATCCGTTGAGCAATCATTTATAATTATTATCTCTTTTCTTATATTACCTGTAAGTTCAACATCTTTGATTTTATTCAAAATCAGTGATATTGTTGCTCCTTCATTAAAGACAGGAATAATTATGGAAAGTATGGTTACTGACACAGCAAATATGATATTTTCAGACTTGAGCTCAATTTATTTATTTGCTTTTAATAAAGCATAACTTGATTTACCGATATCGATACCGGCGTAGTTTTGCTGGTCAAGATCGGTTTCTTTAAAGAATTTGTCAATAGCTTTTTTATCAAGGAAAATCAGCAACCCTGGTTTTGAATTCATATTGTAATTCTGCTTTCCATTGAAATAGGATTTCCAGCCCTCTACATAACCCTGGTCTGCCACATCATTTCCTTCCTTGCCAAGAGCAAAACCAAAAAGGTCTATATTATTTTCATAATGTAAATAGGTCTTCAATGAAACTGACTTCTCATAGTGTTCTACAGGGTCTGCAATAGCCATCACCTGAGAGCCTGCCATAAAATTGACAGATATTGCAGATAATAATTCATTGGTTTCTTTTCCATCCCTGGAGAAGGCCACTGCCTCATTTAAAGATCTGATGCCATATGGTAAAAATGATAATAAAACCATTACTAATGCCAGTTTCTTAAACCATCCGGGGTTATCTTCAATGTTCCTGATACAGGTTACTATAAAAAACCCAAGTCCAAAAGAAGATGGTAAAAGATATCGCTCCTCTAACCCTGTCTTGGAATAAAGAATAATATTGGGTATTAAAATCAGACCGAAAAATGCGAATGAAAGAAAATTGAGTTTTATAATCCTTGTTTTAATTAATATTCCGATAATAAACAACAACAGGATGACAATCAGTAAATTCAAATATGTCTTTATAAAGTGAAACGTAGTCACCATTATATTACCGAAAATATCGGAGAACTTTGAGTCCAGCCCTGCATAGCTGGTCCCGACTTTATACCTGATTACATATATTTCAATGAAAAGTACAATTAGTGGAAATATTAGAAGAAAATTCCTGAATATCGATTCTTTAATGGAGAACCACTTGTTTTCTTTTTCATACCAGATCTTAAAAAAAATCATTGCGGGAATAATAATAAGGAAACTCTCTTTCGTTAGTGATGAAAGTATCAGGAAAAATATAAAAAGAAGGTTATTAAGCTGATAATTTCCTTTTTTAAAAGATATTGCCATAAAATAGAATGATAAACCAAGAAAAACCATTCCAAGGCTTTCCCCAGGACCCAGTCGCCACCAGATTGATGCCTGAGGACCAATAAAGGTTATAATCAATAATGCGATTGATTCTCCGAAACTAAACTTCAAATGCCTCATACCAAAATAGAACAGTGCAAGGGCGAAACAGCATAGAAAACCATTATATAACGACCATTTTACGAAATCAGAGCCAAAGAGCTTAGTTTCACAAACCCTGTGGATGTAATAGAGAGGTCTGAACCTGGTATTATTATTTAAGTCTTCTTTTACCCAATTCTTTGAAACATTGATCAGCGATGATGATTTCAAATCGTTTTTCATTCTGATAACTTCATGATCATCAACAAAATGAAAACCTGAAGTTATTGTACCTGAGAAAAATAGAAAAAGAAAAACCACAACAAAAATGGTTAAAACTACTATTGGGTTACTCCTTTCTTTCATTTGAACCTGTAAGTATTTTTGTGGTACGATTATAAAAATAATTATTCTGTTATTTCGGAATCAATGCTATTCTCTTTTATGATATAATGAGGACGTTTTTTTGATTCCATGAAGATCTTTCCAATGTACTCACCAAGTATACCTATCATTATTAATTGAATTCCTCCAATAAAAGTTACCATAAAAAAAACTGATGTCCAACCTTCAATGGAATCGCTGGTAAAGAATTTGATATATAATGCATATATGCCGTAAATCAGCGACAAGAAGGCAATTGAAACTCCAATTAATGTAGAAATGCGCAGTGGTTTTACACTAAAACCGGTCACACCTGAAACAGCCAGTGCAAACATTTTTTTACCTGAGTATTTTGTTGAGCCCCAGGCTCTGGCATCAGGGATATATTCAATCCCAATCTGTTTGAATCCAAGCCATTTTATCATCCCCCGGAAGAAGATTGACTGTTCACTTAGTTTATTCAATTCAAATGCAGCATTTTTATCAAGCAACCTGAAATCTGCCTCTCCTTTCTCAAAACTTATGTCAGAAATGGCATTCATTAATTTGTAAAATAGCCGTCCGGTAACCTTTTTAAAGTATGGAATTCTCTGTACATCTTTTCTTATAGTATAGACTATATCATAACCATCCATCCATTTTTGTATAAGTTCAGGAATAAGTTCCGGAGGGTGCTGCAGATCTGCATCTAACGAAATAATACAATCACCTGTTGCATGAAGTGTTCCTGCCCTTAATGCATTCTGGTGTCCGAAGTTTCGTGAAAAGGATAAATAATTTATTTTCGGAAATTCAATATGCTTTCTTCTGAGAATTGCCAATGTATCATCATCGCTGCCATCATCAATGAAAATAATTTCATAATCGTGGTAAAGCACCAGCACTTTCATTAACCTTCCGACCAGTTGTGAAATACACCCTTCTTCATTATATACCGGGACAATGACTGAAACCTTAAAGTTCCCGTTTCTCATGATTCTATCAGTTTAAACTTTATTTGATCAATTATTCCTGTAAAACCTTTACATCATATTTTTGAAACAGGAAGCCTTTGAATTCTGACCTGATATTTGCCTTATCGAGAGCATCAAATTCAAATACTTTTTTATATGATCCGGATAGCCGTGACACAAAATCAGATTCATTAAAAAACCAGCAGGGATAACTGGCTTTATAAATCTGTGGATTTACTTTTTGAATTGTTATCCGGTCTTTGCCTCGAATAAAGGGTGTTCTGTCTATTAACAGGAATCTAATGTCTTCAGATTTTATTCTTTCCAACATTTCTAATGGCTTCTCAAGATATTGCAGGACGCTTGATAATAGAACGATATTGATATTAAATGAATTCAGGCACTCTTCAATAGTATTAAAGAAATGCAGTTTTTCATCTTCAAAGCTCTCCAAGCCTGTTTTTACAAACTCAGGTTGCTCTACAATACACCAGTTAACTTCAGGGATAGCATCAAGGAACATTTTATTCTGGTAATATGTCGAACCCAAAGACCCGCCATAGTCAAGAATATTCAATTTCCCGTTGGATTGAGCAGCCACCCACATCAGGGCTGATAATAGCGGAAATGAATATTCCACTTCATTAAAAAGCACTGAATCTCTTTCATAACCGGCAGTTCCATCTTTTACCTTTAACATGGAAGCTTTTACGTTATCTAAAATATTCCGGGTGTCATACCCTGTGCATTTTTTCCCGGCTTCATCCCATGAAGTATAATTGCCATGCCAGCCATAGATAATACCGCTGGCAAACCTTATAAATCTTTCAGGCAAAATAATTTTGGCGGTCTTCTTTAAGTTTTCCAAAATTTATTACTGCTTTTTCCTTAAATTGTTTTCGATAATTTCAATTATCTGCCGGCATCTGTCATCAACCTTGTGGAAATTTAAAGTTCGTTTCTGCCCTGCTTCAGCAATTGTTTTCCTTTCCTCAGAGTTTTCCAGAAGCCATTTTACCTTTTTACCACAATCGTCAGCATTATCGTAAGTTACAATTTCTTTTTCAGTATCAAAAAGATCCGTTAAATTAGATTTATTATCAGTCAGAAGGCAACTGCCGACTCCGGTAGCTTCAAAAAGTCTCATATTGCCGGCATAGTTACCGGCCACTTCGCCATGTATATTCAGCACTATCCCCGACCTGGCCAGCAATTGATACATTTCCAACCCAAATACAGGACCTTGATTTGCATTCAGTAGCAGAGGATTATAATTATGCACAGGTGTTTTCAAAGACTCAAAAACCGGAGAAATTTTTTTTACTTTCTCCAATTTCAATTTTGACAACACCTTACCTGTAAAATAGATAATTTTCTTAGCTTCAATTTTGTATCGCGTTTCAAGATTGAGGAATAAAGATAAAGGGACTTTTTCTGTTAATAAAGTTTCTATCAATTCAATCCGTTGACTGTGTACGCCATCACCCTGAAACAGCGATCCGGTAAAAACAAGACCGTTTTCCTGTTCTGAATAGCCAGTACTGATCCTCACTAATAATTCAGTGTCAAAACCATGATAAACCAGGTACGATGGAATACCATTAAACTCCAGGTCATTTTTCAGCCCGGGAGTGCATGTTATTACAAAGTCCGCCGATCTGAGTTTATTTAGTATTTCTGAATTATAAGGACTGCAGTGGTATGCAATTATTAACCTGATACTTTTAAAATCGGTTCTAAATTTTTCAAGAAGGTTTTTATCAACAAAACGTAAATCTTCAATCCAGAGAACTTCCGGTCTGAAATGTTTCACCTGATCATATATAACCTTCTGTTTTGATCCGCCCTTTAATCCATTTTGCTTTCTCCATTTATCCTGCAGAAAGCTATCATTATCCACAATGCATTTTACTTCAACACCGAGTCTTTTAAATGTTCTCGTATATGAGGCAACAAATTCAGTGGAATCCATCAATAAGGTATTATAATGGGTATTGTAATCAACATCCTCTAATTCAGCGTTTTGTTTATAAAATGATTCCAGATAGCCTGGATACATTGAACTAATGATCAGCAATTTAAAGCTCATTGACGGGATAATTTTTCAAGGAAAAGAAGAGGGTGTCTCAAAAGTTTGTTTTACCCCCCAACCTAAGGATTAGGAATCTGGGAAATAGGGAGGGATTTTAGTCGAAAACTGAATATAAAGTTCAGAAATTAAGTCTGTTACATGAGGGTGTCTCAAAAGGGCACCCTTTTTTAATTATTTAGAATTATGTTCATTTCTTTTGCTCCTCCAAAAGAAATGAACCAAAGAAAAGGAGGCCGGAAATGATAACTTTGCCCTTCCACTGCGCCCGCTACACAAGCCTTTCCGCTCTACGCTCCAGGGCAAAGTTCGCGCCATTTCCGGTTTGCCTACGCACTCATAATTAAACACTTTAATTGTCCTAAATAGATATATTATTGGATTTCAAATGGCCTTAGAAGATTTTGGGTTAAAGCAACTGTTCTGAGGCTTGCTGCGAGGGCCTTTAGTAAGCATAACTGTTTGAGGGGGCCGAGCGTTAAAAAATTGCCCTGTGGGCAATTTTAGCGAAGGAGCCAGCTTGTAGGGCTGGCCGAAGGCTGACGAGTTGTAATGCGTGGGCAAGCCTCAGAACAGTTGCCCCAAAAGCTTCTGAAGCCTTGATTTTTCTTTAGGTTCCTTTCTTTTCATCAAGGAAAAGAAAGGAACATATTCTTTGGAAGAGCATACGAAAGTAAGAATAAGTAGTGAAAATCAACCACCCCGGTCGGGAGAGTAAATATTGTATATATCAGATAATCAATCGCTCCCGACCACCCCTCCTTCAAAAGGAGGGGAAATTGTTAATTATAATCTCTTATTCCCAACTCTTAAGTTGACAGCAATGGGATTGGGGGGTTAAGTCCCCCTTGTGGATCCCGAAAGCTTTCGGGATAGGGGTAAATCATAAAAAATGGGCTTTTGAGACAGCCTCTTTAAGAGATCGTTCATATTTTGCTATAACGAATCCTATAGTTCCTGCCAGCAGAAGGTAACATACCACTTCGATAAAAACATAAACCTTTAAGAAATCGGTAAAAATCAGATTTTTGAAGAAAAGTAAAGAGCTAATGGCTAAGAAATAAAAAAATTGCCAGATACTATAGATTTTTATTTTTTGCATTGAGATAAAAACAGATGAAAATGAAGAGACAAAGAAATTCAGAACAAACGACCAGACCATAATTTTTGAAATCTCTCCCGAGAAACTATAATCATTGCCAAATACTATCTTATATATTCCTGTCCCGAATAATAAAATGATCAGCAATTCCGCGAAACATATGGCTGTGACAACAAAAAAAACAGGTTTTAGCTCTTTTACAAAACTTTCCCGCTGTTGATATTTCTCGGCAACGCGCTGCAAAAGCACATTCGATATTGCAGTTGCAATAAAAACAAGTGGAAGTGAGAGCAATAGTTTTGAAGCATCATAATAGGCCGTATATACTGTTGAAAAAAACTTATTAATAAAGAGTGTAGGTAAGAAAAAGCTGCATGTACTCATCAAAGCAGGTATCAGATTGAATTTGGGGAAATCCGAATACTTTCTTAATACGTACTTTAGTTTGACAGTGCTTATATATCGGAAGCTGAATCCATGCTTAAATCCCTGAGTTGTTGTAACAGCTGCGTTTGCCGATTGGCCTATGATATCGCTGTATATCAAACCCTTCGGATTCTTAATTAATGCAAAAAGTATCTGAAATATACCCTCGGTTCCTCTCCTTACAAATTTGTTTGATGATACCGAAAAATATTTTTTCTTCCTGATCAACCAATAGTTGAAGCACTGATATGTATTATACAAAACTACACTCAGGGGAATAAAGTATAAAATTGAAATTGGCAGTCCTGATGGAATATTCAGAAAAACAATGATCCTCTTTCCAAAGAATAGAATTACTATCAGAAGAATAAGATTGATAATGAAATTAGATAACAGAGCCAGGAAAAGAACATTAGCCGACTCTTTATCCTTTGAGGGCAGCACTATGGCATCATCATATCTTAATGAAGCGATAATGGCTATAATTGCAACGATACTCAGATACACCGAATAGGTACCATAGATCTCCGTTGAAATCAGACGTCTTAACAGGGGTTGAAGTAGAATAGAGATCAGCTGTGCTAAAACAGTTCCTGTAATAAGGACTGTGGCGCTTCTGAGTAGTTCAGATCTGACAAAGTGGTTGGTAAACAGCCTGAAATCTATTTTCATCGACGAGAATACTGAATGATTGAAAGATCTTAAGTTTTCTTATTCCCCCTTTGAATCCCGCTTGCGGGATCGACGAAGTCAACGGGGCCAGGGGGATGTCTTCTTAAACGGCACTTTTCTATCCACTGCCCTGGTAATCAAATAAAAAAGAATCATAGTTAAAGCAAATATAGGTATCTGCAAAATCTTAAATTCCCGATAAAGAATTACCAGTAGAATAATAGCCAGGTTCAGGCAAAGTAAAAAAATATTCACCTGTTCATGTGAATACCCTGATTGTACCAGTCGCTGATAGACATGCTTACGATGGGCCTCACTTAACTTTTCGTGATTCCTCCATCTTCTTAATAATGTCAGAGTAGCATCAAACCAGAAGGGAGAAGAAAGCATTATCCAGTTAAGAATTGAAAACTCGAAAGTATTATGATAGTAAATCCCTATTACGACAAGGATAAAGCCAAGCTGTGTGCTTCCGACATCACCCATGAATATCCTGGCTTTGGGCCAGTTCCAGTACAGAAAACCCAGAACAGATGAAATTAATAGTATGTTTACCAGGTTCCACGACATTATGAATAAAACGGAAGATATTGCCATTCCTTCAACTGAAGCAAAGCCATCGACTCCATCCATAAAATTGAACAGATTAATAAACCATACCATTCCTATAATTGTAAGAGGATAGACAATATAATTATAGTTAAAATGGATCTCAGGTAATACCAGTGGACGAAGACCATTTAAAAAGTAAAAGGCTGCAAGAGCTGTCAGGAAATGTATTATCAACCGAATTGCAGGTCTTAATCCTCTTATATCATCAATAAGACTGACAGCAGCCAATAGCACTCCACATAGCAAAGCATAAAATAAGGTTTTCTCAACAACTCCAAGAAAGAACAGAACAGTAATTCCAATATACCATGATAATACGATTGCCAATCCACCCCCTTTGGGCGTAGGGATATCATGAAGACTTCTGTCATTTGGGATAACCATCATTTTCTTTCTGACAGCATATTGCCTTATAAAAAATGTCAGGACAAATGAGAGAAAACCCATAAGGATGATTGTGCATATTGCTAAAATGAAAATCATTCCGTCAAAATAGAATTGAAATAAACATTTAAATGAAAAACAATTGCTTATAGTTTGTCATTATGAACTTTACTTTTCAGGTAATATGAAATTGTCTTTTGTAATCCTTCACTTGTTGAGAAAGCGGGCTTAAAATTCAGCAGTTTCCTGGTTTTGGAGTTATCGAGGTAAAAGGAGTTGTACAAACGGTCAAAAACAGGAGGCATCAAAGCAATACCTGTCCTGACCAAAATGTCAGGTAACCTGATCAGAGTTATTCTTTTTATGAAGATATGTTGACAAAAGAATTACCAGATCATTTGTGGACAGACCCTCATCATCCATGGCAATAAATATTCCTGAAGCTTTGATTTCAATAATTCTGTCAATGAAACCAACCAGGTTTTCTACATAAGTATAGTGCCTGTTATTTCCCACTTTCTTAAAAGGCAGTATTGGAAATCTCTCTATCAGTTTTATTAATTTCAAAATGTTTGCGGTAACACCTGGACCATAAACAATTGGTGTTCTGATTATTGAGACAGTAAAATTCGGATCTTCAAGCTTTTTCAGACCCAATTCAGCCTCGTATTTACTCAACCCGTAAGAATCTTCGGGAAAGCATGGTGAATCCTCGTTCCAAAGGTCGATTCCCGGATTAAATTTACCATAGACTTTCATGGTACTCAGAAAGATAAACTGTCTGACACCTGCTGCTTTTGCCTGTTTAGCTACATTTATGGACAGATCTCTGTTGACTGAAAAATATTCTGCATCATGATTTTTTTTCGATCTGTGTACTATTGCTGCCAAATGAAGAATTATGTCATATTTGCTGAAATCTATATCTTCGGGATTGAGTTCTATAAGAGACACCTCCTCCACTTCAGCAAATTTTGAAAATCTCATAAAATTTTTTCCGATGAAGCTATTGGCACCGGTGATCAGGATTTTGGGCATTAGATAAATCAAAGTTTTGGATCCTAAAATCCCCTCCTGGGAGGGGTTAGGGGTGGGTTTCTATATAAATAAAAAAAAGAAAGAGATTCATTACTTTCTCTTTTTGGATCTATTCCCCATAAATTCAAACATTTTAATGAAGTATTTTGAATATATATTTAAGAAGATTTTCTAAAAGTCATTTAATATCCCTGTTATTGATTGTATGTCCTGATTGGTATGAAATGAAGATATTGGCAGGCTAAGAGTCGTTCTATGGATCTCTTCAGATATTGGCAATTGCAACATATTGTAATGAGGAAGAGCTTTCTGTTTATGAGGTGGCACGGGATAATGTATTTCTGTCTTAACCCCATTCGAATTAAGATACTCTTTTAATTTGTCACGTTTATTATGTCGAATGTTAAAGATATGATAAACATCGATACAGTCCGGATGAACAACTGGAAGAACAAATTCAGTTTTAATGCCACTCAGGTAAATTTTTGCAAGATCTCTTTTTTGATTATTAATCTTGTCAAGATATTTAAGCTTAACTCTTAAGAAAGCCGCTTGTATCTCATCGAGGCGTGAATTCAAGCCTGGTGTCTCATTGTAATATTTCCTGGCAGATCCATAGTTTCTCAACAAACGAGCTTTATGGAAATACTCATCGTTGTTAGTCAGTATAGCTCCACCATCACCCAAACAACCGAGGTTCTTTGTAGGATAAAAACTAAAAGCGGACATATCCCCGAAAGTACCAACCTTTTTCCCTTTATATTCAGCTCCGTGCGCTTGTGCACAATCCTCGATAAGAAAGAGGTTTTTCCTCCTGCATAGATCCATAATGGGGTCCATGTCACATGGTTTTCCATAAAGATGGACTATCATTACTGCTTTTGTTTTTGGGGTTATAGAATTTTCGATACGGTTTGGATCAATATTATAGGTACTTAGATCTGGCTCAACAAGAACTGGAATGTGTCCGCTGTTTATTATTGATAAGATAGTTGCTATATAGGTATTTGATGGGACTATAATCTCCGATTTTTGAGGAATACCGAGAGTCAGCAGGGAAATTGTTAAGGCATCCAGGCCAGAGGCCACACCAACACAATATTTTACGCTGTTATACCTGGCAAATTCTATCTCAAATTCTTCCACATTGGGCCCAAGGATAAACCACCCTGAATCAAGGACTTTACTAAATGCTCTCTTAAATTCAGCAAAATAGGGCTTATTAACCTTATTTAAATTTTCATATTCAATCATATCTTTCAAATATATAATCTTCTTGATCAAATTTCTCAGAAGACAAGAAAAAATTTGGCATCAGAAGATAAGATCTATTATAAAATTCCCCTCCTGGTGGGGATCAGGGGGGATGTTTGATCTTCTAATGGATCTATTCCCAAAAAATTCAAAAATTTTGACAAAGTATTTTGAATAAATATTCAGATAATTGGTCTTTATTCCATTTTCTTTGCATGCCCTGGCAATTTCCCTGTTCAGGGTGAAATTACTAAGAATTGATTTATTGCTTACTCCGCCTGTTCTCATAGAGACGAATGGCATCTCCAGGTATTTGTAACTAATTTGATGAATTAGAAAAAACCTTAACAACAGTTCATAATCCGCAGCAATTTCATAATCTGTTTTATAGTATCCCAGTTTCTCAAATAATTTTCTTTTAACATAAAATGTAGGATGTGCAGGCATAAATCCAAATTTAAATTTATTGGGATTAAAATATTTCGAGGAGTAATACCTCACAATCTTTGAGGGCTTCATGGAATCAAAAAACTCTACATCTCCATAAACAGCATCTATATGATTTTTCTGAAATGCACTTGCAACAGTTTTGATTACATCACTATCATAAAAAAAATCGTCGGAATTCAGTATTCCGACAATGTCGCCTGTTGATAATAGAATGCCTTTGTTAATAGCGTCAATTTCCTCAGCCTGAAATGCTTGTACAACTTTTGAAATCACATCATTATCATAAAAAAAATCATCGGCATTCAGAATTCCGATGATATCCCCGGTAGCAAGTTTTATGCCTTTGTTAATTGCATCATAAATTCCTTTATCCGGTTCGGAAATGAACTTTGAAATCCGGGAGCCGTAAGATTTTATTAGTTCAACTGTACCATCGGTTGAGGAGCCATCGACGATTATATACTCGATATTGGAATATGATTGAGATAAAACAGATTTTACAGTATCAGAAATAGTTCCTAAACTATTAAATGAGACTGTTACAATAGATACTTTTAGGTTTCCCATTTAATATTTAATATTTAATATTTAAATTTAATTCCTTGAACTTAAGGTAATCCATTCTTCCATTCTTCCATTCTTCCATTCTTCCATTCTTCCATTCTTCCATTCTTCCATTCTTCCATTCTTCTATTCTTTCATCACTCCACTCCCTCATTTTTCCTTAGACCTGATTTTAGTAGAGCCTTTTCTTCTTTTATGTGGATAGAATGAATGAAGAAGGGGAGAATTGAAAAAAATCCAAATATTGGTGGATCAAACGGGCTACCGCCACTAAAAAATGTAAAGAAGAAAGTTATGAGAAAGAAAATGAATAAGAGTGGGTATTCTTTAATATACCTGATATAATAATAGAACACTTTAAATAGGAAAAATAAATAAATAACCAACCCTACTATGCCTGAATACAGCAGAATTGATAGAAATGGATTATGAGGATAATCTATTCTGGTTTTAGTTCCAAAAAAATAGTATCCATACCAGTTTAAGAAAGAGAATCCGCCACCAAATATTTTTTGAGGCCAACTATATTCTTTATTAAATATTTCAAATGAAAATTTCCACCGGGCTATCCTGTCTTCCCCAAAATCATCCAATGACTTTTTAACAAACAGATTACTTTTGTATGGGTGATAAATAGTATCTTCTGAAACAATTTTTCGAATCCAGTTCCTGAGTGGATCAGTATCAGCAGAATTGTTAATTTGACTAAAAAGTTCACTGATTGATAGTTTAAGAAAACTTGCTTTGTATATATTCTTTACAACTAGTGATTCATAGTTCATTTTTAGCTTTGAATCGTTATATTTTATTCCCTTTATAAATATTTTTTTGTAATTGTTACTTTGTATCAAGGAATTGGATATGTTGCTGCCATTTGATACTATATTAAATTCTGGAAATGCAAAAATCACATAACCTTTAAGATTAGAGAAGTCTTCCACTCCACCTTTATTCATATATAAATATATTATAATATCTCCTTGAGAACAGCTTATTGGTAGTATAAGTTTCTGCCAGCATCCTTTATTCTTTAAATCATAAAACTTATCAGGATTGCCTGTTAATGAGCCCTCTGCACGGATAGCTACGGCATCACCATCGAAATTATCAGTAACATAACAATAAACTGAAGCTAAAAGAGAATCACCTTTTTTTACACTCTCTCGTTTAAGCGACAAGAAATAATATGAATGTGAAGGAGATGCAAAACCTAAACAACTTTTATCAAATAAGTAACCTTTAGATCCAGCCGGGACAATTTCTACGTTTTTGCCAGATAAACTTTTGACAATTTTGTAGTTTCCGGTACCACTCCAGACTTCTGGGTCTTTAGGATCAAATACTGGTTTCCAAATCTTGGAATACAAAATCTCTTCATTAAGGTCTTTATCAAGAAAATGAAAATAACGAAAAAATGTTTCGGTTATTAAATTTTTAGTATAAGGAATATTATTTACCCCTATACTTTCCAAAACACTATTTTTAAAATAAACTGAAGTGTTAAGAATCAGAAAAATAAGTAGAATTACAAGAATAGAAAAAGATAACAAGTAATATTTAGATATCTTACTTAACTGTTTGACTCTTAAATTATTACTAAACAAACTCCATAACTGAATTGCCAGAATCATAATGAATAGTAAGAGGAATAAGAATACTCCTCTCTTTGATCCTGAAATCAAAAAACTGATAGAAAAAATTATTAATAAGATATTATATATTAATATTTTAAGTCTCGATATTTTCTGAGAAAAAGTATATAAAATACCTATTAATCCAAAGAATACCGGTATCAGAACGAAATTACTATCAACTACTGCCCTGTCCTTATTAACATACAGGTCATTAAATGCTTGAGAATAAGATGATAAATAAAAATAAGAATAAATTCTTTGAACTGAAATTAAAAAAGCGAATAGTACAGCAAGATTCAAAAAAGATTGATAAAAAAGTATGCAGTCTTTTGATTCATGAATAAAAAGCTTAAGAACTAATATTATTGATAACAGAATAATAATATTTACAATATCCTTGACAATCATTAAATAAATTTTATTGGAAAAAAAACAAGCTAATGTCAGGTATAAAAAAAGAACTAAAACAACGGGCAAGATATTTTTTAAATCTTTTAATCCTGAGAAGATTCTATCTCTATACATTACTAAGATGTATATTGTTATAAGAATATATATTATCAGGAAAGGATATTTAAAAAATGGAACCGCAGTATGCGTCAGATATAAACTTAGCCATAAAGTGACTGAAAAAAGTTCACCATTCTTTCTATTATAAGAGTTTAAAATCATATTTCTCATCTATTAATTTTTTATAATAGCCTTAATAGTTAGAAATAAAATTTGAAAATAGTTTTTTATACTCTGATTATTAATATATAACATATTTAACCTGATCTTTTCCGGCATTATTACCTCCACATATGTTCGTTCGGGATTTTCTGATCTCGCGAGTATTCCATTTTCATTACGGAATTCAATTGAAGCGTAATCGGTAATGCCAGGTCTCACGCTTAATATAACTCTCTGTTCTTCATTATACAAATCAACATATTTTCTAATCTCAGGCCTTGGTCCCACGAGACTCATATTGCCTATTAATACATTGATTAATTGGGGCAATTCATCAATCTTGAATTTTCTAAGGTAGTAACCAACTTTAGTAACTCTATGATCTCTTAATCCTACTGTTAATGATCCAACTATATCAGAGTACGGAGCCATTGTTCGGAATTTCAGTAATTTGAATCCCTGATTATTTTTACCGACTCTGGTTTGAATATAAAATACTCCACCATTGCTATCATAAATTATTAGGATAGAGACTATTAAAAAAATAGGGAACAGAAATACCAATCCAAGTAATGAAAATAAAACATCAAAAAATCTAATTAGCATAAAAGGGACTAAATTACCTCAAGCACCGACTGAATAACTGCCTCAATAACTGACTTTATCTGATCTCTATTTAAATCATAGAAAACAGGTAAAGAAATTTCTCGGGAATAACTATCAAAAGCTACCGGATAATCTTTCATTTTATAACCTAGTTTTTTATAAAGAGTCAGCATCGGTAAGGGCTGAAAATGCACATTAACAGAAACATCTCTATCAAATATTTTCTGAATTATTTCATCTCTTTGATTCTCTGTAATTCCGATAACTCGTAACAGATATGCATGATAAGAGGATACTTTATCTTTTGTTTCATAAACAGGAGTTTGTGCCCAGGAAAAACATTTAAATGCTTGTGTATAAGTTTCAAATATTTCTCTTCGTTTGACTAAGGTGTCGCTATCGTAGCGCCTCAGTTCTATCAGTCCAATTGCAGATAAAATATCAGTCATATTTGCTTTATAGCCTGCTTCAGGTACATCATAACGCCAATTCCCTTTCTGTAATTTCATTAGAGCATCCTTATTTTGCCCATGTAATGAATACATACATAAGTATTTATATATTTTATTATTATTAAATGGCATGGGTAAATTCATGCATATTGCACCGCCTTCTGCAGTAGTTAGATTTTTTACTGCATGAAATGAAAATACTGTAACATCTGAAGTACTTCCTACCTTTCTACCCTTATAAATTGCTCCGAATGAATGAGCTGCATCAAGTAATATTAGGATTCTGCTTAACTTCTTTTGTATTTCATTATCAGCTCTAAAGAGCCTTTTGATTTTTGCACTTTTTACCAGATCAATTATTTCATCAATATCAACGGGAAATCCTCCCAAATCGACTGGTAAAATTACTTTGGTTTTTTCAGTAATGGCATTTCCAATTGCTTTTAAAGAAATATTGAAATCAGTGGAGTTTACGTCAACAAAAATGGGAGTTGCTCCGCAATGAATTACAACATTTGCAGTTGCACAATATGTATAAACAGGTACAATAACTTCATCACCGTCCTTGACTCCAAACCATCGAAGAACAAGTTCCAACCCTGATGTTGCAGAATTTACTGCTAGAGTTTCCTTACAACCGCAATAGGCAGTTATTTCTTTCTCAAAACGTTTTGTACGTGGTCCTGTAGTAATCCAACCTGATTTTAAGGTTTCGACTACTTCATCAATTATTTTTTGATCTATACGGGGAGGAGAGAATGGTATCATATTCAAAAGTTCTTTAGTTTAAAGTTTTAATTGGATAATTTAATTCATCATTGATCAGCCTCTCAGGTTATTGACCTGAGTAATAAAATAGCTATTTATAAATAACTGAAATCATATGTGTTCTAAAAAATGGAAAGAGAAAGTTAACTATTCCATAAAAACGGCCCACTCTTCTGGCTATTGGAGGAGCCAGAGTAACATTAACAAAATCAACCTTATAGTTTTTAAACAGAATCCTGATCTCTTTTCTTGAGATCTTTTTTACATCCTTATTAGCCGGATTGTTGTATTTAAAATCATAAAACAGGATGATTCCATTCTTTTTTGTCATAGAGATCATTTTGGCAGCAAGGTCCTTCCTGAAATCGGAATCCAGGATTGAGGTAAAAACCAATGACTGAAACACAATATCAAAATCGTTCTCGAATTCCAAATCTAAAGCATTTCCAATATTTATATTTTTTGAATTCCCTGTTTTTTCTTTTAGTAGAACACCTCGTTCGGGTAACAATTCGTTACCAAAAATATTTTCTAATTTAAAACCCAAACGATGGAAAAAAAGCAGATTATCACCAATTCCTGCTCCAACTTCCAGAATTTTTAGATTTGTTAAATCGGAGCCAAATATATTGAATATTAATCGTTTATACTGAAGCTCTCTTTCGAATAAAGTGTATGCGGTTGCATAGAAATATTGTTTTTCGTACAAGGCTTTTCGCCGTTCATAACGAGCTTTTATCTCCTCAATTTCACTTATCATCTTGATAAAGAAGTATGTTTAGAATTAGGTTTTTTATTAAATATTAAGAAATCAATGATACTATTAAGGTAACCTGTTCCATAACTGAAATGCAGAATGAAAAATGTATACATGATTTTGGAGATTAAAGAAAATCTTCTGGTCTTTTTCACTGAAATAAATAATCCAGTAAAAAAATAGAATAAAATGATACTCAAATAAAATAGAAAGAAATATTTGATTATTATGCTTGCGATCAGTCCCAATATTAAAAATAAGATAAAGAATAAGGGTACTACCTGACGAAAGGTTGTTATAGTTTTATGTTTCCTATTCACAAATACCTTCCAGTATCCATATTGATAGTATTGTTTAAATAGATCCTTAAATTTGGTACGGACAAAGTATTTAATAGTTGTCTTAGATGTTATAAATATTTCATAACCATGTTTCCTTACTCTGTAATTCAGCTCATCATCCTGATTTCTCACTAAATTCTCATCAAAATACCCGATTTGATCAAAAATTTTCCGTCTGTAGAAAGGAATGCCTACGGTGTCGACGAAAACATCTGATTGAGTTCTGAACGAAGGACCGACTCCAAAAGTGGTTGATGTTGCATAAGCGATCATTTCGCTTTTAATAGAATCAAAAACAAGGTCCCCAACACTTCCGACACAGCCAATCTGGCTGTTATTTTCCAGAATATTAAGACATGTGGAAATATAATTTTTTGAAAGTATGTGTCTTGAGCCAACAATGAGAATGTATTCTCCTCTTGAAGCCTTAATGCCTAGATTAAAAGAAACCGGTGTAATCATCCGTTCATTTGAGATAATTTTAATCTCAGATTCAGGGTGATTCTTTTGAACCTCTTCGATTTGCTGGAGTGAATTGTCTGTGCTTAATCCATCAATAATTATAACCTCAAAATTTTCTTTTCCGTAATCATTTTCCAGAATTGCTTCTATACACATTTTAATATAGTTTTCCTCATTACGGCAAGGAACTATCACTGATACTAATGACTTCATTTGCAACAGTGGATTCTATTCAATTACACTGGCAGGATTCCCAAAAACTTTTTTTCCTTTTTTTACCTTTCTGACAACTACGGAGCCGATCCCAATAAAAGCAGAATCTTCGATAATTATTCCGTTTATAATATTTACACCCGAGCTGATATAACAGTCTTTCCCGATTATTGAACTGCCGCCGATGTTTGTTTTTCCGATTATTATTGTATTCTCTCCTACTTCAATATTATGAGCAACATAACAAAAATCATCAATTTTGACTCCATTACCGATTACAGTATTTCCCAAGCTTCCTCTGTCAATGCTGACATGGGCGCCTATCTCAACATTATTGCCGATTATTACGCCGCCGATTTGTGGAAACCTCTCCAATATTCCATTCTCATTCTTTTCGAAACTAAAACCCTCTTTCCCAACAACACAATGAGGTTTTATTTTAACATTGTCACCGATATCAACATTGTCTTCGATTTTACAAAACGACTCAATCATTGTATTTTTGCCAATTGTTGATTTTCCTACAATGCTATATGGACCAATATGGCAACCCTCTCCAATCTTTGCTGCGCTGTCGATTATTGCAGTAGAATGAATATATGGCAACGATTCCGAATCTTTAATATAAAAATGTGTAATAAGTCTGCTGAATATAAGTTTGGGATTTTCGACCAGAACAATACACTTACTTGGATAATGCTTTTCAGGAATAAATCCTTTTGGTGCAATTATTAACGACGCATTTGTTTTTTCCAAAATATTGGAATTATTCTTAAATTTTTGTTTTATCCATGATATGCTGTTTGCATCCGCATCCTGAAGCGATTTGAAACTCATAAATACAATATCGGTTTTCTCTCCGATTATTTCAAAGTCACCGATGAAATCCAAAATTTCGTTAATAGATATTTTCATATTCGAATGTATAAAAGGTTAACTTGGATCAGTATTCAAATAAACATCATTAATAAATAATTGAAAAAAGCTGAATATGTTGATTTACGCTTTTATCTGGCTGAGTATCCCCCATCAATGATCAGATTTGTACCTGTTATCCATCTTGCGGCGTTTGACAATAAAAACATTATTGCATTCGCTATATCCTCAGGTTCGCCAAAACCAAGGGGATGTTTCGCTTCAGCCATTTCAATGTCTGTTTGAAGTTTTATAAAATCCAGCATCGGCGTTTTTACAAAACCGGGTGAAATAGAATTAACCCTGATATTGATCGGAGCCAGCTCTAGAGCCATAGTTTTCGTTACAGCAGCCAATGCTGCTTTCGTACCTGTATATAGTGCATTTGTCTGTGTGCTTACCAGACTCATTATTGATGAAAGAAAAATTATCGATCCCCCTGCAGTTATCTTGTTTTTTTTCAGTAACTGGCTATTAAGAAGAACAGGTGCCTCGTAGTTATTTTTGTCAAGTTCGATCAGCTGATCTTCCCTAATGAATTTGAATGGCACTAATTTGATTATACCTGCGCTATTAACAACACCATTAAATTTCCTGGGAAATGAGACTATTTTCTCTCTAACATCCGGGTTTGTGATATCCCCATGCAGGATATTAAGAATATCCGATCTGATCTCATTAGATAAAATATTCAGTTTTTCGCAGTCCTTATCGACTGCCAATACCGCGTTTGAGGAGTTCATAAGGAGTCTAACAACTTCCTTTCCAATACCCGAAGCAGCTCCTGTTACCAGGTAATTACCATTGGTCACTTCAAAATCATCTATCATTTTCCGGAATTTCAACTACCTCAATAAGTCCATAACTTTTTTTATATGCAAAAATAATGCAATGGTCGTCAATGCCATTTGAATTTTCAGGCTTATTAAGAATTATGAATTTTTCTTTCTTCAAACTGGCAATTGCAGCATTAATGTCATTAACGGAATAACAAAAATGATACGGACCAGGACCGCATTTCTTAAGAATATTATCAACAGGAGAATTTATTCCGGCGCTGGAAATCAATTCAATCTGAGGGTGTCCGCTTTTGTTTATAAAACAAACCCTTACCTTCTGGAAAGGAACAGTAATCTCCTCTCCGCACGTATATCCAAGCTTAATAAAAAATAATTTAGTATCATCCAGATTATCAGTTGCAAAACCAATATGATGAAATTTAAACAGTTCTAACATAAATCGTATTATTTTTCTATCAATGGCAATAATCTTGTAGAAGAAAGATCCAACATAGCCGATCCCCAGGAAAGTCCTGCCCCGAATCCTGATATAATTACACTTTTCCTGATCCTTTGAGTTGTTTCTGTAATAATGGTAAGTGGAATAGATGCTGAACTTGTATTACCAAATCTGTCAATAGAATAAGGCACCTTTTTTATATCGAATTTAAGCCTTTTAATAAAGTAATCGGTCATAAATTTATTAGCCTGATGGAATACGATCAAATCCAACTCGCTCAAATCTTTCCCGGCAAAGGAGAGAAGATTTTTAATATCCTTAGGAACACTCATAATGGCAAAATTAAAAACTTCCATCCCATCCATATATAACTGGTTAGGAGACCTGAAATTTCCATCTTCAACTTCAACCTCCGCAAGGTTTTCCGGGGTAGTTCTGGTCCGTGCTCCACCTGCATCTATTTTCAGCACATTTACACCTGATCCGTCTGAATTAAGTGAAAAAAATGAGTCGCCAAAATCTCCTTTTTCAACCAGAGTCGCAGTACCTGCATCACCATAGAGTGGGGCATTAGCTTTATCCTTCAACGAGATAAGTTTCGAAAATGTTTCCCCATCCAGAAGGAGCACCCTCTTTATCCCTTCCTGAGATGCATAAGCATATGCAGTTGATAAAGCATAAATATATCCTGAACATGATAGATTTATATCGAATGAAGCTGTAGTCTTTGGTAATCTCAACCGGTGCTGAAGACTTGGTGCCGTTGCGGGGATTTTATAATCACCATCCTGGGTCATAAATATTAAAATATCGATAGAATCCCGGGGAATATTTAATGAGTCCAATAGTTCATTTGCTGCAGCATAACACAAATCTGAAGCGCATACACCTGCAGGAGTTATTCTTTTTTCCCTGATCCCGATTGTATTAATCAGATTTTCCAATTCATCTTTTGGGATCAGATAAGATAGCTCCGAATTATAATGAATATCTTTAGGAACACATGCTGCTAATGAAGTGATCCCAATGTTATTAAATTTTATTAAAGCCATAAGTTTACTATTTTTTCAAAGATACAGTGCTTTCCTGGGTTTCTAAAACAAATGATTCCCCATGACCAGGGAATACTGTATGTCACCGGGCATTATTTCATAAATATGCAAGATGCTTTGCCTGAGTTCTTCCCTGTTTCCATCAGGCTGTGTGACTTTTGATTTTATTCCCTTTAATAATGTATCTCCTGTAAACATTATTTTTTCAAGTGCACACATATGCTGCACCTGGAATGACCAGGAGAATGATAAAACGAGATAAGATTGTCATTCCATCTGATGAAATGATCCTCAATATCTTCTATACAAATATCAGCTTGCGGTGCGACAATCGGCCCTAAGTCGGCAAAGTAGGACAAATTTTTAATTGGATCTTGAATTTTTTCAGAACACAATCTTGATGAGACAATCTTCGCATTCAAGCTTTTAACTAGAGGACCCACACCAGAAATGTGATCAAAGTGGCTGTGCGTCAGTATAATATAATCAAGATCTATTTTTGCTTTGCCAATGAATTCCAGAATATTGCCAATATTTCTGCTTCCCGGGTCTACAACAAAAGATTTACGGCTTAATTGATCCTGAACTATATAGCAATTAGAATTATTTATATCATTAATTAACCGATTAACTTTTATCATTATTTATCAGCAAGCTTATCCCTATAGAATTTTTCCAGTTCCTTTCTGAGAATCTTTTTTGTCGGACCTTTTGGTATTTCCTTCAATCCGGGGAGCTCATTTATGAAAAAGACTTTTGAAGGGATTTTAAAAACTGCAATTTTATCCTCACAGAATTTCCTGATCTCTTCACTAGTAATTGACATATTCTCTTTTCCCTCGATAAATATAGCTACATCCTGACCCCATATAGGATGATCAATACCAATTGCAGCACAATCTTTAACCGCAGGATGCATATAAACTACATTTTCGATCTCACGTGGATAGAGGTTCTCTCCTCCTTTTATTATTAGATCATCTTTCCGTCCGCTGATATAATAAAATCCATCGCTATCTCTATGGCCAAAATCGCCACTATGAAACCATCCTCCCCTGAAAGCAATTTTGTCTCTTTCTGGCAGATTACAATATTCAAGAAATACATTAAATCCTCTGATGCAAATCTCACCTACTGAATCATCAGGTAATATATTTCCATCATCATCCATAATTGCCATTTCATTTACAGGTAATTCTTTACCAATTGAACCAATCTTGCGTCAGAAGTTATTAAAGGATTAAAACATGAAAAAGATGTTGTTTCAGTAAGTCCGTAACCTTCAAAAACAGGTACATTGTATATCTGTTCAAATTGAAGTTGAACACTTTGTGGTAATAAGGCGCCGCCACAGATGATTCCCTGCATATGATGATCCGTTCTCTTCCGTTTGAAAGAAGGAGGACGATAAATCGTAGGTATAACGCTGCTCCAGTTAGCTTTGTATTTGTTAACAAGATCCCAGAAAGCAATCAGGCTTACATTTCCTTTGATCATAATAGTGCTTCCCCCACCCCACAATGGGGCAAGAAACGTAACAATTTGTCCATTATTATGAAAAAGAGGTAGTATGCATAAAGTTCTCGTGTCGCTATTGAAAGCAAACCATTCAGCAATTGCCTGGGCATCTGCAAGCAGATTTGCATGTGTAAGAGTCACTCCTTTGGGATTTCCGCTTGTCCCTGATGTATATATTATAACCGACTTATCATCAAGATCAATATTATCATCCTTTATGATCTCACAAGGTTTGTCATCTATTGTTTGGTACAGATTAAAATATTTTGGATCAGCTTTGCCTTCACTAAAAATAATTATTTCCCTTATACCGGGAATTTCGGGAAGTATCTCTTCGACTTTTATGATATATCTCTCGTCAGTAAAAAGGATTTTGCTTTTACTGTCATTAACAATATAGGAGATCTCCCTAGGTACAAGGTTGTAATTTATCGGGCATACAATTATTCCTGAAGAGAGTGCTGCAAAATACAATACCAGGAAATCAGCTGAATTTGGAAGAATAAGGTTTATAGAATCTCCCTTTCTTAGTCCTGTTTCCTTAAGATAATTCCTGACTTTAATTACTCTGTTAACAAACTGTCTATAAGTATAAACTTCATGTTCGGATTTCTGCAGACTTAAAACGAACTCTTTATCCGGGTTTGCTAAATATTTATCAAATAATAATGAATAGACAGAAGAATATTTAAATATGAGATCTCTGTCAATTTTCTGATAATCCTTCATCACTGTTAAAATTTCTTTAATACTGAATCAATCTTCTTAATACTCGTCATTGTAATGATATCTTCAAACTCAAATTCCAGTCCCAGCTCTTCTTCGAGTTCAGCTATTAGTTGTACCTGTTTTAAGGAGTCCCATTCTGCAATATTGTTCATCTCCATATCATCAGTTACAGAACTGACCCCTATTACCTTTTTAAATATTTTTTCAAAATCTTCTTTATACTTGTTTGTCATAACCTGAAAATTTATAAATTATTAATTATGTTTTTTGCAGCATATTCTGCCATCTCTTTTCTACACTCAACTGTGGCAGTACCAATGTGAGGTGTTAAAAGAACATTATCAAACGTAAGAATTTCGTTCCTGATAGGTATCGGTTCAGGTGCGAATACATCCAATGCTGCTCCGGCAATTCCTTTTTGTTTTAATGTTTCCAGCAAATCGGAAGACTTTACAACACCCCCTCTTGCCATATTTACGAGTATGGCTTCTTTTCGCATCAATCGAAACTTTCTCATATCAAAAAAATCCTTTGTATCCTCAGTTAATGGCAAATGCAGGGAAATAACATCCGATTTTGTTAATAATTCGTCAATTCCGGTATATACAGAAATATTATCTGATATGTTTTCAACCGGATCGTAGAAGAGAATATCCATCCCAAAGCCGCTAAGCCTTTTTGCGACTGCTTTTCCAATATTTCCGTATCCGACAATACCCCAAACAAGTGAGCTGAAATTTCTTCCGACAAAAATCTCTGGATCCCAGGCTTTCCAAAGTCCTTCTCTTACAAACATGTCAGCCTCTTTAACTTTTCTAAGCAATGCAAAAGCTAATGAAACGGTTAGATCTGCTGTTGGTCCTGTAACTACACCAGGGGTATTGAACACTTTTATTCCGAATTCATCAGCAGATACAACATCAATATTATCCAAACCGACGGCCATATTTGAAATAATTTTCAGGCGTTTTTTTGATCTTAATATCAGCGATCTGTCGACCTTTTCTGAAACACAGGTAAGGATGGCATCGAACTTATCAATATTATCAGTCAGATATTTTGGATCAAGTGGTTCATTAATATCGAATGAAGTTACCTCTAAACACGCCTTTTCAAGCAGTATTTTAGCTGAAGGGTTGATTTTACGTGTAATTAGGATCCTCATTTTTTCAAGAATTTTCCAACTTTCATAAGACCCTCTTCTATAAGGTGGTGTTCATAAACCAAAGGGCCGTATGATAATCTTACCGATTTTGCGACTGTCTTGCCAAATCCCCAGCCAGGTACAAACAGGACACCAGTACCCTTTAATACATCTTCTACGAATGTTGCACTGTTCTTATTAACGTTTATGCAGGTATATAATCCCCCATCAGGCTCAAGGCAAGGCAATCCCATGTATTTTTTAATTGCATTAATTGTTACTTCTGCAGTTTCCCGATACAGAGCTCTTATTTCATTAACATAGCTGACAAGGGAATTATCATCTACAACGCTGTTAATGTATTCTGTAAGGGCCATTTGATGAAGTCTGTCGGGTGAAAGAATTGTAGAGTTCTGAAGAGATTCGAAAGCATCAATCACATATTTCGGTGCCTCAATCCATCCAAGACGTCTTCCAAGACCTCTGCACCATTTTGAGTTAGAACGAATTGAGATAAAATTCTCATCCTGGCCAAGCGAGAAATATTCAGGATATTCTCCAAAATAAATCTCTTTATACGCAAAATCCATTACAATAACTCCTCCGTACTCCTTTACGGCATCATGAGCTGCTTTAATAAAGTCGTCTGAGAGTATCTTGGATGTTGGATTATCCGGAGAAATCAGCATGACAACTTTTGGTCTGTTTTTCAGAAGATATGCTTTGAAATTTACAATTGTATCTTTTTTGTTTGCGATGTATTCAAAATTCTTTTCATCTATTACAGGAAATCTCAGTACATGAGATCCTGTAGATACTTTAATTTGTAACGGATAATTGCAATAAGAAGGATCAAGCATGCAAATCTGATCACCCGCGTCAAGTAAGACGCTGAGTAGTAAACTTGTAAGATGTGATGAACTCTGACCAATAACAATATTATCAGATGTGAGGCTCGTTGTGCCATAAATAGTATTTTCAAACTTTACCAAAGCATCTTTTGTACTTTTTTCTCCATTCGTAGGAGAATATCCCCCGCTATGATGAAATTTTATTTCATCATCAACAATCCCCTTGTAAGCTTCAGCCAGTTTTTTTGGAGACCTATGGTTTACCCAACCACCTCCAAAAGAGATAAGTTTATCAGGGTCTATTCCGTATTTTCTAAGATTTGCCGGGTCAGCAAAATTCATTATTTCTCTTACCGGAGATACTTTCCTGAAAAGATCAGTAGCTATTTGAGAAATTTTAACATCCATAATAATAAAATTTAGTTTTAGTGGGCACTATAACCACCATCAACAAAAAAATTAATTCCTGTAATCCATCGGCTTGCATCAGAAAGTAAAAATATGCACGCATTGGCTATGTCGGTGGGCTTTCCCAGTCCAAGCGGATGCATTTTCAATATTGAATTTCTAGATTCTTCTGAAATAGTAAGGAAAAGTTGCTTAGACATCTCAGTTTCAATAACTCCGGGCAATATACAATTTATCCTGATCTTTTTTGCAGCCAGTTCCAATGCCATGGCTTTTCCGGCAGATAGCAGAGCACCTTTACTGCTGCAATATGCTACATTGCCTATATCACCCAAAGCACCCATTACTGAAGAAATTAAGATATAACTTGCTCCCCCGTCAGAGAGATATTTAATCTTCGACAGTATTCTCACTATTTCAAAACTGGCAATTGCATTAACAGCTATTACTTTTTCATAATTTTCGGCTTTCAGAATTTTTAATGGCCTGCTCATTTCTATTCCTGCCGAATGGATAAAACCATTTATCGGACCAGTTTTTTCAACAGATTCTTTAATAATAGGCTCTAATTTTTCATATTCTGTGATATCCTGTGCGTAGAAAATATGACCTGTCCCTTCCAATTGATTTAACGTGTCCTGAAGTTTATCCGGCTCCAATCCGATTAAAATTAGACGGGCTCCCATTTTAGAACAACTTATCGCACATTGGCGGCCAATACCAGAAGAAGCACCAGTAATCAGAACTACTTTATCTTTTAAATTGAATAATTCATCCATTTTTATTTATGTTTTTGGAGATAATCATACAATTCATTTACTGTCAGTATCTTTTCAAAATCTACCCGTGGTATTGTCAGTCCGTACTCTTCGTGAATCATAGCGCTAAGTCCTAAAAGTGTTAGAGAATCCCAACCTTCATAATCCCGGAAAACATCATCCATTTTAATCTCATCTCTGTTTTTCTCAAAAACTTCTTCTATTACGCTGTAAAACCTTTCCATAAAAACCAATATTTAAAACATTAAAAATTCAAGTATAAGAATTATTTGTTTAATATCTTAGTTAATAATCCAACGAATAACCTCGAATGATTCAGCATAATCAGCTCCAATTTGTACACCCCGTGCCTTAGCCAGCGAAAAAATAAACTCTTCCGACATATAATCTCTTATTCCTTGCGATTTGTATTCTTTAAGTGCATCGGCTTTCTTCTGAATATGCTTTTTCGTCAATGACACAAATGACGTTGTATTAAATTTTAAATTGTTCCATATTAATTCATACCCAAGAATTGTCTTAGTCTTAAATGCTCTGAGTCCCTCGTTTGCAACGGTTGAATGATCCTGATGTATATCGTTAAAACAAGGCATCAGAATCAAATCAGGATTAATATCTTTCCTGATCTGTACTAGGTCGTCCAATATTTCCTGCCTGACAAAATTAAGTTTTCGCACCTGATAATCAAAAACAATAAGATTTTCATTTCGCACACCCAGTTTTTCAGTTGCTCTTCGTACTTCGGTTTTTAAGACATCTTTTGGCCAACCTTCAGGTACAGATTCTTCCGCAGTCGAGAAAGCAGCATAGTATACAATAGCTCCGGTTTCGACAAAATAATTAATTGTACCACCAGCACCCAGCTCGCCGTCATCAGTATGAGGAGCTAAAACCAGTATTCTTTTTTGTTTAGTAACCATATATTTTATATTTATTGATAATAGCTGGAAATTTTAATTTATTGAGGTATTTAATTCATACATCTGAATTTATTATTCAAATAACTTCAAAATAGACAAAATGTCACACTAGAAAATAAATTTTAAACAAAATGCAGGAAAAAATTAATATTCAAAACGATACAAATTGCATGTTATCTAATACTATAATTTTTGATAAAAATCCCGGTAGTTTTTAATAGCTGAAAAATTGTTTTGATAAAATAATAAGGATGTTTCTCGTAATTTTTTGTTATTCATACAATAGACAACCGCTTCGGAGAATTCATTTTGGCTAAAATTCAAAGGAAACAGGATGCCTGTTTCCTTTGTCACAATTTCTTTGTTTCCGCCGGTATCTGTGGCAATTAGGGGTACGCCAGCACTTATGGCCATCATTAAAGTAACCGGCAACCCTTCAGATAAACTAAAATTTATGAAAGCATCAAATTCGTTTTCTTCCAGTAATTCAACAATTTCAGATATCATTTTAACTCCCGGTAGACTAACAGTCAGATTATGTAATGTACTCCTAGTTGCAATGTCATTTAACTGTGTCATCTCACTACCGTTTCCAATATGTACCCAGCTAACTTTCAGATTAGGATTCTTTTCACAGAATTGTTTGATAGAAGTATAAATAAGACTTACTCTTTTAACAGGTATCACATTAGAGCATGAAATAAGTGATAAATCCACAGTCTTATTCTTTTTTTCAGAGAATTTAAGCGGGAGAACTCCCAATCTGCCGAGTTCAATTTTTGATGAAAAATCGGGATACTTTTCAGTGAGAAATTTAACACCGTCAATAGAACCTGAAAAAACCTTTTCAAGACACTCCAGCATTTTCTCACGATATGGCATAAATATTCCAACTTCTTCAGCGTATAAATCGTATCTATGAGCCCTGGAATAAAATTTGCAGGTTTTAAAATGACTGTTCTTTTCTTTGGCAAGCGAGAAACCAAGAACGGTATAATTTAACCAGAAACTATACAGAATGGAACCCTCCGGGAAATCCTCTACTTTTGAACTGAGGAAGTCTTCAATAATTAATCCTCCATAGAGATATTTGACCGCGTAGTACCAATTATTCCATTTTTTAAATATTCCCTTATTTTTAAAAATCAACTTTAAAAATAGAGGATTAACAAACATCTTAAAAAGAATTGCCGTCTTCCTGATAAGTGATAGTTCACTTAATTTATTAGAAACTTTAATATTTGCCGGAATTTCTCTCATGTATGATGATGAGTATAAAGGCACTAAAGTTATTTCTACATCGAGAGTGGAGGCAATTTGTAATTCAACATCAATAAATGCCTCACTCATTTTTGAGTATGGAAATGAGTGTGTAAACAGAAAAATCTTTTTCATTTTTTTATAAAATGCCTGTTCATATTATATAAATAAATTGGTTTCAAATAATCATCAATATATTTTATTGCCCATCAACCATTCAATTGTTTTATCCAGTCCCTCTTCAAAAGGAGTAAATTTCATGGATCCGATTGCAGTGTGCAATTTGGAGGTATCTAATTGAAAATGTGAGATGTCATTTTTTTTATTAGCAATATTTGACCATGTGAAATTGGGAAAGTGAATTTTTATTTTAGCTAAGATCTCATTTACACTCAGAATTTCATTACTGGCTATATTGAAAACTCCATCTTTAATTTCCCTGCGAATCATCTCAAACAGGATGCAACAAAAATCGTTAATGAAAATATAGTCTTTTTTAGCTTCACCATTTCCCCATACCTTAAATTGTTTATCAAGGACTGCACACTCGAGACTAATATTTATTATTCCCTGTTTTGATGAGTAATGATATAATCCGTAAGGGTTTGAGAGTCTTAAAACCAGCGGATGAATATTATAAAGTTCTTTATATTGAAACAAATATTTCTCAGTTGCAAGCTTTACTACTCCATACGAGCTTTTCGGAAATTCAATATTTGTCTCTTTATGGGGTAAGGAATTTACCATTTCACCATAAATCGCACCTCCTGATGATAAGAAAACTATGTTCGGGGTCTTATACTCAACCAGAATATCCAAAAGATCGATTGTTGGTAATAAATTAGATTCAATATCAAACCGTGGATTAATTGACGTTGAAGGAACAGTGGTATTAACAGAGTGAATAACATAATCGAATTGGTTCTCATCAAAAACAGTTTTTACAACAGTTTTATCTCCAAAATCTCCCTGATATGCTTTTTTAACACAATTAAACCTGATACCCTTAGGATGCGTTAAAACACGATCGAAAACAATTACTGAATATTCATCAGAAAAGAAATTGTCAATATATTTCAGAATATTTGTTCCTATAAATCCATATCCTCCAAGCAACAAAAGTCTCTTCATAGTATATAAGTATATTACTTTTCCCCCTGAATAATTTCAATGTCAAAAACGTCTTTAATCCAACTGTTTATATGGTAGTTGTTTAACAAGGCCTCATCATATTCTTCATAATCTGATGCTAACCATTTCTTATCAATAACAGGAACATTCCTATCCACTATCAATATATTATTATCATTGTAAAATTCGTATTCCAGTATATTCCTGTTTGTGGTTACTATTTTTGATCGTGCTCCTAAGGCTTCAAATATCCTTGTTGTCAGACCATTTTGCGAAATATTCTGTATGTCTAAGATCGCAACAGATTTATTAATCCTTTCGATCATCTCAGAATATTCCATTTTACGAAACCTGAATAGTGATCTTTTCCTGAATGGTATTTTATTAGTCAGAAATGTTACAGGGTGTATATAAAAATGGGAATAAAAATCTATATCGGGGTTCATAGCAATTACATTTTCCAAAACCTTTAATCTGTCGGAATGAAATGAGCCAACAAAAAAAAGCTCTCGTGTACGAGAAAAGTCACCCCTCATTGAATTTTGCTGATCAACAAAAAAAAATGGTCGGAATAATAATCCATATTTTGTGCAATCACCTAATTCATAGCTTAATACTCTGTTGAAGCATTTAAGACTATCTAATAGTTTTGGAAACAAATGAATATCGTCCCATATATATTGGATAAATATTGCGTCTGGATATTTGATCTTTAACTTTTCCAGGAAAACTGACGGTATTATATCGGCTCTGATGATTAAGATATACTTATATTCACTTGCTATCTGTTTAAGAAGTTTTTTGAAGTAATTGTTTTTAATTTTTTCATAGTACTTTGGTAAAAAGACAAAAAACAATTTGCTTATTTTTGAGGTAGGTCTGTTGTAGAAAAGATCGACCGACGCACCTAACGATTCCAGTGCAGTCTTGATAAGCGCACAATAGTTAAAATACTCAGGTACAATAAATAATACTTTCTTTGTTTTTAACATAATTAATTAATAAGTTATCATAGCAGGAATTGCACTTATTAAATTCACATAGTTCAATATACTAAGTGCAACTGCACCTAAAAAAACAATTTTTTTAGGCAAATTTGAGTATTCGTATAACAATCCAACCAGGACAAATTCAAAGAAGAAAAACATATAAGATAATCTGTTTCCTGCAGTAATAAAATGAGTTAATGAAATTAAGAAAACACCAGAAATATATATATTCAGAAAACAATTATAAATGTCCTTGTTGGTAATAACTTTTACACGCATCCATATAAAAATCATTGCCATAATCCAGTATTTTATCATAGTCAGGCTGTATACCCCATGAACATTAAACTTAGCATGAATTTCAGTATATGATAAAAACTTATTGAAAGAGAATAGCCTGATATAGATCTCCAGAATACTGGCTATCAGATGCTGTATATTAATTAAGGGTATAGTGATAGAAATCAACATTATTAAGGTAAGCACTATAGAATGAAACCTTATAAATATAAATAGCGGTATTATATAGAAAACGATCATTCCCTGATGAAAAAGAACAGCACAAGTCACTATGGTATAATATATAAGATATCCTCTGAATGATCTGTTATAAATAAGATCTGTAATTGCAAAGTAACTCAGACACAGCCCCATACCAGCCCTTATAATTATTCCAAAATTATAAATCCCCATAAATGGTAAAAAGACCAGGAATGCCAGGTGAATATCTTTAAAATATTTTTTGGAAGTATAAAACCAAAGACTGAATAATACTACCTCATAAACAAACAAAAACAAATTAAAACTAAAACCGAGGGATTTGCCTAACCAGCACACTAAATAAAACAGATATTCAATTCCTGTAACCTCCGCGTGTGCATTATAAAATTTAATATAGTTGGCGGTATCAGGCACCGTAGTTCCCCTGAATGTAAATATCAATAGTATCCACAGGTAAACCAGAAGTAAGAATACTGTTTTAACATTCTGCTTAAATCCGTTGGAATGATTAACAAGATTTGCAAAAATCAAAAAAATGAAGGCTGAAATTAACATAAAAATTTGCCTAGAAACTATAAGCAAAGTATTGGGCAGAATAAAATTATTTTTATGCGCAACAATTCTGCTTAGATTAGTTGATTCTTTTTACACAAATGCCATGAATAAAATAATACAAAGGATTCTACAACGACATTAGTCAACGCTAACTTATACAAACCTATCTGATTAAAATTAATTAAAAGCCCAATAACTGAAAGATACAGAAACAAAGAAAAAGCGCGCATTCTAGCATAATCTTTAAGCTTTCCGAAAGGCACCAATAGCAATTCTGCAAAAAACAAGCCAAGACATATCGGTAGTAATGAAATAGCCAGCAACCGAAGCAATGTAGCAGCATCTGCATTTGCAGTTCCACTGAAAAGATGTATCAATGGGTTGGCAAATAAAGTAACGCCGGTATAGACGACAACAAAAAAAGCGAAAACAAAAATCATGGCTTTTTTTACAAAACTAACATCCCTGTATCTGGAAACTCTGGGGAAAAGAGTCTGACCGATCAAAAGAACCGGAACTTTGAGCAGACCCACAATCTTGTCCGCAATATCATAGACAGCTACATCCTGCATCCCAAGAAATGCGCCGACGATCAGTTTATTTGCATTTACATATATCTGTGATGAAACATTTGAAACAAAAAGAGGTACATTTTCTCTTAGACTATTTTTCAAATCGTGGATCGAAATAAGCTGAAATCTATGGTGATACTTCTTAAAGACAATTGATAGACCTATTACCGCTCCTGTTACAGTACCAGTACCAAGAACTAATGGAACTTTTAGATAGTCAGTAGATTGCTTTATTATAATAAAAATCAAACCGCATGAAAGAATTCTTGTGATTATATTTATTATAGCAATGTATTTCATCCTTTCAATTCCCTGAAAATACCAAATGGGAAAGAGCGTCTCACTAAGACAAAAAAGCATAGAGAACAAGAATACCTGTGGATGCTTATTTAGAAAAGGAACAAATAAAACAAGTAATGATAATACGATCAGGGATACAATAAAAAACAAACCTTTAAGAGAAAGTACCGTTGAAATGATAAATGAAGTCTCCTCTGTGCTTTCCCGATGAACCGAAATGTCTCTTGTAGCGGTTACTGTGAATCCAAAATTTACGAGTATTGAGAAATATGTTGAAATGGTCTGGGCAAACACAACTAAACCATAACTTTCTTTTCCAAGGACTCTGAATAGGTACGGTGTTATAAAAAGAAAAATAAGTAAATTGGATATTTGCAATACACTCAAAAATGAAAAATTTTCAAGCAATACCCTGTATTGAAGAATCCTTGCTTTAACATTATTTATCATACCCGTATGCAAATAAAGCTAAAATTAAGCCTGATTCTCATCGTGTCTAAATGAAATTTTTTCTCATTTCTGGTCAACTATTTGCAAAAAGGATGATAATCACCCTGCAGTCCAACAGGGGTAGTATTTCTTATCGTAAAAACTGTCTCAATCGATTTGCGTGCTTCCTTAATTCCAAATCCATTTCCATTGAGTATTTCCTGGTAGCTTATATTATGCAACTCTGTAAATCCTTCACTGAATTCCAGTTCTTTATTATCGATTAAAATTGACCTATAGGTTCTTTGACCTTTTATCTTAATATGTTGAGGTAAGTCATGTGCATCTATACTCAAAAACCATCGTACCCTTGCTTTTTCCAAACTCAGAAAGCCAGCTGATTTATGCGGTTCAGAAATATGTACAATATTTTCTTTTACATCACCGAAAATCCATGTCAGCATGTCGAAAAAATGGACTCCGATATTTGTTGCCACACCACCCGATTTTTGGATATTTCCTTTCCACGAAATGTCATACCAGTTTCCACGGCTTGTAATATATGTCAAATCAATATCATAAATTTTATCATTGGGACCATTCTCAATTTCATCTTTCAAAGTTTTTATTACTTCATGAAGCCGAAGTTGAAGAATATTGAATACCTTCCCTCCAGTTTCATTCTCAATCTCTGCCAGTGCATCAATATTCCATGGATTTAAAACTAATGGTTTTTCGCAGATTGCATTTGTCCCTTGTCTGAGAGCAAACCTGATATGAGAATCATGTAAATAATTTGGAGTACAAATACTGACAAAGTCAATTTTTTGACCTTGTCTTTTAAGTTTATCAAGATGCCTGTCAAATCTTTCATATTCTATAAAAAAATCTGCGTTTGGAAAATAGCTATCAAGTAATCCTACGCTATCAAATCTGTCCAGAGCGGCTATCAGATTATTTCCAGTCTCTTTAATTGCTTTCAGATGTCTTACAGCTATAAAACCTGCAACTCCGATCAATCCAAAATTCTTTTTCATTTTTTTTATAAGGATTATTTTCTGCCCTTTCCCCGCAAACACTCAGTTTTAATTTTGAGGTTCAATCTGTTTCATCGAATGAATTTATAGAAGAGTCTCACCACATTGGATGGAAACATTCTTAATAAACCTAACAGCAAAAAAGTAATATATATGTAGAGTGGTGCATTTAGCATTTTGATTGTTTCAAACCTGATTTTCAGATAGCTTAGTCCATATTTTATTCCTGATCTTCTTTCATAGAAATGCTTATCCACCCTGAATCGAATAAGATATTCAGGAATATTTGCAAACTTCAATCCTTGTTTTAATGCGTTACCCCATAATACGTTATCTTCCATAAGAATAGTATTCTCAGGGTAATATCCAGCAATTTCTAATCATACTCGTCTTGTACATCACAGAAGGATGGGCAAAGGGAGTCCTGATCAAATATCTTTTTCTCAAACTCTCATGATCAGTCGGAAGTTTTCGAAATGCCAGATGTTTCCCCGTTTCATCTATTTCCTCATACCATGACCCAACGCAGGAGATTTCTGAATTTTCCACTAAAAAATTCCGTTGCGTTTCAAATCTCTCAGGCAAAGAAATGTCATCCGCATCCATCCTGGCTATAAACTTATATTCCGGATTCTTGAGTACTATTTCAAGAAGATAATTAAGAGCCTTTGCCAATCCTCCATTCTTCTCCAACCTGAAGAATTTTATACGGTCATCAGATAATGTTGAAATATAGTTGTCAACATCATCTGAAACCGGACCATCAAAAACAATATAATAATGAAACTGGGTAAATGTCTGATCGAGGATGCTTTGAACAGATTCCTTCAGAAACTTTAACCTGTCGTTTTTATAAACCGACATTATTACGGCAAGATCGGCCACCTGTTTATGCAGTTTTGTATTTTAATCTGCCAATATCGATTCTCAGCAATGTATCCAATCGCAAAAAAACGAAACCTCTTAGTAAGAAAAATATAACTATTTTCTTTACGATTGATAGTTTCTTTTGAAGTGTCAGTTTAATATTCCTCACTACAAATGAATAAACCTTAAGGGTTTCTGTAAGAAATGTATTGCTTCTATAATAACTATGAAAAGTCGAACCGGAATGTATCCTGAAAATATTAAGCGGAATTGGGATATACGCAAAATCGGAGATTAGAAGAATCCGGAGATATAATAACCAGTCACCACAAAATTTCATTGCAGGGTCAGCTCCACCAGCCTGCAGGAACCTGCTTTTCCTGAACAATACACTGCTGACATTACATATGGAATTTTCGAGAAAAAAATGATTAGATATTTCCATTTTGCCAGCACAGGAACCATAGTTAGTCCATCTCATTTTCCCGGATGCTTTACGTTTTTCAGAAATCAGATATTCAATTCCATTTTGTTCATCTATAACTTTCGAGTCGCAGTGCACCAGTCCTACACTTTCAAAATCCAGCATAACGCGGATGCTTTTTTCAAGAAAAAGGGGATCGGCTGAGTCGTCTGATTCGGCTATCCAGATATAGTCACCTTTTGCGTGACTGACACCCAGATTCCATTGTGAAAAGGGAGATCCACTATTTGAATCTCTGAAGATTGTCTTAATCTGACTGAAACGCGATTGGTATTCATTGATAATGTCCCTGCTGTTATCTTCTGAGCAATCATCCAGTATGATCAGCTCAAAATCCTTATAGGTCTGATTAAGAACACTGTCGATTCTTTGTTTAAGAAATTTTGAATGATTATAAACAGGTATTATAGCAGAAACTGTCACTTGAATTCATTCTTACCTTGTGAAGATTACTGTATTTTTTTCTGAACTTTCAACTCTAAACCCATTATTTTTCATTTCACTTTTAACCTGCTCCCATCCTTTTTCCAGAACATGTGAAGAATAATCTCCTTTCCAGTTTATGCTTTCACCGGACTGAGGCAGAGGTGCCTCAAAAAGTACGGTATCTATACCCGGAGGGATCCATCCTGCCAGCTCTTTAAATTCTCTCCAGTTAATATGTTCGATCATGTGGGAAGCAATAAGTGCATTATAATCTGATTTCAGCTCTGAGTGCCATATTTCGTCATCCAATGTTATCAACTGGTACCGTTCATCAAAACATTTCTGAAGATTGCCGGAATTTATCAAATCATAATTATGCCACAGTCTGATATGCTCATAGCCCCTTAGTGCTATATCAGCCAGATCGCCTCTCCATCCGCCTATCTCAAGAACCGCAACAGGCCTTTTAACAACGCTTTCGAGCCAGTATTTGATGCGGGGAAAATCAAAATGTGCTTGCTTAGGGTACCTTCCCAGCCATTTTTGTGCAATTTTCTTTTTGTAACTGAATGGAAAAGTATCGTATTTCTTCCTGTATCTGTCGAATAAAAAGATTTCGTACGTTTCCCTGTAATGACGACATATATTCCGTATGTCATTTTTCATGTTAACCATTTTGATATGGTTCTTTTCAAAAAGAAATAGACACAAAAGTATAAATAGATGATCAGAGAATAATGTTTCCGGATAATCTCCAAACGATCTTCCAAAAATTTTATGTCCTTCCGGGTACTTGAAATTCCTTTTTGCGAAAAAACAGCTACTAAAAAATCAATGTACCTGAATCTAAAATCAGAATCTGCTTTCAAAAGTATATTCAGATGAAAGTCCTCCAAAAAGGGATATTTGTTTGTATATTGATACTTTTCAAATACACCTCTCGGATAAAAGATTGCCTGATGACATATATTCCTGGACAACAATTTTAAAGTTCTGAACTTTCCATCAAAAATCTGGTTTGTAACCGGGAAATATGCATTCCCGTAATAGATTGTATTCCCTGATCTCAGCTTTCCTGATAGATTTCGCCAGCTATTAATTACTATATCGTCCGCACCCACAAAATAGAAAAACTCTCCGTTCGCTATTTTTGTTCCTTTATTCATTGCTTCATATGGTCCATTGTCGTGTTCCACAACTAGATAACTAATATTTTGAATATATTTATTTAAAATATCAATTGTTCCATCCACAGATCCCCCGTCGACAACTATAAACTCTTTATTAGGATAATCAAGATTTATAACACTCAGGATGGTTTGTTCAATTGTCGTTTTGCTATTGAGACATACTAAAATAATGCTTATAAGCGGATTCCCGATTTCAGGTACATCAGAGTAAAGATTTGAATCTGCCTTACTCATACCTTATTAATTCTGCTGAAATGAGCTCAGCATTTTGTTATAGATTGTCTTAAGTATTGCTTTCAAATGAAATAAAAGCTCCCTTAAATGATATTTGAGCCCAATTCTTTCCAACATTAGATTTTCATTAAATATATGAAAATATGGAGTAAGAGTACCACCAAATCCCCGGAGATGAGACTCTATAGGTTCAATATCTGAACCACCGAAATTGAAATAGCCGACTTTATCAGAAAAGTACTTAATAGCTTCCCACATTATCAGAGTATGTCCACCCAGTTTCCTCAGATCAGGATCGCTTCCACTTAACAAAGCGTAAGCTGATTTTTTGTTAGAGGCCACGTAAAGTGCAGCCTGCACATTATCATTAGCATCAGTCGCTTTAAATATTGTCCGACTGGCTCTCTGGTTAATGGCTTTATCAAGCAATTTCAAGTCGCTGTAAGGTATTCTGAAATCGAGCCCCTGTCTTTTAAATGACATGGTTTCGTTCTGGTAAACCAGATCAAAATCATCGCTTGTCTCAACTTTGATTCCGGATTCAGTTGCTTTTCTAATTACTCTCCTCGTCTCCAGCTCAAGGTTCAGCCAGAGATCTTCTGTTGATTTCCCGTTGTAATTAATAATATAGGTATATCTCGTTGTTTGTCTGAACCCATTCCAGCGAAATGGCAGCCAGTCTGTAAAATTGTGATGCATGCAGGTTTGAACAAAATCCTCCAGTGGAAGGTTTTTAAGCAATTCCGACAGCCATTTTCTTTCAGTCGATATTTGTTTTCGTATCGTTTTATATTCATTCTCACAATACAATGCACCCAATGTTCTGGTTAAAGGAGGTAAATTGACTTTGTTATTAGCATCGAAAGCAAGCGGCATTCCGGCTACAATTTTCCCGTTTTCAATACATGCAACGATCTTGAAATTGGATTTGGTTATTGCTTCAAGCCACCAGGAGTAACAAAATATAGCCCCCTGCGGTGAAATATCTACAAATTTATCCCATTTGTTATATTGATCCGGTTCCAAAAACTCCACTCCCATCTGACATTTTCTTACCTGATTATCCTTTCACAAATAGTAGCGTACTGGTACTTTCATGAGTTGTACTAATCTTCTTAGTCTGCTGCCATATAAAAATGATTTGGTATCCTTTCCGAATAACTCATAAAAGATTAAATCCACATAGTTTAAGATTCGGGACGGTGAATGTTTTATGAGATCAAACATAGTCTGTCTGCCTTTTCCTTTCAAATTCAGATTGTAGGATAAATCCGCAATATGCTTATAATGAACGAAATACAGTTTTGGGAATTTATTTAATAGATCGAGATTTTTCTGTAGTATTTTTTCGCGAAGATCCAGTCGGTGTAAATTATTCCTTTCATTGGTTAACTGAGAAGTCCCATGCTGGTGAATCCTTACCAAAGGCTGAGGTATGGTTTCAAAATCAAAATGACGTACTAACCTGAACAATAGATCAGCGTCATGTCCCATAATGATGGATTCATCATACAGGCCAATAGTGTTGAAACATTCTTTACGTACACAAAGGCCATAACCATTACCAATAGTTGTTGCTGCAACGAGCCCAAGCTCTTTTGTTTTGAATTTTGAAGGCCATATTTTTACGAGAAGCGGTTTTTCTCCCTTATCAATATCCTCAACCATGTAAACACCTGTCCAGACAAATCCAACCTTAGCATCTGCCAGAGAAAATTGAAAGTTCATCCTTTCCAGAAACAGCGGTAAATATTCATCATCATCATCAAGAAAAAGTATGAATTTCCCTCTTGATAGTAATATTCCTGAATTACGTCCACCTGCTGCTCCTTTTTGTGTTGCATGCTGAGTTAATACCAACTTGTCGTTGCCAAATGATCTTATTACTTCCCCTGTCTCAGGGTCGTTAGCATCATCAACAATTATATGTTCATAATCTTTAAATGTCTGACCTATTACGCTGGAGATACATCTTTTTAAAAGTGATGACCTTTTATATGTGGGTGTTATTATCGAGAAAACAGGTTGATTTGTATCGATCATCATTTGTCCCTGCCATTACGTTCAAAATGCCTTATTGTAAAGTATAGCTTTCCTGAACAGCATTCGGGTATTTAATTTATTTCTAGCTCCAGTATTCCTTAAGCCTGATTTTAATTCTGATCGCATTAGGAATTTCCTTCTCACTTATGAGTATTAAGTATCCACCCCCTCCTGCGCCGGAAAGTTTCCAGGCCAGAGCATTATCAGTGTATCCATTAATGACCCGGGCAATTTTGTCGTTCATCATCTTCGGAAACATTGTTACCTGAGCATTGAAAGAGGCATTGAATCCTTTGCAGAAGATTTTGATATCTTTCTTTGTGAGCCCATCCCACGCCATTTCGGCAGCCAAAGTCAGGTTTCTGACATTGTCAGTAGTGATGTTTGTGTTTTCAAGAACCACAAAATCTGCTGGGCGGGGCCAGAGTGTAACCATATACAGACGCTCCTCAAGCCATTTAATAATGGAGAGGTCTGAAATAGTTTCAAATTTTGCAGGCCAGTATTCTCCTTTTTCATAAAAAAACCGGTTAATGCCAGGCATCGTTATACCTATTGAATCCTGCGATCCGCTGACATCTTTTGTCCCGGGATCATTGTCATACCGGAAAAGGATTTTTGCAAGTTTCTCAGGATTCTCCATTGGCAAATGCCAATTCCACAGTTCAATAGCCTTTTTTCGTGTGGACGTCGCCATTCCGGACCGTTCATTAAACTCAATCGTTGGTTCGATAGATGTTGTAATCGCCCAGCCCGGACAGTATTTTGATACATACGGCTGATCAATCCATGTACCGGCAAGATCAATTCTATATGGTATCGGAGTTTCTTTACGAAGGGATGTTGTAGACCTGACAGGCAAATTAGCATGTGGAATTCTTTTCAGAACCTTATATTCTATGTCCAGATCATTGCAAATCTTTTCCTTTTCCGGAGTATGTCCATCTTCATTAACAATGAAAATATCTGGTTTAAGAGATTTCATGTCTTCCAGAAAATCAAGAATTCCTCTCCCTTTGTTGATCCTGACTTTATAAACACATGACAATGCTTCAAGCATATATAATCTCTCATCTTCAGAATTAATTGATTTCCGGCCTTTCAGATCATATACAGTCTTATCTGATCCAAGTCCTACATGAAGATCTCCGAATTGGGAAGCTTCCGTTAGAAAGGCAACATGCCCGGAATGGAGAATGTCGAATACGCCGCTGACAAAGACTATCTTTCGCTTTTTAGAAGACATATTTTATTAAGTTTAATGTTTAGGATTTAAAGAAAAAGGTACATGGTACATGGTGCAGGGTGCATGGTGCAGGGTGCAGGGTGCATGATTCAGTGGCAGCAAGAATCTAGCGATTCACCAATTCAAACTTGCTGTTATAACCGGGTACTATCTCCATCATTTCTTCAATTACCTCGGTTCCTGTTTTATCATAAATCGTTCTGAGAGTTTCATTTATCTTTAGTAAAAGTCTGCTATAATCAGTTTCTACCAGTCTGGCTATTGAAATTTTGGGATTGTGTGTCAGAACTTCAGGTTCATCTTCAGAAAAGAGCTCTTCAAAGAGTTTTTCACCCGGACGTAAACCTGTAAATACGATTTCAATATCTACACCAGGTTCAAGTCCTGAAAGATGGATCAATTTTGTGGCTATATCTAAAATTTTGACAGGGTTTCCCATGTCAAAAATAAATATTTCGCCACCATTACCCATAAATCCGGCCTCCAGAACTAACTGGCAGGCTTCAGGAATAGTCATGAAGAAACGAGTTATCTCAGGATGAGTGACTGTTACAGGGCCTCCTTCTGCAATTTGTTTTTTAAACAATGGAATGACTGATCCATTTGATCCTAGCACATTTCCAAAACGTGTCGTCACAAACTGTGTCTTTGTTCCGGATCGTCTTGCCTGAGCCTGGACTAACAATTCGCAAATCTTCTTGGTAGCTCCCATGACATTTGTGGGATTCACAGCCTTGTCTGTTGATATCATTACAAATTTTTCTGCCTCGTACTTTATGGCAAGTTCAGAAATTATTTTTGTTCCTCCGACGTTTACCCGGTAGGCTTCGTGAGGATTAGTTTCCATCAGAGGCACATGCTTATAAGCTGCCGCATGAAATACAATTTCAGGACGGTATTTCCTGAAGAGATAATCCATCTTCAATTCATTGGTAACATCTCCTATAATCAGATGATAACGACAGGAAGGATACTTGTCCTTTAACTCATTGTTGAGGTAGAACGAAGGCGTTTCAGCCTGATCTATAAGAATAAGCTGTTTTGAATTAAATTTAGTCAGCTGTCTTACAATCTCCGATCCAATTGATCCGGCTGCCCCGGTAACAAGAATTGTTTTTCCTTCCAGTCCCCGCTCGATCCTCTGAAGGTCAAGAGTAATTGGTTCACGGCCGAGCAGGTCCTCAAGTTCTACCTTTCTAAGTTGTTTTACCTGTAAGTTTCCATTAAGCCAGGTATCAAATGAAGGCGTATCAAGAATCTCACATCCAAGATCGATAACAGACTCAATTACTTCTTTCTTCCTGGCCGCAGCCAGTTTATTGATAGAAATAATAAATACTTTTATCTCCTCTTTATCGATAAAATCTTTTGTCAGTACCTGACGTGAATATACTGGAAATCCATCTACCTTCTTACCCTGCAACTTTTTGTTATCATCAATAAATCCTCTAAGTCTGTATTGACTTTTGGTATCTCCTTCCAGAACACGCTTTACAACAATTCCCATTTCGCCGGTACCATATATCAGTACATTTTTCCGGTCACGGGAATATGTTAATGCAAACTCATAAAAAAACTTGATAAAAACTCTGAAAAAGAACAAAAGTATTATAACAGCACCTCCATGGATGAGAAGAATTGAACCTGGTACATCAAAAGTTGAGTCCCATGCATAATTCCTGCATAGAAGTTTTAAGATAAACAGTATAGCAAGAGCAGAAAAGGAGGCTTTAATGATTTTGTAGGTATCTTTAATTGTTGTATGTCTTATCATTCCATTGAATGATTTAAACGTCAACATGAAAAAAGTGTAAATCAAAAGAACTATAAAAGCCTGCTTAAATGCTAAAGAGATTTCAAATGAATATGTCTCAAAGTTATACCTGAGTATATATGCAATCAGGAAGGCAAAAAAGACAACCCCCATATCAATAAGCAGAACTAACCACCTGGGAAGAGAGTGATCCTGGAACACCTTTAGCATTCTGCTTTTTAAATTGTTAATCATATTTCCAGCACGTTAGTGCAAATTTAGTTAAAATTTGTTAAAGGATGTTATCTTATTAGACGTATAACTGATTGGAAAGGTTGCTTAAAAGATGTACGGGCATGCTTCCGCCCTGTCAGTCACAGGATAAATATTCTTATCTGCCTGACTTTATGTCAATTAGTATCCATTTTGTAACAGATGTTACAAATTATTCCAGTACCATTTCAGCGCCTCTGCAAGACCGTCCCGAACATCAAGTACCGGAGAATATCCGAGCAGGCGTCTTGCTTTCTCAATCGAGGCCTGTGAATGCTGAATATCTCCTTTACGGGCTGGACCGTAAACAGGTTCAATACTTAAGATATCGTTATCGTATTTTCCTGCCAGTTCACGTATGATTTCGAAAAGGCGGTTCAGGGTAGTTATTTCGCCATGAGCAACATTATAAACCTGGTTAAGCGCTTCCTTTTCCTCAACAACCGCAGCAAGGTGATTTACCTGAATTACATTATCAATATAGGTAAAGTCTCTTGATATGGAGCCATCTCCATTTATTACCGGTGCTTCATGCTTCATCAGCGTCTTTACAAATCTTGGGATAACTGCAGCGTAAGCTCCATCCGGATCCTGGCGCCTGCCAAAGACATTAAAATAGCGCAAGCCGATTATTTCCATACCATAAGTGGCCGCAAAGTTTGTGGCAAAAAGCTCATCAACATATTTGGTGATAGCATAGGGAGATAAAGGAGAACCTATTTTGTCTTCAACTTTTGGTAAATCGGGGTGATCACCATAAGTCGATGAACTGGCTGCATAAATGAATCGCTTTACTCCCGACTCTTTAGCTGCAAAAAGCATCTTCACAAAACCACCGATATTTACGTCGGTGGCAGAGATTGGATCTATAATCGATCGCGGCACAGACCCCAGGGCGGCCTGGTGAAAGACAATGTCAATATTTTGAACTGCTGTTTTACAGTCATCATAATTACGAATATCGCCCTCAATGAGTTTAAAATCAGGTTTGCCAATGAAATCCATCAGGTTCTCTCTTTTTCCTGTAGAAAAATTATCAAGACAAACGACAATATTTCCGGAAAGAAGCAATGATTCCACAAGATTTGAGCCGATAAAACCTGCTCCGCCTGTAACCAGCACTCTCCTATCCCTCAAGATTCGATTCATCAGCTATTGAAAAAACAATATTACTAATTTTAACAGAATTTAACAATATACTTATCATCTCTTCTCAAACATGAGCAGAATTTCATTCAATATGTATTCGGCTGCTTTTCCATCACCATAAAAACCCGGATAGTTGAGGCCTGAATACGAATCTAAAAAACTTAAGAACTCTTTCTTTATCCGTTCCGGATCTGCATCAACAAGTCTTGTAGTCCCGTTTTTTACAAGTTCAATCCATTCTGTCTCTTTTCTGAGCACAATGCAGGGTTTTCTGAAGAAATGTGATTCCTTCTGAACTCCGCCCGAATCAGTAATTATCATTAGAGCTGATTTTTCAAGAAGCGTCATTTCAAGGTAGGATACCGGTGGAATTATCCTGATATAATCACTGTTATTCAGCTCTTTATACAAATCACCCAGGTTATTTCTCAGAGATATAGCAGTCCTGGGATGAAATGGCATCACAAATTTAAGTTTGTACTCAACTGCAAGTGAGTAGAGAGAGTCCAATATAGTTTTTAGTCTTCCAATATCATCTGTGTTTATATCGCGATGAATAGTGACCAGTATATATTTATCCTTTTCAATTTCAAGTTTATCAAGCATTTTGATTTTCTTCTTTTCAGCCAGAGATGCGAAAAAGAGAGTGTTATCATACATTATATCTCCGGTCAGATAGATTTTAGGATTATCAATACTATAGGGAGGACTATTATCGGGTTTGAATCCTTCGGCCATCAGGTTTTTGAGGGCAGCATTAGTTGGTGCGAAAAGCAGGGTTGAAGCATGGTCGCTTACTATTCTGTTGAGTTCTTCAGGCATTGATTTATTAAACGAACGAAGCCCTGCTTCGATATGTACAACCGGAAAATGTTGTTTGGAAGCCGCCAGTGCTCCTGCCAGTGTGGAATTTGTATCACCATAAAGTACCAGACAGTCAGGCTTCTCTGTAAGGAGGATATCTTCTATTCCGCTAATCATCAATCCTGTTTGTTTTCCATGCCTTCCTGAACCCACACCAAGATTATAGTCAGGCTTATGTATTTCAAGTTCTTCGAAGAATATCTGAGACATTTCCCTGTCATAATGCTGACCTGTGTGGACAATAATTTCGTTTATCCGGTCATGGAAGTGGGTTTTAATAGCTCTGCTGATTGCTGAAGCTTTGATTATCTGAGGGCGTGCTCCAACAAGATTAACGATTTTTATTTGCTGCATTAAGCTTACACTTTTATCAGGTTTAAAGATAGCAAAAATTCCTCAGCCCAATTGTTTTTCAATGAAAAAGGGCATCTAATATATGGATGCCCTGATTGATCGTATGATAGACTATTTCGCATAGTTCACCGCTCGTGTCTCGCGGATTACAGTAATTTTTATCTGTCCGGGGTAGGTCATTTCATTCTGAATTTTGCGAGCGATCTCAAAAGAGAGACTTTCAGCATCTTTATCTGTTACTTTCTCTGCTCCGACAATCACTCTCAGCTCCCTTCCTGCCTGTATTGCATATGTCTTCGTCACACCCGGATACTGGAGTGCAAGAGATTCAAGTTCTTTCAACCTTTTAATATAGGATTCAACGACTTCGCGTCTGGCTCCTGGACGGGCTCCTGAGATGGCATCACAAACCTGGACAATCGGTGCAATCAGAGTAGTCATCTCGATTTCATCGTGATGTGAACCTATGGCATTACATATCTCAGGTTTCTCTTTATACTTTTCAGCCATTTTCATTCCAAAAATAGCATGTGGCAATTCTGGTTCGTCATCAGGAACTTTACCAATATCATGTAACAATCCTGCTCGTTTGGCAATTTTAGGATTAAGCCCCAGTTCAGCAGCCATAATTGAGCAGAGGTTTGCTACTTCGCGTGAATGCATCAGCAGGTTTTGTCCATAAGAGGATCTGTACTTCATTTTACCTATAAGCCTTATCAATTCGGGATGCAAACCATGAATACCAAGGTCGATCGTTGTCCGTTTTCCCACCTCAAGTATCTCCTCTTCAACCTGTTTACGAGTTTTTTCAACGATTTCTTCAATTCTTGCAGGATGGATCCGGCCATCTGTAACCAGCTGGTGAAGAGCCAGTCTGGCCACCTCCCTTCGTACAGGGTCAAAGGCTGAAAGGACAATAGCTTCAGGAGTATCATCAACTATAATTTCCACTCCGGTTGCGGCTTCGAGGGCTCTTATGTTGCGTCCTTCACGTCCGATTATACGTCCCTTCATCTCATCAGATTCTATATGAAAGACAGTAACGGAGTTTTCTATGGCATTTTCTGCGGCCACCCTCTGAATTGTCTGAACAACGATACGTTTTGCCTCCTTATTGGCAGTCATTTTTGCTTCATCGAGAATCTCATTAATGTAGGACATTGCCCCGGTTTTTGCCTCTTCTTTCAGGGATTCTATAAGCTGATTTTTCGCCTCATCGGCAGATAATCCAGATATGGCTTCAAGCTGGTCCACCTGTTGCCTGTGGAGACGTTCCATCTCTTCAGATTTCTTATCTACAAGTTCAAGCTGTGAGGTAAGGTTTTCCCTTATCGCATCTGCTTCATTCTTCTTTCTCTGGGTTTCTTCAAGTTTCTGTGAAAGAGCAAGTTCCTTTTGCTTTATCCTGTTTTCTGCCTGTCCGATCCTGCTGTTCTTCTCGTTAATAACTTTTTCATGTTCAGTTTTTAACTGTAAAAATCTCTCTTTCGCCTGAAGTATCTTTTCCTTTTTAATAACCTCAGCTTCAGCTTCAGCATCAGTAATTATTCTTTTGCTTTTGTTTTTCAATGCTATCTGCCAGACAAAATAGGAGGCAGCAAAGCCTGCTATAACGGCTGCACCAAATAAGATCATTGTCAAACCATTTATTGTATTTCCTGCTAATGCAATCATTTCTAAAATTATTGATATATATTAATATAAAAAACCCGCAAAGTTTCCTCAACTTTTATAAAACCCCATTTCTGTATGGCTGGAAAAGCTGGTAGATCTCGGACTTCCACTGTCCCGTATTTACGGAATCCCGACGAATCGGGATGAGGCCTGTCCTACATGAACCAAGACTTGCTCCAAAGTTTTAACTGTTGAGTTTCAAAAATGAATGAAGAAACAATGCGGGCAATTAGATTATGCTATTTTAAAGAACGCTATTACTCTTTTCCTCAGACTCAAGAACTGTATCAATTTTATTTACCAGTTCTTTAAGGGTGTCGGGCAGATAACTATTACTTAGTTCCTCTTCCTCCTCTGAAAGCTTTATTACAAACTGCAGAGCTGCCATCGCTAAAAAATCCTGTACATCCTTATCTGTGTACCGCTGCTTATATTGCAGCACTTTTTCGTTGATCATTCTGGCTGCTCGCCGGATCTTTTCTTCGTTGTCCCGTTCCACCTTCAATGGATAATACCTGTCCGCCACATTTACCCTGATTGAAAGCTTATCATCCATATTTATATTCTATCTGTTTAAAAGAGCAATACAATTGTCAATTTCCCGCACCAGTTCAGTTATCTTTTTCTTCGCACTTGTGGCGTTTTCGCCATCTCCTGCTAATGCTCCTGCTAATTTAACTCTTTCGTATTTCTTTTCCAGTTCTTTCATTTCTGTATCCCGGTCCCGAAGCACAGTCTTCAATGCCTCTTTCTCGGTTTTAAGATTCTCACATTCATTCTTCAGGTTACGGTAGCTGTTTACTAAATCATCAATTTTTCTGTTCAGTAATTTCAATTCATCATAACCCTGGCCAGACATAATAAAAATCTTTAGCACAAAATTAATATTGTTAATGATAATTTCAAAAATTTACATGATTTTGTTTGTCAGGGCGAAACAGAAACATAGCTTTGCACCTCATAAAGCAAACAGGATTCAGCAATGATCAGGATGAAAAGGAATTTCTTGTTATCAATAATACTCATTACTACTTTAGTTAATGGTCAGAAAAACAGTAATCAGTTTCTCTCACCATTAAAAATACCATTATTTCTCTCATCCAGTTTTGGAGAATTGAGGGCTGACCATTTTCATTCGGGAATTGATATCAAGACAGAGGGTGTCACAGGCAAGGAGGTTATTGCTTCAGACGACGGATATGTTTATCTTTTATTGGTTTCCCCGGGCGGTTACGGAAGGGCAATTTTTATCAGGCATCCATCAGGGTATTCGACTGTTTATGGACATCTCGAACGATTTAAACCTGAAATTGAAGAATATGTAAAATCCAAACAATATGAAAACAAAAGCTTCGCTGTTACGATATATCCTCCGGAAGAGAGATTCAGGATCCAAAAAGGAGAAATTATTGCCTACTCAGGAAACAGCGGCGCCTCCTCAGGTCCTCACCTGCACTATGAGATAAGGAGAACTGATGGTGAAAAACCAGTCAATCCTCTTTTATTCAATTTCGGCATCGAAGACAATCTGAAGCCAATAATCTCCAGGCTTGCTGTCTATCCCGGTTCAGGTTCAGCAACCATTAACGGGACAAACAAGAGTTTATACCTGAGTCTTTCAGGTGCTGATGGCAATTATTATTTACCGGACAATACAGAACTGAGCATTAATGGACCTGCAGGATTTGGCATTACGAGCTTTGACTATATGAACAATACTTCCAGCAGGTTTGGAATAAACTCTATAGAACTCCGGATTGACAGTATGCCATGGTTTGCTTACGAAGTGAATGAATTCAGCTTTTATGAAACGAAATATATAAATGCACATATTGATTATGAGGCCTCTGTAAGGAGCAATATCGATATTGAAAGGACATTTGTTTTACCAAACGACAAGCTCAGCCTTTATAAATATTTTTTGAACAATGGCTTATATGATTTTACTGATAATAAAAGCCACTCCATCAATATAACTGTCAGAGATGGGAGCAGGAACAAATCCGTTCTGTCATTCAAAATAAAACCAGGAATACCGAATACCCCGGCATCTGTTGAAAAGCAAGACAGCAACATAAGAATAATGCCGTTCGGTAAAGCCAATTCGTTCATTTCAGACGGGGTCAGGATTATTATTCCTTCAGGTGCACTTTATGATACACTTCAATTTAAATTTTCCAGAACTGACGCAAAGAATAAATTCTTTTCTGATGTCTTTCATGTACATAACCGTTTTACTCCTTTACAGTTACCCTTCAGCTTATCAATAAAACCTGACACCATTCCTCCCGGCAAAGAATCGAAGCTCCTTATAGCTCAGATTGATAATAACAGAATGAATTACGCCGGAGGCACCTGGTCAGAAGGATATGTCAAAGCTGATCTTCCAGCCTTTGGAAACTATGCCATAGCAATAGATACAATCCCTCCGGTAATTTATGCAAATGGACTTGCTTCGGGAGCCAATCTGTCTGATAAGAAAGAGATGAGGATAAGGATCACTGACAATTTTTCAGGAATAAAATCATATACCGGTACTATTGATGGCAAATGGGCACTTTTTGAATATGATCCAAGGTATGATCTGCTTATATATAAATTTGATCCTGATAGAATTACAAAAGAAGCCAGTCATAAACTGTACCTCAGAGTTACTGATAACCGGGACAATTTATCTATTTTCAACTGTGATTTTGTATGGTAAGCCCCCAAAAAACCACCTGAGGCTAATACCCCCCTGCCCCCCTGAAGGGGGTTGGCGGATTGATACTTTCGGGGGCAAGACGGTCTAAACTTCAGCAGGGAAGGGGGGCAAAAAAATCTAAGTAACCAACGGATAAAGAGTTTAAGATAAATATATCCTTGACTAACTCACAGAAAACCAATAAAAATACCTATCTTTGCCGGATTATTAAATTTTACTTGATATTTGAATGGAGTTAAAACATGCAAGAAAGAAAACAGACCGTTTTTAAAACACCTGACATATCAAAGATGCAGGAAGTGGTTATAAACCACAGAACAAAAATCTACATAGCTGTAGGTGCTGATCCGGAAGAAGCCAGAAGCCGTTACTGGGCCAGGCAGGACACGAAAACCAAGCCAATGTTTGCCACTAAGAAACCGGCACTCAGTTAAGTCCTATAATAGTTTTCAGAATCAGAATTCTTAATATATTTTTGAAGGGTACACCCCTTTGTTTATCATCTTATTAATATTCTCAACAACAAAGGGTTTATCTTCGCGATAAGTAACACCGAACCATTTCTCATTGCTCATAAGGATTTTGATTGTGATCTCGCCGTTCTTTACGAACTTATCGACAGAGGTTGGTATGTCAAGTTCTGACTTAAGGTCCATTCCATGATTTGTTATGAAATTACGGAATTCCCTTCCTAGAAAATCAAAACATGATGGTTTGAATCCCCATAGATTCATCGAGACAACTTCATTGCCCGTAAAATGAAGAGGTTTCCCGTCAGCTCCCGGAGCAATGGCGCCCGTCGGAGTTTTCTCAATTTGTCTGGTCTCCACAATATTTTTCAACAATCCGTCCTCTCCTACCCTGCATACACCCCTGTTAACATGTCCATGCTCCGATAAAGTATTACCCAATTTATAACCAACAATGGAATAACAATTTGGATCATTATCTTTCACCAGAAAATCGTGCAGGATATTAAATGATTCAACTCCATAGTAATCATCTGCATTTATTACACCAAAAGGCTCTCTGATTTTCTTTTCTGTTACCAGGATCGCATGACTGGTCCCCCATGGCTTTTGTCTTTCAGGTGCGACAATTGATCCATCAGGAAGGTTAGTTATTTCCTGGAAAACATAATCGACCTCAATTTTCCCTTTCAGCTTTTCGACAAATCTCTCTTTTACCTGGTCTTCAATATCGCGTCGGATTACAAAAACAATTTTTCCAAAACCTGCACGAATTGCATCATAAATTGAGTAATCGATAATAGTCTCTCCTGACGGTCCTACCTGATCGAGTTGCTTATTACCACCATATCTGCTGCCCATACCGGCTGCTAAAACTAAAAGTGTTGGTTTCATCATATAATTATTTATTTTTAAAGGAATGATGGATCCCACATGTTGTTAATTACTTTATTGATGTTAGCGTTTGGTAAAACATGTGGGATTCATAATAATGATTTTATGTGCAATTATACAGAAAATATTGGTACTTTTATTTTACGGTTCTAAAAAGTAAATAATGAAATTTAAGCTTGAAGTTTGTGTTGATTCACTTGAATCTGCTATCGATGCACAAATTGCCGGAGCTGACCGCATTGAACTTTGCAGTAATCTGTATGAGGGAGGAACCACTCCAAGTTACGGGACAATCGTTTCTGCAAGAAATAATCTTGATATCGATTTGTTCGTCATTATCAGACCAAGAGGTTCAGATTTTCTCTATACCGATCCGGAATTCGACATTATGAGAAGAGATATTGATGTATGCGGAGAGGTAGGAGCAAATGGTGTTGTACTCGGACTTCTCATGCAGGATGGCAATATTGATATTGAACGCACATCAAAGCTTATAGAATATGCGAGACCAATGAAAGTCACATTCCACAGGGCTTTTGATATGTGCAGGGATCCTTTAAAAGGGCTTGAAGATATAATTTTAACAGGTGCAGAACGGATACTTACCTCGGGACAAAAAAGTGATGCTTCGGAGGGATCTGCACTTATTGGATGTTTAGTAAAACAGGCTGATAACCGTATAATCATTATGCCTGGCGGAGGCATAAACGATTTTAATATTCGAGACATAGCACAGGTAACCGGAGCAAGTGAGTTTCATCTGACTGGCAGAAAGATCATTAACAGTGAAATGTTCTTCAGAAAATCAGGAATTTTGCTAGGCGGTAGCCCGCAGACTGAAGAATTCTCAAGAAAGGTTGCCGATCCTGTGAAGATTGCAAAAATCATAAGTACACTTAAATTGCTTTGATTCCCTTTGAATATTTCTCCGGCTTATTACCTTTGCAAATTCCTATTATTTTGATGTAAATTTTAAAATCATACTGTATGAAGAAACTGTTTGCAATATTTCTGGTAATCTTAATTACCGCCATTGTACCGTTAAGCGTTACACGGGCATGCACAAATTTTCTTTTCACAAAGGGTTCAACTAAAGACGGATCAGTTATGATTACGTACTCAGCTGATTCGCATGTATTATATGGTGAACTCTACTTCTGGCCATCAAGAAACTGGCCTGCAGGGTCATTGCTGGATATTTACGAATGGGACACGGGGAAATATCTTGGAAAAATTCCACAGGTGCCTCACACTTATTCAGTAGTCGGCAACATGAATCAGAATCAGGTTTCAATCGGGGAAACAACTTACGGGGGACGACTTGAATTAATGGACAGTACCGCAATAATTGACTATGGAAGCCTTATCTACATTACACTTCAGAGGGCAAAAAATGCCAGGGAAGCTATTTTTACATTTTCTCAGCTGGTGTCAGATTACGGATATGCAAGTGAAGGAGAGTCTTTTTCAATAGGTGACCCCAATGAAGCCTGGATTTTAGAGCTGATTGGCAAAGGTCCCGGCAAAAGAGGCGCCGTATGGGTCGCACGCCGCATTCCGGATGGCTATATTTCAGGTCATGCAAATCATCCCAGAATTACAACATTCCCTCTGGCTGATGGCAAAAAGTCAATAACTTCAAAAGATATAAGTAAGATATACAATCCTGAAGTTGAGACAGTTTATGCATATGACGTAATAGATGTGGCCCGTTCATATGGCTGGTTCAAAGGTGCTGATAAAGATTTCAGCTTCTGTGATACATATGCTCCTCTCGATTTTTCCGCAGCAAGATTTTGTGAAGCGCGGGTATGGTCGGGATTCAATAAGGTGAACAGCCAGATGGGACAGTACGTTGATTATGCAATGGGAGAAAACCTGAAACACAGGATGCCTTTATGGATAAAACCGGATAAACAACTTGATCTGAATGATGTCAAAAATATTATGCGTGATTACTACCAGAACACACCGATGGATATGACAAAAGATCCTGGTGCCGGACCTTATGGAAGCACCGTCAGATGGCGGCCTATGGAGTGGAGTGTGGATGGGGTAAAATACCTTAATGAAAGGGCGATTTCCACACAGCAGACCGGTTTCTCATTTATTGCACAGAGCCGTTCCTGGCTGCCCAACCCTGTCGGAGGAATTAACTGGTTTGGAGTGGACGACACATATTATACGGTCTATTCCCCAATGTACTGCGGAATAACAGAAGTACCGAAATCTTTCGCAGTGGGCAATGGAGATATGATGACATTCAGTGATGATGCTGCCTTCTGGGTGTTTAATCAGGTGACAAATTTTGCATATACAAGAACGCGGTTGCTGATCGGAGATCTTCAGAACAAGCAGAAAGAACTTGAAGACGGGTATATGGCTGAGACAATCAAGGTGGATAAGGAAGCTGCCGACCTGTACAAAAACGATCAGGCTGCAGCAATCAAGTACCTAAGCGATTATTCAGTCAATGCCGGAAACACGACTGTTTCGGAATGGAAAGAGTTATACAAATTTCTGTTTGTCAAGTACATGGATGGAAATGTTAAGGTAAAGCAAGCAGTCCCCAAAGGATATAAAATGATGAATCCAAAACTAAGTCAGCCAGGTTATGGCGATGAATGGAACAGGACGATCGTTAAGATGACGGGAGATAAGTTTAAGGAGAAGTAGGTGCAGGGTGCAGGGTGCAGGGTGCAGTGCTGGTCGGCAGGTGCTGGGTGCAGGGTGCAAGTCGTTCAAGTTCCAAGTTCCAGGTTCAAGGTGAAGGTTATTCTCAACGTTCCCCTCCCTGGAGGGGTCAGCCTGCCTGCCGGTAGGCAGGGGGTGGGTTTCTTCATTTTGTCTAAAGAATTTCCCTTCATGTTAATAAAACTTTTTACGGCCAATCAAGGATTATAGAAATATTTTTTGTAAGTTTGCGTCCGATTTTTAGGAACCTTATTTGAGATTTTAAAATACAACAGGCGATGAATTTAATGAATGTTATTGAGAAACAATTTGCTGTAACCAATGAGTTTCCGAAGTTCCAGGCTGGCGATACAGTTACTGTTCATTACAAAATTAAAGAAGGGAACAAGGAGAGAATTCAGCAGTACCGTGGGGTTGTTATCCAGAGAAGCGGAAGCAAACATACTGAAACATTTACAGTTAGAAAGATGTCAGGTAATATTGGCGTTGAAAGAATATTTCCAATTGCCTCTCCCTTTATCGAGAAAATAGAACTTAATAAGCATGGTAAAGTCCGCAGGGCTAAAATATTTTACCTTCGCGATCTGACCGGGAAGAAGGCTCGTATCAAGGAGAAAAAATTTTAATTAAGGAATTATTGATAAGGGACATGCCATAGCATGTCCCTGCTTTTTTTATATTTTTTTAATCATTTCTTCTTTCTTCACCTTCGCCTCCTCAACAAGCTTCTTAGCCTTGTTGTCTGCCTCCGTAATTAACTGGTTAGCTCGTTTATCTGCTTCAGTTTTAAGCACATCGGCAGCTTTCTGGGCTGCAGCTTTGGCTATCAGACCTTTTGGTTCGGCTCCTTTTATCAGGTTCTGTGCCTGCACATCTGCTTCCTGTTTAATCTTGTCTGCAGCCCTTGCTGCCTCGTCCCTGAGCTGCTGACCTTTCACCTCAGCTTCACCTATAAGCCTGTCTCCCTGAGCAGCTGCCTCACTTCGCAGTTTATCCTTAGCCATATCTGTTGTGGCACCGACCACCTGTTTCACAGCTCCTTTTGACTCCCCGGATGTTGATCCATCACTGGTTGAGGTGCTGCCAAATACGGGCGATACTTCGGGTTTGGTAAAAGTACCGGTTACTTTCATATTGATTTTCAAAATATCGGCCGGCTTAATTGCAAGCCCAAACCGCGCTGCCTGTGATGAAATATTATCAATCAGGGAATTAACAGAATTTCCAAGATCTGAACGTGGGATTTCTGTCTTTACAAGGTAATTCAATGTCTGATCCAATCCCTGATCGCCACCTATATTCATCTTAATATTTCCCAGTTTTACATCAAATGGATTAACATATACCCTACCCTCTTTTATATTAAAGCTTATATTAATATCTTTAAAAGTATTGCTGTATTTATCACCAAGTTTTAAAACGCCTTTTATCTTATCAAATACAGGGGATTCAACCAGAGTGATCTGCTCCGAGTGAAGCTTTCCGCTGCCATCTATTGTTTTAATTACGGGCATCATATCATTTCCAAGCAGGCTCTGATAAACGAGCTGAGCATCTATTCTGCCATCAATCCCTTTAGCAGTAGGTGCCAGCTTCTGAACTATGATAAATGTAGTAAAAGCATCTTTTACGCCTACACCCTTTATGCTTAAGTCAGCCTTCATAACAGGTTTCATTGAATCACGGGTGTCATAATCGGCACTGATAAGAATTGTACCGCTAAGCATGTTCATAGAGACACCTCTCAGAGAAAGGATGCCCTCCTTGACAATTATCAGACCCTTAAGATTTTCCGCATTAATATTATCATAGGTGAATTTACGGATCAGAGCATTTAAAGTGAAATCAATATTTTTCGGAACAGCAATTGGGGATAGGGATGTTGCATCTGGAAGAGAGGCCGGAGAAAGCGTTGAGGTTGAAGGAGTTGAAGGCGCTGATACAACAGATTCTCCCTTTGAAGGGGGCAAGGGGGATGTCTTTTCGGATTCCCCCTTTGAAGGGGGCAAGGGGGATGTCTTTTCGGATTCCCCCTTTGAAGGGGGCAAGGGGGATGTCTTTTCGGATTCCCCCTTTGAAGGGGGCAAGGGGGATGTTTTCTTAGGTTCTTCAGCTGAAGTCGTTCCCGTTTTAGTGGCAGCAGCCATTTGGGGTGGCACTGATGTTTCTGTTGACATTGCTGCCAGAATACCTGATGCATCGACCATTGTAGAGTTTAAAACCAGGTTACCCTTTATAGTCTGATTTTTAAATACATATGGTATATAGTTTTTAAGCTGACCAGTTAATGAGAAATCACTTTTCCCCGCTACCAGTATGTCGGCTTTCAGTAAATCCGCAAAGGCAGGTGTGAATTTTAATGCAGCTTCTTTAATTTCAACTTTGGGATAACCAATCATTTCAACGACCATGTTTTTAATTCCAAGATTTCCGGCAGCGCTGAATTTTTCATATTGTTCCTTTTCAACAAATGACAGCTTCCCAGCCATCGAAACGTCCATATCAATAATACCGGAAAGACTCATACTATCAACGGGAACAGCTTTGGTGAGAGCTGTCAGGTCAATTTTTCCCTTTAATGTGGCTTTAAAGTCAGGATCACTCATTGGTGTCTTCATAAAAAATGTCGCATCAAAGGGACTACCGGCAAGCTCGAGGTGAAATTTATCCAGATTAACAGTTGTTTTATCAAGATTTTTACCATCAGCAAAAACATCAGCATTAATGGAGATATTGGATATTTTTTCAGGAAGTGCCGGATAGCTTATCATACCATTATCTACCTTTAGATTCAGCGAGACATCAGGCATGGTGCTATCAGCAGAACTATAAATTCCTTTTGCAGAACCCTTTAATGAAAATTCACCCGTCGTCTTAAGATTCTTATAATCGCTCATATAAACAGCAGGGACCAGGGATAATAGGGTTTTAAATGAAGTTTTGTCAGTCTCGAAAGTAAGGTCAGTAATAATATTATCTTTTGGCATTTCAACACTCCCTGCAAAATTAAGCTTAAGATCATTGATTGAAAAATAGTTGTCCTTCAGAGTAAATTTCATTTTTTTCAGATCAGCAAGGACATCCATTGATGAATTGATTGCAGCTTTATTTAGATACCTGACTCCATCCATTGAAAATGTAGTTTCAGCTATTTTCAGGTTCAATTTGAGCCCGGTAGTTATGAGTGTCAGATAACCGCCAAGGTTAAAGTTCAAGTCCTTAAGTGTAGCTGACATTCCAGAGCTCAGATCTGAATAGGTGACCGTGCTGTTATTTATCGCGACTTTTCTCAAAACTAACTTCACGGAGCTCCCTGAAGTAGATGTGGTTGTATCTTCCGGTGCTCCCGACGGTTTTACGATATCCCAGTTAGCAGTACCATCCTTCAGTACAATACCATTTACAAGAGCTTTATTAATTATGAATGCTTTAACTTCATATCCTGACTTTCCCAGAAGGCTTCCAAGATTAATAACGAGATCAAAAGATTTAAAGCCGGCAAGGGTATCTCCCTGAAACTTGTTAATCCCAACAACATATAGATTTTCCAAAGAGAATGACAGATTTGGGAAATTCCTGAAGAATCCAAGTTTGTAATCAGAGAAGGTGACTTTAGCATTAAGCGATCCGTTTATTGCACTCTCCACCTGAGTTTTAATTTGTTTCTTAAATATTACCGGTACTGTAAAAAGCAATACGAGTACTAATAGAATCAATCCAGCGACTGATTTTAGAAATATGCGAAGTATTTTTTTCATAACAGTTTTGTTATTTTGTGATTTTCAATAAATTAGAGAATATATTTTTATTAGAAATCGGACAATTAAAATTAATTAATATTCCCGAAAATAAAAATTTGCTATATTTGCGGCACAAATTCAAAAGGTCCCGTAGCTTAACTGAATAGAGCATCTGACTACGGATCAGAAGGTTGGGGGTTTGAATCCCTTCGGGATCACAAAGCAAACAATGCTCCGCAAGGAGCATTTGTTGTTTGATAAAACAGAGAAAGCCGTCAGGCTTTTGAATGTTTTTGAAAACAACAAATGAAAGCAGCGTAAGCTGCGCATTGTTTGCTTTGTTGGATAAATAAACGGGATCGTGAGCGGAGCGAACAATCCCTTCGGGATCACAAGCAAATAAAAGAAGCTGACAATACTTAAGCGAGCAAAAAACAAAAGCTCGCTTTAGTTTTTTGCGAGATTTAAGTATTGTAAATTGCGTTAGCAATTGCTGATTTTATTTGCAGCTCTGAAGAGAATGGTTCGACCGCAGGTGACATAATCCCTCCAAAGAAAAATTTGCTCTGAATTGGCTCTTTTCTTAACTTTGATAAGATTCGATAAACCTTACCAAAACCACCTTAAATGAAAAAGATCATCAGAATTTCGATTGGTTGTGCTGTAATAATATTATTAATGAACAGTCGGTGTATAAAATTAGAAGATCCCGATGCTACCGGTATCTGTTATATTGATTGCAGGTGTGGTACCTGTGGTCAGGAAATGCAGGCCCCTAACAATACAAAAAGTGAGTGTCAAACCTGGTATAATACACAAAAGACTATGTACCACTGCACTTGTGGTTGCACCTATAAATGGACAAAGTACTAAAAACATGAAAATCAATTTAAGCCGCCGCAATTTTGTAAAAACAGCAGCTTTTGGCAGTATTAGTCTTACCATTTCAAAGAAGATCCCCTTGCTACATAATAAAACCCGCATCTTTACAGATGGTAAAATAGGTATTATCGGATTGGATACATCCCACAGCGTGGCTTTTACCAAAGCTCTTAACACTCCTGACAAAAAAGCTGAGTTTGATGGATTTAAGATTGTTGCCGCCTTTCCAAAGGGGAGCAGTGACATAAAATCAAGTACTGACCGGATACCGGGTTATACTGAAGATGTTAAAAAGCTTGGGGTCGAAATTGTAAACTCAATAGATGAACTTCTTACAAAAGTCGATTTTGTATTACTCGAGACTAATGATGGCCGACTTCATCTCGAACAGGCTCTTCCTGTATTAAAAGCCGGCAAGACTGTGTTCATTGATAAGCCTGTTGCAGCCTCTCTGGCAGATACAATTGCAATCTTCGATGCGGCAAAACACTATAATGTTCCTGTCTTTTCATCTTCTTCGCTCAGATATATATCCGGTATTGAAGAAATTGCCCGGGGTAAAATAGGAAAAGTAATCGGAGCTGATGCATATTCCCCATGCACTCTTGAAAAGACACATCCCGATCTTTTCTGGTATGGAATTCATGGAATTGAGATATTATTTACAATAATGGGAACAGGGTGTAAAACCGTAACCAGGATTCATACCCCTGACACAGATGTGGCAGTCGGAACATGGCAGGATGAACGCGTAGGTACCTTCAGGGGAATACGTTCAGGAAAATCAGGTTATGGAGGAAATGTATTTGGTGAAAAAGGAATTCTGGCACTCGGAAATTACAATGGATATGATCCTTTGCTCTTGAAAATAATTGAATTCTTTAAAACAGGTATACCACCTGTCAAGGCTGAAGAGACTCTGGAAATTTATGCATTTATGCAGGCAGCTGAAGAGAGCAAGGTCAAAGGAGGAATTCCGGTTGATCTGACACGGGTTGTAGCGAAAGCGGTTCAGCAGGCTAAGAAGAAACGTCTTTAACGACTCAACAAAAGTTTCATTTTAGTAATCCCCTCCCGGGAGGGGTTAGGGGTGGGTTGGTTTTTTTTGCATAAAACCCACCCCTGGCCCCTCCGAGGAGGGGATTAAGAAGCGCGTCTTTAATAAATAAATTTATCCCCTCCTGACCTTAATCTTTTTTTCGAATATTAGGTTAAACTAAAAAAATAGTTTAACTTTATCCTTATGTTATTAACCTTACATTAACTTTATCATGGAAGTATTCGACCTAAATTTGAAGGACTTTATAATATTCATCGAAAGATGTCGTTTTAGTTAAATTAAACAGTATCCTAACCTACTTGCGCGTAATGCACCGTTTTTCTTTTTTTGTCTTTTGTCTATTCTTTTTCCTTTCTGCCTGCAATAATAAAAGGTCTGCCATAATTACTTATAAGATGAAGCGTTCCGATTTTGTTGAAAAGATCGTCGCTAACGGAACTATTCAGGCGGTTAACAACCTGCCTGTTATGGCTCCGAATTTTAGTGTTATGAGCGCCAATGTATATCATCTTGTGGATGAAGGCACCTATGTAAAAAAAGGCGATACTATTTGTATACTCAGGGCACCAGATCTGGTAAGTATCGTGGAATCATTTTCATCGGCCCTGGAAACTATGGAGGCTGATATGAAGAAGCTTGAAGCAGACAATGCCCTGGAAATGGCTCTTTTAAAAGCTCAGATTGAGACCAACAAAGCACAGGTTGCCATTAGCACACTTGATTCTGTTCAGATGAAATTTGCCACTCCAATAAAGAAGCGTTTACTGGGGCTGGAACAGGAAAAAGTTGAGATTGAAAGAAAGAAGCTTCAGAAAAAATATGCTGCCCAGATGAGAATTAATAATTCGGAGATCATTCAAATGAGAAACCGGATAATGATCCAGAAAAGCCGAATTCAGATATATCAGAACCAGGTCAATTCACTTAATATTCTTGCACCCCAGGACGGGTTGGTCATGCATACCGAATCTCCTGTTATGATGTTTATAAGCAGTGCCGGTTTAGGCACATTAGGTGGAAAAATTGAAGAAAGAAGCTCTGTTTTCGGCGGTTCACCCATTCTTCAGTTACCGGATTTGCGGCAGATGCAGGTATTGGTAGAGGTGCCTGAGGCAGATTATAAGCGGATTGAAGAAAAGCAAAAGGTAAAAATTCAGGTCGATGCTGTCAGGAATCTTTATACAACAGGAAGGATTAAAAGAAAAAATGTGGCAGGTAAAACATCACAGAGGGAATCACAGGTAAAAACCTACGAGGTGATTGCCAGTATTGACAGCTGCCATTCACTCATGAAACCTGGTTTAAGCGCCCGGTGTGAATTATTAATAAAGGAAGTAAAGGATACTCTGGTTGTACCTTCTGCAGCTATATTCGGGAAAGACAGTTCGAAAATAGTCTATGTCTCTGAGGGCAAATTATTCAGGGCAGTTCCGATAAAAACCGGAATTTCGAACAGCACTGAATCTATCATTTCAGGAGGTCTTAAAGGAAATGAAACTATTGCCCTGGTAGAACCTCCGTACAACATGATAATAAAGGAAAATGTATCTGACAGAATAATAACTAATAAGACAACTCAAACCAGATCAGATAGTGTTTATAAAGAAAAAACAAAATAAGAGATACCATGTTTAGAAACTTCAAAATCATCCTGTTCATACTGATCCTGTTTACTGCATGCAAGGGTAAAGAGGTAAGTCAGACTCAGGTAACAGCTGTTAAATTAGGGACATTTTCCGAAGAACTGAATGAGCAGGGAACAATCCGGTCTGTAAATTCAATCACCATAGGTGCCCCAAGTATATCGTACAGATATTCAACCGGAGGTTTGAAAATAACCAGCATGGTAGCTGACGGAAAAGAAGTGATGAAGGGCGATACTGTTATAATTTTTGATCCCTCTGAAGTCAAAAAAGCTATTATAACCTCTCAGCAACAGCTCGAAATTGCCAATGCCGAATTTGAAAAGCTTAAAGCAACTCAGCAATCTGAAATTGAAGATCTTGAATCAGATCTTGAAACTTCACGGATATCACAGGAAATCTCAAAAATTAATTTTGAACAGGCTGTTTATGAATCGGAAGTAACAAAAAAAGAGATCAATCTAAAGCTTGAAACTGCCAATATTGCTCTTGCAAGGGCAAAAGAGCAAATTGAAAACAGGAAAAAGATACAACAGGAAGATCTCTTTCAGAAAAGCTTAAGCATAAAACAATTATCTGCTCAGTTGGAGGAAGCCAACAATGCTCTTAAAAACTTGTTTGTAGTTAGTCCCAGTCCGGGCATAGCTATTATAAAAGATAACTTTATGACAGGCCAGAAATGGCAGGTATCGGATCAGCCTTATTCAGGTACTGTCCTTATTGAGCTGCCCGATCTAAGTAAAATGTTAGCTGAGGTAAAAATAAATGAAGTAGATATCTCAAAGATAGTTCCTGGTCTGAAAGTTGAACTAAAACCCGACGCTTATTCTGAAATAGCTTATTCAGGTAAAGTAGAATCAGTTGCCAACCTGGCTCAGAACAAAGACCAGAAGTCTAAAATAAAAATATTTCCGGTCCAGATAATAATTGAAAATTCAACCAAAAATCTCCTGCCGGGACTCACTGTAAGCTGCAAAATTAAAGTTAACGAAATACCGGGAGTTCTCTATATTCCTCTTGAAGCAATTTTCAAAGAGCAGGGAAATGAGTTCGTATATATTAAGAACTCTTCAGGGTTTGAACGCCGCGATGTGAAAATCGGGTCAATAAATACAGATTTTGCAGTGGTAAAGGAAGGATTAGCTGAAAATGAAGAGATTGCGCTTACAGATCCATTTTTAAACAAGATCGAAAAGAACGGGAACAAGGCAACAAATAACAAGAAATAGTATGATCAGAAGAAATTTGTACTATCAGAATTCAATTCCTTTTTCAGTTAAGGTTAAGGTAATAACATATCTTCTTCTGCTACTGTTATCAGTATCCTGCAAAAAAGGAAAAACAGATGAACTCACCGTAATGGCCGGACCATTCAGGCAATCAGTAGTTGAAGCAGGCGAATTGCAGGCAATTAAAGCATCATATATCCCAATGCCTCCGATTGGTTATCAATATGGCTATCAGTTCAAAATAATCGGACTGGCAGAACATGGAAAAACAGTTCACAAAGGAGATTCAGTGATCAAACTCGATCCTTCATCAGTGTATAAATTTATTCTGGATACGCAAGATAAGCTTGAAAATGAACTGGCTGCAGCCAAGAAACAAGCCGTGCAGAGTGAAAATAATATTCAGGATCTGACAGCACAACTAAAATCCGAACAGGCTTCATACGATCTTAAAAAGCTGGCTATAGAAAGACTTAACTTTGAATCTGATATCAAGAAAAAGATTGCTGATCTTGAATTTAAACAGGCGACAATCAGACTTAATAAAGTAAAGAGAAATCTTGATCTTAAACCTCGGCTGGATGACTTTGATCGCAGGATTCAGAGTATACGTGTCACACAACGTGAAACAGACGTCAGAAATGCCAAAGAAACCCTGAAAAAGTTTCTGATACGGGCTCCTCTTGATGGTGTTTTTCAGGTTGCACCCAAGTCAAGCTGGGATCCGAACTCTCAAATCCTCAAGCTGGGTGATTCTCCATATATGGGATCTCTCATTGCGAGTATCCCCGATATAAAAAAAATGAAAGCCAACTCATATATAAATGAGGCGGACATAAGTAAAGTCCGGCCGGGATTAAAGGTCCTTGTCAGACTTGATGCCCTTCCTTCAGTTATATTCAACGGAGTTATTACTTCAGTAAGTAAAATATGCTCAGTACGCAATGATGAAAAGGTATTCAATATTGTGGTCGAAATAGTTGAATCAGACATACGACTTAAACCGGGAATGACCGTCAATTGCGAGTACATTCTCTTTGAATCTGATAAAGATATGTACGTTCCCAACAACTGCCTTTTAAAAGAAAAAGATCATTCATATATATTCCTTAAACGGGGACGCTCCTCACGTAAAGTTGAAGTCAGGACGGGTCCCTCAAACAGTAATCATACTATTATCGCGGGTGATGTAAAGCCGGGACAGAGGCTATTACCTTTTGAAACCGTTATAACTGCTTCTAACAAATAAATTATGGAATTCAAGGAAAACCTGAATATAGCTGCACTTGGTCTTATAGACCACAAATTTCGTTCCTTCCTGACAATGCTCGGGATCATTTTCGGCACCGCCTCTGTAATTACTATGGTTTCAATCGGAGAAGGAGCTAAAAAGCAGGCTATAGCCAAGTATAAGGATCTTGGCATAAGCAACGTAATTATAAGGGAAAAAGATATGACCGATACGGAACTGGAACAGGTAAGAATGAAGTTTTCACAGGGATTATCCACCAGAGATGCTGAGGTAATCAGGCAAATTGTTCCTGGCGTGGTCGATGTGGCACCGCAGACGGAGAAAAAAGTCGAAGCAAGATATGCGGATAAGTCTTCGAAAGCTACTGTTATCGGAATTACCCCAACCATTGTCAACATACTTAATTATCAGACAGCCAGCGGTATATTTATTAATGATGATCACTACAATCGTCAGTTGAAAGTATGTATTTTGGGATCGAGTATCTCCCGTGAACTATTCGGATATGAGAATCCGGTAGGACAAAACGTAAAACTTGATGATCAGTGGTTTGAGGTTGTCGGAATAATGCAGACCAAGGCACTTTTTACTGAAACTGTTGGTGAACTGGCATCACGCGATCTTAATAACGATATCTATATTCCTCTTTCAACTTTCAATAAACGTATTGCCAAAGAAAATCCCTTCTCGAGCGAAATAAAACAACTTACCGTTAAACTGGAAAATTCCGATGTACTGGTACAGTCTGCCGCCGTAATAAGAAACATATTGAACCGGCATCATTTCAACACTAACGATTTCAGCATAATAATCCCATATGAATTAATGAAACAGCAGGAAAAGGAAACCAGGATCTACAACCTCCTTCTGGCCTCCATCGCTGCAATTTCACTCATCGTGGGAGGAATAGGGATCATGAATATCATGCTTGCATCTGTTCTGGAACGGACTAACGAAATTGGCATCCGGAGAGCAATCGGCGGTAGAAAGTCTGACATAATGAATCAGTTTGTAACTGAAGCAGTAGCACTTAGTATCACAGGCGGAATAATTGGTGTAATTCTGGGGATCTCCCTGTCACTTATTATTTCACTTGTAACTGAGGTGCAAACCAGCCTGACCCTCTATTCAATATTTATTGCCTTTGGCTTCTCTGTGATTGTTGGAATAGGTTTTGGCTACCTCCCTGCAAAAAAAGCAGCAGATCTTAAACCGATTGAGTCAATCCGCCATGAATAGGTACAGGGTACAGGGTACAGGGTGCAGGGTGCAAGGTGCAGGGTGCAGGGTGCAGGGTACTAATTCCCCTCCTCCGGAGGGGCTAGGGGTGGGTTTTTTACGGGCAAAATAGTATGAATAAAATTGAGTAATATTATATCTAAATACTTTAAAATGAATATTTTACATAAAATTACACCTATAGTATTCTTACTTGCTCTGGCCCTCGGCACCAATGCCCAACAGGTCTACAATCTCGATCTGGAATCGAGTATACAGCTTGCCAGGGAGAAGAGCCGTACGATGCAGATTTTGCAGCAAAGTCTTAAAAAGGCTTCTTTTGACCTCAAAGCTGCAACCAGCACTTTTAAAACCCATGTGTCAATGGATATGGTAATTCCACAATATACCAACACTATCCGGTCATGGGAAGACAGTACAGGTATCTCCTTCTATGCTGTCAGACAGAATCAGATGAACAGTTACCTAACTATCAATCAACCGCTTCCGACAGATGGTCGACTTTTTATACGTTCAGGATTACAAAGCCTTGTTGACTTGAATGCAAAAGACAGGAATGCTCAGATAACATCCAGTATAGGACTTCAACAACCTATAGAAGCATTCTTCGGTTACAACACGCTACAGATAGGATACAAACAGGCTAAACTGGCTTATGACCTTTCAAATAAACAGTTAAAGAGAGAGGAACTAAACCTTGTTTATGATATCAGTCAGGCTTTCTTTACTTTGCTTTCCTATCACGAACAACTGAATATTGCTCAGCTAACGCTTGACAGGCAACAGGAAGCTTTTGACATTGCAGTGAGTAAATATAAGGCAGGATTGATCCGGGAAGTTGAGTCCCTGCAAATGGATGTTGATCTCAGTGAAGCAAAAAATAATGTGGATATTGCTAAAGTGAATTACTCATCACAGAAGGACCTTTTTAAGGAAAGATTAGGTATTAATCTTTCGGATAGTGTTAATATCAAAAGTGATCTCGGTTATAATCAGGTTTTTGTTGATCCGGAAAAAGCGGTAACTCTGGCCCTGGAAAACCGACTTGAATTAAAGGAAAATGAGATCCAGATTGAACTTGCCAAACTGGAAATCAAAAGAAGAAAAGCTGCCGGAAGAATCAATGGTGATATTAATGTTAACTACAATTTTATCGGAGTCGATAAAAGCAATACATCTGCGGTACCTATTGGGACAGCATTTGATTATACATGGAACAATATGATGAGTCGACCCGGAAGCTTTGGAGTGGGTCTTACAGTAAATATACCAATAATAAGCTGGGGAGAAAACAAGGCCAGAGTAAATGCTGCCAAAGCTACTCTGGAACAAAACAAGATCCAGCTTGATGCAGAGAGAGTAACTATTGAACGTGATATCCGAACTACTGTAAGCCAGTTGCAGAGCAGCCTAAGGAGATTACAGCTTCTTGAAAAGAATGTGGTGGTAGCAGAGAAAAGCTTTGAGATTTCACGTAACCGGTACTCAAATGGTGACATTGACAGCCAGATGATGGCTCTTGAACGTGAAAGACTGAATACAGCTTATACCAACAGGCTTTCATCATTTATAAGTTATAAACTACTACTGTCAGACATCATGAGAAAGACCTTTTTCGATTTTGAAAAAAACATTTCGATGGTCGGAAAATAGATCAATCTTCGTATATTTGCGAAGTTGTTTTAGGTATGTTTTTAATTTAAAATTTAATTCATGAAAACATTGAAATTTCTTATCGTAGTGGTGTTGATGATGTCGATTGGGGGTGTTGCTGTTGCACAAACTGCTCCCCAAAAATCCGGAGGGCCAAAGACGGAGACTTTTAAGGTTTACGGCAAATGTGAAATGTGTAAGACCCGGATAGAAAAGACCGTAAAAGCTGAAGGCGCAGCTAACGCTTCATGGGATGAAAAAACCAGCATGCTCACAGTTACATACGATCCCTCAAAAACCAGCAAGGATGCTTTAAGCAAGAAACTTGCATCAGTCGGACATGATACCGAAAAATACAAAGCAGATGATAAAGTATATAATGCTTTGCCTGGATGCTGCCATTATGATAGGGCTAAATAAGCATCATAACATCAGACTATAAAGATCCGTCATATGACGGATTTTTTGTAAATAATTGATTACAATAGAACTCTTTATTCCGCGACCACAATAGAATACTTTAGGCCCCTTCTCAGGGATAAGATGCAGTTTATTACTTATATCCCTGAAAGGAATTACCAGAGTCTTAAATCCTATATCCTTTTTGTCAAAATCATCCCTCAGATCTATGATTTTCAGTTCAGGGTATTCAATTAACATTTCTCTGAGTTTTGGTTCTGAAATCTCTGTTACCAGCTCCATTTCAGATAATCGGAGGTCATCATAAGTCCCCAGTTCAGTAACAACTGATTTTTCAGGATCCCTGACAAACGAAAAGATCTGCGATGTAAAGTTCAGAGAATCGAGAAAATACAATTTTCCTGAAAGGACACCATCCAGTCCCAGAATTATTTTTATGACCTCTATGGCCTGCATTGAACCTATTGCGCCTGCAATGCAACCAATGATCCCTGCATCTTCACATGATGATGTCTCAAGCGGGTGAGGCGGTGACGGATAAATACACCTTAACGTTGGTCCATTCTGGTAATTTAAAACCATTATCTGACCCGAAAACCTTTGAATTGCTCCATAAACTACCGGTTTATTCAGGAGCACCGCAGCATCACTTATCAGATAACGTGTCGCGAAGTTGTCAGTACAGTCAACAATAATATCATATTCACGCAGGATATTTAATGCAGTGTCCTTATTGAATCTGATAAAGTGCGATTTAATTTTAATCTCCGGATTATTAATGATAAGTCTATCTCTGGCAGCTATTGGCTTGGGTTTTTCAATATCTTTCATTCCATATAAAACCTGTCTGTAAAGATTAGTTTCATCCACCCAGTCATTATCAACAATCCCAAGAATGCCGACACCTGCAGCGGCAAGATATTGCAAAACAGGACAACCGAGCGCTCCTGCTCCGATTACAACGACAGAGGATCCTTTGATCTTTTTTTGTCCCTCACTGCCAACCTCAGCCAGTCTCATTTGCCTGTCATACCGTCTCATTTCGGCGACGGTCAGGATAGTATTGCAGCTCATCTGATTAACAATTAATTTTAGCAGTTTTCAAATATATAACTCAAGTTGCTAATTAATATTTAAGTTCAAATGAATTCCATTCTCCTTAGATATCTTCTGAACCCATCCCCCCATCCCTTAATGATATTTGAACCCATCCCCCAACCCCTTCCCTTAAAATTAAGGGAAGGGGAGCAATACACACTGTATATTAATTAGTTCCCCCTTCCCTTATCCTTAAGGGAAGGGGGTTAGGGGGTTGGGTTTTTCTGTAGGGGGCTTAGAGGGTTGGGTTTTTCTTGATTATTAATTAGATCTCCCTTCCCTTATGCTTAAGGGAAGGGTTGGGGATGGGTTAAGAAATATTTAAAGGAAGAGATTATCATAGTCCAAATTATAATAAATTTTAAAACTAGCGACTTAGGTTATATACTCATTACTTGAACAGTGAAAACTTTTTTCCAAATATAAAATTTAAAACCAAACTATATTTGTTTTCATTGTAATCATCATCATATCATTTACTAATCTGATTTATCATACTTGGCTTACCTTTCAGCTGAGCCACAGATGAAGAAAAGCTTTTCAGCATACCAAGCATCGGATTAGTGGTTTAGTTCGAAGAATAATGATTAAATTAATCATCAAAATTAATCTCCTTGAAATCAGCCAGCTTCAGAGCCAGTTTCCTGTATGACTTTTTAAACTGTTTATCCCCCTTAATATCACTAATTCTGCTTAGTCCGAAATAGCAGTAAGCTGAATAGCTATTTCCATAATCACCAAATATGGCGATATCTCTGGCTCCTTTTTTATATAGCTGCTCAGCTTTGTCATAATCGTGATATTTTTTTTCATCTAAAATAGCATTGAAAATATCAATTTGGGTAAGGAAAAATGAATTAGATGATCCAGACCCTGATTGTACAATAATCCTTTCTGCTTCATCATATTTCTTAACAAGCAGCAGACTCTTAATATAGTCAGCACGGTATTCCAGATTCTCCGGATAAAGCTCACACAGGGACTTACTGTTGTAAGAAGCCTGCAAAAAATTATTTTCAAAGCTAAGGTATATCAATGAGAGAAAGGTAAATGATTCTGCTTTCAGGAAGATAGAGTTTTGTGCTGCACTAAGAATATCTTTCAACCCTTTTTTTTTGTCTCCTCTCGGAAAAAGGATAGCCAGGGCTTCATAGGCCGGATAAGCTTCCGGGTAAGCTTCACGGTAATAATTGTACATTCCCGTAAAAAAATAGAAATCAGGATAATAAGAAGTATAATTAAACGACCTCCTGATGTACTGATAGGAGCTTGTTGCCAGCGGAAAAACATCAATGCTAAGGGCATTATCAGAATAAAATAATAACAAAAATCCTCGTGCACACAGGCTTGTAAGCAGATACTCGGCATCGTAATCAGGATTATGTTTCTTTTCGCACAATTGAATACAATTCTTCAATTCTTTTTCAAAATAAGCGGAAGCCGGTGAAGCCGGTACCAGAGGATAATTCTCCCAATATGTCATAAGTCCTCGTAAAACGCACATTGCAGGATGGTTGGGAAAAGAGAGATTTATCTTCCGGTATACTTCATCAGCATTGTTGAACTGAAAGTTGTAAATATAACCGATACACTTTCTGATCTGGCTAATGGAAGCTGTATCCTGTAATATTTGTGCATCACTTGAAGTATTAATTACCGGGGTTATAAACACAAGATATAAAACCAGCATTTTGATTTTCCTGCTCATCTGAATAAATTCTAACACTGTATAATTTAAGATACCTTATGTTAAACAAATTCATTCAATTCTTGTTTGTATTGTATTTAAAAGTAAGATGATTTTTGTTCCGTATTCTGAAAACAGTTTTCCACATTTTAATATATTAAACCATGAGCCGGATTAGAAATTATTATTCATTGATTCTTAAGATGAATTACGATAACAGATCAATATTTGTAAGGCTGGTCGTAGGGCTGATTTTTCTTTCAGAAGGCATTCAAAAATATATGTTTCTTTCCTTAATGGGACCGGGAAGATTCTTACAAATCGGATTCAGCCATCCGGCTTTCTGGTCATATTGGACTGGAACGTTTGAAATTATCTGTGGCTCACTTCTCCTTTTGGGACTCTTTACCAGACTAGCCTCAATTCCTTTGTTAATTGTAATGATTACAGCATTTGTAAGTACCAAGTGGCCCATTTTAGTCACGAAAGGCTTCTGGCCGTTTGCACATGAATACCGTACTGATTTTGCTATGACTGTCCTGCTGGTCTATCTTATGATCTATGGCAGCGGAAGATGGTCACTTGATTCGGGAATTGACAGATCATTACGAACCTGATTTTGGAAGAAAAGATACGATGACTGCCCCTGCCATAGCAATACAAATAAGAACAATAAATCCGGCTGCGTAGCTTCTGGTAGTATCATTATACAGATAGCTTACCAGCCAGGGGCTGGTAGCCTCGGCCACACCATCTGCCACAAGGATGATACCCATTATCCTTCCAAGCGTTCTCACCCCAAAAAGATCACCTGCCATAAGAGGGATAATCATATAATCACCACCAAGGCCTATTCCGAAAATGACAGCAAAAATATAAATTCTGCCTGCAAACTCCGGCAACAACAGAATTGGTATTGCCGAGCCAACAATAACATAAATCATTATCATGACATACTTTCTTGGAAAAATGTCGGCCAGCCATCCCATCAATACTCTACCGGCCAGGCTTGAAAATAACACCAGAGATACTACATCGGCAGCAGCAGATTGCGAAAAATTTAGATCTCTGAGATATAATTTGAGATGCTGGTTTGTACCACCGACAGCAGCTATTGAACACATGCTCCCTATTGCAAGAAGATAAAAATTTCTGCTCTTAAGCATTTCTTTCACAGGAACATAGGGTATCTTTGCGGTTTTTATTGATCTTTGTCCCGAGGGATCTTTAAGAAAAAAGGAAAGCGGGAACGCTATCACAATCATCAGCACACCAATTCCGCAGAGAGCATAATGCCACCCGAAGCTCTTTTCAAAGCCTGCAATTAATTGTGGGACAATTACTCCCCCTGTACCGATTCCCAGGTAAGCTATACCCATTGCTTTTCCCCTGTTTTTATCAAACCATCTGGAAATCAATACCTGACAAGGCAAAGGGCCTCCAAATACGTAGCCAAGTGCATTAAACAAATAGAAGAAATAAAACATCCATAACGAGCTCATAAAAGCCAGCCCGATAAGAGCGGCACCACCCATTATTGCTCCAGCCATCAACATTCTCCTCGGACCATAACGGTCAATTATCCAACCGGCAACAAATCCGAATAACGGTGCTACCAGTAGCTTGCTCATAAAGTTTCCTGAGGTCACTACTGTGCGGGACCAGCCGAACTCTTTCATCATAAAATCGTAAAAGAAGGGCAGTCCGTAAAGGGCAAAACCCACTATTGCCAGCAATGATAAAAATGCAGTCACAAGCACATATGTTTGTGAGCTGCGTTTTTCAGTTTCTGGAATGAATTGTTGAGCTGTTATGTCCATAGCAGGATTTCGGATTTGACTTCGTCGAGCTCGCCTTCGGCTCGGTTCGGATTGATTACTTTATTCTGGTAAAAGCGGGATCGGTAAACTGAACTTCAGCTTCGTTTTTCGATAACCAGATTACCATATCACTGAAATATCTTATCAGACCGGCCATGTTATCAAAATCAAATAGTTTCCCTTCATCTTTCGGGCTATGGATATAACTTGCCAATGCTGTCGTAGCAAAAGTGCCACTCGGTATCCCCATAGTAATATTGTCTGCAGTGCTTATCCTTGAAAACGCGATATTATCTGAAGAATTAAAAAGACTATTGGCAACTTTTATTGTGTCAATAAGCTTCCAATCAGAGTTTTTATTGTATTCCCCAATCAGGTCCTCAAGATTTGAAATCTTACACCCCGTCATATAATACCTGTTCTTGCCAAGGTATTCAGAATGGCCGGTCATTTCAAAATTAAGGTCTGCGTAAGTATTTTTAATTGGGAAGGGGGAATTAGCAACAAAATAGCGTGAACCTCTCATTCCCATTTCTTCTCCGCTGAATGCAGCAAATACTATGGTCCGTCCTGGTTTAAATCCCAATTCCTTTATAGTTTTTGCAATTCCCAGAAGAGTGCAGGTACCGGCCGCATTGTCATCGGCCCCGTTATAAATAGAGTCAGTATCACTTACCTTTCTGACACCTACGTGATCAAAATGTGCACTTAAAATTATGTACTGATCCTTCAGGACTGGATCTGTTCCCTTTATTATTCCAATAACATTTTCCTCATTTATCGTTCGTTGACGGGCTGCTGCGGCATAATCCTGAATATATTTGTCATCAGGCAGAACAGGTTTAAGTCCGAATTCTTTAAATCGTTCCGATAGCCATGAGGCTGCTAATTTCATTTCAGGGGATCCATTTGCCCTGCCTCTCATCTCGTCAGAGGCTAAATAATCAATCCAGCTTTTAAGCTCCTGGGGTTTAACAACAACGGGATTTCCAATGAAACCATAAAATCCGCATATTAGAAGAATCAGGGTAACGACAACAATTAACAATTTTGTAGTTCTCATCATAGATTTATGTATAATATTTTTGAGCAGTGTAACAAAAATAAGAATCAACTCAGGATTTCAAAAACTCCTTCGAGTATATAATGTGGCCTGTATGGAAATTTATCGGCTGACTTGACTGTAGATATTCCTGAAAGAACAAGGATTGTATCTATCTCCGATTCAATTCCTGCAATAATATCGGTATCCATTCTGTCACCAATTATAATTGAGTCTTCACGACTGCATCCAAGTTTCTTGATAGCGCTCCGCATCATCAAAGGATTGGGTTTCCCCACATAGTAAGCTGACCGTCCTGTGGATAATTCTATCGGAGCCATTAAAGCTCTTGTGGCAGGGATTATTCCACCCTCAACTGGTCCGGTTACGTCAGAATTGGTACCAATGAGCTTTGCACCTTTAAGGACAAGGTTCACTGCCTGTTCAATTTTTTCAAAGCTATAGCTTCTTGTATCACCAATTACCACATAATCGGGATTGACGTTATTCATTGTGTATCCGACATTGTACAAGGCACTGATAAGACCTGCTTCTCCGATAATGAATGCAGTTCCTTTTGGTTTCTGGCTTGAAAGGAAACTGGCTGTAGCAAGGGCGCTAGTATAAAAAGCTTCGGGTTCCACATCAATACCAAGCCTGCTCATCTTTTCCTGAAGCTCCTTTGGCGTCCGTTCACTAGAATTTGTCAGAAAGAGGAACTTCTTATTTTCTTTTTTTAACCATTCAACAAACTCCGTGGCACCGGGAAGCAGTTTGTTCCCATGATAAATAACACCATCCATATCTGAAATGAATGCCTTCTTGCTCTTTATATCTACTATCTCTTCCTTACTTACCATAAACTATTTTTTTTGCAAATTTAGCTATTGTAACCACTTTTCACTCTTTTTTATGAACAGTAAAACAAAATTGCAATCTTTTTGCAACAACAGATAAAAAGATTAGATTTGAAATCTCCTTAACCTTAGAACTATGACTAATACGACTCAACCATCAGTTATCAGCAAAAAAGATTATATATTCTCGATCACAGTTATCGGAGTATTCTTCTTCATTTTCGGATTTGTAACCTGGCTTAATGGAATTCTTATCCCATTCCTGAGAACAGCTTGTGAGCTCAACGATTTTGAAGCCTATTTTGTGACATTTGCATTTTATATTTCATATTTTGTAATGGCACTCCCATCATCGGCTATTTTAAAAAAGACAGGATTTAAAAATGGTATGTCATTAGGATTGTGGGTTATGGCAGTTGGTGCAATGATTTTTATACCTGCTGCTATGACAAGAACTTTCGGTTTGTTTCTTACCGGTTTGTTTGTTGAAGCAACGGGAATGACACTTCTGCAGACAGCTTCAAATCCATACATAACAATCATTGGGCCACGAGAAAGTGCTGCCAAAAGGATAAGCATCATGGGTATAGCAAATAAATTTGCAGGAGCAATAGCTCCGATCATTCTTGCAAGTGTTATCCTTAAAGATTCTGCTGTTCTCGAACAAAACCTGAAATCTGCGGTCGATTCTGCTGCCCGGACAGTAATTCTGGATGAGATGGCAACAAGGGTAATAATTCCATATATAATTATGGCAGCTATACTCATTGTATTGGGCCTGATGATCAGATTTGCCCACTTGCCTGAAGTGGATACAAACGCCGAAGAAGAGGCATCGGAAGAAGCAAATTCGAGAAAGACCAGTATATGGCAATTTCCCTACCTGGTACTTGGCGTAATTGCACTTTTCTTTTATGTTGGCGTTGAGGTTATTGCAGGCGATACAATTATCAGGTACGGTCAGTCTCTTGGTATAGCAATGGAATCAGCAAAATACTACACTTCACTTACTCTGGTAAGCATGATAGTGGGTTATATTTCAGGAATAATATTCATTCCTAAATACATAAGCCAGGCAAACGCGCTAAAAATATGTACAATTCTGGGAGTGGTTTTTTCTCTGGGTGCCATTCTTGTCCCTGCTCATCTGGTCTTTACTATGCCATTCGTAGATCTGGTTACTTTTAAGCCCCTTGAACTTGTTTTACCAGTAACCGTTCTTTTTGTGGCACTCCTGGGGTTAGCCAATGCCCTTGTCTGGCCTGCCATGTGGCCTCTTGCCATAGGAGGTCTCGGCAGATTTACAAAAACAGGGTCAGCAATGCTGATTATGGCAATTGCCGGAGGAGCACTCCTGCCATTATTATATGGCAAGCTTGCTGTAAATTTCTCAACTCAAACCGCTTACTGGATTTGCGTTCCGTCATATTTTGTGATAATGTATTATGCTTTTATCGGCCATAAGGTTGGAAAGTAAAATGGATAAATCCATTAAAGAGATATTCGGGAGGTTCAGGGTCGATGGTGAGTTTGGTTCTGCAATTCCTTTTGGAAGCGGACATATTCACGACACTTACCTTGTAACAACCTCTGATAAAAGCAAAGATCAGTATATACTTCAAAGGCTGAATAACAAGGTCTTTAAAAATATTCCTCAATTACAGAGCAATATTGAAAGAGTCACTGTTCATATCAGGTCTAAACTGCTGATGAGACCGGGAAGTGATATTAAAAGGGAGTGCCTGAACCTTGTAAATTCCATCGATGGCAGGAGCTGGATAACCGATGAAAATCAGAATTACTGGAGAATGTATGTATTCATACCCAGGCATAAATCGTACGATATTGTTGACACCCCAGATAAAGCTTTTGAAGGTGGCAAGGCGATTGGCAGGTTCCAGGCAATGCTTTCTGATCTTGGAGGCGACCCGCTTTTTGAGACTATCCCATGGTTTCATAATATTGAGAAGAGACTGGAAACTTTCTTCATAAAAGTAAAATCCGATCCTGTTAAGCGAGTCAAAATGGTTGAAAAAGAGATAAGTTTTGTTATTAAAAGAGCCGACGAAATGAAGGTTATCCTCAGGCTTGGCCGTGAGGGAAAAATTCCGCTGAGAATAACCCATAATGATACTAAATTCAATAATGTGCTTTTCGATGAGAACGGGAAGGCGTTATGCATTATTGACCTTGACACTGTCATGCCCGGGTATGTCCATTATGATTTTGGAGATGCAATCAGGACTGCGACAAATATGGCATCAGAAGATGAGAAGGACCTGTCAAAGGTTAGAATGAATATTGAACTTTACAGGGCTTATTCGGAAGGTTACCTCTCTGAAACGTCCGGAACCCTTAACAGTGCTGAAAAGGACCACCTGGCATTTGCGCCGCGTCTGATAACATATACCCAGGCAGTAAGATTTCTGACAGATTATCTTGATGGGGATAACTATTTCAAGATACATCATGAAGCTCATAATCTCGACCGTGCACGGGCGCAGTTCAGGTTAATCGAGAGTATGGAAGAGCAGTATGATGAAATGAAACAGATTATCAAAAAGTTAGCATAGTCCCCCATTCTCCCATTCTCCCACTCTCCCACTCCTGATCATCTATCTGCCAACACACTGAAACTCCTCGTCAACTCCTTCCCATCCACAATTAACTTAACAGTATAATTACCAGGTCCGGCTGTTTGCAGATTGCCTCCCCCGCGCCTGCCGCCTGAAGGTCTGTTTCCCCTGGCTGCAGCAGCCGGAGCAGGATCTCCAATTCTTTTAACATAATTCCAGGTTATCTGATTTACTCCTTTGCTCTTCGCAGGTGTGGTTTCATAAATGACCCTGACTCCATCGAGAATCTGAAGTTTAATGTTTTTTGCCTCATTTTTCAAATAAAATGTTAAAGGGACTCCTACTGGTTCACTCTCCCCTGCAAAATTGGAAGATGAGCTCATATTTGATCCTGTATTTGTCCACTTTACTTTGTTCTGGGGCTGAAAAAGGTGAAAATCTGCAGAGAGAACCTGAGAGTTAATCTCCTGAAGATAAGATATATCTGCAATCCATATGCTTCTTCCATGCGTACCCACTATCAGATCATTCTCCCTTGGATGGATTTTCAAATCTTCAACAGGATTATTTGGCATATTATTACGGAGATTATTCCAGCTCTTTCCTCCGTCAAATGAAACATAAACAGACTTGGTAGTTCCGATAAAGAGGAGATTTGGATTCTGGCTGTGTTCCCTGATAACGCAAACCGATTCGTCCTTTGGAAGATTAGCAGTAATCGAGATCCATGTTTTTCCGTAATCTGTTGTTTTCCAAACAAATGGACGGAAATCATCATTCCTGAGTCCGGTTGATGTCACAAAAGCAATAGCGGGGTCTGCATTTGATGCTTCCACCCTGCTTATCCAATAGCCCTGATGTCCCGTCAGATTATCTGTAACATCGTCCCAGTCTGATCCGCCGTCCTTTGTAACCCATATTTTTCCATCATCTGTTCCGGCCCAGATAACTCCCTCCTTTGCAGGCGATTCAGCGAGTGTAACAACATTGCAATGAGTAATATTTCCTGTTCCTGCGATTTTTGTTGAATCTCTGGTCGAAAGATCAGGACTAATTTCTTCCCAGGTTTCTCCCTGATTTCTTGAGCGAACTACTTTATTCCCGGCATGATATATTGTTTTGCTGTTATGCGGTGATATCACTATTGGAGCATTCCATGCCCACCTATCCATTTTTGAATATCTGACAGACCTGGATTCACCGGAAATAAGGTCAGTTCTGGTCAATGAGCCGAATTGAGATTCATTGTAGAGATAACGGTTGTCAGAATAATCAACCTCATTATACATACCGTCTCCGCCACCGACTGATTTCCAGTCTTCAATCCTTATTGGGGAACCATCCTTTTTAGTAGATGGTCCTTTTACTGAACCATTATCCTGTTGTCCACCATAAATGTTATAGGGATAATCCATGTCATAGCCCACTGCCACAAGCTGACCAACCGGAAGGAAATCCGGATGATACCAGTTTGCACCTCCGTCATAGCTTATTCCCATGCCGTGATCATACCCTAACATTATATGTTTCGGATCATTTCTGTCGATCCACATTGCATGGTTATCTCCCCCAAAATTGAATGCATCTTTCCACTCCTTGCCACCGTTGGTGGTTTCCCAAACACTTATTCCAAGTACATATACATGATCAGGATCTGAAGGATCAATTCTTACCTGCTGATAATAATAAGCCGGACCTCCCCCGACATCTTTTCCTTCGGGGCTGATCTTTTTCCATGTAACACCCTTATCATCAGATCTGTACATTTCATCACCAATCTCGGCTTTCTTGGGATCTTTCCCGTTTGCCATAAGCTGGTACCGCTCTTCGAAAGTCATCCCCGGAATATTGTTGTTTTCAATATTTGCATATACAATATTCGGATTGCTTGTTGAAACATCGAGTCCGATTCTTCCAAGTACTCCGGTTGGCAGGTTACCTGTAAGTCTGATCCAGGTCTTTCCCCCGTCCTGGCTTTTATATATAGCTGATCCTGGTCCCCCCGCATTGAATGTCCATGGCTTTCTTTCTTTATCATATGTCGCTGCATACATTATTCCCGGATCCGAGGGATCAAGAACAACATCAGTAACTCCGATCTGTTTTCCATGGTCAGTTACATCAAGTATTTTCTTCCATGATTTTCCGCCATCCCGGGTTTCAAACAGGCCACGGTCTGGATTTTCCGAATAAAGATGCCCTGCAGCGGCAACCCATACTACATCGGAGTTCTTAGGGTTGATAATTATTCTTCCAATATGGTGACTCTCCTTTAATCCCATGTTTTTCCATGTTTTACCTCCATCGGTAGTTTTATAAACTCCATCGCCATAATAGGCTGTACGACTGTTGTTTGCTTCTCCGGTTCCAACCCATACAACATCCGGATTATTCTGATCCACAGCAATATCACCAATGCTTATAACACCACCATTATCAAAAACAGGATCAAAGGTAATCCCATTGTTGACTGTCTTCCATAATCCACCGGAAGCCAGTGCTGCATAGAAAACAGATGGTCTTTTTTCATAAACAGCAAAATCAACAAATCTGCCGCTTTGCCTGGTGGGTCCGATCGACCTGTAATGCACTGCTTTTATTATATCATCACCGACGATCTGAGCAGTAGCATGGTTAACAAAAAGAAACAGTAAACAGAATGAAACAATATGAATTCTGATTGTTGGCATGGTCAGAGAAGTTTTCATTTTATTGGATTTAATTGACTTATTACCGCTTTTTATCTTATCCTGAAATATTCTTTTGGTAAAACAGTATAAAATATAAAATAAATCATTTTAGAATTATGATCAAATTTAAATTTGATTTCAGAGAAGGTAAAAAATAATAAATCAACCTGATGAGGTCTCTATTTTTTATGAGTGAGAAACCACTTGTAGAGATCTTCATTATTATATGTCTCTTCCCAGTGACTATGAGTACCTTCCGGGTATATGGTCAATTTGACATTATTATATTTTTTAAGACTGTCGGCCATTACAACCGATGCGATAACAGGTACAACCGGGTCTTTTGCTCCGTGGAAAACCCATACAGGAATATTCCGGATCTTCCATAGCATATCAGGTTTAGCCCAGCCGCTTACCGGTGCTATAGCAGCGAACATTTCAGGATATTTCATAGCGGTCTCCCAGGTCCCTTTTCCTCCAATACTCAATCCTGTAAGGTAAATTCTGTCTTTATCAACTTTATACTTACTAATTACTTCAATTAAAAAATCTTTTAGACTATCGGGTCCCCAATACATGCCTTTCCCTATCTGGGGTGAAACAATGATGAAGGGCAATTTCTTCCCTTTTGCCACATATCTGAGAGGTCCTACTTTCTTTACAGTATTAAGGTTGTTTCCCCTTTCACCTCCTCCATGAAGGAACAGGATCAAAGGCCACTTCACAGTTTTGTCTTTATCATATGATTCAGGCAAATAAAGAAGATAATTGAATTTTTGTGCTGATTTCTTTTCTATCTGTTGTGATTTTACAGGGTTGAGCCCACAAATAAGCATCAATACGCCAAAACATAAAACTTTGTTTCTCATCAGAAATAATATTATTACTAACTGAATAAAAACACATTATGGGAAATAATGTTCAACTTTGTCAATAATCTTTAAACTATTTCAGGTTGTTTTAAATTACATTTGAAGCTTAATTAAACATATTATGGTTTGGAGTAAAGACGAAGTTCGTTTTCTAAAGAAGCTTAGTAATCCTGACAAGATCCAGGTATTTCTTGATTCTATTGATTATAATCCAAATTATGAATGCCGGTCTCCCAGATGGGTTATCAGGAATAGGTGTGCTCACTGCTTTGAGGGGGCGTTATTTGCCGCTTCAGTTCTGAATTTCTTAGGTCATAAACCTTTACTGGTAGACATGAAATCATTTAATGATGATGATCATGTGATCGCAGTTTTCAGGGAAGACCGACACTGGGGTGCAGTCGCAAAATCCAATTTCACCTCGCTAAGGTACCGTGAACCCGTGTACCGCAGCCTCAGAGAGTTGATAATGTCGTATTTTGATTTCTACTTCAATATCAATGGTGATAAATCTTTAAGATCATATTCTCTTCCCCTTGATCTGACTGTTTTTGACAACAGGAACTGGACCACCACAGATGATGATCTGGAATATATTGGAGACAGGCTTGAAAAGCTTCACCATTTTGATCTGCTTACAAATAAGATGATCAGGAATCTTAAAGTCGCCAGTCCCTCCATGCTTAAGGCGGGCATGCTCGGGTCAAATGTATCCGGTCTGTTTAAACCAAAGAAGATAGGTTAGAAATTGAGATAATAGAAATAAGAGAAATAGTTGAAATAGTAGTATCCTGATTAATGATTAAGATAATATGACTGAGATAAAAAGGCAAATTGAAGAATCTATAAAAGTCAAGAAACTGGTTCTTAACGATGAAAAGATTCTGGAATCTATAAAGGAAGCTTCAAAACTATGTTGTGAAGCACTCCAAAAAGGTAATAAGATAATATTTGCTGGAAATGGAGGCAGTGCTGCCGATGCTCAGCATCTTGCAGGCGAACTGGTGAATCGTTTTGGATTCGAAAGGCCAGGTATTGCTGCTATCGCTATAACTACCGACACATCTATACTTACTTCGATATCAAATGATTACGGCTTTAAAAGGCTTTTTGCCCGTCAGATTGAAGCTATAGGGAAAAAGGGGGATATTCTTTTCTCCTTCTCAACTTCTGGCAACTCCGATAATATCATTGAAGGAATTAAGGAGGCCAGGAAAAAAGGTATAATTAATATTGGCTTTACAGGAAAATCAGGAGGTAAAATGAAAACTATGTGTGATCTATGCCTTACTATCCCTTCTGATGAAACTCCCAGGATCCAGGAATCCCATATTCTTATCGGACATATTATCTGCTCATCAATCGAGAATTCAATGTTTGGAAAATAATATATATTCGAAAAATTGTTCATTGTATTAGCCTGATATTCTTTCATTTGGCAATTTTGAAATTCCCTGGTCGAATGATAGTTTGGATTTAGTCAGATAATGACTATTTTTGAATCCTTAAAATCTCAGGAGAAAGGGTAAAATAATATGTTGCAGATATTATGATCCTGATATTTAACTAAATAGATTTGGGTATGGATTTAGGAGGAAAAAACTATAAAGCCTATCTCGAAAGACAGGAGGCTTTAAAAAAGCAGTATAGTTCAAAGAATGCCGAAAAGCAACATTCAAAAGGCAAGCTTACAGCTCATGAGCGGATCAAACTGCTCTTCGACTCCGGTACCTTTGAAGAAATAGACGCTTTTGTAACACCTGCCAGCCAACCCGTTGAATTTGGTAAAGTTGAAAGAACATTCGGAGACGGTGTAATAGTTGGCCATGGAAAAATAAACGGGCGTCTTGTATTTGCATATGCCCAGGATTTCACAATAATGGGAGGTTCCCTTGGTTTGGTACATTCAAAGAAGATAACCAAGATCCAGGAGATGGCGCTAAAAATGGGATCGCCTATTATCGGGTTGATGGATTCTGGCGGAGCCAGGATACAGGAAGGCGTGGCAAGCTTAAGCGGATATGCCTCAATCTTTCACAATATCATCCACTCCTCTGGAATCATACCGCAGATATCCGTAATCATGGGACCGGCCGCCGGTGGTGCAGTGTATTCCCCCGCCCTGACTGACTTCGTCTTTATGGTAAGCCATACAAGCTATATGTTTGTAACCGGACCAAATGTGGTTAAGGAGGTTCTCAACGAAGAGATATCATCTGAGGGACTTGGTGGTGCTGACGTACATGCCCGAAAGAGCGGTGTTGCCAATATGATTTATGATGACGAGGAAAACACAATACTTGCCCTTAAAAAATTTCTCTCCTATCTGCCTTCAAATAATGTTGAAAATCCACCTGCAGTTGCTTATGACAGCGCCGAACCGGAGTTAATAGAAAAATTACGGGACATTGTTCCAGATGATCCCAACAAAGCATATGATGTTAAGGATGTGGTAAATCTTGTTGTGGACAGGAACAGCTTCTTCGAAACATCAGAGCTTTTTGCCGGCAGTATTGTCACCGGATTTGCGAGACTCAAAGGGAAAACAATCGGTATTGTGGCCAATCAACCTAAAGTCCTTGCAGGTGTACTGGACATAGATTCATCGACAAAAGGTGCCCGCTTTATAAGGTTCTGTGATGCTTTTAATATCCCGATCTTAACTTTTGAAGATGTACCGGGATTCCTTCCGGGAGTTGATCAGGAACATGCTGGTATTATACGGCATGGGGCCAAGCTTCTCTTCGCATACAGTGAAGCTACTGTACCAAAAATTACAATTATATTAAGAAAGGCTTATGGCGGAGCTTTTATCGTGATGAACAGCAAATTTCTTGGTGGTGATTTCAGCTTTGCCTGGCCCTCTGCAGAAATTGCTGTAATGGGTCCCGACGGTGCGGTAGCAATTCTTTACAAGAGAGAACTGGCAGAATCTAAAAATCCTGTTGAGCTTAAAAAGGAACTGGTAAAAAAATACAGGGACAAAGTCGCAAATCCCTTCATTGCTGATGAAAGTGGCTATATTGATGAAGTTATTGACCCGGCAGAAACGAGAAAAAAAATTATTTCAGCTTTTGAAGCTTTAAATAATAAGTGGGTAAAAGTACCTGCCAGGAAGCACGGGAATATGCCGTTGTAACAGGTTACAGGTTACAGGTTACAGGTTACAGGTTACAGGTTACAGGTTACAGGTTACAGGTTACAGGTTACAGGTTACAGGTTACAGGTTACAGGTTACAGGTTACAGGTTACAGGTTACAGGGTATTAGAAACAAATTCCCCCCTTGAGGGGGGCAGGGGGGTGTAAAGGGTTTAGGGTAGATATGAATCCGTTGTTTTAATTGAAATAAAATGAAAATTAAAAGAATTCTTATTGCAAACCGGGGTGAGATAGCAATCCGGATAATGAAGACTGCCCGTAAAATGGGAATTGAAACAGTGGCAATAAAAACTGCCGTTGAACCTAACGCGATGTACCTTTCATTTGCAGATGTAGTCTATGATTACACCGAAGAGGGATCCGATATTCCTGTTTTTCTGGATATTGATAAGCTGATTGAAATTGGATTGAAAACTAATTCTGACTCAATTCATCCAGGTTACGGATTCCTGTCAGAAAATGCCTATTTTGCTGATAAATGTAACGATAACAAAATAGTATTTATCGGGCCTTCACCTGATGCTATTTATAAAATGGGCAACAAAACCATTGCGAGAAAGATAGCCCAGGGACATGGCATTCCTATGGCTATGGGGAGCCAGGGTAACATAAGGAATGAAGCTGAAGCAATCAAAATTGCTGAAAAAATTGGTTATCCTGTTATCATTAAAGCTGCTTCAGGTGGTGGAGGAAGAGGCATGAGGATAGTCAGGAAATCGGAGGATATTGATAAGCTATTCGGAATTGCCAGTAAAGAGGCAGAAAAAGCCTTTAATGATCCGTCAGTCTTCATTGAGAAGTATATTGAAAATCCAAAGCACATTGAATTTCAGATTCTTGGCGATAAAAAGGGAAATGTAATCCACCTTGGAGAAAGAGAGTGTTCCATACAGAGGAAGCACCAGAAACTTCTTGAAGAGGCTCCTTCCTCTGCCCTTGATGATAAACTCAGGGAAGAGATGGGCCGGATGGCTGTAGAGATTGCTAAAGCTGTAAATTATTATTCTGCAGGAACAGTCGAATTCCTTCTGGACTCCGATAAAAAGTTCTATTTTATGGAGATGAATACAAGGATACAGGTTGAACACCCGGTGACTGAGGTCATTACTGGTATAGACCTGATTGAACAACAAATCCGGATAGCCAATGGTGAAGAACTGAAATTCAAACAATCTGATATCAAACTTGAAGGATGGGCAATAGAGTGCCGGATTAATGCAGAAGATGTTCAGGCGGGCTTTGCCCCAGATCCTGGGAAAATTGAAAAGCTCAGCATGCCCGATGAACAATATGTAAGAGTCGATACCGGCATTCAGGCCGGATCGGCAATTGTTTCAAGCTATGATTCGATGATTGCCAAGCTGATTGTGAAAGGCAAAGATCGTAAAGAGGCATTATTGAATTGCAAAAAGGCACTTGACAAAGTCTGGATAAAAGGGACAAAAACTACACTTCCATTTTTCCGGATGCTTGTCAGGCACCCTAAATTCCAGTCAGGCAATTTCACTACTGCTTTCATAGAAAAAGATCTTGATAAGTACTATTATAATGCAGATTATGAAGAGTTGCTTGCCGCCTGGCTGGCCACCAAACTCTTCATTGAAGAAAATCTAAATGACAACAGTATAAATATTGATTTTAAAAAGACCAGGGAAATGAGTCCATGGCTGCTTAACAAAAGAATTAATCAGTTCTAATCTAAATGATTATCGATGCCAAACGACAAGCTTTATATCAATAAATTATATGCTCTATCCTCGGAAAACCGTAAATTCAGCTTTTCACTTCCCCTTAAGCAATCAATAAAGATCGGCAAAAGGCAGTACGAGATTCAGCTTAAGCATGATGAGAAGTACGGAACATATATTTTGTGGAAGAACAGGAGATTTCCGGTTGAGATCGTTCGTTCCAGTCAGAACAAATATGAAATACTTTTCAACGACATCAGTTATGTTTTTACTGTTGAGACACCATTTTCCATGCAAAGGAAGAAAGTTCTGAAAAAACAGAAAGGGAAAGCTGAGAAAGAGTTCATTAAAGCTCCGATGCCAGGAAAAATACTCGATGTCCTGGTTAGAGAAGGGAGCCAGGTTTTGAGGGGAGAATCTGTAGTTATATTGGAAGCAATGAAGATGCAGAATGAGATCCTCTCCCCTGTGAACGGACTTATCCTTAAAGTATCAGCAAAACCCAATACAAATGTGATGAAGGATGATATCCTTGTTGAGATAAAAGTTAACTAGGTTGCAGGTTGCATGGGTGCAGGGTGCAGGGTGCAGGGTGCAGGGTGCAGGGTACGAAAACAATCTGCAACCTGCCACAAATTATTTCACCGGAACCTGTTTCAGAGTCCCACATAGAAAATTAAAGAATTTCAATACCGAGGCTATTTGTACTTTCTCATCCGGAGAATGAGGATATTTGATAGTAGGTCCGAAGGAGATCATATCAAGATTGGGATAGATACCGCCAAGAATTCCGCATTCCAGTCCGGCATGAATAGCTTTAATCTCAGGTACCTTGGCATACATATCCTTATATACCCTGCTCATGGTCTTCAGTATAGGAGAATTCATATTGGGTTTCCAGCCAGGATAGCCTCCTTGTACCATTACTTCGGCGCCAATTAGCTGAAATGCAGCTGCAATTCTCCAGGCGGTTGCTTCCTTGGCTGAGTCAACAGAACTACGGGTGAGGTTATGAACTTCAATCTTGCCATCCTTAATCCGCACAATAGCAAGATTACTGGATGTTTCCACAAGACCCTTCATCGCCTGGCTCATTCTGATAACTCCGTTCGGGCAAACAAAAACTGCCCTGATTATTCGGTACTGTTCTCCCTGATTCATTACTTTGGCCGGCACAGCAATCTTTTCAAAGGTAAACAGGAGATCAGGTTCCGTTTCGGCAAATTCAGCTTTGTACATTTTATCATAACCTTGTACAAATGCTTCAAATTCTAACGCTTTTATTTCCGGTATCAAAACAATTGCGTTTGACTCACGTGGAATTGCGTTTCGTAAATCTCCACCTGAAGCTTCAGAAAGCCTGATGCCAAAGTCTGATTCAGCCTGCATGAGAAACCTGAACATCAGTTTATTGGAATTAGCTCTGCCTAGTGCTATATCAACCCCGGAATGCCCGCCTTTCAGTCCTTTTGCATAAATCTTATATGCAGCCATTCCTTTCGGTGATGATTCCTCAGCATAGTTTTTTTTGATGCTAACATCAATTCCGCCCGCGCATCCCACATAGAGTTCGCCTTCGTCCTCTGAATCAAGGTTCAAAAGAATATCACCTTTCAGCACTCCCGCTTCGAGACCATTTACCCCTGTCATGCCAGTCTCTTCATCAATTGTGAACAGTGCTTCCAGAGGCCCATGAGCAATCTCATTTGAAGCGAGCACAGCAAGAACTGCTGAAACGCCAATTCCATTGTCAGAGCCAAGGGTTGTACCGTTTGCCTTTACCCATTCACCATCTATCAATGTCTCGATAGGGTCTTTCTCAAAATCATGTTTCTTATCGCTGTTCTTCTGCGGGACCATATCAAGATGAGTCTGAAGTATAACTCCCTTCAGGCTTTCCATCCCTTTTGTTGCAGGCTTCCGGATAATAACATTGCCTGTTTTATCAACTAAAGTATCAAGATTTTGCTTTTTCCCAAATTCTACAATATACTCCACAAGCTTCTTTTCCCTTTTTGAAGGATGCGGTATCTGGGTTATATCGTGGAAATAATTCCATAACTGTTTTGGTTCAAGATCACGTATATTGCTCATAATAATACAGAATAAAATTAAATAGATTTACGGCAATAAAATTAATACAATTTGGCAATATAAACAAAGGATAAAATCAACTGTTAGGGTTAACTGCCGGATCTAAATAAACAGGTAACTGTTTCCGGTCAAAATGTAACAAAAACTTAACATTCGAATCATTTTGATTTTCATACGAATTGTATTAATTTCACGCCAACCTGTAGAAGGTTAACATTTAGGCAATAATTAATTGATAATAAATGAAATACATTTTGCAGGAAGAAAACATAGCCGTATAGTATTAATAACATCCTGATCTATGACTTTCCTATATGTTGTGATTGCCCTGGTACTGATGTTTGATTTTATTAATGGATTTCACGATTCAGCCAACTCAATTGCAACTGTAGTCTCCACAAAAGTATTATCACCTTTTGCAGCTGTTACTATGGCAGCTATATTTAATTTTGTGGCATTCCTGTTCTTCTCACATGAGGTAGCCTCTACGATGGGAAAGGGCGTCATTAATCCTGATGTTATAAATCTTACTGTAATTGCCGCAGCCCTTATTGCAGCCATTTCCTGGAACCTGGTTACATGGTGGCTTGGACTTCCATCCAGTTCAAGCCATACTCTTGTAGGCGGGCTCGTGGGAGCCGCCGTGGCAAGTTCTGGCTGGGGTTCAGTAATAATGGCTGGCGTATTAAAAATTGTGATTTTTATAGTCATTGCCCCTCTGATGGGAATGATAATGTCGTTTTTTATATCTGCAATCGTAATATATTTTTCAAGGAAACAATCCCCTTCCTCTATTGATAAACATTTCCGGAGACTTCAGCTATTATCGGCTGCTTCCTTTAGTCTTGGACATGGTGGTAATGACGCCCAAAAATCTATGGGGATAATATGGCTGTCTCTGGTCGTGACCGAACATATAACAAAAGATACTCCGATCGCGCTCTGGATTGTATTATCATGCCAGGCAGCTATTGCACTGGGAACTCTTTTCGGAGGCTGGAGGATTGTAAAAACTATGGGCCAGAAAATAACCAAACTAAAACCATTTGAGGGATTTTGTGCTGAAACTGCAGGTGCTCTTTCTCTTTTCGGTGCAACTTATTTCGGAATTCCTGTAAGCACAACCCATACAATAACCGGGGCAATTATCGGAGCTGGCGCAAGAAAAGGAGTGTCAGCAGTCAAGTGGGGAGTCACTACTAATATTTTCTGGGCATGGCTGCTTACTATTCCTGTTTCAGCAGTGATCAGTGGTCTCATGTATCATCTCCTCAACTTATTATTTTAAAAACCTGAATATAAAGGAATAATAACATTAAATAAATGATATGGTAAATATTGATACAGTACTTAAGTTTTTTGTACCCAAGGATCATTCCTTCTTTCCTCTCTTTGAAAGTGATGCTGAGAATCTGGTAAAAGCTGCCGAACTATTGACAAAACTTATGGCATCTGCAAGTCTTGAGGATCATGACAGAATTAATAAGGAAATCAGGAATCTCGAGCATATCGGAGATGAAATAACAGTCAAAACCTATCTGCAACTCAATAAATCATTTATTACCCCTTTTGACAGGGAGGATATTCATGAGCTGACTGCAACAATTGATGACGTTGTTGACACGATCAATGGTATTAGCCGCAGAATGATATTATATAAGCCAAAAAAGCTGATTCCGGTTTATAAGGAGATGGCTGAATTGATATATATAGCAGCTAAGGAGCTGGAGATCAGTATAAATTTTCTGAAAGATGCTTCAGCAAATAAAGCAAAGATCATGGCTGCATGTGAAAAGGTAAATAAAATAGAACATGAGGCTGATGAATTGTATTTTGTGGGAATAGGTGAATTATTTGAAAAAGAGGAAGATACAAAAGAGCTCCTGAAGAACAATAAGATCCTCGAGATGCTTGAGAGATGCGTGGATGAAGAGGAGGACGTTACTGATACAATTAAGGCAATATTGATTAAGATGGCATAGATGAGGTGCAGGGTGCAGGGTGCAGGGTGCAACTCGCAACTTGCAACCTGCAACTTCCAATATCAACTACTCTTTATCATTGTAAGCACCATCTTGAACCGTTCCGCCGCCTTCACAGCATGTGGAATATTTGCAGGCATTATAATGCTTTGTCCTGATTGAAGGAAATAGGATTTTCCGCCTATGACGATCTCCCCCCTCCCATCAACAATTTCGATAAGTGCATCATATGGAGCTGTATGCTCACTCAGTGCCTCCCCTTCTGCAAATGCAAAAAGAGATATATTACCTGTCTGTTTTTTCAGAACTGTCTTACTTACAATTGCACCGTCGGCATAATCAACCGATCCGGCAAAACTAAATATTTCGGATTTGGTAAATTCATTCGTACTCATAAGAATATAATTTAGTCATCGAAGTTAAAAAGAATATGCCATAATTATTCCGTTGAGACGAAACAATTATGGCATCTTGAAATTCTAATTAAACCTAAACCTACTTCTATTGTTACTTTGCCTTGGATGCCATCGGGCATGTTGCAGCACAATCTTTCATTTCACCTTTTGCTTCAGCACATTTGGCTTTGCATGTTGCCGGATCGCATTTTCCCTCTTTGCATTTTGTCATATCGCAACCAGCAGCTTTGCATTTTGCCGGATCACATGTCATTGATTTAGTCTCAACACTACTTGCAACTGCAGTATTCGGTCCTGAAACTTTAGTTCCTGCAGCTTCTGGACATGTGGCTGCGGATGGACATTTTCCACAATCTTTAGAGACTTCTGTAGCTGTTTTCTTTGTGTCCTGAGCTGTTGGGCGGGCATTTGTAAAAAGAATTACAGCAACTGCCAGAACTACCATTCCTGATAAACCGATAATAACTTTTTTCATATTTATTAATTTTTATAAATTTTCCTGAACAAAAATAGTGCGATTTTCCTACTAAGCGGTTATCAGGAGGTTAAATCGTGTTAAGCCGATGTTAAAAATGAAAAGCCAATACAAAATCTGTGTATTTTTGTCGATTATGAAAAGGTCGCCTGTCCAACTTTATCTTCTTATACTGACATTTATGTGTCTGATATTCCTTGTCGGGATTCAGATCAAATGGATAATGAAAGCTGCCGGGATGCAGGAAACTCAATTTAATCGGAGTGTCGCGATGGCTATGAACAGGATTGTCGAGAACCTTTCAAGAGATCAGGAAATCTGTAAGGAGGTAACCAATTGCCTTCGAAAAGATAGTCCAGGTTCCTGCATGCTGATGATGAAAAACCGCACAGAGTGGGCCAATATTGGAACAATGATCAGAAATGATCTTAAGTTTTATGGAATAGATCTTGATTTCGAATTCGACATAGTAGATAAAGCATTAAACTCAGGACCCGAACAAAAGAAAAATGTATACTTTACAAATAATCTTGAAAATGTACTGAACCAGGCCGGTTATGAGCTAAAGATAAGATTCCCTGATAAAAGCGACTTTATTAAGGCACAAATCGGCTATATATTTATATGTTCGATTGTACTGCTTCTTCTTGTTTCAGTGTCATTTCTGTTGATATTCAGGTACTACAAAAGAGAAAAACGTTTGACAGAGAATATTGTTGATATAATCAACAACATGACACACGAATTCAGGACACCACTGACAAATATAGCTCTTGCTAACAGCATGATTGGCAAAAATGAAGTTGTTGAGAAAGATGAAAAGCTATCTTCCTACACAAAAGTTATAAGAACCGAACATAACCGCCTTAAAAGTAAAGTTGAAGAACTACTCAAGACTTCATTTTCTGAATCGGCAAAAGTTGTTTCGGCCGAGATTATTAATATTGGTGATGTAATAGACAATGTTATTGAAACATATTCGGTGCAATTAAAATCGAAAAATGGTAAAGTAGAATTCCACAAGCCTGAATCAGATCTCTATGTAACGGGAAATATCGACTCATTCCATATCGCAATCGGGAATCTTCTCGATAATGCCATTAAGTACAATACCGGATCTCCTGAAATCATCATAACACTCAGATCTGTTGACAGACTGAATATCATTGAATTTACCGATAATGGAATCGGAATTCCCCGTGAGTACCTTAATCAGATATTTGACAAATATTTCCGGGTTCCGACAGGAGATGTTCATGACAGTAACGGCTTCGGTCTCGGATTATATTACGTAAATGAGATTATTACCGGAATGGGAGGTAGAATAAAAGTATCGAGTTCACCCGGAAAAGGAACCAGATTCACAATTGAAATTCCTGAAAAAATAAAATAATGAGCACTGCCGAGGGAAAGAGAAGGATTCTCCTTGTGGAAGATGATACTAACCTTGGATTCCTTCTTGTTGATTTTCTTGAATCTGATGGCTTTGAGGTTAAATTATATAAAGATGGGGAATCGGGTTATAAAGGATTTCAGGCAACCGGTTTCAATCTCTGCATAATTGATCTTATGTTGCCCAAGATGGATGGTTTTACCCTGGTCACAAAAATCAAGGAAAATGATCCTGAAATACCTGTTATCATACTTTCAGCCAGATCGATGAAGGAGGATAAGATAAAAGGTTTCCGGATCGGAATTGACGATTATATAACAAAACCATTTGATGAGGAAGAATTGCTATACAGGATAAAAGCCATCTTATCAAGAACCAGACTCTCCAGCCATCATCCATCAAAACGATCGGTCATATCAATTGGCAGGTATGAATTTGACAGTTCAAATCAACTTCTTTCATTCAATAAAGAATCACAACGGTTAACTTTAAAAGAGAGTCAGATACTTGGACTTCTTTGCCGCCAGATCAACAACCTTGTAAAACGTGAAGAGATAATGATTGCGGTATGGGGCGATTCTGATTATTATACTGGTAGAAGTCTTGATGTATTTATCTCAAAATTACGTAGTTATCTTCGCAATGATCCCTCAGTCAGAATTACCACAATCCCGACAGTGGGTTGTATTCTGGAGGTACAATGACCTGAATATTTTCAGGCAAGGTTTTTGATCGAAGGATTTTCAAGTCCATAACCCTGTCTCTTATCAGCCTGCTTCAGTTTAAAAGCAAGGAATATTGCAATAATTCCGCAAAAAACAAGAACAAGAATAGGAATAGTATAATCATAAGGCATCTTACCTGCCCTGATTTCGGTCAGGTGCGATTTATTACACAGGTCAAGCAGCGCACCTATTCCCCAGAAGAAAGCACCCAGCCCCCAGTTCTGTACCGTGAACATAGAAGCATATGCTGTTCCAAGCCTGTTCTCGGGAACAATCCTGGCTACGGAGGGCCACATTGCTGCGGGAACAAGAGAGAAAGCAATACCAAGGCAAAATAACCCGACATATGCAAGGAGTTTAATATTTACCAGAGACAAGGCAAGGTGTGCAAATATTAATAGTAATGAACCAAGTATCATAATAGAGGCAGCTTTACCTTTCCGGTCCACATAACTTCCAAAAATAGGAGTAAACAAAATTGTTCCAAGCGGAATAAGAGATGCTGTTTTGGGTCCGTTGGTAAACCAGAGTCTGAAAGTGTCTCTGAGCAGATATATGAAACCCAGGAACAGAACAAATATGATCATCATTGAAAGGTTCTTGTAAGCTCTCTCTTTAATATTGGCAGGAACTAAGGAGAATGCCAGGCCAAATATAAAAAGTACAATAAAAACGCTGGTATTTCCGAGAGCTTTGCTACCAAAAAGGATGATGTTACTATGAGGATCATCGGGCAATACATATGTAAAACCAAACTTGTTTACAAGTAAATCAGGGGCATATTGAATAAATGGAAACACTGCTGCATAAAATGAGACGCATAGAAGGGCAATATAAATAAATGATGGATTGGTGGCAAGTTTAACCAGATCCCGCATTTTAAACTCCTCATCTGTTTCTGAAGTATCTTCAGAAGTTCCGGCTCTTTGTTTATCCAGTTTCTTATCAAAGAATGTATAAAGAAGGAAAAGTATCAATGCAAGGGCAACAAGAGTAGCAGCAAATGTAACAGCTGGAGAAACATGACCATTAGCAATATCTGGTGAGACTGCTATCCCAAGAGCTGATCCAAGTCGTCCAAAACCAATGTTTATTGCCAGGGCCAAAGCTACCTCATACCCTTTGAACCACTTGACTATTGTACGGGTCGCAACTACACAAGTTATTTCAAGACCTGATCCGAACATAATCCTTCCGACGATCATCATCGTTAACATGGTGCTGTGATTATCTCCGAAGTATCCGGCGCAGGCCATTGCAGAAATTCCCGCACCAACTGCAGCGAGACCTCCAAATACGAGGCCTGCAAGCCTTATTCCCCACTTATCGAGAACTATTCCGCCAACTATGATCATACCAAACATATTGGCGATAGTTGTCAATCCTATCAGCCTTCCGAACTCTTCACTTGTAAACTTTAATTCAGACTCCATCAACGCCTTTAGACCTGAATAAAAATCCTGGTACCAGTAGGTTGCAAAGATCAAAGCGCTTAATAATACTAATACAAACCACCTTAATGCCGTGGAATCCCGTAAAGTCTTGTTTCTAGTTTCCATATTAGATCATCAGTTAAATTTAGAACGGGTAAATGTAATTAATTAAATTTCAAACAAAATAAAAATCAAACTATTTTAGAACCATCTCATGGCACAACTGTTAAAGAATAATATGGTAAATATTTGCTTCTTGCAGAATTAAGAAATAAATCTCTTTATTTGCATTTTAGTCCGATAAACTGAATAATTTGCTTCATATGAAAAATAAGATTACAATCCTTTTGTTATTTCTTTCAATCTCCGCATTGTCTTTTTCTCAAAAAGAGAAGATAAAATGGTATACAATTGAGGAAGCTGAGAAGCTTATAAAAGAGAATCCCCGACCCATTTTTATTGATACATATACTGACTGGTGTATCTGGTGCAAGAGACTTGATAAGGATACTTTTTCCAATCCTGTTATTGCTGAAATTCTCACAAAAATGTATTATCCGGTGAAGTTTGATGCTGAGGGTAAAGAAAAAGTAACTTTCCAGGGCAAAACTTTTGTGAATGATGGCAAATCGGGTCCTTCCCATCAGCTTGCTATTGCGCTGTTAAAAGGACAGATGGCCTATCCTACTGTTGTTTTCCTTAATGAAAAAGGTCAGCTTCTGGCACCTATGCCGGGATTTAAAACGCCAAAAGAAATGGAAGAACTCCTGAGCTATTTTGCTGATAAAGCCTATGAAAAGAAGAATTTTCAGGATTTTCAAATGAGCTTTAAGGGAAGGATTCAATAGGTGACACCTGAAGCTTACTTTCCGATAATATAATTTGCCGGTAACTGAACCAATTGTCCGAATTGATAGATAAGCTTTCTGCCATTGTAAAGCTTCTCCTCACCCATTTTTATTTCCATTGAAACTATTTCAGGAATCCTGTAGTACAATTTATCATATTTCGGAGCTGTTAAATTTGCCGCAGCCGGTTTTACTACAAGAGTAATATCTTTGGTCTTTTGAAGAGGCTGTAAGCTGATTATAACCGGAGTCCCTGAATTTGTTATACCATCAGCTGGACCTGTCTGACCAGAGAATCTTAATAAAGTTATCGGTTTACCTTTCATTGCTTTTTGAGGAATCAAGGTATAATGAAAGGTTTTAGTTTCAGTCCAGATCTTTCCGGTAAACAGTGCCAGGTATTCCTTTTCCAGTCTGTTCATTTCCTCAATAGCCGATTTACCCTGAGGAAACACATTTGCCTCACCTGTTAGAATAAGATGCATGCCATCACGTAGTTCCAGGAGTGATTTTGCAGCTTTATCAGCAAGCTGATCGATTGTTAGCTGTTTCTTCTTCTCCACCAGGTAAGGAATCTTAATAAAAGCAGTATCAAGTTTTACCAGTCTGAAAGCGGTATCGCTCTGAGCTACAAAATATTCATCAGCTCCCAGATCCAAATATCCCTGTTGAGAACCGGTTGAAGGTTTACTTGTTCTTCTCTCGTCCGATCCTTCATAAATATCACTGTTAAGGTCAAGGATAAGACCTGCCTTTTTCAGGGAGAGAACATTGGTCTGGAACATTGTATTGCTCTCGATGAGATATAATTCTGAAGGATCCGGTTCTTCTGAAGAAAAAACTTTGATCCCTGTTATGGACCATGTTTCCTTTTCCTGGTTAATGACGTCTTTTATTCCAAGCATATCACCCGCAAATCTTGCATATGGGCCGGGTCTTTCAAATCTTCTTTCTACATCAATTTCAATATTAAATACTGTCTGTGGTAAACCATAGATCAGGCATCCGTCTCTCAAATGTACCGTGTCTCCAAGAGGCAGTATTACAGTGCTTGGTTCTACTAATCTCTTCTTTGATATACAGGAGACAGAGAATATTAATATCAGGATTAATAAAATAAAGATGTGTGGTGCAGAGTGCGTGGTGCAGGGTGCAGGGTAACGGGTAGTTCTGTCCATTATTCTTATACTTTTTACTTTTTACTTTTTACTATTGTCTTCATTTAATACGTAACACTTCTTATATAATTATACGCATTACCAATATTTTCAATAATATCAGAAGCAATCAAAGATTCAAAGCAGGATTTATCTGCGGCCAGGTCACCTGCAAGTCCGTGAAGAAAAACGCCTGTTATTGCTGCGTTTTCAGGCGAATAGCCTTGTGCCAGTAATGAAAGGATCATTCCTGTCAGCACATCACCACTTCCGGCTGTTGCCATACCCGGGTTACCAGTATTGTTAAAGAATACTCTGCCATCGGGCAATGATACTGAGGTATGAGCTCCTTTCAGAACCACAACACAATTAAATTTATCTGAAAATGAAACCTGGGACATTAATTGAGAATAACTATCAGGGTTTGGGCCAGTGATCCTTTCAAATTCCTTAGGATGAGGTGTTAAAATTGATCCTGCAGGAAGATAAGATAGCCACTCTTTATTCAAGCCCAATATATTTATAGCATCCGCATCTAAAACGAGTGGAGCAATGTTATCAGATAATAGTTTATTCAGCATATTCCGAGTTGCAATATCTATCCCAATCCCTGGGCCGATACCAATCGCATCATATGTGGATAAATCAGGCAGAGCTGTTATGATCCCATTATTTTGATCTGAGCTTACCATTGCTTCAGACACAGATGTGTGAATGATAACGCTTGCCCCTGCAGCCACGTGGCAGGTCAGCAGGCCAATTCCGGTCCTTAGAGCAGCTTTGGCGGAAAGTACCGCTGCACCAAACTTACCACTTGATCCGGCAACCAGAAGGCCATGTCCGAATTTACCCTTATGATCAAATTTGCTTCGTTTCTTGAGTAGTGGTCTGATTTCTTTTTCATCTAAAAGGAAATATGGTGTAATGGTATCTCTAATGGAAGCAGGATGAAGACCTAATGGAAGAAGATACCATTCTCCGGTATAACAATAATTTTCAGCAAACAGGAAAGCTAATTTAGGGAATTGAAAGCTTAAGGTGTGATTGGCCCGTACGATGTTTTCCTTGATATTCCGGCTGTTATCGCCCGAAAAAAGTCCTGACGGAATATCTACAGATATAACCAGATTTCCCGTATTATTGATTTTTCTGATAACCTCACCGGCAAGACCTTCAGCAGGTCTTGTCAAACCAGATCCAAAGATGGCATCCACCAGAATATCCTCAGCACAAACTAAAGGAAATTGATCCGGGGAGGTGAGTTTATTAAACTGGATGTTTTTCAGAAGTTCCAATCTCTGGAAGTTAATGGTCCAATCCTCTGATACTTTATCTGCAAAGCTAACATAATGAATTTCAACATCATATCTGTTTTCTTTTAACAGTCGTGCCAGAGCCAGACCATCCCCCCCATTATTACCCGGGCCGGCAAAAACTATGAAATGGGCAGGTCGCTCAAAGCGCTGCATAAGCCAGTCAAGCAGGTTATGAGCTGCCCTCTCCATAAGATCGACAGACTTTACAGGTTCGTTTTCAATTGTGTAGCTGTCAATATTTTTTATCTGTTCACTACTGAAAATTTTCATATCTCTATTTAACCGATACAAATTTATAATGTTCAACCGGTAAATAAAAGAAAGAATGGGTTTAGTTACGATTCTGCAAAATAATATCTGGTTTAAGTGATCAAAGCCTTTACATTCAAAAAGATTTATATATTTGAGAGACTAAAGTCACTAGAGTTTTAACATTCTATAAACTAACCTTACAAAACCAAATACTATGTTAAAGAATCATCCAAAAGGACTGCTTGTTGCCTTCTTTGCCAATATGGGGGAACGGTTTGGATTTTATACGATGATGGCGATCCTTGTATTATTCCTGCAGGCAAAATATGGCTTACCTGCGGAGAAAGCAGGCGACATTTACAGCTGGTTCTATTTCAGTATTTATGCACTCGCTCTTGTAGGAGGTATTCTGGCCGATTCCACAAGGAAATATAAGACTGTGATACTTTTAGGCATAATTGTCATGTTTGGCGGTTATCTTCTGATGGCAATACCGGGGATGCCCCTTATTTTTACAATAATTGCACTTTTCACCATTGCTTTCGGGAACGGTCTTTTTAAAGGCAACCTTCAGGCTGTAGTTGGTCAGATGTATGATGATCCAAAGTACTCCAAGCTAAGAGACTCAGCGTTCATGATCTTCTACATGGGGATAAACGTAGGTGCTTTCTTTGCTCCGTTTGCTGCAACTGCAATGAGAAACTGGTGGCTTAAGGTAAATGGCTTTTCTCATGATGGTGCCCTACCATCCCTCTGTCACCAGTTTATTAACGGGACACTGAAGGATACAACACAGTTTAAACAACTTGCAGATGCCGCAAATCTAACCGGTCCTATTACAGATATGTCTGTATTTGCACATAAATATCTTGAAGTATTTTCAAAAGGGTATAACTATGCATTTGGAATTGCGGCCGGGGCAATGGTCATTTCACTTCTGGTGTATCTTATTTTCAAAAACCATCTTCCAAATAAGGAAAAGGCCGTTAAGGATTCTGGTTCCGAGATTCCATTCAAATCAAAACCTCTTTTAACTGCTATCGGTGCCTTACTGGTCACTGGACTAATATTCAGTTTCATATTGAGGTATGCTACAGGCAGTCCATTTGGCAAAGTTGTCGCAAATGGTATGGCTTTTGGCCTTTTCGGAGGATTTGTTACATGGATGCTGATGAGCGCTAAGAAAGAAGAATTTTCCAGGATATCTTCCCTAATTCTCGTTTTCATTGTTGTTATCTTTTTCTGGATGTCATTCCATCAGAACGGACTTACTCTTACACTCTTTGCCAGGGACTATACGGTAAAACAAGTTGGGTCCTTTACATACCTCTTCTTTACACTTCCTTCACTTCTTGCTGTAATAGGATCAATTGCGGGACTCGTAATCCTGATTAGAAAAAAGTCAAATCTAATTGGAAGAGTAATTGGAGGCGCATTGTTTGTCGCTGCATTTATTATAGCATATTTTTTTATAAAGAAAGCTAATGTAATGAATGATATTTCACCTGAGATCTTCCAGGCCTATAATCCACTTTTTATTGTTGCTCTTACTTTCCCGGTTATAGGTGTGTTTGCATGGATGAATAAAAAGAACATTGAGCCTTCAACTCCGAAAAAGATAGGTATAGGAATGGTTATTGCCGCAATCGGTTTTATGCTGGTCCTGGTATCCTCTGTTCATCTTCCTTCTCCGGTTTCTCTGCATGGAGCCTCAGCAACTGCTGCTGAAAGAGTCTCCCCCTATTGGCTTATTAACAGTTACTTAATACTTACTATTGCTGAATTATTTCTCAGTCCCATGGGTCTTTCATTTGTTTCAAAAGTAGCCCCCTCCCGTTTTCAGGGGCTTATGCAGGGTGGTTGGCTTCTGGCAACTGCTGTTGGAAATAAGCTGCTGTTCGTTGGTACTTTACTTTGGGACAGAGTTGAACTATGGCAGCTCTGGCTGGTATTTATTGTGTGCTGCCTGATTTCGGCTGCATTTATTTTCTCTATTCTCAAAAAACTTGAAAATGCTTCAAAAAAGTAATCAAAGAAATATTTTCTATTTTTGCTGACTCTGTAAATAAACTTGCCCCAAATGAAATTACCACCATCATCGAAGAACTGGCTCACAATTATCGGTTCTATTATAGCAGTGATCAATCTGTTAATCATCATAATCCTTTTTATAATCTCAACTATTTTTCAAAAAGGCAACACCTATCTGGGCCTCTTTATCTATATAGTTCTTCCGGGCTTCATGCTCCTCGGATTACTTATGATACCCATAGGGATGATCAATAAAAGGAGAAGAATGAACAGGGAGACAGAACCTGGAAGGTCAAGGTTGCCTGTTATTGATTTAAATAATGTCAGTCACAGGAATGCTTTCGTGATATTCACTGTAACTACGATTGTAGTATTATTTCTCTCCACATTTGGCAGCTTTGAAGCTTTTAATTTTACCGAATCGGTTGAATTTTGTGGCAAACTTTGTCACCAGGTAATGGAACCTGAACATACTGCTTACCAGAAATCACCCCATGCGAACGTCACATGTGTTGAGTGCCATGTTGGTTCAGGAGCTGACTGGTATGTCAAATCAAAACTATCGGGGATGCAGCAGGTTTATGCTGTCCTTACAAAAACATTTCCTCAACCTATTCCTACCCCGCTTCATGACCTTCGTCCGGCAAGGGAAACCTGCGAAAAATGCCATTGGCCTCAGAAATTTTATGCACGCCAGGTCAGGTCTAATAAATATTTTCTTGCAGACTCTTTAAATTCTGAGTGGGACGTCATGCTCCAGATGAAAACAGGTTCTGAATATAATATCGGTGGTTTCAAAGAAGGGATTCACTGGCATATTAATCCCGATGTAAATATTGAATATATTTCAGATAACGACAAACGTGAGAATATTACATACATCAAATACACAAATAAAACCTCAGGTGAGATTACGATCTATAGAGATGCCGAAAAACCTGTGACAGACAGCTTAATATCAGCGACGCAAACCAGAACAATGGATTGCATTGACTGTCATAACAGGCCCTCTCATAATTACAATTCTCCTACAGTTTATTTTGATAAGGCTTTGTTAAATGGGACCGTGTCGAAAAGCATACCTTTCGTAAAGAAAGTAGCAATGGGTATCCTGAAACAGACCTTCAGGAATAAGGACACCGCCTTGATGATGATAAAAGACAGTATTGTCAAATTCTACAAATCTGAATTAAACGATTACTATTCAAGGAATACCGGAACAGTTGACAGTTCAATAACAAGTATTCAGAAAGCATTTGCAGAAAATACTTTCCCGGGAATGAAAGTAACGTATGATGTATATCCTGAACATATCGGGCATCTCGAGTCTGAGGGTTGTTTCAGATGCCACAATAACGCATTTAAATCGGCAAATGGCCGCACTATTACAAGAGATTGTAATCTTTGCCATACAATAGTCGGACAGGGCAGACCGGGGTCAATGCAGCTGACTAATATCAGGGAGACTCTTGAATTCACTCACCCCATCGACATTGGAACTGCATGGAAAGAGGCAAACTGCTCTGAGTGCCATAAGTATCTGTACTAGCCGGGTGCCGGGTGCTGGGTGCTGGGTGCTGGGTGCTGGGTGGTTTCTTCTAATAATTTGGGAAAATTAAAACTGAATATGAAAAGGCTCAAGATTATATTATTGCTTCTCTTTTCAGTTAAGTGCCTGGTAGCACAGGAAGTTTCAGAAAAAGCTCTGATGGAAGCGATGCATTCCATTTCGAGCCATGATCTTCTCGATTATGTTAAAATCCAATGCGACGTGAAATATCAGGGGAGGCTTACTGGTACAAATGAGTATCAGGAATGTGCACAATGGCTTGCAGATGAGTTTGCGGAATGGGGAATAACTCCCGCAGGCGATAACGGAAGCTGGTTCCAGTTTTTTAGTATCCCTTATATCCTCGTATTTCCAGATTGCGGATTATCACTTCACTTAGGGATCAATAAAGATGAGAAAATCCTGAAACATTATAATTATATTACAGAATATATGCCAGGATCGACATCAGGGAATGGTGAAGTCACAGCTGAAGTCATCTATGCCGGATATGGGATAACAGCTCCAGAACTGGCCTATGATGATTATGCCGGTATAGATGTCAGAGGAAAAATAATTCTTATTGAACGGGAGGCACCTGTCTCTCCCGATGCAGGTGCAGAAAAATTTAATCCCTGGTACTATTACTCCTTTCATCAGACCAAGCTGGAGAATGCCGTAAAACATGGAGCAGTTGGTATGTTGTATAATTATGGCCCTATTTCAAATCCCAACAATGCATATAAAGAAAATTTCATTTATGTTCACATTGGTGATTCCGTTGTGAAAGATATTTTTTCAGGTACGGGATTCACTCACAATGATCTCCAAAAGAAAATTGATGCAACTCTTAAACCAAACTCTTTCAACACCAAAAAGGTTGTGACAATAAAAATGAGAACTCAATATTTTCCAGATGGGAACGGCTCAAATATTATCGGACTTATAAAAGGATCCGATCCAATACTAAGCAAGGAAGTAATAATAATTGGTGCACATCTTGATGGCCTTGGAAAATGTTACGATATCATACCCGGGGCTAATGATAATGCATCCGGTGTTGCAGTTATGATGGGCATTGCAAAAGCATTGGCTCAAAGTAAACCAGCACTGAAACGCTCAGTCATGTTTATTGCATTTGGATCCGAGGAACAGGCCATAATGGGATCGAAGGCCTATCTTGACAGACCTGTTATGGATCCTGCAAAAAGCGTCTTGATCAATCTGGATGGAGTAGGAGTCGGGGGATCTATCGGAGCAAATGCCGGTATGAATTACCCTCGTCTGTGGAGTTTCATTAAGGATGCAAATGAAAAATATATACATAGACCAGTTATAACCAATTTTTTCTCAAATCTCGGCAGACCTCGTCTTGATGCCGCACGATTTCTACGGGCAGGAGTTCCTTCTCTGAGTTTTTACACATATGGTTCAGAGAGTTCTTACCATCTTCCGGGGGATAATATCAGTATTATCAAACCGGAAATTATGGAAGATATAGCGCAGTTGCTTCTTATTTCTGTTATCAATATGGCAAATAGTAGTACTCCATTAAAATAAAAGATATGATCTATATTACATTTAGAAACAAACTGGTGCCGGCTCTTCTTGCTTTTCTCAGAATTGTCATAGGCTGGCACTTTCTTTACGAAGGGTTGATCAAGCTCCTCGATCCAACCTGGAGCGCCAGGTCGTTTCTTGAAGGATCAAGATGGATCTTTGGAGATGCTTTCAGATGGATGGCATCTGGAGAACCGGGTTTAACAATAATTAATCATGCAAATAGTATCGGCCTGACATTGATAGGGCTTGCACTGATTCTTGGTCTGTTCACCAGATTAGCTTCATGGTTTGGCGCTGGTATGCTTCTTTTGTATTATCTGGCATACCCGCCATTCAGCGGATACAGCTATGGTGCATTGGCAGAAGGTAACTACTTGATAGTTAATAAAAACCTTATTGAATTATTTGCACTGGTCGTATTAGCATTTATGCAGTCGGGAGATTTTTTCGGACTGGATATTTTAAGACACCGGAAAAAATCGAGAGTAGTGGCTTCGGATCCTATTCTTTCAAGTGAAAAAATAGTTCAGGAGAAAAACAGTCGCCGCGAAATGCTTAAAGGACTGGCTGGTATACCCTTCCTGGCAGTATTCGGTGGTGTCTTTCTCAGACATTTTACAGAATCGGGGCCCGATGCTGTTTCAAGTGCAACTGCAATCAGAGTTGACTATAAAAAAATTGCTGATCTTAAGGGCAACCTCCCTAAAGGTAAACTTGGAGATCTGAACCTGAGCAGGATGATCATGGGTTGTAATCTGATGAGCGGTTATGCTCACGCCCGTGATCTGCAATATGCAAATACACTTTTTAAGGCTTATAATACAGAAAATAAAGTTCTGGAGACATTTCATCTTGCCGAGATGGCAGGCATCAATGCCACTTTTATGATAAATATCAATTATCCACTTTTTAAAAAGTATCTGAAACTTTATGGTGGAAAGATGAAATCGGTGTGCCAGACCTACCTTAAGCCTGACAATTTCCTTGGCGATATCGATCTTGCAATAGATAATGGTGCCAATGCCCTGTATATTCAGGGTGCTGAGGGAGACAAATACGTGAGAGAGGGTAAAATAGATCAGCTGGCTAAGGCAATTGAACATATTAAAAAGCAGGGTTACCTGGCAGGCATGGGCGCTCACTCATTAGAAGTAATTAAAGCTTGCGAAAAAGAAAAAATACCTGTCGACTTCTATGTAAAAACCTTTCATAATGATAACTACTGGTCAGCACACCCCATCGAAGACCGGGTCGAATTCAGTGTCGATACAAAAAGATATGCAGAGCATAATAAGATCCATGATAATATGTTCGATCTATTCCCGGTGAAGACTATGGAATACATGAAAGAGGTTAACAAACCATGGATTGCATTTAAAGTACTTGCAGGCGGGGCAATACTTCCTAAAGATGGTTTCCGCTTTGCCTTCGAGAACGGAGCCGACTTTATTTGTGTTGGTATGTTTGATTTTCAGGTTATTGATGATGTCAATACTACATGTGCAGTTCTGGCTAATTTGAAAAAAAGAGAACGCAAATGGTATTCCTGATCAAAAAAGTGGGAGGCCCGGAGAACCAGGCACTCCCTTGTTCATGATAACACCAGAACCTGACATGAACAATAATTTAAATACTTTTTCCATCCTTCATACGTAGTAAAGACGATCAAGAATGTGTAGTGCTGCAAGGGATGGAATTATTTGAGTATCTCTGAGGAGTATTTTGAAGCAATATCAGTCTGATCCTTTGCCAGACCTGAGATGATAACAATACTGTTTTCTTTCCAGGCAAGAAAAATATCTCCGTTGTAACCATCCTTAAACACATATTTTCCACCGGAAGGATCATCGATTTCCAATCCTGCCGATTTAAGATATGCTGCAACGGTTTTAGCAGCTTCTGTGGCTGATTTCTTTCTGAACAGAAATATTGAAAATTGACTATTCCCGACCTCATACTGAGCTTTAAAGGCATCTGTAAGATATTCGTGTCCAAGAACGCTCTCTTTAATATAATTTTCTTCATTTATTTTTTTCCCCGTTTCCGGAAGATCCTTCAGAGCTGATGGCATTTCAGAGCTGCCTGGTAATATATCTGACACTCGCATAGCCAGGGTTTCGAGGGACTGAAAAATCTTTTCGGATTTTGAGTATGTTCTGATCTTAACGTAATAGTTTCCCTTAAAAAAATTTAACGATCCGTCGGTTTTATAACCCTGTGCCCCGATTTTGATAAAATTGAATGAAGGTGAACGCTCAGAAGAGTATATTCCAAAAGTCAGAATATTATCTTTATGTTTATAAATTTCGAGTTTAATTACATTCTTTCCTTTTTTATACTCAGCTATATGAACATTTTCAAAACCTAACGACAGGTAGGAATCTGCTGCACCGTTTATGAAGTCCCATAGGTTATCGGCAGTATATACAGGATAGGAAGTAACTTTCTTGAATCCCGACAACTCAGGTAGTGTAATATCCTGAGATAGAACTATATGAGAATATACTAAAAAGATGAGGAAAAGAGTTGAAATGTATCTCATTAATACTGTGTATTTTTTTTTGTGAAATTATACTATGAAGTCAGCCGGAACATTTACCAACCTTGATATATCAGTTATCTTTTCCTTTACATTGAATTTATTTGTACACTGAACACGACAGCTCTGACAATCTGAGCATGGAGAGGATCCTGTTCCGAGGTCACCAAGAAGGTCATAAGCCATAGCAGGATTCGAATAACCATATGCATACATATATGCCCTCATCAGATCAGGAACAGGAAGTTTTAACGAGCATGAACTGAGACAATTGCTGCAACCTGAACAAAACAGGCCGGGTTCAGCACTCGCTATAAGGAGATCATTTTTTTCCTGCTCAGTCATAGTAATATCTTCCATTATCTTAATATTCAGATCAAGGTGATCAAAAGCAGTCATTCCGGGAATTACGGTATGAACATTCGGATTGGAAAGTACCCATTTAATAGCTGCTGTTGTGTTTACAGGTTTCGTCTTTTCTCTGTCAAGGTATCCGCCACCCGGAATGGTCTTCATGGCAACAATTCCAATTCCGGCATCATTTGCCTTTTTAAGAGCAGCTTCCATCTCGACGATATTGGCCAGTTTGTAATTAAATGAAGTCAGAATTACATCCCAGGTATTCATAGAAGCTGCCGAAGTTATTACCTCTGCCATATTTGCATGAGTCGAAAAACCTATGAATCTGGCTTTACCTTTCTTTTTAAGGTCAGTTATTGCATCAATTATTGGCTTATAAGTCAGCAATTCAGGATTCCTGATATCATGTACAAAAAGAATATCCACATAATCCATCTGAAGTCTCTTCAGACTTGTCTGAAACTTTACAAGAAAATCATCTGCTGTGGTGAGGGCAGATGGGACACCATCATTACTTACACCTGCAGGTTTCACTTTAGTTTCGAGTATAAATGAATTCCTTGGGTAATTTTTAAGTATATTACCCAGCATTGTCTCATTATTACCGTTCTGATAACCATTTGCAGTATCAAAAAATGATATCCCCTTTTCATAAGCTGCTTTACAGAGATTTGGATTATCTGCGTTCATTACTCCAAAACTGACAACAGGAACCTTTATTCCTGTCTTTCCCAGTGTCCGGTATACAATATTCTTTTCCTGCTGCAAAGCTTTTCCCGAGGTTATTGGAGAAAGGGCAACTATACCCGCTGCACCTGTAAGCCCTGTTCTCAGGAATCCTCTTCTGCTTATTGTCATAATATATTGATTATTTTAAATTTCTGATTCTTACCTCAATACCTGTATCTTTCAGTAGTCTTATAATTTCGGCTGTATTGGTATTTCCGTAGTGATAGGGATAGAGAATTGCAGGTTTGAAAGATCTGGCTGCTTCGGCTACCATTTCCGGAGTCATCGTATAAGGAAGATTCATTGGCAGGAAAGCCACATCAATATTCTTCAAATTCATCATTTCAGGAATATTTTCTGTATCACCGGCAACATAAAACTTTTTGTCGCCGATAGTCAGAACATATCCATTTCCTACTCCTTTGGGATGATATGGCTGACCAGGGGCCCGCATGTTCTTAATATTATATGCCGGTACTGTCAATATAGTAATTCCTTTCACTACTCTGGTATCTCCCTGTTTCAAAGCCTGTGCCCAGGGAACAGACTCAGCCGCTTTTGCATTTGCAAGCATTACCGTCTCATTTTTGCGCAAGGTTTGAATAAGATCTTTATCAAGGTGGTCACTGTGTTCATGTGTCACGAGGATAAGATCTGCTTTAGGCAGGTTGTCATAATTACCTGATGAACGTACTGGATCGACATAAATAATGAAGTTTCCCACGGCAAACATTAACGAACCGTGTCCGATAAAGTGCATCTCCACAACGCCTGAGGTTGTGTTTATTTTGTCAACGGCAGGAACCTCCTGCGAAAATACTGATAGTGTCATCGTTACAGATGTTAATACCAACAAAATCTTTTTCATATTTTAAGCAAGGTCATGGTTTGGAATTCTGTACTTTTTTGTCGAAATATACGATTTTTTTACTATTTTCGATATCAGTCTTTCTGAAAAATATGATACATCTGACCTGCCCCCGTAGTCCGGTAAAATGCATATCAAAGTCAGGGAATCAGGCAGGCTTCAGGAATAAACAGGCGTTATGGAAAGATATCTAAGAGATCTAATTGCAGGTGGAGAAAGCCAGAAGCTTGATTTTAAGTTCTGCATTTCGGACAGCAGGAAAATTGCCCGTACATTATCTGCATTTTCAAATTCTGATGGAGGAATACTTCTCATCGGTGTACGGGACAATGGCTCTATTGCCGGTATCCGATCTGATGAAGAGTATTATATGATTGAAACTGCGGCCAACCTTTTTTGCAAGCCTGAAATATCCGTGGTAATTAAGCAACATATAGCCAATGGGAAGACCATACTTGAGGTTGTGGTCAGTAAGGGTGATAAAAAACCGTATTACTCAAAAGGTGAAGATGGAAAATGGGAAGCATATTTCCGGCATGGTGATCAAAATCTCGTGGCAAATAGCGTTCTGCTTCATTTATGGCGCAAAAATGAAAGAAAAAAGGGAGTACTTATACGCTTCGGAAAACCGGAAAAATTACTTATGGAACATCTGAAAACGAATGGTACAATTACTTTTTCAGCTTTCAGAAAGCTGGCGAGGATTCCAGCTTACAGGGTAGAAAAAATAATAGTAAATCTTCTGCTTTGCAACGTTTTGGAAATGAATGTTTCTGAAAAGGGGTACTCATATTCGCTCAGCGAGACCAATAATGAACCGCTGCAATAATTCTGAACATTATTCAGTCCTGATCCCCATAACCAGTATATCATCTATCTGTGGTGTCTGACCCATCCATGACTTTAGATTCTGTTCAAGGATCTCTTTCTGTTTATTCATCGGATAATCCTGAATTTCAAGGATAAGCCGCTTGAAATTTTTCTTCATAAATTTTCTGCCATCCGGACCACCAAACTGGTCTATGTATCCATCTGAAAAAAGGTAATATGATATCCCGCGTTCAAGGTCCCAGTCGAATAAGGTAAATTTTTCATTCATCCTTGGGGAGATTCCGATTGGCATTTTACTGGCATACATTGTCTCAAGAAGACATTTCCCGTTTGACATAGATCCATCAACCATCTCTATATTTTTCTCTTTATACTTTTGGGCCTCCTCCTTAGTCATTTTTCTTACCCTGAAACAAGGATTGTACGCTCCGGAGAATTCTATGCGAGCCGTATTAAAATCGACAACAAGCAAAGCCATATCCATACCATCTTTGGCTTCATTGTCTCCGCCGACCTGTTTAAGCGATTCAGTCACGTGTATTCGTAATTCACTGAGAATATGGTCAGCACGCGGTGCTGTTTCCTTGTCAATTATTTCATCAAGAAATGACATGCCAAGAAGACTCATAAATGCTCCGGGTACCCCATGACCTGTGCAATCAGCAGCAACTATATAGAGTCTGTTATTTTTCTTCGTCATCCAGTAAAAGTCACCGCTTACAATATCACGAGGTTTAAAGAGGATGAAATAGTTCTTCAGATTCTCAGAAAGGATCGCCTCAGAAGGCAGCAATGCCATCTGGATTCTGCTGGCATAATGAATACTTGATTCAAGTTCCTCTTTCTGCTTTACAACAACGGCTGTACGTTCAGCGACAATACCCTCAAGTCTGATGTTTTCATTTTTCAGTTTCTTGGTGTATGCCATTATGATAGAAATGATTATTAAAACTACAGCTATGGCATAAAGAAATATCATGACTGTCCTGAAATACCATGGTTTCAGAATAGAGAATGCATATTCTGCTTCTTTAGATTCAATTTCTGTTAAAGTTTTTGCTTTTACTCTGAAGATATACTTACCGTATGGCAGATTTGTAAAATCCTTATAATAAATATATTCCCATTTTGACCAATCATTTGAAAATCCATCCAGTTTATAGGAGTATACTGTAGACTCCTCTTCTATGAAATATGGAGTCGACCAGTAGAACGAAATCGAATTAAGGTTATATTTTATCTCAGGAACCCGTGTACCAGAAAATTTCAGGAGCGGGACTCGTCTGCCATTTCCCAATTTCGAATAGAATGTACCGTCCATTATTACGGAATCTCCACCAATTGAAATCTTTGATAACACGGTTTGTATTTCGGGAGCATTTTGTGCGAGTTTCTTTTTATCGATAACAAAAACGTTATTTGATTTTGCTATCCAGATTCTATCATTGAAACTGTTAATATTTAACAAATTGACATTTGGAAGCAGCAGCAATGGTCCTTTTGTTGGTGTTGATTTATTGTCTTTCAGCGAAAATAAAACTGTATGATAGTTGCCTTCAAGGATTTCAACCCATTTATCTTTTTCAAAATCTTCAAAAATATTATTGATATTCTTACCGAATGTATAGCCCCCTGTAATCTCGTCAAAATGACTCCATGAATCTGAGTTCTGATGGTAGATAAAAATTCCTTTGTCCGTAGAGAGTAGTATATTTCCATTCACATATCCTAAAGTGTTCAGTTTCACCTCATCCGGAATACCCTTTTCTGAACCATACTTGATTGGAACAGTATCATTCAACGGAATTTTAAAAAGCCCGTTAGGGAAATCGGTTGTAACAAGAAGGTCACCATTTTCACATTCCTGCTCACCTGATATATTACCCGGAAGTTTCTTAATATTTCTTATAACAGTCCATACACCCTTAAGATATTCAATCTCTACAACACCTTCATTGCTTAGTCCGACATAAAAATGCGATGGGGTTTTTCTTGATTGAGTAATGTATCTGACACTGTATGAAACTTTCTCATTGCCTTTTTTAAATCTCATCACATCCTTGGAAATTTATTACCCGTCCGTCCAGGGTAATCTGATAGAGGCCTTTGATTGAACCAGCCATAATAAAGTTTTCAGACGCTATACTGGCATGGTAAATAGGAAATACCTGGTCCTGGATACCACCAACTTTTTCAAAAATCAGGCAACCATCCTTATCAACCTTACTTTTGACAACTCCGTCATCTGTTGAGAGATATAATGTGCCATTTATTTCACAAATTCCGTTAACTCCCCCATTTATACCTGACTTTTCGCCAAATTTTGTTATCGGAATATTTGTATATGCTTTAGAAATATAACCCAAGGTAGCTATCCATAATTCACTATCTTTATCAGGATCAACATAAAGGGCATAGATAAAATCATCCTGAAGATCAGTTTTCTCGTTATTCCAGTAACCCGCCAGTTTACCATGGTCATCAAGGATATAAATACCTGAACCGGCAGTCCCAAGAACATATTCCCCTGATGGCAATTTTGCACCACAATAAATTTTGCTTATCCTTTGATTTACAGACTTGTCAACCCATTTATCATCAACAGAGCCAGTGATATAATCGTAAAGAAATATTCCGTTTCCATACGTACCAACTAGTACTTTGCCTTTTGATACTGGTAAAATAGTAATACAAACTTTCATCTTAAAGAAATCTCCTCCCGGCAGCAATTCAATTTTACCATCCTTATATTCATAAAGACCTTTGTTATTCTCCGCCATAATTATCCTGTCGTCGATCGCATAGATTCTGATAAAAGACTTGAACCTTACTTCGGGAAGTCCGAGCAGGTTGATATATTTAAGGCTGTCGGTGTACCTGTTATAAATAAACAGAGATTGATTACTTAAAAAATAGACAGATGAGTCTTTAACAACCAGACAGGTTATTTCGCCGATGTAGACATCTTTCTCAGTATTCTCAGGTTTCACCTCGCTATTTTCAGACTGTTTTGTTGTATTGCCTGTCTTAGAATCGTATCTCTGAGAAAGCGATATGTAATTAAGTTCTCCCTTTATTCCAGGCTCAATATATCCAAATTCGTAAGCACAGCCAACATATATGATACCATCACTATCTGCACCCAATGCCCTGACCCTTGGGTTGTTTCTCACAGGAATATTGGTCCAGTTAGAGCCATCAAATCTGATAACTCCTTTATCGTCATTGCCAAAATAGACTGCTCCGGCTTTATCTTTTGTGATCCACCAGTTTTGCTCTGACCCTTGTGTTACCTGTCTGCTATAATTCTTAATCAATGGTATACCAAACTTGTTTATCTGGGCAGATAAATCACAAATAATTAATATAGCTATGAATAATATAGCAAACTTTTTCATTTTTCCCATTTTGATATGGTCACCAGCTAATTCTTCCATAAAAATACAAATCTAATCCTACAGATCAAAAATATTATTGCACTTTCATTATCTATTGCTTTTTTTGATAAATTGCACGACGAATTTAGGTTAGGCCGTTATTTATTTAACATTGATGCTTTCCGGGAAAGAGAGGCTTATGATGTTTCTCATCTTATCCTTGCTGATTGCATCTCCAGTGAATGGACAGGCAGGGAAGGTTTACAAATACCAGTTTGCTGGTACTTTGCAGATGGGGAATGTTATTGCCGACGGCCAGTCACTTGTTTTGAATTATTCAATATCTGAACTCAACATTGAAAGCCTGGCAAATGGATCGGGAGATTTTTTTAGAATTTCGATCCCCGGGCATACTCACTCCTCTGAACCAGGAAAGCCTGAATTACCAGTACTGAGCCGTCTGATCACAGTCCCTGACAACAGTAAAGTGACCATTAAAATCTTAAACGTTACTGCTGAGAAAATTATTCCTTCCTTATACAATTTTAAAGGTCTGTTATATCCCAGGCAACCTGGTGGAACTAAAGAAATTCAGGTTAAGAAGTCAGAATTTATTATTGATAAAACAGAATATTCAAAATCAGGTCTTATAACATCGGATACAGTAAAACTGGAGGATATTGGAAAAGTCAGGGAGAGCCAACTTGCTTCTCTTCTTGTTTATCCTGTCAGGTACAATCCTTATGCAAATGAGCTTGAGGTTATAAGCTCTATGAAAATTGAGATAACCTTTATTCCTGTAAATGAAACAAATCCGACATCTTTAAAAAGCAGTTCTCTTCTCTTTAAACAGTCTGTTGACAAGGGAGCGCTGAACTATAATCCTTCTGAAGTCATAACCGGTTACTCCGATCAGCCTGTAAAAATGATAATCATTGCTGATCCGTCGTTCAAAAAGAATCTTGAGCCATTCTTCAAATGGAAAACTCAGAAAGGATTTAAACTCAATAAAATTTACACAGGAGCCGGTCTGAGTACCTTTGCTCAGTTAAAAGACTCTATTTCAAAAATTTACAATTCTTCCACTTTGTTAAATCCCGCACCTGAGTATCTTCTTATCATCGGGGATATAAACAGAATACCAAAATCTGACGGGACAAACAATATATCTGATATGTATTACGGTGAGTTTGACGGCAACGGCGATTATATCCCCGACATGTATATCGGCAGGCTTCCTGTTGCCGATACAAATGAACTTAAAACAGTTATTGGCAAGATTATCCAGTATGAAAAGTTTCAGTTTGCTGATACAAATAAATTTTATACCAGGGCGCTCGCAACAGCAGGCAATGATCCTACTTATGCAGATCTTATGAACGGACAGGTTAAATATGCAGTTTCGAACTATCTAAACTTAACAAATAAAATAAACGGATATAATTTTTATTATCCTCAGTCATCTGGTTCAAGCGATTCCATAAAAAAACTGATTAAAAACGGATTGTCTTTTATAAACTATAGCGGTCATGGAGATCCTTCAGGTTGGCTGGAACCTTCGCTGAGGTCATCAGATATTCCTTTGATACATAATAAAAACATGTATCCATTTGTAATTAGTAATGCATGCAGAACAGCTCAGTACAATACGCCTGAGTCCTTTGGAAATACTATGCTGGTTACCTCAAACGGAGGTGCTATAGGGTATATAGGATGCTCAAATGATTCATACTGGGATGAAGATTATTACTGGGCAGTTGGCGTTGGCAGCCCAAATTCTGATCCTAAATATTCAGAAACTGGGCTGGGTGCGCTTGACAGACTATTTCATACACATGGAGAATTGCCATCTGCCTGGTACCTTTCGATGGGGCAGGTGAATTATGCAGGAAATCTTTCTGTGAGTGCCAGTACAAGCTCGCGGAAAAAATATTACTGGGAAACATATACATTACTTGGCGACCCAAGCACCATACCATTTATTGGTACTCCTGATACATTCAAAATATCATTGCCTGATACTCTTCCTAATGGGATCAAGTCACTTTCCATGACTATACCGCCATTTGCCTATATGGCAGTATCTCATTTTGATACATTGTGGGATGCTTCATTTGCAAGCCCTTCAGGATCAGTTGTTATTGACATGCCTGGATTGTCAAACGATTCATGTCTTGTTGTTATATCAGGTCAGAATAAGATTCCGGTTATTAAAACAATTCATTTTGCACAGGTAAATAAGGAATACATTAACCTTACTGCGTCATCGATCAATGATGCTTCTTCAAATAATAACGGACTGGCTGATTTTGGTGAGTCTCTTTTCCTTAAGCTCGTCATCAGCAACCTTGGAATTGAAGATGCAACAGGTCTTTATGCCAAAGTAAAGGCACCCTCCGAATGGGTTACAATTGCCAATGACTCAGTGTTTATCGGGCCACTTGCAGGACAATCACAAATTGCTCTTCCAACCTGCTTTGGATTAACTATATCCAATCTTGTACCTGACAAAGGAGTCATTACGCTTGATCTTTCGCTTGGAGATAACAAAATGATGAAAAAATATACAATTGATATTTCCGTCCATTCTCCTGTACTTGAAATACTTAGCTGTCTCATCGATGATTCAGGTACTGGTGATGGTGACTTCATTGCTGAGCCAGGTGAAACGTTTAACCTTCTGTTTAAGGTTAGAAATTCTGGCAGCAGCAACATTTCAGGTACATTGAATATATTGAATCAACCGGCGCTGGTGACTATCTCCAATCCTACCGTGAGTACCGGACCTCTTCAATTTGGAGAAGTAACAACAATTCCTGTTTCGGTTAAACTTGCTTCGAATATTGAACGCGGGGGAACTTTTGATATTGTTTCTTTGCTGAATTGTCCACCATATACCAAAAATAAAACGTTTACTATTCCTGTTGGCAGGACAAGGGAAAGTTTTGAATATCAAAAGATGACAGTTTTCCCTTGGATAAATTCCGCTAAATATTCATGGTTTATTACGAGCGACCAGTCTGCTGAGGGTCTATTTTCAGTACGATCGGGAATTGTACCAAACAGGGATTCTTCTACACTTAAACTGAATATAAATGTCCCTGTAAAAGACACGATTAAGTTTAGCGTTAAGGTCTCATCTGAACAAAGCTACGATTTCCTGAATTTCAGACAAAACGGTAACCTGATTTTCAGGATTTCAGGAGAAACAGACTGGACTGAGAAGAAAATTATACTTAACGAAGGCTTTAACCGTCTGGAATGGATTTACAAAAAAGATGAATCAGTTTCTTCGGGATCTGATTGTGGATGGCTTGACAATATTAAATTCCCTGTCACTGCATTTAATACTAAAGATTTAAAAACCGGTAAGATCGTAACACCGCAACCTGGAAAGAACTATAACCAGGAACAAATAACTGCTGAAATAATAAATCTGGGAACGGATACAGTCAAAAATTTTAATCTTGCTTACCAGGTAAATTCAAATACACCGGTATATCAGAATTTTAATAAGAAGATCAATCCTGCTGATACAACCGTTGTCGCATTCAGTCAACCTGCAAATCTGATCGGAAACGGTACGTATATTATTAAGGTGTACGGTTTCAACAATAATGATAACTATCTGAATAATGACACAGCAAAACTTACCATAATCAACACAGGCATTTTTGACCAGGTCTCAAATTGGGATAACAAAGTCAGGATAATCCCCAATCCTTTCAGGCGGTCTTTCAGGCTTGAACTGGACTCCAAAACTAATGAAGAGATACAAATTGCTTTGATCGGGCAATCGGGTAAAGTATTATGGCAGGAGCAACAAAGCATTATGCCAGGTTTGAATGTTTTGACCATTTCCCCGGAAGAGCTCAGAACCGGTTTCTATACATTAAGGATAACTGGAAGGACTGTCATCAGAACAGCCAGGGTGGTCAAAATTGAATAAGATAACCTTACTTTATAAATAAAATTATGTCGGAGTATATTCCAACCCGCGAACAGGCTGTTGAACTTTTCAAAAAATATAATACGAATGAGAGTCTTTTTAAACATGCGCTGTCAGTTGAAGCTGTCATGAGATACCTGGCACGGAAAGCAGGGGAATCGGAAGATAAATGGGGAATAATCGGCTTTATTCATGACCTGGATTATGAAATGTATCCTGAGCAGCATTGTAAAATGACAGAAAAGATTCTCAGAGAGAATAACTGGCCTGAAGAATACATAAGGGCTGTGATGAGTCATGGCTGGGGATTAGCGACCAATGTTGAACCACAGACGATTCTGGAAAAGACTATTTATGCTATTGATGAACTCACCGGTCTCGTTACTACAAGTGCACTGGTCAGGCCCTCGAGAAGCCTGCTTGACTTGGAGGCAAGGTCGGTAAAAAAGAAATGGAATGACAGGAAGTTTGCTGCAGGAGTTGACAGGTCGGTAATAGAAAATGGAGCCAATTTGCTTGGAGTCAGTCTCGACGACCTGATAACAGATTGTATCATGGGAATGCGCGAGGTTGCTGAAGAGATCGGATTGAAAGGAAATATCCCGAATTAAATAAACATCATAAAATAAACGTAGGGACGTTGCATGCGACGTCCCTACGTTTTTAACAGGATTTAGATTTAAATCATACAGGCATATCTGGCAATGTAAATCCTGAACGATAGGTATGCTTAACCATTTCACTTGCAAACTGTTTTGCATTAAGATCGTTTGTTGGCCTGTTAAATTTAGGATCGCCATCCACGATTGTGAAATTGTCAGAGATAGTGAGTCTTACCTTGTCATTATCACCAATATTTGTGAATTCCATTTTTTCTCCGTTCCATTCGAGTTCTTTATTAAGGCCCTGGAGTCTAACGGCAAGTACACCCATAACAACCATTTCATTGAATGGTCCGGCTTCTGAGAAGTCAGATTTAGTCTTAACCCTGCTTTCCGGGGTTTCTTTGCAGGCGCGTACCCAGTCCATTTCATGTTTCCCGCCTTCTACTCTGCGCTCAGTTTGAGGCACAACAGGTACACGGCCCGAAAGAAGCCATGGATTTCTACCATAGCATCCACAAATAAGCTTATCTTTTGTTCCATGGAAAATTACTCCGCCACCTCCATCATTCATATTTTTTCCTGCAGGCCAACCGGCAGGTTTGGGAGGCTGAAGTCCACCATCATACCAGATTACTTCGACCTGTGGCAGTTTCATCTTGGCACCTTTAGCAGCAACTCTTTCAGGATAAACGAGGGTTACCATCTGTGCATTTGGTGCGCAGTCGGTTAAAAGTAATGTAGAACTACCCTGAGCTTTGATAGGATACTGAAGCTTCAGTCCTTTAAATACCGGATGAAGTATATGGCAAGCCATATCACCAAGCGCTCCTGTACCAAAATCCCACCAGCCTCTCCAGTTCCAAGGTGTATAAATATAATTATAAGGCCGCATTCTTGCCGGTCCGATAAACAGATCCCAGTTAAGTGTTTCGGGTACCCATTCACCCTTGGGAACATTTAGTCCCTGAGGCCAGATAGGACGGTCAGTAAATGCTTCAACCTTTTTCACGTCGCCTATCTCGCCATTATTCAGCCACTCAACTGTCAGGTTAACGCCCTCACCTGATGAGCCCTGGTTGCCCATCTGAGTAGCAACTTTGTATTTGGCGGCAAGCTTTGTCAGCAATCTGGATTCATAAACCGAATGAGTTAAAGGTTTCTGAACATATACATGCTTTCCCATAGCTATTGCATTGGCAGCAGCGACACAATGTGAATGGTCTGCTGTTGCAACAATAACTGCATCTATTGATTTTCCGAATTCATCATACATTTTTCGCCAATCCCAGAATGCTTTTGCATTTGGGTTTGCTTCAAAGACTTTCTTTGCATAACCCCAGTCAACATCACAAAGGGCTACAATATTCTCTGTCGGAGCCACTGCTTTCAGGTTTGAATTACCCATTCCACCAATACCAACCACAGCAATATTAAGTTTGTCGCTTGGCGGTCTCTTGCCCAAACCGCTGATGACAGAGCTTGGTAGTATGGTAAAACCGGCAGCTACTGCACCGGTAGTTCCGATAAAGGACCGGCGTGTAATTTTCTTCGAATTCTCTTTCATTGTCAGTTAGTTTAAAATTTGATTTCAATCTATAAAATTAGTAATTTTCAAAATATCACAGTCAATCCGAAATCCGGATTCCGAACCGAGCCAAAGGCGGGCTCGACGAAGTCAAATCCGAAGACTACAACTCTCTGATCCAGATATTTCTGTAGGCGACCGGATTTCCATGATCCTGAAGCATAAGAGACCCCGGCCCATGTTTCTTAATTGTGAACTCTGGAATACCTATATATTGGGTTGGCCCTCTCAGGCTATAATTATTTTGGATCAGTACACCATTCTGAAAGATAGTTACTCTCGGAGGAGTATTATAGTAAACTGTGTCATTATTAAAAGTAGGGGCCGTATAAATGATATCATATGATTGCCATTCACCAGGTTTCCTGCACACGTTTACGAGCGGGGCATGTTGCTTGTATAACGCACCAGCCTGACCCTCACGATATGTGCGGTTATTGTAGCTATCAAGTACCTGTACTTCATAAAGTTCCTGCAGGAATACTCCACTATTCCCCCTGCCCTGGCTTTCACCTGTAACTTCGGAAGGTGTCTTCCATTCAATATGCAGCTGGAAATTGGAAAATTTACGTTTTGATTTAATGTATCCGGCACCTTTGACACTAATCATTGTACCATCACTAACAATCCACTTTGAAGGATTTCCCCTGGTGTCTTCCCATTCAGAGTTTACATCTGTCCCGTTAAACAAAATAATTGCATCAGAAGGAGCATCGCTGTCTTTTGCTCCCGGTTGGATTATTTTAACCTCAGGATTCCATATCTCGGTCATTCCCGGTCTCATTCTTTCCGGTTCAGGAGGCCATGTACCTGCAGGCTTTGCAGTTGGCTGGATTTGTCCATAGCTTAAGGCATAAGTGAACAATAGACTGATAATCAATATTTTTTTCATAGTTAATAAATAATAAAAGGTAATTTTCTATAAAATTAAATAATTTTCTCAATGCCTGAAGATTTATCAGTACAATATTAAAGACTATTGCCGGAATTCCGAAAAAAGCATAAATTGCCGGAAAGAGTCTATGGAGAAACAATATTTTTCGCTTGAGATCAGGGATGATAACCGGCTTACAAAAATTTCGAGGGTTGTTTTTGGACTGGTGTGCATTGTTATTGCCCTGTACTGGACAATATTTAATTTCAAATCAGGAAGACCATCTGGGACACAATGGATTACAATTGCTTTTCTGACTGCTTTCGGAGCTTTTCAGACCTATACAGGGCTTGGCTTTGCATTAAAATTCATTGAGATCTCATCCAATAATATACGGTTGAAAAACAATTCACTTTTTCCTGCAATAGATATCTATTCAGATCATATTGAAAAGATCGAGTTATTTCCTCTTAATGTTAAATTCTTTTTAAGATCAGGTAAAAATGTGATATTAAGGTTTGGAATAAGTGAACCTGATAAAGTTGAAGATATTAAGAGGGGAATAGTGGAATTCGCGGAATCAAATATGCTTAAGCTGGATATTATGAGGGAGGAGATTTGAGGAAGCCGGTCTATAAAGTCAATATCTTCTCCCAGATCGAACAACTCACAGGTATTCCCTTCTTGAGATTTTCTTCCCTTATCTTTGCCACTGATTCTCCGGGATACCTGATTCCAGCCGTCTCATTTTCCGGTATTGAGTTTTTAAGATCTTCTATTATCTGATGGATTGAATGGTCGATGGAGGGATAGTTAGCCAGGCTTTTAATATTGATTGCTATGAAAACCTGAGAAACCATGTATTCGGAATTGCTTTTGCCAATCTGATGGGTCGAGAGACCTCCCGAAAGAATTGTTGCCGTAATATCGAGCAATAGTGACAGTCCCGCCCCTTTCCAATAACCTGCCGGTAATGCCCGCCATGACTCAAGAATCTCACAAGGATCTTTAGTCAGTACACCATGTTTATTGTATCCACCAGGAAAGGGAAGCGATTTGCCCTCGTTACAAAAAGAGTCCATTTTCCCATACGAAAACTGTGACATGGCAAAATCCAGAACAATAGCATCATTTCCGTAAGGTACTGCTATTACAAAAGGATTGTTTCCAAGTCTTGGATCTTTAGCCCCCCATGCTGGCATATTCGGGCAGGTATTTGTCCAGCAGATGAATACATATCCCTTCCGTGCTGCCTTCCAGCCATATGTACCTCCACGCATCCAGTGGTTTGTGTTTGAAAGTGCAAGGAGACCGATACTGTTCTCCCCGGCAATAGTCATTACCCGCTCGGTAACAAACATTGCATTCAGGGGTCCCGGCCCCAGGTTTCCATTCCATTGTTCAAGTGAACCTGTCTTTTGGATAAGTGTTGGAATTGCTTCCGGCTTGATATATCCTTCCCTGATATTTTTTATAAACCTCGGAAACCTGTTAACGCCATGAGAAGATACTCCCTCGAGGCTGTTAATTGTGAATATTTCAGCACACTGGTCTGCTTTCTGATCAGTGAATCCATGTTTACAGAGAATTCTGTAAAATTCGTATTTCATCTGATCTCTGCTAATGAGAAAATTTTCCAAAATGATCTATTTAAGAACTTTATCTGCAAAATCCATAAAAAAATTCCAGTCCTGTAGCTTCAGGTTATGCTCACCGCTGCGGATATGAAATGCAACTTTACCACTAATAACCTGTTTGTCCAGGGGAGGTACTCCTTCAGGAAGGTCTGACTTGATTCCGAGAAGTCTGAATACCGGAAGGGAGTTACATAGGGCCAGGTAGCAACCTTTAGGGTCACCCCAAAGGTCTTCACTTGCACAGTCAATATAAACAGCCCGCGGAGCTATGAGGGCAATTAGTTCATGCGTATCTACGGGCAAAGCATCTTCGTTGTTACTGTATTTCTTATAGTTGGCACAAAACCAATGTGGGAATGATGTGTTAAGTCTGGCTACAGTCTCTCCAAAACGACGTCTTGCGATTGCTGCTCCTCCGGCACCTGATTCATTCGCCACTACAAGTGCAAAACGCTGATCTTCAGCTCCGGCCCAGAGAGAGGTTTTTCCTCCCCTTGAATGCCCAACCACTGCAACCTTGTTCTTTGCTATATCCCTGTCTGACACCAGGTAGTCAAGGCAGCGACTAGCGCCCCAGGCCCATGCAGCCAGAGTCCCCCAGGCATCATCCGGTCTGATGTTTTTGTCAAGGACATTATGGATTCCATTCTTAAATTCATCAAAATTATCAGGGTCAATGTCGGCATTGCTGAAGGCGGCTGCAGCAAATCCTCTTGCAATTATCTCCTCAACAGGCCAGGATTCACTCTTTTGAATTCTGGTTGCATCGAGACCTTTTGATCCAAGATTGATTAATAGAAACGCCGGAACAGGCTTTGGTGCATTATTCGGCACAAAAAGGATCAGATGTATTATAAGAGATTTTTCTCCTGCTGCAATTGTCAAATCAACCTGTTTAAGAGTTGCAGCTCCATTAATTGCTTTCCTGTCTTCATTAATTATTTTGAAATCCATTTCATAAGGTGTGGAGGGTATCCTGCCATATACGTTCGTTCTGAAAAGTTCCAGCAGTTCAGGCCTGCGCACCTTTATCCACTCATCTTTTGAGTTCACAGTTTTACCATTTGTTTCTGTAAGAACAGCCGGCAATGTATATAAAGGTACCCGCTCTTCATAATAATTAAATTCTGATCTGCTTTTTGACAGCTTTTCCACTGTCTCTTTTGATGCCTGCCATCCAGTTACTGTCTGGGCATAAACAGGCCAGAAGAATAACGTTAAAAGCAAAACAAAAACTGTTCTTCCCGTTAAATGCAACATTCGTAATTTCATATTAAAATCGATTTTTTTATAGTTATTCTTAACTTTACTAACACTACTGCAAAATATATTACACAGGTTAAGATATAAATAAATATTATAAATCACATCATGAAGAATGACATCAGTAAAGTATGCGGGATCAGGCACATGTCCAGCTTGGTTTAGGTGAATTCAGCAAAAACAGAATTGGATATAGTCAGATACATTTATACCAGGCAACCTGACAATATCGTTTTCAGAAAAAAAGTCGGTATTTTCATTTTAACAATAATTAAATATTCAATGCTGGATTATTCAGCCGAAGATAATCTTACTTTAATCGTACCCTTTCCTTCCTCAAAGATATATGCCGGAATCCTGATCTCAATCCTTTTAAGGTTCTTTATCTTTTTATCGAGTTTCAATGGAGGAGGATCCATCATAATTACCGATACTCTGACATTGGATGGAGAAAGGATTTTGAGATTTAACTGCTTTCCCTCCTGTTCAAGTACTGCTCCTTCGCGAGTCTGAATTACTTCTGCAGTGGTCATGATTGCCCAAGTAAGAAGTTTTGTTGAATCATTTAGAACTACCTGATCTTCAATGGTAACTGAGTGGTCTGTATCTTTTGTGAAGTTTCTTAAGGCTTTTTTAAGATGACCTGCAAAAACCTTGGTCAGATCAACACTTGCAGACGGGACTGGACTTTCTCTGAAGTCTGTTACCGGTGCATAACCATTTACAGTAAAAAGTGAATTATCAACAGTCAGAGTGCTATGCCCCTGATTGCCTTTGGTAAGCAGGGTCCATCTTGCCGACTTCTGGCCCATGCCCCACAGATCAAAACCAGCCTGCTCGAGAGCATTATAATCCTGCGAACCCGGGTCGACTGACCAACGTATGCCATTAAGTTCAAGAATGAAACTTCCTGCGTCCATATTGCCGTGACTAAGATTTCCCTGGCCTCCTTTTCCTCCGAAATAGAATTTGCCCGGATCATCTTTACCGCCCCGAAAAATCACAACAGGGTTAGATCCGTCTCCTCTCCAGTTTAGAGGTAGTGTTGTCTGATTCATTGGAACAAACTGTGATAACCAGATTAATCCCGGACCCGCAAGGCGTGAAAGTTTTCCGAACGACTCGGGTGGCTGGAGGAATTTATCCTTTTCAAAATAGGCAGGATTTCCCGTCTGTTTGGCAAACCAGGCAAGCACAATATCTCCGCCGTTATCTATTCTATCTCCACAATCTGCGAAATTGAAATACCATCCGGACGGAGCAACGCAAAGCAATCTGAAATCAGCACTTTTCAGGAATGCAGGATAATTGGCAATACCAAAATCAGTACCAAATGCACTTTCCAGAATAGAAGATGTGGTAACTGAGAAGCTGGTCCCATAATTCCAGTAAGTTGCACCTTCCGGATAAACACCATCCGGAGCATATTGCTTTAGAGCATTTGGCATGCCATCCAGTGAGCGGCTTATGGTCTTTGCTGCAAGTTCCGGATCCTTCTCTGCAACCGCTATTGATGCAGCTATCATTCCTCCGTTGCAAACCTGATTCCAGTTATTTGTACCGTTCACCCAGCCGAAGTTCCCTTTTTCAAAGCTTGGCTTGATACCTTTTTCAATTAATGAAGTTTTAGCCAATTCAATTGTTGACTTTGGCAAATACTCACCGCTCCAGTCAACGGCAATAGCAACGGCAAGCGACAACTCAGCTACATCAAGGAAATGTGAAGGGTGCCAGTCTGTAAAATTACAAACTCCTGTTAATTCATCATTGATTCTTTTAAGCACAGAGGGCTCCTTATCAATTCTGTAAACCATAGATAAAACCGTCATACGGTATAACATCTCTCGTGAAGTTGATAGTAAGCGACGCCCTATTACATCTCGTGTCAGAAGAGGTTTTGTAAGAATTTCTTTCGCATTAAGCTTCATTGCTGCATAATAGTTTTTTACAACCGGATCATTCCTGACTTTGCCCTTTAGATTCGCCTCAATTGCAGGAGTAAGAATAAGCCGTGGAGTCGATTTTTTCAATCTTGCCTTGAGATATTGAACAGTAACAGGATTTTCGAGTTTAACTACCACATTGTTAGCTGGTGTAATCGTCTGAGCTTTCACAGAGGAATATGCTATGGAAGCAATTGGCAATACCGCAGCAAAAAATACAATAAGAAACAGCTTTGTAATCTTTGTTTTCATAATCAATAGCTTAAGATTTATATTCTATGATTTAATTCCGTCAATTAAATCGTAATTCACCATTTCTGACAGCAGACAATTTAAAAATTGGAGATTCGGAGTGCCGTCAACAACAACTTTACTAAGATATGAAATGAAGCTAAAAGTGTCAGTACTTTTATAAATGTTTAAAACTATTTTTAGAATAAATACAGCCGACTATAATAAAAGAAGCTGAAGCTGTTAACCTTAATGGTAAAATCCTGAATCAAATTTCCAGGTTTTGCCGATTTTCGCAAGGCACCAAAAAAGTGTACTTTTACTGCAGGAATGAAACTACTTGATAAAATGGAAAGAGATTGAAATAAGTTGTAATAAGTTGTAATAAGTCGTAATAAGTTGTAATAAGTTGTAATAAAATGTTGTCTCTGGAAAGGAAAGACCGTGGTAAACTGGAATGTCTTCTTTGCCCTCATTTCTGTAAAATATTGCCTGGAAAAACAGGTATATGCGGAGTAAGAAAGAACACTGGTGAAACAATTGAACTCCAGACATATGGAGTCATATCCGGCTATTCACTTGACCCTGTCGAAAAGAAGCCTCTTTATCATTTCTTCCCCGGATATAATATTCTGTCAGTCGGATCGTATGGATGCAATATGAGATGCGACTTTTGTCAGAATTATCACATTTCCCAGAATATTCCCAAAAGTATAATTGCAGATTTGACGCCGTCTGAAATTGTGAACAGGGCATTATCAGCCCGTAGAAATATCGGAATAGCCTTTACCTATAACGAACCTGCTATCTGGTTCGAATTTGTAAGGGATACAGCTATACTTGTGAAAGAAAGGGGTCTCTATACTGCAATGGTGACAAATGGTTATATAAATAGCGAACCATTGAAAGAACTATTGGATGTTATAGATGCATTTAATGTTGATCTGAAAGCATTTAATGATAATTTTTATAAAAAACTTACCGGAGCTTCGCTTGAACCCGTAAAGAGTAGTCTGAAGCAGATCGCTAAAGCAGGCAGACACCTGGAAATTACAACTCTGCTGATAACAGGACAAAACGATAATGAATCAGAAATGGAAGATCAGGTAAAATGGATCGCTTCTGAGCTTGGAGATGAGATTCCATTTCATCTGAGCCGGTATTTCCCGATGTATAAAAGAGATGATCCAACAACTCCTCATGAAACACTTTTGGGTCATTTTGAAATAGCTTCAAAGCATCTCAAATATGTCTATATGGGTAATACTATGTCAGATACAGGTCAGGATACAATATGTTCTGATTGTAAAAGCGTGATAACCAAAAGATCTGGATATCATACTCAGCATCAACATGTAAATGAAGGAAGATGTCAGGTATGTGGGAAAGAAATCTACAAATACTTTACTTTTTCTTCTTAGCTGTCAAACTGCTTAAACGTGTACACAGCTTATCAACACCTGTGTTTAGATCGCTGACTATCAGCTGATAGTGTTTTCTTACAATCTTAGGATTATCTTTGCCATCAGGATTATTTGTCCGTGCAATCAGATCGTTCCGCAGACTGACGGCATCCTCAATGATTTCAGAGATCTCTGCGGATTTCTTATCTGGATTTAATCCAGCATAAAGAAAGCAATCAGAAATAATTTCAAACAACTGATTATCAATATCCTTTTTTAACTGCCTTACGCTTGCCATATTTATAAAATTGTATAATATGTCAAAGATAGGTAAAAAAGAACTAACATCCCCCTGGCCCCCCTCAAGGGGGGAATTTTATTAAATCGACTTTTGTCTCTAATTTGTCAAAGTCCATTGAACATCCGGAGACTCTCCTCCACCCTTCCAAGATAAAGATTCCGGAGAAATGTTACCAGTTTATGACCTGTCTTGAAGTAAGTATTATCAATACAATAAAATGGAAGTACCTGTGGTGAGGTACCGGTCATGAACACACTATCATATTCTGATATATTATCTGCATTAACACATATATATGTCACATCTATGCCATTTCCCCTGCAGATATCTATTACATGTTTACGGGTAATACCGCTTAGTACCTTTTCGTCAGGGGCAGTAAACAGTTTTTCATTTTTTATGAAGAATATATTTGAGCGGCTTCCCTCTGTAATACAATTGGCTTTATTTACAAGTATTGCTTCATACGCGGCATCAAGAACAAGTCTATTGTAAATCTCTGAACGAAGCCTGTGATCAATAACTTTAGACTCAGGATCTTTTCTTTCAGCAAAAAACAATATTGCCTTTACACCCTTCTTATACTGCTCACTTGTAGGGTAGGCGGGTTCAATAAAATATACAAGACAGTTATCCGACTTGCTGTAATTGAATACTATTTTCAGATTCACCTCTTTTCTTTTCTCTGATCTTGAAAGAGCAAGTACATCTCTGCGAAGTTCATCGATGCCTTCAAGCATCTTTTTCTGCTGGAGTTTTACACTTGTCATAAGACGTTGGATATGGTCATCAAAAAAAACAGGACGCCCTTTTGACATTCTAATCACCTCATATACGGAATCACCTCCATAGACTAAGGATTTATCAAATAATTCGACGGGTTGTAATTCCCCGTTCAGAATATAGTTTCTTCCAATACATTCAATCATGAGACTCGGTTTAGAGGAGGTAAAAATACGAATTAAGAACAAACTTATTTCAAATTGGCAGTTTCAGGGTGCAGGGTGCAGGTTGCAGGGTGCAGGTTACAGGTTGCAGGGTGCAGGGTGCAGGTTGCAGGGTGCAGGTTACAGGATCCAGGTTGCAAGGTGCACTATGTGCCATGCACCATACCATGCACCATGCACCTTGCACCTTGCACCTTGCTACGTGCACTTTTTATTTTTCTGCTCGCTTTAATTATCTTAGCAATCATTTTAAATGTGTTTCAAAAGGGTGTATGCAATAGTCGACATAGAGACCACCGGTGGAAGTTCAAGACTTGAAAAGATCACTGAAATTGCCATATACCAGTATGATGGAGAAAGGATAACCGATGAATTTGTTACACTCATCAATCCTGAAAGGAATATACCATACTTTATTACCAACCTGACCGGTATAACAAACGAGATGGTAGAGAATTCACCTAAATTTTATGAGATTGCCCGGAAGATTATCGAGTACACTGAAGACCGGATCTTTGTTGCCCACAATGCAAGATTTGACTATTCATTCATAAGAGAGGAGTTTAAGTCACTTGGCTATAGTTACAAAAGACATATTCTTGATACGGTAACTCTGGGAAGAAAGCTTTTGCCAGGTCACCGTTCATACAGTCTGGGTAACATCTGCAGAGATCTGAATATAGAGATTAATGGCAGACACAGAGCTGCCGGTGACGCACTTGCAACGGCAAAATTATTTAATATCCTGATTCAAAAAGGTAATGAAGCGGGCGCTGATTATCTGAAACCCTTCGGAAACACAAGGATCTCAAAACTTCATCCTGCTCTTGATCTAAATAAACTTAACCAGATTCCTGAAGAGCCGGGAATATATTATTTCTATAATGAAAAGGGTGATGTGATCTATATCGGCAAGAGCTCCAACTTGCTTCAAAGGGTGTCAACTCACCTTTCAAATAATACCACAAACAGAGCAATGGAGATGCGTGATTCGATAGCAGATGTCGGATGGGAAGAGACAGGCAGCGAACTGATCGCACTTTTAAAAGAATCGTTTGAGATAAAAGCAAACAAGCCGTTATACAACAGGGCTCAGCGAAGGACCGGCTTCAGGTGGGGTATATTCAGTTTCTACGATGAAAATGGATATCTGAACTTTAAGTATGACCAGATAAAGGATGAAGAGACTCACCTCTCTGTTTTCACTTCAAGAGAAAGGGCAAAAGGTAAGCTGATCTCTCTGACGGAGACTTATAGTCTCTGCCAGAAACTTGCAGGATTATATGCGACTGACGGTGCGTGCTTTCATTTTCAGGTAGGTATATGTAAAGGGGCTTGCTGTACTAAGGAATCTTCGAAAAGCTACAATGAAAGAGCAGAAAAGGCCCTCGAGGAATTCGTCTTTTCACAAAGGAATTTCTTTATTATCGACAAGGGACGAAACGAAGATGAACGGTGTGCTGTAAAAATCCTTAATGGCAAGTATTCAGGCTATGGCTACTTCGATATCAATGAAATGGGATTTGGCTTATCAGCTGTTCATGATTGTATAAAAAGTTACTCTGATAACAGTGATATCCAGGTTATACTTAAGAGCTATCTGAGAAGGAACAGAGTGGAAAAGATCATAGAATTCTGAAACCTATTCACTGAACCTGTATCCAATTCCCGATTCAGTTATTAATAATTTTGGTCTGCCTGGATCGTCCTCAATTTTTTTCCGGAGCTGGGCAACAAAAACTCTCAGATATTGTGTCTGTCCTATATATCCGAATCCCCATATCTCTTTCAGGATACTCTGATGTGTCAGGACCCTCCCGGAATTTTTTGCCAGAAGTGCCAGTAAAGTAAATTCGGTAGATGTAAGCTTCAAAATCTCTCCTTTCTTACGAACAACATGGTCAGCAAGGTCGATTGTGAGTGCTCCAAAAGTTAATTGTGCAATTTCCTCTGCAGTCTGGCTTTGTCTCAATGCAACCCTTATGCGTGCAAGAAGTTCGCCTGTCCTGAATGGTTTTGTAAGATAATCATTAGCTCCGTTGTCAAGTGCCTGAACTATATCTTCTTCCAGATTTCTGACTGAAAGGATAATAACAGGTTTCTGATACCATTCCCTCACCTTTTTCAATATTTTTATGCCATCTATGTCAGGTAATCCCAGATCAAGAATAATGAGAGCCGGGTGATGAGTAGCTGCAGCAACCAATCCATCTTTGCCGGTCGAGGCCTCATGAATTTTAAATCCAGTGGATGAAAGGGTAATTTCAAGCAGACGTCGGATTTGCACCTCATCATCAATTATCAGTATTGATTCCGGCGAATTCATATTCTAATTATTCTCTGGTTTCATATCTAATTCAGGCATCTCGCTGAGGATCTCTGTTGGTATCTTTACGGTGAACTTTGCACCTCCGTTCTGTCTGTTCTCGACAGTTATTGTTCCTTTATGGGCTTCGACAAATCCTTTTGCAATTGAAAGACCTAAGCCGGTACCTCCGGCTTTCGATCCCTCAACTCTGTAGAACTTATTAAAGATAAGAGAGATTTCTTTTACGGGAAAACCGGGTCCTCTGTCCATTACCTGAATGGTTAATACGCCATTATCGCAGAATGCCTTAACCCGCAGATTAGTTGAAGTTGATGCATACTGTGTTGCATTGTAGATCAGGTTGTAAAGTACTTGTTCCATTAGCCCGAAATCGATTTTCACAAGAGGTGTATCCTCAGGAATAACAATATGTGTGAGAAAAGGTTTGAGTTCATCCTGAAGATTTTCAATAACCTTATTTATAAGATCATGTATATCGCACCAGTCAAGTCGGGGTGTTATATGTCCACTTTCAAGTCGTGACATATTCAGAAGATTTTCAATAAGCCGGTTCAGCCTTTTAGATGCTTTGAAAATTTCCTGGGAAAGTTCTCTTCTGATTTCTTCAGAATGATTTACCATAAGGAGAGAGTCTGAAGCACCTAAAATTGTAGCAACAGGTATCCGCAGCTCATGTGAGATAGAGTTAAAAAGCGTTTTGTAAAGTTTGTCGGATTCGTTTAACAAAAAGGCCTGTTTTGCCATGTTACGAAGGAATTCCCTTTCAAATTTTCCAGATATCTGAGAAATAAATGCATCCCAGAATTGCTCTTCTCCCTGAGTAAATACAATATCCTGCTGAATTGCAATTACTCCAAGATTCATCTGATTCCCTTTTAAAGGGTAAAATGTATACTTGGCCGATGGGAGTGTATCTGTGTGCTTTCCCGCCTTTGAAGAGTGTTGAAATGTCCATGAAGCAACACTCATTTCATTTCTTGTAAGGTCGAAATTCGCAACTTTCTTATTTGGGTATTCAAGTTGATTTGATTCATTTTTAAGTAGGATCAGACTATTAAGTTTAAAGTATTTCTTAATGCCGAGTTTTGCAATACTGATAACTTCTTCAACACCATTGGCTATAGAAAGGTCCCTGGTAAGCTGGTACAAGGCATTCGTTCTTTCTTCCCGAATCCTGATCTTCATCTCCTGCCTTTTGATTCTTGATGTCAGTACCCCGCTTAACAATGCTATGATGAAGAACATTACCAGCATCAGCATATCTTCCGGTTTATCGACATGAAGGGTATATGGCGGTGGTATAAAGAAGAAATCCCATATCAATGCGCTCAAAGTTGCAGACAATAAAATTGGTCCTGTACCTATAAAGAAAGCAAGGGTAGAGACAACAAATAATAACGCAAACGAGACGACCTGATAACCAATATATTCTTTAATAGTATAGCAGATAAGTCCGGTTAAAAAAACTACTATTGATGCAAATAAATATTGCCGGATATTAGAGGTGAATGAGGGTAATGAGACTTTTTCCCTAAACTTGTCTTTTTGAAGATCTGAGCCCAATATATATACATCTATATTACCGCTATAACGAATAAGTCTGTTTATAAAGTTGCCAAGCCGTAAAAGGGTCAGGAGATTCCGCACACGGGGTTTACCAATAATGATATGAGTAATGTTTTCCTTCTGTGCAAAATCAACAATTCCTTTTACCATGTCAGTATGGGTAATAAGGCGGAATTTAATACCTAATTGCCGGGCCAGGCTGATATTCTTATTTAGTTGTTCACTTTCACTAATGTCAGGTTTGTACGAGGTTTCCACATAAACTGCCTGGAGATCCGCACCCATGGTATAAGAAAGGTTTTTAGCCCATCTCAGTAATTTCGCTGATTGCTGTGTATGGCTCACTGCAACTAACAAATGCAACCCCGATTTCCAGGGACCTTTTATTCGCTTGAGCTGCATGTATTCATGAAGTTGCCTGTCAACCCGGTCAGCAACAATTCGCAATGCCATTTCCCTTAAAGCAGTAATATTCCCTTTGCGGAAAAAACTTTCGATGGCTTCTTTTGACCGTTCGGGAGTATATACTTTCCCATCATAGAGTCTTTGCAGAAGTTCTTCAGGAGTCAGGTCGATAACTTCAATTTCATCAGCGTTTTCAAAGATTTCATCGGGTAATGTTTCCCGTACAGTGATACCTGTTATCTGTGCAACAGTATCTGAACGACTTTCAAGATGTTGTACATTGACTGTAGTGTAGACATTAATTCCATTATCGAGTATTTCCAAAACATCCTGGTATCTTTTTGCATGTCTGCTGCCCGGGGCATTTGTATGTGCCAGTTCATCAACCAGAACGATCTGAGGCTTTCTGGCTATTATTGCATCCAGATCCATCTCTGAAACAGTAGCTGTTTTATATTGATAAGTTTTGCGGGGTATTAATTCAAAACCCTCTGCTAACTCGGCTGTTTCCTTTCTGTTATGCGTTTCGACATACCCGATTATAATATCGCATTTTTTTGACTTCTCTGCTTGCGCTGTTTCAAGCATGGTATAAGTTTTACCCACGCCGGCACACATTCCAAAGAATATCTTCAGCTTGCCACGTTTACTTTTTTCTTCCTCCAGTTTTAAAGATGCTAATAGTGCATCCGGATCCGGACGATTGTCGATAAAGTCCATAAAATCTTAACTTTTTTCAAACCTGGAAATTAATGCTGTAGCCTGTTCTTCAATACTTTTAATACGAGACAACATCTCTTTCAACTCCCTTACATCTTTCGAACTTATTTCGGTATGTTTATTATCCTGCAGTGTCACTGCCATTTTCTGTTCCTCTCTATTTAATTTTTCCGCCATTTCATTAAAGACCAATGATATTTCATAAAATTCATCTTTCCCTTCGAAATGAAGCTTTTGATCATAATTACTGGCAGCAATCTCTTTTATACCGTTATATAACTGAAAGAACCTTTTGTTGAAAAATGATGCGAAGTTATAGGTAAAAGTCAATGCTATCAAAAAACAAATTGTTCCGAGAAAAGTCATTTGAGCCCAGGCATTTTTTGCTGAGATTTTAGCATCCTCGGTCTTTGCCTGGATCGCATTTCCATTCATTTGAGATAAAAAAACCAACTGTTGGTGAAGGTCGCCTGATTTATTTTGGAGCCAAAGTATGTTTTCAGATGATTTTGACTTCATAAATTTCTTTACTGAATCGCTATATTCTTTTAATCCATATTCTATTTTAGTAACAAGCTCACCTTCACCTGGTTCAGTAATATTATTTTTCTCATCCTGAAGAGCTTTATCAATGATACCTAATTGCAGCTGAATCAGCAAGCTGTCTGGACTTTTTCTCATCAGGAAACTCCTGGTTATTTCCTGACTTATTATTACAGTACCTTCCGACATGTCGCGGGCATAAACTACGGATAAATAGTTTTCTTTAAGAATAGCGCCAGTTTTATTTGACAACTTGTTCACATAAAAGCCTGAAAAGACTGACAATACTAAAATTATCATGAATAAAAAAATCATTCCCAGACTAAACTTTGTACGTATTGATGATTTCATGGGATGCGGTATTTATTGTTTATTTACAATATCTCCTGCAATTTTATCAAGATTCAAATTTAAGAGAAAAACATTGATTCTTTCTTCTCCAAACAGGTGAAATTGGGGAGGCTCAGAAAGACTTTCAATGAGTTTCAGAACTTTTTCCCTCTGTGATGCGTCAAATTTGCGATATTTGACAATCCGGTCTACCTGCAGGAGGGCAGCAGCAGGTGAAATATGAGGGTCAAGACCGCTTCCTGATGCGAAGATCATTTCTTTAGGTACAGACTGTATATCTTCAATGGAGTGTGTTTTCGCAAATAAAAGACGTCTGGCCATAACCAGCTTTTTTAGAGTATCACTGGCAGGTCCTAAGTTGGACGCACCAGATGGAACGGGGTTATAGCCTATGGCTGAAGGTCTTGACCAGAAATAGATACTGCTGTCGAACTTCTGACCAATTAGTTCGGAACCTATAATTCCGCCATCTTTGAATACCAGGCTCCCGTTAGCTTTGTAAGGAAAAATTATCTGAGCTATCCCGGTCATAGCAAGCGGATATATAATTCCTGTCAGGATAGTCATAAAGAGTAAAAATTTCAAAGCTGTTATCGTATGTTTTTTCATGATAGACTTTATTACTTTAATGTCGATGTTTTAGATTAAGTGTACAGAAATAAGCAAAATATCTATTAGCTTGATGCCAATAAATGGAACTATAATTCCACCAAGACCATAAATAACGATATTAAGTGCAAGCACCCGGTTCGCTGAAATGGGCCGGTACTTCACTCCTCTCAATGCGAGCGGAATAAGTGCAACTATTATTAAGGCATTAAAAATTACAGCGCTGAGTATTGCACTTTCAGGTGAGTTTAGCTTCATGATATTTAGCACGGCTAATGGAGCTATTCCTGAAGCAGTAACGTATAATACTGATGCAATAGCGGGTATGATTGCGAAATACTTTGCCACATCGTTGGCAATGCTGAAAGTTGTTAAAGCTCCCCTGGTCATTAGCAATTGTTTTCCGGTTTCAACTACTTCAATGAGTTTTGTAGGGTTACTGTCAAGATCAACCATATTCCCCGCTTCACGGGCAGCCTGTGTACCTGTATTCATAGCCAGGCCAACATCAGCCTGAGCCAGTGCAGGAGCGTCATTTGTACCATCTCCAATCATGCCAACAAGATGACCATTGGTCTGTTCTTCTCTTATCCTGTGCAGTTTATCTTCAGGTTTTGCTTCAGCAAGAAAATCGTCTACCCCCGACTCAGCAGCAATTGCGGCCGCAGTTTGAGGGTTGTCACCTGTGATCATAATTGTACGGATCCCCATGATCCTGAGCTGAGCAAAACGCTGTTTTATACCTCCTTTCACAATATCCTTAAGGTGAATAACTCCAAGAACCTGATTATTTTCTGCAACCACTAAGGGTGTTGCTCCCTGACGGGAGAGACTGGAAACAACTTCTTCCACCTTTTTTGGGAAAAATCCATTCTTATTTTCAATGAATTTTCTTATTGCTGAAGAAGAGCCTTTTCTTATACTTCTCAGCTGACCATCTGAACTTTTTAAATCAATGCCACTCATGCTTGTCTGTGCAGTAAATGGAATAAATACTGTATTCAGATATTGCATCTCTCTCGCCCTGATATTAAACAGCTCTTTTGCCAATACAACAATTGACCTGCCTTCAGGGGTTTCATCGGCAAGTGATGCCAGTTGGGAGGCATCTGCAAGCTGCTCAATTGTTATACCGTCAGCTGGAATAAACTCGGTTGCCATACGGTTCCCTAATGTAATTGTTCCTGTTTTATCAAGAAGCAATACATCAGTATCTCCTGCTGCTTCAATTGCTTTACCACTGGTTGCAATTACATTCTTGCGTAACAGTCTGTCCATTCCGCTAATTCCTATTGCACTCAGCAAACCTCCGATTGTTGTCGGAATAAGACAGACAAGAAGTGAAATCAGAACAGGTAACGTAAGGTTATGATCTGCAGCTACATGTGAAGCTTTGAGACTGTACCCAAAATATGCCGGCAACGCAACTACTACCAGCAGGAAGATAATTGTAAGGCCTGAAAGAAGAATTATCAATGCAATTTCATTTGGTGTTTTCTGACGCTTCGCGCCCTCAACCAAAGCTATTATGCGGTCCAGGAAAGTAAATCCCGGTTCTGATGTAATTTTAATGGTAATCCGGTCACTGATCACTTTAGTGCCCCCTGTGACAGCGCTTCTGTCTCCCCCGCTCTCGCGGATAACCGGCGCCGACTCACCTGTTACAGCTGATTCATCAACACTTGCAATTCCATTGATTACATCACCATCAGCCGGAATTATATCTCCGGCATCACAAATCACAATATCACCCTTTCTCAAATCAGTTGCCAGTACAATTTCCTCTTTGTCATTAATAATTTTACGAGCTTTAGTCTGTGTACGGTTTTTCCGTAAACTGTCCGCCTGGGCTTTGCCCCGGCCCTCAGCAACTGCTTCAGCAAAGTTTGCAAATAAGACTGTGAACCAAAGCCAAAGTGTAATCTGAAAGTTAAAGCTCGAAAAATGGCTTCCGAAAATATCTGTAATGACTACCAATGTGGTCATAAGTGCACCTATGCCGACGATGAAAATAACCGGATTTTTCACCAGACTCATCGGGTTCAGCTTAATGAAAGAATCTTTTAACGCATTAACTGCAATCTCTCTTGTAAACAAGCTGGATATATTTCTATTTTCCATTTTACTAATCTCTTAAATTAAAATGATACGCCCAGATTCATTAAGAAATGCTCGACAACAGGTCCAAGTGCCAGTGGTGGAAAAAATGTTAAACCACCAACAATCAGGATAACACTTATAAGCAACATCACGAACAACCAGTTGTCTGTTCTGAAAGTACCCGATGAATCAGGTGTGATCTTTTTCTTTGCCATGCTGCCGGCAATTGCCATTACCGGAACGATTATTCCAAAACGGCCGATAAGCATACCAAATCCGATCATCAGATTATAAAAAACTGTGTTCGCGTTGAGTCCGCCAAAAGCGCTGCCATTATTTCCTGCCGCTGAACTGAAAGCATATAATATCTCGGAGAGCCCATGCGGTCCGGAATTATTTAGTCCTGCTAACCCGACAGGTAGTGAGCAGGCAATTGCTGAAAATAATTTGATTACTATACTGGGAGCTAAAACCGCAAGAATGGCCATTTTCATCTCGAAGGCTTCTATTTTTTTACCCAGGTATTCAGGAGTGCGGCCAACCATCAGACCGGCGATGAAGACTGTAAGTATTATAAATATTATCATACCATACAATCCCGATCCTACACCTCCGAAAATGATCTCACCAAGCATAAGGTTAAACATTGCTACCAACCCCGACATGGGAGACAAACTATCATGCATAGCATTCACGGAACCATTCGATGTAACAGTTGTAGTAACGGACCATAGAACACTGTTCACCACTCCAAAGCGGGTTTCCTTTCCTTCCATGGCGCCCGAAACATTCAACACATTGTTATGACTGTACTCTGACCATAGAGATATAGCAATGCCCGCCGCAAAGAGTATAAACATGGTAATAAATATCGCCCATGCATGGCGTTTAGATTTCGCATAATGACCATAAGTAAACACTAACCCCCCTGAAATGATAATGAGGGCAAACATTTCCAAAAAGTTGGAAAAAGGTGATGGATTTTCAAACGGGTGAGAACTGTTAGCATTAAAAAATCCACCTCCGTTTGTCCCAAGTTGCTTAATAGCAATTTGAGAGGCAGCTGGACCTAATGGAATAACCTGTTCAGTTCCCTGAAGATTAGTTGCTTTGACATAATGTGAAAATGTCTGTACTGCTCCCTGTCCTACTAAAACTAAAGTGAGAATAATTGCGAGCGGCAATAACACATAAACCACACTCCGGGTCATATCGGTCCAAAAATTACCAAGAGCATCGGTTGTTTTCCTGGTCAGCCCGCGTATCAGTGCCAACATAATTGCGATACCGGTTGCTGCGCTGACAAAATTCTGAACAGTCAGCCCCAACATTTGGACCAGGTAACTCAGGGTATTTTCGCCGCTGTAAGACTGCCAGTTGGTATTCGTGGTAAAACTCATGGCAGTATTAAATGCAAGATGCCATGAAACATTCGGTAATTTCTCTGTGTTAAGTGGCAGATATGCCTGGAACATTTGTAAACAATATAATAGTACAAAACCAAACAGGTTAAAAAGAAGAACTCCATATAGATAGGTCTTCCAGTTCATCTCTTCCTCACTTTTAATATCCGATACCCTGTAAACTATTTTCTCAAGCCAGCCAAATACAGGTTTCAAAATATGTTTTTCACCCATGAAAACCTTTGCCATATACTTTCCTAACAAAGGTGACAGAGCAACAAGTGCCACCAGGAAAAAAATCACTTGTATTATCTCATTTATACTCATACTTAACAATTTAAGGTTTTAAGTAAAATAATTTCATCAGCAAAATATACCATTAGAACTTTTCAGGTCGTATTAATGTATATACCAGATAGCCCATGATAAGCAGGGCTATTATACCTCCAATCAGATAACTTACAGTATTGTTTGAAGAAGCTGCAGCAGTGTCAGGAGGTACAACTGCAAAAAGCAGAAATGATGACAGAACTTTTGTTTTCATAAGGTCTTCAATTTAATCATAAGAAAAAAATAATCAGCAAGTTATATATTATGTCAAATATTAAAAAGCAACAGCTAATGATGTCGTTACAAAATAGTTTTGATTGGAAACCGTATTGCCTAAGGTGAATATCTTGTCCTTGCTATTAAGTCCCCTTCCTTCTATTCTCCACAATACATTGTCACTAACTTTGTAATCAAGATTTAATGAATAACCCCAAGTTTGGAATCCATTGGGAGTGCCTGTGGCAATGATAATTCCATTTTTATCATTATAATATTCTCCCCGTACAGCAAGAGCCAGCTTATTGCAACATTGATAGCGAAGAATTAAAACGGGGCTATATAGTTTGTTATACATACTGCTGCCTTTACTTTTTTGTTCCATCCCATAATCAAAACCCAGGGTGATTCTGAAATTACCCGTTGCATTAAGGATTGCGTAGAAATTATGGTAGTAACGCATCTGAGAAACAGTATCCGGTTTATCATTTCCGATAAATGTGCTATAGTTTAAGGTAACTTTCCCGTTTGGAGTAAAAGTAATTTGTGTTCCGAAAGCAGGAGTGTTGTTCCCATTGACACGTGCGATCCTTTGCCAGCCATTTATAACTAATCCGGAGAGAAACCATTTGCTGTTGTCGGAAGTGTAACCGATTTTAACTCCACTTTCCCAACTAGGTGTGTTGTCGCCTATAATGCAACGGGTAAGTGCATCGCAACTTTTTCCAACCGCACTTTCAAATCCAATATGTGATGGAAATACTCCGGCATCTAACCAAAAATTTTTGTTTCGGGACAATTTCACGCCGACATTTGCCTGCCATAAATTTTTGAGTAAGGTTTGTTCTGCAGATGAATTATACTGAGCCCAGGTTCCTTCCATCAGTCCAAAATTTGCCCGGACATTTTTTGCGGAATAACTCGCATTGACGAATCCCAGATTCAGATTCGCTTCATTATGTCTGTTGAAATTGTAAAAGAAAGATGGTCTCTCGTGATTAGACGGATTACCGAAATCATAACTGTAATACGCTTCAAGGTAACCTGAAAATGTAAGTGACGATTTACTGCTGTCTGCCTGAGCAAATAATGCTGAGGTTATCAGAGAAAACATTGCAATAGAAAAGCTTCTCATCGTATTGTATTTTGTTTTATAAAATCTATTACGGTACAAAATTATGACATCGCTTATAAGTGTTATATAAAGAAAAAGATTTGTTCCATAAATATTTTATAAAGAGAGCCAGAACGGCGTTTCGGCGTTAAGGTGTTTCGGCCGTAAAGCCGTAATGCCGTTGCACCGTAAAACCTTTTATTCTATATTTGTCTTAATAACATAATCATACGAACTAATGGCAGTATTTACCCGAACCACAAAAAACCTGATCATCAAGATCGATGAGTTTTTTGATAATATCGAACTTGGATTGCTGGTTTTTAAGGAAGGCATAAAAGCTTACCTTGATAAGGATATGGAGACGTTCAACAGGCATCTTTGTAAGGTAGACAGTCTTGAAAACATTGCCGACAGGCTTCAGCGTGAGATTGAAAATGAGATGATCACCCACTCTATATTGCCGCAGCACAGAGCTGAAGTGAGTACGCTGATTGATGAACTGGATGAAATTATTGATGCGCTCAAAAGCTCATTAAATGAAATCAACATTGAACTACCTGAAATTCCGGTATCGCTTAATAAAAACTTCATCAGCCTCACAGAGACTTCCGTAAGTGCTGCAGAAGAACTTATTCCTGCTGCCAGAGCTTACTTCAAAGCGCCATACACAGTGAGGGAAAAACTATTGAAAGTCTACTACTTTGAAAGTGAAACTGATAAAATTTCACTTGACACTAAAAAGATAATTTTTCAGGATATGAAAGAGATGGATCTTCCGCATAAAGCCCATTTGAGATATATCATCCATCATATCGAAAACATTTCAGATCTTGCACAGAAGGCAGCTGATCTGCTCTCAACGATGGCCATAAAAATTGTAATGTAGGCTATGATCTTATTCTTCCTTACCAGCGGTCTGTTTCTTGGATGGTCCCTTGGGGCTAATGATGCATCTCATATATTCGGATCCGCCGTCGGTTCAAAAATGGTAACCTTCAGGAAGGCTGCTATTATTGCTTCCATCTTCTTTATTCTGGGTGCAGTCCTGCAGGGGTCAGGTACTTCACATACTCTTGGAAAACTTGGTTCAGTCAATGCGATAGGAGGATCATTCACTCTTGCTCTTGCCGCGGCAATAACCATTTATATGATGACCAAGTTCGCTCTTCCAATCTCGACAACACAGGCAATTGTTGGCGCAATAATCGGATGGAACCTTTTCACGGGGAATCAGACTGACGGGAGGACTTTATCCATGATAGTAGTGGCCTGGATTGCGGGTCCGGTAATTGGCGCCGCTTTCGCCATTCTGCTATATATTATCATTAAAAGATTCAAAAGATCCACAAAAATACATCTCATAAGATTCGAATCATATATTAGATCCGGATTGATCCTGGTAGGAGCTTTTGGTTCCTATAGTCTGGGTGCAAACAATATTGCAAACGTGATGGGTGTTTTCCTTCCTTCGTTTAATCTCAGGGATCTTGATCTCGGAATAATTGTTCTCAGCTCAGCCCAGCAGTTGTTTCTTCTTGGCGGCATTGCGACCGCAACAGGTATTCTAACCTATTCCTGGAAAGTAATGCATACTATTGGGAGCAATATAATTGAACTGTCATCAGAGGCTGCTCTGATAGTGGTACTTGCTCAAGCTCTGGTATTGTTCATATTTTCATCTACAGGATTATCCAATCTTGTCGTTAGCATTGGCCTCCCTCCTATACCAATGGTTCCGGTCTCAAGTTCCCAGGTTATCGTCGGCTGTATTCTTGGGATCGGACTTTACAAAGGCGCAAGGAATATCAATTTCAAGGTATTGGGTGAAATTGGAATTGGATGGTTGATCGCCCCTGTCGCCTCGGGCTTGCTGACATTTTTCCTGCTTTTCTTCATGAAAAACATCTTTAATATAAATGTCGGCCAGCGGGTTGGTTCCTCCGGAACAGAAACTGTAGTGGCTATTGACCAGACTTTAAGCAGTAATGCTGACATGTCAGGAATTATAAAGTACCTGCTTCTGGGCTTAATGGTTACCGGTATAGTTGTGATTCTATATTATTATCTTCTTGAAAGAAGAAAAACAAGGGAACTTTCCAAATCAGAAGAGAGATTCTGGAAGAACCTGAAGTGAGCCAGACTTAATTCACAGGCAGAAACGAATATTTCTTCCCGTACTCAAGCATCTGCCCCAGATAATCATCAACATATTCAACTTTAATATCGGTAATTTCACCTTTACTATCAACAACTGGAATTAATTTCGGATTTACGAAACCGGTGTAGGGTGCAAGATTAAGTTTTGCATATCTTGACAAAAGCTCATTATGAAGCGAAGCATCAACTTTTACTCCAAAATTCTCGATGATATTTTTCCCGCTTTCAAAGTCGCCTTCAGATTTGACACGCTGTATTTCCTTTAAAAGTTCACCAAAGAGCAATTGCAGCTTTTTATAATCATTAATCTTAACAAAGCTCTTCCCCTCCTTCTGAAACATTTCAATTACATTATCAGCTTTGCCCTTTTCATAAGCCCAATGCGAAATTGCAGACCTGTCACGCATATGTGCCTCTTCTATCTCCTTTCCTGGCTTTATCCTTACAAGCTGTGTCATAAGGCCGTTACGGATATAGCTGTCATATTCTGCTTTTGCGGCATTAACATCAGGCAAAAGGCCAAGTTCAATTATTTTCTTGTCCATCATATAATAAAGGGCGAAAAGATCAGCACGCGCTTCCTCAAGAGGAGAAGCGTAGTTTTTCAAAGCTGCCAGGCTTATTCCTTCGGCAAGTTTACCACTTGCATGTCCAACACATTCATGAAGATCTGTCATCAGGGCATCAGCCATACTGCCATATTGTTTCACCCGAACAACCTCTTCATTAGATGCAGCAAATTCTTCCAGGAATCCATTCCCTTTTGAAACTTCATCGTATGCGTTCGTTATATTTGCCAGGGTAACTGACTTTGATCCTACCTCTTTTCTTATCCAGTCAGCGTTAGGAAGATTTATTCCTGTCGGAGAAACCGGATAACAATCTCCCCCAAGCATGGTGATGTTAATGACTCTTGCAGCAATACCGGTCACTTTCTCCTTCCTGTATTTAGGGTCGACAGGAGAATTATCTTCGAACCATTGTGCATTAGCGCTGATTATGTCTGTTCGTTTCGTTGCTTCAATATCCTTGTAATCCACAATAGATTCCCAGGTTGCTTTCATTCCCATGGGATCACCATAGGTTTCAATAAAGCCGTTAATATAATCGACAACAGGTTCAGTGTCTCTAGCCCAGGCTACATTATAATTATCCCATGCTTTCAGATCACCTGTAATGTAGTAATCTATAAGCAGACCTATCTCTTTCTTTTGAATGTCAGTTTCTGCAACAGACTGAGCCATTTTAAGCCATTTAATAATCTGGTCAATTGCAGGACCGTACAGTCCCCCCGATTTATAGACTTCCTCAATAATCTTACCGTCCTTTTTTATGACCTTTGAATTAAGTCCGAGGGAGACCGGATGAGGGTCTTTTGGATCAACTTTAGCTGAATAGAAAGCTTCAACTTCTTTCTGATTGACACCCTCGTACATATTAGTTGCAGACGCGGTTACCATGTCAGCGCCTGCTTTTTGTTCAATCTTTTTTGCATAAAGTTTCTGGTCAAAAATCACAGGTGACAGGATTGCTATCAGCTTGTCAGCAGTCTCACCCCTGGCCAGAGGAAGAAGTGCAATATCAGAACCTTTTATCAACTCTGCAAAATATGTTTCCGGGAACCCGGGTTTTAACTTATCATTTGAATAATGATGGTGGATACCATTTGCAAAGAAAACACGCTTTGCGTAAACCATAAATGCCTTATAATCAGCGGATCCTTTATCACCTGAATAACTTCCTATTATTGCTTCAATGGTTTTCCTCACCTTTAGATTGTATTTAAAATTCTGCTCCCAGAAAATATCCCGTCCGCAAAGAGCGGCTTCACTCAGATAATAGATTAGTCTCTTTTGCTGAAGTGGAAGAAGATCAAATTCAGGGAGTTTATATTTCAATACTCTCATATCTTCAAACTGATCGACGAAGTATTTAAAATCGTCTGTAATCTTTTCTTCAGGTTTTTTTGCGTTTTTGCATGCAGTAGATTTAAAAAAATCATAAAAAGCAGAATAAATTAATAATATAGGTTTCATGGTAGCATGGATTTTAAATTAATAGTTACTAAATTATTAAAAACATGAATGTCAATTCAACTTTATTATGTAATTTCATAAATTTTATTTAAATATTACAATGTACCGATATGAGCAAGATTATTGAAGATATCAGAAAAGATCTTATCAGTAAAGCTGATGCAAAGACAAAAGAAAGTGGAGAAAGGTTCTTTAAGGAGGCAGTAACCATGTATGGTGTTAAGGCTGCGGTAACGACATCTATCGGAAAAGAACATTTCAGAAAGCTCTCTGACAAAAGCAGACTCACAGTCTATGGCTACTGCGATGAGCTCTGGAAATCGGGAAAAATGGAAGAGTCTTTCATTGCATGCAACTGGTCGTACTGTGTACATAAGCAGTACTTACCGGAAGATATCACAGTTTTCAGGAACTGGATAAACAGCTATGTCTCCAATTGGGCCTCGTGCGACACATTCTGTAACCATACAGTTGGAACCTTTATTGATATGTATTCTGTTTATCTGAAAGAACTAAAGATGTGGGCCAAATCGGAGAACAGGTGGATGCGCCGGGCTTCTGCAGTGTCACTAATTGTTCCGGCACGAAGAGGAAAATTCCTTGAGGATATTTTCGAAATCAGCAACATTCTTCTGACCGATGGAGATGATATGGTGCAGAAGGGCTACGGTTGGATGCTTAAGGAGGCAAGTAAACTTCATCAAAAAGAGGTATATGAATTTGTTGTGAGGAACAAGCAGGTGATGCCCAGAACCGCTTACCGTTACGCGATCGAAAAAATGCCTCCGGAACTAAGGTCAAAAGCAATGGAAAAAGATTTACCTTTGTAAGTCAATTAAGTTCAGATGAAAAGAAGATCAATTATATTTATATTTTCTTTATTACCTGTAATAGTAATGGGTCAGGACAGAGTTACTGGAAGGGATTTTGCAACACGATCGGAGGTAATTGCCAGGAATGGCATGGCTGCTACAAGTCAGCCACTTGCGACCCAGGTTGCCCTTGATATTCTTAAAAAAGGCGGCAATGCAATTGATGCCGCCATAGCTGCAAACGCAGTACTGGGAGTCGTGGAGCCGACCGGCAGCGGTGTGGGAGGCGATCTATTTGCCATAATCTGGAGTGCTGACAAGAAAAAGTTGTTTGGACTCAATGCAAGCGGTCGATCTCCAAGATCTCTTAAGCTAGATTACTTCAGGGAAAACAAAATTGATAAAATACCATCCTACGGACCACTTCCTGTATCTGTTCCGGGCTGCGTTGATGGCTGGTTTGAGATGCATGACATGTTCGGAAGGCTGCCGATGAAAGACATCCTGCAGCCTGCAATTAACTATGCAAGAGACGGGTTCCCGGTTTCTGAAGTAATAGCCTATTACATGCAGAAAGGAACTGAATTACTTAAAGATTATCCTAACATAAAAGAGGTTTACATGCCCGGTGGCAAGGCACCCTCGAAAGGTCAAATTTTCCGTAACCCCTACCTGGCGAGCACACTTGAAAAGATAGCAAAAGGTGGCAGAAATGAATTTTACCGGGGGACCATTGCAAAAGCTATAGCTTCTTTTATGAAGGCAAATGGAGGATTCCTGACTTTTGATGATCTGTCTCGTCACCATTCGGAATGGGTGGAACCAGTTGGCAGCACATACAGGGGATATGAGGTGTGGGAATTGCCACCAAATGGACAGGGCATCGCAGCTCTTCAAATACTCAATATACTTGAGGGCTATGATATTGCATCTATGGGTTTTGGCTCCGCTGAGTATATGCATTTGTTTACAGAAGCAAAAAAACTTGCATTTGAAGACAGGGCAAGGTACTACGCAGATCCAAAGTTCAGTGCAGTACCAGTAAGTCAGCTGATATCAAAAAAATATGCTGCCGAAAGACGTAAGCTTATCGACAAAAACATCGCTTCCAAAGTTTTGCCTTCCGGGAGACTTGAGGCCGGAAATACAATTTACCTGACCGTTGCAGATAAATTTGGCAATATGGTTTCTCTCATTCAAAGCAACTATCGTGGAATGGGATCGGGAATGTGTCCTACCGGACTTGGATTTATTCTTCAGGACCGTGGGGAAATGTTCACGCTTGAGGAGGGACACAATAATGCCTATGCACCCGGTAAAAGACCATTCCATACCATAATTCCGGCTTTTATAACAAAGGATGGAGTTCCCTGGATCAGTTTTGGTGTAATGGGTGGGGACATGCAGCCTCAGGGTCATGCTCAGATCGTGGTTAATCTTATCGATTTCAAAATGAATCTGCAGGAAGCTGGCGATGCTCCAAGAATGCACCATGTAGGTTCTTCTGAACCAACAGGCGAACTGATGACTGATGGGGGAATTCTTTATCTCGAAAGCGGCTTCCGGTGGGAAGTTATTCAGAAACTTCTTAACATGGGCCATACTATACAGTGGGATCTTGGCGGCTACGGAGGCTACCAGGCAATTATGTGGGATAGTCATAACAACGTATGGTTTGGTGCCTCAGAATCGAGAAAGGATGGTCAGGCGTCGGGTTATTAAAACAAAAGACAAAAGTAAAAAGACAAATTAGCGACTCGATTGCATTGAGTCTCATAAATGCCAATAACAACCTCATTAATACAAATATGAAAAAAAACCTTCTTATTCTGTCAATTATCAGCTATCTGATAATCAGTCTGTCTTCATGTAATACCAAACCAGTACCTCTCAAAGACTATACCAAAGAATCGAAGGAAACCTATGAAGCACGTTTGAAATGGTGGCACGATGCCCGCTTCGGTATGTTCATTCACTGGGGTGTTTATTCTGTCCCGGCAGGAAAGTACAATGGAGAGGAAATAAAGGGTATTGGTGAATGGATAATGAACACTGCAAAGATTCCAATACCTGAATATGAAAAATTTGCAAAACAATTTAATCCGGTGAAATTCGATGCTGCCGAGTGGGTCAGAATTGCAAAAGAAGCCGGTATGAAGTATATCGTGATCACATCCAAGCATCATGACGGATTCAGCATGTGGGGCTCGAAGGTTTCTAAATACAACATAGTGGATTATGCACCATATGGCAAAGATGTTTTGAAAATGCTGTCTGATGAATGTGCAAAACAGGGTATAACTCTCTGTTTTTATCATTCAATCATGGACTGGCATCAGCCGGATGCAAACGCTGAGAACTGGACCAGGTATCGTGAGAAGTATCTTAAACCGCAACTTAAAGAACTATTGACCGGTTATGGTAAGCCGGGAGTATTATGGTTCGATGGAGAATGGATCAAAGAATGGACAGAGGATCAGGGAAAAGATCTCTATAACTATGTCAGGAATCTCCAACCAGATATTATTGTAAACAACAGGGTGGGCAAAGGCCGTCAGGGAATGCAGGGTATGAGCAAAGATACCAGCTTCGTAGGCGATTTCGGAACACCTGAGCAGGAGATTCTGTCAACATCATCAACAATGGCCTGGGAATCATGCATGACAATGAACGATACCTGGGGTTTCAAGACAGCTGATACGAACTGGAAATCTTCCGAAATGCTTGTGAAAAACCTCGTTGACATAGTTTCAAAAGGTGGTAATTTCCTGCTGAATGTCGGGCCAACTTCCGAGGGACTGATTCCGGCTGCCAGTGTTGAAAGATTGAAAGAAATGGGTGAATGGATTAAATGCAACGGCGAGGCTGTATATGGTGTTAAACAGCTGAGAAACTATAAGGAAGGAGACAACATAAGATATACTGCCTCTGAAGATGGCAACTATATTTATGCTTCGCTCTTCTCTCTCCCGGATAAAAAGATCATAATGAAACAGATTAAACCTGCTAAAGATTCAAAGATAAGATTGCTTGGCAGTGATGGTGACCTTAAATGGAAATATAACGATAAGACCGGACTGGCTATCGAGTTGCCGTCACCGGTCGCATTTCCTTTCAAATATGTGTGGGTGTTAAAAATTCAAGGGAGTGAGATTTAACCTCCCTGCTCACTTAAAGGTGAATTAGGGCATAGCCGTCAACTTAAGGAATCTGGGATGAAGTTGTGGAGAGATAAACATTGTAAATATCATATATTCAATGCTTTCAGATGTTTTCAATTTCCCCTCCTTTTCAAGGAGGGGTGGCCGCAAGACGCAGCTGGTCATAGTCAGAAAGTTGGTTTGCGGCCGGGGTGGTTGATTAGATTATCATGTCTATTCTATTTTGTTATTGAAAGCTCTCCTTATCTCACTCTTCAAATATTCAGGTTCCTGGAAAACAAATCTGTTTCTAAACCTAATTACAGTGAATCCCAAAGTCCCCAGATGTTTATCCCTGTTTTTATCTTCTTCTATTTTATGATATTCACCGTGGGGATCGCCATCAAGCATTAATAAGTTTTTAAGAAGGACAACAAAAGTCTACAATGTAACTTCCAATACTGTATTGTCTTCTGAATTTTCTTCCATCAAGTTTTTTTGATTTTAACATCTCCCATAATGCTGCTTCAGCTGAAGTGGATCTGTTCCTGAGAGATGCTCTGAAAGACTTAAGGACCTTCCTGCTGAAGAGGTTTTTGTTTTTCCTTGATATAAAGGTAATAAAAAAGAATGAAATCAACCACCCCGGCCGGGGAGAAAAATCTTGTAAATACCAGATAATCAATACTCCCGGCCACCCCTCCTTAAAAAGGAGGGGAAACTAATTATACTATGTTTCTCATAAGTTGACGGCAATGGGATTTAGGGGGTCACCTGATCCCTACCATATCCATTACTCCATTAATGAAAGTCAGCGGGTGAACCGGGTTACCAGGGACGTAGAGATCGATATGATGTTCCTCTATGAACTTCCTGTTAAGTGCCGGACTGCCATCAAAAATTCCACCGCTGATTGCATCGGTTCCTGCAAGGATAATAATTTTAGGTACCGGAATCGCATCATAACAAATCCTTAATGCCTCATCCATATTTTCAGTTACAGGGCCTGTAATTACAATGCCATCTGCATGGCGGGGAGAAGCTACAAACTCTATACCATAGCGCCCGAAATCAAAATTCACATTTCCTGAAGCTGCAAGTTCCATTTCACAAGAATTATCCCCTCCTGCCGAAACCTGGCGAAGTTTCAGGGCACCTCTGAATAATTTCAATATCTCCCCTCTTATATATGATTCATTGAGCCTCACAGGAGTCTCAATACCTGGTTTAATGACAAGTTTCTGCCTTTCATTGGTTGCGATCCTATAATCGTTGGTGAACCTGATTCCGGCAGGAAGCATGAAGCTACATTCATTACAGAAAACGCATTTCCCCAAATCAATTGATCCGGAGATTCTATCGATGGCACTCACCGGACATATTGAAGCTACATTATTTTTCTCATCCTCAGAAAGATTCAGTGAGATAACCGGACGGCCTCTGAAAAGATCACTGACAGGTTGTGTACGCAAGCTTTTAACATATTGCTTACCGTGACTTTTCAAAACTTTTAGCTTTGTTAACATTATTCTTATCTTTCTTTTAAAGACTATAGATCGTTTCCACAATATGACAGGTTAAAACTTTTATTGCACAATGGGAAATCGGAGATCTCCTCTTCTCTGACCGCCAGGGCAAGTAAAAGCCAGTTATGAAGTGAAGGATCTTTAATCTTATAGGTTCCAATTTTGCCCTCGCTGTCTGTGATTGCAACATGACAAATTTCTCCCCGCCAGCCCTCAACAAGACTTACAGCTAACATCATAGGTTTCAACTTCATTTCATAGTCTGGTTTATCAGGAGGAATGTCGCTTAGGTGCTTCAAATCCATAATCAGATCATTTATTAAAGAGAATGATAATTCGAACTCAATCTTCCTCAGGAGAGCTCGTGCAAATACATCACCCTGGTCTAGAATTGCAGATTTGTATCTAACCTTTTTATAAGCCTGAAAAGGATGAGATTTCCTGGTATCCCTGTCCAGGCCTGATGACCTGGCCACCATCCCCACTGCCCCAGCCAATAGAGCCTGGTTTCCTGTAACAGAACCGGTATTCTCGAACCTGGCAAGAATTCCGGCATCAGTGTAAATCATATCTGCTATCTCCATGAACCTGCGATGAACTTCTTTTAGTCTTTCAGCAATAATTGAAGTAGTCGCATTTACCAACGGATAATTAGTTCCACCCGGACGAATAAGTCCCTTCCCAAAACGGTTTCCACACCAGTCCTGAAAAGTATTGATAACAATTGTACGCAATGCTTCACATGCAACCTGTCCAATCTGATATGCAACATCACCGCATAATGCTGCAGTATCTCCAATATTTACCGCTATCCGCTCAAGCTCCAACGCAATTATTCTCTCATTTTCAAGTCTTTCGTCGGATTTTTTATCTGCGAGCAGCTCAGCCAGTTGTGCAAATGCAAGACTGTGACCAATTGATGTATCACCTGCAATGCATTCTGAAATGACAGAACGCTGAAGGAGGCTTTCTTTCTTTATAAACATTTTTTCAATCCCCCTGTGCTGATACCCCAACTGAATCTCAAGATGTAAAACTTTTTCACCATAACACAGAAATCTGAAATGACCTGGTTCTATTATACCTGCGTGGATTGGACCGACGCCAACCTCATGTATCTCTTCACTTTCAATTCTGTAAAAGGGATAATCTGATAATTTGAACATCCTGTTATACCTGTCAAAAGGATATCTGACCGGTTTTAACCATGGATGACCTTCAAACAATATTCCCAGATCTTCATAAATCGTCCTTTCAAAAACATGTAAAGCGAAGCATTCCGGGGTTATAGATTTAAGTGATTTAGTTTCAGCTCTTTGTTGATGAGAATATAAATATACCTTATGAGTGATGTCGTCAGCAATCAGGATGTAAAAGTTAATATGATCGGGTCCCGGATGTGTAAAATAATTTAAACAATGACAGGATTTTTTTTTCATCAATGCAATTGTCTGGGCACTGAAATCAGAATAGTCGAGAAACGGAATATCTGTCAAAGGTACAGTACCCGGATTCTTTGCCAACTCATGATATTTCATTCCGTCCATAATCAGAAATTAAAATTTAAACAGTAATACATCCGTTAATCCAGAAACTGAAATTAAAAGGTTATTCAGGAATCCGGGAATATAGAAAGTCAAAAGAACGGCTATTGAAAAGAATATTATCTGAGTGCTATATTCTGAAAAAGGTATTATAGTAGTATCTGACTTGGCATGAGCAGGATCACCAATCAGTATTCTGGAGTTTTTGAGGAAAATCCCGTAAAAGACCAAAGTTAACAGAAATGCTACGATTATGAAAATAGTTATATGGCCATTTACGAGTTCACGGAAGAGCAGGAATTCGCTATAAAAAAGAGGTGAAGGAGGAACAGCGGTTATCAATATCACACCGGCTATCAGTATAATAGCTCCGGTCGGATTAAGACGAAGATATCCGCTTGATTTATATAATTTGTACGACTTTAATACTCTGTGTAATAAACCTGTCTGATAGAAAAGCCCCGATTTGATAAATGAATGAAATGTAATCTGCAGAAGAGCAATATATATTCCGATCCTGCCCAGGCTTAAAGCAATAAGTACAAGTCCCATGTGCTCAACAGTGGAATAGGCCAATATCCTTTTTAGATTTGTAGCCTTCTGCATGTAGATCGCTGCCACGACAAGTGAAAGGATACCAGTGATTATAAGAACATTGTTGATCCAGACTGAAATCACGGTACCGGACATTGCCTGAAGTACTCTGAAAAAAGCAACAAATCCGCCATTGACAAGTGCGGATGACAGAAATGCGCTGACAGGTGAAGGAGCCACATAATTTGCATCAATTCCGATTGTATATAACGGGAAGACCTCAAGTTTTGAGCTGTACCCTGCCAGTATCAGAATAAAAGCCATCTTTAGATAAACAGGGTTGATATTTGAAAAGGTGTTACGAAGCTTGCTGAATGACATATCTCCTGAAGATGCAAGGCCGGAAGAAGCATTTATAAACAAGATTCCCACATAGGCCAGTGCTATACCCACAGAACATATGAAAATGTATTTCCATGTAGCTTCAAGGGAATTTGCAGTGCCGTGGTGGTTTATAAGGTAAGCCACAGAAAGAGTTGTCAACTCAATAAAAATCCACGACACAATCAGGTTGTTTGTAGTATATACTCCTGTAAGCGAGATATTTAAAATAATAAATGAAGAATAGAACAAGGCTCTTTGCCAGTGACCTGAATTTTTTGTGTAAATAACACTATGGAAAAAAGTAGCTGATGAGACAAGGGAAAGTATTACTATAAAAATCAATGAAAGGGAATCATATGTGAAATACCGGAGGTCTGTTTGATCTTTCCTGATAAAAGCCAGTATTGAAAAGAGTATCTGGATTACAATAAAAATAAACGTAAAAGCATTGATACTTTTCCTCCAGGGGAAGAAAAAGATCAATCCCGATAAGATTATGCCTGATATGAAATATATCCCCAGCAGCATATAGTCAGTCCTTTAGTTTAGAGAGAGATTCGACTTCAAATCCACCTGTTTTATGACCAATGCTTGTAAGAAACATACTCATAATCAGCACTGCTACAAAAACGTCCAATAGTATTCCTGTATTCACAAGTATCGGGAATTCATTCCCAATAGCCATGGAAAAAAGAAAAACAGCATTTTCTATTATTAGAAATCCGACAAGATGGCCAAAAAGAAGTTTTCTCACACTTATCAGAAGTAATCCTGTAAACAATGTAAAATACGCTATGACCATGTAAATCTCATTTACAGAGGGAATTGAGAGTACATGAGCAAGAACAAGACTTATACCAAGAATTATCAGCATAAGCATCACAGTATAATTACCCGGAAGTGACTTCTTATGCAGATTATAAATTCCTGTACGAAGTATAATCTTTCTGAGAAGGTAAGGAACAACAATTGATTTGAATACTACAGTTTCAGCAAGTATGAAGAAAAGGTTCAGGAAGCTGAAATTTTTAAGCTCAATTATAGCTATTCCGAAAAGCAGAATACCCTGCAAAGTATAAACCTGAATATAAAGCTTAAACTTCTCGGTTGCAGCAATATAAACAAGAGATATACCAAACAGCACATATAATAATATCACCATATCAGAAAATGTTTTTCGCGAAAAGTATAACTACAAACAGAATCACTGAAATAAGCGTAACGGTAAGTATATACTGCTGGTTTCTGTTCATTCTGAAACGTGTTCTGAATGATTCGACCAGACCGATGATCACTGCAAAAAAAGTCTGTGCAAGAACAAATAGAAGGAGGCGAAAGATAATGGGAAGATCCCATGGTATGATTGTTGAAGCAATAAGGCTGCCGAAGATTGAAAATTTTAAAAATGAAGTGATCTGAATCAGTGCAAGATTAAATCCGCTCGTATCAAGAACCATAACCTCATGTATCATAGTCAGTTCAAGATGCGTTTTAGGATCATCGACCGGAACACGGCTGTTCTCAACCAGGGTTATATTGCCAATCACGTATGATATTATTAACCCGTACACAAGGTTATAATTTGAACCACCCGGGAGGTCAAAAAGAGTACTCATCGAAAACTGGCCGGTAAACACAACCAGCCCTGCAATAAGTACGAATAAAGCGGGTTCGATAAGCATGCCATATAGCGCCTCACGGCTTGCTCCCATTCCTTCAAAACTGCTGCCGGTGTCGAATGCAGCAGCTATCATCATAAATCTGCTCAGCGCCATAAGATAGGCAAACAGGACAAAGTCCCCGTTGAATGAAATCAGAGCTTTGAATCCTGCAACAGGAACTATTAATGAAGCAACAAAAATTGAAACCACGACAATAACCGGAGCAATCTTTGTTATTGATCCGGAATTGCTGCTATATACTATTCCTTTCCGCAGCAACACCAGTACATTTTTAACCGGCTGAAATATACCCGGACCCTTCCTGCCTGAAACGATGCTTTTTACTCTGACAATGAGTCCGGTAGTATAAAATGAAGTTATTATTATCAGTATAAGAGCTATCATTGACGCTAAATAACTTTTAAAAACGTTAAAAGAAAGATCATTAACAGGAACAACAACAGATATAGCACATAATGCTGTAGTCTTCCAGTCTGAAAAACTGCAGCTCTTCTCAGACCATTTATTATGAAATTGGCAGGTTTAAAAATGAGTCTCGATTTTACAAAATCATCGGAGTGTGTGTGAAAATCACGTTTCTCAGGGAATAGTTCACTATCACTATAACTGACGTTAGAATACCCTGTCTTTATTATTGGTTTAATCAAAGCGGTATATTCCTGGACAAACGACGTTGCCGTGTATTGTTGTTTTGAATCAACTGCTGTATATCCACAACCCCATGTCGGACCCGTAAGGATATTTCTTTTTTTCACTACTAATGCGCGGATAGTAAGCAGAATTCCTGTAAGAAACAAAAGGGCAACTGTTCCTACTGAAATAAATTTCATCGGCACCAATAATGAATCGATAGCAGAGCCAACTGTAAACCGGAATATTGACCCGGTAAGCGATATCAAAGGTTTGATTATCAGAAATGGAAGTACTCCGATAAATATTATTGGAATTGCAGTCAGGAGTTTGGATATCATCATATTTTTCTCAGCCTCTTTAGGTATCTCAGGGTAATCTGAACGTGGTTGTCCAAGAAAGACCACACTGAAAACTTTCGTGAAGCACAAAAGAGCAAGTCCTCCTATAAACACAAGAGAAAGCATGGCAATGAAAAAAATGATTAATGGATAGAACTCCGGATTTACCATACCTTTAAAAAGAGATGTGTAAATAAGGAATTCAGAAATAAATCCATTCAGAGGAGGAAGACCTGCAATTGCAACAGAACCAATTAGAAAAGCCCACGCCGTATAAGGCATTAACTTCATGAGACCTCCCATTTTCTCAATATTTTGAGTATGTACTTTGCTTATAACTGATCCCGCACTATAAAAAAGCAGTGACTTGAACAATGAATGATTCAATGTATGAAGCAGGGCTCCGGCATAACCGGTAACGGATACAATGATATTTCCTGTTGCACTACCATAAATCCCCAGACCTATACCTAACCCGATAATACCAATATTCTCAATACTGTGATATGCAAGAAGCTTTTTAATGTCATGCTGCAGTATTGCCATCATCACTCCAAATAATCCGGTAACCGCAGAGAAAATAATTAAGGAAGTTCCTATCAGGGCATAATCGGCGGCAAGATAAGTCGTTACTCTGAGAATGCCATAGATTCCCAGTTTGATCATCACTCCCGACATAATACCCGAGACATGTGAAGGAGCAGCAGGATGAGCATCCGGGAGCCAGGTATGCAAAAGGAAAAAACCTGCTTTCAGTCCGAATCCAATAAAGAACAGAAGAAATACTGGCCAGTTAGAATTATTGAGAAAAAAATATTCCAGGTTATCGAATGAAATGATCTTGAGACCCTTAGATGATACCATTAAAGCGATCAGAAGAAACAGCATACCTACATGCATCTGGATCAGATACGACATACCGGCTTTAAGAGTTCCCTTTACGTCATAATCAAAGATCACAAGAACGAAAGAAGAAAGTGTCATGATCTCCCAGACAAAAATAAACCAGAAGCCGTTCCTAAAAAGGGGCACAAGAATCATTGAAGCATGAAGCCACACCAGGGCAAGGTAATGCATTTTGATCCATAGTTCGGGTTTATTCTTTTGATAAGGTTTGAGATATCCTGTTGAATAGAGAAATCCGGTTACAACAGTAAAGTTTATGATCAGGATAAAAAAGGCACTTAGTTTGTCACAAATAATCAGTGAAGAAAGATTTTCAGTTATATAAGCGGAAGCTCCAGAAACCATTTTTCCTGCGTTTAACAATACCGAAATTGCAAGCCAGGAGCTGGTCAATGCTACAATCGAGATGATTATACCTGTTATGATTAATGCTATGTGTCTTATCGGTATAAAAACCAATAAAGCCGTAACAAACAGAAATATAAGCAGATAAAACATTTGGTGTTAATAGAAAAGTGATCGGCAAAAATAGAAAAATTTATCTCTATAATTCAAATCTAAGTTTCTTTTTTCGGGGATTATTTAAATTGAAATGAAAGTCTTTGCAAATTACCTGACCGCCTTAGTATTTTTTCTTCTTGACAGAATTAATAAGAGTGTAAGAGATCGAAGCCCCTATTTCGAATTGGCTTACCTTTACAGAATTATCCACATAGAAATATTCATCAACCATACTGGTATTACTCATGCGTTTTGATGTATTTGTAAAACTATTCAGTCCACCGTAATACCTTACATCCAGAAAGATCCTTAGATTCTTCAATTTGTACCCGATACCCACACCAGCAAGCCAGTCGAAGGTGGTCTTATTTCTGACTTCCAACATATTGACATTATATATATCCTTAATGTAATTGACATCCTTGCCTGTAATCGAATCAGCTTTTATATAAGAATTATATGCGTTCGCATTTGTACTCATCATATAACGCCAACTCATTCCTGCCGTAACATATGGCAGTACATTTTTCCCAATAGGAAAATATTTCTTAATGTAAATCGGAATATGGGTATACTCGTCAGATTCCCAGAAGTGAATATCATATCCGGGTTCTTTCTTTATGTACCGGTCGTATCGTACTGTCTGGAAGATAAGATCACCGTTTATAGAAATGCCTCTGTCAAATTCAATCTCTCCCCAGCCATAATACATGAATCCATAACTAATATGTTCATATGGTTCACTGTATCCATGTCCGTCAAGTTGAGTATTTAACCCTGTGGTTTTGAAATACATCCATAGGGCAGTGTTACGGGCACCTATGGAAAGCTGAGGACGAACCTTGTATTTTCTGACCAGTCGGTTGTAGCCCTCTGAATTTTCAGCTTCTTTAAGTTCATAATGTGGAAACCTGATAAGCATTTTGTTTACAACAGAATCTGCTTTAATCCGGCTCTCGGTCTCGATATATGCCTTTGAGAGTAGTTCCATAGCATGTTCCTTTTCACTTTTAGAAAGGCTGCAATTTTTAATAACCTCCTCCAGACTGGCAATACATTTGTCATAAAAACCTTCCTGATAAAATTTGTCAGCCTCTGTTAAAAGAGCAACACAATGATCACTGGTCTTTGTGCCGGACTTAATATCCAAAGTTTGTCCCTGAAGATTCAGGTACACAATGTTAATTATCAATACCAGCAAAATATTTTTCATATAATTAATAAGTCTGTATCATTGGCCGGTTTGTTCAATAGTATCTCAAGAAAGCATTTTGCCCTAATCCTCCTTTGTAATACCTTGTACAATATTGTTATTAACAAGGTTTTTTAACTTTTTACATAGCTCCTCAGAGGAAGTTTCCCATATATGTATTGTCCTGTCAGATAATCCGGTAATTACCTTTCCATCGGGTGTAAACATCATAGACCTAATCCTGTTATTCAGGTTGTATATTTGAATCACTACAGATACAGGTGTATTTATACCTGTGCAATCAAATACCTTAAGAGTTTTGTCCCATCCTGAGGTTGCAAGTAAAGAAAAATCTGAATTGAATGTCATCTGATCAATCCCTGCATTATTATCAAAAACTATTTTGGGAATATCAGATTGATAATAATCCGGCTTCATCCACAAAAGAGAGCCCTTAATACAACCGGCAAAAAGGACTCTTCTTTTGCAATCCCATGCAAGGCTGAGAGGACTATCGCTAAGGTTTTGAAATAATTCAATCTTCTCGTTGCCATCTATTTTCCAGAGGATAATATTTCCATTTCCAACAGCAGTGATGATTGAATCACTATTGCAGAAAACTATTGCTCTGGCCGGTGAAGATAATTTCAGAGTGCGGATTTTCGCAGCCGGTTGACCGATATTCCAAATGATTATAAGGCTGTCACTTCCGGCAGTCGCCATTAGCTTTCCATCAGGTGAATAAGCGATTGAAGTAATAAGTCCTGTATGACCCGAAAGCTTCTCCTGCACCTGATTCACTGAACCAACGGATTGAAAATCCCATAAAAATAAATCATTGTTATCGTGCTGAGTTAATATTTTATTCCCGTCTGAACTGAACCGTATAAAACTGATTGGTGAGCCAGAGGCAAGAATACCTCTCAGCTTGTTATTTCCCTCCGAATTCCACGATCTGATCTGTCCATCAAGATCCCCCGTGTTCAATTCCCCGTCAAGCATTGTCAATGTTTTGACCTCACTGCGGGACCCTGTAAATAACGAATGACGGGAGCTATCGAGTGTAGCCCATGCATTGTTCAGAGCTTCCCATATTACAGGATCATTTGGCTCCCCTCCGTTATCTTTATTAAATTCAAATGCCTGCAATGCTTGTTTTCCCATTTTTTCGGGTGAAGTTCTTTTAAAAGTTGAAGAAGTAAGGGCCAGGTTTTGAGCAGTGGAAAGGAGCGTCAGCCTGTTGGCTTTTGCTTCAGCTGCAATAGCGTTAGCTCTTTCCTGCTCAGCTTTTATTTTTTCTTCATTGGCGATCTTGGCCTGCTCGTTTGCAGTTACTGAAAGTTTCTCAGCCCTGTTCTTCTGTTCAAGCGCATTTTCTCTTTCAGCTAACGCTTCTTTTCTGGCCTGTTCTGATTGTTGTTGCGCAAAGACAGCCTGTGCTTCCTTTTCAACTGCAAGATTCTTTGATTGTGTTGCTACAAGGCTAGCCGAATCAGCAACTGCTTTTGCCATTAATGCAGAATTCTTTTGTTCATCGGCAAACTGTTTTTGCTCCAATGCATTGCTTCTTTCCCTCATAGCCCAGATTGTGAAAAACGATAATACTGAAATTATTATCGCTGCAGCAGCTATGAATACATTCTGTCTCCTGCGCCTCGTTCTGTGAATTACCCATTTGCTCTGGGAAATAAACCTTAAAGTCTTTTCATTAAGGAAGAGCTTGTCTTCATATGGGGCTATATACGCAAGATCCTCTGAGGTAAGATATAATTGTCTCTTTTCAAAGTTATTAAAGGCATTTTCGATAAATTGTCTTATCTCAAGCAATTCCTTTTCGACCAGCGTGATCTTTTCATAGATTTTAGTTGCCAGACTATCATGCCGGAGCTCATACCGGCCATTCTGGTCTTTATCGCGAAGTAGCCTCAGCTTAATAAACTTCTGAATCAGACTCCGGACATCATCTGTATCGACATCTTTACCAAGTGTTTTCGAATATTCGAGAACTTCTTCTTCTGTTATCTGGTGTTTTGTTCCCTTTACAGAGACAAATGATTTTAGCACAACCAGGCCAAGTTCCGGATCTTCAAGCTGCGAAATTTGTTCTTCAAGAAATCTTCCGAGAAGGTCAGAAACATTACCTGCTTGAGAGAGGAGGGAGATAGTAAAGGCAATACCCTCCTTTGAGTCTGGTCCCGGGTGACTACCACTTAAGGGGGGAAAATTGTCGTTAGCGAGTCGGAGTATTCTATCGAGAAAGACCTGAAGATAAGTGAGCTCAACGTCAGCGCTGCCAGGACTAAGTTTTTCAAGAAGTGCTTCAGAAAAACCTTTTTCAAGGTTTATACCCGAAACTCTGCAGGGACCTTCAATGACCTGGATTGCATTATGTCTCGTCATCTTTTCGATCCTGATCCTGTTGGCAAGAAACGATGGTATGACATATTCAAATTCTGTAAGCCCCGCAAGATATTCCTCTCTAATGGAAAAAATGAACCTGCATTGCAAATCAGAATCAATCAATCTTTTAATATTGCTGATCAGTTCATCTTTTTCCTCTTTGCTTCCGAAAATAAAAAGTTCTTCAAACTGGTCAAAGATGAGGTATACCGGTTTAAAATGGTCAAGATATATCGACCGGATAACTTTTACAATATCAAAGTTTTTATCCTTCCTAATTATTTGTTTGTACGATCCGGTTTCGGTAAATGAACTTTCAGATAAGGAGATCTGAAGGCTCTGGTTAACATTGATCCCTCTCCTGATGCCAATTGGAAGCCAGTCGGAATCATTAAATTTATTTGCAAGACCGCAATTTATCAGTGAAGATTTACCTGTACCAGAAATACCATAAACGACCAGGATCTTGCTTTCAAAAACTCGTGAATGAAGTTCTTCAATCTCTTTATCCCTGCCGAAAAAGAGATCCCGATCTTCTTTTGAATAACTGTCCAAAAACTTAAATGGACTCTTTTGCATTTTCAATAATTAACTCAAGTTGCTAATTAATATTTAAGTTCAAATAAATTCCATTCTCCTTAGATATCTTCTGAACCCATCCCCCCCATCCCCCTTCCCTTAAGGCTAAGGGAAGGGGGTGTAAACCAATGATTATTAATTAAATCTCCCTTCCCTTATGCTTAAGGGAAGGGTTGGGGATGGGTTAAGAAATATTTAAGGGAAGAGATTATCATAGTCTAAATTATAATAAATTTTAAAACTAGCAACTTAGGTTAATTAATAAAAACTATTTGTCTCCCACTTCGTTTGAAATGAGCGATACAAGATTCTTGAATTCCATTAATAATGTGTCGTAATTTTTCAGGGATCTAAGGTCAATCTTTTCGGTAACTTCGGTTCCAAGGTACATCAGCTGTTCATTCCTGTATTTGGAATACATGAATATATCTTTCTTAAGTTCAAATTTTTCCTTTGTATCGAGAACCTCAGAACTTGTATCAATTATCAGGGGAGAGAGGTTAAGATATTCCTCAACAGATTTAATATTCTTCATAAGCAAGACAGAATGGCTGTCAGTAAAAGTTACATCATTTAGTTCATTTGCCTTAAAATCCGAATCAGAACTGTTTAGAAGATTGAAAACATGATGGAAAGAGGCTTTCATTATTTTTGATTTGAACACCTTTATCTCTTTCACTGAAACGAGCTTGTATCTGGCCAAAAAAGAAATTCTCTGCAGGATAAATGCCAGCTTTTCCTCATATTCAACGCATCTTTTTTCTATCTCTTCGGATGTTAAATTTATCTGATAATGACCTATTTCATTGCGCTCCGGTACCCAGAAGTCGAGTGCGCTATAGAATTTACTATCGAAACACTCTGATATTTCAGGCATAAACCACTCGATTTTTTGACTCTGAAAAAGGTTTCCTATAGCCCTGATCATCCATGTAAAAGTCCCAAGGCTAAGAACAAAGAACCTGCTTTTAAATTCTGTGCTGAAACTTTCAGGAATAATGAGTTTACCTTCATCCCTTTCTTTTGTCGCCTGCGATAGCATGACAAAACTTAAGAATTGCATCGATCGTTCAATTGTCTTAAAAATCTGATCGAGTCTGAGGCGGTCAAGTGCCCTCATAGATCCCGAAAATAAACGTCGTAGTTCAACTCCAATTGGCCATGGGAAATTCTTAATTATCAGATCGGCTAGAATCCTGTAATCCGGTAATTCATCGTCTTCATCTTCGGAGGCAACCATTTTTGACAATGATGTTTTATGCTTCAACATCTCATCAAAAACTTTTCTTATCAGAACTTCATTTACGTTTGCCATGCTGAAGTTTGTGATATAACGGATAAAAGTAAAAAATGAAATTCAATATCACAAGGAATCAGGAATGATCTTATACATTTCAAATCAGTTATCATTCACTTTTGCTTTTCTCCCCATTTTATATAATTTTACTTCTTCTATCTGAAACTGAGAATAATGTCCCGGAAAACCGAATCAAATATTGATAAGATCAATCAATCCCTCTGGGAATTGCGCTATTCAGATCCGGTCTCAGTTGTATCGAAATCAAGTGACCTCCTGGGGAAAGCGGAAAAAGCCGAATACAAAAAGGGCATTGCTTACGCAAAACTTACTTTAGCAGCAGCGTATTTTCTTCAGTCAAAAAATGATCTCGCACTTAAAAACCTTTTAGACGCACTTAAATGGTTTACTGACAATGAAGGAGAGCATGGTCATGCAAAGGCACTCTATCTGAAAGGCAATATATATGAAAGTTTTGGGGATTACGAAAAAGCCCTTGGATACTGTCTCAAATCACAAAAGCTTTCCTCAGATATCAAGGACAAGGAAACAGAAGCAGAGGCAGCTAGTCAGCTTGGTCTGATCTATACCCGTTTATCAAATTATTCCAAAGCGCTTGAATATTATGAAATAGGGCTTAAGATAAGGGAAGAACTAAAAGATGAGAACGCAGTGGCATCTTCACTTAACCGGATGGGGATGCTTAAACGACTAACTAAAAAACATGAAGAATCGCTAGGCTACTATTTTAAAAGCCTGTACATCCGAAGGAAAAACAAACAGGATACTTCCATACCCTGGACGCTTCTCGGGATTGCAAGTACCTATGAGGATTTAGGGAAAAATGCCGAGGCTCTTGACTATTATCAGCAAGGGATTTTTGGTGGAGACAGGAGATGTGCACTTCAGTGCATGATGGGAACAGGCAGGATTTTCAGCCTGATGGGTGAAAGCGTTAAAGCTGAAGGTAAGCTTGAAGAGTCGCTCAGAATAGCGAAGGATCTTAAAGCTTTGTCGCTTGTGGCAGAAGCGTACTCTGCCCTTGCAAAACACTATGAATCAACAGGGAATGCCGAAAAAGCTCTTTTAAACTATAAACTTTTTCAGAAAACCAGGGAATCTGTGCAGAGCGAAGAAGCTCAGAGCAGATTCAGAAATATAGAGATCTCTCATGCAATTGAAAAATCTGAACAGGAGAAGGAGATTTACCGTCTGAGACATGTGGAATTGAAAGAAGCCTATGACATTATCGAAGAAATAAACAAAGATATTACAGCCAGTATTAATTATGCAAAACGAATTCAGCTGGCTATGCTCCCAAGGACACAGGAGATAAGGGGATTAACTGACCGGTGTTTTATCGTGTATATTCCTAAAGATATTGTCAGCGGCGATTTCTACTGGTTTACAAATGTTGACAGGAAACTTATTATAGTTGCAGGAGATTGTACAGGACATGGTGTTCCCGGAGCCCTGATGAGCATGCTTGGTATTTCATTTCTGGAGGAAATTGTAAAGAATCGAAGAATCACAGAATCAGGTCTAATCCTCGATGATCTAAGAAAAGAGATCAAAAATGCTCTCCATCAAAAAGGAAAGAGGGATGAAGCGAGGGATGGAATGGACATAAGTCTTTGCGTAATAGATCGGACAAAAAATATCATACAATATTCTGGTGCATACAATAATCTTTATCTGATACGTAACGGGGAACTTCAAGAATACCAGGCTGACAGGATGCCTATCGGAATTTACGACCTGGGTGACAAAAACTTTTCTACCCTCAATATACCCTCAGAATCCGGTGACATAATTTACATGTATTCTGATGGTTATGCAGACCAGTTTGGTGGACCTTACCGTAAGAAATATAAATATAATTCTTTTAAATCACTCCTTCTGAAGATCCATAAGCTGCCTCTTGAGAAACAAAAAGAAAGACTCGAGAAAGAATTCTATACATGGAAAGGATCCAATTCACAGATTGATGATGTGATAATCCTTGGGATTAAGATATAGATATAACGGCTTTATGGCTTTATGGCTTTATGGCTTTATGGCTTTATGGCTTTATGGCTTTATGGCTTTATGGCTTTATGGCTTTATGGCTTTACGCCTTTATCTCCAGTACTTTTGTTGTTCCTCCGGTTTCGAGGTTAATACCGTGAGGCTTATTCATCTTCCAGGAACCACATGTAAAATCAGGTACATCTATAGATTGCGACCTGTTTGCCACTGACCATTCACTTAGAGGGGCAATTGCGCTCCAGAGAGCTCCGTCATAAACATTCTGATCCAGAGGCAATCCATTGCGGAGGCAATCCATCAAACGCCAGTCCATAATAAAGTCCATACCGCCATGGCCCCCGACTTTCTTAGCCATCTCCCCGACCCTTTTTACAATCTCAGGTGTATATTGTTCAGTTATCTCTTTCATCTTGTCGTCGCTGGCCCAATTCTCACCTAATGCAATTAATTCTTTCGGATATTTCCGTACCATACCTTTTGTGCCTTGCAGCAAATGAATCCTTGAATAGGGATGATCTGAAGAAACATCGTGCTGGATCATTATCGATTTTCCAAGCGCTGTCCTTATTATTGTGGTGTTCATGTTACCCCTGAATTTTGAATCTTTCCATTGTTCATAGAAAGGATCTGTTGCGACCAGCTCCCTTTCTTTGGGAGCCATTGTGAAATCATTTGTGGATACAGAAGACAGATATTCCATCCTGTCACCCCTGTTAATATTAAGGGCTTGAGCAACAGGTCCCAGTCCATGAGTTGGATAAAGGTTTCCGTTCCTTGCTGCATTCTCTTTAAGGCGCCACATATCAGTATAGGCTCCATCTGTCTGCCTGTCGTCCAAAGGCTTTTTGAAATTATATCCCATAAGATTGTGGATGTAAGCTCCTTCTCCGTGAATGATATCTCCAAACATTCCCTGTCTGACCATGTTAAGAGTCAGAAGTTCAAAGAAATCATAACAGCAATTCTCAAGCATCATGCAGTGTTTCTTTGACTTTTCAGATGTTTCAACAAGCTGCCAGGCTTCATCGATTGTCCGCGCTATTGGTACTTCACAGGCAATATGCTTTCCATGTTCCATCGAATAAACTGATATAGGCGTATGCAAAATCCAAGGTGTACAAGTATATATCAGATCAAGGTCAGGCAATTCAACAAGTTTTTTCCAGCTCTCCTCAGAACCAAAAAATTCCTTTGCTGCTGGCCTGCCAATTTTATTCAGGTACTTCTGTGATTCTTTAACAGCTACCTCCCGCTTATCACATAAGGCCTTTATTTCAACTCCTTCAATATATGAAAGTCGTTGGACGGCTCCACTTCCTCTGTCACCCAGTCCTATTATACCTACTCTTACAACCTGAAGTGCCGGGGCGGCATATCCGCTCATATTAAAACGTTGTCTATGAGTTTTTTTAACAGACCCTAGGATTGTGTGAAGCCTGGTCTGGGCCGGATCAGAATCATTTTTTGGTAAAAATCCACCAGCTAAAGCACCAGCACCTGCAAATGTTGCAGTTTTAAGAAAATTACGACGATTGCTTTTCATGATGAGGTATTTAAGGTTTTAATTGGTAAAGAATATTGCTGCAAATTAATATTTTATTTATATAAAAGTTCATACAACGCTCTGACTTTAACAGACTCACTCTCCCAGTTTATGGATTCTGAGGCAATGACAGCATTTTTCTTAAGTTCTGAAAGAAAAGCAGGATTGTATTTTAATTCCTGGATTGCTTTGGCTATGGCCTCTGGAGAGACCTCAGGGATGACAATTCCGCAACGATTCTCCCTTACGATTTTACTTACCTCAGGCAAATCACTGGTTATAACCGGGATACCAGCCGTGATATAGTCAAATAGCTTATTAGGGAGACTGAACCTGTAATTAATATTAGTGTCTTTATCAAGGCTCAAACCTGCATCTGATGCTTTTGTATATCGCATCATTTCTTCCCAGGGGACTTTTGGTATGAACTTTACACGTTCTGAAATTTTAAGTTTCAAAACCAGTTCCTTCAGCACATCTATCACATCACCAGAACCAATAATTAAGAGAGCGACATTTTCAGTCTTCTTTATTGCTTCCATCAGCTCTTCCCCTCCCCTGTCAATATTAATCCCGGTACCCTGAAGAATAAGCAGAAGATGATCCTCATTAACACCTATTTCTTTTCTTGTGAATGAAACTATATGGCCTGATTTTCGGGAGCAATTTCTGACTGTAACTGGTTTAATACCATATTCCTTCTCATACTGTGCTGCAATGGAATCGCTTACTGTCATAACGGTTTTTAGCCGTGGAAAGATAATTTTCTCAATTGTCTTCCACACCCATTTTACAAAGGGCCGGTTTTGTATCTCCGGAACACCTGTAAAATATTCATGGGAGTCGTAGACCAGGGGTAATCCTTTTAGCTTTGAGATAAGGAAATTCGGTAATAGTGTATCCAAATCGTTGGAAACAAGCATGTCAAACCTGTGAAAGAGAAGAAAAATGAAAAGCCTTAAGCTGTAAAATTTATAAAAGAGAAATCCTTTATTAAAAATCATATTGAACCGTTTTGTCTTAAACGGAATAGCTTTGCTTTTACAGCAATCACCCCTCCTCCTTCCGATAATAATTATATTGGTATCAGGCCCATTTACAGTTTCGGCTATTTTCAGTATGCGCTGGTCGTGACAAATGCAGTTTGTGACGGAGAAAGCAATTTTTCTAATTTTCTGATTCGGGTACATCATTACAAATGTAATTAAACAGATTGAAATGGTGCAACGGTGGAACAGACCAACGATCCAACGGTAAAGATTTTTTGTACTTTTACGCAAAACAGATATCCTGATGATTTACAGAAACGTTTCGCTTAAAAAATACAATACATTCAGTCTGGATCATAAGGCCGATTATCTGTTTACAATCCGATCGGAAAAAGAGGCCATTCTGGTCCTGAAAAAACTAAGTCCAATAAAGCTTCCTTTATTTGTTCTTGGAGGAGGTAGTAACCTTTTGTTCACCAGAGATTTCGAAGGAACTATTATTCACCCTGAAATGACAGGAATTGATGTTGTTGAAAATAAAGCTGATTATGTAATTATATCATCAGGCGCTGGAGTAATCTGGGACGATCTGGTAGACTGGACTGTGAGGCGGGGATATTATGGGCTGGAGAATCTTTCACTTATACCCGGTTTGGTCGGGGCAACGCCTATTCAGAATATTGGTGCATATGGAATTGAGATTAAGGACTTTATAGAAAAAGTTCGCGCAGTATCTCTTACAGATGGTTCAATAAAAGAATTTAATAATAATGAGTGCCGATTTGGTTACAGGGACAGCATCTTTAAACATCAGCTTAAAGGAAAATATCTGGTAACAAATGTTTGGTTCAGACTAACCACAAATCCGTCACTTAATACCATATACGGGTCACTTCTGGAAGAAGTTGAAAAACTTGGATCTATTTCGCAAAAAACTGTCAGGCAAGCAGTTATTAAAATTCGTACTTCTAAACTACCTGATCCGAATCAGATTGGAAATGCAGGAAGCTTTTTTAAGAATCCGGTGGTTGATAATCTGATAGCCGAAGAGCTTCTGCAAAAATACCATGATATTCCCGTTTTTAATGACCTTCGGGGAAGAAAAAAGCTGGCAGCCGGCTGGCTCATTGATCAATGCGGATGGAGAGGTAGAAGAAGAGGTGATGCCGGGGTGCATGAAAAACAAGCATTGGTATTGGTGAATTACGGAGGAGCAACTGGTTTGCAGATACTTCAGCTTTCAGAAGAAATCAGACAATCTGTTTTTGATAAATTCGGTATCAGCCTTGAACGTGAAGTTGAGGTGATATAACCTACTTAAATATTTTTCTTCTATCAAGCTCCTTCTGATATAAAGCCGCGTACCTGTTATGCTCAGCCAGAGTTTTTGAAAAATTATGGTACCCGGAGAAATCAGGTTTGGCTGCAAAAAATAGATAGTCATGCTGTTCAGCATTCAGTACTGCATTGAGACCTTCTATTGTAGGACATCCAATCGGTCCGGGAGGGAAACCGGCATGAAGGTAAGTATTATAAGGTGAGTCAACTTTAAGGTACTTGTAAAGCACCCGGGTAATTGTAAAATCATTCAGAGCAAATTTAATTGTCGGACATGCCTGAAGGGGAATACCCCTTTTGACTCTGTTCAGATATACTCCTGCTATTCGTGGCTTCTCTTCAGCTTTTGCAACTTCATCATCAATAATGGAGGCAAGAATTGATACTTCAACAGGGGTCAGCCTCTTCTCCCTTGCTTTTGAAAGTCTCTCACTATTCCAGAATTTCTGGTACTCTTTCAGCATTCTTAAAAAAAATCCTTCAGCACTGGTATTCCAATAGAACTCATAAGTATCTGGAATAAAGATGGATATGATACTTTCTCTGGTAAATCCCTCCTTCTCATAATTAGCATAGTCATTCAGGTATCTGATTATATCTGAAGAATCTGCTTCAATCTGTTCACCAACCTTTTCTGCCAGATCATTAAGTGTCCGTACATGATTAAAAGTTACCCTGACCGGAGTCTGCCTGCCTGCCCGAAGCATGTTTAGCAATTCAATATAATTAATGTTGCCGCTAATTGTATATTTCCCTGGTTTAATATTTGAAGGATATTTTTTCTTTTCAGCAAGAATTTTAAATGCACCCGGATTCTTAATAGTAATCTTTGAATTTATTGAATCGAGGACCTGTGCATAATTTGATCCAGTCGGAATAAATAGAGAAATGGTATTACCTCTTGTCTTAATATTAAGCCCATAAATTATCCTGAAGAGTATTATCGCACAACTGATTATCAACAGGGAAAGGAATGATATCAGATAAATTGTCTTTCTTTTCATCATTGAACTAAATCGCAAATTTAGGAATTATACTTTTACCTTTTGCCTTTTACCTTTTATCTGTCTATTTTTGCCAATCAGTTTAATTAAGTATAAATCCATTAAATCATATGAAAATGTCAGTTTCAACAGTTTTAATTCTCCTGGTCATCGGAACAATAACGGGTATAATGGCAGGTATGCTTGGCATAGGCGGCGGACTGGTCGTAATTCCAGCCCTGGTCATGATATTGGGTATGAGTCAGCAGGCAGCACAGGGAACAAGTCTGGCTATGATGCTGCCTCCAATTGGGATACTTGCAGCATACAACTATTATAAGGCTGGTCATGTCGATATTAAATTTGCACTATTGCTTGCAGCGACCTTCATTTTGGGATCATATTTCGGTTCCAAACTCGCAATCAGTATTCCACAGGAAGCGTTGAAAAAAATCTTTGGAGTCTTTCTGCTTCTGGTTGCAATCAAGATGCTTTTCTGGAAATGAATCCAATAATTTTGTACCTTTAGTGAAAATTACATTATAATATGCATTTCAGAAGATCAGGCTGGATATATATGCCGGTTTCCATCTGGGGATGGATAATTACAGTAGTTTATCTGGCAGTTTCAGTTTATACACTCGTTAGAATTGGTCAGAATTACGATTCTCTCAGGAGTTCGGTCATTCGGTTTTTTCCATACTTCATAAGTTTCTCGGTGGTCTGGTTCTGGATTGCCGGTAATACATGCAAAGAGAAATAAAAAGGGGCTTCTTTATAAAGCCCCCATTTTCCTAAAACCAACTAAATATGAATAAACCTGATATTCTATAAGAGAGAATGGACTGCGTCTTTAATTCCTGCCTCTTTTTCGGATTTCAATAGCTCTTCTTTCATCTTTCCCATCTCTTTTCTGAATTTTTCACTCCATTTTTGAAGTTCCTCCTTCATTTTCAAAAAATCTTCAGAATTTCTGAACAATTCGATTTCATTTCTGACCTCTTCTATACTCTCATGAAGCTGATCATGAATCTCTTTCATATCTGATTCAGATATAATGACATGGTCTCTACCTTCGTGATACCTGTAAATGAATGGTCCCTGGAAAGGATGATCTACGGGCAGGGAAAACTCCCTGTATTCATGATCATCATATGCAGATTGACCGAATGAAGCACGTATATCTGCAGAACTTATAGTTATACCTCTTTCAAGCTTTTCAAGAATATCAACCTTTTTACTTTTTGAATCCTTAATTTTCTCAATCTCTTTTTGTGGTAAAAGAGTTGATCCCGAAAAGACAAAAGACAAAAAAAACAGGACTGAAGTAAAGAATATAGGACATCTTCTGATCAGGGTTTTCTTTAGGGGTAATGGGCTGACAGGTTTACTTTTCAATGTTTTCATGGCTGCTCGGGAGTTAAGTATTTAAAGTAAAATTACACCATAAATAGATACGACACCATTAATGCAGTGTTAAAGATTGAGCCGAAACGGAAGATTATTGTTAACAGAAATTTACAAATGCTCACGAAGATGAGTCTGATATCTCACCGGAAGACGCGGTGAGATAAAGCTTTGCTTTACTGATTCTCTCAACCTTCAGGTTTACTTTTGTTGCTTTTGCAGGAATTGAGCTGAAGGCTTCCTGGGGAACTATGATTTTATTTCCGGTTTTGTCGGTTACCACAACTGACTTATGCTTATTGCCTGAATTATCTGTCCTTACTTCAGTTCCCATTACTAAAAAGCTATATGATTTCCCCTCAGAATACCATGGATTCTCAGGTTCCAGGAATACCTTGCCCCTGCAATTCACTTTGTCAATTTTGCATTTAATTATTTTTCCTGCGGTAATTCCATAATGAGAATATCGCTCGGCACGAATAAGATATTTTTTCGTATCCGGTCCGGTTACGAGAAAATAATTTGAGTTATCGGGAAGGGTTAATTCCTTTTCCACCAGGAACCGGTATTCTTTTCCTTCAATTAGTTTCACAATAATCGAAAAATTAATTTTTAATACAGGGGGCCGAAGATCCTTGAAAGAGATTCTTTATAACGGGTGACTCTTTTCCGTTTCAACCATTTCTCATATTCAACAGGGGTACTGTTTGCAATATCATCGTGGAATACCTTCATTAATCTCGCAGCGAAAGATTCATTATAAATCAGCGCAGCAACTTCAAAATTAAGGTCAAAACTTCTCATATCCACATTTGCTGAGCCAACTGATGCAAAAACGTTATCGACAAGAATATATTTTGAATGATTAAACCCATTTTTATAGAGGAAGATCTTTATTCCAGCATCCATTAGTTCATCAATATAAGACATTGTATTCCAGTATGCTACTATCGAATCAGACTTGTAGGGCAAAATCATCTGAACATCCACGCCACTCAGTGAAGCTGTTTTCATGGCGTTAAGTATGCTTTCATCAGGAGAGAAATATGGAGTTGAAATATAGATATTCTTCCTGGCAGTTGCAATTGCAGAAAAATAAACCTGCATAATATTTGCCCAGTCGGAATCAGGTCCGCTTGAAGCCATCTGAATCCAGCATCTGTCCGGCACTTTCTCGAAGTCAAGATGACCTGGTTCATCAGCTAACAGAATATCACTGACAAAGTACCAGTCGACCATAAACACGCTATTTAATGTTGCAACAGCCTCACCCTTTATAACAAGATGTGTATCGCGCCATGATCCTATACCCCTGATCCCGTGAAGGTACTTATCTGCAATATTTAGACCTCCAATAAATCCTTTGATACCATCAACAACCAGAATCTTCCTGTGATTTCTGAAATTAATTTTATTTGTCAGCCAGGGAAATCGCACAGGCATGAATGGGAAAATATCAATACCGCTGTTTCTCATCAGCTTAATGATGTCATTGCTCAGGTTCCAGCTGCCAACATCATCATAAATAATCCTCACCTTAATACCCTCTTTTGCTTTTTTCATCAGTGCATCGCAGAACTTCATTCCAAGAACATCGGATTCAAATCTGTAGAACTCCATATTAATGAAGTTTCCGGCTCCATTTATTGCATCAAGCATGGATGGGAATGTATTGGTACCGTCTATAAGTAGTTCAATATTATTAAATTCAGTAAGCGCTGATTTGTTATTATTAAGCATAAGGTTCATCAGATGAACCTTATCCCGGATTGCTTCGCTTTCGGTTCCCATACGCTCCGGAAGTGAATTTACCTGTACGGCAGCATAACTGGTAAGCTGTTCAAGGTCAAGGATATTCTTTTTCGAAAAGATCTTCTGCTTCCTGTAGTTCTGACCAAAAAAAACATAGAAGAAAATTCCAAGGATTGGGACAAGCAGGACAACAAGTACCCATGAGAGGGTTTTCACCGGTGACCTGTTTTCAAAAACTATCATAAGACAAACAAAGAGGATGGTCAACAGGTAAAGTATCGATAAAATCCCGGGGATCCCAATGAGACTTATTACAACCAATCCTTTCATTAAATTGAGTTTACGTATGTAAAAATAAAAAACTCTCCGGATAAGGGAGAGTCTTTTAGTATAATTCTGATCGGATCGCTAAAACATAAGACCCAAACTCATCAAAAATGCGTTAGGCCGGTTATCAAGAGGAATTTTTACACCAGCATTTTGAATCTGGTTCTGATATTTCTTTAAACTCCCTTCATATCTCATATCTATAGTGAGCTTCTTGAACAGGTCAAGACCTAAACCAGCCTGATAGCCAATGCTCATTTTATTGTACAGGTCTTTATAGTTCGGGTCGTCAATAAGTGCTTTTGGTGAGGTTAATGCAATTAACCCTGCAGGTCCGGCATTAATCCTGATCGGTCCGAATTTAACTCCAACCATAACGGGAATACTCAGATTATTAAGTTGCTGAGACACTTCTTTTATGATGCCTGTATTCACGTTTTTAACGTTGTAATTGTTTTTGGATGTAGCAAATAGTAATTCCGGCTGAATATAAAGGGCTGATATTTTGAGTCTTAAAAACAATCCGGCATGGAATCCATAGTTTGCGGTGGTTAGTGCATCAACCGTATAAGGTACTGCCCCATTTAATTGAATCGTACTCATAGAAATGGTGTTTGAGCTTACTCCTGCCTTAATTCCCAGCCTCAGGAATTGAGGAAAAGCCGGAATTGCAATTAATGCTGCAATAAGAACCACTAATAATTTTTTCATTTTTTTCAGTTTAAGGTTTACGAAATTCTTTTATTATACTCTTTTATAACGCGTAAGTCTGTCTAAAGGTTGCACAGAATGTCAACTTTTAATCATTCTGTTTTCCGGACCCCAATTTAACAATCTATTTCTTAGCAAGTTCGGTAAAAATAACTCTTTTCATTGCATCGAATTCTTCACGCTTGTAAAGCCTCGTGAGGAAAATGATCTTGCCCGAACGATCAATAATTACATTACGGGTCACTCCGGCTGTTTTCAGGGCAAATAATCCGAAAATATTTGCGCCCGGATCAAGTGCGAGAGGGTAAGTGACTGCAATATCTTTTTTAAACTGCAAAACCTTTTCTACCGGTTCATCACGGTCAATACCTACTAATTTAAAACCGGAGCTTTTCTTTTCTTTCCAAATCTCTTTCTCTATAAACGGCATTTCTGTTCTGCAAACGCCACACCAGCTTGCAGTGAATTGCAACATAACAACCTCTCCCCTGAGGTCTGACAATTTGTATGATCTCCCTCCAGCTTCATTAATTATAAAATCAGGTGCTACGGTCCCCACCTTTACAATATAGTCATCAGCATACACAGTCTTCTCCTGTGAAAAACCTGTGGTAGCAAGAAGTAATATCGTTAGTAAGAAAAAAATGATTTTTTTCATTTTCGTGATTACATTTATTCCACAAATATATTAACTGTAACTAATATTCCATCACTGTACCTGTAATTTAGATGCTGTCTGTCAGAATATAGGGCTGGTTAAAAAATGTTAAGTAATCCTGTGCCGGGTAAGCAAATTGAATATATTAATTATCTTGCTAACTTAATTAATTTCTATAACCGTATAAAATCCTAGTTTTCAATGAAACAATTATTATTGATCATCACAGTATTTATTCTGTTATCCGGCTCATCGGCCATCTGTCAGGTTTCTCCGAAAGATAAAGGGCTTCAGGCAATTACTATGGATGCCATAAGAGGGCAGCTTGAATTTCTCTCCTCCGACTGGATGGAGGGAAGAGAGACTGGTGAAAAAGGATATTATCTGGCCTCTGATTATGTTGCCAGCATGTTTAAAGTATTTGGCATAGCTCCTGCGGGTGACGCATCTATAGGTGGGGGCCGTGGATCGGGGATGGGAAGACCTCAGCAGGGAATTCCTGCATTTCGTGAAAAATCATATTTTCAGAATTTCAATCTTCTTGAAACGGTTCCAGGCGGATCATCTTCACTGACAATAAAGAAGAATGGTATGGAGTTTACATTTGATGAAGGTATAGACTACGTTCTTGGAAGAGGTGCCTTAAGCACAAAAATTGATGCGCCTGTCGTTTTTGTGGGATACGGAATTGTTGATAAAGCAAACGGATTAGATGATTTTGCCGGGGTTGATGTTAAAGGGAAAATTATTCTAAGACTATCCGGATTTCCAGGTTCATCTGATATTAACTCGCCAATGTATAAAAAGCTCATAGGCGACAATATGAGAGCACAGTTTGAAATGACAACCAAGAAGAGTGATGCTCTTAAAAATCTGGGCGTTGCAGGAGTAATTGATATTACTATGAACACCGATATCGGACGGAGATTGGGCATATATAAGTTCGATAATATTATGTCTCCGGCAGAGAATACTACAAGAAGCCTTCCGCGTATGCGACTCGATACAAAAGAGATCACAGCAAATCCCATCAGTCTCACAGTTACAGAGAAAATTATAAATCTATTATTGAAAGATAGTGGTTTAGACATTCCCAGGTACGAAAAAGATGCAGCAGCAGGAGTTGTTAAATTCAAAGCTTCTGTAATACCAGGGACAAATGCCGGACTAGACATTAATGTAAAATCAAGAAGAATTAATGTAAGAAACGTTATAGCAATGATAGAAGGTGAAAATCCTAACGAATACATTGCACTCGGAGGTCATCTCGATCATATGGGAATGGCAAATGGCAACATATGGAATGGGGCTGATGATAATGCTTCAGGTACCGTTGCGGTGATGACAATAGCTAAAGCATTTGCCGCAAGCGGTGTCAAACCAAAACGTACCATCCTGTTTTGTGCATGGGCCGGCGAAGAAGAAGGTCTGCTCGGATCTGAGTACTTTGCACAGAATCCTGTAATAGGCAAAATAACTGACTATAAGTTTTATATGAACTTCGATATGATTGCACGGGATATAGCAGCTGATACAGCAAAAAATATGGCAGGTATAACATACACAAAAGCTTATCCTAAGCTGGAAGAGATTTCGAAAACCTATAAAGATCAGTATAAACTCAACCTGAACCTCAACATAAGAAGTGCGGATGCACCTACTGGTGGCAGCGATTATACTGCATTCTCCAATAATAAGATTCCAGTTATAGCCTGGATGGCAGCGATGCACCCGGATTATCACCGGCCAACCGATCAGGTATCCCTTGTCAACTGGAATAAGATGCTTAATATAATTAAGCTTGGTTATCTTCAGGTGTGGGAGGCTGCAAATGGTGAAATTAAATAACCACTGTGTACTATAATTTTATAGAGAAACCTTTAACCAATTCTTTTTAATACTACCAAGCGGGGCAGATCATAAGGTCTGTCCTACTTTTTTTTCCGGAATTTGTCTTGCTGGCATGATATTTGAACAATACATGGAAACGGTACTCCCATGAAAAAGATAGCATTTCTACTATTGACAGTTTTCCTGATTTCAGCTTGCTCAGCATCAAAGAATATTAGCAGCGCGAGATCTGAAAACCGAAAATTGAAAAAACTGGCAGAACAGGCTGAGATAAAAAAAGCAGTTGAATCAAGAAGATATATTATAAAAGTCAACCGTTTATTTGTCAGAGGTGGTATGGTTGAGATGATACCCACATCCAATTTTGTAATTATTAACGGTGAAATTGCTTCAGTAAGTCTTGGTTATGTAGGAAACAGTTTTGGAAGCAGGAGGATAACAGGAATTAACATGAATGGTCGTACTTCCAATTATAAAATGGAAAGTAATGATGCAAAAGGGCAGTATAAGATTCAGATGTCGGTAACTTACGGGTCAGACAAATTTGATATGTATCTTACAATAGGGGCCAGCGGCGATTGCAACATTTCACTTAATAATGCTTATATTCAATCCGTTACTTACAGAGGTACGCTTACTCCGCTCGGACCACCCAATAACGTCCCCGTCGAAAAAGGCAGAAGGATCTAAAGTTCTTCAGAATTGATTTTACAGATATTCAAGATACTGACTATTCTGTTTTAGTTCAATAAAATCATCTCCCGTTTCACGAAAGCCATATTCATAGCAGTATTGAATCTTGTTTCCACCCTTGGATTCAATAATATGGGTAAAGAAGCTGAAATTGTAACCCATGGCATATAAAGCATCCTTATGGACAGTCGTTTTGCCTTCCCCGTACAAATCTGACAGTATCCTTCTGTTCTTTCTCAGAAGACCATGCACATTTCTGACAAAGTTATTTGAGTCGCGGTTTAACCTGTTGTTATAATTATTTCTGCACAGGTCGGAACAGAATTTTTTATCAGCCCGACCCCTGATGGTATCACCACAATCGAGACATTTTCTTTCCACAGCACTAAAATATTGATAAAGATATAAAAAATAGAAATTATGTGCATAAAGTTGATACATAAATATAAAAACGCTTTCAAACGGATAGAAACGACAATAAATGATTACTAACCGTGTACAAATGATTAAATACCGAAACAGATTCAGATGCGGTTGTAAGTTTGATCCATAATTAATTTAATGTCAAACTTAATATCTGAAATCATGAACTCACTTGCGAACAGAGTCCAACTGATTGGGAACCTCGGACAGGATCCTGAGACCAAAACGCTAGACGGTGGTAAAAAATTAGTGAAATTTTCCCTGGCTACTGACGAATCTTATAAAGATGCCGACGGAAAGAAGGTTGAAGTGATAACCTGGCATAATGTAGTTGCATGGAACGGGCTTGCCGAGATTGCAGGTACTTACCTTAAAAAAGGCCGCCAGGTTGCAATAGAAGGTAAAATTTCTTACCGGACCTATGAGGATAAGAACAAGGTCACGAAGTATTTTACCGAAATTGTGGCTACTGATCTTATGTTGCTGAGAGATGGCAAGGACAAGAAATAATGTATGGGAGCTCAACAAGGAATGCTGATCGCTGCATTTCGAAAGAAAAAGGCTGCTTCATATCGTGAAACAGCCTTTTGTTTATTTTATTTTTTTTCTGGTTTTGCAGCAGGGGTCGCAACCATTTTCTTTGGAACAATGGCAACAGAAGTCCAGTTTCTAAAGAAACCTGCAACCTTTTGCTTGTTGTAACCCTGACCTTCTTCAAGTAATCCGCTATCCTGGATGTGTAAGACTTTGCCTTTGCCATCCAAAATAATGAACACCGGAAAACCAAATCTTGTTGGATTTCCCAGAAATTCATTGGCGGCATCATTTTTATTTTCAGGACTATAGTTTAGCTTAACAGCCACATAATTGCCGGTAATTATCCTCGATATTGCAGTATCTGCTTTACAGAATGCATCGAACTTTATGCACCATGAGCACCAGTTTCCTCCGTATTGGATTAAAACATGCTTTCCCTGTGACCTGGCAAGATTAACAGCTTCATTAATCTGCTTCATTCCATCGAGTGTTGGATCATATAGTTTTTTGGCCTCCTGGGCACCAACTTCAGTCGTTAAAATCATTATAACAGATATTAACAATTCCCTGAAAATCAATTTAGTATTCATTGTGCTAAAAATTTAAGTTTCTTCCTATTTCTCTATTTCTCTATTTCTCTATTTCTCTATTTCTCTGTTCCCTGTCTTTCTTAAAAATCAAGAAGTTCGACATTGGTCCTGTAATCACCAAGCAGATGTTCGGCAAAGTAGTACCACATTAATCTATCGAAGTAAGGTACTTCATTTCCATACCCGTGCCTTTGCCCTGGAAGAATGAAAAAGTCGAACCGCTTATTAGCCTTAATGAGCTGATCGACTACCCTGAGTGTATTTCCCGGATGAACATTATTATCGATGTCTCCTGTAGTGAGAAGAAGATATCCTTTAAGGTTTTTCGCCAGATCCTGATTTTTTTCTACAGTACCTTTATAGGTAATTTTTACTTCTTGCTTTTTTGTACTGTCTCTTTTAGTACTGTCCTTAACTTCGCCTTTTATTTTCAAAGGTTTTTCTATCTCCGTAACCCCGTTATGAGTTTCACCCCACCACTGATTATAAATATTGTTATCGTGGTTTCCTGAAGAGGAAACTGCTACCTTATAAAAATCAGGATATGAAAGGATTGCGGCAGTAGACATAAAACCACCTCCTGAATGGCCATAGATCCCAACCCTGTTTATGTCAATAAATTTATAGATATCTGCAAGCTGTTCAATACCATATTTATCATCTGCAAGAGCATAATCGCGCAGATCGTTATACCCGAAGGTATGATAATAATTACTTCTCATTGGGCTCCCACCCCTATGACCGAAGTTAACAACAATGAATCCAAGCTGAGCAAGAGCAATATTCTTACCACCGGAAACAGTAAATCCATATTGAACAGATTCAGTCTGAGGTCCAGGATAAACATACGATATAACAGGGTATTTCCGTGTTGAATCGAAATTAAAAGGCTTGTACATTACCCCGTAAAGATCTGTCACACCATCTTTAGCCTTAACAGTTATTGTCTGTGGCATTTTCCATCCTGTCTTATAAAGCTGAGAAAGGTCTGCTGTCTCCAGATCGAGTATAATATTACCCATATTGTCCCGTAGCACTGCTTTAGGGACCATATCAACCCGAGAGTAGGTGTCGACAAAATACTTATTTGATTTTGACATCGAAAACGAGTGGTTCGCAGCCTCTTTTGTAAGAAGAGTCATCCCTCCTTTATCTATCGAAGCTTTATATTTCATGCTATAATACGGATGAACACCCTGTTCCTTGCCAAATGCCTCAAAGTAAATATTTCTGCCAAGTGTATCAATTCTTTCCACTCTTCCTGTTACAAAATACCCGTTTGTGATCTGGTTCTTAAGATTTCCCTTCCCATCATAAAGATATAGCTGGCCCCAGCCTGTTCTTTCCGACCACCAGATAATGTCATCACCCTCATTCAACACAGAAAGACGGGTATAATCATCATTAAAATAAGGCCATGTCTCCTCACTGAAAAGGACCGAAACTGCCCCTGTTTCAGCATTAACCAGGCAAATATCAAGATTTTTAAGTGGTCTGTCCTTTCGCATAACTATCAGCCTTTCAGCGGCTTTCTGTGAAGTCCAGAAAACATTTATTGTCTGATCTTTCCATTTTTTAAGGTCAACATTTACGCGGGCTTTCGTTGCAATATCAATAATTATTAGTTCAGATTGCGGAACAAAATCCTCGCCAGGCATTGAATATCTGTATGTTTCAAGTTTGGGACGGGGCTGGGCGAGCACATCTATTACAAAAAGATCTTTTACCTTTCTCTCATCCTGCTTTTCAATAAACAATTTTTTTGAATTTTTGAACCATTCAACTGCAGCTCTTGACTTCTTATTCTTTGCAGTATCTTCCGAATTCCTCGCATAGCTGTAATATCTTTCCCCATCGGTCGTCAGCTGGATCTCCACGCTGTCTTTGTCTTTTGCCTTCATAAGAAAAAGGTTATGGTTCTTTGCATAAGCAATCCACAGACTGTCAGGAGAATAAACTGGCCAGGTTGGCTCTTTCTTGTCTTTTACAGTATCTTTCAAAACAAGCTTCTGGCTTGTAATATCGAACATGAATTTTAACGAATCTATCATGAAGGTGAACTTAGTGGTACTCTTTTTTTCAAATTTGATCTCTTTTATTGGCAAATCAAGCTCATTATAAGGATGATGAGTAAGCTTTTTCAGTTCAGAAGCCATATACCTGCTATCGAACATAGGTTGTTTTGTCTTCAACGCTGCATTCACATAATTGTAATTCTTGCCTGAAGAAGTTTTAAAGGAATACCAGAAAATATCCGATTCTTCTATCCATGTCGGATTAACAGAGAGATCACCAAACCTGGGAGTAAGATTGTCAGCCCTGAACTTCTCAGCTGCCTTAAAATCTGCCTTTTGACTTACTGCTGAATGGATGCAAATAATAAAGAGAAATAATGTCAATAAATATGTTTTCATGTTTAAAAGATTAAAAGTTTATTCACTTGTGATAGTTTTTCCCCTGACAATATGTTCCTCTGTAAATTAAAGCAAAATATCTATTTATTAACATAAGTGACAATAATGTTTCAAAGCATAAACCAAAATTAAATCGGTTGACAGATACCTGAAATAAAATAAAAGTATATTTTTGCGACGCTCAATTTACAGATAAATACCTTGCGTATAACCGGACCAGGATGAAAAAAGTTTTTCTGACAATATATCTCTTTTCTGTTGTATTAGTCACTGTAAAATCACAAATTCCGGGAATACCCGGGAAAATGATTGCTGAGATATTTACGGATTTTCATTATAGTCTGCCAGGAACAAAGGAAACAACTGGTTTCAATCTGAACCGGGCATATTTTGGATATAACTATATTGCAGATGAGAATTTTTCAGCTACCATCAAAGTTAATGTAGGCAATCCTGATGACCTGGCCCCGGGATCTGTGGCGAGGCGATATGCGTATTTAACAGAGGCATCTGTCACCTATGCCAGAAACAAGTTAAACCTTACACTGGGAATGACAAATACACGACTTTTTAATTTCCAGCAGAGATTCTGGGGGAAAAGGTACATCGCAAACACATATCAGTCAATTAATGGTTACGGTTATATCGCCGATCTTGGTTTTGTTGCCAACTATAAGTTCAACGATGTAGTTGAGGCAGATTTTACTTTGATGAACGGAGAAGGGTATTCAAATGTCCAGCTCGATAATAGCGTTAAACCATCTCTGGGAGTTACTATGACTCCAACCCGAGAGCTGGCTTTCAGGGCCTACGGTGACATACTAAGGATTAACGGATTGTGGCAGGCTACAATTGTATGCTTTGCAGGATTTAAAAATGAGAAATTGAATATCGGTGGAGAATTTAGCTATAAATCGAATCTTGACCTTCAACAGGGACATGATGGCTGGGGAATATCCGGAACAGGAGGAGTAAACCTTACAAAGAAAATTGAATTCTTCACCCGTTATGATTATTCTTCATCTGTTAAAGCGCCTGGAGAGGATACTCCCTGGAATTTGTCAAATGACCATCACTTCTTAATTAACGGAATTCAATACACGTTCAATAAAAATGTGAAAATTGCTATCGATAACCAGGCAACAATTCCTTTTGATAAGAACAGAACTGTAACTGATCAGATCTTTATTAACGCATTATATAAGTTTTGAAGAGGCTCCCCTGCCCCAATCACTTCATTCAGGACAAGCTCTAAAGAGCGATTAAATCTCTTCCTGCCCTAAGGGCTTTCAAATTCATCTCAACAACCTCCTCCCCTTTCCGGCTGAAAAGATTACTTATTGCATTCTCGAGATTTTTATATGGAATTTCAATAAATGGTGAGGCTGCCCCAAGCATCACTATATTACCTGATTTTAAAGAACCACAACCTTTTGCAATTGCATCAGCTTCTACAATAATATGATTTTTTATTTTTCTGATCTCAGACAAGATCTCCTCAACCGGAGGATAATCACTTATATTTTTGAAAGGGCTTGAGTTCGTTACAAGCCATCCATTTTTTGAAAGCCATGGCAGGTACCTTAGTGATTCCATAGGTTCAACTGATAAAATAATATCGGCATTGCCATAAGGTATCAGATCTGAGGCTATCTTTCTGTCTGACAGGCGCAAATGTGACTGGACATCACCGCCACGCTGGCTCATTCCATGCACCTCCGACTGTTTAAGAAAAAGATTGCACTCAACTGCTGCAAGTCCAATTGCAGAAGCAATGGTCAAAATACCCTGCCCTCCAACTCCTGATAGAATTATGTCATTTTTCATTCCGGTTCATTTAAGAATTAATCTAGTTCTGATTTTGATCTCTTTTTTCTGGTGGCAGTCTGAATGCACTCGCGTGTTGCTATTATGACTGACACTCCGGGGTATTCAAACTCCTCCCTCATTATTGCAGCATTTTCCTGATGATTCTTACGTAAAGGAGTGATTAACCGTAAATGATCCTTCGAAACACCTATTCCAAGGCATATGCTTTCAAGCCTCCCGGTTGCCTGAGACTTCTGACCCCCAGTCATTCCGGTAGTTGAGTTGTCACCTATTATTATTGTGACCGGAGAATTCTTCACGACTGCGTCTAAGAGTCCGGTCATGCCGGAATGGGTGAAGGTCGAATCCCCGATGACAGCAACTGAAGGAATGAGGCCGGCATCAGCAGCGCCAATTGCCATTGTGATAGATGCTCCCATATCCACGCATGAATTTATTGCATTATAAGGAGGAAGAGCTCCCAATGTATAGCAGCCTATATCTGAAAAGACCCTGCCTGGTGTATAGGATTTCAGAGCTTCAATGATTGCATTAAACATGTCTGAATGGCCGCAACCGGCACAAAATGAAGGAGGTCTCATTTTAACGATTGCCGGTACATCTTTCCCTTTAACAACCGGAAGTCCCAGAGCCTTTGCTATAATGGATGGATTAAGTTCTCCATCCCGCGGAACAGTTCCGTCAAGCCTTCCAAGAACTTTTATACCATTATCAAGAATCCCTCTGAGTGATTCTTCAACAATCGGATAGCCTTCTTCCAGAATTAGGATCTCATTGCACCTGTCGACAATATCTTTAATAACATCTTTCGAAAAGGGGTAAGCTGTGATTTTCAGAATCGGGAAATCGGAATTGGTTTCTCCAAGATTCTCAAGCAGGTAATTATAGGCAATTCCGCAGGTAATTATTCCCAGATTCCTTTTTTTACCATCCGTGAATCGATTGAATTTTGAGATCCTGTTATCGTATTTCAGTAATTCATAAGTGGCCAACAGGGCTCTGTACTTTTTTCTTGCAAGCGAAGGCAGAAGCACAAACTTAAGGGGATCGGCGGGAAGAGTCAGGTCCTTCTGAGGGATCTCATCTTTACGTTCAACGGCAGCTCTTGAGTGTGCCAGACGAGTGGTAATTCTGAAAAGAACCGGAATACTATATTTCTCAGATAGCTCAAAGGCATCGAACACCATATCATATGCTTCCTGCTGGCTGGAGGGTTCAAATGCAGGAACGAATGCAAACCTGGCATAAAACCTGGAATCCTGCTCATTCTGTGAGGAATGCATAGAAGGATCATCAGCAGCAACAACAATGAGTCCGCCATTAACACCAGTGGTAGCTGAGTTTATGAACCCATCGGAAGCCACATTAAGGCCTACATGTTTCATTGCAACCATTGCCCTCTTACCGGCATAAGACATGCCAAGAGCAGCCTCCAGTGCAGTCTTTTCGTTAGATGACCATTCGTGATGAACCTTTCTCACCAGCGTATCAGGCGAGGATTGTATGTATTCCATAATCTCTGTGGATGGAGTACCCGGATAAGCATACATTCCGCTTAATCCTGCATCTAATGCAGCTCTGGCAATTGCTTCATCACCAAGTAATAATAGTTTTTGCATATTCAATCTCTTATTCAGCAAGTTGAGAAAAATTAAAGGGAAAAACAGGTGAAATATATTAAATATTAGTTAAATGTTTTATGGTTACGGTCAATATTACTTAATTTGCAAACTCTTTTGAGGATATTTACGTTTACTGGAATATGTATTGATGTTGAGGAGGTTTTTATTAATAGCAATATTGTTCGTTCTTCCCCTCTTTGCAGTAAGGGGTCAGGTAACCGATAAGGACCGGATAATTCAGGTAACTGGTATTGTCAGTGATGAAGAGAAGAATCCTGTTCCGGGTGTAAGCGTTATATCCCAGAAGCTGAATAGAGGTTCAATAAGCGAGCTTTCCGGAATTTATAATGTTATTTCACTCCCCGGTGATACAATCTGGTTCAGCGCACTCGGTTACAAAAGATCTTTAGTTCTGATTCCTTCCGACCTTGATTCGAAACAGTATACAAAAGACATAACACTTTTAAACGATACGATAGCAATAAAGGAGGTGACAATTTTCCCCTGGAAAAACTATGAGGAGTTTAAACGGGCTGTGCTGGCAGAAAAACACATTGACCAGGCAACTATAAACATGTACAATAATCTGGCAGCAATCCAGTATAGTTTAAAAAATACGCCAAATTACGCAGTTTCTCCTGAAGCAGGGTTCAGACTGGCTATGCAGCAAAATGCCAATGCATTATATTCAAAAGGTCAGTCTCCGGTTAATAACCTTTTCAATCCTTTTGCCTGGGCGAAATTCTTTAGCGGAATAAAGAACGGACTATTCAAAAATCAAACATTTAATAAACCAGCAAATACAAAGGCAAAAGTAAAGAAGAAAAAGAAAACCTGACAAGGTTGAATGATCCGAATACTAAATATATCAGGTCTGATATTATTGTTTATCTCAATTGATTGTAAGGTTACTTTCTCTCAGCTGACACTTATAAAAGGTGCTGTCACAGACTCAAGTTCCAATCCTGTAGAAAATGTAACCGTCTCTCTTTTAAAAAGAACCTCCGGAACTGTTACCGATAAAAACGGAAACTATTCTTTCAGTATTCCGGCTGACAGCAATGAATATGATGTTGTGTTTTCCCATATTGGTTTCAGAACCCAATTAAAAACTGTAAAATGTGACCCTGGGATAATTATTATAAACATTACACTTTCAGTAATTACTACTGATATCGGAGAGATAACAGTAAGATCGGGGAGAAATGATCTCACAGCACCTGTAATGAGCATTCCTGTAAAGGATATACATTTTCTGCCATCCGCCTCGGGCAGCTTTGAGGCAATTCTCAAGACTTTGCCAGGTGTATCGTCAAACAATGAACTTACGAGTCAGTATTCTGTAAGGGGTGGAAATTTTGATGAAAATATTGTGTATGTAAATGATATTGAGATATTTCGTCCTTTTCTCGTAAGATCAGGCGAGCAGGAAGGGCTCAGTTTCATTAACTCCGATCTGGTATCATCCATAAAATTCTCCTCAGGGGGTTTCAGTGCTATATATGGAGACAGAATGTCGTCTGTTCTTGATATTGTTTACAGAAAACCGCGTTCAGCAAAAGGATCCTTCAATCCCGGACTTCTCACAAGTTCAGTACACTATGAAGGAGTGAGCCGGAATCAGAAGCTTTCCTGGCTTGTTGGAATGAGGTACAAATCAAGCCGACTTATGCTGAAGACACTTGATGCCAGAGGCAATTATCAACCAGTTTTTGCAGATATTCAGTCTCTAATCAGTTATAAGACCGGGGAAAAATCGAGTCTCTCCCTTCTATCGGCTTTTTCATCAAACACTTACAACTTTATTCCTCAAAGCAGAGAAAGTACTTTTGGAAGTGAATCGATGGCATACAGACTATATGTGCTGTTCGGAGGCAGGGAAAAAGACAGGTACAATACATGGAATTCTGTTTTGACCTGGGAGTATAGTGAAAAAAACAGTTTAAACCATAAAGTGATTTTTGCATCTTTCAACACATCTGAAAAAGAATATTTTGATATCAGGGGCTGGTATAGTCTTAACACTCTGGATAAAGAAAATGGATCGGAGAATTTCACCGACAGCCTTATGAATATTGGAATAGGCAGCTGGATTTCACATGCTAGAAACATGCTCAATGCAAACATTTATTCACTGACCTATAAAGGTGATAAAAAATGGGAGAACACCTCTTTTAACTGGGGTATAAAAGCAAAAAACGATAACTTTAGTGACAAAATCAGGGAATGGACCCTGGTTGATTCAGCTGGATATTCAATTCCCTCAAATAGTGATATACTGCAACTCAATTCCTTTGTCAGCTCCCGTAACATTGTCAGCAACTGGCTTTATGACACATATTTACAGGGTTCAAGATCATTACTCCTCGGATATCACAAAGTGTCCATAGTTGCAGGAATTAGAGCGCTATATGATGCTTATACAAAAGAGACGCTAATTAGTCCAAGGGGTTCAGTTTCAATTGAAGAGGGGAAAAATCTCTCTTTTTACCTGTCGGGAGGTATTTATTACCAGCCACCCTTATACAGAGAGATGCGCTATCCTGATGGAAGCCTCAACAGCAATATAAAATCCCAAAAATCTTTTCATACCGTACTGGGGATGAATTACTATTTCAGAGCATGGGACAGACCATTCAGTCTCACAGCGGAGTTGTACAATAAAATTTTAACAAATATCGTCCCCTACAGACTTGACAACGTCAGGATCATCTACTCCGGTGAAAATTCAGCTGAAGGTTATAGTCGTGGTTTGGATTTACGACTGAACGGAGAGTTTGTCCCCGATGCTGAATCATGGATAAGCCTTTCAGTTATGGATTCAAAACTCAAAATTCCATCCGAAAACAGTGGTAAGTTCCCATCCCCTTCAGACCAGATGTTCAACATGAACATATTTTTCCAGGATTGGCTTCCCGGGTACCCGACATGGAGGGCTCATTTAAATATCTCATTTGTGACAGGCATTCCGATTTTCTCTCCCTTTAACAACAGATATGACCAGTACCACAGACTTCCTGCCTACAGACGTGTCGACCTGGGTATAACAAAGGTCATTAAAGGTCCAAAAGCCTCTATGAAGAATGTTAAGCAATTGAAATTCTTTAACGAAATATATGCAGGAGCTGAAGTATTCAATCTTCTTGATATTAATAATACTATATCCTATTTTTGGATCAGGACTGTCAATAATCTGAGCGGCCAGACACGACAGTTTGCAGTTCCGAATTACCTTACGGGCAGAAGTCTGAATTTCAAGCTGTCAGCAACATTCTAGACTTTTATGTCTAATTTCGCACTATATGAATAAAATTGAGGGGAAAATTGCAGGTATTCTTGGGGCAGTAATATTACATCTGATTGCTGCAATAATTTTTATGCTGGTTCAGATAGGAACATTAAAGATTGATGAGCGAACAAAAGAGTATCAGATAGCTCTTGAGGATAATTCTGAACCTGAAAAAAAAGTTATTATACAAGAGCAGCAGGGTACATCAATTGAAAAAATATTTAAGGGAGACCAGGAGATTCTCGATATTGCCAGGAACATTGCAAACCAGCCTGATGTGAAGATCAACCCTTCAGATTATATTGACAAAGTTAAAGAGGAGTTAATCTCAGCAGGAAAGCTTGGTAAGGACAATTACATCGATGAACAGAAGAGGGCCGGGGAAAATAAACAAAGCGATTTGATTATTGAAAAGCAGGAGGATAAGAACAATGTTGAAAAACAGAAAGTGTCACAGCAAATGGCAGCAAATTACAGCGGCCCAACAAGGATCTATTACAATCTTCCCGGAAGGACACATTCCTATATGCCGGTTCCAATCTATAAATGTGAAGGCTCGGGAAAAGCAGTTTTGTCAATAGAAGTTGACCAGAAGGGAAATGTTGTTGGCGCAAAAATCATTACTGAGGAAAGCACCACCAGTGATCCATGTCTCACGGAGGCTGCCTTGAGTTCAGCACTTATTTCAAAATTTAATCCGGATATTAATGCTCAGAAAGTACAGAAAGGGACGATTACGTATCATTTTGTGGCCCAATGATCTGATCTGACTTCGTCGAGCTCGCCTTCGGCCCGGTTCGTAATACTCTAGAACATACCTTTGGGTGTATCCCACAAATAATTCTTTATAATTTCCGGACTGTTTCTGTTAGCTGATTTATTATTAATAAGGGGGCTAACAGTATGGGCTTTTAGAATTTCTGAAGGACAGGGTTTAAGAAGTTCCAGAGCTTTCGTCTTATCGATAGTTATGTCAAGCCATTCTTTTTCAGCCGGTTTATCAAGAATCACAGGCATTCTCTTTGCCGAATTGTGGATATCTGCCATCAATTCATTTGCATCTGTGGTCACAATTGAAAAGGTGGAGAATATTTCCCCGGTGGTATTTTGAACCCATTCATCCCATAGACCTGCAAAAGAAATTACCTCATCATCTGCATGATAGATATACCATGGGATTTTTTTAGTACCCACATGCTGCCATTCAAAAAATCCTTTAACAGGTATAATGCATCTTTTTGAACTGAAAGACCTTGAAAATGATGGCTTACCGGAGATGCTCTCTGCCCTTGCATTAAATGTTTTGAATCTTATCTGATCTGCTTCCTCTTTAGATTTAACCCATGATGGAATGAGTCCCCATTTTAGAAGCTGTATCTTATCAGTTTTACCTGAACAAATTGCCGGCATATCTGGAAGGCCAAAAGCATGATAATAATAACTTGGATTGTATTTTTCAGGATCTAAGAATGTGGCTCCGTACCTGTCTTCCAGTTCTTCTTTTACGAGATTTACATTTACAGTAAAGCACATTGCTCCCGACTAATTATCGTTGATATCGCTACTCAGTGGTACGGGTAATGAATATTCAAAAAGGTCCCTGTCAGGCCATTGTCTGGTCATATAGAGCGCTCTGGTCATCATATAGTTGATATCTGTTGAAATCTCAGGACCATTCCATGCACTGGTGTTAAGAAGAACCACCCAGGCAGTTCCGTCTGGTTGCCTTTTAATCATACCGGCAGATCCCGGGAAGGTACCTGTTCGCCACCAGGTTCCATCATAAATAGTCGTTTTCCATCCGATTGGTGCAAAACCGTTTTGAGTGTCGGTCATATAAGTAATGCTCTCACGGCTCAGGATATCTTTTTTGGTATCGAATCCATCAATGGCAAGAAGCAGTTTCATAAGGTCCGGAGCTGTAGCCAGCCATCCTCCTGCCCCGCCAAGAGCTTCAATATCATTTCCCCCATAGCTTGCCTGTACTAAGCTTCCTGTTCCGTAAATTGATGGCTTAAGTACTGCATCACCTGGTTCATAGTAGGTCACTTCATAAGGAGCTTTTTCGCTGGGAAGGTTACGGGCAATTGTCATATCATATATCCCGATCGGTTCAAGTATCTCTTTCCTGCAGTAGTCAAAATACGACATACCGGTAACCTTTTCAATAATCAGACCAAGAATTGCATAGCCCAGGTTTGAATATGCCTTTCCCGTTCCGGGAGTAAAATGAAGATATTTATTAAGGGCAAACCTTACAATTGTTTTGGTGCTTACAGGAGGATTAACACCCATCGATTCAGAAACTACAAAGGGGATAAACATCTGATCGCCCCATTGGGTAGACCATCCACCTTCATGGCTGAGCAGATGTGAGATAGTAATACCAAAAACTCTTTTATCTTTAGGATCGCTGTAAAAGGGATCATTCAGAATTCCGTCGGGGCCAAATACCCGGTCGTTTACAGAAAGCTTTCCCTCTTCCTGAAGCTTCATTATTGCCACAGCAGTAATTAACTTTGATATGCTGGCAATCCTGAATTTGTTATATGGCTCAGTTACAGTGTTTTTTTCCTTGTCAGACAGGCCAAAACCTTTGGCGTATAACAGCTCCCCATTTTTTGAAACTGCAATGGAAGCCCCGACAATCTCCCATCGATGCATAAATGAGCGGATGGTTTTTTCCATACCGAAGAACTCGGGTCCATCCGACATTGAATTTAGTAGCCTGACATTTCCGGGCACCAGTTTTTCCGTGAAAGCTCTGCCTCTTTCATTGGCTCCCGGATTATAGCTTACGAGGGCTACCATCAGAGATACAAGCAATATTTTTTTGTACCGGTTCAATTTCACAAATAATTCGACAAAAATAAAAAGTTTCTTTCTCTTATGGCATAATTCCAATAAATAATACAAACTAAAACCGGTAATTATTAACAGAATGCTTTCCAGAGGTCTATAAATAGCAAGATTAGTTAAAATAAAATAAAATATTTATCATCTCTGTCTGAATGCATTAAAATTTAATAGCAAAACCATAACTTTGTACTCATGCTTTCATTCTGCAATACATATCTGAAAGTACTTGTACTAATATTCTTACTTGGTATACCTGCCAGTATGTTCTCACAAGTCGTGGAACTTGACACAACAGTAAACATAACCGGTCCCCTGAATTCAGTTGATCAGGCTGAAATGAATCAATATCTGATGATTGCAGCCTCATCAGGTCAGATTGAGGTGATGCGCTGGCTTATTAGGAATGGGGCTGAAGTGGATTCAAAAACCAACCAGAATGTCACACCGATTATGTTTGCCGTGACAAATAATAAGACCGAAGCTGTCAAAACCTTACTTGAATATAAACCTGATGTCAATATTCTTACAACAGAATCAGAAACCCCGCTCCTGGCTGCTGCAAAAAACGGTAATCTAGAGATAGCAGAAGCATTGATAAGAGACAGTGCAGATATAAATTTCACAGACATCCATGGAGCAACACCACTTCATTACGCTTCAATTTATGGTTACTTTGATCTGACAGACATGCTTCTTTACTATGATGCATTGATCGATATTAAAAGCGATGATGGAACTACACCACTGATGGCTGCAATCTGGTCAGACTTTGCAGATATTGCAGATATTCTCATCCAGAATGGTGCAAATTGCAGGGAAAAAGACAATCAGGGTTTCACTCCCTTAATGATTGCAGCGCAGAATGGAGATACAATAATTATGGAAATGCTTCTCAGAAAACAGGTCAATATGTATGAGATTAATAATTTCCATTATGATGCCCTGGATATTTCAATCAGATCCAACCAAAAAGAAGCAGCTGATTATCTTATCAGGAAGGGATACAAAAGTGACAAAAAGTATCCTGATGCTATAAATCCCTATATTATTGCACTAAAATATTCAAGAACTGAAATTTCCGATAACCTCAGGAAAAACGGGATAGTTGAAAATCATCGCTTTGGATTTGATCAGGTTGCAGTCTCCTTATCCGCTAAATTATGTTTTCATGATTATTTTACAGGAGTAAATATTTCTCTTAAAGAACCTGTTATTAACGGCGGCCTTATTGCAGGGATAGATTTCAAACCAGGTTACACAAGAGTCTTGAGGAAGGTAAATGAAAATACATACTATCAGTATTTTAATAAAAGCTCAGTTGCCTATGGTGGCATATTCAAGGACATTCCGGTGACCGATCGTCCCTTTGGCGGAAACTGGCTTATTACATCATCAATAGTTGGTGCTTATGAATTTGGATACAAGCTCCGGGGCACATTCATTACCCCGGGTAATAAATTTAAAATCATTCCATCTCTGGGTTTAAAGTGGGTAAGCTACAGATTTTCAGTTTGCGGAACCTTTGATTATATGAAAAGTGAATTTTATAAGGTTGGTCCTGTCTGGTTAAGACTTGGAATTGCTTATAATATTTACCTCGATAACGTCAGGGCGCCGGGAAAAGCTATTAAATGGTACTAATATTGCATGTTATGAGGAGCTGTGTAAGATATGTGTTGTTTCTGGCGCTCACGGTGGTATTTTCATGTGACAAAATACCACTGTTTGTGAAATGTGCGGAGTGTATAAAAGATGAACCTGAAACAGTAACTCTTGACATCAGGATTGATGGGGTTGCTTTAGACAACATATCGAGTACTGTCATTAATATCTATTCAGGAAACCTGGAAGATGATGTTTTACTGGTAACATTTCCGGCGACAGGAACCGACATGACTTATAAAGTTACCATTAATAAAAAATATACAATCACAGCGACTTATAATTTAAATGAAAAAACTTATGTGGCAGTGGACTCAACTACACCAGGCGTGAAATATGATACATCTCAATGCTCTGAGCCCTGCTATTATATTTATAATAAAAGAGTTAATTTGAAGATCAAGTATACCTGAAAATTTAATTCTTCGATAAAACAGGAATTCCCGTTGATCACCGTTCTTCCTATTAATTAACATATTGAATAAGACTGTCAGAATTATATTACTTCCTCTTTTAGTGTTCCTTTTTGCCTGCGATAAAAAGTATTTATCCAATTGCCAGGATTGTATTGATTTTGAACCCCTTAAAGTTAAGCTTTATATAACATTTGATCCATATCAGGGAGACATGTACCTGCCACCCGTTATAAATATATATGAAGGGAATATTGAAGACAGCCTGTTATTGATTACGACAACACATGAAACAAGTCCGGAAGAAGTTATGGTGACCATCAATAAAAAATATACAGTAGCTGTAACCTACTATTATTATGGTCGAATCATTATTGCGGTTGATTCAACAATCCCCAGGGTAAGTTCAAACAGTCGCGATTGCAACAAACTTTGTTATTTTGCTTTAGATAATCAAGCTGACCTGAGGTTGAAATATATACCTAAAAAATCTGCTATAACATTATCCGGAAAATCCCTGCATCAATAATGTGAAAGGAAAATCCATCTGGCAGATTTCCTGATAGCACCGGAATGTATCTTCAGAAAGAGCTTATGTTGATTGCCGGAAAAGCAGAATACTCTATTTCATCATTTTTGTAGTATACCCTTTGAAGAAACAGCCCACTGGGAGGAGCGGTAAGTTTAGCAGGAATATCGGATTTTGTTTTAAAAAAAGGTGCCACATCCTCAGGAGTAAGTTTTCCCCTTCCAGCTTCAATTATCACCCCGGTCATTCTCCTTACCTGTTTCCAGAGAAAATGAGATCCTATCAGATGAAACACAAGGATATCACCAAATTCGTACACCATCGAATGCTTTATTTCGACTTTGGTTGATGAGGACTCATGTGATTCATCTGTAAATGAACGATAGTCTTTCAGCCCGGTAAATAATGACGCCATTTCATTCATTAAACTGAGATCCAGACTATCCTTAATCCACCATACAAATTTTTTACCGAAAGCTGTACGTCTTCGGCTTATCTGGTAAATATAACTTCTTGCCACAGCGTCATGGCGGGCATGAAATCCCGAATTAACCTCCTCGACCTTAAGTATACTTATATCTGAAGGGAGTCTGTCGTTGATCCCATATTTTACTCTTAAGGGTGCCAGATCGGTATTTACCTCAAGATGTGCAACTTGAGCAAGCGCATGTACCCCGCTATCTGTGCGGCCGGCACCATATATTTCAATTTTTTCCTGATTGAACAGATCGCGACAGGCATCAAGTATTTCACCCTGAATGGATTTCCCTCCCTTCTGCATCTGCCAGCCATCGTATTTTGTACCCTCATATTCAAGGGTTAATTTAAATCTGGACATAATTTTTACCAGTTTCTTGTTTCGCGTTAATTAGTTTATAAGTATCCAAGTCCTTCCTCAGATTTTCTCTTTCAGAAGAATCTTTCTCAACTCAGACGGTGTAATATCTTCAACAACCTTCCCGGTATCGGCTACTGAAATATGGCCGGATTCTTCTGAAATAATTACAACCAGGGCATCAGAGCTTTCCGTTATTCCAATTGCAGCCCTGTGGCGCATTCCAAAGTGATTAGGTATATTTAGTTGATCCGTTATTGGTAGCGGGCACCTGGCAGCTAATATCCTTCCATCTTCAATAAGTATTGCTCCATCGTGAAGAGGACTGTTCTTGAAGAAAATTGTCTCAAGCAGTTCAGCACTTATAACTGCATTTAGAATCTCGCCCGCTTCACTGTATATGTCAAGTCCGCTGGTTCTGCCAATCACAATTAATCCACCAGTCTTATTATGGGACATTGACTCAGCGGCTCTCACAATTTCCTCAGTTTTCTTCGTACCAACTGTCTTTTCATTCAGTGATGGGAAAAACCTGTCAAAGGAAAACCAGCTTCGTTCTATATATCTGTTACCTACAACAATTAGAAATCGTCTGATCTCCTGCTGAAAAACAATAATAAGAGCAATAACCCCCACTCCTACAACCTGACCCAGGAGAGCACCCATAAGTTCCATTTTAAAAGCTTTCACCAGTATCCAGAAAAGATAAATTATGAAGATAGCAATGAAAATACTGTAAGCCGCAGTTCCCTTAATGAGCCTATATAACTGGAAAAGAATGATTGCCACCAATACAATATCAATTATATCAGGTAATGTAAGTTTTATCATCATCTTTCATGATCCTCAATTAGAAAAAAAATATAAACCTCTCTTTATTTCAAACTATTCTTAACCGTGCAAACCAGCTTTACAGTTTCTACTGCTTCCTTAACATCATGAACTCTCAGAATATCAGCACCATTCATCAATGCCACTGCATTCAATACAGAAGTACCATTCAACGCTTCACCTGGTGTAATGTCGAGTGTTTTCCAGATTAAAGACTTCCTTGATAAACCTATCAGAAGCGGCAATCCTGCAATACGGAACTCTCCTAATCGCCTGAGTATTTCAAAATTATGCTCAGATTTTTTTCCAAATCCGATCCCCGGATCAATTATAATATCCTTTACACCGGCTGCCATCAAATCAACAACTTTTTGTCCGAACCAAATGAGGATATCAGATACCACATCGTCGTAGAGGGGATTTTTCTGCATTATCTTAGGAGTTCCCTGCATGTGCATAATGATGTAGGGAACGTTAAGTTCAATTATGAGTTCTGTCATATGCGGATCGTAGTTGCCACCGGAAATATCATTAATAATATGGGCACCGCAATCACAAATCGCTTCCCGTGCAATTCCAGCCCTGAATGTATCGACAGAAATGATGGCCCCGGGGAACTCTTTTGACACATATCTTACAGCTTTAAGGACCCTTCGTTTTTCCTCCTCCACAGATATTTCTTCAGCTCCCGGTCTCGATGAATAACCTCCGATATCAATGAAATCAGCACCATCTTCAAGCATCTTACGCGCCGCATCGATTATCTCTTTCTCGCTGCTAAACCGGCTGCCTTTGTAAAACGAGTCCGGAGTGATGTTAAGTATCCCCATTACTTTTGGCACTTCGAGGTCAATGAGCTGCCCTTTTACCTTTATGTATCTTGGTTTTGATAACACTTCAGAAATTAAAGCTCGAATTTAACAATTTTTGGCTTACCATTAATGGATTTGTCATCTTGTCAAATCTTGTTCTTTAATAATTCATGATACACTTTCAACTTTAGCCCTTCCTGATTACATTTGTATTAAAAGAAATCTGGAAGGAATGAAACTATTTGTAATTGAGGGTCTCGATGGCGCCGGGAAATCTACACAGATTAAATTATTAAAGGATTTTTTTCTGAATCAGGGATTTGCTTGTGAGTATCTGCATTTTCCCAGGACTGATTCACCCTATTTCGGAGAACTTATTGCGCGTTTTCTGAGGGGAGAATTCGGATCAATAAACGAAGTTGATCCATACCTTGTTGCTATGCTTTATGCGGGCGACAGGATGGATGCTTCCAATATGATAAAGGGCTGGCTGGACCAGGGGAACATTGTCATTCTCGACAGGTATACCTACTCAAACATAGCATACCAGTGCGCCAAGATACCTGAAATATCAAAGCAGAACGAACTGATGAACTGGATACTGAAACTTGAATTTGAACATTTTTGCATTCCAAAACCTGATCTCAATATCTTTCTCGATGTCCCTTTCGCTTTCACAGAGACCAAACTAACAACGAAACGGAGCGGCGATGACAGGAATTATCTGAATGGAAAACATGACATACATGAAACCAGTCTTGGTTTTCAGAAAAAAGTGAGAGACATCTATCTGAGTGTCGCAGAAAAGGACAATAAGCTTGCGGTCGTTAACTGCAACAATAAAGATGGTAGTATGCTCTTCCCAAAGGAAATATTCGAAAAGATTATCAATATAATCAGGTCAGTTAACCTGTTATAACATGAAGATATTAAGAATATTCAGCAGAATTATTGCAGGTCTGGTTTTCATTTTTTCAGGATTTGTAAAAGCAATTGATCCCCTGGGTTCAGCATATAAGTTTTCTGATTATTTCCAGGCATTTCATCTTGATTTTCTGAAGTTCTTAAGTCTGCCACTCGCAGTTTTACTTTGTACCGCTGAGTTCATAATAGGAGTCTCTGTACTTACAGGATTCAGGCAAAAAGCTGGTATAACGGGTATCTTTATACTGATACTGTTTTTCACTCCACTCACCTTCATCCTCGCACTCTTAAATCCTGTTTCTGATTGTGGTTGTTTTGGAGATGCCATACATCTTACAAACTGGGAGACTTTCGGAAAGAACATTTTTCTGCTGGTCATGATTTTAGTTCTGTTTCCCGGGAGGAATTCGGTAAAATCTGTTTTTAAACCTCGCTCCGAATGGCTGATATTACTATCTGTAACAATACTATTCGTTGCTTTTTCGTTCTACAATCTCAAATACTTACCTGTAATCGATTTTCTGCCATACAAGACCGGAACAAACATCCCTGAAAAAATGAAGAGACCTGAAGGAGCTGCTGTAGATCAATATGTTACAACCTTTATTTATGAAAAGGGCAGATCCAGGAAAGAGTTCACAATCAATAATTATCCTGCTAACGATTCCACATGGAAATTTATTGAGCAAAAATCTTTGCTGGTTAAAAAGGGATACGTACCCCCTATCCACGATTTCAGCCTGGTTAATATGATGAACGAAGATATTACAGAGAAGGTGTTGTACAATCCCGGATTGACAGTACTGATGGTTTCAAAGAAACTAAGGGAGGCAGATGCCAGGAATCTGACAAAGGGATTTGAACTTGGAGCCACATGCGATTCAACTGGTATTGATTTTTACATTCTGACTGCTTCAGGAAGTGAAGAGGTCAAGAATCTTAACAGTGGATTGAAATTCTGTAATACCGATGAGACCACCCTTAAATCGATTGTCAGATCTAATCCCGGTTATGTTTTGTTAAAAAATGGTATAATTATTGGCAAATGGTCGTGGGCAGATTTGTCTAAACTGCGTATATTGCTTGAAAAAGTAAAAAGTAAAAAGTAAAACGAAATCAAATTACAAATTATGAGAAAGAAAATTGTTGCCGGGAACTGGAAAATGAATATGAATCTTTCAGAAGGATTGCAGCTGGCAGGAGAAATAAACAAATACTTTCAAATTCACCCATCAAAAACGGCCGAAGCTGTATTGTGCACCCCTTTTATACATCTTGCTGGTGTTTCGGAAATATTAAAATCGGGCAAGGTTTCTTTGGGTGCCCAGAATTGTGCATCGGAACCTTCCGGGGCATTCACAGGTGAGGTTTCATGCGAAATGATCAAAAGCACCGGTGCAAAATATTTAATTATTGGTCACTCAGAGAGAAGGACCTATTATAATGAAGATGATAAGCTACTCAGTAAAAAAAGTGTTCTGGCATTAAAGACCGGATTAAAAGTTATCTTTTGCTGTGGCGAAGTTTTGAAGGAAAGAGAACAGAAAATATATTTTAATGTTGTGAAAAGGCAACTGGAAGTTGGCCTTTTCAACTTATCAAAAGAAGATTTCGAAAAAATAGTTATTGCATATGAACCTGTGTGGGCAATCGGAACCGGGCTGACAGCTTCTCCGGAACAGGCACAGGAAATGCACAGTTTCATACGCAATCTGATCATGGAAAAATATGGAAAAGAAATCGCAGATCAAACAACTATACTCTATGGCGGAAGCTGCAAACCCTCAAATGCTGCTGAAATTTTTGCTATGCCTGATGTTGATGGCGGACTTATAGGAGGAGCTTCTCTTAAAAAAGAAGACTTCTGTGCTATTGTTGAGGCTCTTTGAAATTATCTGATTTGATATGGTTAAAAAGTTACTACTGAGCTTCTTACTTTTGTTAATTTTCATCAGCGATTCTTTTTCACAGGCCAGGCCTGTTTTTTCGGGAGATTTTTCCAAATTCCGTGAAGAGCTAACCGCTTTCATGGGACCCAACCTGAATCCTGTACAGACAGATTTAAAAAACTCATTTTTAAACCGTTGGGACAGCTCGTCATTCAGTAATGTAACTATGACAAAAATCGTTGACCTGTCAAATCAGATGGCAAAAAGATATATGCGGCCTGTTCCCCACTTTACTGACTGGCTAAAAGCTCTTACTGATTTCAGCACAGCCAAGAAATCACCTGATTTTCTCAGTAGCTTTCTCTCAAGCATGGGTAAAATGCTGATCAACAAGGAAATAAGTAATGACAATCTTGACAGGTTCATAAGGAACATTAGTTCTTTCATCAGATACAATGTTATTTACGATGTCGGATCTGTTAAATGGAAAGTAAAGAATGAAAATTTAAAATTCAGTTTTGATACCGCATTTAAAGTAACAATGACCGATGTCGTTCTTACCTGCTATGCAGTCAAAGATAGTACTGAGATTTACAAAGTCAGTGGAGTATATTATCCTGAAAGACTTTATTTTCAAGGTACTTCCGGAAGGATTACCTGGGAAAAAGCCGGATTCAGCAGAGATGATGTCTTTGCTGATTTCAAAAATTACGTTATAGATCTTACCAGAAACATTTTTACATTGGATTCTGTCAGCCTCACTCACAAAACATATTTTAAAAAGCCTGTCCTGGGAACACTTACCGACAAGGCATATTCGATTGCCAATAAGGATAGATCAATATTTCCCCGTTTTGAGACTTACACTAAAAAATTTCTCATTGAAAATATGTACAAGGGAGTGAACTACGAAGGAGGTCTGATGTTGGAAGGAGCATCAGTTAACGGGACCGGTGAAAATTTCAATCCTGCAAAAATAACACTTTACAGGAATGACACACTTTTTGTAAAAGTTTCCTCGAATAATTTTCAACTCAATAAGGCAGGAATTAGCAGTCTTGAAACTTCTGCAACCTTATACCTTGTCAAAGATTCGATATTCAATTCCAGCCAGAGTTTTTCTTATAATGCTAACACAAGACAGGTTAACCTGTTCAGATCTAGCAACCCTGTCTCAAAAAGCCCGTATTTCGATTCATATCATGGACTGGATATGTATTTCGAGTATATGTCATGGAACATGAATGATTCAAAAATAATATTGTCGAGGTCTCGGGGAGCATCAGTTGGTCAGGCAAAGTTTGAATCTGCCAGTTTCTTTAATGAAAATTACTTCCAGAGGCTAATGGGAATAGATGATTATCATCCACTTTATCGTCTGAAACAATTTGCAGAATATTTCTATTCTTCAACATTTCCTGTTTCCGAGTTTGCCAAATGGCTTAAACTACCCGAGGAATCTGTAGCCGGATTATGTGTTGACATGGCAAATAAAGGTTTCCTCTTTTATGACCGGGCAAATAATGAAGTTACAGTAAAAAAGAAAACAGATGACTTTATAGCTGCGCATGCAGGGAAAAAGGACTATGATGTAATTTCTATCTTCAGCGAAACAAATGCCCCGACAGACAACGCAATGCTTGACCTCAAAAACTTCAGGCTGACAATAAACGGTGTACGATCGGTTTTCCTCAGTGATTCTCAAAAAGTTGCAATTTATCCCTATAATAATCAACTTCTAATTGGTAAAAATAAATCTATCTCTTTTGATGGCGTTGTAGAAGCTGGCCTCTTTACAATTTTTGGCCATAATTTTGCTTTCAGCTATGATACATTCAAAATCAGGCTGCAAAAGATCGATTCTATCAAAATAGCGGTAGAGACAGATAAAAGAGATATCTATGGGAATTCTCTGACCAGTCCGGTTCACAGCTTGATTGAGCTGACTGATGCGGAACTCTATATTGATGATCCACTCAATAAATCAGGACTCAGAAGCCTTCAGCAATACCCTATCATCAACGCCACGACCTTTTCCTATATCTTCTACGATAAGATCCCTGGTCTTGAAGGGATATATAAACAAAAAGACTTTTACTTCAAGGTCGATCCATTCACCTACGAAAATATCGATCATTATAAGTACCCTGATATGAATCTCGCCGGAGAGTTTCATGGAGGAAATATTCTTAAGCCGATTCGTCAATTTCTTAGTATTCAAAAGGATAACTCATTGGGATTTAATGCCACCATACCGAAAAATGGATTAGCACTATACAATGATAAAGGAACGATATATGATAGTTTGTCCCTGAGCAATAAAGGTCTTATAGCTTCAGGTACTTTAAAAAGACTAACCTCCACCACAGTTTCTGATGAATATAAGTTTTTCCCTGATTCAATGATTACAACAGCTAAGAGATTTGATATCGAAAAAGATAGTCTGCAGAAGTATCCCGATCTTAAGAGTACAAATGTTTCCATAAAATGGTTTCCACAGAAAGATGAATGGTTTGCATCAAACACAAAGGGTAAAAACTTCGATATGTTTGGAAACGGCACTGCGCTGGATGGTAAGCTTATACTTACGCCTTCAGGACTTAATGGTTCCGGGATAATTGAAATGTTAAATTCGAGGATAATTTCAAAAACCTTCGGATTTGCTACTTCTACTATCCAGGCTGACACTTCTGACTATAACCTCAAATCACTTAAGGGTGACGGTTATGCTTTTATTGCAGAAAATGCGAATACTTATATAGATTTTAACCTGCAACAATCCAGATTCAGCCTTAACACGGATTCATCGCTTGTCAAGTTCCCGGAACTTGAATATATCTGTAAGATGACAGATTTTACTTACAATATGAAAGACAGGGTACTCACAATGCAGCAGCGCGGAAAGTCATCTACAACACTTATGCCGGCAGACCAGCTTCTTAAGCTCAATTTATTAAAGCTGGATAAGCCTACATTTTACGCAACTAACACCCTGCGCGATACCATCACTTTTTCTTCCTGGAAAGGGAGCTACCACATAAATGAAGAGTATTTAGAAGCTGAAAACATTAATTATATAAAGATTGCTGATGCACTTATTCAACCTGAGAATGGCAGGATAATTATTAATAAACGAGCGAGGATTAAAACTCTCTCGAATGCAGTGCTGGCTGTTAATAACAAACATATCCTCCATTCCGCCACTATTGAGATAGAAAATACCAGGCGATACTCCGGTAGTGCGATTTATAACTATGTGGATGAAAATAAGGAGATTCAACAGATCTCATTTCCATCTTTAGAAGTTGATACTGCAACTACTAGTGCCAGAGGGTTCATCCCTTCAACACAGAATTTCAAACTAAGCCCGGCCTTTTCTTTTACGGGCGATGTAAACCTTTCAGCAAGGGAGAATAATCTTACTTTTACCGGAGCCGCCGGCATCGTAACCAGCTGCAATAAAATTAAAAGTTTCAATATCAAATTCAAATCAGCGATTGATCCAAAGATTGTTATGATACCTGTATCCGATAAACCAAGAGATATAAATGACAATCTTGTTTTCTCCGGATCATTCATAAATACTGATTCTGCACATATCTATCCCGCATTTCTTTCTGAAAGGAAATCATGGAGTGATGTTGCTCTTGTAAACTCAATCGGATATCTGTATTTCGAAAAAGAAAAAGGACTTTATAAAATTGCATCAAAAGAAAAGCTTGCAGATCTGACACAGCCTGGCAGTCTGATAACTCTCGACAAGAATTATTGTATACTATCAGGTGAGGGTAAATTGAATTTTGGCGCAAATTATGATCTTCTGAAATTTGCAGCTGCCGGGAAAGTTATTCATGATACTGATTCAGGGAAATTAAACATCGATGCAATTATTGCTCTCGATTTTCATTTTTCGGTTCCGGCTCTGAAAGTAATGAGCGATGAGATAAAAATGATTCCTACTCTCAAGGCGGTTAACCTGAACAGTGACCTTAACAACAAAGGGATGAAAGATCTGCTGGGCAACCAGGCAGCAATGCAGTTAAAAGAGGAGATGGATCTCTTTGGCTCTTCAAAAAACCTCCCTAAAGAGTTTACATATAAGCTGCTTCTTAACGATGTAAAATTCTATTGGAACGAGCCGACCTCATCCTTCCGTTCAAAAGGGAAAATAGGTGTAGGTTTTATAGGGTCGCAACCAATAAATGTTTACGTTGACGGATATATTGAGATTCAGAGAAGAAGATCCGGAGACCTTCTTGACATATATCTCAAGGCTGATGAATCGACATGGTATTATTTTTCATATTTCAGAGGTGTTATGATGACTCAATCAGGCAATAACAATTATAATACAATCATTACCGGTACTAAGCTAAATGATAGAAAACATCCTGAGTCAACTGTAAGAATGCCTTACACATATATGATAGCCGTCGAGAACAGACTGGGAAGGTTCCTGGAAAGGATGGCTTCCGATAATGTTGATAATCAATCCCCAGACAGGTAGATACCGGATTCAGATCTTTCCACGTAAACCCATCTCAATGAGCTCGAGATCGTGGATCTTTTTATCGCTTATCTCAAACCTTATTGCGGTCATGTATTTATGGAAACCTGTATAGCCTGCTGCCCCGGGGTTGATAAAAAGTAATCCCGCCCGCTTGTCGTACATTACTTTTGCTATGTGAGAATGACCACAGATAAAGATGTCGGGAGGATTCAAATAAATTTCGGTTTTTATTTCAGGAGAATAATGTCCGGGGGTACCACCGATGTGTCTAATCCAAATTTTCAAATCTTCAATTGTAAACCTCAGCATTTCAGGGAAAGTTCTCCTGACAAAAGAATCATCAATATTCCCGGATACAGCTCTGAGCGGTTTAAAGGAAGAAAGAGAATCAACAGTTTGCATATTCCCAATGTCTCCTGCATGCCATATTTCATCACATTTAGCAAAATGCTCAAAAAGGGAAGGATGAATCCAACCATGTGTATCCGAAATCAAGCCAATCTTCATAACCTTCTTAAAGTAAACCGCGAACATAATCAATTAGATCACAATTTCATTAATTTTGTACAAACGAGTTGCATATGCAGATATTTTATGCTCCCGGGATTGAGGGCGATACCTATATATTGGATGAAAAAGAGTCAAGGCATTGTATAAAAGTTTTACGAATGAGTGCCGGATCAACAGTCAGGGTCATTGACGGGAAGGGAAATCTTTATGAAGGAGTAATTGATAACCCGGATCCAAAAAAGTGTACTATAATCCTTAATAGTGTCACCAGAGATTTTGAGAAGCGTAATTATAAACTCCATATTGCTATATCACCAGTCAAGAATCAGGAGCGGTTTGAATGGTTTGTGGAAAAAAGCGTGGAAATAGGTATTGACAAGATAACACCTCTGATCTGTAAAAACACTGAAAAACAAAGCATTAAGCCTGAAAGACTAAATGGCATTATTGTTTCAGCAATGAAACAGTCGCTGAAAGCAGGAAAAACCATCCTTAATGAGGTGACTGTTTTTGAAGACTTTATTAAAACGGATTTCAGAGCGAAAAAGCTGATTGGCCATTGCAGCTCCAGCATAAAACGTAATAAGATCGATCGGGTTTATGAGAAGGGTGACAATGCAGTTATTATGATTGGACCCGAAGGTGATTTCAGCAACAGCGAAATAGACATGGCCATAAAATTTGGGTTCAGTCCGGTACATTTTGGAAGTAGCAGGCTAAGAACAGAAACGGCAGGCATTGCTGCCTGCTATTCCATATACTTTATAAACCAGTAAATACAGATTTTATCGTGCCAGATTGTTATATACCTCTCCTAAGCTTTTCTGAGGAATTTTAAACAATTCTGTAAATCGGCATTTCTGGCAGGATACGAATGTAAATCTCCTGTTGTGAAATTCAAACAGCCTGGTCCATATGCTCCCGATTGTCCATATCTCACCGGTCTCGTACTGTTTGTTGCCACACCTGGGGCAAGTGTATCTCAATACCTGGTTCATGATTCCTCCTTTTTAATATTTTCTGACTTTGATTTCCATCTGCCTGATTTACGAAGAGCCTGATCGATAATATATTCGATCTGCCCGTTTGTACTGCGGAATTCATCAGCAGCCCATTTTTCGATCGCTTTAAGCTTCTCCGGGGCAATCCGTAAAACAAATGGCTTCTTTTCACTCATATCAGGAATGTAAAGTACCTGCATTAACTACTGGCGAAGCATCTTTATCGCTCACCAGCACAACCATTAAATTGCTTACCATTGCTGCTTTCCTTTCTTCATCGAGATCGACGATCTTCTTATCAGAAAGCTGCTCAAGAGCCATCTGAACCATAGATACTGCACCTTCAACTATCTTGAACCTGGCAGCCACAACAGCTGTCGCCTGCTGTCTCCTGAGCATTGCATTAGCAATCTCTTCGGCATATGCAATATAGTTTATCCTGGCCTCAATAACCTGAATACCTGCAATTGTCAGTCTTTCCCGTATCTCTCTCTCAAGTTCATCGTTAACCTCAGCCCCTCCGCCTCTTAAAGAAACCACAGCATCGTGATCTTCAAAATTATCGTAAGGATAAAGACCTGCAAGCTTTCTTAGTGCAGCATCGCTTTGAACAAGAACAAAATGTTGATAATCATCTACTTCAAAAGCAGCCTGATAAGTATTTGCTACTTTCCAGACAAGCACAAAACCAATTTTAATAGGATTACCTACTTTATCGTTTACCTTAATAGGTTCACTGTCAAAATTACGTGCCCTGAGAGAGATATTCCGTTTGCTGAAAAATGGATTTACCCAGAAGAAACCATTTTCCTTTATTGTTCCTTTGTAGGCTCCAAATAGTACCATAACGCAAGATTCGTTTGGATTTACGACTGTAAAACCAATAGTCAGAAAAACAAACAGAATTGCAGTAATAACACCAAGCCAGATTACCTGAGAAGCAAATCCGGCAATTGATCCGCCCAGAACCAGTATGGTCAGGAGCATAACAACATAACCCGATATGGGTTTGAAAGATAATTCCTGTTTCATGATATATGATATTATATTAATATCACAAAGATATTATATTGAATCTTAATTTCCAAAAAAAACACAGGAAATTTTCCTGTGTCTTCATACTTTTTCAATTAGCATCCCTGACAGCCTCAATCAATGAGCTTATCAGCTTATCTCTGGGTTCTGGTTTATACTCACCCAGGAACCTGATCACGTCACTGAAACCGGAATTAAGACCCCAGGCATCTTCAAGAAGGTCTGCATCCTGAACTTTAATTTCGTGATATGAAATAAAAGGAGTAAAGATTATTCCCATAGGCTTAAGATTTATCATTTCTGATAAAACGGCTGCAGGGAAAAAAAATTGTGTAACCTGGATCAGTTTACTGTAAGGCTTATTTTATTATCCTCCATTATCTTCCTCAGGTTAATAAGGGCATACCTCATCCGTCCTAAAGCAGTGTTGATACTGACCTCAGTAATATCAGCAATTTCTTTAAAGCTAAGACCGGCATAATGCCTCAGAATTACAACTTCTTTCTGGTCTTCCGGCAGTTGTCCGATAAGCATTCTGACATCTTTCTGGATCTGTCTTTTGATAAGTGTATCTTCGATATTAGCATCTGAAAATCTTTTCGAATTAAAGATATCCGATTCATAATCATCATTTGATGTTGTATTCATCTGCTTGATACGTCGGAAATGGTCAATTATCAGGTTATGTGCAATTCGCATAACCCATGACAAAAATTTTCCGTTATCGTAATACTTTCCGGATTTAACCGACTGGATCACTTTCAGAAAGGTGTCCTGAAAAATGTCTTCAACAAGAGCCTGATCGCGTATATAAAGGCTTATATAAGCAAAGACTTTGTTTTTATGACGGTGGATAATCTCTTCAAAGCAAGACTGCTCTCCTTTTATGAATTTTTGAATCAATTCATAATCGGTACTCGTTTTGTCCATAACTCTACTTTTTGGTTGTTAAGAGTAGAGAAATTCTATAGGCAGTCCTCCTTATTTTGGTTAAACATCAATACAAAGAAAACAATTTTTTTTAATTTGAAAATATTACTTTTGAATTTTAACGTTTTGTTAAGTTTTATTGTGATGAAGAAAAGGGAACTGCAGGGCATAATTGAGATAAAAGGAGCAAGAGTTCATAATCTGAAAAACATTAGTCTTAAAATACCCAGGGATAAGCTTATTGTAATTACAGGGGTTTCCGGCTCCGGGAAATCGTCACTTGCATTTGATACCATTTATGCTGAAGGTCAGCGTCGGTATGTAGAAAGTCTCTCCTCCTATGCCCGTCAGTTCCTTGGCAGAATGAATAAACCTGAGGTAGATTTTATAAATGGTATTCCTCCGGCCATAGCAATTGAACAGAAAGTAAATACAAGGAATCCGAGATCAACAGTAGGTACCTCAACTGAAATATATGATTATCTGAGACTTTTGTATGCCAGATTAGGGAAAACCTATTCACCGGTTTCCGGGAAAGAGGTAAAAAAGCACAGTGTAGATGATGTAACAGCTTTTTTATCAACCCTTCAAAATGGTACGAAAGTTATCATTACCTCTCCCGGCGAAGTTCCTTCAAAAATTAAACCCGCGGAGTATTTTTCTTTTCTGTGCAAGCAGGGTTTTAACAGGATCGAGTCTGAGGGAGATCTGATAAGGATTGATGAAGATTTAGCTCCAAAAGGCATAAAATCAGGGGATCCGGTTAATATTGTGATCGACAGGATCGTAATTGATCATACAGGTGATAACACCAGCCGTGCAGCCGATTCAGTCCAGACAGCTTTTCAGACAGGAAGTGGCCACTGCAATATTGTGGTTTTGGATGGAGTCAAAGCGGGCAGGGAAAGCTTTTCGAACAAATTTGAAGAGGATGGAGTTGATTTTATTGAACCATCAGAACATCTTTTCAGCTTTAATAACCCGATTGGAGCTTGTCCTGTTTGTGAGGGTTATAGTAAAATAATCGGAATTGATGCAAACCTGGTAATCCCTGATCATAACCTTTCGGTTTATGAAGATGCAGTTGTATGCTGGAAAGGTGAAAAAATGAAGAGATGGAAAGAAAGGCTTATTCTAAATGCATCACAATTTGATTTTCCAATCCATAAGCCATATTTTCAACTTACAGAAGAGCAAAAAGAACTTCTATGGACAGGGAACAGATATTTTTATGGCATTAACAAATTCTTTGAGCATATTGAGGAGAAAAAATACAAGATCCAGTACCGTGTTCTGCTGAGCAGGTACCGGGGTAAAACCATTTGCCCTGAATGCAAGGGAACGAGGTTACGTAAAGAAGCCGGGTATGTCAAAATTGAAGGCAAGAGAATTCAGGATATTGTTGCAGTTCCAGTCGGAAAGCTTCATAAATATTTTGAAACATTGAAACTTTCCGGGCATGACGAAATAGTGGCTGAACGTTTGTTAAAGGAGATAACCATACGTTTGAAGTTCCTCGTTGATGTTGGACTCCCCTATCTCACGCTCGACAGGCTTTCTTCCTCCCTGTCAGGTGGTGAATCACAAAGGATCAACCTTGCAACCTCACTGGGCAGTAACCTGGTTGGCTCGATGTATATTCTTGACGAACCAAGTATAGGACTGCATCCAAGAGATACAAACCTGCTGGTCAAAGTATTAATGGAACTGAGGGATATTGGCAATACTGTGCTTGTTGTAGAACATGAAGAGGAAATTATGAGGGCTGCTGATCAGATCATTGATATGGGACCTGAAGCAGGCAGGCTTGGTGGCGAAGTGGTTTATCAGGGAGGCCTTGACCTTTCTGAGTCAAATAAATCGCTTACAGCAGGTTATCTAAGCGGAAGAATGAAAGTTGCCGTTCCGGATACAAGAAGAAAATGGAATAGTTATATCGGGATAAAGGGTGCAAGAGAGAATAACCTCAAAGGTATCGATGTAAAGTTCCCGCTTCATACAATAACTGCTGTTACCGGGGTGAGCGGATCGGGCAAATCAAGTCTTGTCTCTGAAATCCTCTACAAAACTCTGAGCAACAAAATAAATGGGTACAGCTTTAAACCTGGTCAGTATAAAGAAATTACAGGCGATTTCAGCAGTCTGTCTGGTATTGAGATGGTTGATCAGAATCCTATAGGAAAGTCGAGCAGATCAAACCCTGTTACCTATCTCAAGGCATATGACGAGATAAGGAAACTTTATGCCGACCAGCAGGCATCAATTCAGAACAATTACAAGGCTTCTCACTTTTCTTTTAATATCGACGGGGGCAGATGCGAGGAATGCCAGGGCGAAGGCATAATAAGAGTTGAAATGCAGTTTATGGCAGACGTTGAGCTTACCTGTGAAAGCTGCAAGGGCATGAGGTTCAAAAAGGACATTCTTGAAGTGAGATATAATGGAAAGAATATTTACGATACCCTGGAGATGACAATAGATGAAGCACTGGATTTTTTTGGAAGTCAACCGGGGAAAAATGAGAAAAGGATTGGGGACAAATTAAGGCCTCTCTCTGATGTCGGTCTGGGATATGTTAAGATGGGTCAGTCATCGAGTACTCTTTCCGGAGGAGAGAGCCAGAGAGTTAAGCTTGCTTACTTTCTCAGCCAGGAAAGAGGAACAGGCCATATCCTGTTTATATTTGATGAACCAACAACAGGACTCCATTTCCACGATATTAAAAAGCTGCTCAAATCACTGAATGCACTTGTAGACCATGGCCATTCCGTACTTCTTATTGAGCATAACCAGGAAGTTATTAAATGTGCTGATTGGGTCATTGATCTGGGACCTGAAGGTGGAGAAGAGGGTGGGTATCTTGTATTTTGCGGTAAACCAGAGGAGCTCGCCAAATGTAATGCCTCCTATACCGGTAAGTTCTTAAAGGGTAAATTAAAATAATAGGATCATGTCATGTCATGATCCTGCATTAAATAATATTCTAATTATTATTATTTCTTAACCTTAAATCCAAACATTATTGCGACACAGCCATTTGCCGGAACATCCCCGGGTTTATTAAAAGAGGTAACCTTTACTATCAATTTAAGCTGTTTACTGTTTTCGAGTTTAAAGTCCCAGGTTTTGGCATAGTTATTTTCTTTATTCGAATAGATAATGTTTTTATCCTCATCAAGGACTTTAAACTCCACGTTGGGCAGTTTACTTTCACCCAGAATCGCTACTCTGTATTCCATGTCTGAATAAAAGGTTTTATAGAGTTCAGCTTCTTCTCCTTCAACAAGTACAGCAGCATGATAGTTACCATCATGGATATAGGGGCTCAACTTTGGCAGGCATTCTGTCTTGGCGAAGGCCTTGCACTGGCCATCAACATTTAAAGTAGCTATCGCTATAAATAATGTTAATACCGGAATTATTCTAATTATTCTCATAGCATTCATTAATTTACAAAGGAACTTCTAATTGTAGCAACTATTTTTGTCAGTTCTGTAAATGTAGTAACCGACATATCGGTGGTAACCTCAGATTTTAATATTGTGACGTTTGTCTTCTTATCAATCTCAGTTTTGATTGGCTTTGTAGAAATATTTATCTTATCAAAAGCAGTCTTAAGCTGGTTCATTTGGGTTATCAGATCTCCGATAGCAGGATTCTCTTTATTATTCTCAAGAAGGTTGAGGAGAACCTGAATGGAAAGTTTCTGGTCGATTATTCTTCCTACAAGTTTGTTGCCATTAAAATCTTTCACATCGACAAGTTGCGTAGCTATATATAATCCCTCAATCCAACCACCGACAAGAACTATAGTTGCAATAGCAGGTTGGTCATTATCAGCTAAATATGAGTTAGAATTCAGGAATGTTTCAGAAACAACATTCATTATAACCTCGGTATTGTTTATGTTTTCCTCAAGCTTGTCTATTGTTGACTGGTTTATAGCATCCATAATTCCAAGACCAGTAGCCATCTTTTTTGCGGCATTCATATAATCTATGATCAACTGTGTCTGATCATATAAGCTTGCAAAGCTCAGATCGCATGTGTAAATGCCAAGATTAAGTGCCCTGCTTCTGTTTGTTGTATATTTGTCTGCATTAGCAATCGGATTAAGAAAAGTGCGGTCAAACTTAGCACCGGCAGATTTAATTAACATTGCAGATTCCAAAGGAGAAGGAAGTGATTGAAAGATCTTTTCGGCCTGCTTTACATCCTGTTGTGCCTGCTTGTTGTCAATAGCTAACTGGGACACAGGTTCTTTTTTCTCATTTTTTTTACCTTTTGAGCCACAACCAGGTAGCAAAAGTGCAGAGATCATCAATACTGCCAGAATCCATATCCCTTTTCTATAGTTTTTATTCATTGTCTGATTATTTAAATGTATATCCTAATTCCCGACTAAATTAGTAAAATATTTTTATTTTTCAAAGACAGGATCAACTAATTGATCGTATTTCTAACTTTGTTCCAAATTATTACAAGGATGATAGAATCGGGAAAAAAGCTCAAAGAATTGGAGGAGAAGTTGAACTCCGGAAATAAGAAAGTCGTTTCTCAATCAATTTTTTCTCTGAGAAATACAAATTCGTTCAAGGGGGCAATTGGTCTTCTTTCCGGCTATTTTGATACATCAAATGACCTGGAGATAAAGGAGCTGATACGAAATTTTCTGAACGACATAAAAGAACCCGGGGCCAGAAATGAGGTTGTTGCAGAAATCAAAAAAGCTTTTAAACAGGATACTATTTGCATGCTCGTATCATCATGCTGGCAATCGGGACTTGACTATTCAGAGTATGCAACTGACTTTACAAATGTTTTCATAAATGGAGACTACCTGACGGCTCTTGAGTGTTTTTCAGTAATTGAGGAATCGGCAGAAAATATTTCTGATACTGAAAAGAAAAAAATTAATGAGTTGCTTGAATCAAGTAAGGAAACTTCCTCTGCCGAGAAGATAGTTCTTACAGATGCATTAATTATGGTGTTGTGCTAGTGAGCAGCTCTGTTTCCAAAAATCAGGGTCCCTATCCGGACAATATTGCCGCCTTCTTCGACACCTATTGTATAGTCGCCTGACATTCCCATGGATATTTCCTCAAAAAACTTACTATCTGAAAAATATTTCATTTTCAAATCATCAAACAGATTTTTAAGGAATCTGAACTCCGCCTGTACAACATCTTTCCTGTCGGTAAATGTAGCCATACCCATTACCCCGCATATCCTGACATTACTGAACCGGACAAATTCTTCTGATTCAAGCAGATGATAAACATCCTTTTTGTCAAATCCCTGTTTCGTCTCTTCTTTTGCAATATGAAACTGCAGCAGGCAATCAACAATACATCCTGCTTTTTCAGCTTCTGCATTGATTACTGAAAGTAGTTTTGCACTGTCCACAGATTCTATCATACTGATAAAGGAGACTATTTGCTTAACCTTATTTGTTTGAAGATGACCAATGAGGTGCCATTCTATATCAGAAGGCAACTGATCTTTCTTTCCAAGAAGTTCCTGAACCCTGTTTTCTCCGAAGATCCTGTGACCGGTATTGTAGGCGGTCATAATCTCCTCCACAGACCTCTTTTTGGAAACTGCAACAATTTTAACAGCTGTTGGCAGCTGTTGCTTGAGCAAGCTGATATTTAATGCAATATCAGACATTAGTTTATTAGTCAAGCAAATGGATTACCAGTCCGCTGCGGAGCTTTGGCTCAAACCAGGTCGATTTTGGCGGCATAATATTACCTGAATCTGCGATAGTAATAAGCTGATCCATGGAAACCGGGTAAAGAGCAAATGCAACTTTCATCTCACCGCTATCGACACGGTTTTTAAGTTCTTCAAGACCACGGATACCTCCCACAAAATCTATTCTCTTGGACCGGCGAAGATCCTGTATATCAAGAACTGGTGCAAGAATCTGATTGGTAAGAATAGTAACATCGAGAACTCCAATGGGATCGTTGTCGTCAAAAGTTCCGGTGGTTGCCTTCAGACTGTACCACTTTCCTCCAAGATACATTGAAAAGTTATGCAGTTTTGTCGGGCGGTAGATCTCAGTTCCTTTTTCTTCAACCACAAAACCCACGCTAAGTTTTTCGATAAATTCTGCTATTGAAAGCCCATTAAGATCCTTTACGGTTCTGTTATAGTCGATTATTTGTAGCTGATTGTCGGGAAAATGCACTGCAAGAAAGAAATTATATTCCTCTGTCCCATTATACCCCGGGTTTTTCACACGCTTTTCCTCACCGACAAGGGCAGCTGCAGCTGTTCTATGGTGTCCGTCGGCCACATAGGTATATGGGACTTTTTCACAGAACAGCTTTTGTATCAGATGGTTGGTCTTCTTGTCCCTGATCACCCAGAAATGATGACCAATTCCATCATCTGCCACAAAATCATATTCAGGTTTTTTTTTGCTTACAATTCCGTTTACTATATCATCGATCTCTTTTACAGCCGGATAGGTAAAGAACACTGGTTCAATATTTGCATTATTTGCTCTTACATGTACCATTCTGTCCTGCTCTTTATCAGGTCTGGTAAGTTCATGCTTTTTGATTATTCCGTTAAGATAGTCATCAACTGATGCGCAACCTGCTATTCCATACTGAGTCCGACCTCCCATAGTTTGAGCATAGATATAAAAATAAGGCTCATCGTCCTGCACCAGCCAGCCTTTTTTTTGCCACCTATTAAAGTTTTCAACCGATTTTTTATAGACTTCATCAGAGTGAATCTCAACCCCTTCCGGAAGATCAATTTCTGATTTCGTGATGTGAAGAAGTGAACATTCTTTGCCCCTGGCTTTAACCCTTGCTTCCTCAGAATTAATTACATCGTATGGCATGCATGCCAGATCTTTAACTATAGAACGCGGAGGTCTTAACCCCCTGAAAGGTTTAACAATTGCCATTTAAAATTTTATGTTAAAGACTATTTGTTGACTCTGAATTTTTCGTTTCCTGTTTTGAAAAAATCTACTATCTGACGTGCCGCAGCCACTCCGGCATTTATGTTTGCTTCTTCAGTCTGCGCACCCATTTTTTTTGCAGTAAAAATAAACCTCCCTTTGTAGTTCTCTTCAAAAACAGCTTTACTATCAGGTTCAACATCTGACAGATAGCTAAAATCACGACGCTCCTCAAATATTTTCAGAAGACCTGCTTCATCAATCACTTCTTTTCTTGCAGTATTGATAAGGACAGCATTGGGAGGCATTTTTTTTAAGAGATCATGCCCAATTGATTTTCTGGTGATATCATTACATGGCATATGTATTGAGATGTATTGACATTTCAAATACAATTCCTCAACATTAATGCATTGTTTAGCGCCATTGTTTTTCATTATTCGTTCACTTACGAATGGATCAAACGCATATATATCCATACCGAATCCCTTTGCAATATCAGCAACATATTTCCCGACATTTCCAAAAGCATGGATCCCTAATGTTTTACCTCTGAGTTCTGTTCCTGATTTACCACTGAAACCACCGCGTATCTGATACAAGATTAATTCAAAAACCAGTTCTGCTACAGCATTTGAGTTCTGACCCGGTGTATTCATAGCGACAACCTTATGAGCCGTACAAGCAGACAGGTCAAGATTATCATAGCCTGCTCCAGCCCTGACAACGATTCTCAGATTCCTGGCAGCATCAAGTATTTCATTGGTGACCAGGTCACTGCGGACAATCATTGCGTCAGCATCGGCGACAGCAGTTACCAGATCAGAGGTACTTTTGTAGTTTTCAAGGAGAACAAGAGTATGGCCCGCGGCTTCAGTTATGTCACGAATCTGGGAAACAGCCACAGGTGCAAAAGCTTTTTCAGTTGCAACGAGGATCTTCATTTGTGTATCTGGATTTACAACTTATGTGATTCAAATTCTTTCATAACAGCGACCAAAGCCTCGACACTCTCTTTTGGAAGAGCATTATATGCGGAAGCGCGGAAACCACCTACCGAGCGATGACCTTCAATTCCTAACATCCCTCTTGATTTTGCAAAATCCGAAAACTCTTTTTCAAGTTCCTTATATTGTTCAGACATTATAAAGCAGATGTTCATAAGCGAACGATCTTCAGGGTCAGGAATTGTTGGCACAAATAATTTATTTCTGTCAATTTCATCATACAGGATCTTTGCCTTTTCGATATTCCTCTTTTGCATTTCCTTCACACCACCAAGGTCTTTCAGCCATCTCAGCGTTTGCTGAGCAGCAAATACTGCAAATACCGGAGGAGTATTGAACATCGATTCACCTTTAATATGTGTCCGGTAATCAAGCATAGTGGGAATTGGTCTTCCAACTTTTCCAAGAATATCTTCCTTTACAATAATAAAAGTTACACCAGCAGGCGCAAGATTCTTTTGCGCACCCCCATAAATGAGTGAATATTTAGAGATATCTACTGGTCTGCTGAAAATATCAGAAGACATATCGGCTACGACCGGAATTTTTACATCCGGATCCTTTTTCAGCTCTGTTCCGAAAATAGTATTGTTGGTAGTAATATGGAGATAGTCAGCATCTGACGGAACTGTGTAGCTCTTGGGAATATAATTGAAATTTTTATCTTTTGATGATGCCACTTCGACAGCATCCCCAAAAAATTTTGCCTCTTTAAAGGCTTTAGAAGCCCACTCTCCTGTCACAAGGTAAGCAGACTTTTTGTCCATAAGGTTCATCGGGACCATACAAAATTGAAGACTTGCGCCTCCGCCAAGAAAGATTACATGGTAACCGGCTGGTATTTCGAGCAATTCCTTAAAAAGAGCAATAGTATCATTCATGCAAGCCACAAATTCCTTACTCCGGTGGGAGATCTCAAGTATCGACAATCCGCTGCCAGCAAAATCCTTTATACCCTCAATACTCTTATCCAGAGTGTATTGTGGAAGTATTGAAGGTCCGGCATAAAAGTTATGTTTTTTCATATCGAAAATTTTTAATTATTTTATATTAATTATGGAAGGTTTATACAAAATTATGAATTTTGGTGAACTAACCTAATGATTTATCACCTGCCAATCTTAGAAATTGCTATATTTTTAAGTATCCCGTTTTGTACTGCCGGAATACTATCAGACAGGTCAGGTGTCATACAATATTCAAGGCAATCATCAAGTCCCTTATCCCTGAGTCGGGTGCGCTGGGCTGCCTTTTCTATATACTTGAGGGGATTTTCTCCGGCCTGTCTCCAGAGGTCAGTGGCCATATGAACCGAATCGCAAATAGTGGTAAACATTAAGCTGTCGATCAGTTTCTGGGCTATTGCTCCTGCACATAATGTGTCTTCAAGATTGACTTTATCTTTCCATCCGGCACAAAAAAGTATTATATCCCTTTCCTGTTCCAAAAGCCACCCTGTTAGGCACGAAATATTATTGAAAGTTCCGATGACGGTTATATAGGATTTTGATGCGAGCTCAATTATTCTTGTTCCATTTGTAGTGCTGTACACAATTGTTTTATCCTCAACCTTGTCGCGGGTAAAATTAAAAGGTGAATTGCCAAAATCTGCAAAATCCAGCACATAGCCATCACGCTCAGCTGCCACCAGAAATCCCTGGTTCTTATATTCCTTTGCCTCTTCTATCTCTGAAACCGGAATAATTGATAAAGCTCCGTTTGAAAACGCAGTGCAAATGGCTGAGCTGGCTCTCAGTACATCGATTATAACCACAATTGCATCTTTATTTTCAAATCGGCCGAAAATGGCCGGTGTAAGACAGACTTCCAGGTATTTTTTTCTCATAAAAGATTATAATCTTGGTCTAAACCATAACTGCACTCTACTCAAACTGCTTTATAAATAGGTAGTTCAACGACCTTCGCCTTAAGATCCTTGTTTCGTATTCTGATAAATATTTCAGTTTCAGGTTTCCAGTATCCTTTAGAAAGGTATGCCATCCCAATTCCCTGTTTCATCATAGGAGACATGGTTCCTGAAGTAACTTCACCAATAGTTTTCCCTCCCGCATCGACTACCGCATAATGCTGACGAGGAATTCCCCTCTCAATCATTACAAATCCCTTAAGTCTCTTTTCCACACCTTCATTTTTTTGTTTAAGCAAAAACGCTCTGTCGATAAATTCTTTCTTATCAGTAAATTTTGTTATCCAGCCAAGTCCCGCTTCGATTGGTGAAGTCTGGTCATTAATGTCATTCCCATAAAGACAATAGCCCATTTCCAGTCTGAGAGTATCCCTTGCGCCAAGACCAATTGGCTTTATACCAAATTCTTTCCCGGCATCAAAAACAGCTTTCCAGAGTTTAGCACCATCTTCATTCTTCACGTATATTTCACATCCTCCTGAACCGGTATATCCGGTTGTGGCAAAAAGAACATCCTTTATACCTGCAAAATCAATTGTTTTAAATGTATAGTACTCCATCTCAGTCACACTGGCTTTTGTAAGCTTCTGCATAGCCTTAAGTGCAAGAGGACCCTGAATTGCGAGCTGAGCAGTATTATCTGACTCATTTACAAGGTCTCTTCCAACCTTAATTCCAAAAGACCCGGCATTTTTAACACACCAGTTCCAGTCTTTCTCAATATTGGCAGCATTTACTACAAGAAGATATTTTTCATCATTAAATTTATAAACAAGAAGATCATCAACTATTCCGCCTTTACCGTTAGGAAAACATGAGTATTGAACTTTCCCGTTAAAAAGGACTGAAACATCATTGGTAGTAATACGCTGAATAAAATTAGATGCATCAGTCCCGGTCACCCAGAATTCTCCCATGTGAGATACATCAAATACGCCAAGTTTTTCCCTTACGGTAATATGTTCATCTGTAATTCCGAAGTATTCAACCGGCATATTATAACCTGCAAAGGGCACCATTTTGGCACCCAATTCAATATGAAACTGTGTAAATGCAGTATTTTTCATTGTTCTTGTTTGAAATTAATGAAAGGGGCAAAAGTAAATAATTTGAAATTATTTCCCCATTTAATGAATCATAAAAAAGATAAAAAGCAACAACTGTTTTATAGTCCCAAAATCTTAAATTCAACTCTTCTGTTCTTTGCTTTACCTGCTGTTGTAGTATTATCAGCAATTGGTTGTTCAGATCCGTAACCTTTATAAGTTAAACGTTTGATATCAATTCCTTTTTTAACCAGGTAATCAACCACAGTTTTGGCCCTGTCGTTAGATAATTTGGCATTAATGACAGGGCTGCCGGTATTATCAGTATGGCCAGATATCTCAATAGTCATTTGAGGACTATCCTGCAATATTGTAACAAGTTTATTGAGTTCTTCATATGACCCTGATGTAAGAACTGACTTTCCAAGTTCAAATAATATATTGTTAAGCACCACTTTCTTCCCTACTTTCACCTTCACAAGGGGAACATCAAGAGTGTAAAATTCTTCAATATATGAATCGGAAAGAGTCACTCGTCTCATATCTGACAGATATCCGGTTGCCCTGAGATTAATCATATATGATTTCTTTGCGGGCATTTTAACTCTGTATGATCCGTCAACATCTGAACTTGCTGTGGTACTGATAAGCTGATCCGTGTAAAAATCAAAGATTTCAATCCTGGCCAGTACTGGTTCTTTGCTTTCAGAATCTGTTACCTTGCCAATTAAATAGAAGCCAACCTCTTTTGTGGGTTCAGGCTGAACAGGTTTCTGTATTTCCTTAATAATTACAACAGTATCTCTTAGAACCAGAGTATCGCGTTTTGGAGGAGCAACCGGTACAGGTTCTGGAAGAACTACTGGTGGAGGTGGTGGCGGAGGAAGGATTTTACCTGTCCAGATGTCAAGTCCGCCTAATCCGCCTCTGCGGTTTGAAACAAAGAAAAATGAACTGTCATTGCCAGGAGAAGGATAATAGAAAAGGTCGTCCCAGGGAGAATTTAACGGGTATCCCGCACTAACAGCCTGATTCCATGATCCATTGGCCGAACTACGTGTACTATAGAAAATATCATATCCACCTATAGAGTTGTGTCCTTTCGAACTGAACCATAGCGTATCTCCTCCGGCTGAAAATTTGATAGATTCTTCATCATAAATGGTGTTGATGAACTGGCCTGCATTTACCGGTCTTGACCATTTACGTTTATTGAGCTTTTTCATGAAGTAGATATCTTTCCCTCCCAGTCCTTCTTTCTTTCTTTCGCTAACAAAAGCAATTTCATCACCTCTGGGATTAATTGTAAAAGTGGTCTCCGAAGAATTAGTGTTCAAGTTCATTTTTACAGGTACCGGGGACCTCCATTTTCCCCTCTTCAACTCCGTAACCATTATATCTCCATGCCCCTGATAACCGGTATAAATATACAACTGGGTTCCTGCATCATTCATATATAATGGTGCCTCACAATATTTAGTGATCAGTTTTTTATCGAACAGCATAGCTGCGCTCCATGTTCCATTAACCAAATCCGAGGAAAAGACATTCTCATCAAACTTATTATCTGCATAATTGCTTCTGGCTTTAGCGGACATGCCTCTTCTGGAAGCAAACAGCATTTTTTTACCACCTGATGCAAGAATTTCAGAATAGTCATCAGCATCAGAATTTATATTTCCACCGATATTTTTTAATTCAAGCCTTAATGTATCTTTTGTGACAATCAATGCTGCCTCACATTCCCCGATATGTTTTTTTGCATCCGCAATAGCTGACTTTGGCTTTTTCCCTGGTGACGAGAGCCAGTTTTTAAACTCGTCAATTGCTTCGTTAAACCTGTAATTATACATAAGCGATCTGCCGGAAAGGAATAATATATCTTTTGCAACATTATTTTTCAATCCATAAGCTTTACTGAGAAATTGTTCGGCTTCATCTTCCTTGCCTGAGAAATAGGTTGAGGCACCAATTTTATAATTAAGTTCCGCGTTATCCTTATTGTACTTATATGCTTCCTGATATTCTGCCAGCGCTTTTTGGTAATTTTTAGGTTCCTCATCAAAGTATGAATCCCCGCGCTTTATATGTTTCCAGGCCACAGAAAAGCCTTCTTTCCCGGATTTGAATTCCTTTCTTGAAATGGTTACGGCCAGTTGTGAATAACCTGAAAATGAAATTAATAATGATAGGATTGAGAATGACAGGAGATACTTCATGACTTGATTATTTCTCGGTTTAAAATTAGCAATATTTTACTGTTTTCAAAAGAAGAGGACTTTTATCAGTCTTATACGGGTAGATAGCTGAACAGTATTAAAAAATTGCTATTTTTGTTATACATTTATTTGTTAATCCTAGTAATAACAGCTCCAGATCTGACTATTATGGACTATCAATTCATTAATACAGAATATCTTGATACAGTAGCCGGAGGTGATAAAGATATTCTCTCAGAGATTGTCGGAATATTTCGCAGCCAGGTTGTGGAAATATATGACGAAATGTTATTAAGTCATTCAAAGAATGATTTCCATTCTCTTGCGATGCTTGCTCATAAGGCAAAATCTTCTGTTGCCATTATGGGGATGAATGACCTTGCGACAATGCTCAAAACATTTGAACTTGAGTTGAAAGAAGGCAAGAACAGGGAGAATTACACAGGGTATATTGAGAGGTATAAACATAATACAAAGGCCGCAGTATTGGAGCTTGACAATTATGTCAAAAATCTGTAATAATGTTTGTTGATGGTTAATATTGAAAAGCGGGAAAATGTAGATGTTATAACATTTTCAGTTAATAAGATCAACGCACTTATTGCTGATGAGATAAGGGATAAAATCGTCACATTGTTTGGAAATGCCAACAGCAGGGTAGTTATTGATCTTACAGGTATTGATTATATAGATAGTTCAGGATTCGGATGTTTTCTCTCATTATTTAAAGCTGCAAAGAATAATTATGGTGTTGTAAAATTTTCAAATGCCGAACCCAGGATTATGTCTCTTTTCGAAACGCTTAATCTCCATACAGTTTTTGAAATATACAGCGACACTTATAGCTGTGTCAAATCTTTCAGATAGTTTTTGATATGAGCAAGATACTTTGGAAACCAGGTACGATGATATATCCTCTGCCTGCAGTTATGATCAGTTGCGGATCGGTACCCGAGGAGTATAATATTATGACTATTTCATGGACAGGAACGATATGCACAGATCCTGCCATGTGCTATATCTCTGTCAGACCATCGCGATATTCATATGGAATAATAAAAAAAGAGGGTGAATATGTAATTAACCTTACCACAAGGTCGCTTGCTTATGCTGCAGACTGGTGCGGTGTGAAGTCAGGTGCTGTTCATAACAAGTTTCAGGAAATGGGGCTTACTCCCGGACCTGCTTCGATAGTAAAGGCTCCGGTCATTATGGAGTCACCGATAAATATCGAATGTATCGTCAAGGAAATTAAAGAATTAGGAACCCATCACATGTTTATTTCAGAAGTTGTTGCTGTTAATGCTGAGAAACAACTATTCGATGAAAAGACAGGGTTGTTCAAGTTGCATGAGGCTTCTCTTCTTTGTTACTCTCATGGTAAATATTATGAAACGGGGAAATTCATTGGGAAGTTTGGCTTTTCTGTGGAGAAAAAGAAAAACATTAAGAAAAGAAACGTGAAAAATATTTAATATTGTATTACTTAAAAGATTATTTAAATAGTTAATAATGAGTGAGAAGATCTTAAAAGCCCTGATGCAGCTCTTTGCGATTATTGCGCGACCGCAAAGTAATGACAGAGACAGAAGGGGCGTTGTTGAAGTGTTTCTGAAGCGTCAGCTGAACCAGGAGCTAGTAAAACAATATCTCGGTTTCTTTGACGGCTACTATCAGGAAGCACAGGAAAAACAAAAGAAAAGCAGCCTCAACAGACGTACTGCTGCTATATCTGTCAGGGTATTAAGGATATGCAATGACATAAATGATCAACTCACTCAGGATCAGAAGATAATTGTACTGGTGCAGCTTCTCGAATTTTGTAAATCGGAGGGAACTGAAGTAAGCCAGCTTGAACTGGAGTTTATACTTTCAGTATCGGAATCATTCAATCTTGATCCTGCAGAACACAAACTCATTGAGAGTTTTATACTTAATCCCTTTTCTTCTGTACCAATATCACCTGGTGTTCTTATAATCGACAATAAAGAGAAGCATGAAGATGCTGAAGTTAAACACCTTTACAACGATGATGTTACTGGTCAGATTTGGGTATTGTTCGTCCATTCTGCGGGGATGTACTTTGTGCGATTTACGGAGACCGGTGAACTTTATATGAACGGCCAGCTCCTTCAGGAGGATAAAGTGTATCCGTTCAATCCGGGATCGTCTCTCAGAGACCCCAAATCTTCGCCCATTTATTACAGTGATATAATTCAGCAATTCCTTCGTGAGGAGCTGCAGGCTTCCAGGGTAGTATACAGGGTGAATAATCTCGAATACAGGTTCCGCAGTGGTGAAATAGGCATTCATCCTATGAGTTTCGAGGAAGAGTCAGGCCGGATGGTGGGTATTATGGGTGCAAGTGGTGCCGGAAAGTCGACTTTGCTAAGCGTTCTTAACGGTATTAATCCTCCTTTCTCTGGTGAAGTGGTTATAAATAGTGTCAGTATCCATAGCGGCAGTCAGGAAGTTAAGGGTCTTATCGGTTATGTATCACAGGATGACCTGTTAATAGAGGAACTGACTGTTTTCGAGAACTTGTACTATAACGCCAAACTTTGCTTTGACAACTTTACTGAGGAACAGATAAGAGCTAAAGTCGATGTCACACTTAAAAACCTGGGTCTCTACGAAATAAGGAACATGAAAGTAGGAAGCCCTCTCAACAAAAAGATCAGTGGCGGACAAAGAAAAAGACTCAATATATCACTTGAACTTATCCGTGAACCTGCTATAATGTTTCTTGACGAGCCTACTTCAGGATTATCCTCAAGGGATTCTGAGAACATCCTTGACCTTCTGAAGGAACTTGCGCTTAAAGGGAAACTCCTGTTCGTTGTGATTCACCAGCCGTCGTCAGATATTTTTAAAATGTTCGACAGACTGATAATTCTTGATACCGGTGGTCACCTGATATATAATGGTAATCCTATTGAATCAATAGTGTACTTTAAGACCAGGATCCATCATGCCAATTATAACGAAAGTGAATGTCATGTTTGCGGAAATGTAAACCCGGAACAGATTTTCAACATAGTAGAGGCAAGGGTGCTGGATGAATATGGGCAACCTACAAGTACCAGAAAAGTATCTCCACAGGAATGGAGCGACTATTATAAAAACTTCCTTCTTAATCAGGAGGGTCCGCTTGATGAAGGAAAGGGTATTCCGGAAATTAATTTCAAAACTCCTAACAGGTTCAGACAGTTTGTTGTATTCGCAAAACGCGATATTCTTTCAAAGATAGCAGATGTGCAATACCTAATAATTACCCTGCTGGAAGCTCCTGTACTGGCATTTTTTCTTGCTTCACTGATAAAATATGCCAAATCGGATACGCCAGGCTCGCGTTATACTTTTTTTGATAATGAAAACCTTCCCATTTATCTCTTCATGGCAGTTATCATTTCGATATTCATGGGATTAACGGTCAGCGCGGAGGAGATCATTAAAGACAGGAAGATCTTAAAAAGGGAGGCCTTCCTGAATTTGAGCTGGAACAGTTACCTGATGTCAAAAGTATCGGTTCAATTCTTTATATCGGCAATACAGGCTTTTACTTTTGTAATTATTGGTAACAGTTTGACAGAAGTTAAGGGAATGTGGTTCCAGTACTGGCTTGTCCTCTTTTCCTGTTGGGCTTCGTCTAACATGCTGGGACTGGTAATCTCCGACAGTTTTAAAGCAGTTGTGACAATTTATATTCTTATTCCCTTCCTTGTCATACCAGAGATAATTTTAAGCGGGGTGATGGTTAAGTATGAAAAACTGAATCCAAACTGGTTAAGCTCTCCTGCATCAATTCCATTCTATGGTGAAGGAATTGTTGCAAGATGGGGATACGAAGCTCTGGCTGTGGAACAGTTCGTAAATAACAAGTATGAACGACAGTTCTACGAATATGAAAAGACGATGAGCAAAGCTTATTTCATTAAACAATATTGGAAGGAAGCAGTTAGTGAACGCTTGATCAATATTGAAAATAGTCTTTCAAAAGGAAACAGGGGTGCCAATTTTGCTGAGGATCTTGATTTCCTGAAGTTTGAGATCAATAAACAATTAGCCAACAGTATGAATAATACGTATAAATATGTTGACTATCTTACCCCGGATCTGGTCACACAAGAAGTCATCGATGCAACAAAAAAATATGTAGAAGAGACACGTAAAGAAAATAATGTAATCTGGATCAATGCATCAAATGAAAAAGAAAAAATGGTACTGGAGCTTTCACAAAATAAAGAAAGATATAATGAACTGAGGTTTAAATACTTTAATGATAAATTGAACGAGTTTGTAACCAACTCAAATGAAATGCAGAGATTTATTGTATACAGGAACAGGTTGTATCAGAAGATAGATCCGATATACATGGATCCTGAGTACAAATTCGTCAAAGCACATTTTTACTCTCCGAAAAAAATGGTTTTTGGACAGCCTGTGAATACTCTTGTTGTTAATGTGGTTGTAATCTGGATTATGACTTTTGGGCTATATCTTGCACTCTATTTCAGATTACTTAAGAAACTTCTCGATTCGGGCGAGCAACTTATGGGAGGGAAACATTCGGATTGACTAAAACTTCTTAAAACTAAGAGGCTGCCTCCAAAGGGGCAGCCTCTCAAAATATGGAAAGAAACCAATCTTTTTTGCTATCAACTATACATTTATTCAACAATTTCTATCATTTTAAAAGGCACCCTGATAATAGATTCATAATCTTCACCGGCTTCGAGCATATCTTCATCATCCTCCTCATAATACCAGTTTACCTCAACTTCATTCTTGGCCTTATGAATTGCCTCCAGTTTCTTGAATACATCAAGAATACACTTGGAAGAACTTGTGTTAAAATATTCGAGTCGAATATTTACAGTGGTCTTGGAGAGTGGACTATCCTTATAACCATCGAGCCAATCGACGAGCGGTTTATAGAACTCAACTGAGTTTTCAGGAATTGAACGTCCTTTAATCTCAAATACACCTTCAGAGGCATCAAACTTTACAGTCGGTGTCTTTGGTGTTCCTTCAATGATGATCGGTTCCATATTTGTCAAAATTTTAATTATTTATTTTCAATATCATCCTTCACCAGAATATTCATATAGAAGAATGAATGCTTGTCATTGTATTTCTTAAATGAATAGTCAAGCTGGTTGCCTGTTTTCCGGGCAATATCAACAAGTCCCAATCCACCACCGCCTTTCTGGGAAATCTTCTGATGATTCAGAATAAACTTGTAGAGTTCCTTAATCTCTTCGTGACTCGACCTGTTGATCCTCTTTATTTTTTCTTCCAGTTTTTCGATATGTTCAGTATTGACAAAATTCCCTGTAATTATCTTATAACCACCCTCAATCTTCATTACGATAAGCAGACCAAAACGTTCCGATGATTGATCTTCAAAGTCCGATGGGACAGGGTCAACATGATGATAAAGATTCTGGAGGCTCTCAACAAGCACATTGTAGACCTTTTTTCGTAGTTTAGACTGTTCATTAACCTCAACCATTTTCCCCTCTACTGCATCAAGCACATGGTTAATGACATCCGAATCAATATTGCCTTTATATTTAAGGACAATTTCGCCGATGCTCTGATCTGTTAGATAATTCTCTACGTTAAAGCCCATCTAAGCTTCGTTTAAGAAAGGTCATTTTTTTGTTTCAGGTAACAAATATAATAAAAATATAAAGTAAGCAAAATATAACTTATCCACTTTGCTCTTTTTAAGACAATAGTTCCCTTTTTTTGATAAATACAAGAAAATGGATGGTAAATCAGCACGTTCTGTTGATTTGAGCACTATGTGGATTTTCTGCTTCCTGAATATAATTCATACTTATTGAATGAACACTCAAGGGCTCCGTTGTATAAGAGATGCTTTTCCTTAGGTTTGAGTCCGATGTGTTTAAGAGAACCTTTATTGGAAGAAATTATCCATGCAGTATAACCATGGAAATTATGTTTAAGGGTAGTTCCTATCATACTATATAATGAGTCCGTTTCTTCCGGAAGCAACCGCTCACCGTAAGGTGGATTAATAAATATAACGCCCTTATTATCAAATATCTTAAGTGTACTGAAATCGGATATCACAAGTGAAATATTATCCTTCAGTCCGGCGTGACTGACATTGCTACGTGCCTGAGCTATTGCAGTTTCAGAGATATCAGATCCCGAAATTACGACAGGAGATTTTCTAATACTATCTTCTCCTTCCTTAACTATCATTCTGAAAACATCAGGGTCATATCCTTTCCATTTCTGAAATCCAAAAAACTTTCTGCATCTGCCGGACGGAATATTGCACGCAATCAGTCCTGCTTCAATCGGTATAGTTCCGGAACCACACATTGGGTCAACAAGATTCGTTGATGCATTCCATCCGGAGATAAGAAGAATTCCTGCGGCAAGAACCTCATTCAGGGGAGCTGCAGCCTGCTCCTGGCGGTAACCTCTTTTGAAAAGTGGAATTGAAGAAGAATCCAGCGATACAGTTACTTTTTCATTGCTGATATGGAGGTTAATAACTATGTCGGGATTTGCAGGATTGACAGATGGCCGCTTCCCGTAAATATTCCTGAAATAATCAGCAACGGCATCTTTAAGTTTAAGGCCAGCATAACCGGTATGGTTAAAATGCTGAGATTGTACAACGGGGGAAACAGAAAAAGTATTATCAATCTCCATGTATTCATCCCATCTTATCTGCGCGCACTTTCTGTAGAGATCATCTGCAGACCTTATCCAGAACTCCTTTATGGGCATCAATACAGATAATGCAGTCCGTAATGTATAGTTCGCTTTGTATAATAAGGGTATATCACCAATGAAATGAACTGCCCTGTTTGCCGGTTCTATCTCTTTTGCTCCCAGTGCTTTCAATTCATCAGCCAGTACTTTCTCAAGTCCAAACAGGGTTTTTGCCAGAAATTTCATTCAATATCCCAACAACCTGTTATATTCCTTCTCTTCAGCTAACAACTTCAAAGCTTTGGCAATAACTACGTCTCCTTCATTTATTATTTGAAAGTATTGTGTAGTCTGCCAGATGTCGTTGGCTACCAGTGCTTTCAGAACTTTAAGTATTTCAGCTTTAGAAACGGTAAATTCTTTTTCATTGAATTTGACACCGGCATCTTCTCCCATTTTGGTGAAAGCTTTTATTTCCTCTGAGGAGAATTCAAACCTGCTTTTGAAATCGTCGAATCTGGGAAATGCCGATTTAAGTCTCGCCCTGTTTTTGTCGGTGTATTCCAGTGTAAATGACTGGAATATGGTTTTTCTACCCAGATCTCTGTAGTAATCTGAATAGTTAGATGTATCAGCAGCCACAAAGACATCAGGCATGATACCTCCGCCTCCATAAACTTTGCGGTGATTTGTATTTGTACTGTATTTCAGTGAATCAGGGAAATGGGTAGTGTCGGCATGCAGCATTTCTCCGTCAGAAAACCGTTTTCTGAAATTCTCCATGTATTTATCGTAACCCTCATTGTACGGGCTTTGGATAGAACGTCCTGTTGGTGTATAATAACGAGCAATAGTAAGCCTGATCTGGGATCCGTCTGTAAGATAGAAACCGTTTTGTACCAAACCTTTACCAAACGATCTTCGCCCCATAATAACTCCGCGGTCCCAGTCCTGCATAGCTCCTGCAAGTATTTCGCTGGCCGAAGCTGAGCCTTCATCAGTAAGAACCACTAGCTTTGCTTTTGTAAGGGCACCATTGCCCTGCGATTTAAAATCCTCCCTTGGAGTTTTTCTTCCCTGCATATAAACCACAAGCTTCTCCCCTGACAAGAATTGATTAGCAATTGCAACTGCAGCAAGCATGTAGCCTCCCGGATTATTTCTTAAATCAAGAATAATATTTTTGGGGTTACTGCTCTTCAGACCGGCAACGGCATCAGCAAATTCCTTTTCAGTTGTTGCAGCAAACTTATTAAGCTTGATATAGCCTGTTTCATTATTAATCATATATGAGGCATCAAGACTATAAATTGGAATTTTATCTCTTATGATTGTAAATTTTAAAAGATCTTTTTCACCTTTCCGGAAGACAACCAGATTCACCTTCGTACCTTTGGGACCCATAAGTCTGCTTCTTACGCCGGTATTGTTGATTTTAATACTTGCCACTTTCTCGTCATTAATAACTACTATCCTGTCGCCAGCTCTCAGTCCAACCTTCTCGGAAGGTCCATTCGCAATAGGCTCAACCACAATGATTGAATCGTGAAGAATATTAAACTGAATCCCAATGCCCTCAAAGTTGCCATTTAATGGTTCATTCATATCTTTTACATCCTTGGCTGAGATATATGTAGAATGAGGATCGAGGTTTTTAAGCACTTCAATAATAGCCTTTTCCGTAAGCTGGTTTAAGTTGACTGTATCAACATAAAATGCGTCGATCAGGCCCAGAGTACGAGCAAATTTAATCTGACCTTCATTCAATGTCTGTCCTGAAACGGTAATACTTATAAAAAGCAGGAACATAAACGCGATTGCTGTTCCAAAAGTTTTTCTTTTCATGTAATTATTCATCTTATTTATTTTATTTTCTATCAACTAACATCTCTTCAACAATAAAGTTTAAACTGACAAAGTGGTATGTGCTATCTCATAATAAAATCATATCTCCATGTCTTAAGCCCTGTACCCAGTACCCTGTACCCTGCACCCTGCACCCTGCACCCTGCACCCTGCACCCTGCACCTTGCACCCTGCACCCTGCACCTTGCACCCTGCACCCTGTACCCTGTCTTCTATTCCCATTCAATTGTAGAGGGTGGTTTTGAACTGATATCATAAACAACCCTGTTAATACCTTTTACTTTATTTATTATTTCGTTTGAAACAAAACCGAGAAAGTCATAAGGAAGATGAGACCAGTCTGCTGTCATCCCGTCAGTTGATCCTACTGCTCGTAATACAACAGCATTCTCATAAGTTCTTTCATCTCCCATTACTCCGACTGACTTTACCGGCAATAAGATAACCCCTGCCTGCCATACTTTATCATAAAGATCATATTTTTTAAGTCCCTCTATGAAGATTTCATCAGCTTGCTTAAGCATTCTGAGTTTTTCCCTTGTGATCTCCCCAAGTAGCCTGATTGCAAGACCAGGGCCAGGGAACGGATGCCTCTTCAGAATATAATCGGGCATCTTCATGGCAGTTCCTACTCTTCTGACCTCATCTTTAAAAAGCAGGCGGAGCGGTTCGATTACCTGAAGGTGCATTCTTTCGGGAAGACCTCCAACGTTATGGTGCGACTTTATAGTAGCTGATGGTCCGTTTACTGAAACTGATTCAATAACGTCAGGATAGATTGTTCCCTGAGCCAACCACTTTACATCCTTAATTTTATGAGCCTCTCTGTCGAAAACCTCTATAAAGACTCTTCCGATGATTTTTCTTTTTGTTTCCGGATCGCTCACACCTTCAAGCTGATCAAGGAATAAATCGCTTGCATCAACACCAATGACATTGAGGCCAAGGCCATGATATGATTCAAGTACTTTTTCATATTCATTTTTTCTGAGCAGTCCATTGTCTACAAAAATACAGGCGAGGTTCTTTCCAATAGCCCTGTTGAGAAGCGATGCAGCAACAGATGAATCAACGCCTCCCGAAAGTCCCAGAATAACTTTGTCATTTCCAATTTTTTCTCTGATCGTCTTTATAGTTAATTCAACAAATGAATCCGGAGTCCAGTCACGATTGCAACCGCAAATCCTTGCTATAAAGTTTTCGAGTATCCTTTTCCCCTCAGTTGTATGGTAAACTTCAGGATGGAACTGTATACCCCATGTCTTTTCCCCTTTGATATGAAAAGCCCCAACTTTTACATCAGCTGTCGAACCAGTTATAACGAAATTATTGGGAATGGATTCAATGGTATCACCATGCGACATCCAGACCTGAGTTCCTTCAGTAAGGCCTGAAAATAATTCATCTTCGCTATTCAGAAAAACCATGTTTGCCCTGCCATATTCCCTTGAATTTGAAGGCATTACTTCACCACCAAAATTATGAGCCAGATATTGAGCACCGTAACATATTCCAAGAAGAGGAATTTTACCCTTAATATGTTTCAGGTCTGGCCATGGTGCATTTTTATCTCTGACTGAAAACGGGCTGCCCGACATAATAACTCCTTTAACAGTATTGTCAGGTACAGGAAAATGGTGGTAAGGATATATTTCGCAATAGACATTAAGTTCCCTTATACCTCTTGCTATCAATTGTGTATACTGGGAGCCAAAGTCCAAAATTATTATCTTTTCCTGCACTTCGTGTTTTATTGGAATAAGGGTTTAAAGATAGCCAACTTTTGTTAAGTAAGAATATTCGCTATATCATACCTTTTTCCGTCAACGGCAGCCAAAGTCCTGGGGAAGATGGATCTGGCTTCCTCAACCAGAATATGACTATCTCTGTATCTTGCTGAAAAATGTCCAATTATTAAAGCACCTGCGTCAGCTTCAGCTGCAACTTTGCCCGCATCAATGGTGGTGGAATGTCCGGTCAAAACTGCCAGTTCATTTTTGCTTTTGTCAAACGTTGCCTCATGATAGAGTACCTTTACACCTCTTACAAATGAAGAGAGACGCTTGAAATATTTCGTATCGCTGCAGTAGGCATAAGAGAGAGGCTCTGGAGGAGGAATTGTAATATCCTCATTTTTAATAACTTCTCCATGTTTTGTAACAAAATCTTCACCCTTTTTGATTGATAACATTTTTGCAATTGGTATTCCGAATCTGGCAATAGATTCCTTCATTATTTTCCGGTCAGTCTGCTTTTCTCTGAAAAGAAATCCGAAAGATGGGATCCTGTGTTCAAGAGGCAATGATGTTACAGTGGTAAATTTATCTTCAAGGATTAAAACAGGGTCTTTCCCGGATAATGGTGTAAAATTAATTTCATAGTCAAGACGGATATCGAAATCGTCAAGGTGTGATCGAAGAATATGGTCATAAGATTCAGGAGCATAAAGATTAAGTGGAGATTTTCTGCCCATAAGGTTGAAGGTAGAAAGGAGTCCGTAGAGTCCAAAAATGTGGTCGCCATGGAGGTGGCTGATAAAAATGTGATTGATTTTCCCGAATCGTATACGGTTTTTTCTTAGTTGCATCTGGGTTCCTTCTCCACAGTCAATTAAAAACAAGCGCTCATGTACATTAAGCACATGAGCGCTTGGATATCTTTCTGATGTGGGCAATGCAGAACTACTACCCAATATGGTTAGTTTCATAGACACTCTGCACTGCTATCAGTACTATGAGATCATTTTTTCAGCTTCCTCGACAGTTCCCGTAATTGAGAGAACTGTATCGAGTTGCGAAATGGTGATAAGTCTTTCAACAGCTTCATTAAGTCCGCAAAGGACAAACGTGCCACCTGCATTTTTACATAATCTGTTAGCTACAAGGATAGCACTCAGACCAGAGGAGTCGCAGTACTGGCATTTTTCTAGATCCAGGATGATGTTTTTTTCACCTTTACCTGAAACCAGTACAAGTTCAGATTTAAGTGCGGGAGCTATATGAGTATCAAGCTTCTCAGACTGAATCTGAATAACTGTACTGTTATTCCGGCTCTCAATATTAAAATCCATAATGGTTAAATTTTTTGCAGCTTAAATTTAACAAATATTTCTATTTCTTAGAAGATTTATTCTGTTTTTCTTCCATTTCTTCTTTTAAGGCAGCCAATTCAGATATATCACCAAGAGTTGTTTTCTCAATGTTAGACTTAACTTTTCTTGTGGTTTTCCTGGTTGTTTCAGTTTCAGTCTTCTTTACCTGGACTTCAGCAGCTCTTCTTTCATCTTCAAAAACTCTGCTGTGAGATACTATTATTTTCTTGGCTGATTTGTTGAATTCAATCACTTTGAATAAAAGTTTTTCTTCAACTTTAGCCATCATGCCATCCTCTTTAACGAGATGTTTTGGGGTAACGAAACCTTCAACTCCATAAGGAAGGGCAATAATTGCGCCTTTGTCAAATACTTCAACAACCGTGCCTTCATGAACTGAATCGATTACAAACAAGTTTTCAAAAACATCCCATGGATTCTCTTCAAGCTGTTTATGTCCCAGGCTGAGTCTCCTGTTATCTTTGTCGATTTCAAGTACAACAACTTCAATCTCAGCATCAATGGCGGTAAACTCTGCCGGATGCTTAATTTTCCTGGTCCAAGATAGATCTGAAATATGAATCAGTCCATCCACACCTTCTTCTATTTCCACAAAAACACCAAAATTGGTGAAGTTGCGTACTTTAGCTGTATGTTTACTGCCAACCGAATACTTCTCATCAATATTCTGCCATGGATCAGGTTTAAGTTGTTTAATGCCAAGTGACATTTTTCGTTCATTCCTATCGAGTGTAAGAACAACTGCGTTAACCTCTTCGCCAACTTTCATGAATTCCTGTGCACTTCGAAGATGCTGAGACCATGACATTTCGGAAACGTGGATCAGTCCCTCCACTCCCGGGGCGATCTCTACAAAAGCACCATAGTCGGCCATAACAACAACCTTACCTTTAACTTTATCACCAATGTTCAGATTAGGATCCACTGAATCCCATGGATGTGGGGTCAGCTGCTTAAGTCCAAGAGCTATTCTCTTTTTATCATCATCAAAATCAAGGATAACAACATTGAGTTTCTGGTCGAGTTGTACGATCTCTTCAGGATGATTAACCCGTCCCCAGGATAGGTCCGTGATATGTATCAGACCATCAACACCACCCAGGTCGATAAACACACCATATGAAGTAATATTCTTAACGGTTCCTTCAAGAACCTGCCCTTTTTCAAGTTTAGCAATAATCTCTTTCTTCTGCTGTTCAAGTTCAGCTTCAATTAAAGCTTTATGTGAAACAACGACATTTTTGAACTCCTGGTTGATCTTGACAACCTTGAATTCCATTGTCTTATTTACAAATACATCATAATCGCGGATCGGCTTAACATCTATTTGTGAGCCCGGGAGGAATGCCTCAATTCCGAACACATCTACTATCATACCACCTTTGGTACGACATTTAATGTATCCTGTGATTATCTCATCTTTTTCAAGCGCAGTATTAACACGGTCCCATGAATTGAGAGCCCTTGCTTTCTTGTGCGAAAGAACAAGCTGTCCTTTCTTGTCTTCCTGACTTTCTACATAAACCTCTACTGTATCCCCTATTTTAAGATTTGGATTATAGCGGAATTCATTCAGACTCACGACTCCTTCTGATTTATAACCAATATTGATTACAACTTCACGGGTCGTCATTTGAATTACAGTACCTGGTACAACTTCATCAACTGCAACAGTTGAAAGCGTCTTGTTATACAGGTCTTCATATTCGTTGAATTTTGGAGAAGAACGAAGTTCTTCAGTTTCAAATGCATCCCAGTCAAATTCTTCATTAGTAGGTGCACTTTTTCTTTCGGCTTTGACTTCCGGTTCAGCCTCATCTTTTACGCTCTCTCTTTCTTTCGATTCAACAGAGGCCTCAGGTGATGCCTCAGCAACATCGACTTCAGGACCGGATACTGATGCTTCTGCAACAACAGCATCTGTTTCTTCAACAGGTGCTTCTTCTGTCTTGGCTACCTTTTCAGTTTTCTTTACAGCAGTAGTTTTGGTTCTTGGTTTCTTAGCTGTCTTTTCAGCTTTTTCATCTTTTTCAACCTTTTCAGCTTTGGTTGATTTTCCTTTGCTCTCAGTCATGATTTAAATTTAAAAAACTAATAATTAATAAGTTAGACATTATGTTATATAAAAAATTGGTTGCAAAGATAGGATTTATTTTTAGAATCAACGTAATAAATGATAGATTTTCATATGCTTAAATGACGGATTCGGGGTGCAGGGTGCACCATGCACCTTGCATCCTGGACCATGCACCTTTCTTTAACTATTTCCAAATTTCACTTGTTCTGCTATCTTTGTACAAGTGATTAAGTTTTAACCAATATTAACTTTCGGAATATGAAGATTGCTGTTGTAGGGACAGGGTATGTAGGACTGGTCACCGGAACCTGCTTTGCTGAAACAGGTATCAATGTGGCGTGTGTTGATGTCGATAATGAAAAGGTGAAGCAACTGAGTCAAGGAATAGTCCCAATTTATGAACCGGGACTTGAGGTAATGCTCAAAAGGAATATAGAAAAATCGAGGTTACATTTTACAACTGAAATAAAGGAAGGAATTGAGGGAGCTGAGGCTATTTTTATCGCTGTAGGAACCCCTCCTGGCGAGAACGGCAGTGCCGACCTGCAAAATGTGGAGAAAGTTGCCGCTGAAATTGGGAGGTTTATAAAAGAATATGCCGTAATTGTTACAAAGAGCACCGTTCCGGTGGGAACAGCCGAAGTTGTGAGGAAAGTAATCCGGAAAGAACTAAATAAAAGAAAGATAGAGGTTTCCTACGACATGGCTTCAAATCCTGAATTCCTGAAAGAAGGTTCGGCAGTTGAGGATTTTCTCAAACCTGAAAGAATCGTTATTGGAATTGATACGGAAAAGGCAGGTGAAATAATGAAAAAGCTTTATATGCCTTTCCTTTTGAACAATCATCCTATTCTATTCATGGATATTGCTTCGGCTGAAATTACAAAATACGCAGCCAATGCTATGCTGGCAACCAGGATTAGTTTTATAAATGAAATTGCAAATCTGTGCGACATTCTTGGTGCGGATGTGAACCAGGTAAGGAAAGGTATTGGAAGCGATTCAAGAATTGGAAGTAAATTTATCTATCCGGGTGTCGGTTACGGTGGATCGTGTTTCCCTAAGGATGTCAAAGCCCTTATAAAGACAGCTAATGAACATGGGTATGAACTGAATGTTGTAAAAGCTGTTGAAACTGCAAATGAATATCAGAAAGCGGTTCTTTTTATCAAGATGAAAAAGCACTTCGGTGGCAACCTGAGGAACAGGTATTTTGGAATCTGGGGACTTTCTTTTAAACCCAATACTGATGATATCAGGGAAGCGTCTGCACTCGAACTCATAAGAATGCTTCTTCATGAAGGGGCAATTATTAGTGTTTATGATCCGGTAGCAATGACTGAAACAAGGAAACTTTTTGGTGACAAAATCAACTATGCTACAGACCCCTATGAGGCCCTCCGGGACACTGATGCTATGGCACTTATGACAGAATGGCCTGAATTCCGGGTGCCAGATCTTGAAAAGATTACAAGTCTCGTGAAAGGCAGAGTAATATTTGATGGCAGGAATATATATGATCCTGCAGAGATAAAGAAAGCGGGGTTTGCTTATTATGGGATTGGAAGAAGATAGAAAAGGATAAAAGACAAAAGACAATAGTTGTATGAAAGGAATTATACTCGCCGGAGGATCTGGTACAAGGTTATATCCTATAACAAATTCGATATCCAAGCAGATGCTTCCGGTTTATGACAAACCGATGATATATTATCCCTTGTCGGTCCTGATGCTGGCCGGGATAAAAGATATCCTGGTGATCTCTACTCCCCGGGATCTCCCGGGGTTCCACGATCTTCTGGGCTCCGGTTCATCTCTTGGGTTAAAGTTCAGTTATGTTGAGCAACCCTCACCCGACGGACTTGCTCAGGCTTTTATCCTGGGCGAGAAATTCATTGGGAATAATCCGGTTTGTATGATCCTTGGGGATAATATCTTCTATGGGCACGGATTCGGTGAAACATTGCTTTCAACTGCCAATCTTAAAAAGGGCGCCTGTGTTTTCGGCTACTATGTCACTGACCCCGAACGGTATGGTGTAGTTGAGTTTGACAACAAGAGAAGAGCTGTAACTATAGAAGAGAAGCCGTCCAAACCCAGGTCCAACTATGCTGTTACCGGACTCTATTTCTATGATAAGACAGTTGTAAGCAAAGCAAAATCCCTGAAGCCTTCCCCGCGGGGTGAACTTGAGATCACTGATCTGAACAGGTTGTATTTAAAAGAAGGTACTCTGGAAGTAAAACTAATGGGAAGAGGGATGGCATGGCTCGATACTGGTACTTACGAAAGCCTTCTCCAGGCCGCTAACTTCATTGCAACACTTGAACAGAGACAAGGTTTAAAAGCCTCATGCATTGAAGAGATCGCATACAAGAGAGGTTTTATCAGCCGCGATCAGTTATTAAAAATCGCCGATCCCTTTAAAAAAAGTCAATATGGCCAGTACCTTATCAGAATAGCAAATGAAGAAAATCCATACTAAGCTATCATACATTATTAACCTTATATGAAAATCACTAAAACCGGATTTGACGGGCTGTTAATTATAGAACCAATAGTTCATTCAGACAACAGAGGTTATTTTATGGAAAGTTTTAATAGTGACACTTTCCGCAAAGCAGGTATATCTTTTGTACCCGTTCAGGATAATGAGTCTAAATCAATAAAAGGAGTTATAAGGGGACTGCATTATCAGCTCCGCCCTTTCGACCAGACTAAACTCATAAGAGTTATTGATGGTAAAATACTGGATGTTGCTCTTGATATCAGAAAAGTCTCAAAAACATTTGGTAAATGGTTTGCAGTCGAACTTGATTCTGTAAACAAAAAACAACTCTATATACCGCGTGGATTTGCACACGGATTTTCTGTCCTCAGCAAAGTCGCAGTGATTCAGTATAAATGTGACAACTTTTACAGGCAGGCATCTGAAAGGGGAATCTCATTGAGCGATCCTGCATTGGGAATAGACTGGAAAACAGATTTGTCAAAAGCAATAATAAGTGTAAAGGACCTTGCAAATCCTCACTTTAATCTTGCTGAAAATAACTTTTAATTATTTTCCTTAAACATGGCTATAATACTTATTACCGGAGCAAAAGGACAACTGGGAAACGAGCTTAAAGTAGTTTCCAGAAAGTATTTTGGATACGATTTTATATTTACCGATGTTGATACACTTGATATTACTGATCCCATAAAAACAGCATCATTTATACGCAAATCTAAACCCGACTGGATAATAAACTGTGCAGCATATAACCTGGTCGATAAAGCCGAAAGCGATTATCAGTTGGCTCTGCTGATTAACGGTACAGCGGTAAAAAACATAGCAGACGCCCTAAAGGATTCAACCTGCAGATTTATCCAGATTTCAACAGATTATGTTTTTGATGGAAATTCCAATGTACCTTATAGCGATTCTTCTCCGGCCAATCCATTATCGGCTTATGGGAGATCAAAGCTCGAAGGTGAAAAAGCAGCACTTACTCATTATGGATCGATGGTAATCCGGACATCGTGGTTGTACTCTTCATTCGGAAGCAATTTTGTCAAAACCATTATAAGACTTGCCAATGAAAAGGATTCTTTGCGTGTTGTTTCAGACCAGACCGGCACACCGACTTATGGCCGCGATCTTGCCGAAGCCATTTTGCAGATAATATCAGGAGTAATAAGAAATCAGTTAGCTTTCAATTCAGGTATTTATAACTATTCAAATGAAGGTGTTTGCAGCTGGTATGATTTTGCTTCTGCTATAATTGAGGAATCGGGCCTCACCTGCCAGGTTGTCCCGATTTTGACATCTGAGTACCCTGCTGCTGCAAAACGGCCGGTTTATTCAGTAATGAACAAGTCAAAAATTAAAGAGAATTATAACCTTACAATCCCACATTGGAGGTTAAGTTTGAAGAGATGTATTAAAGAATTAAATAACTTATATTGAATATGTTATCAATAGACTCTATCAGGAAAAGAGCCGAGACATGGCTTGGAAAAGAATTTAACGAGGCTACCAGAAAGGAGGTACTCGATTTGCTTGCAGGAGATGAGAGCAAACTTGTCGATGCGTTCTACCAGGACCTTGAATTCGGAACCGGTGGATTACGTGGAATAATGGGAGCCGGTACCAACAGGATGAATATTTACACTCTGGGCATGGCTACACAGGGCTTGTCAAACTATATTATCAACCAGGCCGGAAAAGAAGGAATAAAGGTTGCTATAGCGCACGATTGCAGGAACAACAGCAGGTATTTTGCTGAAACTGCTGCCTCAATATTTTCTGCAAATGGATTTAAAGTATTCCTGTTTGAATCACTTCGTCCCACTCCTGAGCTTTCTTTCGTTATCAGGTATTATGGTTGTCAGAGCGGTGTGGTTATAACTGCTTCACATAACCCGCCTGAATACAATGGTTATAAAGCTTACTGGAACGATGGAGGGCAGGTTGTTGCCCCTCATGATACCGGAATAATCGATGAAGTAAGAAAGATTTATTCTGTAAGCCAGATAAAGTTTGAAAGCAAAAAAGAGAATATTAAGATTCTGGGAAAAGAAACAGATGATCTCTTCCTGAAGGAGGTGCATAAGATAAGTGTCAATCCCGATATCATTCGAAAACAGAGTGATCTTGGCATAGTATATACACCTATACACGGAACTGGTGGTCAGATTATTCCTCACGCGCTGAAAATGTTCGGATTCAAAAACATCATCGGTGTACCGGAGCAGGATATAGTTGATGGTAATTTTCCAACTGTAAAATCGCCAAATCCTGAAGAGCCTGATGCGCTAAAGATGGCAATAAATAAAGCAACTGAGACCGGAGCTGAGATAGTGATGGCCTCAGATCCGGATGCCGACAGGCTTGGTGTGGCCGTCCGTGACACAAAAGGAGGATTTGTACTGCTTAACGGAAACCAGACCGCGGTGATACTTACTTTTTATACTCTGTCGCAGTATAAAGCAAAAAAGAAATACAGGGGTAATGAATACATAATCAAAACTATTGTAACCACTGATCTGATTGAAAGAATTGCTGAAAACTATAAAGTCGAGTACTTTAATGTGCTGACCGGTTTTAAATACTTCGCTGAGCTTATCAGAAACCTCGAAGGAAAGAAGAAGTACATCGGTGGCGGTGAAGAGAGTTATGGCTATCTGCCAGGCGATTATGTAAGAGATAAAGATGCGGTCGGTTCTTGTGCTCTCGTTGCCGAAGCCGCAGCCTGGGCTAAGAACAATGGCATGTCACTCTTTGAACTGCTTGTAGATATCTATGTTAAATTCGGATTTTATAAAGAGAGACTGGTAAATATTGTAAGAAAAGGGATAGAGGGTGCTGATGAGATAAAAGCAATGATGAATAACTACAGAAATAGTCCTCCCCTTTCGATTAATGATAGCAGAGTTATCAGAATAAATGATTATGAGAAACTTCTTTCTTTTAACATTGTAACAGGAACAACTGATAAAATAGAGCTTACCAAATCTGATGTTCTGCAATTCTTCCTTGAAGATGGATCCAAAATCTCTGTCCGTCCATCAGGAACCGAACCCAAGATCAAATTCTATATCAGTGTAAATACAATGCTGCAGTCTGCAGAAAAATTTGAAGAAACTGAAAAGATACTTGACAGAAGGATTACCGCTATCATTACAGATATGAGACTGGTATAAAGGCCTAAGGGCGTTAAGGCGGGCAAATTCAATAGCCCTTGAGCCTTATTATTTATTCACCGATTATCTTGACCAGCACCCTTTTCCGGCGTTTACCATCGAATTCGCCATAAAAGATTTGTTCCCATGGACCAAAGTCGAGTTTACCGTTGGTGACCGCCACAACTGTCTCACGACCCATTAAAGTACGTTTAATATGGGCATCGGCATTATCTTCAAAACCGTTATGCTTGTATTGACTGTATGGCTTCTCAGGTGCAAGCTTTTCTAACCATATTTCAAAATCGTGATGCAAGCCCGATTCATCATCATTGACAAAAACACTGCTGGTAATATGCATTGCATCAATCAGTATCAGGCCTTCTTTGATTCCACTTTCAGCAAGGCATTTTTCAACCTGGCTGGTGATGTTAATAAATGCTCTTCGGGTTGGAATTTCAAACCAGAGTTCTTTTCTGTAGGATTTCATAATTATTCAGGAAAGTTTTGTAATGTTTTAATATTTTGTTCAAGTTTTTAAGCGTGTACAATTCAACCTTAAAACTGCACAACTTACAATGCCACACCCACCTATCTGGCAAACCATTCATCTGAAAAATTCACCAGATAGAGCCTATCTGTTGCCCGGGTTATAGCTGTATAGAACCAGCGCAGATAATCAATGGTAATCTCCTGCCTGTTAAACATGCCCTGATCTACAAATACTCTCTGCCATTGTCCGCCCTGTGCTTTGTGACAGGTTACAGCATACGAAAATTTTACTTGCAATGCATTGAAGTATTTATCATTACGGACAGCCTCAATCTGCTTTCTTCGCGTTTTGATATAAAGATAGTCTGACAGAATATTCTGAAACAATTCCCTACCCTTATCCTGTGGTAATGCAGGAGTGTCAAGTTGAAGTACATCGAGCATTACCTTTGATTCCACCTCAATATCGTAATCTGTAAATTTTAGTAACATATCGGCAAATCTGAAACCGTATCTCTCCTCATATTTTCTGATTCGTTTTACCTCTGCAATATCACCGTTTGCAATAAATCCCGTTTCACCATCATCTTCGGTGAGGAAATAGTTGTTCTTTACAACCATAACCATATCACCCGTACTTATTTCTTCCTCCCTGAAGAAAATCCGGTTTCTGATCCCCTGGTTATACCGGTTGGCCTGTTTGTTTGAGTTTACTACAATTATTGTTCCTTCAAGTCCGCATGCACCATATGATGTTGAAATCTCTTCAATCAGCTCTTCCCCTGAAATCCTTCTGACATCTTTATAGTTTTCACAATCAAGAGATGGATGTAGAAGTGATCTTTCAGAAATCTGCAATCTGATTTGGGTTGCATTCATTAGCACGCCAGATTCCTCACTTTGTCTTACCACTTGCTTCAGTTCTGTAGATATAAGGCCAAATCCATAATCTTTCAGAGCGTCTGGATCGAGGGCAGGGCTAAGAAGTGAACCGACTGGCGGTAATTGAGCAGTGTCACCTGTAATAATCAGCTTGCAATCAATACCTGAATAGACATATTCCAGAAGGTCATCAAGCAGTTTACCGCTGCCGAAAAGAGATATATCATTTGAACAGTTGGAAACCATAGAGGCCTCATCTACAATGAAATAAGTTTCCTTATGTAAGTTCCTGTCAAGGACAAAGCTGCCCATCCCGTCTTTTGATGATTTCTGCCTGTATATCTTTTTATGAATTGTAAAGGCTTGTTTGCCCGCAAACGATGAAAGAACCTTGGCAGCTCTGCCTGTTGGTGCCATAAGCACTGACCTGATCCTGAGAAGATCGAGAGTTTTTACAACAGAGCTGATAAGGCTGGTCTTTCCTGTTCCCGCATAACCGGTCATAAGAAAAACAACGTCATTGGTATCTCCTGTAATATAGTTGGCAATTTTCTTCAGAGCCTCCGACTGATCATCAGTTGGAGTATTTCCAAGGCTTTTACATAGCTGGTTATAAATAATGGTTTCGCGCATTTGTAATTCGGAACAAAAATCGACCCCAGACGATTTATTTTGTTAATTTTGTTTGTAAACTTATGCATTATATTTCTAAACATGCCGTTTCTGGAGCTATTTGATGAAACACTAGATATTAACTCGACTGAAAATTATGAGTTATCTGTTGAGGTGAGTCTTGAAAGCCTTGCTTTTTGTGTTTTCGATACTATCAGAAATAAGTTTATTATGCTTAGATCATCACAACCAGAAAATAATCGTAAGTACACACTGGAAGAGATAAGTGAACTTATAGAAAAGGATGATTTTCTGAAAAAAAAATATAAGAAGGTCAGCATAATTATGCCCTCCGCAAAATTCACAATTATTCCTGCTCTCCTTTTTGATCCCGCAAGAAAAGATGAATATTTCTCATTCAATCATTTACAGCCTGAAAATAATCTGGTCTTAAATAACAGGATAGCAGAGCCCGATTCATTTCTTGTTTATGCATTATCAAAACCTCTGTTTGATTTGATTAGAAATGTATGGCCCGGAACTTCTCCACTCCACCATCTGAAGCCTCTTCTTGAGCATATCAGGGAGAGCCGAAGAGATTCCGTTGAAAATTACATTCATGTTCATGTTGAGCGTGATTTTTTCAACCTTATCATATACAGTCATAACAGTTTAAAGTTTTGTAATGCATTTAATTACAGGAATATTTCGGATATTTTGTATTATATCCTTAATACCTTTAAAGGATTGAATATCAAACAGGAAGAGACCATTTACCTGAGCGGTCAGACAGCAAGATATGATGATCTTTTTTCAAGTCTTGCTTTGTATATACGATACGTGAAATTTGCCGAACCCTCTGGCAGTTTTACTTTCAGCTATGTTTTCAATGAAACCGGGCTTCACAGGTATATCAACCTTATCAGTGTGATAAATTGCGTATAATCAGCGGAACATACAGGGGCAAAAGAATAAATCCTCCGGCAGGTTTTAAGGCTAGACCTACAACTGATTTTGCCCGTGAGAGTCTTTTCAATATACTTTCAAACCGTATTGATTTTGAGGAGGTCAATATTCTTGACCTCTTTTCAGGAACAGGAAGCATAAGTTTTGAGTTTGCATCCAGGGGTGCAAAGGTGGTACACCTTGTTGAGAAAGATCCGAAACACATTTCATTTATAAGACATATGGTCGAAGAAATGAAACTTGAGAATATAAAACCGATCCATATAGATGTAAAGGCTTATCTTAAAACCTGCAGATTTAAATACGACGTTGTATTTGCTGATCCCCCCTATGATCTTACATGGATTGATACCCTGCCTGATCTTGTCATCTCTTCGGGGGTGTTACATAATGCCGGATTTTTCATCCTTGAGCACCCTAAAGACCTTAGTTTTAGCTCCCATACTTTATTTTTTGAACATAGGAATTACGGCAGCGTAAACTTTAGTTTCTTCAGACCCGATAACAGATAGATCAATTAATTGTATCCCACTCTTCCTTTTAAATAACCTAAGTTGCTAGTTTTAAAATTTATTATAATTTGGACTATGATAATCTCTTCCCTTAAATATTTCTTAACCCATCCCCAACCCTTCCATTAAGCATAAGGGAAGGGAGATCTAATTAATAATCAAGAAAAACCCAACCCTCTAACCCCCCTACAGAAAACCCAACCCCCTAACCCCCTTCCCTTAAGGATAAGGGAAGGGGGAACTAATTAATATACAGTGTATTACTCCCCTTCCCTTAATTTTAAGGGAAGGGGTTGGGGGATAGGTTCAAATATCATTAAGGGGGATGGGTTCAGAAGATATCTAAGGAGAATGGAATTCATTTGAACTTAAATATTAATTAGCAACTTGAGTTATACAGCCAAAATTTGAAAACAATTTTCCTTATAATTAAACTTTTATTTAATTCAGTTGTTTAATATTCATAAAATGTTAAACAATTAATTCTTATGTTATGAAAAAGTTATTGGTTTCAATGCTGGTTTTCTTCGGATTCATATTCCCGTTGCTGGCACAGGTCGATCACGACTGGAATGTAAATGACAGGGTTCCTGTTGTTACTGCTAAACTCACAAAGGATCAGATTCCTGCTGTAGTTCTGAAATCTTTCAATACCCAGTTCGATCAGAACAATCCACAGACATGGACAAAATTCCCCTATGCTCTAAAAGAATACGGATGGGTTTATGATGTTGGATCGTCACCTATCGGTCTCGACAGGTATGAAGTTACTTTAAAATCCAAGGGAGGTAATGATCTTTGGGCAGTGTATGATTCAGATGGTAATCTGATAGAAACCAGAGAAGCATCTACAAATGTTGCAATACCACCACAAGTAATGGCGGCTTTCCAAAAGAGTCAGTATAAAGACTGGGCTATAGTTGGCGACAAAGAGATTATCAAATATTATCACGAGCGCAATAATAAGAGTGTAGAACAACATTTCCGCATTTCAGTTGAAAAAGATAAAGTCAGAAGGAGTATTTCCTTTAACTTTCAGCAGACAACAAGTAAATAAGAATAGAAACCACTAGATAACAATCAGATATCTGCCAGCACTGGCGGGTATCTGATTTTTTTTTATTGCTTACCCGTGGAAATTTAAATTTGGATAATATAACACAAATTAATATTTTTATAGTACCGAACTTAAAGCATCTTTCAAGATTCGCATGTGTCATGAGTCGATCTGACTCAAAAGATGTCAGGAATGAAAAAAGATATTTTCATTGTTGAACTGATTAAAAGCGGGCCATTCAGAATATTGCTATTCTTAATCCTGCTCATAGTAATAGGGGTTTATGTATCAAAGTGCAGAGAACGCAAGGTACAAATGAAGGAGGATGTTCTGTATATCCATCCGAAATCCAAAGTATAGTTTTCGATCAATCTTCTTCTCCTGGTTACTCTTCTGAATCTGAAATCGGCAGATTTGATCTCGAATTTGTGATTGACTAACAGCACTTTTTTATTGACAAACATCATTTTCTTAACGACCAAAAGTCTTTTTTTTGTCCATTAAGGGTAATTTTAATTACTTTTTTGGTTTAAAAAAATAATAATTTAAGCTCTATAGTATTGAATCTTTGGAGATTAGTATCCGCCGCATTTAAAATTATAAAATTTTCACAATAATATTTTCAATTATACGTATTTAAACAGATACGAAACATTACAGGGCAACCTTCGTATAACAACAGGTGAAGCAATACAAATTCTAAGTTCGAAAACGTTTGCATTATTAGTTCTGATGAGGGTGTAACCAACAAACCCTTTAGATTTATTATGAGTATCAATTTAAAATTAAACATTATGAAACTTAAAATTTTTTCTATCAGTCTGCTATTTGTTTCTATATTTCTTTCGTGTAAAAAAGAGGAGTCGTCTATTGTCAATAATAAAACAAGCCCCCTGCTTAGTCAGGTAGTTATTGACGATCAGCCTTCAAATGAGTTCTTATATAATAATGCCTATCTAATCAGTATTGAAAAAAGCAAATACGATTTTACTATGAATTATTATAACGGCAAAAATCAACTGGTATCCAGCGATTACTTTGCGAATAATGATCTCATAAGCAACGATCTCCAGATATTTCAGGCTGCTTTGAACAAGATAGGTTGGGTTACTGCTGAAAGTTCAAATAAAGCTGGTTCTATGATATATGAATATAATGCAAACGATCAGCTGGTTAAATCTACTTATTCCACAACATCAGGTAGTAAGGAACATTCTGAATTTAGCTACGACGCAAATAACAGGATAAACAAACAGATCTTATTCTGGGAGGATAAAGAAACCGGATATATCGAATATTCGTATGACGCAACAGGAAACTTAATTAAAGAGATTCTATACAATCAACCCCAAAACGGAACAGCTGAGATAAGCACAACTACAACGTATGAATTTGATAATAAAATAAATCCTTTTAAACTGGTAAGTAAATTGCAGTTCCCCGGAATCTCTACAAACCAGAACAATATTGTTAAAGAAACATATACTATTAATACTCCTATCACTCAGACAGCTGATCTGGTTCAGGTTACGGGGTCAACATATACTTATAATGACAAGGGATATCCCGTCAGCAAAAATGGGAATGTAAAGTATAAATACAATTAACGTCTTCCTGACGACTTTATTTGTATCTTTGTCTGATGAAAAATGAAATTATTATACCTGTTCTGAGACAGGAAGACTTTGCTGCTGCAAATAAACGCAGAGATACATATGCGCTTACCAGGGATGTGCAGGCAATGGAATCTAATGCAGCAATAGCTGAAAGACTGCTCACAGAAATACGAAATCAGGTCAAATGTGAAAAATGCGGTAAGGCATTTTCAGTCGGAATCACGACAGAAGGCTCCCAAATATGCCCGGACTGTAAGTAGGATACAAGGATTAATCTCTATTTCTCTTATTTACCGATGCAAAAGAGGTGTTGAAAACCTCTCAGAAAGATTTTTCCGTTGCTTATGGCTGCTGATGCGTACATCTTCTCCCCTATTGGGTTTTTTGCTATATATTGGAATTTGGGTCCGGGTTTTATTACAGTTATGACACCGTTGTCGTTTGGCATGTAAACCAGGCCGTTAGCAAGAACCGGAGAAGCGTACTGTGTGCCCATTTCTTCTATCCATAAAATATTCCCGGTAGCTACTTCAATGCAATGTACCTGACCGGTGGTCATTGTAGTAAAAAGGTAATCCGCTGTACAGACCGGTGATGGCACATAATAAGCCCCTTTTCTAGATTGCCATACAACATGGCTTCCCGTAACATCACCCTGTCCATCGGGTTTAACAGCCACCAGATTGCGTATAGGCCATGCACTGCTAACAAGAACTAATCCTGACTTTTCATTATAAACCGGACTCGAGGTGAAATCCTCTGATGGGCCATTTACAAACCAGTATTTAGTTCCATTCTCTGGATTATAAGATGCAATCTCCTTATTACCGCAAAAGATCATCTGCATCTTTCCTGCCATTTTCCTGAAGATCGGTGTGCTAAAACTATGGGCAGGGTTAGGATGTTTTACCTTCCAGATTGTATGACCATCCGAGCGGCTTAAAGCAGCTACAAATGAATCCCCTTGACTATCACCATTAATAATTACTTTATCTTCAAAGAGTACGGGTGAACAACTGTAGCCATGGGGACTGGAAAATGTTCCGGGACGCTGCAACCAAACCTGTTTTCCTGTAAAGTCGTAGGCTGCTACAACGACATCCTCACCATCAAGAAACGAGACATAAACATTTGAACCATCTGTTGATGGTGTACCTGAAGCGTAACCGTTGTTTTCCTGTTTCTTCTCGAAAGGGGTTTTGAGGACAGTTTTTTGCCACAATAAACTTCCATTTATCGAATTGTAACAAAGCAAGACTTTCTCCTGACTTTCAATTAATGCTGTAGTAATGAATAGTTTATCCTTCCAGATAACTGGTGAAGAATATCCGCTGCCTGGAACAAGAACCTTCCATAACACGTTTGTTATTGAATCCCATTTTACAGGTAAATTGGTCTCAATACTTGTACCATCTCCATTCGGACCCCTCCAGCCAGGCCAGTTTTGTCCCTGCGAAACGAATACGGAACCAGAAATCATTAAAATGAATTGAATAATAAATAATCTACGGTTAATCATAGTGTAAGTGTTTTTGGTTATAAATGGAACTTTGATACCGGTTAAAAATAGGAAATATTTCTTGATTTTAGTTTTTACAAGGTGTAACTTTGGATAAAAGGTCACTAGAATTTTATATGCCAATAATAAATGGCAAAATATTATTACGGGCCGGTGCATTTAATTGGGAGGTAAATGAAGAACTATTTTAAATACGGGCTAGCAATATTTTTCTTTATTGCCTTTACGGAAGTCAGGGGTCAGGTCTATCCGCGATATATTTTTGGCGTGAATCTGTCAACTATAACAATGAAGATCAAGGGTCTGAGTTCCCGCCCTGAGATGCCTGCAGGTATTCATTTCGGAGGGAGTATTGAGATTCCGGTGACCCCAAATTTAACTTTTCAGCCTGCCCTGATATTTTCTTCAAAAGGTTCAAATTATAAAATTGACACCATTGACATCGCCATTTCGCCTATTTACATAGAGATTCCACTTAATGTAGTCTATTGCTTTGGTTCAGGTCCGTCAAGAGTATTTGTATTTGCAGGCCCCTATTTTGCGTGTGGTGTTGGTGGCTATAAGTTAGAAACAGGAAAAGTATTCAGCTATCTGAGTTACGGATCTGGAGAAACCCGGGATTTGAAACCGCTTGATGTCGGATTTAATTTTGGTGCGGGAGTAAATATCAAAGGATTCATCATTTCGGCCCAGTATGGGATAGGAATGGCGAACATTTCACCTGTTACAGGAGGTGGTTCGGAGATGAAAAACAAGGTGATCGGCTTCTCTATCAGTTCGCTGTTTGCACGTAAACAATAACATTATTGAAGCTGCAGTGCAGTATTTGACGTTGTGTCAACACAGCTATCAAAAGATCACAGGTTTATGAACTTTAAAAAGAATATAGCAAAAGCTTATTTGTGATCTTTCTCGATAGATACATGAGTACCAAGTATCAATATATCTCCTTTTAATACATTAAATAGTTTTGGCAGTTGATCCAATCCTGATCGTAAAAGAAATTTACCTGTTTTTGTGATGTGTGGATCTTCATTTATGCTCTGAGCCGCATTTACCATTTCCTCGCCGGAGACTGCATTTATAATTTTATTTTCAGAATTCACTCTTGTTGTTCTGAATTTATATAAAACAATCTGACGTCCCCTGGCTCCGGTTGCAAACTGCTTACATATTATAGGCCCACGTGACGTTAATTTTATCAATACGCCTAATACAATAAAGACAGGTGAAAAAGCAACAATTATCGATAGAGCAAGATTTACATCAATCGATCTTTTAATTGCATTCGCGAAGGTATTATTGCGCATATTTTTGAAGCTCAGGAACTTCCCTTTTGCAAACCAGGTATTGATACCACTTGACAGGCTGACAGCAGATTTATCTTGCCGAAGTCTAAATGTAACTCCAAGCTCTTCACATAATGAGATCACCTTCCTGATTTCAGCAGGCCTAAATTTTTCTTTTAAATACACGACATCATCGATCAAATCCACTTCTATTAAATCCTCAAGTATGCCTAAATGTTTTTCAGAAAGAATTATTATATCATTTCCGTACTTTTCCTTAATTAAAGATGATTCCGTGAAAATAACAACAACCTTAATTCCCGATGCTCCTTTTGATAACATGTCTTCTAAAAAAGTCAGTGAGGTATCATCAGCTATTATAACAAGATTAAGATGAATATGCTTTTTTACTCCAAAGTATTTAAAAACCTTATAATCCAGAGCACGTAGTAAAAACAAGAAAAAGAATCCTGAAAAAGGTATACTTATTAAAATCAGCTGCGGGATTATATAAAGGCCAAATATAAATTGAATCAGGATGAGGATAAAAAGCAGGACTATTGACGAATTAAAGTATATGAAAAATAATACCTTGTATCGTTTTGTCGGAATTTGTCCAATTTTTATCAGGCGTGAGATCAAAATCCAAAAAGGTAAAGTCCCAATGAACAGATATAAAAAAATCCTGTCAGAAAAAAAGAATCCTCCCTTTGTGAAGCTGTCTATCATGTAGGAGAACTGAAAGGCAAATGCAATTGCAATGAAATCTAAAGCAACTGCCGATAAATATGATAGATTCCACTTTTCCTGAAATGAATTTACCAGATGTCTATAAATAGCAGCAAAACCACCCATAATCATAAATCTTCAGTGCCAGAAGCTTCCAGTTATTCTATGAAACTTCAGACATTGTGACGAAAGTAATAATTTTTCTTCAGACACCGTTTCCTTTACGTCGGATTTAATATTATAGTTTTCTTAAAGGTTGTGTTGAAGAAGAAAAAAATTGGCAAATAGTTTGCACTGGTAAAAAACTGTATGCAGGACGGCCTAGTAAAATATCGGGTTTTCTATTTGACGATACAAATTTTTCGTTTAGCAAATCTTTTAATCACTCAAACTTCATTGTTCGTCTTGTCATTATAACCACATATCAAAATCAATAGAATATTATAAGCTAGATATAAAGAGTCCAGTTAAATTTGCTCAAATATTTAGTCATAAATAGTAATTATAAGGACTTAACTTTGAATTATGGTTGCTGCTATCACTAATCCCGAATTTCTGAAATGTCGATTTCCGGTATGGATATTTGAATATTGTATTATACTGAATAAAGAGGAAGTCGAATTGATAATTAAAGAACACTACTTTTTGAATTAATATAGAACCTAATAAAAATAATATGAAGAAAATTTTAATTGCATTACTCATTATTGGTTCATTAGCCATTATATCTTGCTCTCAGAAGTTTTGCCCTGCCTACGATAAACAAGGTTCATCACGTCTTAAGTAATTAATTCTAATATCAAATTGCAGGGGATTTGCATTATTTATTATCCTTTTCATCTTTTTTAATAGACCAGCCAGTTTTCAGACCTGCTACAAACCACGCCAGGGCAAGAGCACCGACAGTAAATACTGTATCGCCTATTATCCTTAACCATCTAAGTGTTTGCATTCCTGAACCCTGCATAAATTCGTCTGAACGAGCATACCACATCCCATGTTTAATACTTGCAATTGTTTGCATAACACCAACAGGAAGTATGCTGATAAGAACCATGAGCATAAGCCCAATATTAAGTGACCAAAAGGAAATACTTATCATTCTGTCTTTCCATTGATATTTGCTGGTAAGTCCTTTAAGTACAAAAAGCATTAAACCAATTCCTAACATGCCGTACACACCAAAAAGAGCTGTATGCCCATGAACGGGTGTTGTATTAAGCCCCTGCATATAATAGAGTGCAATAGGCGGGTTAATTAAAAATCCAAATAAACCCGCACCAACCAGATTCCAGAAGCTTACAGAAATAAGAAAGTTGATCGGCCACTTGTACGTCTTCACCCATTCTGTAGCCCGGCTAATTGTTAAATTGTGATAGGCTTCAAACCCGATCAAGACAAGAGGAACTACTTCCAGAGCGCTGAATGTAGCACCCAATGCCAGAACCGCTGTCGGAGTACCTGCAAAATACAGGTGATGGAAAGTACCTATGATCCCTCCTGTCAGGTAAACTATTGTTGCAAACAAAACACCTGTAGTCGCATATTTGATGTTCAGCAATCCCATTCTGACAAAAAGAAAAGCAGCAATACAAGTGGCAAAAACTTCAAAGAATCCTTCCACCCATAAATGAACTACCCACCACCGCCAGTACTCTGCGATTGACAAATGTGTATGTTGTCCCCAGGTCAGACCTGCGCCATAAAATAATGCGATTGCTATGGATGCTAGCAGGAATAAAGCCAATAGTTGTTTATTTTCAGATGGTTTCTTCAATGCTGGCCACAGTGCGCGGAACATTAAAATAAGCCAGATTATAAGGCCTATGAATAAAAAAGCCTGCCAGAATCTTCCCAGGTCTACATATTCATAACCCTGATGTCCGAAAAAGAAATTAGCAGTAAAGCCGAGTTTTTGCATTACTCCCATCCATTCCCCAATAAGAGACCCTACAACAATTATTAATAATGAAATGAACAGGAAGTTCACTCCAAGACGCTGGAATTTGGGTTCTACTCCTGATACTGCCGGAGCAATATATAATCCTGTTGCTAGCCATGAAGTGGCTATCCAGAATATTGCTATCTGTACATGCCAGGTGCGTGAAACTGCATAAGGTAATATTGTGTCTAACCTAAGTCCGAAAAATCCTTTACCTTCAACCCCATAATGTGCAGTTATGACGCCAGCAATAATTTGCACCAGAATCAAAGCTGTTACTACCCAGAAATACTTTAATGTAGCTTTCATGGATGGTGTCGAATGGAGTCCGATAAGCGGGTCATTTTCTGGTAATTTTGACTTATCGAGCTCTTCAGATTTAAAACGTGCGTGATAGTAGGCCAGCAATCCTATTCCAATCAGGAGCATAATAATGCTGACACCTGTCCACAGAATAATTCCTGCCGATGGAACATTTCCAACAATTTCATCGGGAGGCCAGTTATTAGTATAGGTGATGGAGGAACCGGGCCTGTTGGTCATACATGCCCATGATGCCCAAAAGAAGAAAGCATTCATGGCCTTCATCCTGACGGTATCTTTAATTGAATTGACCGGAATTGCATAAGCCTCTCTTTCTTTTTCAAGGGCCGGGTCATTCATAAAAAGTCCGGTATAATGAGCACAATTATCTTTTATTGCTTCTGCTATATCATTGGTTACATGTATAATGCCTGTTTTATTATCATAGGTATTTGTACGAAGTCCATTCTGCAATCTCGCTCTTAAGGCAGCCTGCTTTTCAGCATCAAGATTATTATAATCAGAAGAAAAATCTTTTTTGGCCCACTTTTCGAGCAGATAGACAGATTCTTTATGCAGCCAGTCGGCAGACCAGTCAGGCGCAACATAAGCTCCATGTCCCCAAACCGTACCAACTTCCTGCCCGCCTATTGACTGCCAGACATTCTGCCCGTCTTCAATATCCTGCTTTGTGAAGATGGTTGTGCCATCTTCAGAAATTACCCGGTCGGGTAAGGGAGGTTTCTCTCTGTATATTTCATGACCATAAAAACCAAGAATAGAAAAACAGATAACCAGAATAGCGATAAAAGTGAACCAAAGATTTCTTGATTTCATACTATATTAATTTATAGGGTGATTTGCAAAATTTTACCTCTGTCTGTAAAACTCTATGAACTTTTAATTAATGTTTCCAATGTTTTAATTAAGATATTCCTTCTTTTCTTAAAATCAAAATTAAAGCCTGACAGGCTCCATTGAGTTACAGTGTCCCTGATACTACCCATAATTATGAAGGCCAGCTGATCACTTTCATTGCCATGCTCATCCATGTAAGGGCTGTTTTGACTTCATAACGACAATTCAATATAATACTTATTGTATTAAAGAGAATTTCAAATGCTCTTTAAGACTGACTAATCAAATTTAATTCTAATAAAAGTTTTCGTCAAAAAAAACTTGAAATATTATTTTTTCATGATTTGACTCTCAGATATAGATGCTTCCACTTATGGAGATTGGTGGCTGAGATGACACATTAACTTGCCACAATAAAATCTATCGGGAATCAATCCAGATAAACAAATTGAAAGTTGTTTCTTGGTAAAACAACTATACTTGTGGTGTCAGTCGTTTGGTTTATTTTTTATATTCCTTTTAAATTCTATTAACTCAATTGGAGCTCCATCATGGTCAATCATTGCTACTTAAAAAAGTTTAATCGCAACTATGACAATTGCGATACAAGCTGTAGCAATTATTGCAATAGGTTTCAAATTAAATTCAAGTAGTTTTTTAACTTCCGGCCCAAATTTTATTATTAGTAGACCTAATAAAAAGAATTTTATTCCCTGACTTATAAGAGTTGCAGCGCAAAAGATGAATATATTAATGTCAAATACACCTGACGAAATTGAAAATATCTTATAAGGAAGCGGAAGAACCGATGCTATAAACAAAATAAGGAAATCCCATTTTGAATATAGTATTTGTATTTTATTGTAGAACTCTTCTGAAAACCCTGGAACATGATTAAAAAAAAATTGTGCAAGTCCTGTAAACTCACCATGCATATTTATCCATGCAAAATGGCCGATTGTATAACCTGCAATAGCACCAGTTAATGTTCCAAGAGTGGCATATAAGGCATACCTATATGTTTTAGTTATATTCAGCAAAGCTAATGCCAGAAAAAACATAGGTGTTGGCAGTGGCAAAAAGGATGCATCAGCAAAGGCGCAAATAAACAATGTCCACGTACCCCATTTTGTGTTTGCCCACCGCAAACTCCAGATGTGAAATTTCTTAAGCCAATTGCTCATTCAGTTCCTTTTTTTTCTTATTTAACATTTTTATTATTATAAGGATTTTCTGGTTTTTTTATAAACTGCAAAACAAATCCATTTTCAAATGGTTCGTGTTAAGACCTGGGTTGAAATTTTTTATGCAATTATCATGACCAGTTATGTTATTTTGTATACCATTAATACATTGCCATGCCTGATATATAGCCTCCCATTGTTTATAACAGGGTGAGCCCAGAAGGGTCCTTCTCCCTTTGTGATCTGAAACTCACTTACTATATCTAACCTTAAAGCATCTGGCTTAACTAGGCCAATATGGCCTGATTTTTCTTCAAAAAGATAAAGCATACCATCGGCAGAAATTATTGAACCTCTGGAATACCACTTAGCTGTCCACAATGTTTTGCCAGTAGTCCAATCTACACAAACCCAAGTATCTGCCGGAGAAGACTGGTGATTTGCACCAAACAAATTATTTCCCAGAAGAACAACTCCACCAAGCTGGGGATCAAAATTCCTGTTTTCCCAGACGACCTCAACTGAATTCCCATCTGCAGAAAGTTTGAGTTTAAGTGCCACCCAGTTATAACCGTTGGCAATATGAATATAACCATCCCTGTAAATAGGAGTGATTGCATGGTTCTTCCTGACGTTTCCTGTGGCTCCGTTAGCTGCCGCATAATTTAATTTCCAAAGAATCTTCCCGTCTTTGGCATTAACAGCAAATATGTGTGTTCCCATAACAGTAACAATCATTTTTTTACCAGCATACTCGATAAGCTTAGGATTAACATACTGAGGTTCCTGATTAAGGGATTCTGCCTCCCAAACCACTTTCCCATCATAAATGTTGAAAGCTACCAACGAAGCTTTTTTCCCTCCGGGAGATGCAATAACCATATTATCAACGACAATCGGAGATTCTGAAATCCCAAACTGGATCGGTTTGCTTTCATACAATCTGTAATGGTTTTTTGACCATTTTATTTTACCGTCCGACCCTATGCAAACAATATCTCCGCTCCCGCTGATGAGGAATATATTACCGTTAAAGTACGTTGGAATACATCTCGATCCTGTATGGTTTGTCATCCAGGCTTTTCCATAAACTGTCTCCCATTTCTTTTTCCCTTCCAGAGTTAAAGCTATAAGAACATCGGAACTGTCTTTTCTTCCTGTAACATAAACAGCGTCATCTGTAACAGTTGGTGAGGAATAACCATCACCCATATTTACAGCTTCCCATAAAAGTACAGGACCACTATCAGGCCATTTTTTGAGTAACCCTGATTCATTATAAATACCACTTCGACCTTGTCCACGCCATTCATACAGCTGACCGTAAACTAAAGTTATAGAAGCAGAACAAAAAAGTACTGATGCAAATAATTTTGTGAAAATCGATTTCATAATGATTAATTGTAAATTGAAAGAATTATAAATATCTGTTTATGAATTAAGAAGAACATAAAAATTCTTTTAGCAGGAGTAGTATACTCATGCAGAACTTTTATACGCTTAAAACTTTTTTTAGAATATCTTTGGTGGTTGCCAGACGGAAACGAATAAATTATCAAGCAGGGGCAAAGAATTTATACCGGATTTTTGACAATCAGATTGTTCCGGCAGTAACATTATATGAGATTGTTCCATCTGGTCTTCTTCTGATGTATCAATATGGTGATTTAGTTTGTTATCAAAATTATTACTGCCGGATGCATATTCCACATAATATCTCTGTGTTTCTGAATTTGGATGTGCATCAATACCTAAGAAGAAAAAAACAATAAGCAATAATATAATATTAAAAAATATGTCTCTTCTTTTTTTCATGAAAGCAAAAGTCGTGTTTATTTAAATAATTGCAAAAGGCTAATAGTTAAATTATTGTTAATAAATCAGCATTAATCGTGATAAATGAAAGTCAATCTGCAAAATCTCAGAGTAATATTAATTTTACAAACTAGTTTGCGGTAAGCTGAATCCACATTAATTCTAAAGACCATGACCGAAAGAATCACAGCGAATATAATAATCTTTAATAATTCCTTTAAGATTGAATCTGAACCAGAATGCTATTAGTGATAGTGAAACAAGAAATAATCCGAAAAAAAACATAACTACCATCCAATGTTCCAAAAGCCATATTTTCATCTCTTTATTAAACAGAGTTATTGCCAAAACAGCTAATCCGCAAAACGCAGAAAATCCAGCCGAAATTATTTCTTTATTCTTCATAATTTCTGTCATTAAGAGTTGATTAAAAAATTATATTAACATATTCATATACAGTTATTAAGTCATATGTTTAAGCAATATTTATCAGGCTTTCTTCATGTACTTATAGATTTCGAACCAGGTAATACTGAAAAAACCTGCTGTTGTGCAGACCATTAATTCCAGAAAACCAATTTTCTCAAATTGGAACAGGTTTAGGAGAAACGGGATGTTCAGAATCAGGATCATAAAGATAATCGCTCCTCCTACAATCCATGAAACTGCTTTATTCGGGGTAATAAGAATCTTAAAAATACCGGATGTCCATGAGCGGTTTGAAAGAATAACCGAAATATTTGATACTATTAAGGTAACGAATGTCAGTGTTCTGACACCTCTTTCGGAATACCCCATTTTAAGTCCTACAAAATATACGAACAAACAGATAACGATGATTCCAATTCCCTGCAAGCAGCTAAATAGTATTTTCCTTGCACCGAAGAATGGTTCGTTGATATCTTTTGGTGGTCGGCACATTACATTTTTTTCCTCTTTTTCTGCTTCAAAGATCATAGTACATGCCGGATCAATGATTAATTCAAGGAAAACTATATGTACCGGCCACAGAATGAGAGGTAAGTCAGCAAATAAAACTGGTATTAAAGAAAGTCCGGCAATTGGAACGTGAATCGCAAAAATATATCCAAGCGCTTTCTGAAGGTTATCGAATATTTTTCGCCCCATTCTAACAGCACCTACTATCGATGCAAAATTATCGTCCATTAATACCAGGGAAGATACCTCCCTTGCTACGTCAGTACCCTTTTCACCCATGGCAATTCCTATATTCGAAGCTTTGAGAGCAGGAGCATCATTGATCCCATCGCCAGTCATAGCAACTATTTCATTATTTCTTTTAAGGGCATTTACAATGTTAAGCTTCTGCTCTGGAATCACACGAGCAAAAATATTCACATCTTTAATGCGTTCACAAAGTTCTTCCTCAGGCATATCTTTTAATTCTGAACCTGTTATGAAAAGTTCCGGATTTTTGATACCGATCTCTTTCCCGATATTGATTGCTGTTACAGGATAATCGCCGGTAATCATTATTACCCTGATACCCGCATTATAACAATCCTTTACAGCATCAGGCACATTCTTCCTTATTGGATCTGATAATCCTATCAATCCCACAAATTCAAGATCGAAATCGTGTTGAATTGACGGAAGCTCCCCGGAAATTAAACTTGCCCTGGCTACTCCTAAAACTCTTAATCCGTATGAGGCCATTTCGGCTACTGCTTTTTCATAGACTGATATTGTTTCACCATTCAGGTGACAAAGGTCAAAGATTGCTTCAGGGGCACCTTTTACGGCGATTACCTGTTCTTTAGTTCCTGTATTTGAAAAAACCCTTGACATGGCCAACAGATCTTTAGATAACGGATATTCCTTTTCCATTACCCAGTCAGCATGCATATGTTCTGAATTCTGAAGAAACTGGTCGCCGATATTTATGATGGCTCTTTCCATAGGATCAAAAGGATTCACCTGACTCGACAAGATTCCATATTCAATAATTTCATGGTATGGCTCAGGGAAGGAATCTCCTGTTACAACACTATAAAAATCAGTACCATTATAAAGGCGTGTGACAGACATTCTATTCTGGGTAAGAGTACCTGTTTTATCGGTGCAAAGAACTGTGGCAGATCCTAGTGTCTCAATTGCAGCAGGTTTACGGGTTAACACTGATTTTTTCGATATTCTCCATGCTCCCAGGGCAAGGAATATAGTCAAGACCACTGGAAATTCCTCAGGCAACATTGCCATTGCAAGAGTAATTCCTGCCAGGAAACCTTTTAATAAATCACCTCTTGTTATTGTATAAATAACAATAACCAGAATACATAAAATAATTCCAATAACAGTAAGACGTTTTACTAAAGTCCCCATTTCTTTTTTTAGCTGGGTGGGTTCTTCTTTAACTGAGTCTAATGCTTTCCCTATTTTCCCGATTTCAGTGTTTAATGCTGTTGCAATAACCTTTACTAGTCCATTTCCCTGAACAATCATTGATCCTGAATAAACGACAGGCAGGTCATCACCTCCCGGTATGAACATAATATCTCCTTCTCTCCATTCTCTTTTTCCAACAGGAACCGATTCTCCTGTCAAAAGAGATTCATCTGCCAGTAAATTGTTATTCATCAGAACCAGAGCATCGGCAGGAACCCTGTCTCCCTCCTGCAAGACCACAATATCCCCTTTAACAACTTCTTTCCCTGGTATTCTGATTGTTTCTCCATCACGTATTACAAGTGCTCTTGGACTTGCAAGATCTTTCAGCGCATCAAGAGCTTTTTCGGTTTTTTTCTCCTGATAAAACTCAATCCCCATTACGACAAAAACAAATGAAAGAAGCATTAATCCTTCCTGAATATCGCCAAGGATCAAATACAGTGAACCGCAGGCTACTAACAGCAGAAACATAGGTTCTTTAATAACTCCAAATGCTATTTTAAAAATACTTTTGGGTTTCGAAGAGGGTAATTCATTATAACCTTCTTTTTGCAGTTTCTCAGACGCCTCATTCTGAGTTAATCCTTTAATACTTTCACCTTTAATTGATAACCTCATTGATTTTTTATTAAGTTAATTGGATTTTGAAGATTTTGGGATTTGTACACTTAAAATTTACTTTAACAGAATAGACGATATAATACCATATTCCTGATAAGTAAGTGTCAGCAACAGACCTGAAAGTGAGTCTTAAAGAGATTTTGGAGGTTGCCAGATTAAACCAGAATAATCCCGTAGTTTTAGACCGTAATTGTAAGGCGACATAATGAGTTTATCAAATGAGCAGGAAAGGTCAAACGATTTTAGAGTCAACAATTTTTCGTCATCTCCTGATTTATAATTATGCTGATGCGGGATTTCGAGATCATTATGATGATCATGGTTCAGATGTATTGGCAAATTGTTACCAATAAACATGACAGTCTTACCTCCATCTATAAAGACAGATGAAATAAAAGAAATTATCAACGTCAAAAATATTTGCCTGACCTTAATCATCATACTTGGTTAAATATAATGCAATAATTAGAATATATAATTATATCATTCAGATCACATTAGCTTTTATTAACCACTACATACAAGTTTACAAAAGGAATCCAATTCTGATCCTGACAAATAATTGGTGTGATTAATTGTAGGAAATATCATAATTAATTTCAAACGTGACTTAAACTAATATATTCTACTTCTTCCTTTCAGGGACAGTTTTTATCCACTTAATTATTACCATAGCTAATTCTGCCCTGGATTTACTGAAATTGTGACCATCTTGAAATGCATTGATTTGAACATTTTGTGCTTTATCTTTCTTTAGGGCACGGTATAAAGGTAAAATATACTTATCGATAGTTGCCATCGGATCATCCCATCCGCAGATAATCAGGATATCTTTAGGTGCAAGCATTTGTGACCTTTTTTGCAGAAAGTAGGCACTATCAAGATGAATAATTCCACCATGGGTAATTTCATCAGGCATAGCTCCTTTTTCGAACCTTATCTGCTCTGTCATACTAGCCATTTTGGCCATACTGCCATCAGTTGTTTTTTTAAACTCAGGATTACGAATGTATTCAAGATAATATTCGCCCCAATCAACTCCGGCAATTGAAAAAACGTTTTTTATCCCGGGATGCTTTATTGAATAAGTTAATGCCATTCCTCCTCCATAGGAATATCCGCCTAAAATGATCGAAGTAGTATCTATCTTAAATTTTTTAATATTTTCACTATTATTGAGGAAGTCAAATGCAGCTTTTATATCCAAAAGGGAGTTTTCTAAACTTGTCATTCCCTGACTTTTAAAAGTTCCACTGTAATTAAATGTCATTGTGTTGATTCCAGATTCGGACAGAATTTTTCCTACTCCGAGAACATCGGTTTCGTTTCCCGGAAAACCTTGAAGTAACAGAACTGTAGGTAAAAATCCAGTTCCTTCCGCCAAATGGAACTTACCCTTGAGAAGTACTCCCGTACGATCGATAGTAATATCAATAGGATTGGTTGTTTGACTCTTAGCTAACGATGCAAAGATCATTAGGAATATTAAGAAAATTAAAATATTTTTCATCTTTTTCCCTCCACTTTGTTTTGTTTGTTAATTAAATTCTATGTTCTATGATATTAACTATAAAGGTACTAATCTACACGATGAATGTCAACTAATTACAAACATGACTATGAATTTAAGGATGTCTTTTAAAAAACTGCTTGTAACACGGACAGTGCCAATATCAGAAATCAAATTCCAGAAGTTCCTCTTCCTTGTTAACCTCCTGCTACAGTCTTCATGACATTAGTTCATCGAATTCAGCATTATAGCGATTCGTTCTGGCGGATTTTGAGGCGGATTTTTAATATATTTGTATATACTGCTACACTTTATGAAAATTGAGAATCCGGAATTACGATTACGGTTTGATCTTTTCGAACAAGGGTATTAGCTTACTTTTAAAGAAGTCTTTTATTTGAACCTCATGTTCTGCCATTGGTTTAACCGGGATCAGGTCCATCACTTCCGGTGCTGTTAGACCTGATTTGTACATCAGGTTTAATGATGCAATTAGGGTGTTGTTTATCGAATCGCTGCACTCTTTTTCGGTGAGACCAATCTTTTGTCCTATCTCTGAAAGCTCTTTCCATTGAAACCAAAAGTACGTGGGCAGCATCGCTGACATAATAGCATAACTTTCAAGCTTTTCTTCTTTAACTTCAAATGTATTTCCCATAATCCTGAGTAAATCGAGAATTTGTTGTTTCTCCTTTATCCCAAAATCAGATGAAAAGCACACGGGATTGTATCCTTCATTTATATAAGATGTTGCATTTGGTATCAGGCGGACAATGTTTTTAACCTGGTTCAGCTTTGATGATATCTTTGGTATAGTGATTTTAGGAGCGAGCGATATCACTATTGTTTTACTGTTAGTACTACCCTTTATTATGTCAAGAGTATCCATTACCACTGGAGGATGAAGGGAGATAAAAACGATATCCTGGGATGCTGCAACAGATGAATTTTCAATCTGAATTTCGGGATAAATCCTTTTCAGATTATCAGCAATTTCCTTGTTTGTATCAGTAACAATTATTTTACTGAATTGTGCATTTTTGTTTTTAAACGCTTGCAGAAGAATTCTGGTCACTCTTCCACCACCGATAAAACCAATTGACTGTTTCATATTAATATGATTTGGGTTAAACATCATTTCATTTTTTGGGAGATTTTCTTACCTTCCCTCGGCTTCAATTGACACATGCAAGATCCTGATAATCTTTCTTCAACATTTGTTTTCAGTGGCAGTCCGTCGCGTTCCCAGTCAACAATCCCCCCTGCCATATTTGCCATATTCATCAATCTTTTCTTTTTAAGAAGAACTACCGCTTCTCTACTTCTTAATCCCACCGAATCAGCAAATATCAGATACCTGTCCTTCGGCAATTCTGATAATTGTTGCACAAGTTTGCTAAATGGGATATACAAGATTTCAGGTACATCAAAATGTTTGATATTATTTAAATATTCCTCTCTCACATCAACTATTACAGCTCCTTTTCCGCACAATTCAAATGCTTCATGTGGCGAAACATTAAATATTCCACTGCTTAAAAAACCATAATTATCAAAAAGGCTATTCATCTCATTAAAATATTAAGTTAAATAAATACCCTACAACCATTATCCCGAATCCTACTATACCAATAAATGTAAAAATCAACGGGAGCTTAAGAACTTTACGAAGTATTATCATTTCAGGCAGCGATAATCCTATTACAGCCATCATGAATGCCAGAGCAGTTCCAAGGGATGCCCCCTTTTCAATAAGTACCGATACAATTGGTACTATTCCGGCTGCATTTGAATAAAGGGGAATACCAATTAAAACTGATAAGGGAACTGAATACCACGCAGATTTACCCATTAGTGCTGCCATAAATTCTTCCGGTACGTAACCATGAGCACCTGCCCCGACTGCGATACCTATTGCTACATATATCCATACTTTGCCAACTATATCTTTAATAGCATCATACCCAAGGCTGATTCGGCTGCCGAAGGTTATTTTTTCTTCTTCCTCTCCATTATTACCCAGATGTGTTTCATATACCCATGGTTCAACCCATTTTTCGAGCTTCAGCAAACCAATTACCCACCCGGCAATAATTGATATAACCAAACCTGTTCCTACATATATTGCTGCTACCTTCCATCCGAACATTCCATATAAAAGAATTACGGCAACTTCATTAATCATAGGTGAAGAAATAAGAAAAGAAAATGTTACTCCAAGCGGAACGCCTGACTCTACAAATCCCAGAAACAGAGGGATAGCCGAACATGAACAAAACGGTGTGACAATTCCGAGCATTGCAGCCATAACATTACCCGTAAATGTTTTCTTCCCTTCAAGTGCCTTCCGCGTACGCTCTGGTGTGAAAAATGTTCTGATAATTCCGACTATGAAAATAATGAGTGCAAGCAGCATCATAACCTTGGGGAATTCAAAAACAAAGAAACGAACAGCTTCAGTAAGATGTGCCCCTTTGGTCATACCGAAAACCGTATCTATTAACCAGTTGGCTCCTGGTTGAAGGTTATGATAAATAATGTACCACACAGGTAATAATGCAACAGGTAACCAGATATTTGTTTTAATGTTATTCATTTAATAGAAGTTATTATTTCGTCATACTACGAAATAACTTTGCAAATTTTTTTATAAGTAAATCCTGAAAATGTAATAAAGACCAACAAGGATGAAGACTAAAGCAATTACTCTTCTGAACCAGAGTTCAAATATTTTTATCTTATTGTAAAGGCCACCTAATCCTGATACTGTATAAGCCAGCACCCATGCAAAAATGATTACCGGGATCCCTGTTGCGATAGCAAATACAACTGGCAGATATAGACCCGAGGAGCTTGATATGGTTAAGGGAACCAGCATCCCGAAATATAACACTCCACTGTAAGGGCAAAAAGCAAGAGCAAAAACTATCCCCAGCAACAGAGCATCAATGAAGCGCCATGACTTCCTCTTTTCCATCTTTTCTGAAAGCATTCCCAATCCTGGGAATTTTATCCTGATGAAATCAAGCATGAATATTCCGATTAACAATAACAGCGGTCCGATGATTTTTTCACCATATCGCTGAAAGAACCCCGAGAATTTAAATTGATCTGCTCCAAGGAAAATAATAAGTGCGATTAATGTATATGTAACTGCTCTTCCAAGAGTATAAAACAATCCATTGAAAAATACTCTGTTGCGGTTTTCCAAATCTTTGCTGATAAATCCGACTGCGGTAATGTTTGTAGCCAAAGGACAAGGACTTATAGCGGTCATCAAGCCAAGTAATAAAGCTGTAACCCATGGCATGGAACTGCTATCAAGAAGATTTGTAAGAAAATCCATTAGAGATATATTGGAACAGGTGACGCAAAAAAGATAGACTTTCAGAGCCTGATTACTGTTTTATCAGAGGATCTATCTTCGATTTCATAACCTCAGTAAATTTCTGTGGTTGAGAAACAGCATAAAGGAAACCTTCATTGGTAATATTGATCTTCTTGTCACCATTTACAATCAGGAGTGTCTGACTGTTTACACCCAGTTTTTCACCAATTGATTTACCGGTTGCCTCTTCAAGATTTAAAGCAGTAAAACTTATCTTGCCTGCTTTAAGCTGATCAGCATAAAGCATCTGAATGTTTTTTCTGGCTTCTGCTTCCACTGTTTTGCAGGTTACACAACGTGTTGTCATGTGAAAGTAATAAACCTCAACATCGCCATTCCTTGAAACTGATGAAGCGGTTTTCTGGTTCGTCTGGGCATTGCATGAAATACCAACCAGAGTAATCAATGCGAAACTTAGTAAAAAGAATTTTCTCATGGGGTTAGTTTATTATTTGGTTAGAAATTGTCTGATCTCATCGACTGATGGTATACGCCCTTTTGAAACAACTTTTTCGTTTACTACCAGGGCCGGAGTTGTGATGATGTTGAATTTCATAATTTCAACAATGTCTTCAACCTTTGTGATGGTAGCATCAATCCCATTATCTTTTACCACTTTACGGGTAATATCCTCAAGGGTTTTACATTTTGAACACCCGGTTCCTAATATTTTTATTTCCATTATACAATTATTTACTACTTTCTATTAAAAAAAATACCAAGTAACTCTTTGGCTTCAAACCATCCGGTCTTATTTATACAATATTTAATATAAGGAGGATTTATTTCACCCTGGATCAAACCAGCTTCTTTTAATTCTTTCAGATGCTGAGAGAGTGTTGATCGGGCAATAGGAAGTTCTTCTGCCATATCGCCGCTATAACAGCACTTATCTGTATTCTTTACAAGAAAATCCATTATAAACACTCTCACAGGATGCCCCAATGCTTTTGAGTACCGGGCAATCTTTTCCTGTTTATCAGTGTACACATTCACCTTTTCCTTTATCTCCATTTCATTTAGTGTTTCGTCAAATAACGAAACAAAATTATAAAAAATTCAATTCATCAAACAGGTTTATATACTTTATTATGAAATTCTTTAAAGTTGGCAAATTAAATAACCCTGGATAAAATAGATATCAGGACCGGGGACGAGATGCAGAAGATATTGGAATTCCGGAGAATCCTCAAGTTCTGAGGTGTTGTCAACAAAGATGTTATTATACTGTTATATTAGTCGGCGAGGACCTGATTGGCCCTAATATAATTTAGGATATTTTGAAAATTTATATATAATAGTTTTTTATTTCAAGTAAAACATAATGAATGAATTTGACATAAAAGCCGCTGATTGGGACAAGAACCCTATGCATTGGGATCGTTCTGAATCTATTACAAATCAGATAAAGAAACTTATACCTTTAAAAAAGCATATGACTGCTTTAGAATATGGCGCAGGAACAGGAATTGCAGGTTTTATGCTTAAAGATTATATAGAAGAAATCACATTGATGGATAGTTCTTCAGAAATGGTGAGGGCAATAAATGATAAGATAAGGACTACAAAAGTAAAAAACCTAAAAACTTTGAACTTCGATCTGGAGCATAACGATTATAAAGCAGGAAAGTTTGATCTGATATTTACCCAGATGGTACTTCATCATGTTGCAGATGTTGAGAATATTATAAAAAAGTTTTATGATTTGCTAAATACTGGAGGTCACTTGGCAATTGCCGACCTGTATACTGAAGATGGGTCTTTTCATGGTGATGGGTTTACCGGACATAATGGTTTTGATATCGAGATATTATCAAACCAGATCAGAAATAAAGGCTTCACAAATATAAACCACAGTAAGTGCTTTGTTATTACCAAGAAAATCTCGGATACCGAAACAAAACAATTTGACGTATTCCTCCTGATTGCAAATCGTGACTCAATTAAGTAGCTATTAATTCCAGGAACTTAAGGATCAATTGTGAATTGCCCAAAAAAGTATTGATTCTTATTTGGATTATGAACGTAGGTTCATTATCTTTGCGGTGAAATATATTTTCTTAAATGGCACGACCGCAAAAATGCAGAAAAATATGTTATCCTCCCAAAATGGAAGGTTTCAAACCGTATGGTATGCAAAAGTGTAAGATAGGGCCGGTTATTCTCAAGTATGAAGAATTTGAAAGTATAAGATTAATTGATTATGATCTCCTTTCCCAGGATTTTGCTGCAAAAAAGATGAGTATTTCCCGACCTACATTTACACGTATTTATAACAGGGCATTAAAGACAATTGCAAAAGCATTCGTTGAAGGCAAATCCATTGAGATTGAAGGTGGCAATTTTCAGTTTGAGCATGATTGGTACCGATGTAAAAAATGTTACAAATTAATTCAGGGCATTGAAAATCATTCCAGGTGCAACGATTGCAAGGTATATGGTGTGAAAGAACTAATAAAAATGAATCAACCCATTAAAAATATGATATGACGGTTGTTGATTTCTCACTTAAATAGCATCAATTTAAAATTAGCCAAAAAATAATGAATAATTACCTAATAATACAAGAAAATGAAAATTGCAGTACCAGTAACAAAAGATAATCAGATAGACGGCCATTTTGGTCATTGTGAATTATATAATGTATTTACAATATCAGCTAATAATGAAATAAACAGTGTAAAAAATGTAGAGTCACCGCAAGGATGTGGTTGTAAGTCAGATATAGCATCTGTTCTAGCTTCAGATGACGTAACAGTAATGCTTGCTGGTGGCATAGGTGGCGGTGCAATTAATGTGCTTAATAATTGCGGAATAGAAGTTATACGTGGTTGTTCGGGGGATGCTGCTGAGGTTGTTAAACTCTATCTTCAGGGTTTGGTGAAAGACTCTGGTAACAGTTGTCATCAGCATGAAAACCATCATACGGGAGATCGTGTTTGCAGCAAAAACTAAGACTATCTGAAATAATAAAGCCGGGCAAAACCCGGCCTTTTTTTGTGTTCGTTTAAAATAAGCTAATTTTTAAACTGGTAACTGAAGTATGTCCCATTCGGTTGCATCCCATCTATTGAAGAAAGAAATTCGCCGTCCGAGCTGGCTTCTTTTATATCAGAAGCATTATTTACCTTTTTCCCATTTATCGTAGTGATTATTGTTCCTTTTTTAATTCCCAGATCTTTTAATTTCCCCTCACCGACATTGACGACCTTTGTGCCAAAATCAACTGCATATTTTTCTTTCTCTTGAGACGTAAGGGGTACAAGTTTAGAACCAAAAACAGATTCTCCCGTACTTTCAAGAACAACAGCTGTGGTTCCATCAATGTTCTTAAGTTCGACTGTTGACGTATTTTCTTTGCCATTCCTGAAATAGGTTATTTCTATTTTTTCGCCAGGGCGATGTTCACTTACAGCTGCCTGGAGATCAGCAGATGTCAAGATATCAAGACTATTTATTTTTGTTATTACATCTTTAGCTTTTAGACCTGCATTTTCAGCAGCACCTCCTGGATTAACAGAGGCTACATAAGCACCTCTTACATCTTTAAGCTTTTCCTTTTCGGCAATTTCTGAAGTCACCGTCTGAATTTTTATGCCTAGCATTGCTCTCTGCACCCGTCCATACTGACGTAAGTCACCTACTACTTTCTTTACAATATTTGCCGGGATAGCAAATGAATTTCCGGAATAAGTACCGGTTGGAGAAATTATTGCAGATGTAATTCCAACCAGCTCAGCTTTTGTATTAACCAGTGCCCCCCCGCTGTTTCCCATATTAAGAGCTGCATCGGTCTGAATAAATGATTCAATTTTATAACCACCGTCCAGATCAAGACTCCTGCCTTTTGCACTAACTATCCCTGCAGTAACTGTTGAAGTAAGGTTAAAAGGATTGCCAACAGCCAGTACCCACTCTCCAAGTGCCAGGTTATCAGAATCGCCAAATTTTATTACAGGTAGGTCTTCTGCTTTAATTTTGATCAGTGCGATATCTGTATCTGGATCTCTACCAACAACTGTGGCGGTATATACTTTATTATTGTTAAGAGTCACCTGGATGGAATCAGCTCCATCAATTACATGATTATTGGTAACTATATAACCATCAGGCGAAATTATAACGCCCGACCCAAAACCTGTTACTTTTCTGGGCTGTTGTCTGCCATTATTTCCGTTGAAAAACTGATAAAACGGATTGTCAGATTCATCATCACCAGCAACAGTCGATCTTACTCTGACATGTACAACTGCCTGAACAGTCTGTGTAGCAGCATATGTGAGGTCAACAGGTCCCACTGGAGCCTGCATTGAAGTTAAAACAACCGGAGTGGTTCTCTCATCCGGGCTAGTTTTCTGGTTAACCAGCGTTTGCTTCTCATTGACATTAATATGTGTGTAAACAAATAATGTACTTGAGACGCTAAAGATTGAAACCAGAAATGCTGTCAAAAAAATTTTCGTTTTCATAATATAGTTTATTAAATAGTTTGCATTTTGTTTTATCTGACTTTACAAATTGAATGCCAAATATCCATGATTAACAATACTTTAACTCTTGATTAACAATTGATTAACCAATGATTAGGAGACTCCTGACTACGAAATTCTATGAATTATATTTGGCTTAGGGATTACTGAACTCGCCTGCGTTATAAACTTTCAAAAAATCATTGAATCCAGCAATATGCCTTGATTAGAGGAATCCAAGAAGTTGGATAGAAAAATACAGAAAGATGGTATTGAGGACTTCCAGGAATATTACAATAGTTTTGGGAGTGTTGTTTTAAGTGCTTCTTTATTTTCTAACTCATCTGATGATTTAGCATTGTCTCAGATTTGGGCTGTAAGGTAAAGCATTGTTGAACAAATTTTCAATCAACTCGCTATGGAAACAATTTCTTTACCGGAATGCTGATGGCTGACTACGGCATCTCCTCGCGGTGGTCGGTGCGTTTTGAGCCTTGAAGAAGGACCAATAAGCATTTTCCCCGTATTCAGTCCAAATCTAATTCAGTTCCTTTGCAATAGCCATTGCTGCAATTGTGCCATCAGCAACAGCAGTAGTTATCTGCCTGTATTTTTTGCTGGTTACATCACCAACAGCAAAAATATCAGGAAGACTTGTCCGCATATCTTCATCAGTCATAATATAGTTCCAGTTATCTGTCACCATCTTATCATTAAATAAACTTACATTGGGTTGCATTCCAATGAAAACAAAAACTCCGTCGCTGGTAAGAGTGTCCCATTTTCTTGAAACTACATTCTCAATTTCAGTTATCATTTTTTCGCCCTCTTTAACAAAAGTCCTTGGTTCACTGTTGAATATAACATGAATTTTGGGATTCGAGAAGAGTTTTTCCTGTGCTTTTTTATTTGCAGTTAACTTATCAAATTGATGTACCAATGTTACCTTGCTTGCAAACCGGCTTATATAATCTGATTCTTCCACTGCAGAATTTCCTCCACCTATAACAACTACTTCCTTATTATCAAAGTACTTTGCATCGCAGGTCGCACAGTATGAAATGCCCCTGCCCTTGAATTCTTTTTCTCCTGAAGCACCTGTTCTGTTTGGCGTCGTCCCGGTCGCAAGAACTATTTTCTTTGCTTTAATAGTTTCATATTCATCAATTACCACCTCTTTTTTAACGAGGTCTACTTTTGTAACATCTACTGCCACCTTATAAACAGTTCCACATAACTTGGTTTGTTCGCTCATATTGTGAGAAAGCAGGTAACCTGCCTGTGGCTCTATAAAACCAGGATAATTAGACACTTCATGAGTTGTTGAAACCTGTCCTCCAGGAAGTGCAATATCAATCAAAACAGTATTTATTTTAGACTGACAAAGGTAAAGTCCAGCTGTAAGTCCACCAGGTCCGGCACCAAGAATAATTACGTCATATTCAGATGTTGATGGTTTAATTTCTGATTTGATTCTAGTGACTTTCTCATAGGGCAGCATATTGTCAAGATTGCTGATTATATCACTTCTCTTTATTCCACCAGTCAGCCTGTTTCCTGTCTCTTTGCCATTATTGAAAAAAACAAGTGTTGGCGAAGATTTGACTCCGAGTTTTTCTGCCAGGTCTCTGTTCTGTTGGCGATAAATTTTGAGAAATTTTATATCGTTTCCGTAAAGTTTTGAAAGATCCTCAAATTTAGAAGCTAAAGCTTCGCATGGAGGACATTCAGTTGAATAGAAATCCAGTACTACCTTTCCTGCTGCAAGTATCTCACTATCAAATTGTGTTGAATTTATTTCTTTCATTTTTTTAATTCTGATAATCAAATATTATATCGCTAAATTTTTTCTGATCATTTTCATTTTCAAAGTACGCTGAAAACCCAAGTTCCAGTAATTCTTTTACAGGCCGGCAATCTGTCGAACAGACTGAACCGGTCCTGTTTTTGGCAACAGACCCGCATCCGCCTCCGCAGGCTATTTGCAGGCTGCAGTCTTTACATTCTGGTATAGCCGTAACATCACGTGATTCCCATTGATCAACCTTACCCTTATCGAGTGAAACAACCGGATAGAAGCTACCTAATGCTTCGTCAGTTTTTCCAACAGTGGCGGTGCAGGAATAAATTCTTCCGGTGTAATCAAAGGCCCATTCAGTCTTACAGGCAGGACAAGCATCAAAAAGCGGATCCGGCAAACTACCATTTTCTGAAAGGAATTTTGCAACGCTGTAAGCGGGTTTGTAAAACTCAGGAATGTGAGGATTTGTCTTGGTGAGTTCATATATTTCTTCGAACATTGAAATCCTGCTAAACAGTTTCCCCGGTGAGGATTGGCAATGATGTAACTCATAATTGCGGCCCAATTGAGTTTTAAAATACGGACTTTTTGTCCATCCTTTATCGATCGCAAATCTGGCCAGATCCGGTAGTGTTCCAATGTTTTCTTTATCAATAACCATTCTCAGATTAACAGTGATCCTGTTTTTAAGGCATGAGTCTATCCCCTCAACAATTTCATTGAATGTCCCATTACCTCCTTTCAGGAACCTCCTGCTGTTATGAACTTCTTCTGTGCCATCAAGGGTAACCTGCACTTCACGGATCAGCCCCTTCTTCAAAATATCAACATAATTTTTCAGGTTGTAACCATTTGTAACAAAGCTGATCTCAATATTCTCCTCCGTTGCTCTCTTAACAAGATATTCAATTGTTTCTTTCTGCTTTGGGCTGTTAAGGAGAGGTTCTCCACCAAATACTGTAATATATTTATTGTGCAGGGCAAATTCTTTTTTCACATATTGGAAAAATGCTTCAGTTACTTTCTTTCCAATCTCCTGACCGGTGTTTTTGTACTGATCCTGGTAACAATATGTACAGGCGAAATTGCAACTATAATTTGTTACAAAGAAAAGCTGAATTTCATCTTTACTCCTCGAATCCAGGAAATCAAGATACCTTTTAACATAAAGCTTTTTTTCAGCTTCTTCATCAGATATATATCCTTTATCCGCAAGGTCTGCGTAAAAAGCATTATCGGACAAATCATTCCCATTTATAAATGCTTTCAATCTTTCAGCGTCATCAGAATTCAGAATATCAGCATTCCCTGTCAAAAGGTTGATAATGAAATAATTTTCTGAATCCCTGATTTTCGAAAAAATATTATATTTCGAATACTTCATTGATTTGTCTGAATTTTCTTGTTTTGTTTGAAAAAATTGAGGGTAATCTCTTTCGTTCTTAGGAAACAATGAGATTTAATCATGACAACCTACAACGGTAACGGATGTCTTGGCGCAGCACTGAGCTGGTTTTGCATTAGCGGTCGTTGATTTCTTTTTTATAAGACTTTTCATAATCAATTTGAATTAATTTGTTAATAATATTTCTTTTATTGTTTTTACTATCTGTTCTTTTGGGATAAATCCCAGAGTAACCTGTGGTTTCCCTTTTGCAGGTATATATAACAAGGTCGGCAAACTTGTTATTCCAAGACTTTGAGTCAGAGCTTTCTCTTTATCTGTATTTACTTTATACACAACAATTTTCCCTTCATACTCTTTTGCTATCTCTTCAACAAGGGGTGACAACTGACGGCATGGAGGACACCAGTCAGCATAGAAGTCGATGATTACAGGTTTAGTGCCTTCAAATTTCCAGGCTTTACTTACCTCGTAATTAAATATTACTTTTTTAAATGTTTCATTTGTAAGCTGAACAACTACATCATTGTTGACAGCCTTGGTATTATTACCTGAAGGATTTCCGGCATTGCAGTCAGAAAAGATCAAAGTAATAATCGTCATTGTAAAAATTAGACCTTTTTTCATCTGTTTAAATATTATATTTTTAATTTTTTCAATCATACAATCCACAGTCACAATCGATTGAATCTTTTTTACCGGTTATTGTCCATGAAGCGACCAATGCTTTACCTTTTTGGTAAGGAGCTGATTCATCGATAACACTGATTGAATTAAAATCGGCATTTTTAAGATGCTGTAGATATTCGTCTCTTGTTACTGAACCTGCCCAGCACTCAGCTATCGCTACAGGGTCATTCCTGTACTCTTCCGAAATAGGTTCTGTCGAATAAATATCACTTACTACAAACCTACCACCATCCTTAAGAATCCTGAATATTTCATTCCAGACAACTTGTTTATCAGACGCATGGTTAATTGTGCAATTTGAAATTACGAGATCAGCGATACTATCAGGCAATTTAATCTTTTCAAGTGGACTATGAATGAACTCCACATTTGTTATCCCCAGCCTGCTGGCGGTACTCTGTGCTTTCAGGATCATCCCATCCGAAATATCAATACCATAAACAAAGCCATCCTTTCCAACATTTTCAGCTAGTCTTAATACATCAGTCCCCCGGCCGCTTCCAAGGTCAACGCAAACTTCATTTGTTTTAGCTTCAGAATGATCTAAAGCTCCACCGCATGAAAGGCAACATGTAGACTCTGCCAGATCATTGTACCTTTTATTTATTTCTGTAAAATTCATACTAATAAGTGATTATAATAATATAGATGAATATGGATAATTTCGCCTATTTTGACTTTGTGAACAGAATACCTGTTATTAAATATCCCATAAGTCCGCCGACAATAACAGTACTATAAGAATGACTGGTAATGGGACAGGAGCCCGTTTTACAACCAATAAAATAGTAATAAGAATATCCACCAATACCTCCAATTAATATGCCAAGGAATGGTCTCCAGAAATTCCATGATTTAATAAACTCCTTAATATTTTTCGGATTAATTAAAGTTTTTAAATTGTCTTCCATCTTCATTGATCTTTATATTTGAAATACCCGTTAATAAGAAAATATTAATGAATTTAAATAAGATGCCTGTTCTTTATTCTTTCTTCCTGGTACTGAGACCAAGGACCTTCCAGATGGGGCAAAAGCTGAACAGACTTGTAACAACAAAGATTGCTGACAAGGCTAAAAGAATTATTCCCAGCGTTCCCGAAATTACATTTGTGAAATAGAGTACAACCACTATAACAGCAATCAGTATCCTGATCACTTTATCAATAGTTCCAACGTTTTTTTTCATCTTAATTTTTTTTTAAGTTTATAAATATCAATTCTTTTGTTGTTTGAAAGTTTTATTATTTATTCCGTACAGCATTGGTCGGACAATATTTAATGCATTTGCCACATTCAATGCACAATGTTTCGTCTATCACCGGTAAACCATATCCATTCTGTGAAATTGCCCCGACCGGGCAGACCAGCGTTATTGGGCATCGATGATTTTGTGGGCATGCTGAGGGACTTATTGTAAGTGCCATATCTATATTTATATTTAATTATATACAATAAGTATAAAGAACATTTTAAACTGTTATTAATTAATTTTTTTTACACTTAGGCATTCACAGCAACAGAAAATTCTTTGTCCAATATTGCTTTTACTTGTTCGGTGGTCTGAACGCTTGTAGTTGCTTTTACCACTTTCCCGTTCTTATAATAAATCGTAAATGGAATTCCCATGAAACCACGTACTTCAGGTAAGATTCGGATGACATCTGATATAGGATTGTCAAACTCCATATCATAAAACTTGACGTGCCTGTATTCTTCTTCAAGTTCTTCAGCAATTCCATAAACAGGAATACACATTGGACCCATGCGTCCACAAATTACCATTACATTTTCATTTTCACTTATTGCCTTATTATAATCAGCAATTGATTCGAGGTGTTTTAAACCAGTATACAACATGACTTTTTACATTTTAATTTATAGGACAAAAATACTACGCAATTGCTCAACAATTGGGGAAATGTGGATGCAGTACGACAAGTTAACAGTTGATTCAGAACAACTTTTTTATTGATTTAAGTTAACTTTGTACCTTTTAATGGATCAATAAGACATGAAAACCATACTCGAAACAGATAAAGATTTTATTTGTGATATCCAGGCACCTTGCTTTCAGATGCTATTACCGGAAGAGGCAGAAGTTGTGAGGGCAAGCAAAACTCAGGTACTTTTCCGTAAAGACGATAATCTCACAAAACAGGGAGCATTTGCCTCTTATGTTCTGTTTATTATCGATGGCTTTGCGAAACAATATCTTGAAGGTGATGGGATAAAGAACTATAACCTTCGGATTGTAAAGCCGGGTGAATTTTTAGGACTTTCAGCTGTGTTTTCTGAAAATACTTTTAATTATTCCACTGTCGCCATAACTGATTGCCAGGCATTCCTGGTAGAAAAGGAAGCTATCGGAAAAGTGGTTAAACAGAACGGAATGTTCGGGTTTAATATTATCAAACGGTATTGCGAACAAAACACTAATCTGATTAATACAGTCCGCAATCTTATGTATAAGCAGATGAATGGCAGGATGGCCGATGCCTTATTGTACATTGATAGCCTGAAAAACGAAAAAGCTGAAATATTTCAGCTTCTTTCAAGGAAGGATCTCGCCGATTTTGCAGGTATTTCAACAGAAAGTACTGTGAAACTCCTTAAAATATTTGAAAAGGATGGATTGATTGAGCTGAATGAAAAGGATATAAAAATATTAAAACATAATGCACTTCTTGAAATAAGCCGGAGGGGATGATTAAATTTATAACCATTAAATAATTTCTGTTCCGATAATATCAGACCAATCCGAAGATAAGATGGCATCTGCTATAAACGACTTATTACCACCTTCAATTTATCAGTCACTTCTTTTGCAATTCCATTCAATTCCGGGTTTTGTATGGCCATCATGGAGGCAATTGGATTAACGGCAGCTACTTCAATGTCGGTTTCCGAAAGTTCCTGGACAATTACATTACAAGGCAACATAGTACCTATTTTATCCTCGACCAGTAACGCTTTATATGAATAAGCTGGATTACAAGCTCCGAGTATTGTATATTTCTTAAAATCGACACCAAGTTTTTCTTTAAGTTTTTCATGCATCCGGATTTCAGAAATTACCCCAAATCCTTCCGATTTCAGGACATCAGTGACTCGAATTATAGCTTCATCAAACGAAAGATTGATTTTCTTGCTGAAATAGTATTCCATGGTAGTAAAATTAGTATTCAATAAGCGAAAATATTGATTTTTCTTTTATTGCACAGTCTTTTGCAGGACAATTGATGAAAGAGCAGACAGAATAATATATTAATTTAGGGTTTTTGCGGCTTAGATGGAACTTCTCAGGGCTTCAGGATTTTAGTTTTATAAATCCCCCTTCGGATCGGATGCCATTTTCACCTTTCAATAGATGTTTAATTTGGCATCATGGATTTCATTGGTTCATTTGCCAATGATATACCGCGTAAATTCACTCATGGATTTGATGTTGTTTTTATATCTTGCAATATGTAAACATAAATTGGATGCGAGTCATATCGAAGATAGAGATAAGAATTAGACGATTGGTATTTAGATTGTCAGAAAGAACTTTGTTAATACTGATATGTATTTTAATAGGTATCGTGGCAGGCATCTCTGCGTTCTTATTAAAAAGTTTACTACAATTCGTTCATAATTTCATTAAACTCTTAACTAATCGAAATTTGTCCACCATCTTTCTTGTCGGCTTACCGATCGTTGGATTGTTCCTGACAGTTGCTTATTTCACCATTTTTCATAAAAAAGGATTTAAAAAAGGGATAAGCCAGATACTTGATTCAATAAAGAATGAATCTTCTATTATTGAACGGAATCAGACATATGGACATATTATTTCAAGCTCATTGACAATTGGATTCGGGGGTTCAGCTGGATTTGAAGCTCCAATTGTTGCTACTGGTTCCGCGATTGGGTCAAATATAGCACGCTATTTTAAAATTGCTGAAAATGAACGTGCCTTATTGTTAGCAAGTGGAGCCGCTGCTGGTATTTCTGCAATATACAATGCACCAGTTGCTGGCGTGCTCTTTGCTATTGAAGTGCTATTGGTAAATATGTCCGTAACAGCTTTTATTCCATTGCTTCTTGCAAGTGCAACTGCAGCAATTGTTTCCCGAATATTATTCCAGGGGCAATTATTTGTGTTAATTACAAACCAATGGAATTTAAATGCGATTCCGATTTATGTTTTAATGGGAGGTCTGGCAGGTTTATATTCAGTTTTAATTATTCGCCAAACTATTAAGATAGAAAGACTTTTCATAAGGATCAGTAATAAATGGATTCGTGTATGGATAGGTGGTATAGTTTTGTCCGCATTAATCTTTATCTTCCCGTCCCTCTTTGGAGAAGGTTACTTTTCGATACAATCAATTCTTAATCATCAGGGAATTGCAGTACTCAATCCAAGTTTCTTTTCAATAAATAACAACTTTATCTTTCTCGCAATTTTAGTCTTATTGTTTGTCAAGATCTATGCAACTGGTATCACTATCTCTGCTGGAGGGAATGGTGGTATTTTCGCTCCTTCCCTATTTATGGGAGGATTTCTTGGTTACCTGATTGCAAGCGCATTAAATAGCACCGGATTGATAGAATTGAATGTGGTTAATTTTACAGTTGTCGGTATGGCAGGTGTCTTATCAGGAGTTATTAGAATTCCTTTAACTGCAGTGTTTCTGATAGCAGAGATTACCGGGGGATATGTTTTGTTTGTTCCATTGATGATAGTTTCCGCAATGTCATATTTTATAGCCTCCTATTTTGAACATGGTTCAATTTATACAAAAGAACTTGAAGCGAGGGTTTAAACCCTTGTACCCTTTTCATTTCATTCCGTCTCATGGAATTTAGGATTTCAAAGAGATCATGGAGACGATTCTTGAACACAGATCTAAATTTGTATCCATTATAAGTCAACATAGTTGCAGTTTAAAAATAATGTTTGACCCTGAATATCGGCAATGATTTTTCGGGTCCTTACTTTGTTACACAACAAGTTTTGGTTTTATACTTAAAACGGATAACCCTGAATGATTCACAACTTGTTGTACAAAAGGCCCGACAAATAAAGCTTTAAAATTATGGTCAATATTTGCAGTAAGTATGATCAGATCAGCTTCGTATTCCTTACCAAAGTCAATATTTTTGCGGGAAGGTCTTTGGATTGGGTTATTCCGGTTCTAAAAAGGACATTATTATCATTTAATTGGTCTTTTAATATATTTATCGATATGGAAATTTCTTATGTGCCCACTCGTATAACTTAAATAATATTGATTTGCCTCCCTCCCTCGACAGGCTTACTACTGTGTAATCAATTAATTAAATAGGATTTCAACATTATTTTTTAAATAAAACCTCAAACCGAGTTCCTTCATTTTCATTGCTTTGAACCTGTAAAGTCGCATCGTGTAGGTCTATTATTTTGGCTACCAGTGAAAGACCTATTCCAAATCCACCCTTAAACTTTACGTTGGATGCCCTCTTAAACGGAAAATAGATAGTATCCAATTCGTCTGCTGGTATACCAATACCTTTATCTGAAATAATGATTTTTACGTATTTAGTCATTAATAAAAATTCTATTGTTACATCTTCATTAGAAAACTTACAGGCATTTTCAATCAAGTTCCTGAATGCAATTGTAAGTAATCCAGCATTACCATTTATGAGTAGATCATTATAATTTTCAGGATATTGAATTTTGGGTATTATCTTTCGATTCTGAAATTTACTCTTGACCTGCTGAATTGCAGTATAAATTATTTCGTCAATCCGGACATTCGAAAGTTGAATGTTTTTATCCTGGTTTAATTGTGCCAATTCCAACAGGCTATTCAATAGTGAATTCAGCGTTTTAAGGTCGTTGACTAATCCTGATATATATTTGATGTATTCTTCTTGTTTCTGTTCACGACTTAATAAATAGTCACTTTCACTAATCATTACTGTAAGTGGAGTGCGCAATTCATGAGAAGCGTATGAAACAAAGTCTTCCTGGTTCTTAAATGAAATTTCCAGATTCTTTAGCATTTCATTAAACGTTATTGCCAGCTGTTCTATTTCGTCCTTTCGGTTTCCTTCATTAAGTCTTTCGCTTAATCTTAAAGAATTAATGTTCTTAACACTTTTTATTATTCTTGAAATTGGTCTGATTGCCTTCTTTGAAAAAAAATACGAAAGGATTACAGATAACCAAACACTGAAAAGAATGCTCCAAAGAAGGATTCCCCTCAGTTCTGAAAGATTTTCAGTGCGTGTATTATCAAAAGCCATTACATACACATAATATGTTCGATTATTAAATGTATGCTTATAACGAACACCATCTTTTTCTCCAATAGAGAAGAAATTTACAATACCATCCTTTGAATTAATCCGCATTATCTGATCCGATAAATATTGAATTTTGTTACCGTAGACTAGATTAAAGGCCGAATCAGTTAATGCTATTTCCTCTTTTTCCCATGAAATGGTTGATTGATGAATCTTTTTTAATAGAGATGAGTCGACTTCAACTACATTTATCAATAAAATAGCGGTATTCTTTGCTACATCAAGAAGGTTTTCTCTGAACTTGGTTAGTTGGCTTGAATATGAAAAGTAGTAAACAAGAATCGAAAAAAACAGCAGTATCCCGGCAACAATAAGGGTGAATTGAAAGGATAATCTTGTTTTTATATTCATGGTCACATTTCTTTTTCACTGCAGTAAAATCCAAATCCGAACTTGGTATGAATTAATTTTGGTTCAAAATCCTTATCTATTTTCTTTCTTAAATAATTAACATAAACATCAATAATATTGGTACTTGGGTCAAAATCAATTCCCCAGACATGTTCAATTATAAATTCCCGGGTAAGTAATTTCTCTTTATTTTTCAGGAAGGTTTCCAACAGTAAACTTTCTTTGGCGGTTAAATCAATTTTTTTTTCAGCACGAATAACCGACTTGGTAGTCAAATCCATCTCGAGGTCAGCAATTTTTAATTTTTCAGGCATATTTATTGTATCTGATCGTCTGAGAAAAACATTCACTCGTGCCAATAACTCTCTGAATTCGAAAGGTTTTAATACGTAGTCATCTGCCCCGGCCTCAAATCCCGTTAACTTATTATCAGAGGTACCCAAAGCAGTAAGCATTATTATAGGAATATTGCTATTTGTTTTTCTGATTTCTTTGCATAAATCATACCCATTTAATAATGGTAAATTAATGTCAAGAATAATGAGGTTGTACTCATTGTGTTGAACCATCTGCTTCCCTAAGTACCCATCGTGAGCAATTTCAATTTTAAATCCCAAATCCTCCAATTGCTTTTTAAGTATCTCGGCAAGTCTTTGTTCATCTTCTACAATTAGAATGGTAGTAAAGTCCATTAAAGGGGTAAATTTTATTCAAAGTTAACACATGGATCAGAAGAATCTTTAATTTAATAAGTTTCTAATAATTTTCTAATCAAATTCTAATTAAAACACATTAGATTCATGAATAGATTTGGGTACACAAATAATTAAAATATTTTTTTATCATGAAAAAGCTGAAATACAGAGATGAATTAATCTTTTTTTTGATTGTTGGGAGTGTTCTTGTAGCAATGATTCTTGTAAAAATATTCCTGGTAAAATAGCAGCGATCTTTTCTTGATCTATGATTGTCTCAAGAGATTTGTTTCACAATAAAATAAGATACGTTTTTTTCCTTAATACTATGTTTCTTCAACGGATTGCAGTTGTCTTCAGATAAAAGCTGACAGCTGCTTTTCATTTGACAACAATAGGAATCCTACTGCAGGTATCTTCTTAATGGATATACCATCCAAAAAAAATTCTATCTTGTCGTCTTTAAAAAGTTTCAACCTTTTTACATCAATTGGATAAATGAAAAAATATTTTAGATTACTCATAACAAGAAACAGCAAGAAAATCTTAATGTTAGCTATAAGTATATTCTCACCTATTTGTCTTCTTGCAGCAGGAGGCCAGGTTCCATCAGTAGGTCCAATACGGGTTGAATTCATCATTTTCGGACTAATTCTTCTTGGAGTTGCTTTGTTTCACAAACAGACATTCTGGGTTGCAGTGATTGGATTGTCCGTACTACTGACTTTCAAACTTGTATTTGATCCTGGTTTCCACTTTATGGAGCATCTCTTCGGTACAACGCCTATGGGTGAACAAATCATAGATAAAGCATTACGTCAGGGAGAATGGGGTATATTGATTAATCTATTGGGTCTTTTACTAGGTTTTGCCATACTATCGAAAATATTTGAAGAATCAGGGGTTCCGGATATATTGCCAAAATTTTTACCAGATGACTGGAAAGGTCCTTTCATACTTTTAATTTTCGTTTTCATCTTATCTTCATTCCTTGACAATATTGCTGCAGCACTTATAGGTGGCACTATTGCCCTGGTTGTGTTTAAAAAGAGAGTTCATATCGGATATATTGCAGCGATTGTTGCAGCCAGCAATGCAGGTGGAAGTGGGAGTATAGTTGGCGATACCACAACAACTATGATGTGGATTGACGGTGTAAGTGCATTTAATGTTCTGCACGCTTTTATAGCAGCCATAATCGCACTTATGTTCTTTGCCTGGTTTGCTTCCCGACAACAAGACAAATTCCAAAAGATACAAAAAGATGCAAGTCCGAATATTAAGATTGACTGGGTAAAGATATTTAATGTTGGTCTTATTCTTGTTGGTGCCATTGTATCTAACATACTTTATGATATGCCTGCATTGGGCGTGTGGATCGCCATTGTTATGGGTACAATTCTCAGACCAGTACCCTGGAAGGAAGTCCCAGGAGCAATTAAAGGTACAATATTCCTTCTTTGTCTCGTATTTTGTGCATCCCTTATGCCGGTTGAAGAACTACCAAGTGCTTCATGGATCACTGCACTAGCACTTGGATTCCTCTCCGCTGTGTTTGATAATATACCTCTAACGAAGCTTTGCCTCGATCAAGGTCATTTTGACTGGGGAATGCTGGCTTACAGCGTTGGATTCGGTGGGTCGATGATCTGGTTTGGATCATCAGCAGGAGTTGCTATCACAAATAAATTTCCTGAAGGGCGGGATGTAATCCTTTGGGTAAAAAATGGGTGGCATATTGCTGCTGCCTATGTAATTGGATTCTTTGCATTATATCTTATCATGGGATGGGAGCCTGCAGATAATAAGGAACATAAAATTATTAATTGTCCGGTACCGGGATGCCCAATGGCTAATAAAGGAGAATCTTCAGGCTCTATATCGATAAATTATGTGGAAGTGACTAAATAAGAATTTATTCTGTAAATCTCATACCCTTATTTGAGAAGATTTTAAGTGACCATAATTTCAGAAGATGGTATATGACACTTGTGGCTCTGCTTCCGGACCTTAAATGGAAAGCAACTGTATTACAGTCAGAAAAGAGGTTGATCTTTCGTTAAAGTAGTATTTCAGCGCAGAGCTGAGAAGGTTTTTTAAAGTTATTCTACAGTTTTTTTCTGGTAACCCTGCTTATCCAGATCAGACAGTACTTCATTCATTGAGCCGGTTCTGTATCCGGTTAAATCAATTGTGATGTAGGTGAACCCGGATTTTTTACAGATTTCTGTAAGTTGACTCTTTATTCCCCAGGCTTTATCCATTTCATAAGGAATAAATTCAAGACGTGCAAGGTTATCATGGCTTCGTATTCTGAACTGAGTGAATCCGAGTCTTCTGATTTCAAATTCTGCGATAGCAAGTCTGTCAAGCTTTACTTTTGTTATCTTTTCACCATAAGGAAAACGTGATGCGAGACATGCATAAGACTGTTTGGCGGCAGTTGGGAGATTCAATATTTTTGAGAAATGACGGATATCACCTTTAGAAAATCCTGAATCTGCCAAAGGGGAAATAACACCTTTTTCCTGTTTCGCTTTCATTCCAGGACGAAAATCTTTAAGATCATCAGCATTGCTACCGTCAAAGACAACTTCAAAACCTTCTTTTTGGGCTATATATTTAATTTTCCCGAACAATTCGCTTTTGCAATAATAGCATCTGTCAGGGGGATTATCTGAGTAACCGGGAATATCAATTTCTTCAGACACTATTATCTTATGTCTAATGTTGAGCATTAATGCAAGCGATTTAGCCTCCTCAAGTTCATAAAAAGGATATGTGCTTGATGTGGCAGTAATCAATAACAGGTTGTCTCCATAAACATCTTTTGCGATTTTTGCAAGAAATGTACTATCAACACCACCGGAAAATGCTATGACTGCACTTTTATAAACATTAAGCCTGACTTTCAGATTTTCTAATTTTCCTTCCATTTATTTGTTTTTAGAATTTATATGCCTCCATTTTAATGGTCTTATTGTTACCATAAACAGCATTATTTTATTTATTGTTCTTTACAGTATCAGCTGACATTGACTTATCTGACATATCCATTCCCTTCATGTCCTGTTTTTCATCTGTCTTTGTATCTCCGGGCATTATCATTCCTGGCATTGAAGACGTTTTCCCACCACGGGGATTCATCATACTTGGTTTCCCTTCAAGTTGAGCAGCCGCATCTACACTGAATGTCCCGCTTGTTACAATTTCTTCACCCTCAGTCAGACCATCAGTAATTACATAACTTTCTCCAAGCATTGGACCAAGTCCAACTTCACGCAATTTAAAAATTGGTTCATCTCCTGGTTGTTTGACATAAACAACTGATCGCTTACCAGTCCATAGTACTGCAGTTTTGGGGATAACCATATTATCCCGATATTCATTAAGAGTAGTTGAGACAATTCCTGTAGCAAACATTTCAGGCTTTAGTTTTCCGGATTGATTTCCTGTCTCGACCCTCACTTTTGCAACCCTCGTAACAGGATCAATAACCGGGTCAATGAAAATTATATTACCGGAAAAATCAATACCGGGTAATGCCTGAAGAGTAAATGAAAGTTTTTCACCTATATGTAAAAACTGCAGATCACTTTCATAGGCATCGAACATAATCCAGACTTTCGAAAGATCAGCAATATCAAATAAAACTGTTCCCTCAGATACATGATCTCCGGTATTTACCCTGCGGGCAGTCACAGTACCTGCTGTATTGGAAACCACTTCAAAATTATCCTGTACAACTCCTGAACTTTCAATTTTAGCAATCTGATCGTCTGTGAGTTTCCATTGTCGGAGTTTTTCTTTTGAAGCCTGGTACAATTCAGGCTGTAATTGTTTTGTCTTAACTGTTTCCAATAATTCCTGCTGTGCTGTGATGAGTTCAGGTGAATATATTTCTGCGAGTATCTGACCTTTAATTACAGATTCTCCTGTAAAATTAACAGACAACTTTTCTATTCGTCCGGGAACATGTGCTACCTGACTCTGAAACAACCTTTCATCAGCCTGCACCTTACCGTAAAGTCGGACCACTTTTACCGGCTTTTGTTTTGTAACAATAGAAGTGAGGACATTCGCAAGCTGAGCAGCCTCCTTACTCAAATGAATTGCAGACGGATCAACTGATGCTGTACCGCTTTTAATAATCGGAATTAATTCCATTCCGCAGATCGGGCATTTCCCTGGCTTATCCATTCTTATCTGCGGATGCATTGCACATGTCCAGATAGTACCCTGCGCAACTTCTGCAGAGAGATCATGCTTCTCTTCTTTTCTGTGAGATGGATGGAAGAATAACCATCCAATGAACATGCCCAGCATCAGTATAAGACCGGAATCAACATATTTGTTCGAAAATATTTTAGGTAATTTATGTTTTTTCATTGTGTTTCAGATTTATTGTATTTGAGAAAATGCCATTAGACGCTTTAGCCATGCAATTGCCGTGTTGAAGTCAGCGACAGCTTCCACCTGCTTGAGTTCATAGTCAAGTGTTTGTTGCCTCACTCGCAGGACATCTGTTAGCCCTGATGAAGATGTTGAGAAACTTTTCAGCATAAGATCAAGCGATTTTGATGCAAGCTGATACTGATTTTCATAAAGTTTTATCCTGCGCTGCGCATCCTGATACAAAAGAACTGCCTGATAATACTCGGATTGAAGCGAATTGGCAGTTGCCTGGTAATTTGCGGAAGTAGCTTCTCGCATGAAGTCGGCTTCTTTTTGCATTGCAGTATATTTTTTTCTGTAGATGGGCAAAGTTAAAACTGCCATTGGCATAATCATGTCCTTGCCATTCATATCAGGAGTTCCCATTGCGGTAGGGGATTTGCTGATAATAGAATAATTCAGGCCTAAACCTACCATTGGGTATCCCATTCGGGTAACCATTTTTTTTCTGGCTTCAAGTGATTGTTTCTCAAAATTCAGCATACCCAGCATAGGGTTATTTGCTAACATGCTATCCGAAACAATTGTCAATGAAAATTCGAGAGAATCCCTGGTTATATTTTCATAAGTGTGAACCGGCGATGTTACAGACCTGTTCAGGTATGTGTTAAACTTTGCTATAATCGAGTTTTGTTGATTTTTCAAAAAAGCTATATTGTTTTCAAGGTCACTGGACTCGATTTGTATCCTATAAATATCTGCCAGGCCGGAACTACCTGAGGATGATCCCATTGGGCCAGTCTGCATTGAAGAAGACTGACTCGATCCTGAAGAACCCGTATTACTCTGACCACTTCCCATAGTCTGCATACCTGAAGCACTTGTATTCGTACCACTGCTAATAATAGAAGATGTTGCTGAACTTTGGGATGATGTCCTTGTGTTTTCCAATGAAGCAGATTTGAATCTGACCAGTGCAAGCCGCTCAATCAATTTAAGGATCTCAATATTCTTTTCAGAGATACTGATATCTTTTTGAACTTTATATAGATCGTACCATGTTCGCTGAACATCATAAAAGACCTGAAGTTTGGCATCCCGGAAAAGTTCAAATTTTGCTTTTGCCATCAGGCTCATCTCATCTTTCCCATACTTTAAAACACCAAACCAGGGGAACATCTGCATTAATCTTAAATCAGCAACCTGATTACCACTTACCAGTTCCATCGGGCTAAGAAATATTCCTGCACTTAATTCGGGATCGGGTAAACTGCCAACCTGGGGTATCTTTTGCAGTGCTGCCTGATATTCGTTGAATCTTTGAAGAACAGTGGGATTGTTTTTCGCTGCAATTTCAAGATACTTTAAAAGTGAATCAGGATATTGCTGACTACTGGCAACAATCCAGCTACCGAGTGCAATAAATGTTATCAGTAATTTTTTACAAATTATCAGTTTCATTTTCCAATTGATTATTAATAGTTTGAGCAGCTAATTTATTTTTATGAGTTACTTCTCCTTCTCTCCACATAGCCTGAAACAAGGGAACCACAAAAACAGTCATTACCTGAATTACCATACCTCCAAATGCTGGGATTGCCATAGGAACCATTATATCGGCTCCTTTACCCGTTGATGAAAGTACGGGAAGCAAAGCAATTACTGCAACTGCAGTTGTCATCATTGCCGGACGCACACGTTTTTTCCCGGCCATCACAACTGCTTCACGCACATCATGAACTGTGGTTGGTTTCATATCTTCAAATACCTGATGGATATAAGTACCCATTATTACTCCATCGTTTGTCGCTATCCCAAAGAGAGCAATGAATCCAACCCACACGGCCACACTCAGATTTATGGTATGCATTTGAAACATATCACGAAGGTTTAATCCTGCGACTGAGAAATTCATGAACCAGTCTTGTCCGTATAGCCAGAGCATGATAAAACCACCTGAAAAGGCAACAAAGACGCCGGAGAAGTGAATAAATGAAGCGGTAATAGTGCGGAATTGGAAATACAATAAGAGCAGAATCATTATCAAGCTTATCGGGACAACAATAGCAAGTCTTTTTGTAGCTCTTAACTGATTTTCATAATTACCGGCAAATTTGTAAGTAACACCAGGAGGAAGCACTATTTCCCCAGAGTTGATCTTGCCTTTCAAAATTTTACTCGCTTCATCGACTACATCGACTTCAGCTTTTCCTTCAAGTTTATCAAAGATTACAAAGCCAACAAGGAATGTATTTTCGCTTCTGATCATTTGTGCACCTCTGGTATAGTCAATATCGGCAATTTCGCTCAGTGGGATCTGTACGCCATTCATCGCCGGGATGAGTATGCGTTTCAGATCCTCCGGATTATCACGCAATTCGCGGGCATATCTTACTCTGAGAGGAAACCGTTCACGTCCTTCGACAGAGGTTGAAAGCGACATGCCTCCTACTGCAACCTGCAGTATTTCCTGCACATTGTTTACTGTCATTCCGTAACGCGCCATTGCCTCCCTGTTAAGCTTAATTTCAAGATAAGGTGCAGCAACAGCACGGTCGTAGAAAACTGCCGACGATTTAATCGAAGGAACATCCTTTAAAGCTTTCTCAAACATCATTCCCGCCTGTTCGATTGTATTAAGATCAGGGCCATAAACTTTTAGTCCCATCGGAGCACGCATTCCGGTCGAAAGCATGACGAGACGTGTTTCAATCGGCTGCAACTTAGGAGCCGAAGTCAAACCGGGAATATCAGTCACCTTTACAATCTCTTTCCAGATATCGAGCGGTTTTTTGATCTGAGGTCGCCATTGACGAAAGTATTGTCCTTTGCTATCCGGAATCAGACTATCAGCAGGAATAACTCTGAAAGATTCAGTTTCAGGATTGTAAGTTGAATTGTTCTTCAGGATATAATTTCCCTTTTTGTCTACCTTAAACTGCAACCGATGTCCATTTTCATCGAGGATATATTCAGAACGGTAGTTTATTGTATTTTCAAACATCTGGATGGGTGCAGGGTCGAGAGCAGAGTTGACACGCCCCCATTTACCTACAGCAACTTCCACCTCAGGTATGGTTGTCAGACGTTTATCGAGTGTTTCAATGTATCCAAGGTTCTTTTCAATACTGGAGTGAGGCATGCTTGTTGGCATAAGAAGAAATGAACCTTCGTTAAGCGATGGCATGAATTCCTTGCCTGTACCAGGGAAAGCCTTGACTGCACTCTTCCATGCCGTGGTTTGCCGGAAACTTTTCCACCCGACTTTTTCAGCACCTTTGGGAATAAAGCCAAAAATCTTATTAACACCCTGCCATGCTAAAAGACCAAATAGCAAGGTAAATGCAGGAATCATCAGGAACTTCCATTTGTTCTGTAACGCCCAGCGAAGTATCTCCTCATAAAAATGAACCATAGACATTAAGGCTACAAGTATTACTGTTACAATTCCTGCAACGAAAAGGAAGTTGGCAAATTCACTGTTTTGTGCTCCCAATGGCAGCCATTCTATGGAGAGGTACCACGTTGCAAACAGGACAGTAATAAATATGTTTATGTAGTTTGGAAACTCTTTGTGTTTTTCAGACCATCTGTAATCAAGCAGGTTATTTATTCCAACAGCAATTAATGCTAATGCCGGCCACATTTGCCAGACTACAACAAAAATAAAACCTGCTGCAATAAGACAACCATTCCATACTCTCTTGATTTTCTTCCTGTCAAACGAGATGTTGAAGAATATATGTACAAGAGTAGGTAAAACAATTATTCCAAGGATAAATGCCGAGAGAAGTGCAAATGTCTTTGTAAAGGCAAGAGGATGGAATAGTTTTCCTTCCTGAGCCTGCATAGCAAATACCGGAAGGAAACTTACGATTGTAGTCGCAATTGAAGTAACAACAGCAGCTCTTACCTCAGTCGTAGCCTGATAAATTACATCTAACAGTTTTTTACCTCGTATTCCGTGGTTTTCAGGCATTTCGAGATGTCTGAGAATGTTTTCCACATCGACTATCCCTATATCAACCATTACTCCAATAGCAATGGCAATTCCGGAGAGTGCAACTATATTGGCATCTATCCCGAAAAAACGCATAAGTATAAATGTCATTAATACGCCGATTGGCAACAAACCAGCGACAATAAGCGATGCCCTCAGGTTCATAACAAGGACAATAATTACAATTATGCTTATAATAATTTCATGTGAAAGCGCAGATTCAAGAGTCCCGATGGTTTCTTTAATCAGTCCCGTTCTGTCATAAAATGGAACTACTGTTACCTTTGAGACTGTTCCATCAGGTAGCGTTTTTTGTGGTAATCCTGCTTCGATTTCCTTAATCTTATCTTTTACATTGTTGATTACTTCCATGGGGTTAGAGCCATACCTGGCGACAACAACAGCACCAACAGCCTCAGAACCTGCCTTATCAAGACCACCGCGCCGGGTGGCAGGACCAAAATTGACACGTGCCACATCTTTTATACGCACTGGAACATTATTCCGTACCGCTACTACTGATAATTCCAGATCATTCAGATTCTTAACATATCCAAGACCCCGGATAATGTACTCGACATTATTAAGTTCAATGGTTTCCGCACCGATGTCAAGATTACTTTGCTTAACAGCATTCATGACATCCATAACTGACACATTGTAAGCCTTTAGAGCGTCAGGATTAAGGTCAACCTGGTATTCTTTGACGAAACCTCCCACAGATGCAACTTCAGATACACCTTCAGCTGTTGAAAGACTGTATTTAACGTAAAAATCCTGAATTGTCTTAAGTTCAGAAGGGTCCCAGCCCCCGATTAGGCTCCCCGGTTTTGGGATCCCGGCCTTCAAGAGTGTACCAGTATATCTGACCAAGTGCTGTTGCATCGGGGCCCAGAGCAGGCTGAACACCTGCAGGAAGGGTTCCTGCTGGCAAGGAATTAAGTTTTTCAAGGATCCTTGACCTGCTCCAGTAAAATTCCACATTATCTTTAAAAATTATATAGATAAAAGACATTCCAAACATGGAAGTACTCCTTATTGTCTGTACACCAGGAATACCAAGTAGAGCAGTAGTTAATGGATAGCTAATCTGATCCTGAATGTCTCTGGGTGAACGTCCCATCCATTCAGTTGCTACTATCTGCTGGTTTTCTCCAATATCAGGAATGGCATCTACCGGAACAGGATTTCTGGGTAAAAGACCCGATTTCAGATTGAATGGCATAGTTACCAATCCCATGACCACAAATGCGATAAGAAAGATAAAAGTTATCAGGCGGTTGTGGAGGAAGAATTTAACTAATCGGTTAAATATGTTATTTTCTGTCATATTTATTAAATTCAGTGAATTTGCTCTTGTTACTGCTATATTCTTAAGATTTAGATATTTAATTTAAAATTACGCTTATTAATATTATAAATACACAAATGCTAATTGAAACAAACAGCGTAAAACAAATGAGATTTATATCTCATATGCAAAACGAAAGAGGATGGAAGAATTCAAATTCGAAATACACAAATGCCGGAGAGGTCCACATTAGTGGACATCAAAGCCCCTGGAGGACTTACATTCGTATATAAAGGATAAATATCTACCTGAGATATGGCTGGTAACACTGCAGATATTGCCAAAACCTGAAAATTGTACTGATATGATTCTGGTACATAAGAATATGTTGGCGAGTAATTACTGCTGATCCCGCAAACGGTTACAATATCATCGCAGCAATGTCTGGAAAAGTTAGTCCCCTGGAGAGGTATTTCCTCTTTTGAGCATGTCATGCCGCAAGAAGCTAATCTGCCAGAAAGTGAAACTGTTGTAGCCACTTCTTTCCCTCCACAATAGTGTATTGCAACTGAGATGTGCAACATTGCGACCACCATTAAGAGTGAAAGGGATATGGAAAATATCTTCTTCATTAATTATAATAACAGAAATCTGTTAACATTGTTTTGCAAAGCTAAATAATTAAAATCTTAGATTTACAGAGTACCGTAAAATTTATAAAATTTCTAATAAATTGCAGTTATGTAATTGATATAGAGATTATATCAAAGTTTCTTATCTCTTGCGGTGCGGACGGGATTGATCTTCGATCGGACCCAAAAATGACATCTGTCCCTTTCTGGACCCCCAACGGATA
>CAWEYU010000008.1:0-80996 GCA_963813405.1 uncultured Bacteroidales bacterium
ATCAAAAGAAAGTAACCAAAGAAAAATCAAGGCTTCAGAAGCTTTTGGGGCAACTGTTCTGAGGCTTGCCCACGTATTACAACTCGTTGGCCTTCGGCCAGCCCTACAAGCTGGCTCCTTCGCTAAAATTGCCCACAGGGCAATTTTTTAACGCTCGGCCCCCTCAAACAGTAATGCTTACTAAAGGCCCTCGCAGCAAGCCTCAGAACAGTTGCTTTATCCCAAAACCTTCTAAGGCCATTTGAAATCCAATAATATATCTATTTAGGACAATTTAAGTGTTTAAGTATGAGTGCGCAGGCAATCCGGAAATGGCGCGAACTTTGCCCTGGAGCGTAGAGCGGAAAGGCTTGTGTAGCGGGCGCAGCGGAAGGGCAAAGTTATCATTTCCGGCGCCTTTTCTTTGTTACTTTCTTTTGGCGTACAAAAGAAAGTAAAGAAAGAAAACAAATAATTTCATCAAGGAAAAAAAGAACATATTCTTTGGAGTAGCAAAAGAATCGAGCTAAAGGTGATCTCGGCGAAGCCAAATGAACATAATTATAATAAATACAAAAGGGTGCCCTTTTGAGACACCCCCATGTAACAGACTTAATTTCTGAACTTTATATTCAGTTTCCGGCTAAAATCCCTCACTATTTCCCAGATTCCTGATCCTTAGGTTGACGGCTACAGGGCAGGGGGGTCTAATCTTACTAAACACTTTAGCTAATTATGTGTTATACATAGTAATGACTAATGATTTACTAAAATGTCAGATATTTATATCCCTGATAAGAAGCTTGTTGAAAAGATAATCAAATCACTTTTTAAGTTACTTTTCCCCGAAACTAATTCCTATAGTGAGGCGAAATTTGAGAATGATCCTTTTGAGATTAAGAATCAGCTGCGGGATTTAATTTCAGATTTGACTGACAAAAAAGCTAATGTCATCCGGCATTTCTTCAATGATCTTGAGAATATTAAAATTTCTCTTTATAAAGACGCAAAATTCATATTAGACTCGGATCCAGCGGCAAAAGAGCTGATAGAGGTTATTGCAATATATCCCGGGTTTTTTGCATTGTTTTGTTATCGCATTGCCCATTCTCTTGCACAGTTTTCCATTCCACTGATACCCAGAATGATAACAGAATATGCTCATAAAGAAACTGGTATCGATATTCATCCTCTGGCTACTATAGGCTGTCCGGTTTCGATTGACCATGGGACCGGGATCGTGATCGGAGAGACTGTTTCGATAGGTAACTAATGTAAAAATCTATCAGGGTGTAACACTCGGTGCATTAAGCGTCGAAAAGAGCCTGGCGTCTGAGAAAAGGCATCCTACAATTCAGGATAATGTTGTTTTATATGCCGGCTGCACAATTCTGGGAGGTGATACTGTAATTGGCAGAAATTCCATTATTGGTGGTAATGTTTGGCTAACAGAAAGCCTTCCACCATTTTCTGTGGCATTTCACAAAAGTGAAATAATTGTAAGAAACCAAAAAGATATACATGAACCACTTAATTTTATTATCTGATCAATTCCTCAATAAAAAATAATATGAAAGCAAATTCAGTTCTTGATACAATCGGCAACACACCGCATATAAAAATAAACAGGTTGTTTGATCCTTCAAAATCCGTATGGATGAAGATGGAAAAATATAATCCGGGAGCAAGTATAAAGGATCGGATAGCATTATCTATGATAGAAGATGCTGAAAAAAGCGGAATACTTAAACCGAAAAGCATTATTATAGAACCAACATCCGGAAACACCGGTATTGGACTGGCGATGGTTGCCGCGGTTAAAGGTTACAAAATTATTCTGGTGATGCCTGAATCGATGTCGCTTGAAAGGAGGAAAATAATGAGTGCTTTTGGCGCTGATTTTGTTCTTACTCCTCGTGAAAAAGGAATGAAAGGAGCTATTGACCGCGCCCGGGAATTAATTGCAGAAACTCCTGACTCATGGATGCCTATGCAGTTTGACAATCCATCAAATACTAATATTCACAGAGAGACTACCGCGAAGGAGATCATAGATGATTTTCCTGATGGTCTTGACTATCTGATAACAGGTGTTGGTACTGGTGGTCATATAACCGGCTGTGCTGAAGCTCTTAAGAAAAAGTATCCCGGTTTAAAAGTATTTGCTGTCGAACCTGATATGTCGTCAGTTCTAAGTGGAGGGACTCCGGGTCCGCATGCATTGCAGGGACTTGGTGCAGGCTTTGTGCCTTCTATATTAAGAACAGAGCTCCTCGATGGGATAATTAAAGTAAGTAAAGAAGAAGCATATAAATTTGTTATAAGGGCCGCGAAAGAAGAGGGATTATTTATCGGAATATCTTCCGGTGCAGCTTTAGCTGCTGTAAATCAAAAATTTGGCGAAATGGCTGAGGGTTCAACAATCCTTACCTTTTGCTATGATACTGGTGAGAGATACCTGACCACTGAAGGATTGTTCTGAATGAAGCTCACTAAAGACAATGTTGAGCAAAACGTGGTAAACTCTCCGACAGACTGCAATACTTAATTATATAGCAGATACTTCTCCCTTATTTTGCCATATTTTAAAAGCCCTTCCTTCCAGGTTGCCCTTATCTCCTCTGAAGACATTCCTTTTATAATCTGCTCCCTTAAAGTTGGTCCTGCTGCAAGAACATCAAAATACCGTGTAAAGAATTTTTCTTTTTGGGGATAGTCATTATAAGCACTGATAACCCATTCAAGATTCACCTTTGGAGATGGAACAATCATATTTTCAATTGATTTCCTGAGATCAGTGCCAAAACATTTCCTGGCAAGATGCATTGGTTTTGTTGCACCCGGAACGCTTTCAGGAGTGAAGCTGAATCCCCTGTCAGGAAGATCAGGACTCCCAAAAGCCTGAAACGGGAATTGGGTTCCTCTGCCGCAGGAAATAACAGTTCCTTCAAAAAAACATAATGAAGGATAAAGATAAATTGATGTCTGGTTTGGAAGATTCGGTGAAGGTTTAACAGGAACCTCATAATATGAACTGTGGGTATAGTTCTGACACTTAATGACACTTAATTCGCATTTTACCCCTGCTTTAAGCCAGCCTTCGCCATTTGCCATCAAAGCATATTCCCCAACCGTCAGACCATGTACAATAGGGATCGGGTCCATACTTACAAACGATCGGTGCGACGTGTCTGAAACATTACCATCGAAATAAAAACCATTGGGATTCGGTCTGTCAAGCACAATACACTTAACATGGTTTTCAGCACAGCTTTCAAGGACATAATGAAGGGTGGATATGTAAGTATAAAACCTCGTACCAACATCCTGAATATCATAAATTACTACATCTATCCCAGTCAGGTTTTCAGAAGTTGGCTTGTACTGTTTTCCATAAAGACTTATTATCTGTATACCTGTATCCGGATCCTTTCCATCTGTAATTTCAGCCCCGGCATCAGCCAGGTATCTGAACCCATGCTCAGGAGCAAATATCTGCTTGATTTTTATTCCCAGTGACAGAAGTGTATCGACAAGGTGTCTGTTTCCAACCATAGAAGTCTGATTTGCCACTACTGCAATATTTTTCCCTTTTATCAGGCTTAAATAATCATTTATCTCCTCGGCCCCTGTCGATAGTCGGGTATTGCTCTGACCAAAACAGGTGGCGCAAATAAATAATGAAGTTAAAAATGAGATTCTAAGATTGTTTTTCATTTTGAGTGTGCTATTGTATCGTAAATCTAAGATTTTTTTCCTTAACCTATTTTGTATTAAATTTGAAACTTAAGCGAATTTATGAACCTTCCATATTTTATTGCAGAAAGACTGGTTAAAGGAAGACGTCAGGGTACTTCATTCTCTCGCCCCATTAATGTGATTTCTATTGTTGGCATATCAACCGGCCTTGCAGTAATGATACTTGCCGTATCTGTACTTACGGGATTCAAACAACAAATAAGAGACAAGATAGTTGGTTTCGGTTCGCACATTCAGGTTCTCAATTTTGATTCAAATTACTCATTTGAAACAGTTCCGATAACCACCGATCTGCCCTGCGTTCAAAAAATTAAAGATCTGCCGGGTGTAAAACACCTTCAGGTATTCGCCACCAAAGCTGGAATCATTAAGACCGAATATGCTATTCAGGGAGTTGTACTTAAAGGCATCGGTTCAGATTTCGACTGGAATTACTTTAAGACAAACATGGTTGATGGAAAAGTCTTTATGGTGAATGATTCAACTATAACCAATAAAGTGGTCATCTCAAAGAAAATTGCTGATCTGCTCAGATTAAAGACAAATGATACAATCAGAATGCACTTCATTCAGGATCCACCAAGAAGCAGGTCTTTCATCATCAGCGGAATTTATGAAACCAGCCTTGAGGGATTTGATAAGATATACGTATTCTGCGACATCGGCCATATTAAAAGACTGAATGGCTGGAAAGAAAATCAGGTAAGCGGTTTCGAAGTTTTCATTAATGATTTTGACAAACTGGATGAAATGACACAGGCAGTAATGAATGCCATAGGATACAACTTAACGGAAAACGATGAAAAAGTAAAGGCTACAAGCATCAGGGAAAAATATCCTCAGATTTTCGACTGGCTTAAATTTCAGGATATTAATGTAATAATAATTATTGTCCTTATGCTCGTAGTCGCGGGATTTAATATGATATCCGGATTGCTCATCCTTATTCTTGAAAAGACAAATATGATTGGGATTCTCAAGGCATTGGGTTCTGAGGATAAAACAATAAGAAGAATATTTATTTACCAGGCAGCCTATCTGATACTTAAAGGGCTTTTCTGGGGAAACCTTATTGGTATAGGTATTGCATTTTTGCAGCTTAAGACCGGAATATTTACGCTCGATCCCTCTTCATATTATATTAAGATAGTTCCGGTTAATCTGGATCTGGTTAATATATTGCTGCTCAATGCTGGTACTATGACAGCAGTAATCATGATGCTGCTCATACCCTCTCAGCTTGTAAGCAGGATACTGCCGGTTAAAGCAATTAAATACGACTAGGGCTGGTGCAGGTTGCAGGTTACAGGGTGCAGGGAGCAGTGAACAATTCCCCTCTTGGGAGGGGTTAGGGGTGGGTTTCTTCCAGATTCTGCAAATGTTTACCCACCGCTAACCCCAAAGGCCGTTAACTTAAGAGTTGGGAATAAGAGATTATAATAAACAATTTCCCCTCCTTTTGAAGGGGTGGTCGGGAGCGATTCATTATCTGATATATAAAATATTTACTCTCCCGACCGGGGTGGTTGATTATCTTCTCAGGTCTATTCTATTTTGTTATTGAAAGCTTTCCTTATTTCACCCCTTATATATTCAGTTTCCTGAAATACAAATCTGTTTTCGAATCTTAATATAGTGAATCCTAAAGTCCCCAGATGTTTATCCCTGTTTTTATCTTCTTCAATTTTATGATATGCACCATGGGGATCACCATCAAGTTCGATAATTAGTTTTTCAGAAGGACAACAGAAGTCGACAATGTAATTTCCAATACTGTATTGTCTTCTGAATTTTCTTCCATAAAGTTTTTTAGATTTTAACATCACCCATAATGCAGCTTCAGCTGAAGTAGATCTGTTCCTGAGAGATGCTCTGAAAGACTAAGGACCTTTCTATTGAAGAGGTTTTTGTTTTTCATTGATATAAAGGTAATAAGAAAGAATGAAATCAACCACCCCGGCCGGGGATAAGGTCTTGTAAATACCAGAGAATCAAGGGTCCCGGCCACCCCTCCTTGAAAAGGAGGGGAAACTATTTGTATTATGCTTCTCTTAAGTTAACGGCTATGTCCCTAACCCCTCGCAAGAGGGGAATTGATCCCTGCAATATGCACCACTCACCGGAAATTATCTGCAAAATCACCAAAATATCATACCACCTTTATTTAACTAACTTATTTCGAATGTTTTACAAACTTACGATTTGTAAGCATATGATAAATATTATCTAAATATCCGGGAATAGAAAACTCTGCCACTTTTATTTCAATTTTGAAGCAATTTTGGCCGATTGCTTTAACAAATAAATATAAATATCTCAATTTGCTTCAATCATCAATATCGCTGAAACTTTCTGATTTTCTTCACTTTGATATATTCATAATGTTGACTAACTTGCCCCGCTCGAAGTTTTATATGAATGAAAAAATTTGATCCGAAGAAGAACTTTGAAATAACCAGAAAAGCAATTGGTTATATAAGCAGGAAAGAGGCTGCGCTTAAAGATTATAAGCGAATAGGTTTCAAATCAGGTTTGGAGGTTCACCAGCAGCTAATGACTAAAAGCAAACTATTTTGTCGTTGCCCGGCTGGTATTTACCACGACAATAATGACTATAACGCTGAATTGATACGGCACATGAGACCTACACTGAGCGAGCTTGGAGTATATGATGGTACCGCTTTGATGGAGTTCAAGACAAAAAAAGAGATCAGATACAGGATAAACAATCAGACGGCATGCACATACGATGTTGATGACACACCTCCATTCCCAATTGACAGGGAGGCTCTCGAAATTGCTATTGAAATATCAATTCTTTCAAAACTGAATATTGTCGGGGAAGTTCATATAACACGAAAACAATATCTCGATGGCAGTATCCCTACCGGATTCCAGCGCACCGCAATTATCGGAGTTGAGGGAGAACTCCAGCTTAAAAACAAGAAAGTAAGACTAATACAGCTATCCATCGAGGAGGATTCATGTCGTGAGATTTCAGATATCGGCCATGTCAGAGTTTATAAAACTGACAGACTTGGAATGCCGCTTATTGAAACCGTAACATACCCCGACATGGAAACACCTGACGAGCTTGCCGAAGCAGCAGAATATATACGATTTCTTAACCGGAGCACAGGTAAGGTTAGAACAGGAATTGGTGCAGGCCGGGAAGATGTAAATGTGAGCTGTAAAGGGGGCACACGGGTAGAGTTAAAAGGAGTTGCTCATATCAGCTGGATTCCGGAAATATCTCATAATGAGTGTTTCAGACAGTATGCTTTACTGAATCTCAGAGGCATCATAAATCAAAGAATCGATAAGGAAAAATGGAACATAAAAAGCCTTGAGATCGATTTTTCACATCGTGATCTTTTGTTTAAACCGCTGAGAGAAGCTCTCGATAATGGACTGAGTGTTTTTGCAATCAATCTTCCTCACTGCCAGGGGATCTTGTCTCACTTCACCCAGCCTGGTCATATTTTTGCAAATGAAATAAGCGACAGGCTCAAAGTAATTGCGTGTATCGAGAAGCCTAATATGACACATTCTGAGGATCTTAATCCGGTAATATCCATAAGGGAATTTGAAAAAATAGCCGCATTCCTTCAAGCCGGAGACGATGATGCCCAGATTGTTCTCTGGGGCCCTGCCGCAGATGTCCCAACAGCACTTGAAACTGTGGAGGAAAGATTTAGACTGGCATTTGAGGGCGTTCCAAATGAAACACGCAAAACTTTTGAGGATGGTACCAGTATTTTTGAACGGGTTCTCCCCGGTCGTGACAGGATGTACCCGGATACCGATTCAGAACCTATTCCTCTTACTGACGAATATATTACAAAACTTACTGAAAAGGTCCCTGTCTATGTATCGGAACGATACCGTCAGCTCAAGGGATGGGGTGTACCTGAAGATACTTACAGATACCTTCTCAGCAAGAACCTCGTGCCACTGATAGAAAGGATATCTGGCAGCTTTGGATTCAGTCCAAAATATGTTGGTACATTTCTCGGCCACCGATTCAAAAACATCGAAGGAAAGAAAAAACCACATAAGAACTTTTCTTATGAAAAGATCTATGGACTTTTTGGATTTATTTCAAAGAAAAAACTTCTTCCGGATATTGCCAGTGTGATGCTTCCTGTTATATACGATTATCCTGATATGGAGTTCGGTTCAGTCCTTATAAGTATAGATTACAGGAAACATTCTATGAACGACCTGCTCGCCCCGGTTGATTTCCTTTTTGGCAAATTCATGCAGATCAGATACAGTGAATCTGAAACGGCAGCCATTGACTGGATGATGGGACAGCTCCACAGGCAGGCTATTAGGAAACATCGGACTTACAGAGTTGAGACATCGGATCGAAGAAAAAGTAAAAAAAGAAAGCAGATCATGACAGAAGATATTTTCCAGGGATACAAGGGACAGGCTCTAGAGATGCTTAAGAAATTCAATGTCAGGGTCTGGGGAAAAGCAGAGATTGATACCACCCGGGGTCTGTTTAAAGGTACTGTTCTGCCCAGATCTGAAAATGATGACGATAAACATATTGTTCTAAAAATAGATACGGGTTATAATATTGGTATCGACATCGTGACCATTAGAGGAATTATTGAAACCGGTTATCAGAAAGCCAATTATAAGATTCCGGAAAAAGAGTTCCCTTATTCAAAGGATAAGCCAAATGTGAAACTATTCGGGACAGGCGGAACTATAGCCTCCCGGCTTGATTACCGGACTGGCGCTGTAATTCCGGCTTTCTCACCGGGAGAACTTTATGGCGCTGTTCCCGAGCTGGCAGACGTATGCAATATAAATACTGAGAAATTGTTCGCAGTTTTCAGTGAAAACATGGGACCTGATCAATATATAACTCTTGCCAAAGCAATCGGGAAGGAGATAAATAACGGGGTTGACGGAATTATGATCGGACATGGTACTGATACTCTGCATCATACAGCTGCCGCATTGTCTTTTATGGTTCAGGATTCTCCCATACCTATTATACTGGTCGGTTCCCAACGTTCCTCTGACAGGCCTTCATCTGATGCTGCCCTTAATCTAATCCATGCCTCAACTGCAGCTGGCCATGGCGATATTGCTGAAGTACTGGTTTGCATGTTTGGCCCGACTTCTGATGATTACGGTTTTCTCCATCGTGGAACACGGGTTAGAAAAATGCACAGCTCGTACAGATCCACTTTCAGGACGATCGGAGACACTCCGGTTGCAACTGTCACCCGAAATGGTGTGGTTCCAATCAAAAAGGAATACAATCACCGGAGAAAAGATCGTAACGTAAAAATTATGCCCTACTTCAGTGAGAAAGTTACAATGATATATTATTATCCTCACATGCAGGCCGAGATAATGACATCGCTGGTTGACATGGGTTACAAGGGGATAATAATCGTGGGGACCGGATTGGGTCATGTTAACAGGGAATTATATCCCGCAATAGAATATGCAAGGGAAAAAGGGGTTTCAGTCTTTATGACACTGCAGACCATATGGGGGTATGTACACATGTATGTGTATGAGACAGGAAGGGATATGATGGCCAAAGGTGTAATACCTCTTGGAAATATGCTGCCGGAAGTTGCCTGGGTAAAACTAGGCTGGGCACTTGGTCAGACGGATGATCGAGAAGAGGTGAAGAGAATAATGCTAACTCCTGTCAATGAAGAAATAACAGAAAGAGAACCTTATAACGGATATCTTGTTTACCAGGGAGGGGTTCCCGAAGTTGAGGAATTTGTGAGGAAATTTAGAAAATAAGATAAAGACTTAAAGGCGTAGGGGCATAAATGTGCAATTTTGTACATAAACTGAAAGAAGAGATACTCAAAGGGCTTCCCGGAACTGAGGTTCAATGGTCACTGGCCTCATCTGACAGACTGATAAAAGGGTTTCCAAAACACCCGAGGGAAGATTCGAAAGAAGCTGCAGTAATGATCCTTCTTTATCCTAAAGGTGATCTTGTTCATACTGTTTTCATTCAACGGCCAGATTACGATGGAGTACATGGTGGTCAGATCAGCTTTCCCGGTGGAAAAAAAGAGGATTCTGATCCCGATCTGATCCATACTGCTCTGCGTGAGGCTTTAGAAGAGGTTGGAGTAAATTCCCGGGAAATTCAGATTATCGCCCCACTTACCCCTCTATATATTCCGGTGAGCAATATAATTGTAACACCTGTAACAGGCTGGCTGGAAAGGGCTCCGGTATTTACCCTGCAGGAAGATGAGGTTGTCTTTATAATTGAGTCTGATATTAAAACCCTGCTGGATCCATCTTCCATAAAGGTGAAGCCCTTTCAGATCAGGGGTGAAATGATTGATATTAAATACTTTGATTTTAAGGGTAATGTAATATGGGGTGCAACGGCAATGATCCTTCAGGAATTGCTGACGATTTTCAGAAGGGGCAGTTTTATTGAGTTGGAATAATATTTTTATACTCCGAATATCTTTTAAGCACCTGAGAAACAAAATTTACAGATTCATCTCCCCTGCAGTAACCATTTTCCACTACAGGATCGTTATAGTATCTGGGTTCTGACTTCTTAATAAGATAGGTAGCAACATTATCCTCCCAGAGAAGAGGATTTTTACCATTTTTTTTTGCGAGTTTCATCGCGTCAACAACGTTTCCTGCACCGGCATTGTAGGATGCAAGAATAAATTTCAGGCGTTCCGTTGAATCGGCAACTTTGTCCCTGAAATAATTTTGCAAATAATTTATATAATGCATTCCGGCTTTCAGGTTGTTTTCCGGGGAGGCCTTTACGTCTATTCCATATATTTTACCTGTTGCAGGTAGAATCTGCATCAAGCCAACTGCACCAGCCCATGAAATTACTGAAGGATCAAATCTTGATTCCTGGCAAATCAGCGAAGCCAGCAACCGCCAGTCCCAATTAAGCGAATCACTGAATGATTTAATCATATTATCCCATGGTGAAACTCTTCCGCTGGTAAAAGTATAATTATCGTTGCTGAATATTGTTGGAGATCTGTTATTTCTGAAATATTTTGCATAAAGCATAGCATAGGAATCTGTCTTTTTAAATGTAGAAATCCATGCGTTCAGAGCACTTTCAAGCTTGTCGGAATTTTCTTTTCTTATTCCCCATGCCAGATTTTGCTGGAAACTTACCGGTGTACCAACATCAATTACCGGAAAATATCCTGAATTCACAATAGCAACGTTTTCATCACATACTGCATAATCAATTTCCCCTCGCGCAACCATTGAAATCAGCTCTTCTGTCTCAAACGGAACCTCTACAATACTAATGGTATCGCCTATTTCATCTTCCAGGTTCTTCAGACATTCAAAAGAGGATGCACCGACCTGAACATATACTGTCTTGCCTGCAAGTTCAAGCTGGTTTCTGATCAGCTTCTTTTCAATATCGAAAGCATTCATCGAACGCCATCTGTCTGGTTTTCTTTGTACAATGACCTGCCTTGTCTGGCTTATTGGTTCAGTAAACCGGATTATTTTCTTTCTTGATGATAAAATTGCCAGATCAACCGCCAGCAGATCAGCCTGGCCGTTCCTGAGCATTTCGAATGATTTATTAATATCGTTCTCCGTTCTAATTTCAAGATTAAGACCAAGGTATACCGAAAACTGTTTCAGCAGTTCATAATGAAATCCCAAAGGTTCACCCTTGTATAAAAAATAACTTGTCGAATTGAAGTCTGTTATCGCAATCAGCTTTCCACGTTCTTTCATGTCGTCAAGGTCAAGAAATGCAGTTTGTCTTGAAAGAGGTGGAGGAGAACTATTTTTACAGGATGTGATCAGGAGGAACAACAGAGAGATAATGAAAAGGATTTCCTTTCTCAATAAAATGGCAGGAGTTTTTATAATTTTAATTTTAAGGTTTATATTCCTGTAGAATTATTAAAGTACAAAGATAGCAAAATTCTATTACATAGATATACAGCTAATTAGCTTTTTAGTCCAGCCCTCTTGTATTCAACGTACATTAATCTGTCACCTTTTTTGCCCTATTGATTTTAATATTATTTCTTATGTTAATTATAAGTGCAAGAATGCAAACTCCGGTTATGATACCAACTGTAAATGATAAGATTACCAAAAATGAAGGTTTAACCGAGTAAAATAACATGGCTGTAAGTATTAAACATATTAATACTGCTAAGAAAGCTACTGTTATTATTAAACTTTTGTTTTTCATTCTTTAAGATTTTAAAGATACAAGATACACATTATTAATCTAATTACTCCTGCAGGTAACCTCAACAGATATACCGGCACCGCTGGCTTAAAAACAAAAAATCCTGGTAAATCGTAAAGCAAAAACGAAAATAAGATCACTCTGGTAATACAAATCGTATACCTCAATCATAAAAAGTCCAGGCCAGACCCCACTTAAACATCCTGATATTCATTGGATTTGATGGCACCATAAAATAGTCATACCCGGTTAGTTTGGAGTTGGCATGGTCCAGCATCAGGAAGATCCTGGTTCTTTTTATTTTCAGATTTATGAATACATTAATATAAGGGTAAGCTCCCGTAAGCACCTGGTCCTGCCTGTAAAACCTTCCTGTTGCCGGAACGTAGGCATAGCCATGGTAGGGAGTATTATAGAATACCTCGGCGCCAATTTGGGTTCTCAGGTTGCCGTTGGTAATCTTAAAATGGAAATTGTGCTCAAAAAAACCTGCTGTCCGGATTGTGGCCAGAGGCAGATCAAGAATATTACTGCTACTTGACTTCTGGACAAGTATATCATTCAAAAGATGGAATTTTCCCGCAGATAATTCTTTCTTTATGTAAACGGATGCCACTGATAATCCTCCGGTAAACTGTGAAGGCAGAGTATCGGTACCAAAATCTGTATAATTGTCGATTATGGCATAATTGAATCGCAGTATGGTGCTTCGTGCCGGATAGGAAAACTCTGTTCCCACATTTATCCTGAACTCCTTAATGAAATTATTCTGCCATTTGAAATTATTGCTGCCCCATCTCTGGTACCAGAAAGATGGCTGCAGATTGGTAACCTTTCCGAAAATATTCCAGGTTGCATTTCCTTTTTTAAATTCAAATGTTTTGGTAATATTTCCATCCATTATAAAGTCACCTGCCCTGTAACCTGTAAAATAGAGCTCACCTGTTGCCGTCCATCTGAATTTGTTTCCAATATCATTAAACAACCTTCCGATTAACACGTTATTGCTCTTTTTCCATGACAGAGTATCAGAATAAAAGATAGTATCGGATACTGCCGGGGAACCGTTGGGAACAATCTGTCCGTATCTCAATAATTCATTCCTGATGCCAACACCTCCTCCCAGCCTGAACTTTCTGGTTTCATCCGTGCTGAAATCAAACCTGATCGTGTTCTTAAAACTTCCGGTACTTAATGAATCCATTGTAAAGGTCCTGTTTATGTATGTCGTGTCGTAGAATCCGGATTTTGGTTCATAATCGATATAGGTTCTTCTGTTTATTTCCCATACAAGAATATGTGAAAAAGTACCATCAATCCTGAATTTCCTCTTTACACCGGTACCTTGTAATGAATCTGCAATTAACGTTGGCTTTTTATTAACGGTATATTTCTGGACTATTAAAAGATTGCGGTTTTTTAGGATACTTTTTGCTTTGTTCAATCCTCCTAGATTTACTTCAAGGTCGCGGGTATTAATGCGGCTACGCATCAAACTGTCATTTTTTATTCCTCCATTCTCGACTGAAGTCAGGTTGTTTATACCTCCTGCTATATATAATTTATATTTTTCTCCGGAATAGGAAGAATATAGGGTGAATGTTTTGTCATCAGACCGCTGGTAGTTATACTGTCCAAAACTATATACAATATCGTAAATAAGCCCGAAGTTTAATAACCTGTTGACATTCTGTGAATGCCGTACCCTGAATGTCTGTTCAGCTCTGTCAGCCGGTCCGGCAAACGTAAAAACCATTTCAGAAAATGGGATCTGTGTATTCATGAATACCGGATTGGAAGGAAGATGCATAAACGGATAGAAATTGCTGTAGAGAAACATATCCGGATCTGTTACACGATCGAAGAAGTTAATCTGATAGAGAGGAAGTCCATAATTGCCCGCGTATGCATTGAACGGGGAATACTTGTCCATCAACCTGTTTCTATGGAACAGATCAAAGACGGTGTCTATTGGTATGTTGACCTCCTCTGAATAATCCCGCGAGAGAGTCCATTGTCTTTTAACTACGGGCTTTATTGTATCCTGTTTCTGCGCACTTAATACAGAAGGGATGGCAAATACCAATATCAAAAAGATTCTTTTCAACATCGACAGCAAAGATAGAAAAAGTTGCCATCCTCTCTCAATCTACATTATCATTGAGGTAAGCATTATTCTCACGTAGCAAGGGTCCGTCGCTTTCATCTGAGGTCAGTGTGAATTTAGAGACTTTGCTGTCGGCGGCTTTGTCGGCTGTACCAAGTGCCATGTTCCTCCTGACATAAGCGGGAACATCTTCAAAGGTATCAATGTTTTCCTTCATGGTATTATTTGAAAATCCCTCTTTTTTAAGCATATTCTGCATATGTTTGACTTTCCGGAGTGTTGCTGCAGACTTTTCCTTGCTGTCTCTGCCAGATGCCGAGTGCTTACTTTTGTGATTATCAGGATCTTCAGATTCTCCAGAGCCAAAATCTATGATCCCCTGTGATTCTTCATCAATGTTTGTTATGATTGATTTCCTGCTCTTTTCCTTCACAGTAAAAACATCATCACCGGTTTCCGGTACTATTCTCTGAGGTATTGGTGTTCTGTTTGTCAGAAGTTCAACTTTGCGCGGTTCTTTTGGTTTATAGGGCTGAAAGATACTGTTTGCCTCAAATCCTGTTGCTATAATAGTCACGCTAATCTCCTCACTTAGATTGTCATCTTTAGATAATCCTCTTATAATGAGAGCATCATCTGAGGCTACCTCATAGATATAATCTGTAATCTCACCAAGTTCATCCATAGTCAGTTCATGTTCCCCATTTCCAGTCGATATATTAATCAGAATACTCTTGGCGCCAGTGATGTCATTTGAATTGAGAAGTGGTGATTTAAGCGCATTTTCTATGGCATTTATTGCACGGTTTTCACCAGATGCGCTTCCCATTCCCATTATTGCGACACCAGAATCCTTCATAACTGTTTCAACATCGGCGAAATCTACATTGATATATCCGGTGACAGTGATAATCTCAGCAATTCCTTTAACAGCAGTTGTAAGTACATCGTCAGCTTTTGCAAAAGCTGTTGACACAGGCTGGTTTCCATAGATCTCCCTGAGTTTTTCATTGTTAATTACAAGTAATGAGTCGGCATAGTCCTTAAGCTCCGAAACGCCATCAATTGCCTGTTTTATCCGCACCTTACCCTCAGATTTAAATGGTATCGTAACGACCGCGATAGTCAGCAATCCGGCATCTTTGCAGGCCTTGGCAATCACAGGTGTAGCTCCGGTCCCGGTTCCCCCACCCATACCGGTAGTTATGAACACCATTTTTGTATTACCCGAAAGCGCATCCATCACATCATTAATGTTCTCTATTGCAGCTTTTCTGCCAATTTCAGGCTGACTTCCGGCGCCTCGACCTTCGGTGAGTGATTCGCCTATCTGGACCTTTACAGGAACTGGACTTTTTATCAGAGCCTGATGATCGGTATTGCAGACTATAAAATTCACATCCTTAATACCTTTTTCAAACATGTGATTTACAGCGTTGTTACCACCGCCACCAATGCCAAGCACTTTTATTATTGACGATCTCTCCACAGGTAGATCAAAATTCATTAAATCGTCTGCCATAGGGTTATAAGTTTTAAAGTTATTGAACAGTATTTTTAACTACCATATTTTATTATTTTCAGCTTATTTTCTGATCTTCTACTTCAAAAATCCTGGTAAGCATGCTCTTTATCTTATCAGAAAGCGATACTCTCTCCTCTTCAACTTGTTCCCCATCTTCTACTCCAGTGACTTTAATTTCTTTTTCACCTGAGGATGCAGCTAATCCGGGATTTATGTACTCATCTTTCTTGCCAGCGCTGAATTTCTTCTTATAAGTGTCAAGATATTCGAATCCCCTCATAATCAGCCCTATACTTGTTGCATACATAGGCTGATTTATCTCATTTTTGGCAGTTCCGGAGAGATGCTCATTCGGCAAGCCAATTCTCACATCCATTGCAGTTTTAAATTTCATAAGCTGAGGCAGATGTCTGAGCATAGCGCCGCCTCCTGTTATGACCAGTCCTGCTGCAAGCTTATCGGCATAACCGGAATTCTGGATCTCAAAGTTTACCGCATCGATTATCTCTTCCATTCTCGACTGGATAATATATGCCAGGCTCTTGAATGAAATTTCCTTTGGTTCTCTTCCGCTGATACCGGGTATTGAAACAACCTTATCGTCCGGTGCTATGTCCCCAAGAGCTGATCCATACTGAATCTTTAACGATTCAGCATGCCGGTGCAGAATAGCACAACCTTCCTTAATATCCTTCGTGATGACATTACCTCCGAAAGGTATCACCGCAGTATGACGTATTATATTGTCGTAATAAACTGCAACATCAGTGGTACCTCCACCTATGTCTACCAGCACAACTCCGGCTTCTTTTTCATCATCTGTCAGAACTGCATCGGATGAAGCAAGCGGTTCAAGGATCATATCCTTGACTGTAAGCCCGGCTTTTCTTATACATTTTTCAATATTTTTTGCGGCAGCAACCTGTCCGATTACGATATGAAAGTTTGCTTCAAGCCTTCTTCCGCACATACCGATGGGGCTTTTAACACCCGTCTCATTGTCGACAATGAAATTCTGGGGAATAACATGAATTATCTCTTCACCTATATCGATATGGATCTTGTGCATATCTTCTATAAGCTTAAAGACTTCCTCTTTTTTGATCTCATCGTCATATGCATCACGCATTATGTATCCACGGCTCTTCATGCTTTTGATATGCTGGCCGGCAATTCCCACAAAGACTTCTGAGAATGAAATACCCGATCTTTTCTGAACATCCTGAACGGTTGTCTCGATGGCATTTACTGTCTCCTCGATGTTGAGAACAACACCCCTCTTGACTCCCCTTGAAAGAGCTTTACTAAGACCAAGAATTTCTATTTTACCATTCTCATTTTTTGTTCCGACAACAGCCACTATTTTGGTGGTCCCGATGTCGATCGCTGCTACATACTGTTCCTGTTTATTCATATACTATAAAATATGGTTTATTTCTGTTATCTTTTTTTGCATACTATCTGATCTTTGTATTCAAGGTTTATTAATTCGTATTTATTCCAGCCAACTTCAGGCAATACCTTTTTATAGAATGTTTCCAGAATCAGGAGTTTCCCTTCAAAATTTTCCGTCGTTCCAAGATGTACAATATGATTTCCCAATCTGGGGATCAGATCGATCTCATTGTCATTATCAACATATATCTGATCTATCTCGGCTGACCAGAAGTTATCGTGGTTTATATATTCAACCAGCGGGTAAATATCTTTAAGAATTGAATGTTTAATAGTTGTATCGAGAATACTCACTCCGCTAAGCATTGAGCCGGTTATCCGTATATTGCCACCCACTATATGCAACCTGGGAGTGTAGAGCCCTCTTCTGTGTATGACAACTCCTTCATCATCAACAAAATAATCCCCTCCTCCGGCAATAACCCGCATTATCGGATCTCTCTGATCGACCGAGACATGTAGAATTCCATCAATTGTTGTATACACCTCAGCATCTTTTAGTTCCCTGAGCTGCAAGATCCTGTTTTCTATTTCAGTAAGGGAGATTTCACCTACCGGCTGACCTATTATCCTGGTATTGTTCCGGGACACAAGACTGGCAATTTCTCTTTTTGAAACGAAATGATAATCAGATGAATCGGCAATAGTTATACTGATCCCTCCGCACGGTACCGACGCAGTCATATGGGTTAGAAATGCCGGCATTATAACAAGGTATAATGAGATAATTATGATCACTATTTTTATTGCAGCCTTCAACCTTTTCTCCTCCTTTTCAACTCTTTTTCTATTGGTTCGACAAGTCTGTCGATATCACCAGCACCAATGGTTATAAGCACATCAATGTTTTCTATGTCAAGCTTTCCCGGGATGTCCTCCTTGTTGAGAAGCCTCTTATTCTGCGATTTCATTTTCTTAAAAATCAACTCTGAAGTGACACCCGGGATAGGTTTTTCACGTGCCGGATAGATCGGTAACAGAATCGTCTCATCAAGCTGATCGAGGATTTCTGCAAAACCTGCCGCATGGTCTGCGGTCCGGCTGAATAGATGCGGCTGGAAGATCCCGGTAAGCCGTCTTCCCCCGAAATACTCCTTTACAGAAGTGATGCAAGCTCTTATCTCTTCGGGGTGATGAGCATAATCATCTATATAAACCAGATCAGGAAAATTAATTCTGATATCGAACCTCCTGCTGACTCCCCTGAATGATATAAGCGATTTTCTCAGCTCAAATTCCGTCACACCTGAAATGAGAGCTACTGCACTTGCTGCAGTTGCATTTTCAATATTTATAATGCCAGGAAATACGAAGTGAATATCAGTGATTATCCTGTCGGGTGTCCTCAGGTCAAATCTGTAGCTATCGCCTGTTTGTCTGATGTTATAAGACCTGTAATCTGCATTTTCTTCAAAGCCATATGTGAACAGTGTAACTTTTTGCGGGACTATAATACTGTCAACTATCTTTCGGTTTACCAGAAGCACACCTCCAATCCTTATTTTTGAACAGAATTCGTTATAGGCTGCTATCATCGTCGGATGATCACCATAAATATCAAGATGATCAGCATCCAGGGATGTGACAACAGCCAGCAAGGGTTTCAATCTGTGAAATGAACGGTCAAATTCATCAGCTTCAATAATCATGAATCGCCCCTCTCCCAAAATTAAATTTGAATTATAATTTTTTGAAATGCCGCCCAGAAATGCAGAACAATCAAGATGCGATTGTTTAAAAAAATGCGCAATCATTGTTGAAACAGTGGTTTTACCATGTGTGCCGGAAACAGCCAGTGTATCGGAATTTTCAGATATTTCTCCAAGCATTTCAGAACGTTTGAATATCCTGTAACCATTATTCCTGAAATATCCGATGATTCTGTTCTCAGCTGGTATTGCAGGAGTATAAATGATCAGCGTTTTGTTTTTTTCTGACAAATCGCGAAACAGCCCGGGCAAAGTTCTCAAATCATCCTTATAGGAGATGTTACATCCCTCTTCAGAAAGAGTTCTTGTGAGACTGCTCTCCGACCTGTCAAAACCTGAAACTGTGAATCCACCCGCAAGAAAATATCTTGCAAGGGCACTCATTCCGATACCACCAATACCTACAAAATAAACTCCTTCAATGTTCCTGGTATCTATCATTGCTTAATTAGTTTCATGACCTCAACGGCGATTTTTAAATCAGCATCCCTGTCTGCCATTTTTAAAATATTCTCCGATAAAGTTTTTTTTCTATCATTATCTTTCACGAGGGCAATTGCTTCTGGTACTATTCTTTTTAAGGCCTGATTGTCAGGCACTAAAATTGCGGCATTTCTTTCTGACAATGCAAGTGCATTTTTTGTCTGATGGTCTTCCGCAACATTAGGTGACGGAACAAGTATGACAGGTTTACCCACAAGGCATAATTCCGAGATTGTCCCTGCCCCGGATCTTGAAATAATAATATCTGCGGCTGCAAATGCATAATCCATGCGGTTAATGAAATCGCGAACTGCAATATTCCCGGAGGACATAACAGAAACAAGGGCATTTACATCTTCATAATAGTATTTTCCCGTCTGCCATATCCACTGACAATCAGAATTGATAATTGTCTGCAGATTTTCGGAGAGGCTCCTGTTAATACTTCCTGCACCAAGAGAACCTCCAAGTACCAGCACAACAGGAATGTTATCAATAAGTGAGAAAAAAGATATTGCCTCTTTGCGCAGATCTCTGATGTTATCAAAATTCTGACGGACAGGATTTCCGGTTTTAATTATTTTCTCTGCAGGAAAATATTTCTCCATTCCATCATAAGCCACACAAATAACTGAAGCCTTTTTTGAGAGAAGCCTATTTGTAATTCCTGCAAAGCTGTTTTGTTCCTGTATCAGAAGAGGTACTCCCAGCTTTCCAGCCTGTCTTAATAGAGGTCCGCTTGCATAACCTCCGACACCTACAACAACATCAGGCATATAATCCTTTACAATCCGCCGTGCCATAGAAAGGCTTCTTGAAAGCTTTATCAGCACAGCAAGGTTCTTAAAAGGATTTTTTCTGTTAAAACCAGCTATTGGCAGACCGACAATATTATATCCTGCTGCCGGAATTTTTTCCATCTCCATTCTGCCTTCAGCACCGACAAACAGAATATCAATCTCAGGATCAAGATTCCTGAGAGCATTTGCGATAGAAATGGCAGGGAAGATATGTCCTCCGGTTCCGCCGCCGCTGATAATGACCTTTTTATGCCTTTGCAGGTTCATAAATTTTTTCTCCTTCGTCAGATTTTTCTTCTTCAGGTAGTTCTTCCTCTTTTATTCTTGCATTAATAACCCTGCTCACGCTAAGTATTGCTCCGATTGAAAAGCTGATTACAAGCACAGATGTCCTCCCCCAGCTGACAAGCGGAAGCGTCTGTCCGGTAACCGGAAACAATCCTACGGCGACAAGCATATTAAGCATTGCCTGAACAACAATCATGACCACAAGTCCCAGGACAAGAAAAGCCGGGAAAGCGGTTTCGCATTTTTTTGCTATAGCTATCGCCCTGAACAGCAATATCATATATGCCAGAATAAGGGGTATTGCACCAAAAAGAAGCCCATATTCCTCAATTATTATTGCAAAAATGAAATCAGAGTTAGATTGGGGAAGCATGTTCCTCTGAGTACTGTTCCCGGGAGCTTTTCCAAATAAGCCACCAGTCGAAATTGCAATCTTTGCCTGATCAGACTGATAATTTTCTCCCTCTGCAGGTTTCCCGGTTATATAATGATCAATCCGGTTTTTCCAGACTTCTACTCTGTTATTATCAGGCGATACCACTGATAGTACTAAAGCAAACAGAATGACTGCGGCCAGCGCGATGCCGACATATAATAAAAGGTATTTAACAGGGACCCGTCCAATAAATAGAATTATGATGCATATACCGAAGATCATAAGGGATGTGGAAAGGTTCTCTGAGAGGATCAGACCGCAGACAACTGCGATAGGCAACATGAAATATTTTGTAATAAGCATGAAATTCTTCAGTTCATTCTGATACTGGGCAAGTGCTCTGGCCAGGTAGATCACAAGTGCCACTTTCGCCACATCAGAAGTCTGGAGCCTGAATCCGGTACCGGGGATTTCAATCCACCTTGTAGCCTCGTTTACCCTCACTCCAATTGCCAGCGTTAGAACAAGAAGTGCAATTGAAATCAGCAGGAAAAGCCCGGCAAGTGATGAATAGATGCGGTATGGAAGGTAATGGGTAATAACTATTATTGTCAAACCGAAGGCCAGCATCAAAAATTGTGTTCTGAGAAAATATGTTGTGTTTCCTCCATGTTTGGTGAATGCGACGCTGACTGAGGAGCTGTAAACGGCCAGAAGGGAATAGATCATAAAAAGAGCTACCAGTGCCCATATCGCACGGTCTCCCTTGAAAGTATTTGCCAGCCAGCTCTTTTTCATCGGGATAGGTTTTACAGATTTCTTACAGCCTTCTTGAACTGTCTTCCTCGGTCTTCATAATTATTGAACAGGTCAAAGCTTGCACATGCCGGGGACAATAATACGGTATCACCCTTGGTGGCAAGATAATATGATGTCCTCACAGCCTCCTCCATAGAAGATGTTTCAACTATGGTAGGAACCTTATCCCTGAAGGCTTCAATAATTTTTTTGTTGTCCTTCCCCAGGCAGACAGCTGCTTTCACCTTCTTCTTAACCACTTGAAACAGTTCAGTATAGTCATTCCCTTTATCAATCCCTCCAACAATCCAGACTACATCTGTTTCCATACACTCAAGAGCATACCATGTGGAATTCACATTCGTGGCTTTTGAATCGTTAATGAAGTTAATACCGCAAACTGTTATTACCGGTTCAAGCCGGTGTTCAACTCCCTGAAAATCAGCAAGACTTTCCCTGATTATATCTTTTCTGATATTCAGTACTTTACCAGCTATGGCTGCTGCCATTGAGTTGTAAGTGTTGTGGCGTCCTTTTAATGCCAGATCATGAATGGTCATAAGGTTGGTTTTATGTTGGTAGTCAATAACTAATTCATTATTTTCAATATATGCTGACATGTTTTCTTTAGTATCAGCAGAGAAAGGAAGCATGGTCATGTTTAGTTTCCGTTTTGCTAATTCAGATATAATTATCGGGTCATCGGCCCAATAAATGAGAAAATCTGATTTTGTCTGGTTTTGAGTAACCCTGAACTTTGAATCAATATAATTCTGAAGTTTATAACCGTACCGATCAAGATGGTCGGGCGTGATATTAAGAAGAATAGCAATATCTGCTTTAAATTCATACATCCCGTCAAGCTGAAAGCTGCTGAGCTCAATTACATAATAATCGAAACCACCTTCAGCAACTGCAAGGGCAAAGCTGTTTCCGACATTGCCTGTAAGGGCAACTTTCTTTCCAGCTTTATTAAGCATGTGCCAGATAAGACTTGTTGTTGTAGTTTTACCATTACTGCCTGTAATACAGATTTTTACAGCGTTGGTATATCTTCCTGCAAATTCTATTTCGGAGATAACAGGAATGCCTTTCTCCCTGATCCTCATAACGATCGGTGCGTTTTCGGGTATCCCGGGGCTTTTAATTACTTCTGAAGCTTGAAGGATTTCATTTTCGCTATGATTGCCTTCTTCAAACTTAATTTTTGCATTCTCAAGTATCTCCTTATATTTTGGTTTGATTTCACCCTTGTCTGATACTAACACCTCAAAGCCCTGTTTTTTTGCAAGTACTGCCGAACCCGCACCGCTTTCCCCTCCTCCAAGTATGACTATCCTTTTACTCATTCCTATCTTATCTTTAGAGTTACTATACTTAAAACAGCAAGTATTATAGCTACTATCCAGAACCTTGTAACTATTTTAGGTTCAGGAAATCCTTTTTTCTGATAGTGGTGATGCAGAGGAGACATGAGGAAGATCCTTCTGCCCTCACCATATTTTCTTTTTGTACGTTTAAACCAGGAAACCTGGATTACAACCGAAAGGTTCTCAACAAGGAATATTCCACAGAGGATCGGTATAAGTAATTCTTTTCTTATAATTATTGCAAAGACAGCAATGATACCTCCCAGTGCAAGGCTGCCAGTATCTCCCATAAATACCTGTGCTGGAAATGAGTTGTACCACAGGAATCCGATTGTGGCTCCGATAAGGGCAGCGGCAAAAATAACCAGCTCCTCAGATCCGGGTATATACATGATATTAAGATACTTTGCGTAGATCATATTACTGGAAACATAGGCAAGTATTGCCAGGGCGATACCTATTATACCCGAAGTCCCGGTCGCCAGTCCGTCAAGTCCATCGGTGAGGTTGGCTCCATTAGATACAGCCGTAACAATAAAAATTACCACTATAACAAAGACTATCCAGGTGAAAAATTGTCTTTGATTTTCCTTGAAAAAGGAGACCAGCCAGGCATAATCAAACTCGTTATTCTTAACGAAAGGAATTGTTGTCTTTGTCGACTTCCGTTCCATATTTATCTCACCCTTTGCCGGATATTGAATTGAGGGATCCTTTAACTCAAGTCTTTCTTTCAGTGAAAGGGTTTCGACATTTACTCTTTCAACTATAATTACCTCGTTACTGAAGAACAACGTCAATCCAACAATTATTCCCAGGATTATCTGGCCTATTATCTTGAACTTGCCTGCCAGACCTGCTTTGTTCTTTTTAAATATCTTGATGTAATCGTCCATAAAACCTATAAATCCAAGCCAGACAGTTGTCACCAGCATCAGGATAATGTAGATGTTTCCAAGTTTTGCGAATAAAAGAGTAGGTATTATTATTGATGCCAGAATTATGATTCCTCCCATTGAAGGTGTTCCCTCTTTCCTGTACTGTCCTTCCAATCCGAGATCTCTGACAACCTCACCAACCTGTTTCTTCTGAAGATAATTTATAACTCGTTTGCCAATAAGCATGGATATTATAAGTGAAGTAATAACAGCAGCTGCAGACCGGAAAGAGATATATTCGGAAAATAACCGGGCACCCGGGAAACCCTGGTTATGAAGGTATTGGAACAGATAGTAGAACATCTATTATCAGGTTTTCGTTAATAATGCTTTCGCCAGTTCTTCCCTGTCATCAAAATGGTGTTTGACTCCATTTATTTCCTGGTAGGTTTCATGCCCTTTACCGGCGACAAGAACTACATCACCGTCATTTGCCAGCATGACAGCTGTTTTTATTGCTTGCCGCCTGTCAGCCATTCTGAGTACTTTTTTCCTTAGCTCAGGTGTAATTCCGGCTTCCATGTCATCGAGGATTTTTTCGGGATCTTCAGTTCTGGGATTATCTGATGTAAGGATAGTTTTGCTACTGCCAAGCGCACATATTTCAGCCATTTTGGGTCTTTTCGTTTTATCCCTGTCGCCTCCGGCCCCGACAACTACAATTAGCTGCCTACCGCCCTGCCGTATTTTATTTATAGTATCGATTACATTAAGCAGAGCATCAGGCGTATGGGCATAATCCACAATTCCGGATATTCCTGATGGAGAATATACTGTTTCAAGCCGGCCTGCAACGGAACGCAGGTCACTCAGGATGGTCAATACTTCTTTTTTCTCACCTCCAAGGAGCAATGAAGCCCCATAAACAGCAAGAAGGTTTGATGCATTAAAGTCACCTATAAATCTTGTCCATACCTCCTCACCATCAATTTTAAGTCCCATCCCTTCGAAACGTTGTTCAATTACTGAGCACCTGAAATCTGCCATACCCCTTGTTGAAAAGGTATATTTTGCCGCATTGCAATTCTGAACCATGATCTTTCCATTCCTGTCGTCAGTGTTGGTCAGAGCAAATGCATCGGTGGAAAGTGAGTCGAAAAATTTCTTTTTGGCAAGGAGATAATTATCAAAAGTCTTATGATAATCAAGATGATCGTGTGTCAGGTTAGTAAAGATCCCGCCTGCAAATTTCAGTCCTGCTATTCGTTTCTGATCTACTGAATGAGAACTTACCTCCATGAATGCAAATTCACAACCTGTTGTAACCATTTCAGCCAGCAGCATGTTAAGCTGAACAGGATCTGGAGTAGTATGAGTTGCTGGCAACTCTTTGTCCACTACATAGTTGCAAACAGTAGAAAACAATCCGCACTTATAACCCAGACCACTGAACATTTTGTAGAGAAGGGTTGCAACCGTTGTTTTGCCGTTCGTACCGGTCACCCCGGTAAGTTTAAGTGAAGAAGAAGGGTTTCCATAGAAGTTTGATGCGGCAATGCCCAGGGCTATAGCACTATCGTCTGTAACAATCCAGCTAAAGTTTTCGTCAGGTTTTTGAGGAAGTGTTTCACAGATTATGGCAGTCGCTCCAGCTGATACAGCTGTTTTGATAAATTCATGTCCATCGGTTTTGGTCCCCTTTACTGCAACAAATAAATAGCCTTCTTCAACTTTTCTGGAATCGAATGCAATTCCAGTTATGACCCTTTCTCTGTTCCCTGAGAATGAGACAATTTCAATATCTTTTAATATGTTATTTAAGATCATCACCTTACATATTTAAATCCAGCATAACAACAGCTCCTTCATAAATTTTTGCTCCGTGATCAGGTGTTTGTTTCCTGACTCTTCCCTTACCGGTGAAGGTCACTCTCAGTCCGGAATTCTCGAGCAGGTATAAAGCATCTCGAAGGGTCATTCCACGAACATCAGGAACCAGACCCTGTTGTGGTGTAAGAGCAACAAGCTTTATAGTATCTCCGCTCTCCCTGGTAGCCACCCAGTTATCGTCAACTGACCTTTTGTACCTTATTCCGAGCCCCCTGAGTACTGTATTAATATCCTCCATGTAACCATTACCTGCATCGGGAGCAGCAAGGATCTTATTATCTTTTTTATCTGTTACATATTCCTTAAAGAACCTTGTAGAATAGACTTTATCAGATATCTCTTTAAAAACCGGACCAGCAACCAGGTTCCCATAATAAACAGAGGTAGAAGGTGCATTAACGACCACGATGCAGGAGTAGAGTGGATTATCTGCGGGGAAATATCCGCAAAACGAAGCCTGATATGATATCCTGGCACCCGATCTGTATCCGTATTTTTGCTTTGCTATCTGGGCTGTACCTGTTTTCCCTGCAATTTTATAGTCTGCATCCTTCAAATTGGCTGCTGTCCCATGTTCAACAACCCCTTCCATCATTTTCTTTGCTTTCCGGATTGTTGATCTTGAAGCGATGGAGTTATCTATAATTTCAGGACCAAAGCTTTTCAGGAGGTTCCCATTCCTTCTTATTTCCGTAACAAACCTGGGACGCATCATCCTGCCATCATTTGCCACTGCATTATAAAATGTAAGAATTTGCAGTGGTGTTAACTGAACCTCATAACCATGAGACATCATAGGTAATGAAAGCCCCGACCAGAATTTATCACCCGGATATCTTATCAATGGTTCTCCCTCTCCCTTGATCTGAAGATTCAGTTTCTGATTTAGCTTCATCGAATAAAGGCGGTTTACAAATGCCTTGGGATTATCTTTATAATGGCCATAGATCAGCATAGAAGTACCAACGTTGGAAGACTTTTCAAAAACTTGCTTTACAGTAAGTTTTCCATGTTCTTCTGTATCTCTTATGACCTTGTTATAAAACTTAACCGTTCCGTTACCAGTGTCCACAACATCTCCGGTATCTATTACTCCATCCTCAATTGCTGCCATAAGCGATGCCAGCTTGAAGGTTGACCCCGGTTCGGTACTTTCTCCCACGGCATAATTATAAGTCTCGTGGTAGTCACCGTCGTTGCCGAGCTCAAGATTTGCGATAGCTTTTATATCCCCTGTAGGTACCTCCATCAGTACCACGCAACCGTGATGGGCACCGTGTTTCTTCAACTGATTAAGGAGAGCGGTTGTTGCGACATCCTGAAGATCTACGTCAATTGTCGTCAGAACATCATTCCCGTCTTTTGTTTCAACCGTGTTAAAATCATTAACCGGGATCCAGTCACCACCGGTAAGTCGTTGCTTTACCATGAGACCGCTTTTGCCTGCAAGATCAGTATCAAAAGCTCCTTCAATTCCAACTTCGGTTCCTTCTTTACCCTTGTTCAGATAGCCAATTGTACGTGCTGCAAGATCGCTGTTTGGAAGAATCCTTCTGTTCTCAGACACAGCTATCATTCCGCCCTTATACTGTCCCTCTTTAAAAACGGGTAGTTCTTTAATCCTTTTCAGTGTTTCAAAATCAACTCTGCGCTTAATCAGATAGTATCTGTCTCCCATCCTTCTTGCGTTTGAAAGTTCCGTTCTCCACTCAGAAGCAGACCTTTCGCCAACCAGTTGTTCAAGACCTGATGATAACCGGCTTAATCCATTCGACCATACCTCAGGTGACATTCCGGAACTCCTTGTGTCCATATAGATAGAGTAATACGGAACAGAACTGGCCAGAAGGCGGCCATTATCATCAAGGATATCTCCTCTTATGGCGGGAACAGAATCGGTCCTGTATACATACTTCTCACTCATGGCAACCCATTTGCCCCGTTCCACATACTGTAGAATTATAACCCTGACCAGCAATACAATAGCAATAATCACTATTAAAATGTATACTACTCCGCTACGCCATACTATTTCATCCCTTACTGCCATCGTGCTATTTTTTATCGACAATGAGTTCAAAAGGAGGTTCACGAAGTTCCTCCAGGTTCAGTTCTTTTTCTCTTACAAGCCTGAAAACCTCAGATTGTTTGCTTGCGTACATAAGATCTGCAGAAACCGAAAGTGATTCCGACCTGAGATCTTTAACCTCCTTCTGCAAACGCGTGGTCTCTCTTGTGATCTTTTCGGCATGAAACCTGTTGGCAATATAAATTGCTCCCAGAAGAGTAAGCAAAAGGATAAAACCGAGATTCTTAAGAATTATCTTGTCGGTTACTGTACTACCGCTGATAAGATCCTTTAAAAGGGTACCAATAGTGACTTTCCTGGTTGCCTCTTCCTTTGTTTCTTCTACTTTTTTCTCTGCCATAATCAGATTTTTTCAGCAATTCTAAGCCTGGCGCTTCTGGCTCTGTTGTTCAGGGATATTTCATCTTCACCAGGAACTACCCCTTTTTTGTTAATTAATCTGAAAGGAGTAACCGGATTTCCATAAAAGTCCTTTATTGGTTCTCCTTTGAAGTTCCCTGTTTTCATAAAATTCTTAACCACCCTGTCTTCAAGTGAATGGTAAGTTATCGCAACAAGTCTTCCCTCCGGATTAAGAACATCCAGAGCCTGCTCAAGTAACTCCTTCAGGTGTTCAATTTCGTGGTTGACAGCAATCCGCAAAGCCTGGAAAACTTTTGCATAAAATTTATGCTCCTGCCGGAATGGAGCTAGATTTGCTATAACCTTATCTATATCATTAACTGTAAGTAATTGTTTTTCTTCCCTGGCGAGTATTATGGCTTTAGCGATTTTTCTGGAATTTGTCAGCTCCCCATACTCATAGAACATATCAGCCATTTCTGTTTCATCAAGTGTGGCCAGCAGGTCAGAGGCTTTTAGCTGACTCTTTATGTTCATCCTCATGTCAAGGGGGGCATCATGCCTGAATGTAAATCCTCTGGCGGGTTCATCAAACTGATGAAATGAGACACCAAGATCGGCTAATATTCCATCAACAGCAGTTATCCCATTGAATTTTAAATTGTTCTTCAAAAACCGGAAGTTCTGGTTTAGAAATGTAAATCGTTTATCAGTAAAAACATTTTTTCCCGCATCTTCATCCTGATCGAACGCGATTAATCGTCCATCTGTAAGGTGCTTAAGTATTTCTGCGGAATGTCCGCCTCCACCGAAAGTTACGTCAACATAAATACCGGAAGGCTTGATATTCAACCCCTTGATACTTTCCTCGAGTAGTGCAGGAATATGGTAAGCCATTATTTTTCAGGATCATTTAACTTACTACCCATTAGTTTTTCGGCGAGATTGGCAAATTCATCGGATGGCATATCAATCTTTTCATAATTATCGGCTGCCCAGATTTCGATTCTTCCATCCTGACCCGCCAGCACAACATCCCTTTCAGCACCTGCCAGGTCGAGTAACCTTTTTGGTATCAGAAGGCGATTATTATTATCAAGTGAGAGTTCAGCCGTACCTTTGAAAAAGTTTCTCAGAAACATATTATGCTCTCTGTTATAGGGATTTATTCTGCTCCTGATTTTTTCGATCTGTCTGTTCCAGTCTTCTAATGAATAGATTACCAGACAGTTCTCAAAAATATCTTTGCGTACCACAAAATGATCCTGTGAGTCAGCAGGCATTTGTTTTTTGAATGCCATGGGAAGTATTATCCGCCCCTTGGCATCAATCTTGCATGCGTAATCGCCTATAAATGTGGCCATACTCTTTTTCAGAAATAAAATGCTAAAATAGAAAAAAACATCCACTTTACTCCACATTACTCCATTTTTTTCCACTTTTGTTAATAACTTTTCTATGTGGAATAAATGAATAATAATTGCTCCCTCATCTCTATAATCTCACGCACTAACCCCTTGTGTTCCCCTTTCTGTTTCGTAACAAACATTTTTTAATACATTTGTATTCCTTTTAATGGACACAATTTATAGAACAATAATGGAGGAACCTGCTGATAATAAGAACATAAAATTACTTGATGTTGAAAGCGTTCTCACTTCAAAAAGTCCGGCATTACGGAAGGTACTTCCCAATTTCATTATAAATTATCTTAAGCGGGTCATTCACCAGGATGAGTTAAATGAGTTTATTAAATTGTATGGTAATCTGAAAAATGCTGAATTCATCTATGCAAGCCTTAAGCATTTTAAAATAAACTATAATGTTTCAGGAACCGGAAACATTCCTGCCGAAGGGAGATACATATTCGTTTCGAACCATCCGCTCGGGGGTCTGGACGGTCTGGTTTTTATGTATGAGTTGTCCAAACATTTCGGGGAAATCAGGTTTCCTGTTAATGACATCCTCACTAACATCGAGAATCTGAACGGAATTTTTCTCCCTATTAATAAACATGGATCACAGGGAAAAGAGTCAGCAAAATTAATTGATGAAGCTTACGCTTCAGACTGTCAGATTCTTTACTTTCCGGCCGGACTCTGTTCCAGAAAAAAAAGAGGGGTTATAAAAGATCTCATTTGGCAAAAAAGCTTCATTAATAAATCTATAGCTCATAAAAGAGACATTGTTCCTGCATTCTTTTCGGGGAGAAATTCCAATTTTTTTTACAATCTGTCAAACCTCAGGAATTTCCTGGGAATAAAAGCAAATATTGAAATGCTTTATCTTCCAGATGAATTGTTTAAACAAAAGGATAAAGACATTCATCTGATTTTCGGTGAGAAAATTCCATGGCAAACATTTGATAAGACAAGGTCGCCGATGGAATGGGCCGAATGGGTGCGAGATAAATGTTATAATCTTGAATCTCCGCTCAATGTATAGTGTTTATTTTAAATTTTGGTTAAATTGCATCTTGCTTTTTTGATACACGAATATTAACCATATCGCATTAGTTGAAAATGAAGTCTGTAATAGACCCGTTACCAAGAGAACAGATAATTGCCGAGCTTACCAAAGATAAGCTTCTGCGCAAGACTAACAATGGAGGCAATGAGGTCTATGTTTTTGACAATAATTCTTCTCCTGCCCTGATGAGAGAGGTCGGCCGCGTCAGGGAAATTACATTTCGTCATGCGGGTGGGGGAACCGGTAAAGAAATTGACATAGATGAATTTGACACTACAACTGATGACCCTCAACGTCAGCTAATTGTATGGGATCCTGAAAATCTGGAAATAATCGGAGGATACAGGTTTTATTTCCCTCAGAAAGGATGTACAGATTGTAATATTAAGAAACTTGCCTCATCATCATATTTCGATTTTTCAGATAGATTTCTGACAAGGTATTATCCTCACCTGATGGAACTTGGAAGGTCTTTTGTCCATCCCGATTACCAGTCAGGCACAAAAAGAAGAAAGAGCCTGTTTGCCCTTGATAATCTGTGGGATGGACTGGGTGCAATAATTATCGACAACCATCATTTAAGATATCTTTTCGGAAAAGTTACTATGTATCCGCATTTCCACCAGAAGGCAAGGGATATGATAATTTATTTCCTGAGAAGGCATTTTAATGATCCCGATAGTCTTGTTGTAGTAAAGGATCCTGCAATTATTGGCATTCATGATGAAGAGATGAAACAACTTTTTAAGGGAAGATCATATAAGGAAAACTATAGGATACTCTCTTCCGAGGTCAGAAAGCTACATGAAAATATACCACCGTTAATAAATGCTTATATGAATTTGTCGCCCACTATGCGAACTTTCGGAACATTCATTAACCATAAATTCGGTGATGTTGAGGAGACGGGAATTATGATAACACTGAGGGACATCTATGTGGAAAAAATAAACAGGCATCTTGCATCGTATAAAAAGGATTTTGAAATCAAATGGTTCTCGCATGAGAATCAGTAGGCCCTTTCATTTCGTCCCTCAATGTAATTTATAAACGACTTGTTAACCACTCTGTTCCCGCCGGGAGTCGGATAATTGCCCGTAAAATACCAGTCGCCGGAATGGCCCGGAATTGCTTCATGAAGACCTTCAATTGTCTGGAAAACAATATCTACTTCTGCTTTTATTTCAGAGTTTTTAAGCATTGATGAGATCATTGAAGAGATTTCGGTAGCAGTAAATGGATTGTATATTTCTTTAACGATATTCCGTATCTCATTCACCGGTTTTGTAATTTCAATTCTGGCTTGTTCGTATACTTCATTTATGATCTTCTCCTTGCCGGTTTTCTTTAGTAATTCAATAGCCGCTTTAAATGCAATGAAATCTCCCAGTTTGGCCATATCTATTCCATAACAATCCGGGTATCTGATTTGTGGTGAAGAAGAAACTACAACGATCCTTTTAGGATCAAGCTTGTCCAGAATTCTTATTATGCTTTTTTTAAGAGTTGTCCCTCTAACTACCGAGTCGTCAACAACAACAAGATTGTCACGATCCCTTCTTATGACACCGTAAGTTACATCATAGACATGCCCGACCAGATCATCGCGACTCTTATCTTCGGTTATAAAAGTTCTCAGTTTAGCATCTTTCACAGCAATTTTTTCTACTCTCGGACGGACGGAAATAATTTGTTCAAGCTCCCCGACTGAAAGCTTATTACCTTTTTCGCTTATTTTCCTGATCTTATCCTTGTTAAGGAAATCCTCAACTCCTCTCAATAGTCCATAAAATGCACTTTCTGCTGTGTTTGGAATATAAGAGAACACAGTGTTCTCCAGATCAAAATCGACAGCTTTAAGAACAGCAGGAGTCAGCAGTTCTCCAAGTTTTTTTCTCTCCCGGTATATTGCTTTATCAGTCCCTCTTGAAAAATATATTCTCTCAAACGAACATTTCCTTGGTTCAGCTTCTTCCCTGATCTTTTCAATCGAAACATCTCCTGAGGCTCTGATTATTATTGCATGAGCGGGAGGAATTTCTTTTACTGCATCGGTCTTTACATTAAAAACAGTTTGTATTACGGGTCTCTCTGAGGCTATTACTGCAATTTCATCATCAAAATAATAAAAGACCGGTCTGATTCCTGCCGGATCGCGCATTACGAATGCATCTCCATGGCCTATCATTCCTGCCATAGCATAACCTCCATCCCAATCCTTGCTGGCATTTCTGAGCACTGCAGAAACATCAAGATTCTTCTCAATAAGAGGAGAAATATCCTTCTTTGAATATCCTTGTTCTTTAAATTTTCTGAATAATCTTTCATTTTCTTCATCAAGCCGGTGACCTACATTTTCAAGAATAGTAACGGTATCTGAAAAATCCACGGGATTCTGTCCCAATTCGACAAGATTATCAAAAACTTCGCCAACATTGGTAAGGTTGAAATTACCTGCCATTACAAGGTTTTTTGATCTCCAGTTATTCTCACGGCTGACCGGGTGTACATAATCGATATTATAGCTTCCATAGGTTCCATACCTTAGATGTCCGAGGTAGAGGTCACATGCAAAAGGTATATTTTCTCTGATAAAATCAGGATTTTTAAGCTCTTTCTGATGTTTGAGATTAATTTTATCAATATCGCCGTAAATATTCCCGAAGATCTCTTTTATGGAATCTGCTTTGTTCGATCGCTGCCTGAAAATATATCTGTTTCCCGGGAGAATTTTAAGTTTTATTCCTGCAATACCAGCACCATCCTGTCCTCTGTTGTGCTGTTTCTCCATCATCAGATACATCTTCTGCAGGCCAAATGACCAGGTTCCATATCTCTCAATATAGTACTCGATCGGCTTTAGCAACCTTAACATTGCAATACCGCATTCGTGATTGATCTGATCGCTCATAACTAATTTTTATTCAGATCCGGAAAATTGATTTTATCCTGTACCAGGTAAGCATGAGGGAATTTTCGACGGATTTGAAATAATTGTTTTGTTCCCTCTACTTTTGTTCTGAAATTTCCTACTCTGATCAGGAACCAGTTAGGCTTCTGAAACGACTGGTATGATTGAACTCCCGGAAATTCAATCATAAACTCTGCATTTACCTTATTTGATTCCTCCTCGGCATTTCTGTCACCACCTCTGTATATCTGTATTCTAAAGCCCCACATTCCATTAAGGTTTTTATTTGCAAGAACATACCGGCTAATAAGTGTATCAACAGGTGGATCCTGGATAATGTTCAGGGAACCTGCCCTTCTATCTGAACCGGGTCTGCCAAAAAGATTGGCTGTCTTGAAGAATTCCTGCGCATTGCAGATCTGTAAAACAGATTCAGACAATATGAAAAAAAGGAGTATTGATTTTTTTATCATGCTGCAAAAATAATACTTCAGTCAGGAAAATATCAGTATTAGGCGGAATTAATTTAAAGGCTTGGGTCCTCCAGTGCAGGAGATTTCATAACCAGGTAAAAACCACCGCCTTTCGTTCCTGCCATGATGAGATTCCCGTCATAATTTATCTCAAAGCTCGTACCTAAAGCATCGGTTTTATTCGCATCGCACGAGGAAAAAGTCCTGATTATTCCTGTTTCAGTTCCATCGGCGACATTTAAAACATTAATTATAAAACAGTTTCTGTTTAGAATCAACAATTCTCCATTCTTATCAATAATCACGGAAGAACCTGAATTTGAACTTTCCAGATACTTTTTCCATTTTACAGTTCCGCCATTATCGAGTTTGACTGAAAAAGTATTGTCGATGGAACCGGAACCAGCTGACAACTCGGTTTTACCGGTGACATAAATAAAACCTGAGTTATCAATCGTAATTCCATTACTTGAGCTTTTAAAATTCGGATTATTGAATAATTCAATTTCCCAGTCCTTTTGAAAGTCGCTTTTATATTTTGCAACTGTAGCCCTTGGTGCTGATCCGGTATATTTTCTATTGGATGCAATATAGAAATTGCCTGAATTATCGTTTACAACCATGTTTGCGAATAATGATGAAGATTCCTTTATCTCCTTTTTGCCTGTAATTGTTCCATCCGCATCAAACCATACACAAAAAAGCCCTGCAACCAGAGAATTTGAAGAATCCTGACTTGATGAGCCTATTGCAACAAATTTATTATTCCCCAGAAAGCATATAGATGAATAATCTACACTGAAGCTTGAATTCAATAATGTATCCCACAAAAGATTGTTAAAGCGATCTACACATGTAATCAGCATTTTCTCTTTTGAACTGCCAGTCGCAATTGAATAAAGGTTAGTATGCCAGAGAGAACTGAATACGCCTTTATCGCCGTAAGCATATTCTAATGATTTGGCCTTATTCCTGTCCAGCTTAATCAGATAAGGCTTTCCGCCTAATTCACCGCAACTTATCAGTCCGGAATCGGATGTTTCTTTAACGAATAGAGCATTTCCTGTTCCCATAATTTTACTCCAGACAATAGGTTCAGAGCTTTTCCTGCAACCCGATGAGAGAAATAAAATCAGAATCAGCACTAAAGGCAAACTCTTCATAATATTCCTGATTATAATCTATCCAAGAGCCTCAGCAATTTCATCAGTCATTTCCAGATTATGATATACATTCTGAATATCATCATCATCTTCCAGAGTATCGACAAACCGCAGAATCTTCCTGGCTGACTCAAGATCAAGTTTTTTAGTGTCATTTGGGATCCTTTTTAGACCGGCATCTTCCGGCTCGATGCCAAGATCGTTAAGCTTTTTGTTTAGTTTTCCGAAGTCCTCCATAGCACAGGCTATTGTAATCCTTTCGCCATCTACTTCAATATCTTCAGCTCCGGCATCTATAAGATCAAGTTCAACATCCTCAATGTTAAATCCTTCATTTTTTATCGAAAAAACACCTTTGCGATCGAATATAAAACTCAGAGATCCGTTAGTTCCCAGGCTTCCACCATGCCTGTTAAAAGCAGCACGGACGGAAGAAACAGTTCTGTTATTATTATCAGTAAGACATTCAATAAATATTGCAATACCGCCTGGGGCATAACCTTCAAAGGTCGCTTCCGTATAGTGGGCAGCATCGGCACCTGCAGCTTTCTTTATTGCCCTTTCGATGTTTTCTTTGGGCATATTAGCGCCTTTTGCGTTCTGTATTGCAAGCCTTAACCTCGGATTCGTTTCCGCATCACCGCCACCTTCTCTTGCTGCAATGCTTATTTCCTTAATTATCTTCGTAAAGATCTTTCCTCTTTTGGCGTCAGCTGCGCCCTTCTTTCTTTTGATAGTTGACCATTTACTGTGACCTGACATAAATAAGAATTTAATATTACAGAATATACAAATTTAAATATTTCTTTGATACATGACTCAAAGGCGATTTTTTAATAATTTTGCAGACCGATTTGGAGTGTGTACCGATCACAAATACTGGCCGGGATGGCAAAATGAACAAAAAACTATTTATAGAAACTTACGGTTGTCAGATGAATATAGCTGACAGTGAGGTTGTTGTCTCAATTCTGTGTGATTCGGGATTTAAACTTACTGATAAAATAAATGATGCCGGAATTATACTTATCAATACTTGTTCGATACGTGAAAATGCCGAGCAGAGAATATGGGGACGACTGACAGCTATAAGCCATTTAAAACGCAAACATCCTGAAATTATCATCGGCATTATCGGATGCATGGCTGAAAGGCTTAAAGAAAAACTTCTTGAAACAGACAGAATTGTTGATATTGTCGTGGGTCCGGATGCTTACCGGGAGCTTCCTGCTTTAATTTCGGAAGCTGAAGCAGGGCATAAAGGAGTTAATGTTCTCCTTTCACGTGAGGAAACTTATGCCGATATTTCGCCTGTAAGGATGGATATAAATGGGGTAACTTCATTTGTATCCATTATGCGCGGCTGCAATAATATGTGTTCTTATTGTGTTGTGCCATATGTCCGCGGTGCTGAACGAAGCCGCAATCCGGAGTCCATAATTAACGAGGTAATTGATCTTTTCCGTAAAGGATACAGGGAGGTTACCCTGATAGGTCAGAATGTCGACTCCTATGGCTGGAAGGGGGAAAAGGATACTGTACATTTCCCCGTTCTCCTTGAAATGGTTGCACAGATTGATCCTGAACTCAGGGTAAGGTTCTCCACATCCCATCCAAAGGATATTTCTGATGACCTCCTTGAAATGATCGCCAGATACGATAATATCTGCAGACATATTCACCTTCCCGCCCAGAGTGGAAGCAGTCGTATTCTAAAACTTATGAACCGGGAGTACACAAGGGAATGGTATATGGATCGCATAACTGCAATAAGAAGAGTAATTCCTGACTGCGCTATTTCGACAGACATGATTACTGGCTTTTGTACTGAAACGACGGAGGATCATCAGGAATCGTTATCTCTTATGGAATGGGCAGGATTCGATTTTGCCTACATGTTCAAATATAGCGAACGTCCTGGAACCAGGGCCGCCAGAAAATATAAGGACGATGTCCCCGAAGTTGTTAAGTCTGAACGGTTAAGTGAGATGATCGCTCTTCAGAACAGGCTCTCTGCCAAGTCAAAAAGAGATGATGTTGGATCTGTTCTTAAGGTTCTGGTTGAAGGATTTTCAAAAAGATCTGAAGAATACCTGTCCGGGCGCACTTCTCAAAATAAAGTTGTCGTATTCCCGGCCGTCAGCCATAAAAAAGGCGATTATGTGAAGGTACAGATCAATAAGTGCACATCTGCAACACTTATCGGGAAAAGTATTTAACAATAATAATTTGCTGTTCTTTGCTCTTAATAGTAACTTGCAAGGTTCAATCAAAACTTCTGAAAATGAAATCAAAAATTTTAGTAACGATAGTTTGTGTGCTTTTCCTACCATTATTTGCTTCCGGACAAAATCCCGAAAATAAAACTGGTAAAAAACTTACGATTTCCGGCATAGTGCTTAGCAATGATAAAAAGCCTGTTGAAGGAGCTGTTTTATATATTGATGGTGTTAAAACCACCAATAAGTCAAAGAATGATGGTTCCTATAAGATTAAGGTAAGTTCCTCAGCCGGAAAACTGACCGTGCGTTCTCAGGAATTCGGATATTGTGAAACTGATATTAATGGACAAACTACAATAAATATAACTCTCAATGGAATTCCTGAAAAGCAGGTCGCAGAATCAGTTGATAACACCAATAAAACCGGATTACCTGAATCGGGAAAAAAGGCTCCAAGGACAAAGGCAAAAAAGATGAATACATATACTGATATCTATCAGATGATCCGTGCTGAAGTAAGCGGAGTTGTTGTCAGCGGAAGAAGTATTCAGATCCAGCAGGGGCACTCATTTTTTGGAAGCGGTGAACCGCTTTACGTGGTAAATGGCCATATTGTCAACAGCATAGATTTTGTTGTTCCATTGGAAGTTAAGTCTATAACTGTTCTTAAAGGTTCATCTGCTGCAATCTATGGAACCAGAGGTTCAAACGGAGTGATAAGCATTACCCTGAAAAACGGTACTGAAATAGAAAAATAACTATCAGAATTGAAAAAATGAAAATTAAAATACTCCTTTTCATCCTGTCTGTTGTTTTGTCTGTAACGACATCGATTGGACAAAAAAACAATAAAAAGGTTTCAATTTCAGGAGTTGTTCTCGATTCAAATCAAAAACCAATCCCGGGTGCAATAATATTTATTGACAATCAAAGATCAAATGTTACGGCTAACGGAAAGGGATTTTATAAAATAAAAGTAAATACGGAGGCAAAAAAGATTTCGGTATTTACATCCAGTAATGGTTTAGAGGAAACCGAAATAAATGGAAGAACAACGATAAACTTTATTTTGAAGACAACTGATTTGTCTTCGAACCCTCAGCTACAAAATCCTGCAGGTGATGAAACAATAAATGTTGGATATGGAACTGTAAAAAGGAAGAACCTGACTACCCAGGTTGGAAAGATTGACGGTACAAATAAAAAGTATGCTGCTTACCGGAATATATATGATATGATTCAGGGCGAGATTCCCGGAGTCCAGGTCAGGGGAAAGAGTATTATGATTCAGGGGCCGGGCTCTCTGAATCTAAGCACTGAACCCCTTCTAGTTGTAGACGGAGTGATTATCAATTCCATAGATGATATTTCTCCCCGAGAGGTCAAGTCAATAGAAGTTTTGAAAGGAGCTTCAGCTTCCATATACGGCTCAAGAGGAGCCAACGGAGTAATTATGATCTATCTGATCGGTGCCGGGGACTTTAAAAAGTAATTATTTCTTCTTTTCCTCTTTTATGCTGATCATCAGCTCCTCAAGCTGTTTATTTGAAATAGTTGATGGTGTATCAATCATAACGTCCCTTCCCGAATTGTTTTTCGGAAACGCAATAACATCACGAATCGAATCCTGTCCTCCAAACATAGCTACCCATCTGTCAAATCCGAAAGCAATCCCGCCATGGGGTGGTGCTCCGTATTTGAATGCATCAAGCAGGAATCCGAATTGAGAATAAGCTTCTTCGTCAGTAAAACCGAGAACCTTGAACATTAGTTTCTGAACTGCTGAGTCGTGTATTCTTATTGACCCTCCTCCAATTTCCACTCCATTTATTACCAGATCGTAAGCATTAGCTCTGACTCGCCCCGGATCAGTCTCCATCAGGTGCAGGTCTTCAGGTTTTGGAGATGTAAAGGGGTGATGCATCGCATAAAATCTTTTGGTCTCTTCATCCCATTCAAGCAAGGGAAAATCAACGACCCAGAGTGGGGCAAATATTCCCGGTTTTTTCATACCCAGGGAATTGGCCATCTCGATTCTCAGTTCAGAGAGTGCGGACAGTGTCTTTCCTCTTTCACCAGCCAGTAAAAGGATCAGATCACCCGGTCTGGCATTTACCGTTTCAGCCCACATTTTTAACTGCTCCTGCTGATAGAATTTATCAACTGAAGATTTCAGATTTCCGTCCGTGCCATATTTTACGTATACAAGTCCCTTTGCTCCGATCTGTGGTTTTTTAACAAATTCTGTAAGCTCGTCAAGTTGTTTTCTACTATACTCCGAACAACCCTCTGCACAAATAGCTCCAATATAAGCTGCGCTGTCAAATACCGCAAAATTATGATTCTTAACTATTTTCGTCAGTTCAAAGATCCTCATGCCAAAGCGAAGATCGGGTTTATCAGTACCATAAAGGCTGACTGCATCTTCATAACTGAGCCGCATGAATGGCTCAGGGAAATCGACACTTTTCAGCTCCCGGAAAAGATATCTGGCGAGGCCTTCAAATGCAGAGAGTATGTCATCCTGTTCCACAAACGACATCTCACAGTCGATCTGAGAAAATTCAGGTTGCCTGTCAGCACGAAGGTCTTCATCACGAAAACATTTTACTATCTGGAAGTATTTGTCGAAACCTGCGATCATCAGTAACTGCTTGAATGTCTGGGGTGATTGAGGCAACGCATAAAAGGTCCCGGGATGCAACCTCGATGGAACCACAAAATCGCGTGCCCCTTCAGGTGTAGATTTTATCAGAACCGGAGTCTCTATCTCAATAAATCCCTGGGAGTCCATATATTTTCTGACTTCCCTTGCTACTTTATGACGCAGAAGAATATTATTTTTCACCGGTGAACGCCTGAGATCCAGGTACCTGTATTTCATTCTGAGTTCCTCTCCTCCATCGGTTTCGTCCTCAATAGTGAAGGGAGGCAAATCGCTTCTGCTTAAAACTGTAAGCTCCGATACAAAAATTTCAATATCTCCTGTCGGGATCTTAGTATTTTTATTGCTTCGCTCCTCAACCTTTCCCCGCACCTGTATCACGAATTCCCGTCCGAGTTTTCTGGCATGTTCACATAATACCCTGTCAGAATCCATATTAAAAACAAGCTGGGTTATACCATAGCGATCGCGAAGATCTATAAATGTCATTCCTCCAAGATCTCTCGATTTCTGAATCCATCCGCTCAATATAGCATTAGTCCCTTTGTCTTTGATCCTCAATTCGCCACAAGTGTGTGTTCTGTACATGTCCCGTTTTTTAATATCAGCAAAAGTAAGAAAATTATTTTTGTGGGGATTTCTTGCTAAATTTGGATTAAAGAAAATGATTCATTCTGAGAAGGACATAAAGTTTATGAAGGCTGCCCTGGAAGAGGCGAAAAAAGCTTTTGAAAAACAGGAAGTTCCCATTGGAGCAGTTATAGTCTGCAACGATATAATAATTGCCCGTGCACATAATTTAACTGAAACTTTAAAGGATCCGACCGCTCATGCGGAAATGCAGGCAATTACAGCTGCAACAAACTATCTTGGGGGCAAATATCTGACAGATTGCAAAATATATGTAACTTTAGAGCCTTGTCCGATGTGTGCCGGAGCACTTAACTGGAGTCAGGTTCCTGAACTGATCTTTGGTGCAACTGACGACAAGAGAGGCTATTCAACGGTTTCCCGAAATCTGCTTCACCCAAAAACAAAAATAAGCATGGGCCTCCTTAAAAATGAATGCAGTGAGATAATGATCAGATTCTTCAAGGCAAAACGTTGAAATACACTAAATGAATAACTTAGAGAGTATGACATTTGACAACAGCAAAACAATTATTGGTCAGAGAATAAAAATATTTGCGGTTACTGTTTTGTTACTTGCATATATAATTCTCACTTACATAGCTGAATTAATAACCTATCCGCTGCTAGGGATGAGTGATTCATTCTGGACAATGCTTTTCGTCGGTCTTTACTTCCTGTATGCTGTTTATCCGATGGTATTGAATTATCAGTATGTCTATTATTCTGATGAAGAGGATACACTTGTTCTCAGGTACTTTATGGCAGGAATTTTTGGAGGCAAAAAGAATTCAATTAAGATCCCTAAAGAGAGTTTTGCAGGGTATAAAACTGAAAAAAGATATTTTGGATTGATGCATAGTGTAATTCTTTACCAGCAGCTCAGAGAAGGGGTTGCCAGTTATCCTCCGGTCTTTATCAGCAACCTGACAAAAAAAGAAAAGACTAAAGTTCTTAATTCACTCTATTTTCATTCTCCGAAGAATCTGAAGGATGTCACCTCAGTACATGAATAATGTCATATAAAATAATTGCGAGTCGATACATCTTTGTAATTTCAACTCTTTTTAGTAATACTAACTTCAAAATACCAATTCTATGAACGTAGATAAAACAATGAACAACCTCGAGAGGAAGCATCCGGGAGAGGTTGAGTATTTACAGGCAGTAAGAGAGGTACTGGAATCGATTGAAGAAGTGTACAATGAGAATCCCCAGTTTGATTCAGCAAATATTATTGAACGCATCATTGAACCTGACAGAGCTCTGGTTTTCAAAGTTCCATGGGTAGATGATGAAGCCAATGTAAAGGTAAATCTCGGTTACAGGATTCAGTTTAATAACGCAATCGGACCTTATAAAGGCGGATTACGATTCCATCCCAGTGTTAATTTGTCGATATTGAAATTCCTTGGATTTGAGCAGATATTCAAGAACTCACTCACGACCCTCCCGATGGGAGGAGGTAAAGGCGGATCGGACTTTGATCCAAAAGGGAAATCAAATGCTGAAATAATGCGTTTCTGTCAGTCATTTATGCTTGAACTATGGCGGCATATCGGAGCCGAAACAGATGTACCGGCTGGAGATATTGGAGTTGGCGGCCGCGAGATTGGTTTCCTTTATGGAATGTACAAGCGTCTCACAGGTGAACATACAGGAGTTCTGACAGGGAAAGGCATTAATTGGGGTGGTTCGCTGGTTCGCCCGGAAGCAACCGGATTTGGTTGTGTCTATTTTGCCAAGGAAATGCTTGCAACCCGGGGTGAATCTTTTAAGGATAAAAAAGTAGCAATATCCGGTTTTGGAAATGTGGCCTGGGGAGCCGCTACAAAAGTCACCGAGCTTGGAGGAAAGGTTGTAACAATTTCAGGGCCCGATGGTTATGTGTATGACCCGGAAGGAATTTCAGGAAAGAAAATAGATTCTATGCTTGAACTCCGTGCTTCAAACGAAGATATAGTAAAGCCCTATTCATATGAATTCGAGGGTGTTCAGTTCCATGAAGGAAAGCATCCATGGGAGGTAAAATGTGATATTGCCCTTCCATGTGCCACACAGAATGAGATGAACGGGGAGGATGCCGCAAACCTGGTGAAGAACGGATGTATCTGTGTATGTGAAGGAGCTAATATGCCTTGTACACCTGAGGCAGTTGAGATAATCCAGAAGAATGGTCTCCTCTTTGCCCCGGGCAAAGCTGCTAATGCGGGTGGAGTAGCAACATCAGGTCTGGAAATGTCTCAAAACTCAATGAAACTTCTCTGGAGCAGCCAGGAGGTTGATGGCCGTTTGCATGAAATTATGTGCAATATTCATAACCAGTGCGTAAAATACGGAAAACGCAGTGACGGTTATGTAGACTATGTCAAAGGTGCCAATATCGCAGGATTCCTGAAAGTAGCAAATGCCATGCTGGATATGGGAGTGATCTGATTCTTAAATTTTTATTTGCTAAAAACGTAGAAACGCCGTGCATGGTGTTTCTACGTTTTTTATTTATATTTGTTATTGTCTTAACGCAAGTGCTATGTCCGAAACAACCCTTAAGCATAAAATAGCTTTAAGCCTTATTCCCGGTATTGGTGATATAAATGCAAGAAAACTTGTCTCTCATGTAGGCAGTGTCGAGGGAGTATTTTCTGAATCATACAGGACATTAATAAAAATACCGGGTATCGGGACTAATCTGGCAAAAGCTGTTTGCGACAGATCTTATCTTGAAACCGCAGAGAGAGAATCGGAATATGTTACGAGAAACAATATAAGGACATACTTTTACCTCGATAATGATTATCCCTACAGGCTCCGTCAATGCGATGATTCGCCGGTAACTTTCTATTTTAAAGGATGCTGTGATCTTAACGCTCCAAAGATCCTGAGCATGGTGGGCACCCGTAACGCTACTCCAAGAGGTAAAGAGCTTTGTGAAAATCTTATCGGCAGCCTTGCAGGTGGTCATCCCGATCTCATAATTGTCAGCGGGCTTGCTTACGGAATTGACATTGCATCGCATAAGGCTGCTCTTGCTAACAACCTTCAGACCATAGGGGTTCTGGCTCATGGGTTTAATACAATGTATCCTTCACTACACACTTCCACAGCCCGGGAAATAGAGAAAAAAGGAAGCCTTATAACTGATTTCCTTTCTGATGCCCTTCCCGAAAGAAATAACTTTATAAAAAGAAACAGGATAATTGCAGGTCTGTCTGACGCTACCCTGGTTGTAGAGTCAGGTATTAAGGGAGGTGCTTTGATAACAGCCGATATAGCGGGTTCATATAACCGTGATGTTTTCGCCGTTCCGGGCCGTCCCGGTGATCAATGGTCGGCCGGGTGCAACAGCCTGATTAAAACCAATAAAGCTTCTCTTGTTGAAAGCTCAGAAGATATAGAATACTTTCTGAACTGGAAACCAGCTGGAACAAAGGTGCCGGTTCAACGCACATTGTTCAATGAACTCAGCGATTCCGAAAAGCTGATCTTTGAGGAGGTCAGCCGTAATGGTGAAATGAATATTGACCATTTATGCCGGGCAGTGGATATACCAGTCTATAAGTTATCATCACTGCTGCTGCAAATGGAATTCAACGGCCTTATTAAATGCTATCCCGGAAATCTTTATAGGGTAGTAAGCTGAAGATAATTCCTCGTTTAATGACTTTTGTCATGTTTTATGAAGTATAAGTTGGCATACATTTGATTTATATATATCTGAATCTGTGTCACTTATGGACAAATTAAAACGTTTCTGGTTATTTGCTTTATAAAACCATCATTTTCATGTGATTTGACTTAATGTTTTTTATTAATATAATATTTTTTATATTAGACATATCCGACGAAATTAATAATCCAATCATTAAAACTCAACTATTATGGATCCAAGAGTACAACAATTCATGGCGATGATAAAAGCCAAAAATCCTGGAGAAAATGAATTCCATCAGGCAGTGCAGGAGGTTGCAGAATCTCTTATACCATTTATCGAGGAGAATCCTAAGTACAGACATGCAAAAATACTTGAAAGAATTGCCGAACCTGAGAGGACGATAATTTTCAGAGTTCCCTGGCTTGATGACAAAGGTGAAATTCAGATCAACCGGGGTTTCAGAATTGAAATGAACAGTGCCATTGGACCTTATAAGGGAGGACTCAGGTTTCACCCTACTGTAAACCTGGGTATTCTGAAATTCCTTGCATTTGAACAGGTATTTAAGAACAGTCTTACCACGCTTCCTATGGGAGGTGGAAAAGGAGGATCAGATTTTGATCCTAAAGGAAAATCAGATAATGAAGTTATGAGATTTTGCCAGAGCTTTATGACTGAATTATTCCGGCATATTGGAGCTGATACAGATGTTCCTGCAGGTGATATAGGTGTTGGAGGGCGTGAGATTGGTTTCCTGTTTGGCCAATATAAAAGACTGAAAAACGAATTTACAGGTGTCCTTACAGGAAAAGGAATTGAATGGGGTGGCTCCCTGATCCGTCCTGAAGCAACAGGTTACGGTGCTACATATTTTGCACAGGAAATGCTTTCTACTCGTGGCGATAGTCTGAAAGGTAAAGTAGTTTGCGTTTCTGGTTCAGGAAATGTAGCACAATATGCGATCGAAAAAGTAACAGAGATGGGTGGTAAAGTAGTTACTTCATCGGACTCTGACGGTTTCATCTACGATCCTAAAGGAATTGATAAGGAAAAACTTGCATTTATAATGGAGCTCAAGAATGTCAAACGTGGCAGAATTAAAGACTACGCCGAGAAATATGGCGTTGAATATTTTGAGAGCAAAAGACCATGGGGAATTAAATGTGATGTTGCTATGCCCAATGCCACTCAGAATGAGATCAATGAAGAAGATGCAAAAATCCTTGTTAAAAATGGTTGTATCTGTGTATCAGAAGGTGCAAATATGCCCTCAACTCCGGATGCCGTTGAGGTATTTCTTCATGCCGCGATTCTTTATGGCCCAGGTAAAGCAGCAAATGCAGGTGGTGTTGCCACGTCAGGGCTGGAAATGACCCAGAACTCAATGAGGTTACCATGGTCGAGGACAGAAGTTGATGAAAGACTTCATACAATTATGAAGAATATTCACCAGACATGCGTTAAATACGGTACCAAAGAAAACGGATTCATCAATTATGTTGACGGAGCCAACATCGGAGGTTTTGTAAAGGTTGCAAATGCCATGATAGCCCAGGGCGTGGTATAATAAATTAATTCAAATGTTCATAGAAATCTTCAACACTTTTTAAATAGAATTATTGATCTTATGTACTGAAATCCCCTCCTCCGGAGGGGCCAGGGGTGGGTTTTTATTGTAGAAAATACCCACCCCCACCCCTCCCGGGAGGGGATCCTAGATAATAAGGGTCGAAAAAACTCTTTAAAGACTCCACTATTTTATTTCTTATTTTTGCACTATAAAAAACCAATATGCTCCGGCTTATAGATACACATACTCACCTTTACCTACCTGAATTTGATAACGACAGAGACGAGGCTGTTGAAAGAGCCCTGGATAACAATGTTGTAAAACTTCTTCTGCCAAATATCGACATCCTTTCTATCGATGCCATGATCTCCTGTGAAGAAAGATATCCGGGAGTTTGCTACTCAATGATTGGTCTTCATCCAACTTCAGTCAAAGAAGACTTTCTCCACCAGCTTGACATAATTGAAGAGAAGGCGACTCAACATGGTTTCACGGCTATTGGAGAAATTGGAATAGATCTTTACTGGGATAAAACATTTCTCAGGGAACAGATAATTGCTTTCAGACGGCAGATATTATTGGGTCTTAAATATTCTTTACCGGTCGTTATACACTCGCGGGAATCATTTCCGGTTGTTTTCGAGGTTTTAAAGGAGTTCGAGGGCAGTGGTATCAAAGGAGTTTTTCATGCTTTTTCAGGAGATATTTCATATGCTGAAAAAGTTGTGCAAATGGGATTTAAGATTGGTATTGGAGGGATTATCACCTTTAAAAACTCCGGATTGGATTCTGTTGTGAAAGAGATCGGTATAGATCATATTGTTCTTGAAACTGATTCACCATACCTTGCTCCGGTTCCCTACAGGGGAAAAAGAAATGAGAGTGCATACCTTCATATAATCAACAGGAGAATATCTGAGATATCGGAAATTGACTTTGAAAGAGTGGCAACAAAGGCTTACACAAATTCTGTCGAGCTCTTTAATCTGTCCGGGAAATAGCTGGAAAAAAGAACCTATCGATGCGACTCTTTTAAACTGTTGGAAATTTATGATAATATTTTTGTAATTTGCCCCGCATTTTTTTGCAATCCTGAATGATGGATGGAGAGATGCAGGAGTGGTTTAACTGGCACGCCTGGAAAGCGTGTGTAGCTCAAAAGGTTACCGGGGGTTCGAATCCCCCTCTCTCCGCAAAGCTTAACTGAATCCCGCCTCCGGCGGGATTTTTTATTTTCCCTCAGTACCGAAGTACCGCTTGCGGGACTGAAGGTACTGAGGGAAAATAAAAATAACCCGAAGGGTTCAGTTAAGCTTTGCAGGATCCCCCTAAAGGGATCACCGAAGGTAATCCCCCTAAAGGGATCACCGAAGGTAATCCCCCTAAAGGGATCACCGAAGGTAATCCCCCTAAAGGGATCACCGAAGGTAATCCCCCTAAAGGGATCACCGAAGGTAATCCCCCTAAAGGGATCACCGAAGGTAATCCCCCAATTGGATCACCGATTCTGTTGAATAGATTCTTGTTTTTCATACCAATAAAGGTTAGAAAAAATCATAGAATCAACCACCCCGGTCGGGAGAGTAAATATTGTATATATCAGATAATCAATCGCTCCCGACCACCCCTCCTTCAAAAGGAGGGGAAATTGTTTATTATAATCTCTTATTCCCAACTCTAAAGTTGAGAGCTATGCCCCCGTCCCCTCTCTCTGCTAAAGAAACGAGTCCGGTAGTAATTTGTCTTTGCAGGATCCCCCCAAAGGTATCACCTATGTCAATCCCCAAATCTGAATAATTCCCCGAAAACAATTATTAATTTCAATATGAAAATATCATATTGGTTAAGTAATTTAAAAAATATTTTTAAGTACCTTGCCCTGGCTTTAGAGAAGAAACCTGACTGAAATGAAAATATTGCTGGTAGAAGATGATCCGAAAATATCATCATTCGTTAAAATAGGATTAGAGAGCAATGATTGCATTGTAGATTCTGCTTATGACAGCATAATAGGAGAAAAGCTGGCGCTCACAAAAAAGTACGACCTTATTATTCTTGATGTCGTTATACCAGGCATTTCAGGATTTGAATTATGTAAGAAAATCCGGAATAATAATATTTTGACCCCTGTTTTAATGCTGACTTCGCTCGATTCAATTGAAGACAAACTTACAGGGTTTGAATGCGGAGCTGATGATTATTTGCTAAAGCCATTCAGTTTTCAGGAGCTTCTTGCCCGTATTAAGGCATTGAACAGAAGAAATAAGGAAGCTATAGTTAATCCCGTGTTAAAAATCCTCGATCTCGAACTTGATTCTATAGCCAGGAAAGTAACCAGAAGCGATAAGGAAATCAATCTTACCGCTACAGAGTACAAGATCCTCGAGCTCCTGTTAAGTAACAAGGGAAAAGTATTTGACAGAATAGTGATAGCTGAAAAAATATGGGGATTTTCGTTCAACTCCGGAACTAATGTAATTGATGTCCATATTAACTCGCTGCGAAAGAAAATAGATAAAGATTTCTCGCCAAAACTCATCCACACAAAAAAAGGATTTGGTTATGTGCTTAGCGATAAGCCACTGGTGTAAACAGATTTTTTAAATCCCTGACTACCACATTTCTTAATTGAATCTTAATTCAACATTAATGTTGTTTTAATCCTCCCATTTTACAATATGTCTAATTTTGATAAGGAAGTTGTTGAACAATAAACTTCATCAAACAGTAGTAATTAATATAGTTTAGTATGAAAGTCTACTTAAAAAACATGGTATGTCAGGGGAGCAGATTTTTTGTTATTCACGAACTGAATAAGCTTGGCTTAAAATATAAGACATTTGAATTAGGGGAGATAGACTTTGAAAATGAGCCCTCCCCTGAATTACTGAAAAATCTTGATCAGTCATTGCGAAAATATGGACTTGAATTATCACCGGGAAAAAACAGACTGGTTTTTGAGGTCCGTAAAACAATTCTTGATCTGATCGAAAAAAACACTCCGCTTCAAACCAGTTTTTCTTATCTGATTTCTCAAAGAGTGGGCTATAATTATGACCTGCTGAATAAGTTCTTCAAAAGGGAAACCGGATTACCAATCGAGGAGTATTATATTGAAAAGAAAAGTGAAAAAATGAGGGCATATGCAGTTTAATCCCATGAAACCCGCCTGAACATTTTTTAATTTTAATCGTTACTCAGGTCTGATGTTAAGAAATGGTTAATGTTCAATTTTCAGGGAATAAAACTACTGACTCTTATGTCTTTGACACATGAAAACAAAATTTTCAGCTTTAATTATATGTTGCTGTTTCAACATAATCTTTGGATTTTATTCAAAAGCCCAAATTAAAGTCTGGACAATTGATGATTGCATACAGTACGCTCTTGAGAAGAATATCCAGATACAACAGGCTAATGTCAGCAATGATATTTACGGTATTGATTTAAAATATGCAAAATCTGCATGGTATCCTTCATTGAGCGGTGCGGCAAGACAGAACTTCAGCTGGAGTAATCCATTTAATACCATACCAGGCTCAACTGTATTTGCCGGAAGTAACGGTACAAACATTTCATTAAGTTCAGGCATGACACTTTATAATGGAAACAGGATTCGTAATAATGTAAAACAGTCTGAGATAAATTATGAAGCTGCCAGGTATAACACCGAAGTGATCAAAGAAAATGTAAGCCTCAATGTACTGAATGCATATCTGCAAGTCCTCTATGCTGAGGAACAAGTCAAAAACGCCAAAGATCAGATATCTTCACTGGAAGAACAGTTGAATCTGGCAGCTGAGCGATTGAAGCTGGGCGCAATAGCAAACTCCGATTTTCTTCAGGTTAAGTCCCAGCTTGCCACAGAAAAACAGACTGTCGCGACAGCTGAAAGTCAGCTTGCTATTAACAGGATAACTCTGATCCAGTTGATGGAACTGACAGATCCGGGTGATTTTTCAATTGAACATCCAAACCTTGATAGTCTGATGAACCTGAAGAGAATTCCGGATCCTAAAGAAGTATTCCAGGTTGCCCTGGGGGTAAAACCTGAAGTTAAAAATGCAGAGCTCAGTAAACAAAGTTCCCAAATAGGTATCAATCTCGCTAAATCCGGATTCTTTCCGAACCTTTCATTGAATGCAGGTATATCTACATTATATTCTTCGAATTCACCATCTTCATATTCGTTTGGCAATCAGCTAAGAAATAATACAAGTCCGGCAATAGGATTTTCTGCTTCAATTCCTATATACCTGAACAAACAGGTAAGAACAAATGTCGAAGTCGCAAAGAAAAACACTGAAAATGCAGAACTTAATGAATACAATGTTAAAAATCAACTCAGAAAAGCAATTGAACAGGCATGTCAGGATGTTGTTTCCTCCCAGATTAATTATGATGCAAGCGTAGAGGCATATAATGCAGTAAAGGAGTCATATGATGTTGCCACTGAGAAATTTAACCAGGGTCTTATGAATTCCGTCGATTTTCTTATTCAGAAAACTACTTACATAACCTCACAAAGCACACTGCTTCAATCAAAATACAGGTTGATATTCAGTTATAAAGTGCTTGATTTTTATTCAGGGCTGCCCCTGTCATTCAAAAAAGGTAATTGATATTAATATAATCGCTGATGAAAAGGAGAATAAAATACAGATATGCAATTTTTGCCATTATTACTTCATCAGTATTAATTATGATCGTTGCATGCAATAAGGGTAGTAAAACTTATTCATTTGAAACAGCAATCGCCAAAAAGGGTTCAATTATAAATACTATTACCGCAACCGGAACAGTTGAAGCAGATACAACAGTTTTGATCGGAACTCAGGTTTCCGGAGTAATTAATAAAATTTATGTCGATTTTAACTCTCATGTCAGGAAGGGCGAGTTATTGGCCGAACTTGACAAAACTCCCTTACAAACACAAGTACAGCAGGCACAGGCTTCATTGGATGATGCAAAAAGCGAAGTGTCATTTCAAACTGCCACCTATGAAAGATATCAGGCTTTACTTGAGAAGAAACTTGTAGCCCAGGCTGATTATGACCAGGTAAAATACAATTATGACAAAGCGATGGCAAATCTTAAAACAGCCCAGGCTGGTTATGATAAATCGATTGTGAACCTGAATTATGCTTCTATTTATTCACCAATAGTTGGAGTAGTTTTGAACCGGGCAGTTGATCAGGGCCAGACTGTCGCAGCCAGTTTCAGTACACCTAATCTTTTTACCATTGGCAACGACCTGACACAGATGCAGGTCCAGGCCGCAGTTGATGAAACAGACATCGGTCAGGTCCGGCAAGGTCAACCTGTAAGCTTCACAGTAAGTGCTTATCCGAATGAAACTTTCCAGGGTGATGTCCGACAAATCAGATTACAGCCCGTTGTGACATCAAACGTCGTCACATATACAGTAATTGTCAATGCACCAAATCCTGACTATAAACTTATGCCAGGAATGACTGCAAATATCACAGTACTGGTTCAGAAACTCGACAGTGTTCTTGTTATTCCCGGAAAAGCACTTCGGTTTACTCCTGATGCAACCTGGCTGGCTGAATACATGAAAAATAATCCCATACCCCCAAGACAAGGATCAGGAGGAACCAGGGCAGGTGGACAGAATCCTAATTATCAGAGATCTCAAAATGCCGGAACAGCAGATCAATCTAATACCGGTCAATTCCAGTCAGCCAGTCCACCGGGAAAGAAACCTGTAATAGTGTGGGTAAAAAAAGAAGATAAATTTCACCGGACGCGTGTAGTGACCGGAGCCATAGACGGATCAAATTCTGAAATAAAATCAGGTCTTCAGGAAGGAGATGAAGTAGTGCTCTCCATGAGTCTCCCGGGTAAATCAGCAGCAACAGTAGCAGCAGCGCCTGCCCAGAACACAAGTCCTTTTATGCCTACACGACCAGGAGGAAGAGGAAGATAATATGGATACAGCTCTTATGAAAAAGCTTATTGAAATTATAAACCTGAAAAAAGATTATTACGTCGGAGAAGTGACTGTTCATGCTCTCAGAGGAATAGAAATGAATGTGACTGAAGGGGAGTTTGTGGCTATTATGGGAGCCAGCGGATCTGGAAAATCAACAATGCTCAATATTATTGGATGCCTCGATAAACCAACTTCAGGGGATTACATCCTTGACGGTATTAGTATTTCAGGTCTAAGTAAAAACGAACTGGCCTCATACCGTAACAGGAAACTGGGCTTTGTTTTTCAGACATACAATCTTCTGCCAAGAACTTCTGCACTCGATAATGTGGAGCTTCCGTTATTATACAATTCGACAATAAAATCAAAAGAACGGAGGGAAAGAGCTATAAATGCCCTTGAATCGGTCGGACTAGGTGACAGGATGCACCATAAACCTAATCAGTTATCGGGCGGTCAGCAACAAAGAGTTGCTATTGCCAGATCACTGGTAAATGATCCTGTAGTGATACTGGCCGATGAAGCAACAGGAAATCTTGATACCCGGACATCTTATGAAATTATGGCTCTTTTTCAGGACCTGAACAGTAAGGGAAAAACTATTGTTTTTGTGACACATGAACCGGATATCGCAAGATGTACTACACGGAATATAATATTTAAAGACGGTCTCATTTTGAGGGAAAACATAGTAAAGGATAGAATTGATGCCGCAGAAATGCTGGCTACTATTCCAATTGAAGCAGACTAGTAAAACTTGAAAAATGAGCATTAAAAACCTTTTTAAGATTGCAATGAATGCCTTGTTAAGAAACAAGTTCAGGGCATTTCTTACCATGCTTGGCATAATCATTGGTGTGGCTTCGGTAATTGCTATGCTGGGTATCGGTGAAGGATCAAAACAAAGCATACAACAACAAATTGCCGGTATGGGATTAAATCTTGTTACCGTAGTGCCCGGGTCACAGCAAAGAGGAGGAGTTCAATTCGGGGCCGCAACGATGCAAAGCCTGAAAGAAAGCGATGTTGAAGCAATTCTTTCAGAGTGTCCTGCAGTGCAACTGGCAACACCCGAAGTCAGGGGAAACGGCCAGGTTGTATTTGGTGCTCTTAACTGGCCAACCTCTTTGTATGGCGAAAATGAGAGTTATCTCGAGATAAGAGAACGGTCTGTTACAAATGGCCGTATGTTCACCCCAAGAGAGCTTAGCGGAGCTTCAAAAGTATGCCTGATTGGACAGACTGTAGTTACTAACCTGTTTGGCATCGGCGCAGATCCTGTCGGACAGGTGATAAGATTCAAAAAAATTCCATTTCTTGTAATCGGGGTACTTGATTCAAAAGGATTGAATACTTTCGGACAGGATCAGGATGATCTGATTCTGGCTCCATATACAACTGTTCAAAAAAGAGTGCTCGCAATCACATGGGTTCAAAGTATATATACATCAGCAGTAGACGCCAGCTCAACGACTCTGGCTGCCACACAGATAGAAGAAACCTTACGGAGGCATCATAAACTAAAAGCATCTGATCAGAATGATTTTACAATCAGGAACCAGACTGAGTTATTGTCCACCTTCAGTTCTGTAAGCAATATTCTGACAGTTTTGCTTGGAGCAATTGCCGGTATTTCTCTGCTGGTAGGAGGGATTGGCATTATGAATATAATGTACGTATCGGTTACTGAGAGAACCAGGGAGATAGGATTGCGAATGGCAATCGGGGGAAAAGGCCGCGATATATTATTACAGTTCCTTTCAGAGTCGATGTTATTGAGCATTACAGGAGGACTGATTGGCATATTGATAGGGATTGTGGCATCGAAAGTAATAGGATCAACAATGTCATGGCCGGTTGTGGTAACTCCCAGCTCTGAGATACTCTCGTTTGCAGTATGTACGGTAATCGGAATATTTTTCGGATGGTACCCGGCAAAAAAAGCATCTAATCTTGACCCTATTGATGCCCTGAGATATGAATGATTCACTTTTCCGATTGCGGCATCCGGCAATAAAACAGGAATCCTCCCTCCTGCTTGATAAACCTGCAATCGGGATGTTCATCGAACATTTTTTTCTCAGTCGATTTAGCTACCATATATACCGGCTTATCAATTTTGCCGTTTAAGAGCCATTCTTTGTTGCTGCTTTCTCTGTTACCACCAGGCATTTTCTGAAAGTAATAATAATTTGCGTAACTATGGTATCCGATTGTAGTAGCATAAACATCCTGCCCTGCAATGCTTTTAAAGAAATTGATTGCAGGAGCCTGGGAAAATCCCTCAATTTTAGGAACAACTGCTTTCAGATAGATAAACAAACAGAAAGCCGTTGCATAAAAAAGCATAATTATGCCCCTGAAAGTTTGCTTTCGTGTCATAATAACCAATGCAATTATCAGGAAAAGGAGGTATGCAACGCCAATCAAAAACTCATATCCGCTCCATTTTACAGGAGTGTTAAGACATGCAACTGCAAAATCATCTTTAATATAAGGTATTACCAGGTCTTTAAATCTTGATACCAACGGAAGTCCGATAAGCAAGACTGAAAAGATTGTTCCTGTTATCGCAAGTATCCACACAATATATTTCTTAAATACCGATTTATCATTTACGATACCATAAATGTATCTGGCAGCCAGAAACGAGAGTGGAAAATATGCCAGGGACGAGTAATGAACGATTTTTGTTTTAACTACTGTGAACAATATCATAACGACCCAGAACAAGATAAGCATCCATCTGTTGAAGTACCTGCCTTCATCATCCGTTCCGCCATTCCTCCTTAAAAGAACCGGCAGGGCCAGAACTGATATGGGAAAACAGCCAAGGAATACAACAACAAAATGATAATATATTGGTCCTGAATGTCCGGCAACGGGATTAAGAAACAGATCTGCCTGATATTTAATGAACTCCGTTATGAACCAGAATCCGTTATTAATCATTTCAAGTCCGAACCATAATGAAGAAATCAGAACACAGGAAACAGTAAAAACCAGGATATTTTTCCAGTCCGAGATTCTTTTAAATTTTATAGTAACCCAGTAAACCAGCACCGAGAGACCTGCGACCAATAATCCCACAGGTCCTTTTGTCAGAGTTGCAAGTCCGATTGAAATACCGGCGAATAGTGCATATTTAAGTCCCTTTCCTTCACCGGTTTTACTTACGCTTTTTGCCAGAAATACAACACCCAGAAAAATAAAGAAATTAAAGAATGGATCGATAATGCCCGATTTGAAATAAAGATGTGGCAAAAATGAACCCAGATAAGCAAGTGACCATATTAAGCCGAATTTTTCATCATAAAGTTTCTTGCCAATGAAATAAAAAGTGAGAAGTGTGACGATTCCAATGACAGCATTCGGAAAACGGGCAGCGAACTCGTTGATACCGAAAATCTTCATGCTGAGAGCCTGCATCCAGAAGAAGAGCGGCGGTTTTTCCCAGAAAGGTTGAAAGTCAATCTGCACGCGGCTGAAATTGCCGGTAACCAGCATCTCACGTGCAGATTCTGCAAAATTAATTTCGTCCCAGTCAAACAGATGTACTGAACCAAGAAATGGAATGAAAAAGAAAATGGCTGAGACCAGTATTAAATATGGGTAATACTTTTTGTTCATCCTGAATTAGTTAATAAGCAGTTTCCATTTATAAATTCCGGTCCTGGTAAGAAAGTAAAGTATAGAAACTCTTAAAACCCCAAAACCATACTTCAGACTTCTGCTGAAATTAATGCTTGATGCCTCCCTGAAATATTTTGTCGGACATGTCACTTCCGCTATTTCGAAACCATTATAAAAAATAAGTGCAATCATCTCATTATCAAAGATGAAATCATCAGAGTTCTTTTCATATTTTATCTTTTTAAGTACCTCGGCAGAATAAGCACGGTAACCGGTGTGATATTCTGTGAGTTTCTGATTCAATAAGAGATTCTGAATAAAGGTCAGAAATCTGTTTGCAAAATACTTGTATAAGGGCATACCTCCTGTCAGGGCACTCTTCCCAAGGATCCTCGATCCGAAAACCACGGGGTACAAACCGCTTCCGATTATGCTCACCATCGCCGGGATCAACTGAGGTGTATACTGGTAATCAGGATGCAGCATTACCACAATATCGGCTCCTAATTCCAGAGCCTCTTTATAACATGTTTTCTGATTTCCTCCATACCCCTTGTTTTCTTCATGCAGAATTATATGTTTTATTCCCAGCTTCCGGGCTACTTCTATAGTATTGTCCCTGCTTGAATCATCTACAAGAATTACATCATCGACAATATCAAGAGGTATTTCATTAAAGGTTTTTTCAAGAGTAAGTGCTGCATTGTATGCAGGGAGAACAACAACCGTCTTTTTGCCGTTATACATTTACTTTCTATATTTTCTGATTATAAACATCAAAAAAAGCCAGCTTTTTTCACCTCAGCACCTTGAATTTTCGCTGACCAAATTTAATTCATTATTTAGAAAAAAAAAGTAATCCGCTTTGATTTGATAATCCGGAACAAAAATCAAACTGTGTTATGATAGATAACTGATCTTTAAAATTATTGATATGTTATTTTTATATTTGTCCACTTTTTAGAAAACAACATCTGACTGCACCAATATTAATTTTTAATATTTCTCATTTTATGAAACGATATTATGCTGTACTAATGCTTGTAATGATGACAATTAATTTCATGCACGGTCAGGCATTTATTAATTTGCACGGAAAGATCAGCGACGAAAACAAAAATCCACTCCGCGGGGCAAGTGTTATAATTATTGGAACAGAAAAAGGGGTTAATGCCAACGAAAATGGTGATTACTTTTTTAATAAGTTACAGGCCGGAAAATTAACGGTACAAACTTCAATAATGGGTTTTAAGACCCAGACCGCTGATATTACTCTTCAACCGGGACAAAATGAACTTAATTTCACACTGGCTGAAGATATAATTCATCTGGAGCCGGTCACTGTTATCGCCCAAAAAAGAGAACAGCAAATTCTGGATGTTCCGGCTGCTGTCAGCGTTGTGGGAAAAGATTTCATAGAGAAGTCCAACATCACTGAGTTAGGTCAGCTTTCAGGATATGTGCCCGGTTTATTCATCACAGAACAGGGTGCTAACCGTCCCAGCTTCATCATTCGCGGATTGACTAGCGAAGAAGTCAGTCCAAGTGCTCAACCACGGGTTTCGGTTTTTTTCAATAATGTGCCGATCAACAGGGCAAATGGAGCTTCAGTCGAACTATTTGATATGGAAAGAGTTGAAGTTTTAAAAGGTCCCCAAAATACTCTTTTCGGAAGGGGTGCACAAATCGGCGCAATCCATTTTATAAGCAAAAGTGCAGTGAATGAGACCGAGGGGTATTTAACCGGCGGACTGGGTAATTACAATCAAAAGGAATTCAGAGGTGCAATAAATGTACCGCTGGTCAAAAATAAACTTTTTGTCCGTGCAGCAGGTGTTTACGATTTCCGTGATGGTTTTGTAAAAAACAGTTTTGGCGGAACACTCAATGGTAAAAATACAACTGCAGGACGATTATCAGTACGCTTCCTCCCTTCTGTAAACCAGAAACTTGATCTGATATTGAATTGGCAGAAAGATAATACTCCCGGAATTGCATTTATGAGCAAACAATTTCCGAATACCTCGGGTGTTACTGATATTTTCAAATATCAGGCATCTCTGGAACAAGGGAAAAACCTGGGAACGGGGAAGAATCTTTTTGATGCCACACTCACCTATAAGTACCTCATAAATGAGCATACTTACTGGTCGTCAATAAGTTCTTACAGGGAATCCACTTCGTCGGCACGATGGGATGGAGACGGTACAGCAGCTCCGGCTATTGACATGTCGGAGAATGCCGGGGCCTATCAGTTTTACCAGGAAATAAGATACAATTTCTCGGTAAAAAGCAGACTAAACGGGTCAGCCGGAGCAAGTTACTGGCACGAAAGAGCAAATCAAACCTACTGGTTTTCTCCTAATGAACAAAGCATGGTAAATCTGTTTCTGGATCCGTCATATTTGATAATGCCAAATGGTCAGCCTCTGCTTATGCCGGCCCTACCGAATTCCCCAACTTTGGGTCCTCTGGCAGGAATGCCTTTACCGGTAAGTCACCAGGAAAATAATGTCAGTATTGCCACCAACCAGGCGGAAGAAGCTTTCTTTGACATAACCTATCAATTGATCAGTAAGCTTTTCTTTACAGGAGGAGTACGTGCCGCATATGAACAGTTTGAATTGAGAGGCCAGTCAGATTTCATTGGCGGATCTCCTTCCACCCTGGGCTATCTGACCGGTAACGCCCCAAATCTGTTTTTCAGACCGGGAGTTGAAAAAGGCATTAATGACAACAGTTTGTCTGTTAACTGGCAGGCCGGATTACAATACAAGATCAATGAGAATGCAAATGTTTTTGTGAACTACTCCAATGGCCGCAGACCTAAGGTTCTTCAATACACTTCAGCCGGCACACCGGAGGTACTCAAAGCTGAAAAAATTAATAATTTTGATGCTGGTTTAAAAACAACAGTCTCAGAAAAAGTATTTATTGATGTTATTGGTTTCTATCAGAAATACCATGATTTCCAGACCAGGGCATGGATTGCCGACCCTTCTACAGGTGAATTCAACTACAAATCGATTGATGGAGGGAAAGCCACATCTTATGGGATTGAGGCCACAATGAAAGCTACATTACTTAAAGGATTGGATTTTTTTGGGAATTATGCGTTCCTGCATGCAACATTCGATAATACTAATAGTGATGGTTCGAAACAGGAATACGCAGGTAACATATTTCGTTTGTCTCCGGAACATAGCTTCGCCCTTGGATTCAATGCCCATACCAGTATAAATTCAAAGATTCAACTTTTTATGAATCCATCTTACACTTATAAGACCCATTTTTTCTTTGAGGATGCAAATACAAAAGGACTGGATCAATCGGCTTACGGTTTATTTAATATTAACTTTGGTATCGAACTTACCAATCCAAAAATCATTTTAAATTTCTTCAGTACAAACATTCTGGGTGAACATTTTATAACCAGCGCCGGAAATACCGGGAGCCTTTTCGGAGTACCAACTTTTGTACCGGGCCCGCCGAGAATGATAGGAACAAAGCTGACCTGGAAGTTTTAACAAGTATAGTTCATCAAAATCAGAAAATAATGATTATCGAACAAACTTATAAGTTTCTGAAAACTCAATATGGAAACAGGTTAGAAAATCTAAGCATTACAGAAGCAAGAATAGGAATCTGCCTCACTGCAGTCCGTTTGTCTGATAATAGTTTTGGTGCTTCCGCCACCCTTACTGATGACCATCCTCATTGTTCAAAATCCAACCGCGATTTCGGGGACTTTACTCCATTAAGAATCCGGGGGCTGAAAGTTCGTGATCTGTTTGAAACTGTTAAAGAATCAAGTACTATACTCACATTAAAAATTGCCGTACTTAATGCTATCTCTTCAGATATCATCTCCTCAGGGAATTACAAAGTGCTTGAGGATCGTGATCCAATCGATCTTTTGGATCTGGGCTCGCGGAAGACCATAACTATCGTTGGAGCATTTCATTCCTATATCGAAAAAATTTCCAAGACCAAAAACCGGTTGTATGTTCTGGAACTTAATGAAAATGCCCTGACTCCTGAGCAAAACCACTTTTATGTACCGGCAAATGAGTACAATACAGTACTCCCTGTTTCTGACATTGTCATAATTACAGGATTAACGCTTGTAAATAAGACCATTGATGGTCTGCTGTCGGCAATTGACAAAAAAACTGAAATTGTAGTTACCGGACCATCGAGCAGTATCGTCCCGGATATATTGTTTGCAAACAATGTAAAAATCATAGGGGCAACACGAATTACAAAACCTGAAATACTATTTGATGTTGTCAGCGAAGGAGGCACCGGATATCACCTTTTTAAATATTGTGCTCAGAAAATCTGTATTTTAAAAAATGACAAAACCTGAACTAAACGAAAAATGGATTAAAGCCTCAATTATCGGAACCATCTGGGCAGCATCCGAAATAGTCCTTGGCAGTTTTTTACATAATCTGAAAATACCATTTAGCGGGAATATCTTAACGGCAATAGGTATCATAATTTTGATATCCATGAGCTATACATGGACCGAAAAAGGTCTTTTCTGGCGTGCCGGATTGATCTGTGCAATTATGAAGACTATGTCTCCCAGCGCGGTAATTTTCGGACCCATGATCGCTATTTTCAGTGAAGCGTTTCTGCTTGAAATATTTGTAAGGCTATTAGGCAGAACATACGTGGGTTATATAGTTGGGGCTATGATGGCAATGTCGTGGAACCTTTTTCAGAAGATCGCAAACCTGATTATTTTTTATGGATCCAATATAATTGATGTTTATACTGATCTGTTGAAACTCGCTCAGAAACAGCTTAATATTCAATCTGATATAGTCTGGCTTCCAATAATTGCATTATTAATTGTCTATTCATTGTTTGGTCTTTTTGCTGCTGTGATAGGTATAAGGGTTGGCAGAAGAATGTTAAAACATCCGGTTTCTTCATTACCCGGAGTTACAACCGGTTCTATTGCAGACAAAGTAAAAAATCCTGATCAGGAGTTTAATTATTCACTGGTATGGCTGACTGTTAATGTGCTCATGATTATCGGATCTTTCTTATTATTGAATTATTCATCGTGGATTATGTGGAGTGTGACAATAACAGTAATCATTGTTATCTGGGCATTCAGATATAAAAGGGCATTGCGACAATTATCCAAGCCAAAATTCTGGATTCTTTTTGTACTCATTACATTAATCACAGCCTTTGTATTTACCAAAGCTCAGACTGGTGAGGATGTATTAAAAAAGGGCCTTTTAACTGGTTTCCAGATGAACTTCAGGGCAGTGGTAATTATTGTAGGATTTTCGGCCCTGGGGACTGAATTATACAATCCGAAAATCAGGAACTTTTTTCTCAGAACTTCCTTTAAACATTTGCCATTGGCTTTGGAACTTTCAGCTGAAAGTCTTCCCTCCTTTATTGCCAGTATTCCTGATTTCAAAAGCCTGATCAGAAATCCGGTATCGATCTTTTATCAGGTAATTTCTCATGCCGATAGAAGATTGTCAGAAATAAAGAATGCCGGAAAATTCAATCAGAAAGTTTTCATTATAACCGGAGCTATAGGTGAAGGAAAAACAACTATGGTCAGGAATTTAGCTGAAGTATTCAAAAAGAATAATATTCAGGTTGGAGGAATTCTTTCAGAAAGGATTATGACAAATTCTCAAACAACTGGTTATGATCTTGTTGATATTGAAACCAACGATAAAGAAATTTTCCTGAGACAGAGTAATGAGACCGACAAGGAACGGATAGGAAAATTTGCGATTTATCCGGAAGGACTTGAAATGGGCAATGCCGTTCTGACCAGGTCAGGGCTTGATGGCAAGAGGATTATATTCATTGATGAAGTTGGCCTCCTTGAGCTTGAGAACAGAGGATGGTCAGACTCCCTTAAGAACCTGATAAATGCATCAGCCAATCACCTTCTGATCACAGTTCGGGACAGCATGACCAGTGATGTAATTAAAAAATGGAGTTTTAAAGAACCATTTATATACAGGGTTTCAGAAACTGATTATCTGACTGTCAGCAAATTGATAATGAAACAAATTAATTCCTGAATTAATTTTATAATTTTGTCCCATTATTAATATAGAAGTTATCATGCCAGGAACAGAACTTTTTGGAGCCGAAGAAAAAAAAGAGATAATGGAGGTCCTTGAGACAGGAATTCTTTTTCGCTATAATCACGATCAGCAGAGAAAGGGTATCTGGAAAGCCAGGACATTTGAAAACGAACTTGCCCAATACCATGGAGTTAAATACGCGCACCTTACCTCAAGCGGAACTACTGCAGACAATCTTGCTCTGGCCTGCTGCGGTGTCGGTGTTGGTGATGAAGTGATAGTTCCTCCTTTCACTTTCATTGCACCGGTTGAGGCCATCCTGCAGGCAGGGGCAATACCGGTATTTGCCGAAATTGATGAAACATTATGTCTTTACCCGGCCAGTATAGAAGCAGCGATTACACCCCGGACCAAAGCTGTTCTGCTTGTGCATATGTGCGGGTCGATGGCACAGATTGATGAGATCGTAAAGATCTGCAAAAAACATAAGCTTATACTTATTGAGGATACTGCCCAGGCACTGGGAGCTTCTTTCAAAGGTAAACCACTCGGAACATTTGGCAAGATCGCTATATACTCATTTGATTTCTTCAAAATTGTATCAGCAGCTGAAGGAGGTGCTATAATCACTGATGATCATGATCTGTATGAGATTGCTACACAGCATGCTGATCACGGGCATAGTCATGTAGGCAATAACAGGGGGGCAGAGCCTCATCCTATTATCGGCACCAATTTCCGTATCAGTGAACTTCATGCTGCTATCGGTCTTGCTCAATTCAGAAAACTGCCATATATACTTGAACACCAGCGTGCCAATAAGTTGAAACTGGAACAGGCTATCGGAAAATTTCCTCAGGTAACATTCAGAACTATTCCTGATAAAAAAGGCGACAGCGCAACGTTTCTTGATTTCTTCCTTAAAGATGAGGCAACCACCAGAAAAGTACTGAAAGCATTTGATAAATATGGCGTCGGTTATGCTTACTGGTATGATAACAATTACCACTTCTTTAAGAACTGGGAACATATTAAACATATGAAAACCGCTGCTCCGCTTGGTATTTCACTTTTCACTCCACCACAGGATTATTCGACCCTGTTTCTTCCGCAATCTGATAATATTATCTCCAGACTTATTTCTATTCAGATCAGAATTACCTGGACTGATGAAGAAATTCGTGATCTCACATCGAAAATCGAGAACGGATTAAAAGAAGTTTTTAGCTAAAATACTAAACATATCACTCAATGTTCAGGATAATCAAATCAGTCCCCAAGTGCTTATTCGGTAAAGGCAGTTTTAACCAGCTGGGTGACATCCTGGAAGAGATGCGCACCAGCCAGGATTCTTTTTTTGTTTTTCTTCTGGATGATTTTTTCAGGGATAAACCTCTTGAAAAGAGGATCCCTTTAAAAGGTAAGGATTACATTATCACTGTTAATGTTGATGATGAACCAAAGACTATTGTAGTCGATAAGATTCGCGATCAGATATTGGCAAGTGGCATTGGTGTTCCTTCAGCTCTGGTCGGAATTGGAGGAGGCAGTGTAATGGATTATGCAAAAGCCATTTCTGTAATGCTTTCCAACGAAGGATCCTCTGCATTGTACCAGGGCCTGAATCTGGCTAAAAATCCGGGAGTTTTCCATATTGGTGTTCCTACCCTTGCCGGAACAGGCGCAGAAGTATCTATGACCGCAGTGCTGACCGGACCGGAGAAGAAACTTGGTATTAAAGGAGAATTTACCCCATTTGACCTGATTGTTCTGGACCCTGAATTGATAAAAGATGCCCCGAAAAACCAGCGTTTTTATACCGGGATGGATGCTTATATACATAATGTTGAGTCTGTCGACGGAATAAACAGAAACTGTATCAGTGATTCATATGCGATCCAGTCACAGGCACTGTGTCGCGAAGTATTCCTGAATGACAATCTCACCCGTGAGGAGTCTGATGAAAAACTTATGGTAGCTTCATATTTCGGCGGACTTGAGTATCGGGCACAGCGAAGTGGGTGTATGCCATGCATTGTCTTATGGACTTTCATATGTTCTCGGACTACATCATGGAATAGGAAACTGTATAGCATTCAACCAGCTTGAGGAGGTATATGGAGACGCCGTGAAGGATTTTCATACAATGGTGAAAAAGAATGGAATCGATATACCGATGAATATCTCAAAAGGATTGACTCCGGAACAATTTGATAAGATGGCTGAAACAGCCCTGGGTCTGAAGCATATGTGGAATCATGCTTATGGCCCCGAATGGCAAGATCATGTCAACAGGGAAAAGATCATCAGCTGGTATAAATTAATGTAGGGTTTGCCTGCATATCAAAGCATCACAATCTCGTTGTTTATAGTATTTCTAAGCTGGTGTTTTACCCCCTTTCTAAGGGCTGTCTCAAAAGTTTAGTTTTACCCCCCAACTTAAGAGAAGGATAGTATAGTAAGTTTCCCCTCCTTTTCAAGGAGGGGTGGCCGGGGCTGTTGAATCTCAGTTATTTGCAAAATATTTCTCCCCGGCCGGGGTGGTTGATTTCTTCTCAGGTCTATTCTATTTTGTTATTGAAAGCTTTCCTTATTTCACCCCTTAGATACTTCAGTTTCCTGAAATAGAAACCTGTTTTCGAATCTTAATACAGTGAATCCTAAAGTCCCCAGATGTTTATCCCTGTTTTTATCTTCTTCAATTTTATGACATGCACCATGGGGATCACCATCAAGATCGAAAATTAGTTTTTCAGAAGGACAACAGAAGTCGACAATGTAATTTCCAATACTGTATTGTAATCTGAATTTTCTTCCATAAAGTTTTTTTGATTTTAACATCTCCCATAATGCAGCTTCAGCTGAAGTAGATCTGTTCCTGAGAGATGCTCTGAAAGACTTAAGGACCTTTCTATTGAAGAGGTTTTTGTTTTTCATTGATATAAAGGTAATAAGAAAGAATGAAATCAACCACCCCGGCCGGGGATAAAGTCCTTGTAAACACCAAATTAATCATATGCGGTTCCGGCCACCCCTCCTTGAAAAGGAGGGGAAACTGTTGAATATCAGTCCTTTAAATTATGCTTCTCTTCAAGTTAAGCGTACCTATGCCCGAAGGTCTGGGGGAGGTTGAGCTTTTTCAACATCCCTCAGGAAGGGGGTAAATAATGGAATTATTATCTTCTCTCTAATCACAAAATCACAATCTCGGTGTTTATAGTATTTCTTTTAGTAAGAAATTCCTCGTACTTTCCTTTAAACCGGATCCTCAGTTCGACTGCTTTGTTATAATCTCCCGACAAGCCTATTATCAACTCACAAATCTCTCTTACGGCGTGGTCCTCACCTGAAAAGCCGGAGATATAATCGCAGATCTTGTTATGAATAAGAAAATCAGTGAGCAAGGGATTTGATTTTCTCCCCGCACAAAAAGACAAACCGCACAATTTGGCTATTTCAAGATCCAGAATATCATCAAATATAAAAGCCAGCTCTTCTGCGGCAACCTTATAATTTTTGCATAAACTGTCCAGGGCTTCTTTTTTATTTTTGGAATTTTGAAATATCCCTTCAAAATGTTCTCTTCTGGCAAACTCCGCGGCTGTTTGATTTTTCATGCCGGTTATTATAAACATCAGAGGAAACCTGCCATTTCTTAACCAGTAATCAAACCGCAGGAGGTTGATTCCCATGGAATCGATCTCTGAGAATGAACTGTCGGTCGATATTGTTTTTCTGCCATCATTAAATACTCCGTCCCAGTCAAGAACAAAAGCTTTAACAGATTGCAATGCTGAACTGAGCTTTTTTGCAGGAGTTAAAAAGATCCCTCCTGTTTTTTCAAATTCATGTTCTAGATCCATTTCAGTACATCCTGAATATCGATAATCCCTATTGGTTTATTTCCTTCAACAACTACTATATTGTCAACCTCCTTAGTCTTGAAAAGATTTGTTATTTCAGGGAGTGAGGCATTGAGCTGGACAGAAATCGGAGAATTCTGCTCCAATTCCGTAAACTTCTTGCTTATAAGATTATTCTGACCATGTTCGACAAGTCTTCTGAGGTCGCCATCTGTGAAGACCCGGTAGATATTGCCCTGATCATTTACAACAATACATGCCCCCGTTTTGGACTTTGTCATCTGAATGAGGGCATCCAGGACAGTCGATTTGCTGCTCAGGAAGACATCATCGGTTTTTACCAGGTCGGAGGCCCGGATATTAGACATTTCGGTATGCTCGACAAACTGCCGGATCCCTAGTTCGGTGAAATGATTCTGGCAAAGCTGTTTCAGCACATTCCATGGAACAGTACAGGCATGTGCGCCCAGGTTAATGGCATTTCTTACATGTTCGAGGCTTCTGACAGAGGAAAACATTACCTTGGTCTTGTAGCCATATCTTTCAGCGGCAGTAACGCACTGGTCAACAAGATCCAGAGCATCATGTCCCTGATCCTGAAGCCGTCCCACCAATGGGCATATATAAGTTGCGCCGGCACAATAAGCTACATATGCCTGCTGAAGGGTATAAATAAGGTGTAGATTCACCTTTAATCCTTTGTCAGTAAGTATCTTGCAGGCTTTTGCACCTTCAAGCGTAATTGGTATCTTAAAAACAGTAGTGTTTTTATTTAAGCCAAGGCTCAATAGTCTTTCTGCCTCCTTAATAATCTCTTCAGCATTATTTCCTAACGACTCAACCATTAGGATCTTTGTCATTTTTGACAACTTGATGATAACTGAATCAACATCTGTGATCCCTTCTCTCTGCATGAATGTTGGTGTTGTTGTCAGCCCTGTAAGGAATCCAAGTTCATTTGCTTCCTGTACTTCATTGAATTTAATTGAATCGAGAAATAATTCCATAATCAGAGTTAGTTTAGTTTAATCTATATTTTTTTTCAATGTTATGTATTTCAATAAGGGGCTTGATAAACTCTTCAAGATTGTCGAGTTTGAGCTGGCTTGCAGCGTCGCATTTAGCATTTGGCGGATCGGGATGCACCTCAATAAAAATTCCATCCACACCGGCAGCCACTCCCGATCTCGATATAACCGGCAGATATTCCCTCATCCCTCCTTTCGGATCTGAACTGGGGATACCATATTTTCTGATGCTGTGAGTTATATCGAATACTATCGGATAATCAAATTTTCTCATCTCAAAGAAACTTCTTGGATCCACAACCAGGTCATTATACCCAAAAGTGTAACCCCTTTCAGTAAGAATTATGTTTTTATTACCCTGGGATTCAACTTTTTTCACCGGTTTCCCCATATTCTCAGGGGCAATGAATTGTCCATGCTTCAGGTTTATGGCTATTCCTGTTTTGGCAGCTTCAACAACAATAACGGTCTGCATGCACAGATAAGCTGGTATCTGTATTATGTCAAGAACATCTGCGGCTGATTTGATCTGGTCGGGATAATGAATATCCGATAGTACCGGAAGATCAAAAGTGTTCCTGATCTTCTCCAGCATCTTTAGTCCCTCATCCAGGCCCGGACCAGCATAGAATTCAACTGAGCTTCTGTTGTCTTTCATGAATGATGACTTGTAAACGACAGGCAGATCGAGCTTCAGCGACAGCCTCTTCAGCGTTTCACCTGCCGTCATCATTGTTTTTTCATCTTCAATAACACATGGGCCCGATATCAGAAAGAATTTCTTATCGCTTAGCTTAAGGTTTCTGACTACAACTTCATGCATAATATTATAGAGACTTGGTGACAGAATATTTTATCCCGGACTGATTGATTAAATGTAAAATAAATCCGGCACGAATTTACATCTTAAATAAGAATTATCAAAACATGAAATAGACCGGTACGTGGTATGTGGCTTGCGGCATGCGGTTTCTGATAAAAAAATTCCCCCTATAGGGGGCCAGCCTGCCTGTAGGCAGGGGGATGTTTTTTCTTGAACTGGAAATAAGTCCCCCTTTGAAGGGGGCAGGGGGATGTTTTTTCTTGAACTGGAAAAAAGTCCCCCTTTGAAGGGGGCAGGGGGATGTTTTTTCTTGAACTGGAAAAAAGTCCCCCTTTGAAGGGGGCAGGGGGATGTTTTTTCTTAACCTGGAAATAAATCCCCCTTTGAAGGGGGCAGGGGGATGTTTTTTCTTGAACTGGAAAAAAGTCCCCCTTTGAAGGGGGCAGGGGGATGTTATTTCTTTTTTTCTTAACTTGCTTTAAGTTATCTTTTTGAACAATGTTCTCAGAAGACCAGATACCTCTTCCCTTCTTATGTAATCCCCTGAAGCACCACCTTGGATTCATAAAGGAATACATTGATGATAAACTGAAAGCCGGAAGAGAGACTGATAAACTGTCAATAATAAAAGACCTGAAACATCTCGGGGGTTCATTAATGGATGTTTATTCGGGATCTCTTAAAACAGAGCATATCATCAAGGAGATTTCCGGTTTCCTTAATGTAAATAAACTGACTGACAGGGAGAGATTTTTAAAGTGGGCGGGAAATAATCCAAAAGATTATAAGACCATAACATTGTCGGATGATTCACAATGGATCCTGAAATACTACAACAATGAGCTGAGGTATGTTCATCCTTTCCCTTCGCGATACAGCTCTCACTCGTTCAGGATCAAAGCCAATACACTAAAGTCAGCGATACTTTACGTGCTGTTTATAGGCAAAGATTATATAACAGAAGAGGATCTCAACCTTGCGAGAGCTATAGCAGGATTGTCTCCTGTAAAGGAGGTGGTGGATGCAGAAGCGATTACGGAGATGATTGAGATGCTACGAACTTAGGTATCGGGTGTCAGGCGTCGGGTGTCAGGATTGGAACTTTTGTTCGCTTGGCCGATCATAAGATGTTATCCACAGAAAACTAAAATCAATAGATTCCCCCTGCTTTGCCCATCGAAGCTTTAGCGCAGATGGGAAGGGGGGTCAGGGGGATGTTTTTTCATTATTCCATTATTTCATTTATTTCATTTTCAAATCCCCGTATTTTGTTTAACTTGTGTTTAATTGCGGGGATGAAAGTCGGTCAAGGGCATTATATATGTGTGAGAATCTGTTGGTTGATAAGGAATGCCTTTGTGACTGACGGGGCTGTGCTTTAATAAGACAGGAGGCAAAAGTATAAAGTCGGAGCGCAGAAAAGATCCCACCTTGCGGGGGCAAAAGCAATCAGGGGACAATTGACAAAGAGCTCAGCTCCTTGAGATGCAAATTATGAAAAATGTAATCGCCGAAAGGGTTAAGCATGATGGAGAAAGTCGTGTTACTCTCAAATTTCCGTATGACAGGGAATTAATTGCAATTGTTAAGGAACTACCTGAGGCCAGGTGGAGTAAAAGAATGAATTGCTGGCACATACAGGTTAGGCGTCAGAGTGAAAGAGAAACCCCAGCCCGTCTTCGCTAGAGAAATTCATCATGACATGACAACTTTCGTTCACTTACCGGGACTTAAGGAGCGGCAACAGAAACCTAACGGAGAAAATGATATATTTGTATAACATGATAATCAATGAACTATGAGCATTTTTAAAACACTAACTTTTTTTATAGCATCAAGCATCTTGCTATATCTGGCTACCAATTTTGGAATAACTTTCTCAATTTCAAAGTTAGGGATGATGCCCATGATTGCATGGTTTCTAAATGGGGGAGTAGTTTTTATTATACTCTTCTCCACTGCAATGATCCTATTGAAAAAAGAACAACCGACATTAACTTTTAAAATTTTTAAGGAAAAGTTAAACCTGAAACCGCTTTCAAAGAGAGACTTAATCTGGACTTTAATTGGAATATTGACAATTTCAATATTTTCAGTGCTGATTATGAAAGGACTAACTAGACTTTCAGAATTGTATCCTGACAAGATAAGTTCAAGTTTCTCACCTCCATTCCTTGAGTTTCATGTTCTGGAGAAATCTCAATATTGGATTTTTCTTATCTGGATCCCATTCTTCTTCTTTAACATTTTTGGAGAAGAATTTTTATGGAGAGGGTTCATTCTCCCCAGACAAAATTTAAATTCCAATACAGCAAACTGGACCCTAAATAGTTTGGGATGGCTTTTATTTCATCTTGCATTTGGTTGGAAACTGGTTATTTTGTTGTTGCCAATACTCATTATTAATCCATTTATTGTTCAGAAAACAAAAAACACATGGACTGGAATTTTAATACATGGGTTAATAAATGGGAGTGGATTTTTACTTATAACTCTTGGTGTGATAAAATCCTGAATACACAATACCGAGACAACATGACTCTATGACTTTTCAAAAGGCAACGAAAACCTAACACGGACGGTTTAATTAAGTGCCTTCCGCAACCCGGACAAATTCGTAATCAGCTATTTACATCTATGCTCGTGGCTTCAATTCACTTATTAAATTTTCTGCACCGTGACTAATTCTGCTACCGAGACAAAGTCAATGGGGTTGCGGGCCGACGCGCAGTTGGCAGCGTTTTTTGCTCTCCGTTTATATAATGCACCGTGACAAGTAACTACGTTTTCACTACCGGGACTCATACGTAATCGGCTTTACCGTGACAAGACAACTTCGCGCCACCTACCGGGACTGGCAAAAAACTCGCCAACCCCGACACAGACGGCACCTAATCAAACCGCCGAGCCGTTAGGTTTTATAACTCGCGGCTCCGAGACATCTTTGTTAGACAATTTACCGTGACACGCAAATTTCGATCACTTATCGGGACTCATCCGTTTACTAAATCCTGCTTGACGTGACTGTTTTGTCCCACTTACCGGGACTCATCCGTTTACTGAATCCTGCTTGACGTGACAGGTTTGTTCCATCTACCAGGACTAAAGAAGAGTTACAAAACCTAACGTCCAGGAGAAAAATTCAAAATGATATTAGCATATTAAAAAGACAAATGTGTAACTTTCATTAATATATTTTAGCGGTATGTTTATGCTCATGACTAAATTAAAATCAAATAACTCAATTTTCAAATTATCCCAGTTTCAATAATGAACAGAATTATTTTAATAGCAGTAGCGATCTTTATAATATCATGTTCCAATAGTTTAAAAGAGACGTCAGGCTTAGACAGAATAAAAATATCAGAAGCTCTTGATAATCAACAAGAAGTTAAGCTAAGCCAATTTGTCGAGAGCATAGAATATATTCAACTTGAAGAAACTGATCAAACTTTATTATACTATCCATTAATTGAGGTAAATGATGAGTATATTATTGCGAGAAATTCAGGACCTAGTGCCATGGGTCCAATATTACTTTTTGATAGGAAATCAGGTAAATTTATTAGAGGGGTCGGAAAGTCTGGGAGAGGACCTGGTGAATTTCAGATGGGGAATGGTTGCATTTACAATGTCTTTAGTAAGTCACTTTATGGTCTAGCTTATTCACATAATGAAATTCAAGAATATGATACTGACGGTAATTTTCTGGGAACTATTAAATTGCCAATAATGATAGATGAGAAGGTGCCTGAAAAATGGGGCGTTCCTTCAATTAACTTACATCAGTATCTTGATAATGAAGTTTTTGTATCATACATTTCCAATACCACTGGATGGGATAAACGTAAAATCGTACTTTATACTCGAGATAGTATAATTAAGATATTCCCGAATTATCTATTTTGGGAAAGGAAAAGCTGGAGAAGTATGAACTCAATTGGCATGAATCCAAGCTTTTTCAGATGGAAAGACAAATTATCTGTTAAAGAGGATTTCAATGATACAGTTTTTCAAATAACCAGGAGCAGTTTGAACCCTCGATATGTTTTTCAAACCGACGGATTGGGCCCATCCACTGAATTGCATGAACTAGGAGCAGGAGCCACCAATATTGGAGAATTTGCCAAATATTACTATGACGAATTAGGCAAATATTACTTCATTAAGGATATTTGTGAAAATGATTTGTATCTCTTTTTCCAATTAGAATACGAGAAGAAGAAATATACTGGATTTTACAATAAGACTGATAAAACAACAACAATATGTAAACTTCTGGAAAATGATATTTCAGCATTTATTGATGACATTAATGATTTCCTGCCGATCCAGCCTCAAAAAATTACACCAAATAGCGAGATGATTCTCAAATTAGAGGGAGAAGATATTGCTAAATGGATCAAAAACAATCCTGATAAATTATTAAGAATTAGTAAAAATATGGACTGGTTAAAATCTGTTTCATCAGCAAGTAACCCTGTAATCGTAATCGCAAAACTTAAAAATTAATTGATAATAAGTGACAATTTCATCCTCTTGCACTATTGAGACAATTTTAAAAATGTTACAAAACCTAACACGGACGGTTTAATTAAGGGCCTTCCGCAACCCGGACAAATTCGTAATCAGCTATTTACATCTATGCTCGTGGCTTTAATTCACTTATTAAGTTTTCTGCACCGTGACTCATCCTGCTGCCGAGACAACGTCAGTAGGGCTGCAGGCCGACGCGCAGTTGGCAGCGTTTTTTGCTCTCCGTTTATAAAATGCACCGTGACAAGTAAATGGCGTTTTCATTACCGGGACTCATACGTAATCGGCTTTACCGTGACCAGACAACTAGCTACCGTTTACCGGGACTGGCAAAAAACTCGCCAACCCCGACACAGACGGCACCTAACTATACCACCGAGCCGTTACAGGGCATTCAAGTTACCGTTCATAAATTAGACACTCTTGACAATTCAATCTTTTTTAAACCATTTTTAGTCAATTATTCAACCTCTATTCCAATCGCTTGGATAAGAAACATTGATAAATTTGATCCAATTAGATTTTAAACTTTTATCATAGGACCATATGAAAAAATCATTCATAAAACTTGTTGTTACACTGCAGTTTCTATTAAAATCAATTCTTCTGATTCAAGCACAGAATCAGATAGATTATAAAGCAGAGGGTGGGTTGGTTCAGTTTAATATATTCCATTTTGAGGGTACAGATAAATATGATTTAGCATTCCCTATTACCGATAAAATGGATACGCTCAAGATTAGAATCAATGCTTACATAAGCGCAGGTGAACTTTCAATAGAAATATGTGATCCAACTGGCGAAAGACAAGGAAATTTTATTCTTCAGGGGCAATTAAGCTTAAGCAAATCAATAATAAAAAATGAAATACGCAGAAGTACAGAGTTGACAACTTCTAGAAAGAGAATTGAAACAAACCCCTGGATTTTTAAAGAGGAAGATTTTAAATCTTACGGAATGGGTAGCAAGGTGGCTCAGGCGAGTATTTCAAGGTCGTTTAGGAATCCTTCAATTGGTGACTGGATAGTTAAAGTAATATGCAAAGATTCAAAAGGATTATTTACAGTAGAAAATAATGAGAGATTAGTAAAAGACATCATGCCAACTAAGTTTGTCACGGGGACAGTGATTGATAAGAAAAACAAACCACTTCCAGGTGCTATCATAAAAATTAAAGATGAATATGCTTGGACAACTTCTGACGATAAAGGGGAATTTACGGTTTCGATTCGGGATCAAGTAGAGACAATAATAATCCAACATAAAAAGATGATTCCAAAAGAAATCATCATCGGTGATCAACCAAAGATTATTGTAGTTCTGGAACCAAAAAAATAAAACATATATTTAACTGTTCTTCAGCCGGATGAAAAGAAAGCTCACCTATTTAACAGTTTTTCTAGCATTAACTTATCCTAATATATATTCACAACCAGGAATATTTGGAAAGTTGGTAGTAGATACTACTATTTGGACCCCTACTGTATATATATCGTTCATACCAGACTTTGAAAACATGTACAGGATTTCGAATGAAATGATTATTGATAAGGCAGAAATCTCTGATTCAGGCAGTTTTGTTTTTAATACAAAATATCTTCCAGATGATGATGTGCTTTTAAGATTTCACTTGTCAAAAAAGGGAGACCTTCCTGCATCCTTGATTATTGGAGGAAAGGACGAAAACCATTTCTTCGTTATTGCTAACCGAACTTCAATTATTAAAATAAAAAGCACTTCAAATTTCGGATTCCCTCGAGACATCAATTTACAAGGATATAGCCCAAATCAGACTATTCAGCAGATAAATAAGATCGCAATTTACCTTGACACAGCAGATCTTAATGGCCCAATCATCAAAACAGAATTCATTAGAAACGCAATCTTTGAAAAACTAAGATCAATAGCTGATACATGTGCAAATCCATTAGTTGCATTATACGCATTATATAAAAGCAAATTTGACAGGAACTATTCCGTCAATCAACAATTTTATAAAAATTTCCTCGCTAAATGGAGACATGAAAAATCTACATATTTCACTGAATTTCGGAAAAAGATACCTTATTCACGCTCTGAAGGATTCGGTCTCTTAATATTTGCCTGCTTTCTTTCATTGGCAGTTGGCTACATGGCATGTCTAACCTATATAAAAGTTTTAAAGAAAAAACGGAATCTGATTGAGAACTTAAGTGTACAGGAGAGAAAAATATTTGCTTTATTGTTAGAAGGCAAATCAAATAAAGAAATCTCTGAGAATTTAATGATCGGACTTAGTACTGTCAAATCACACGTAAACAATATATATTCTAAATTAGATGTCAAATCAAGAAAGGATGTTTTGAATCTTGACCGTGACAACAATAAAAAAAACGCCCTGTAACACGGACAATATGGGTAAGTTGTTTGTCACACTTTTTGCTTTTGCTCCTACACCCAAGACAGATTTGTATAGGCCGCTAAACCCGGACACGCTCATCTGCCCGCAATTAAATTCCTGCACCTTGACAAATTTCTGGCTCCGAGATAGTTTGTATCGCGACACTGCGCCAGTGCCCCCAACAAAAATCCTGTACCGTGATAGCTTACCGGCTCCGATTAAATTTGTACCGCGACACGCGTAATGTTCAATAAAACTTGTACCCGGACGGCAAAAAGTGCGCCATACCCTCCTTGCACCGTGACAACTTTCTGGCTAAAGTACCAGGACCCTGCCCGGATGCTGCGTCGGGTAACACAACCTCCCCATATTGCCGGGCCGTTAGGCAATATACTGTTTGCCAATTCGTTTAATATAAACCTGACACTTAACTGCTTTTCATAATTCACTTACCAAAACCAACCACCTCATGAAAAACTATTTTACTATCTTGATCATGATCTTTTTAGTCTCTTGTGGATCAAAAGAAAAACAATGTACTATTTCAGGTAAAATTACTGGAGAAAAAAAAGATACTCTTCTTCTATTTAAAGCTTCTAAATTCCCTTATGTCGAAGCTGAAATTCCAATTATTGATAGTGGATTTACCCATACTATTAGCTTTTTACAACCAGAAGCATATGAGCTTGTATTTAAAGACGAGTTTCAGAGAGGATCTATGAGGATTATAACTTTTTTCTCTGAGGAGGGCAATATTAATTTCGTACTTAAACCCGGAGGAAAATCTAATGACAATAAGGTCACAGGATACTTACTAAACGATGAATTAAACAAATATAATGACCTTCTTAGGACCATGTTTTGGGATGAAGTTATGAAATACTCAGATACTCTTTCAATAATGTTTAAAAATGAAACTGCATTAAGCAATGAAGCAAATGAGCTATTTAAAAAATTAAGAAATACAAAAAACGATTCTATAAGAAAACAACTTTTTAATGAACAACGATATCTTGAAAATACAGGAAAAGATTTAAGCCCCAAGGCAAGAAGTTACAGACAAATACAGGATTCAATTTTAAACAAGAAAAAACTCTGGGAGTTTGACTACATCGAAAAGAATACAACCCTTCTTTCGTATTACAATTTCATGGAGAATTTAAGGACAACTGCAAAGTCGTGTTGTTGGCAACCGGTAGATATAGAATTAACAAATAAGGCTCAAATTAACCTAGACAGATTCGCCAAAGCGTTTCCAGTTCATCCCTATAATGAGATTGTACAAAATACAATTAATGGATTACTCACAATTCATGATGGAGGTCGGTTCATTGACTTCTCCCTACCTGATATTAATGGACAAAACATATCATTAGCTAAAGTTATTAAGGGAAACAAATTAACATTATTGGATTTTTGGTCAACTTGGTGCGGTCCATGCCTTAGAACAAGTAAGGAGCTGATTCCTATATATGAAGAATATAAAAACAAAGGTTTTGAAATTCTTGGGATTGCCCAGATTTATGGAAAGCCTGATAGCCTAGTCAAATTTATCCAGAAACAAAAATATCCATGGACAAATGTGATTGATCGAGAAAGCAAAAATGGTTTGTGGGATAAATATAACCTTTCACAACAAGCAGGCGGAGTATTCCTGATTAATTCCTCTGGACAAATTATTGCAGTTAACTTGACAGCTGATAAAGTCAAAGAAAAACTCGATGAGCTTCTGAGGTAAGTACATTGCCTAACACGGTCAGTTGTGTCAATAAACTTGTCACGGTTTTTGCCTGGTGACGTTAACGCCAGCCGAGCAAAAACCGCAAGTGGTTTATTGGCCCGAACGCTTTTTTTTCTCTTGGTCATTTATCAGCATTACTTGCTCGGCTGGCCCTATAAAATTTCAAGGTGGTTTCAGCACCCGGACTCGCGCATCTGCAAGTAAATAAGTTCCAATATATCGTGACTATTTTCTGGCTTCCTGACAACGTGTAACGCGATACTGCGCATGTGCCCATTTACCAACGTTCTGCTACCATGACTAATTTTCAACCACTTATAAAACTTGTACCGCGATCGCACCTATTGCTCAATCAGCTGTGTGCCATGACTGCAAAAACACGCGCCATACCCTCCTTGTACCGGGACAGTGCCCGGGCCTAACGGGACAAATCCAAGGCCGGTACTGCGTCGGGTAACGTTTACTAACACAACTGCCGTGCCGTCAGACTGTCTAAAAACCTTTTGTATTTGTTGATAAGTATGAAGCTGGTGATTCTTCAAAAAACTATGTGTTTTGTACCTTAACTACATGATCCCGATAGCCATGGGATCATACAAGGACAAGACAGAACCCAGATCAATCTTTTTCCTGTCTCTTTGGATAAATCCATCCACCCCGAAAATGAAGTGCGTATGATAGACCTGTTTGTCGATAGCCTTTCTATAAAAGATTATGGATTCAGAACGGATTTTATCGAGAATGGTCGCCCGGCATATCATCCTTCGGATTTACTTAAACTCTTCATTTACGGGTACATGAATAAGATCCGGTATTCAAGGGATCTGGAAAAAGAATGCAGACGCAACATAGAAGTGATGTGGCTTTTAAAGTGTCTCAGACCGGATCATAACACAATCTCCAATTTCCGTAGAGACAATCCGAAAGCTATAAAGAAGGTCTTCAGAGTGACAGTTCAGATTGCCAGGCATTTTGACCTGATAGGTGGCAAACTGGTAGCTGGCGACAGTACTAAACTCAGGGCGCAAAACAGCAAAAAGAATAATTATAACCAGTCGAAGATAGACAGGCATGTTGCTTATATAGATAATAAGCTCGATGAGTATACCAGGGCACTCGAAGAAAACGATGGCGACAACAAGCAGAACATCATTGATGAGATAGCAAAGCAGCAAAAAAGGAAAGAGCAGTATAAGGAGATCGAAAAAGAACTTAGAAAAAGCGGGGAACCTCAGGTATCGACCACTGATCCTGAAAGCCGTCAGATAATGGTTCGCAATAACATAACTGAAGTAGCCTATAGTGTCCAGACTACAGTAGATGAAAAGCATAACATACCAATCGATTACAAGGTAACTAACCAGAATGATAGTAAGGCGATGGGTAATATGGTTCGTAGGGCAAAGAGCATTCTGGGTACCAATGAATTCACAGCACTATATGATAAAGGATACCATACAGGATCAGAGCTTAAGATTGCACAGGATCTGGGAATTGAAGCTATAGTAGCAATACCGGCGATTCCATCAACAAGTCAGGCTCCGAACCCGGATTATAATTTTGAGCGTTTTAAATATGATCAGCAGACCGATACTTATATCTGTCCACAGGGAGAAGTACTCCGAAGTAACGGAACGTGGTACAAGGAACACAACAGGCGCGATAATGTCATCATTTTTAAACAATATAAAACTCGATCCTGCAAATTATGCCAGGCACACTCTCAATGCACCAGGTCAAAGGACGGGAGAGTTTTGTCAAGAAGCACATTTGCAGAGTATTACGAAAACAATCGTAAAATTTATCAGGAGAAGGAACACCTTTATAAGAGACGTCAGACGATAGTTGAACATCCTTTTGGAACAATAAAACGACAATGGGGATACTACTATGTCCTAACCAAAACAGGAATAAAAAGGGCTAGTGCAGATGTAGGATTTATGCTTGTTGCATATAATCTCAGACGCATTGGTAATATATTGACCAGGGATCAGCTGAGGGAGTATCTGAGGATACTTATTCCGTTGTTTTTTGGTAAAAAAGACCACCCGGGACTGATTAGGAGCCTTTTGAGACTACTCTTTTTCCGGGTACCAGTTTTTGCTGCTAAATTTGAAGGAGCTCTCGTGCTGGCGTAAATCAGATCAAGATCCTCATATTTAAAAAGGTTATTAGACAGACTCCCGTTATACTTAAGCATACAGTGCATCTACTTATGACCAAAAAAAGCTTTTCTGTATGACTATTTTGGAACAATTTTTGATGCTAAAATATTGATAATAAGATATAAAACCTAACCATCTGAAGGATCATATGAAATCTTTAAGATTTTGTTTATTCTTGCTTATCCTCCTATCAAGCTGCAAAGAAAAAGAGTTGCCGACTGTGACAACTGGTAATATTTCTTCTATAACTCAAACATCTGCACTTTGCAAAGGATATCTTTTTTCCCAAGGTAGTTGTGGAGTTATATCCAAAGGAATATGTTGGAATATAACAGGAGAGCCAACAATTTACGATTTCAGTATAACCGTAGATAGTTCCCCTACTTTTACAATCAAATTGACAGATTTAAAGATAAATACAAAATACTATGTAAGAACATTTGCGACAAATTGTCTAGGCACATCTTATGGCGAAACAAAGTCATTTAGCACCGATCCTCCACATATACCAGTAGTTAAAACATATTGGGGCTCGTTGTCAAATACTACCACTACAAGTGTCTATTCAGGAGGGGAAGTTGCTTCTGATGGAGCAGCAGAGATTCTTGACCGTGGTATTTGTTTGAGTAGATCTCTAAATCCAGACTCTTCAGAACTTGTTCAGAATAAAATTTCTGCAGGAACAGGAATAGGGCCTTTTTATATGACTATTACAGGATTAACTCCTAATACTGATTATTTTGTTCGTGCATATGCTACTAATATCGCTGGCACCGGATATGGAGAACCTTTATTAGCCACAACAAAATTTAAGTCAGATCCGACTTTACCTAAAGATCCAAATTATCCAACTACTTTTTACAAAATAGATTCCGTTACACTTTCTGAAAAGAGAATTGCTTTTGCTGCAAAAAATAAATATCTGAATTCATCATTAAATGAGTTTGGTTTCTGCAATAATGGAAGTGTAAAGGTAGAAATCCCCCCATTTGCCAGTAAATTAACAAAAGAAGAAGCCGTTGAAAAAGCAAAGTTATTCTGTTCGAGGAATCCAGTTGAAACAGGAGTCCTTAACCCAAATAATTTATCTCTTAATTCAACCGCATTTTACACTTCTGCCAATGGATTAGTAAACTACTGGAGTTTAGCATTTCGATCCCAAATTTACAATACTGGAGAACCGGTAATTAATACAAAACTATTTTTTAGCCTTACAAATAGTGAAGTTGTTTCATGTATAGGCAATTGGTATAATGAGATTTTTATTCCAAGTAATTTTAACTTCAACCAAGAAGAAACAAAATCTCTTCTTGATGGTCGAGTTTTAGACTTCTATGATATTAGTGGAGATCCATATTATGCTATCATCAAAATAGATAATTTGAATTCTGCCCGTATCCAATTAGCTTTTGTTCCAATAAATGATGGCCAATCTATCCAGCTAAGAGTGACATGGGAAGTGTATGTTCTTCACTATCTATTGTATATTGATGTAATGACAGGAGAGATTGTTAATAGAATTTGCATGATAATTTCCTAGAAAGACAAATCTTTATCAGGATAAAAGCCTAAGCATAACACGGATAGTATAGTTAATTGCCTTCTGCAGCCCGGATAGCTTCATAATCAGCTACATAAGTCTATGCTTGCAACTTCGTGCTACTTATTAAACTTAGTGCACCATGACTCATCCAACTGCCGAGACAAAGTCAATAGGGCTGTGGGCCGACGCGCTGATGCCTTGTTTTTTGCACGCCATCTTGACAATTTTATCTTGACGTGACAAATTCGAGCCATTTACCGGGACTCATCCATCTGGACAACTTTATCGTGACACCAAAATCCTGCCCACTTACCAGGACTTTAAAAATGCTACGCCACATAACAGCCTTTTCCAGGTTTTTCACCAGGACTAAGTCACTACCTATTTACCGAGACAGAATGCTTCTCTGAAATACAGAAAAAGTATATTTTAGCACTATGATTAAGCTTACAAAAGATCAGATAAAAGAGGTAGCCGATCAACTTGACTGCGGTAATAAATGCTACATTAATAAAGAAACAGGTATTATTATTTTTACCCCTGACTTTGATAGTGGATTTGCTGATGAAGAACTTTGGGAAGATGACATTAATGAACTTGAAGAAAATTGGGATAAATATGTTGAGATAGATAGAATGGAATCCCATGAATCAATTGAGGTAATGGCTGACTTTGCTGAAAATGTGGATAGTAGAGAATTACAGGATAGCCTAATTAATGCATTAAATAAAAAACATCCGTTCCAAAACTTTAAGTGGGTTGTGGACAATTCCGGACCATATCGTCAGAGATGGTTTGACTTTAAAGACCAGAGATTAATTGAGTGGGTTGAGAAAAAACTTGATGAAATAAATTCACTCGAAGAATTTAAATAAATGACAATCGATGGAAGATGAGATTCTGAATAAAGTAAAACATGTATTAAACGATTGGAATCCGCTTGGAGAAAATGCCAGTAAAATACATGACTTAAATGAATATGAAACTGAGGCAAATGACATCCTCTTTTACATCGAATTTGAGATAACTTCCAAAAGACCAGTGGAGGTAAAAGAAACAAATTCAAAGATTGGTTAAAGATGTCCTCACACAATCATTTAACATTGATTTGACAAATGAAGAATGTAGAATTCCAGCAGAGAAAATATATCAAATACTACATGAAAAGTAACAAAGATCTGCATAACAACAAGATTAAAATTGCTACGATCACATAACAAGCGGGTATGCGCAATAAGCTTCCTGCTCATACCCGCTGGCCGTTATGCGTAATTTGAACATGAAATGACAGACATAGAGAAACTTATAAAGGATATAATTCCATATCCTGCTGACCATTCACACAGGGAAGGATTTACAAATGAACAAATCCTTGACACTTTAAACAAAGAGGACAAGGATCTTGTCGAGATAGCCTTGATAGATTT
>CAWEYU010000009.1:0-411955 GCA_963813405.1 uncultured Bacteroidales bacterium
TAACTGAAATATAACCGGATAGACATTCAGATCATATTAAAAACCAATCAAAATGAGAAAAAAACTTATTATCGCAGCGGCATTTTTAGAGATGCTTTTAGCAAACATCGTTTATGCTCAGGACTGGCCACAATACCTTGGGCCAAACAGGAATAGTACATCTCCTCAAAAAGACATTCTGAGATCATGGCCTGCATCCGGACCTGAAGTACTATGGACTGCTAACGTTGGTCCCGGCTTTGGCGGACCTGTTATTAAGGACGGAAAGGTTTATTTGCTTGACAGGGATGATAAAACCGGTGACATCATGCGGTGTTTTGATTTTAACAGTGGAAAAGAATTATGGAGCTACAGTTACGATGCACCGGGGTCAGTTTCATATCCCGGCTCACGCAGTGTTCCGGCTACCGACGGCAACAGGGTCTATTCCTGCGGTCCAAACGGCGACCTGTACTGTATTGACATCAAAACACATAAACCGATATGGAACAAAAACATCATGAAAGATTTCGGTGGAACCAAATTACCTGTATGGGCGATAACCCAATGTCCGCTTATTTACGGCGACTTGCTTATCGTGTCTTACTCCCAGGATCCTAATACAGGATTGGTTGCCTTTAACAAACTGACAGGAAACGTTATATGGAAGACAGACGCTATCGGAAATGAAACATATGCAAGCCCGTCTGTCGCAAAGATTGCAGGAGAGGATCAGATCGTTATGGTATTTTCATCTACGAATACTTTTATGCACAAGGAAGCTAAGGTTTCCCTGGGCAGTATAATGGGACTAAAACCACAAACAGGGGAAATCCTCTGGGAGTACAAAAACTGGGAGAATGCGATTCAGGTAGCCCCGGCTTTAGATGCAGGCGAAGGAAGAATTATTGTTGTTGGAGGATATGAGCATGGTGCAGCCATGATTCAGGTGGAGAAATTGAAAGATGGGAAATATAGTGTCAAAGAAATATTTAATCACAACGATTTTGGGGATCATACCAAACCTCCTGTATTGTATAATGGTTATTTCTATGCTCAGTTCTCGACAAATAGTAAACGTGATGGCCTGGCCTGTATGGACATGAGTGGCAAGGTCATGTGGAAAACGATGCGTTCGCCTCAGTTCGATAAGGGCAGCATGATACTTGCCGACGGACTGATACTGGCAACTGATGGCCGTAAAACACTGTATCTCATACAGCCGGATCCTTCAGGATTCAAGCCTCTTGCTTCTGCCGAGCTGCTTGGAGAAGGCACAAACTGGAGTCCGATGGCGCTTGTCAATGGAAAGCTGCTTCTCAGAGATCAAAATCGTTTATTGTGTGTCAGGATTGCCAAATGAGTCCCCCGGTGGTAATCAGAATTATTAAATTCAGATAAGAAAAAGTTGCAACTTTCAGCAGTCTGGGGAGCTAAATTGATAAAGGCTGTTGCTATTCAAAAAAAAATTGACTTTACTATTTCTATAGCCTAACTTTGCTTCAGAAAGAACGGCATAACTTGATAAAGGCTAATCATCTAACACGTTTAGGGATGAAAACAGTTAAAAATGTTCTGATTGTTTGTATAGTATTTGGTTTTTGTCGGGTAAGTGGAACTGCACAGCTTTCTTTTAAAAATAGTTCCATACTGATGAAGGAAAAAAGATCTTTAAACATTGACAGTACAAGCATCCCTCATCTCCAGGGAAAACCTTCCGGATATTACTTGCTAAAGTACTGGAAACCTGACCTGGTTGTTTCGTCAGAAACATCACAAATGAATTCTTTCCCTGAAAATCAATACTCCTCGCTCCTTGACAAAAAACTGGTAACCCTGGAAATAGCTGATAAAATTAAACCAGTAAAACAGGAATTCGCTGATAGAAAACTAACTCACTACCCTTCTGAAAATAATCCTGGTATAACAGGTACCAATCCTCCTGATACTTCCGGGGAAATATTAAATTCAAAAACTCCGGACAAGATTACCGGTGTGAACTATGCATCCGATGGAAAATTTGAATACTATGTCCCTGATACATCACGGATTTCTGATCAGCAATCTGACTTTCCCTCAAAAAAGGATAGATCTGTGACAAAACAAAAAGTTCCATTTTATGAGACTACCGGCGGACATATTGTAAATGGAGTCTTGTATTTTACCGGTCTATTTGGCAGAATTGGTTTGGCCGCTATATTATCCGGAACTGATCACTCATCAAAGCCTAATGTCAGTAAAGAAGGCTCTAAATCCAAGGCTCCCAATGTATCAAGGCAAAGAAGTTCTAATTATTCGAATACTAATCCGGGGAGGTAGGGTCCAAAACAGGAATAGTGACCCATTTATTTCTTTGCATTGTTTCTTGATCTCCTGTAATCAAAAGAGTGTTGCAGACATTTAGCCGTTATGCCGTTAAGCCTTTACGCCATTAACTATAGAATGACCAATTCTCTAAAAACTGCACTTGGCTTTTTAAACATAATTTTTCAAAACTCCCTGTACCAGTCTATTTCATCATTCTTTATATAGTTGGTATAACGGTTTGGTGAAAATTTATAAATAATCCCGATTTGAATAAACTCTGTATTAGCTATTTTTGTCTGATACACTTTATCAGTACTTCTAATATTTGACCCGCTTTTAGAGAATGTCAGTTTTCTAAAGCCAAGAAATCCGACATCGATGTTCAGAAATAACTCTTTATAGAGATTCAGGCGGGTTGCAGCACCTAAACAGATCTGACGGTTTTGTATCCATAATTTATTATCAATACCAAACATCCGGGTTCCATTACCTATTAATGCAGAACCTCCATGCGGCTGCATATAAACTGAAAAGAAGGTCCCTTTATTTTCAAGATAATACTTAAATGAGACAGAGACCGGAAGTGAGCAGGTGAATATAAATTGTTTTGCAAATTGTTTTCGTAACCCTATAACCGGAAAGATAAATTCTCTTCCAAAGACATAAGAATAAGCTAGCCCTGCATGATATGAAAATTCAGGATTTACACGACGGATAAAAAGCCCAGAACCTTCAAAACGCAGGGATGGTGCTTTAATGGATACACCGTCTTCTGATAGCGAAGTATTAAGCGAAAGAAGCCAGTAATTCTTGTTACTCGAACTGGTAAGCATGGAAACCCCAATTGACGGTGCAAATATTGTCTTATCATAATTGATGAAATCGATCTTTGGTCTGCTGATCACATTCCGGCTGTTCAGAGAAATGATCATCAGTGATAATTCCTGATCTCTATCCTTCAATTTGATATTCTGATATACAGGGATTGAAAACCCAAACTGAACTGATCTGTCAGAATAATTGGCGGTGGTGTCAATCATGTTTTCGGATAACGTAAAAGAAGTATTTATGTTAAAAGCAGCTCCGGCCACTCTTATTTTCTCCACCTGTGCAAATATTGTATTGAAAGAAATAAATACAATAATAATTACGGCTGAGGTTACTTTTCTTGTCAGCATAAAACTATTTATTGTCTTTTATCTTCACTTCTCCCTTTCTCTCAGCCCCACTTCCCTGATAAACGCCATGTGTTTCGAACCTTCAGGGAAATAAACAGGATTATCCTTTAGCCAGGGGAGAAATGTGTCATGCTCCTTGCAAGCTATCTTCAGATACTCCAGTGCCAGATCATCTTCGCCCTTGAATCTATGAATAAGGAAAAAAGAAGTTGCAGGTACATATTCAGTTTCAGACCTTTTCTTCAGACCATCAAATAGATTTTCAAACTTGTCGGGTTGTCCTGTTAAAAAATATCCGGATGCAAGACCTGCTGTGGCAAAAGGATTTCCTTCTGAAAGATCAACTGCCTTTTCAAATTCAGCCACCGCTTCGGGGATCATTCTCTTTGAAAAATAAGCGTTCCCAAGATGAAAGTGAGTCAGGAAGTAATTGGGATTGATGGCAAGGCTCATCTGGTATTCTTCAATCGCCCTGTCATACTGACCTCCCCAGGTAAAGGCAACGCCTAAATATGTATTGATATAGACTGAAAGCGGATCAAGTTCATGGGCTCGTTTTGCTTCGGCGATGGCCTCCTGATGACGTCCTGTAAATGTCAGCAAAAAAGAATACCCGATGTGTAGAATTGATGGATTTGGATTTATCTGAAGAGCATGTTTGAAATTCTTTTCTGCTTCCTTCCAGTTCCAGTAATAATACATATAAATATTACCAAGCACCCAGTAGACCTCAGCAATGGTACTGTCTATTTTCAGAACCTTATTTACATACCCGATTGCTTTGGGATACGCTATATCCGGTGTCACATTTCCAAAAAGAGTGCTCTGCACATTGACTTTAGCCAATCCGACATAAGCAGGTGCATAGTCCGGCTCCTTTTTAAGTGCGAGTTCAAAATAATCTGATGCTTTCTTAAATCCTTTGGTTGTCTGCATTTGAAAATAGTAGGTGCCTTTCAAATAAAGGTTATAGGCTTCAAGGTTTTCAGAATGCCGTTTCGCAAACATTGCCTTTTTTGTCTCCCCTAAAAGCTTTATTTTCAAATTATCTGCGATTGCCAGTGATATTTCATCCTGGATTGCAAACACATCCTTTTGTTCACGATCGTAACGATCCGACCAGATATGCGAACCATCAGAAACTTTAATAAGCTGTGCCATTATCCGAAGCCGGGTACCATCTTTTCGGATACTTCCTTCAAGTAAAGATTCAACATCAAGTGTCCGTCCTATTTCACGTATATCAACCTGTCTGCCCTTGAATGCAAATGAAGAAGTACGTGCTATAACTTTAAAGCTTTCAATATGAGAAAGGGCATTGATAATTTCTTCCGTTATACCATCACAGAAATATTCCTGATCCTTTTCCTGACTCATATCCACAAAAGGCAAAACAGCTATGGATTTTACCCGTATTACTTGTTTTTCAGAAGTCGAAAGAACTTCATTTCTATCCTCATTTCTTAGATGCTTAACCTCATTCTCATGCTGAATCTCCTCTTCAACTTCCTTTGTTTTTTTTTCGCGATGGTTTTCCTTATGTTTTTTATACCATTTGATAATGGTTGTCAGACTATTAAGAACGGGTTTCACCTGTTCTGTATCAAATTCCTTGGGATGGGCACCATAATTTGATAAGCTGTTCAGGCTTGTCATCGAAGTTAAGATATACGAAGGGACCCTTTCTTCCCTGTTTAGCTTATCGATTACACCCTGTAGTGGTTCAGTTTTCCGAGATCTTTTTAATTCGCATTCGCAAAGATCTGAAATGATAACCTCAAGGCATCTTCTTGAATAGAGCAGGACAACGTTTGCATCTTCGGACCTGATAAGCTGTACCAGTTCCTTGTCGAGATCTGGAAACTGACTTCTTATGGATTCATAAAGCTTCTCAAGCTCTTTTATTTCAGTTGCCCAGATTTGCATAATATCTGGATTAATTAATTGATAACGTCAGTTTAAGGTTAAAACCGGTCAATAATATTTATAAATTTATTAAAGAAACTTGTTCAAAACAAATAAAAGTTCATACGCCAATATCGACAGAGTATGTTTGGGTGGATTTTTATTAGCTTTGTATACGGGTTATAAAAATTCTGATAGTCAAGACCGATAGTTTAAAAAATGTTCATTAATCTTTGATAACATGAAGAGACAAAATTATTATTGGCTAATCGTGCTGATGATTTTAAGTTTCACATCCTGTAAAAAAGAAAGCAATATTGTCTTGCCGACGGTAAAAACAAATTCCCCTATATTTATTTCCTCCTCAACTGCTACAATTGGTTTCAATGTAGAATCCGACGGCGGTTCAAAGATCCTTGATTGCGGAATATACATAGGTGTAACTGCAAATCCCGAAACAACGGGAACAAAACTCTCAGTTGCCAGTGATACCGGTACTTTTGTCTTTCAGGTGAATGGACTCATAGGTGGTACACAGTTCTTTATGAAGGCTTATGCAAAAAATTCCAGGGGTGATGGTCTGAGCGATCAGGTAACTTTTACCGCACCCCCGAAAATCACAGATTTTGATAATAATTCCTATGAGACTGTCACAATTGTCAATCAGATGTGGATGGCAGAAAATCTGAAAGCTACACATTTCCAGAACGGCGATCCTTTAGGGACAACTACTGTTGCTACATTTGACATTTCCGGGGAAAGTACCCCCAAATATCAATGGTCCTACGCTGGAGATGACGCCAATACCGCTGTTTATGGAAAATTGTATACATATTATGCTATAACAGACCCAAGGAAAGTATGTCCTGCAGGCTGGCATGTTCCAACAGATTCCGAGTGGATGACTCTTGAAAACGCTCTCGGTGGATACACAATAGCCGGCAGCAGCCTTAAGGAAGCAGGAACCACGCATTGGATCTCCCCGTATAATGCGGATGCGAATAATATTTCCTGTTATAAAGCTCTTCCCGGAGGTTTTAGAAACAGTGCAAGCGGGGCAAACAGTTTTTCATCAATCGGAAATTATGGTTACTGGTGGTCTTCTACTGAAGTTGATCCCTCCAATGCATGGATCCGTTCGCTTTATGTCCAGTCATCTCAGATTTCGAGAAATAGTTTCAGTAAAAAAGGCGGGGCATCAATCAGGTGCCTGAAAGATTGAATTGGTTTATGAAAAGAACTAAATTATCTCTTTTAGCAATTATTTTTTTTTATTGCCTTTGTGCCTTTTCTCAGGGCAAATATACCATAAGCGGTTATGTGAAAGATGCCAAAACTGGTGAAGAATTGATCGGAGCGGCAGTATTCGTTAAAGAATTAGCAACAACAGGCGTGTACAGTAATGCATATGGTTTCTATTCTATTACACTCCCTGAAGGAGACTATAACATTACCGCACAATTCTTAGGTTACACCCCACAAAATGTGCAGATAGCATTAAAACAAAATATAAAACAGGAGTTCTCTCTGAATGAAAAGCTCAGTGAGATTAAGGAGGTTGTAATTACTGCTGAAAGGAAAGATGAAAATATTAACAAGGTGGAGATGGGCGTAGAGAAAATGGCAATGAAGGAGATTAAAAACGTTCCTGTGTTAATGGGAGAAAAAGATGTTTTAAAAACCCTGCAGCTTACCCCCGGAGTTAAATCAGCCGGAGAAGGGAACAGTGGATTTTATGTTCGTGGCGGAGCTGCTGACCAGAATCTGATCCTGCTTGATGAAGCCCCTGTATATAATGCCTCCCATCTTCTGGGCTTCTTCTCGGTATTCAATTCCAGCGCAATTAAAGAAGTTACACTCTACAAAGGAAGCCAGCCTGCCGAGTACGGAGGCCGTCTTTCATCGGTTCTTGATATAAGAATGAAGGATGGCAATGATAAAAAGTATGGTGTTGAAGCTGGTATTGGAATTATTTCTTCGCACCTGAACCTGGAAGGCCCGATAGTAAAAGACAAAGGCTCATTCAGTATTTCGGGAAGAAGAACCTATGCAGATCTGTTTCTTAAGATCTCAAGAGACACGTCGGTAAATAAATCAATCCTCTATTTCTATGATTTAAATGTCAAAGCAAATTATGATATCAATAAGAACAACAGAATATATCTCTCAGGGTACTTTGGCAAAGATGTCTTTGGTTACTCCGATATTTTTGCCCTCGACTGGGGAAATGCGACAGGTACATTGAGATGGAATCATCTCTACAGCGATAAATTATTCTCGAATACCTCCATAATTTTCAGTAAATACGATTATAATATTCATACAAAATTCGGGACAACAAAAGGGCTTATTATTTCAAAAATCCAGGATTGGAACCTTAAACAGGATTATGAATATTTCATCAATTCAAAATACAGCCTTAAATTCGGAATCAACGTAATTCATCATAAGATTATTCCCGGTGTTGTGACCCTGGAAAGCAATTCCAGTATCCAATCCCTCAACCTTCCTCATAAATATGCCTGGGAGAGTGCAATATATATATCCGGCGAATATAAGCCTGTAGAAAGGCTTATTATCCAACCAGGACTACGTATTTCCTCTTTTTCAGTGGTAGGTCCCGGAGAATATTTTACTTATGATGCATCGGGCAATACAATTGACACAACCTATTACAGATCTGGTAAATTAATAAGAACATATTTTAATCCGCAGCCCCGCCTTTCACTGAATTTAATATTGTCAGACAAAAACTCTATAAAAGCATCATACGCAAGAAATATCCAGGACCTTCATTTACTCTCAAATTCAACATCAGGAAATCCAACCGATTCCTGGATTCCAAGCAGCAATATTGTGAAGTCTGAGATTGCCGATCAGGTTGCTTTGGGGTATTTCAGGAACTTCAGGGATAACAATTATGAGTTTTCTGCCGAGATATATTTTAAATATTTTCAAAACCAGATCGATTATAAGGATGGAGCAATGATCACTTTAAACGAAAATGCTGAAGCCCTGTTGCTTTTTGGTAAAGGAAGGGCTTATGGTCTTGAACTTTTTCTGAAGAAAAAATACGGGAAACTAAATGGCTGGATCGGATACACTCTGGCAAAAACTGAAAAGAAAATAAACGGAATAAATAATAGCCGGTACTATCCCGCAAAACAGGATCGCACACATGATATTTCGATTGTCGGAATATATGAGATAGCCAAAAAATGGACAGTTTCGGCGACCTGGGTCTATTATACCGGTAATGCCGTCACATTCCCAAGTGGAAAATATGAGATCAATGGGAAAGTTGTAAATTATTATACCGAGCGAAACGGTTACAGAATGCCTGCTTATCATCGGCTTGACATTGGTGCAACATGGAATATCAGGAAAACAGAGACGTATGAATCAAGTTTGAATTTCTCATGCTATAATGTTTATGGCCGTGAAAATGCCTATTCTATTACGTTCCGCCAGAATCCTGATGATCCCTCCCGGCAGCAAGCCCTGCAGACAACATTGTTTCGCTGGGTTCCATCTATTACTTTCAATATTAAATTCTGAAATATGAGACGCCGTATTAAAATTCACTTAATCGCAGTATGTGCTGTCTTCTCACTCTTGTCCTGTACAAAAGTCATCAATATAAATCTTAACTTCTCGTCTCCGAGGATAATTATCGAGGGGGGCATATCTGACCAGCGCGCTTCCTGTTATGTCAAACTTTCAAAATCAGCGAACTTTTTTGAGGAAAACATCTTCCCTACAGTTTCCGGTGCACTAGTGACAATCACCGATGACCTGGGAAACAAATCTGTACTTTCAGAAACATCACCAGGATACTATACAGCAACATCATATCGGGGAGCTTTTGACAGAACTTATACAGTTTCAGTTACCGCAGAAGGAAAAACCTATACTGCCATTTCTAAAATGGATATGCCGGTTTCAATTGATGTTATCGGGCAGGGTGTGTTCAACTTTAATAGCTTTGGCGGACCCGGGAAAATAATATATGTCAAGATCCAGTATATCGACCCTGCCGGAATAACCAATTATTATCGTTTTGTTGAGATAATCAATGGGAAGGAATCTGATGATATTCTCGTTGATAATGATGTCCTTCGTGATGGAAATACTATCACGCAGGATATATTCAGAAGAGATTCATCCCTGCAGGCAGGCGATACTGTAATCATTCTTCTTGAAACAATTGATAAAAATGTTTATACCTATTTCTCACAACTTGATCAGATAACCCAAAACTTTGGAGGTCAGTCTGCCTCCCCTGCCAATCCAACCGGTAATTTCGATAACGGGGCATTGGGCTATTTCAGCGCTTATTCTGTCCGTTCAAAATCGATAGTCATAAAATAACTGATTAATTATTTTACCAATCAGATTTTCGGCTATTTTTGAAAATATCTTAAACCTCATTAAATGACATTATCCATGAAGAATAAAATCATTTTCTTTCTTATCTTTTGCCTGCTGATCTCATTAAAAATCCAGACAGGAAAAAGTCAGATTTTGACATTCAGGCCTCCCTCGGTGCCACTTGTAACACATGATCCTTATTTCAGCATCTGGTCACCATCTGACCGGCTAACTGATCAGGAGACAGTTCACTGGACAGGAACAAGGAATCCGATGCACAGCATGATCCGGATAGATGGCCAGGTATATCGTATTATGGGAAGCATACCAACCCACATCGAACCCCTGAGACAAACAAAGCTTACTGTCTCTCCAACAAGGTCTGTTTATGAGTTCGGGAATTCAAAGATAAAACTTACTCTTACTTTTACTTCACCCCTTCTTGTAAAAGATCTGGATGTTCTTTCCCGTCCAATTACTTATATATCGTGGAATATTGTCTCGGCAGATGGTCAGACACATGATGTTCAATTATTTTTCGATTGCAGTTCAGAGATAACGGTGAATAACCCGTCACAATCCGTGACGTGGGAAAAACCAGTTATTCAGAACTTAAATGCTGCCAAAATCGGTTGTATTGACCAGAAACCACTGAACAGATCAGGAGACAGGATCTCCATCGACTGGGGATATGCCTGGTTAGCAGTTCCTGAAGATCAAAAAGCAGTCATTTCAATTTATTCCCGTATTGGTCTGACCAACAATTTTATAAAACAGGGTATCTTGCCGGAATCAGAGCCCTATCTCGTTCCCAGAAATGTTGATGATGGATATCTCTCGATGGGAGTCGTCTGGAATCCCGGGAAAGTTGGTCCCTCCGCGGTGACTCAATGGGCGATGCTGGCTTATGATGATATTACAAGCGTAAAGCTTTTTCAGGACGACCTGCTGGCTTACTGGAGACGGAATGGTCTTACATTTGAAAAGCTACTGCAAACTGCAGCAAAGGATTACAACAGAATCATAGGAAGTTGTATATCATTTGATAATGAATTAATGGCTGATCTGGAAAAAACCGGGGGAAAGAATTATGCTCAGATCTGCGCATTGGTTTACCGGCAGTGCCTTGCTGCCCAAAAACTTGTTGCTGACAAAAGCGGTTCTCCCCTGCTTTTCTCAAAAGAAAACTCAAGTAATGGATGCATGGCAACCGTGGATGTCATTTACCCCTTTTCTCCATTTTCAATCTTATTTAGCCCTGCTCTGACAAAAGCAATGTTAACACCTGTTCTTGACTATTCAGCTTCCCCGAGATGGAAGTTCCCCTTTGCACCTCACGACATGGGTAGATTTCCCCTGGCTACCGGGCAGGTCTATGGCGGAGGAGAACGGGATGAAACAAATCAGATGCCTGTTGAAGAGACCGGGAATATGCTTATTATGCTGGCGGCTCTGGCAAAAGCTGAGGGTAATGCCAATTACGCAAAAAAATACTGGCCCCTCATTGAAAAATGGGCTGATTATCTTCTGTCAAAAGGATTTGACCCTGAGAACCAACTGTGTACTGATGACTTTGCAGGCCACCTGGCACATAACGTTAACCTCTCTGCGAAAGCTATTATGGCTATCGCTTCAGTCTCAGTTTTATGTGATATGACAGGAGACAAAGTAAAAGCAAATAATTTCCGGACAAAAGCCGAAGCTATGGCAAAGGAGTGGATTCGTCTCGCAACCGAAGGAAATCATACCTTGCTGGCATTTGATCAGCCATCGACCTGGAGCCAGAAATACAATCTTGTCTGGGATAAACTGCTTGATCTTAACCTTTTCCCCAGGGAGGTCCTTCAAAAAGAAATAGCTTTTTACAAGACGGTCCAGGCACAGTTTGGGCTGCCATTGGATAGTCGCGAGCGTTATACAAAGAACGACTGGGTCACCTGGACGGCTACAATGGCTGATAACATCGATGACTTTAAAAAGATTTTTGATCCGGTTTATAATTTCGCTGACAAGACTCCAAACAGAGTCCCGGTTTCAGACTGGTATATTGTTGATAATGCGCAGGTGAGAGGATTCCAGGCCAGATCAGTAGTAGGCGGTTTTTATATCAAAATGTTGAGTGATAAAGCAATGTGGAAAAAATGGTCAGAAAAGAATTAATGAACAATTAATACCGAAAAAGAAATGAAAAAAGTAAAATATTTCCTTCTCACAATCCTCTTATCCCTCTCTGCTATTGTTTTTTCGCAGAATGATACAGAGGCAAAGCTGCTTAAACAGTTTCACTCAATAACCAGCGAAGAGATGATGACGTGGGTTCAAAAGCTTTGTTCTCCCGAATTCAACGGGAGATTAACCGGAACACCTGAATTCCGGGCAAGTGCATCATGGGTGGCCGGTATGCTTAAAGAGTGGGGAATAAAACCGGGAGGAGACAATGGAACCTATTTTCAATGGTTCGATCTCCCCTATACCGTTGTTAATGACCCCGGAAGTCTTGCTCTTAATATCCCCCTGCCCGACGGATCAGTAATTAAGAAGAATTACAGTTATCCCGATGAATATTATCCAGGGATGAATTCAGGGACAGGTGAGATCACTGCAGAAGTTATCTTTGTTGGATATGGTGTAACTGCTCCTGAACTGAATTATGATGACTATAAAGGTATTGACGTAAAGGGGAAGATCGTACTGATGAACAGGGATGTGCCATATACCGATCCACGTAATCCTGAATATAAAAAGTGGGTAGCCTATTGTTATCATCAATACAAACTCGAAAATGCAGTAAAACATGGTGCTGCAGGAATGCTTTATATAGACGGTGCAAGCGCAAATCCAAATATCTCATATGATCCTTCAATAATTGTCTGTGGTATTGGTCCCCAACCACTTTCAGATATCTTTGCAGGGCTTAAAACTTCAAATAAGGAGATAACAGACAGATTGATCAAAACATTAAAACCGGGATCCTTCAATACTAAAAAAGTTGTAACAATCAAGGCAAATACCACCCGTCATCCCGAAGGTAAAGGGTGCAATGTTATCGGAATAATTGAGGGCACAGACCCGGTCCTGAAAAATGAAGTAATAATTATCGGTGGTCATCTTGATGCTGTCGGTTCAGCCGGAAAAGTGGTAAATGGTGCGCTCGATAATGCAAGTGGTGTTGTTGATATAATGGGCGGTGCAAAGGCAATGGCACAATCAGGAATTCAACTTAAACGGTCGGTTATGTTTCTCTTTATCGGTGGAGAGGAGAATGGGCTCCTGGGTAGTAAACTTTATACTCAGAAACCACTATTCGTTAAAGATAAAACTATAGCCTTCATCAATCTCGATATGGTTGGAAACGGAACCGGTCTTGCAGTCAGCGCAGGTAGTACCTACAAAAACCTGCTGTCATATTTTGAACAGGCTAACGCAAAATATATTCATCGTACAATGAGAACTTCTGCTCCTGTACCAGGAGAATTTTACGGCCGCCCAAGAAGCGATGGAGTTGTCTTCAGCATGGCAGGGTACAGGGCAATGTCGATCGGGACGACTGATGGTTACAAGAAAGTTTTTTACCATCTGCCCGGTGACGATCCTGATGTAATTACAATAGATATAATGGAAGACGTAGCCAAAATGATCTATGTAGCCCTGACTAATATGGCAAATGATCAGGAATTAACTTTCCAGAAGTAAACCAGGTTGGTAGTTTAAATGAAGGTCCTTATAATTACTAATCTGGGCGTGGGTGAAACTGCTACCCTTCCTGAAAGGAAGCTCATTAGAGGACTTCATTCCAGGGGAGCTGATATTACCGTACTGGCACAATACCCAACCTCAGAATTCCCGGATATTGAATTGGCCGGGATCAAAATTTTGTATCAGCACATTACTAAAAAAATTGACCTTTCAGCTATTCGCAGAATACGAAAACTTATAAAAGAAGGACAATATGAAATTCTTCATTTCATGTTCAGCAAAGCAATAACAAATGGTCTCATTGCATCTTTTGGACTAAATGTAAAAACTGTAGGCTATCTGGGTTCTTTGAGCGTTTACTGGCACGATCCTTTTGCCTGGATGTCATTTCTAAATCCCAGGTTAGACAAATTGATCTGTGTAAGCGATGGGGTTAAAGATCATTTATTAAAACAGATACCTTCCCGGGCTAAAAGCAAGATAGTCAGAATTTATAAAGGATCGGATCCGGAATGGTTCACAGGGGTGGCACGCAGGAGTCGAAGCGAACATGGAATACCTGAGGAAGCTTTTGTAGTTTGCTGTGTCGCAAATATAAGGAAAACTAAAGGAGTAAAATGGCTTATTGAAGCTGCAAATCTTCTGCCTGATAACCTTCCGATCTGGTTTTTGCTTGTTGGAGATAAAAGTGATTCTCCTGCGATCCGAATGATGATAAGCAAAACAAAATATCCCGATAACTTTATTACAATTGGCTATTCAAAGGAACCTAATTCTTATACCACTATATGTGATCTCTATATTCAGCCATCCATCTGTGAAGGATTTCCAAAAACCGTGGTCGAAGCCATGTGTCTCGCCAAGCCTGTGGTGGTGACTGAAAAAGGTGGTGCAAAGGAGCTAGTAAAAGAAGGAGTAACAGGCTACATAATTCCATCCGGATCATCCATAGCTATAGCAGAAACGATTGTAAAATGTTATGAGGATCGTGACAAACTTCCAGCAATGGGAGAAAAAGGAATGGAGCGGATCAGGAACGAATTCAATCACCGGAATACCGTTGAAAACACGTATAATCTCTATCTGGAATTATTAAGTGAACAAAGGTGAGATTGAACCCCTTTTAGGGGGCAGGGGGTAAAAGAACTGTCTCCCTCCAGTACCTTGCCTTTCCTACACCCTGAACATCAGGACTGCCATCGAACGCAAGGCCAAAATACGATGGTTTCTGCTCAAAGAGTAATCTGCCGCCATAAACTATTTTAGTGACATTTACAGCTGTATACGAAAACCTCTCTCCTGATTTTCTTGTAATGAAAAAATCTCCGTTTGTCTCGACTTTGTCATATGTAATTTTCCCTGATTCATAAGTATATTTTGGTCTCCGGTAGTCTCTTACCATATCCATCCGGAGATCGGATTTTACACCTACCTGGATTATTTCATTCCCGTTTTTAATCTCAACTGACAATCCGGGTTCTGAATCACCCGTCTCTATTAACCTTATCTTGTCTTTCCACACTGATGCATCTATATCTTTCCCATGAGGAACAAGTATTGTTATGAATCCTATATGTTGTCCGAGCTCGAAGAACTGTCCTGTGTATTCCGATACTACAATTTCGTTTGTGTAATTTCTTTTCTCCTTTTCCACTGATTCCAATCTATAGTGATTTTTAGGAAAATATATCAGTAAATGATTGTCTATATTGTTTTTATATGTGCCAACAGAATCGTACATAGTATCATACCAATGCGATCCGGAGGAAAGGATCTTTCTGGTATGCCACATATTAGCTGCAGTAAAATACTGTTCTGTTCTTCCTTTCATAATATCAAAAACTACATACAGACCAGGGTCTTTAATATAAGTAATTACCCTGTCCCATTCGTAACCCATGGTTTCATCAGTCAGCCTGGTGCGGCTGTAATCGAAATCTGGCAGGGTTATAAAATCAACTTTGTTTGTTCTGACCTGTCTGTACGAGCCCGCATTATGCATAAAATCCAGGACTGACTGCCCCGGAACCGGGGCCATGTTTGTTGTGTTGTATCTGTTCTGACCTTGTTTTTGTCCCATAAAGATTTTTTCCGGCCTTACTACCAGCCTGTTATGGAAATAATCCTGTCTGTAGGCCCCGTAAGGACCGCTTGGCATATAATCGCGGTAACCGCCATCTGCAAGCAGAACTGAACCATTATTCATCAGGAGGGCTATACTGTTTTCATCAGCATGGCCGTGGGTCATTTTTTCCTCTTCAACAGGAATGCCATCACGCAGGTAATCCCGGTACAGGAGTCCGCTCTCTCCTTCATCTTTATAATTCAGAAGTAAGAAAGTTGAATTTGTCTGCCACCCGTTACGCATGACGATTTTCTTTCCCTGAACATCCTCCATGACCTCCTGGCTTAAATTCTTTGGCATCGAAGGAATAATTTTGTCGTTACCCCACCTGTAACAGTCAAGAAGTTCGTACGCCAGACCTGTGGCAGCCTTATTATTAAAATCAATGAACTTATTTGCTATGACTGAAGCCGCCCATTTAAGCTCTGGATTTGAGTAGATATTTGCTGCTGTCTCAAAATAGACCAGCCATCGGTCCCAGTTATCGTTCAGCCGTGAGTCGCCGAAAGCAGCCACCATTCCATTTGGAGCCATCAGGTTAAGAAAATAATGGGAATAGTAGTACATTTCAGGGGTATTGAGAAGCTCTCTGATCTGTTGCTTTGAATCGGCATAACTTATCATTGAATGGAGCCATACAGCGTGATAAAGCATAGCGTCTTCGATTTCCCAGTTACCCCAGTTATCGTATCCCATGGCATATTCATATGACCGCCATTTTTCTGCTTCCGGAATTTCGCCACATGCTCTTACAGCCCAGCCAAGTGTTTCCGCCCGAAGAGCTGCCCTGTTCATTGCCCCCCACTCCTGCGCCTGGAGAAGATAATTTATATTATGAATTATCACTTTCGTCATTCCTTCGATTTCGCTCCCGGTCAGATATCCTTTCCTCTTCAGTATCTCAAATGGCTTTATATACCTCATTGTTGTAAAAAAATCGGGGAGAGCCGGTGTACCATCCGAATAATCCGGCCGTGCTTTTGCAGCCAGCTCGGGATAGTATTTTGTGTAACCGGCATATTTTATCAGTATCGTTTTTGCCCTTTCTGCATATTTTTTATTTCCCTCCAGTTCGAACAAAGTGGCGTAAATAGTAGCCGCCTCAAGATATCTGGAAGGAGAACGATAACCGAATACATTCATCGGATCAATACTTTTTAACCATACCTGTTCGAGAGAATCATATTTCTCCCAGGTCCAGTCTGCAGCAGATCTGGCAAATTCCAGATATTTCTTAAAAGGAATTTTATTCACTGGCTGTGCCGATAATGACGAACAAAAAATGAGAGCAACAATGATCTGGGCAAGTTGTTTCATGATATTATTTTTTAAAGACATTATTCCATGATTCAAAAACATAGAAAATATTCTCAGGTCTGGCGGCAGGTCCAAATTCACATTGACCAATAACACCGCCATCTGAATATAAATTTTTATATACAACATTAACAGCATCCTCTATATCTGATCTATTACCGTTTGGAAGAATACCCTGCCGGTCTATTTCTCCCCAGAAGGTTATTTTCCCACGGAACTCTTTACCCAGCTCTTCGATATCCATACAAAAAAGCTGGCTATTAAGAGCATCTATACCTGTTTCGATAAGATCAGGAATGATATCCGTGATATTGCCATCAGAATGCATAAAAACATATTTGTTGTAATGACGGGCTATAGCTACATATTCTTTGTAAAGCGGTTTGTAATACTTTCTGAAATATTCGGGAGAGACAATCATTCCTTTCTGCATTCCCCAGTCATCCATTATGCCAATTGCATCAATATCTGTTTTGGCCCAGGATTCGACTTCTTTCAGATAATGGTTATGGATAATACCGATAAGCTCTTTCATTTCAGGAGAATCAAGTGCAATGTCAATCATTGCAAGTTCGGTGGTTCTTATAAACTGATACCGTTCAAAAGGGCGTATCCAGGAATTGGAGTAAGTAAATTTATTGGCTTTGCAGAAAGCATTGACCTGATTTATATCGACCGAAAGCATTTCTTCAGGTGGAATCAGTAATTTTAGATCATCCCAGTTTTTTACAACGGGTTCTGATGGAACTCCAATAAGCCCTCCCTGAATATTTATAAAATGGCAGCCCCATTCATCGGTGTAGTTCCCCTCATCATATTTGTTTCCGGAAGGTCTATGAGGTTCAGTGTACATGCCAACAGCAGGAACTATATCATCGGGGAATTCATTTGCTAACCTGGCACATTCTGCAGGAAATCGCTTTTCAGCCCATGGCAATAACCAACACTGCCTAGGTATTCTTTCAGGAAAATCAAATTCAAGTGTACGAATTACAAGTTCCTTTGAATTCATTCGATCCTTATGTAATTTCTTCTGCTTTCTTCCTCTCTTCGTGACCATAAATAAGGTGCAATAATGTCGGGAAGATTATCAGAAGAAGAGGCAGTGCCATCGTGAATCCACCTATAACAGCAATTGCAAGAGGCTGATGCATCTGTGCACCTGTTCCGACACCAACTGCAAGCGGCAATAATGCAATAATGGCGCCGAGTGCTGTCATCAACTTAGGCCGTAACCTGGTAGAAATTGCAAAAACAAGCGATTCATCTACAGATCCTTTTTGACGGTTGGTCATATATTGTTGAAAGGTGAATATTGCGTTTTCTCCGATTATCCCTACAATCATAATAATACCTGTGTAGCTTCCGACATTAAGAGGTGTGTTTGTTATGAACAGGGCAATAAGACTTCCGGAAAGACCAAGGACTGCAATAAATAAAATAGCACAGGCTGCTCTGAAATCTTTGAAAAGAAATAACATCAGGGCAAAAACAAGCAGGCTTGAAAGAATAAGTATTAGCAGCAGCTCATTAAAAGATTTTTGCTGTTCCGCATAGGCTCCACCATACTCAATATGATATCCTTGAGGAAGAAAAATATTCTTGCCGATCATTTTTTGAATATCTTTCATTGCCGTTCCAAGATCGCGGCTGTTAAGCCTTGCTGTAACCAGAGCGACCGACTTCAGGTTCTCCCTGGTTATCTCTGCCACCCCCTCATAGACTTTATAGGAGGCAAATGCATTAAGTGGTTTTAATTTGCCATCAGGAAGAAATATGTATTGATCTTTTACTCTTTCATAAGAGTTTTTTGTACTGTATGGATAGATCATCCTGATTTCTGTTAGCTGTTCTTTCTCCAGAATGTTTCCGACAATATTGCCTTCCATAATTGTCTGGATCTGGTATTGGAACGATTCAGGTGTAATATTGAACCTGGCCAGCTCCCTGTGGTTGGGAACAACTTCAATGGTCGGCCCTGCAATGGTAATTCCATCAAAAACATCTTCAATACCATCTATCTTATTTATTTCATTTGCAACCTGTTTTGCAAGATCGTTCAGTTCAGTCTGATTCATTCCAAAGATCTTTATCTCAATAGGTTTAACCGATTCCATCAGGTCGCCGAGCATATCACCTATTACCTGGCCGAAATCTATCTGCAGGGCCGGCTGGGTTGCTTCCACTCTTTTTCTGATGTCATCAATTACTTCCTCGGTAGACCTGGTCCTGTCATCCTTTAACTGTATAAGGTAGTCACCATTATTGGGTTCGGTAATAAAAAATCCCATTTGAGCTCCTGTCCTTCTCGAATAAGTTACCACCTCAGGAATTGTTACTATTATTTTCTCCACCTCTTTCAGTATTCTGTCTGTTTCTTCAAGTGAAGTCCCCGGAGGTGATAAATAATCAAGCACAATTGATCCCTCATCCATCTCAGGCAGAAAGCCTGTTTCCATCCTGGGTATAATATAAATAATTGATCCAAGCAGACAGAGAACAACGAGAATGCTTATTATAGGTCGTCTAATGAAAAAGCCCACCCAGTTCCTAGTCTTCGTCAGCTTGACTAATTCCTTCTTCCGTTCAGGGAATAGAGCTCTCACCTGGGAGAACCAGAGATAGATTACTGGAAGACCTATCCATGTAACAATGAAAGAGCAGACCAGTGTAATTACCATAGTGTTTGTAAGCACATTGAAATATGCCCCTGCCACTCCTCCAAGAAGCATAAATGGAATGAAGATTACTATTGTGCTTATCGATGATCCGATCATTGAAGGCAGGAGATAACTCACTGCCTGATGGACCAGCTGGTTTGATGCCCTGTCGGGGAACTCTTCATGAGTCCTGTGGATCTGCTCAATAACAACAACAGCATCGTCAATTATTAGTCCTATCGCAGCAGCTATTGCGCCGAAAGTCATAATATTAAGTGTGTAACCAATGCTGTAAAGGACAAGAATTGTAAAGAACAGGGTCACCGGAATTACAACCAGGATGGTAGCACTCGCCCTGAATGACCTCAGAAACATTATTGCTACTATGATTGCCAGGACAAGACCTAACCAGAGACTGTCATTTACACTTTTTATTGCCCTGTTCACAAAATCTGCCTGATCGTAATAGAGTGAAACATGAACATCTGATGGAAGTATCTTTTCAAGTTCCTTTTTCTTGGCAGCAAGGTTTTTTGAAAGATTGACAAGGTTTGAGTTGGGTTGCTTAAGAATGGCAACAAGCAAGCCCTGTCTTCCGTTTGCATTTATCCTGGTATATTCGGTTTTCTCGGTAACATTCACCCTGGCAATATCTTTCACCATTATTATGCGTTTGGAATCATTCCTGATTATAACATTTTCAATATCGCTTAGATTATATAGTCCGGCATCGGTAACGGTAAGGTAAAGCCTCTTATAATCCGAAAGAAACCCATTTGAAATTATAAAATAATTCCTGCTCACAACCTCCCGGATCATTTCGGGAGTAATACCAAACGAACTCATTTTCTGCTGATCAAGTACAATCCAGTACTCCTTCGTTTTACCACCGATAATTCCAATCTTTGAGACGCCCTCAACCTGCGATAGAAATGGTTTTACTGTATATGTAGCAAGGAGGTTCAATTCTATTGGTGTCCTTTTATCACTTTCAATCGTATAACCTATCACCGGCAATATGGAAGGATTCATTTTCTCGATCTCGATCTGTACATCCGGGGGAAGGGTGTTCTTTATTTGCGATATCCTTGACTCCAGCATCTGCTGATTCATATTTATGTCTGCATTCCAGTTAAGAAAAGCAGAGATCTCGCATGATCCTCTGCTGGTTATGCTCCGTAGTATTTTCAGATCAGGAACCTGCTTTATTGCATCTTCCAAAGGACGTGTGACTGTTATCATCATTTTGTCGACCGGTTGTTCACCGTTATCGGCAATCACCTTAAGTTTTGGAAAAGTTATTTCAGGGAAAAGAGAAACCTGTATTTGTCCGTAAAGAAAGAGCCCTCCGGCTATGATTACAGCCAGAATTACCGATACAGGACTTTTATAAGTGAGGAAAAAATTCTTCATTGCCCGATTACTTAATGATAACTCTTGCGGTATCCGGAAGACCGTAACCGCCGGTCAGGACAATTCTGTCGGTTTTTAAAAATTCCGGCCAGGCTATTTCAACTTCTTCATTATTTTCAAATCCTTTTGTAACCGGAACTTTTATTGCAGTTGTGTCATTTATTAGCTTCATAATCCAGAATTCTGTTTGGGTTTCATTACCCAGGACTGCATCTTTAGGGAGTACTGCAGCTTTGTTCCTGCTGCTTTTCACAATATTTACAACTGCATTAAGGTTAGCGGGAAGCTGGCCGGATATCAAAGGTTTGATCATATATCTTACAGTTTGTGCCTGAGGATCCATTTCTGCAAGCCTTCCGGTTATATTACCATCAATTATCTGTTTATCAGGAAGCTGGATTTTGCATCTCACACTTTTTTCAACATACTTTACAAACTCAAAGGGTGTATCGAGAAGGAATACCAGACTGTTTTGATCCGAAATGACAGCCAGTTCATCCCCTTCCTGAACGAAGTCCCCGTTCTGGTGCGAAACAGAACTTATAATCCCTGTCCTGGAAGCAGTTATCTTTATTTGTCCGCTGAAGGAAAGAGTGCTGTCCCCTTTCAGAGAATTATTAAGTGCTGACGACTCTCGTGTCCTGATTGTATAAAGGAGCTGACCTTTCTGGATTTTGCCTCCAAGTGCTATTGAAGTGCTTTCAACTGTACCGGTGGTCGTTGAACGGACAGTACTTTTATTAATAAATGCTGTTATAGCGGGCAGATTAATGTCTTCAGTAATGGATTTATATATAACGGGTACAATAGTTACCGGAGTAATCACAGGTACCTCATCTTCAACTGGTGTGGAAGCATTGTTGCAGGCAATGACGGACAGAATAAGCCATCCAAGCAAATAATAAATGATATACGTTTTTTTCCTTGTTGTCTTCATTTGAACTGTTTATGATTATTGGGTCATCAGATAATTTAATTCGTTAATAACCAACTGAATGCGTATGTGGTTATCACTCAGATTTTTATTGATGTTGCGCAGATTTTTTATTGCGGTTATATATTCTGTCATCTGTATGATTCCTGTTTCAAGCTGTCCCCTTAAGGCATTTACAAGCTGCTGTGAGGATGACAATTGCTTCTCAAGCTGCGAGGTTATTGAGCGTAATGACTTTAATTCATCGTTGTACTGTTGAGTCTGCTGGTCATACTGGTTTTTAAAATTACTCTTATAAGCGCTTCTTGTATTCTCTGCAATTGAAAGCTTTTGCTTTTCCCGATCCTTCTGATGGCCATCATAAATTGGAATGCTAAGGCTTACTCCGGCACTGTAGCCAAAATGGGTGTAAAAATTCCAGGGTGTACTGGAAAGAAATCCTGCATCCGCAAACCAATTCATTCTCAGAAGATATTTTACATCAATTGCTGTCTTTTCATTTTCAATCCTCAGACTGTCGATCTTATATTGAAGAAAAAGGGGAGATTTATTGATATCCGGAAAACCAGGCAGTGTCATCTCCGGGAAGCTAATTTCATAAATACCAGAATCATTTATTCCGCACAACTGATTAAGCTGCCGGAGATCTTTTTCATATTGATTCGAAAGCTGATTTACAAGTATCTCCTGAGACTGAGTTTCAATCTGAAGTGAAAGAAAGTCCGTTTGTTTACAAAGGCCTTGCGAAACAAACCTGCTCACTATTTCATTTTCCCTGTATGCCAGATCCAGGAAAGATTTATTGAAAGTCAGTTCGTTGAAATCAGCAAAGGTGGCAATGTATTGTGCAGATATCATGCGTTTCAGCTCAGCAACTGATATCTTTGAAGCGTTAACGGCAGTCTGGCGCTGAATATTAACAGACTGGAATTTATTTGTGATATCTCTCCTGTTAAAAATATTCTGATTTACTCCCACAACCCCGGTATATAAACCACCATCAGTCACTACTTCGTCATATCCAAATTTCCCGTAAACAGGAGAATAAATCAATTGTGATCTGGCTTCAACCTGTGGTAACTTTGAAGATCTGATCAGAAGACTGTCTACTAAGGCAGAGTTTACCTGGTTATTATAATCCTTCAAAAGCGGGCTGTTCTGCAAACCTTTATCAAGATAGTAGCTGAGGTTCCGGGTCTGATTATAAACTATCACCGGCAGACATGTGAAGAAAAGTATCAACAGAAATCTCTTGTGCATATAAACTATATTCCAAAATTAACTAAGTGCAATTTAGTTAATTGATCGGCGAAATAAAATGAAATATTCTGTATAAATCCTGCTTTACCTTATTTTACCATGCAGGAAGAATAAAATCCTTATATCCGGCCAACATCAGACTATCGAGCCCCTTTACAAAAAGCCGTTCATTATTCTTTATTATCCGATCGTCAGAAAAACGGGATGCCTCCCCACAGAGTGTTTCCACGGTATTGGCAAGTTTAGTCTGTGATAAAGCGGCCTCCGGAGGGCAGATTATTGAGACAGGTTTATCTACATTTTCCACAGCTAAAAATAGTTTTTTGAACTGATGGTCGGAATCCGGTGAAGGATAGCTGAATTTTTCAGAATCTTGATTTACGGCAATTATTCTCTCTGCTCCCGGCTCCAATTCAACATATCCTTTATCAAACTCAATCCTGAAACAGGGATCTGTACTTTTTTCAACTGCATGTGAACCCAGAAAAAGAAGCTCGACTCCTGATCTGGTAAACGCTTTGAAGACTCCCGTATCATACGTTTCAACAGGAAATGCTTTTGAAATCCGGGCTTCAATTTGAACTGCCTCTTCAGCTGTTTCCATCGAGCTTCCCAGCAGGAAAAACATATTATGAATGAAATGTGAAGCCGCATTCTGAAAAATATTATCCATCACAATATTTCCTTCACTGTCCCTCTTTTTGTAAGCCCAGTTATTCCTGGCAAAATAAGCAAAATCCCGTGGCCATAAGCATAATGACTTCATCCTGAGCGGCCGTCCAAATCTGCCTGCCAGAATATCCTTTTTTAGCAATTGGATCCCCTCAGAATATGACCACTGATAGCCAATCATAACAAACTTTCCGGTTTTGTTTCGCTTTTCAATCAGCGACTCCACGTCGCTTACCTCTACACCTGCAGGTTTCTCGCAAAGTACATTTGTACCGTGGTGAAGAGCCAGAATACTCTGCGGGATATGGTAATGCGGCGGAGAGCCAATTACGGCAAGGTCAGCTTTTCCACCAGATAAATAGAAATCATTCATCCTTTCGAAAACAGGAATTCCAAACTCTTTGAATGCTTTGAAATATGGAGATCTTTTCGCTTCAGGATCCACAACTCCTGCAAGAACGGCTTTTTCGCAGTCTATTTCTTCGAGAATGGTCTTCAGGTAATAATGGCCATAACCGTTAATGGCAACAATAAGTACTTTTACTGGTCCGTTCATTCAGAATTGATTCAATTTTCTTTGCCACCAGGGCATAATGGCACCAAGTTTCACTAAGATAATGCTAAAAAATCAAGAAATTATTAAGCCAGATTGCTATTTTACAAAAAGAGCTACTTTGAGTTTAAACTCATCATAGATTATTTTGTCTCCCAGGTTTTCAAAAAAAGTACCAGATCCGTATTTCACATCATATTTTGTACGGTCAATAGTTATGTCTGAATAGTACCATAATCCATTGTCTTTTTTCTGAATATTTGACCGGAATTCTATCGGGTTTGTAATCCCTTTAATGGTAAGAGAACCTTTAACAAGAGCACTGCCTTTTTCGAATGAGCCGCTTTCTGTCACTATCAGCTTCGCAACCGGAAATTTTCCAACCGAAAAGAAATCATCGGATTTAAGATGATCTTCAAGCCTCTTATTTCTGGCAGCCTCTTTGATTGAGGCCATATCAATTATAAATTCACCCGAAACAATCTTATTGTCCTTCCAGTTCAGCCATCCTGAAAGAAGCTTAACTGTTCCCGTAAATTGCACCGCTATTTTTTCTCCAAGCCATGATAATGTGGTTTTTGAGGTGTCAGCTGCCAGTTTCTCCTGACCGTATGTAAGAATGGCTGTTAAACATGATAATGAAATAAATAAAATCAGCTTCTTCATGGCTAAAAAATATAGATTGAAGAGTTAAACATCATTAATTGGGGTTTGTTCAATGATTGAGTTGAGTCAGAATTTCAGATCTCCATCCTGACCCCAACCCTCTCTTTAACTATTGGTATCAAAACTTCGTTCAGCTTCTCCGGCTTTGAGCTCCTGGTAATGATCAGGTCTATTATCATACCTCTGACAGTGATTCTTGCTTCAAGTCTGTTAATTGAGGGCAAGAGGGCTGGCTTTATTCTCACATGATCTTTCTCAGGTGAAATGCCAAGCAGATCTTTAATTACCAGCATAATCATCTCTGCCCAGGTCCACGGAGGAATTCCTACCTGCGGATATGGAGGACTGATCCTCTCCCCATAATTTTCAAACCAGGATCCTGAATTTCTTCCGGGTATTTTATTCAGCCATTCTAGCACTCGCTCTACATTTTTATAATTAGCCATCTTATTGTAAGCCCTGGCTATAAATAGTGATGGAAATGGCCATGGTCCTGGAGAATCAGGTTCCGAAGTCAGATTGTATCTGCCATATCCTCCATCTTTCCAACCCTGGTTCCATAATTCTTCAATCGTTTTCATTGTATTAAGGGCCAGACGGCTTTGAGGGTCGACAATATCATACACAATGGCCTGGGTAACTGAAGAATCGGGATTTAGAAAATGATCTCCCGGTCTTACCAGGGGAATTTTCTGAGGTAACTCCTTTGAACTGCCTGGATTTATTGTTTCTGCTATGGATCCATTCCGGTTCCTTCTTTTTATCAGACTTCCGTTGAAAATAAGCCCTGAATTATGTTCATCCAGAAGAGTATCTGAAATCCGCTTTGCCACAGTTTCCCATTTATCCGGAAAACCAAAGTCAAATTCACAACCCAATGAAGCTGCGGCTTTGAGTCCCTTGATAACCCAGAGCTGATATGCAAACTCAAAGCCATCAGTGATACCATGTAATGAATGCCGTTCCCAGTATTCTCTTGAATTATGAAGAAGTCCGTATTTATTGTCATGGAACTCCGGTCTCAAGGGGAAGCTGGCAACAGAAGTTATTTTTTCCTTATTCGCAATAATAAAATCATTGTCTGCTGTCCATTTAAGATATTCATTGATTGTGTAAAGCAGAACGCCATTCTGGTCAAGTTCAACCTCATCAAAGTGTCGTCTCTCTGAAGAATCCAGGGTATCACCTTCATCCGAAACAAACTCATTCAGGAGCCTTTTCAGAAAGATCCGGGCTAATTCATAATGTCCTGTATAAATCAATCCGAGGCACATAAACGAATGATCCCTTACCCATTCCCGTCTATATTGCCATATTGAAGCGTCCATTTTGCCTTTTGCCGAGACCATCGAGGCAAGCTGAAAAGCTGAGCTTGAAAAGAACTTTTCAATTAACAGATGGTTTGATTTTATATCTGTCTGGTTTTTCCAGAAGGCTTTCGCATCCTCAGTATTGATTTTATGAAGAAGCTCAAACTTAATGTTTCTGCATTTATCCCAGGAGTATGAAATATAAAACTTTTTTTGCCCCTTACTGTGCAATATTATTTCACGATTAAGTTTTTCCCTTCGGATAGATGTTGAGATTTTTATCTTCCTGTTATGAGAAAGAAGGTTCTCAATAAATATTTCACGGATAATTCGAGGATTTGTTCTGTCAGGGCAATAAAACAGTTCAATAATTTTAATGCTCCTCCAATACCAGACAACTTCAATAACTGGCAGCTCACGATCATTCTTCCAGCGGATAATCCCCTCATTATCAAATTGCCCTGATAAGATATTCTCAGAAATTACAAGGGATGTTTCTGACAGACCCATTCCTTCATCCATTGTAAGAGAATCTCTTTTCATTGAGAGCTTTTCCGGATCCATAATTAACAATCCGAAAGGAGAACCCTCACCTGATGGTGAATATTGTACTGCACCCTGAATAAGACCATTCCCCAGAAAGAAGTATTCAGCATTTTTCAGACGAATCCTTGCATCAGGATGTCCTTTTAGAGGATCATCAGTATAGGTATGTTCCTCAAAACTGATCAAATGAAACAGGTATTAATAAAAGGATATCAGATCAGAGGCTTCTGATATTTAATCCGCCGCTAATCTCAAATACCGCACCGGTTGAGAAATCCCAGTCACCACGTGCAAGTGATGCAACCGCATTACCTATATCTTCGGGCATACCCCATCTTCTTTGGGGTACGCGACCTTCGGCAATTATCTTATCATATTTGTCCTTTACCCGGGCGGTCATGTCGGTCTGGATAATTCCCGGACGAACCTCATAAACCAATATTCTATCTTTTGCCAGACGGTCGGCAAATATAGTGGCTGCCATCGTTAAACCAGCTTTTGAAATACAATATTCAGCTCTTTTTGATGATGGCATAACAGCAGATACAGATGACATAAATACTATTGCTGGTCTGTAGTTCTGGATCTGATCTTTCAGCCAGATCATCTCTTTTGCAATCTTCTGGGCGAAAAAGATCGGTCCTTTCAGATTTATGTTAAGAACCCTGTCATAACTCTCCTCGGAGAGCTCCATAACATCATTCCTCTGTAACGGGGCAACACCGGCATTGTTTACAAGAAAATCTATTCTGCTATATCTTTCCAGGATATTTGAGACTACCTCTTTATGACATGCCGTGCAAGATATATCAAGGCCAATAGGGAAAAAGGAAGTTTTGATTTTTTCAACCTCCTGACCAAGAGTTTCCATTCCCTCGCTGTCGAGCGAACGTGCAATAGCAACTATATCAAAACCTTCGGCAGCTAATGATAAGGTAATAGCCCTTCCGATTCCACGGCTGGCTCCTGTAATTACAGCCACAGGTTTGCTATTCATTCTTAAAAAACTTAAGTAAGGTCAGTCAGATTTCGGCTTTAAAGGTAATAATTTGCATGAAGTGATCAACAATCCGTCAAATTATCTTCAAGATTTTTCTTCCAAACCTTCTCAAACCATAATTCCTGGTCAGGAACCGGTCTAACTTTTACCATCTTACTTTCAACAGATCCATCTCTGTACCTGATCTCAAGAATGTTATTTTCCACTTCCCTGTCATATCTGCAAAGATTATAGTTCCATTCTGCTTCGGGAATTTTTTCCGGGTGAAATCCCTGCTCATCGGTTATAAGAAAAGACCCACGGCTTCTTCCTCCTGCGTCGATATATATTTTTATAGATTGAAGATAAAGGTAGTGAGTAAGGCTTAGATCCATTAACAAGAATGCTCCGGCAATCTCCCTGACATTCTTTGCCGATAAAACTTTCTGCAGTAAGCTGAGTTGCTTTTTTGCCTCCATGGCCGCAATCTCAATTTTGTTTTTATTCCTGATCATGCCACCAAAAGCTGTCATGCGGTGTTGTATCTCCCTGAGGAAATCACTATTGGAACTTTTATCACCTGAGCTCAGCAATCCTGAGGCAAAATCAAGCTTTTTCTGAATTTGAGTTTTAACATTTGAAAGGAACAACTCTCTATCAGAAGGATTTTGGTTATAATGCTTTGAAATATATATAGCTGCCCTGTAACTACCAACCTGGCCCGCATTGAGTGTCGAACCTCCGGGCCTGTATACTCCATGGCTACCATTAGCTTCGCCTACCGGAAAAAGATGTTTAAGGTCAGATTCCCACCAGATATTTCCTATTAGTCCGCCATTATTATGCTGGGCGCAAACTGAAACTTCGAGAGGTTCTTTAGCTAAATCTATATCTCTTTTAAGGTACAGATCTATTGCAGGCTGGTTCATTTCCATCAACCTTTTGTAGGGTGTGTCAGCCAGGGCACCGGAGTTCTGGAGGTAATGGAATACCTTGTGATCGAGCTTCTCCAATGAAAACTTTTGATTCCCCGGGCCTTTCAGATTCTTTGAATAGTCCAAAAAAACTTTTCTGTTTTTATATATATTTTCCCGGTAAACAAGGAGGTCGATAAGAGAAGAACCCCAATCAGCAATCTTTCGGGGATCGAAGGGCCATTGATATCCCTTGAGAAAAATTGCTCTTGCAAGGGTTGGAATATCAGGAAAGAACTCATTCAGAAATTCTTTTTCATCATTGCCATTTATATCTGTTGAGAAATATCTTGGTATAACCTGCTGATAACTTCCGGAAAGATTCCATCTGAATTTAACTGATGCGATTCCAAACTGTGATTCTGTAAGATTATGACCCGTTGCCCCTGCCTCATAAGCCATCCCTGATGAACCTGTCTGTGAGAGGGGATAGACGCTGCTTTCATAGATTCCTCCTGGTCCGCCGGTTCCAAGAACTGTATTCACCGAGTTAAAGATTACAAATGCCCTCTGCGGGTTTTTCTCTTTAAGGTTTATCGCCAGCGCCCCGCACACTTTGCTGAATTCTTTTTCTCCGGAGGTCAGGAGGGCAATTATTTGCACTCTGTCAAGTATTTTTATCCTGTTTCTTTTCACTTCTGAAGCCAGCACCTCAAACATCTTGCGGGAAGTGTATGGTCCAGCAGAGGTTGCCCGGGCCCTTGGATCATGATCAGTCTTGTACCCGACCCATGCGCCGAAGCGGTTCTGCGGAAACGGAACTCCCAGCCTCACAAGATTCATAAACGCTGCAACAGAACCCTGAGCTTCACACAGAGCAATATCGCCGTGCATACATTGACCATTGTAAAGATCTTCTGCCATTTGAACAGTTGAATCAGGTTCATCACCAGCTAATGACAGTTTGTAGTAAGTTTGTTTATCAGATCCTGCATTATTAGTTGTCCCGCCTCCCAATCTGTCAGTAGCAATGATAATATCTTTCTGCCCCATCAGATGAAGACTTAAAGCTGCATTCAAAGAGGCAGCTCCACTGCCTATGATCAGTGTATTGATACTGAAATAATCAAGCTCATAATCTCCGATTATCAGTTTATCCTTTTCCATTGATAAGTTTTTTAAGTTCATTCCCATAGATTTCACGGTCGCGTATAACACAACCGCCGGGCCTGAGATTTTTAATTAGTCGTGTGCATCCTGAACAGGTAATGCAAACTTTCTTAGGATCCGCAAATCCTTTTTTAATAAGATCAAAAGGAAGCGAGGGATAGGCAAAAGAATTTCTTCCAAATCCGATAAAGGTGGCATCTCTGTTACTAATTACCGCAGCACCCACATTCACCGAATAATGCCGAAGATATGAATATGCTGATCCAACGAGGCACATATCAGGAAACCTGTGCTGCATTTTTGATGTTCCGTTTATCATTCTCATCACCCCGGTAAGAGGATGTTCATCAGGCGGTGGAGACCCGGGGAGTGGATTATCAAAAGGTCTGGTAACATAAGGATTAAAATAGGGGCTTCCCATGGTTATATTCAGCAGCCGGATTCCCCTCAGCCTGAGTTCACTTATCAGCATTTCCGGTTCCGAAAAATCAGGAATGTTTTCATCTTTTCCTGTTCCGAATCCGTCTTTATAAGCATCAAAAATATTTAGTCTTACTGTCAAAAGTATTTTAGGTACTTCAGCCTTTATTCTGTCTATTGTTTCAAGTAAAAACCTGAATCTCTTAAATGTTTCCGGACCGCCGTAAATGCTCTTTGTTCTGCTCCTTGATGATAATAATTCATGCATCAGGTAACCATGACAGGCCTTTATATCAATTGCATCAAATCCGGTATTAAATGCCAGTCTCGAGGCAGTAATATATTGATCCTGAATTCTTTTAAGGTCATCATCCGTAAGCACATATGGGGCTCCTTTGTCGAGCAGCGGATTGAGCTGAGGGACAAGTGGTTCATGCTTCCCTGCAGGTCTGCTGTAGCGCCCGGACTGAGTAAGTTGTATGACCAGCAATGGAATTGTATCATTTTCAGCAGCAAGCTTTCGGATATCGTTGTTCAGTATTTTATACTTGTCACTATTTTTTTTATTCAACCACAACTGGCATGGATTGGATCTGCCCTCATGAGACACAGCTACTGCCTCAAACCATATTATCCCACTTCTTCCTTCAGCATATCTCAAATACCGGCGCCGCGTCAGATCTGAAGGTGATCCGTCATCTCTACTATCATATCCTTCCATGGGCTGAATGACCAGTCTGTTGGGAATAATATGATCTCCAATTGTTACAGGTTCCAGTAAAACGTGTACATCATCATCATAAGGAAGATCAAAGCCAAGTTGCTTTGCTTTACTGATCAACTCCTCTTTATTTCGGAACCTGAATCTTTCGTGCATCAGTCTGAATTTAATCTTTCGAGTATCGTTTTAAGATTCCTTATATCAGTTTTTGTTCTTTCTTCACAAATCATTGGCCAGTCTTTTCTTTCAGTAACTTTAAGTTCGCCATCCCTTATCTTCCCCGAGGTGATTTTTGAATAGTCAAGTAATTTATTGTATTCATCCCCCGACAGATCGGGAAACCGACAAATAAACCAGTCCTCATTAATTGGAAGGAAGAAACTACCGCCATGATTCTCGACCGAAAGATAGACCTCTTTATCTAATGATTCAAGTTTTTTTATCACTGAATTCATGTCCACAATCCCTCTCCCCAGAGGGGAGGGGAAAGTAATCAGGCCATGTTTGCCGGGAAATATACCACCATCTTTGATATGAGTGCTGACAATCCATGGAAGTATTCTTTCAGTAGCAGGAAGAGGATCCTCAAGCATCGTCAGAAGATTCATTGTATCGAGGCAAATACCCAGATAATCATCCGGAACAGTATCACACATTTCAAATAATCTGAGAAGTTCAAATGTGGTAAATTCGAAATGGGTTTCAATGGCGAGAATAACACCATTATCGCGGAACATCGGAGCCTGTTTCTTTAATTCAACGGCAGTTTCCTTTAAAAAAACCTCAGTATCAGGGGCATCCTGGTTCCACCTCATCAACCCCCCCGAGCAAGACCTGATAATCCTTGCTCCCAGAGTGCAGGCTTCTTCCACTGCCTTCAGATTGGATGCATAGATTTCCTTTTTGGCAAAAGAAGTGAGATCTCTCGGGACATGCTGACCATTTCCCCATTCCAGATAAAGATCCAGATCGCTGGCCATCTGCCTTACTTCATTGAGATAAGAAGTGGAAAAATTATCCCGGACTGATTCGGGAAAGCCCGAAAAAGCAACCCCGTCTGCGCCGTTGGCCTTTGCCCATTTTAAAAGTTCATGAGGCAGAAGATTAAGTGGATGAAGGCAGTAATTATCAAAGCCGGCTTTCAGCATCTTCTTAAGAATCCTTTTATCTTAATCCCCGAACCTGGGATTTACTATATTGTTATATATCGATCCGAATGTGTAGGTTATTTCTATTCCCCCTTCCAGACGATATTTTGTTGCCAGTTCGGTAAGCTTCAATAGCCTGTCTGCTTCGGAGATATCTCCCTTCTTAAGGTTAATCTGATCATTAATATGTGCCACACCTCCATCCAGCCTGAGAGCTAATCCCTTGAAAAGCCTTAAACTTATCTCCGTGTTAAGCTGAATCCTGTTCTTTGAAAAATCATGAAAATAATTTGATCCTTCCAGGGATAAATTGACTGATCCCCATTTTTTCTGAACTCTGAATGCAATACCCAGCATCTGTTTAAACAGGTCTTCCTTTGACTTATTATATATCGAAGTTTCATAATAGGTGTTATACTGTAGTCCGGCACCATATAGAATCCGTAATTGCCGGTGTGTTGCTTCAGAATAGGGAAAAATATCATATTCGATTGCCGGCAGCAATTCCGTTCTGAATTTATAGTTTTCACGTGTAGAAGAGCCCAGAGACCATACGAAACCTGTCGACCAGTGGTCACCCAGGCTTTTAACAAACAAATTATTCATGAACTTTTCATTCGTAACGTAAGTTGTTGTTTCTGAAGAGTCGGTGTTTACATTTTCGATAAACTTCTCCCTGTTATAGAACTGATCCAACTCAATCTGGAGTTTTATGTTTTCTGTGACTTTTGAAATATTAAGTGAGTTTCGTAATTCCAGCTGCTTATTTGCTTCCTCAGCCTGGAATTGAGGCTCTGTAGATAGTTCAAACACCCAGTTATTCCATTTATCTATCACCTCCTCCTTTTCCAGATCTGAATTGTGCTTTATCTCAATCTGACTAAAGACCGGAGTTCTTGCAACATACCTCATAAGACCCATTTTCAGGAGAGCGGTCTTTTTTTCCCTGACAATAGCAGATGTCTCATCGGGGTTGCTGGTGTAAACGAGAGTATCGTTCATTCCTTTAAATTCACGCTGCCCCTGGAAGGTAAATGTAAATTGTTCACCGCCATTCCCGGCATCCTGATCTGTTACCAGTATGAATACCTGAGCTTCCTTTACATCGCGGACGTAGTTTATAAATGGAATCTGAACCCTGGTAAAGTTCATGTCACAGCTCTGGCAGTCAATAAAAACTTTGGGGGCTCCTTTTCTTAAGGTATCCGAAACAGCGGGGTTTTCCTGCGAAATCCCTGTCGCGGATAATAATAATATGCATAATCCGATCCATAAAATGGGTAAACTGTTCTTAACCATGTAGATTTATTTTATTATTTATTCTATCTTTTATTTTCATCCCTGTAATCTGCCGGCCATCTTTTCAATGTAATCAGGGTCGATATATGGCTTATCTTCCATGTGCTCCTGCATCAGCCTTATACGTTTTCTTAAATTATCTTTAAGGTTCAGACCATGTATCAGGGGCGTCTCTCCCTTGTCAGTCATGGCCATGAATTCAACATCATCATCCAGAAGATCCAGAAGCATAATTGAATTCTCAATCTCAAGTTCCATAAGAGATCTTATCCCTGCCCGGTGGTTTTCCCTGCTCACTGAATCTTCTGTAGAAATGAATCCATGAACACCAGATACCCATGCCGCAACATTACGGTTTGTCATTATCCAGCAGCGCAAAGCTTTGATGCGAATGAGCTGGTCATGTATTATGTCAGGGCAGTCTTCGCAGTCGGCATTTTCAAGTATTTCTATTGCCTCATCAATGTATTTCCAGACATTTTCATCAATCCTCACAACATCTTTTGAAGCTTTCTCTTCAGGAACAATACAAAAAAGAACATCTCTCCCAAGGTCAACATTATTTGGGTTATGAGGTGTCGTGCACATGAAGTCCTCATAATAATCTCTCTCTGATTTGGGGATCGATTCAATATCGGGAACAAATGGTCTTGCCCAGAGTCTGTACCAGGTAAATCCGAGTGCAGAATATAGTGATGTTACATTAGGGAATCCAATAATAGCCTTTTCAGTCAGTTTCCAAACGTTTACCAGTGTATCGGCATGACCAGCACCTGCCCATCTTGCCGCAATATTATAAATCTCCCGTTCAGGATCCCCTGAAGGATTAAACATGAACGTTCTCACAACTTCGTGATTCAAATTAAAAGGTACTTTTTCAGGGGGGAAGGCCCCGCCTATCTGAGCAAGATTTGTAACCCCCTGTGAATACATTTTATGAAGTTTTTCCCATGTCAGGTATGGATAAGGGATTCCGATCAGGGGCTCGAACATCTGATGTGGTCCATATGCAAAATAAAAATTTACTTTGCCTCCGCGTTGTTCAAGATCATGAACCTCTTCCATTTCCTCTGGCCAGAATTCGGTCTGATGTACAGCTCCCCCGTTAATGTCCTTATTATCAGAGTACATTGGATGTGAATATGGGATAGCCCAGCCTCTTGTAACGAGTGAACAAGTCTCTATATCCAGACCATTGCCCAGACCTTTCCATACAACTTCATGCTCACCAAAGAAAGACTCCATCCTTGTAAGGACACGGAAATCGGGATTTATTTTACGACCGGCATTTTTAAGTGTTGTAAGGAAGCGTATAACATTTTCTCCGGCCAGGCGGGCAATCTCATCATCATTTTTCCACTCCCTAATCAGATATGGGCCACCATTTCGTCCAACATAAAGAGATTTAGTATGCTCAAATCCCGATCCGCTGTCATTCGACCAGACACACATATATCCCAGTTCAGGAATTGCCTCCATTATTTTTGACAGCATCTCATCATAATGTTCAAGTACTTTTGGATGAGTGATAGTCATATTGAATCTGGGACGGAAACTTCTGAAAGGATGGTCTACTCTTGCACCCCGGAGCATCGGGTATCTCTCGAAAAACTGTTCAGGCACTGATCTTGGTTCAAAACTCAGGAGCCCTGGTATCAATCCGTATTTTTTTGCAAGTCTTGCATTCTCAGCAAGATAATTCATATTTGAACTCAGATAATAAAAAGGATAGAGTCCTTTGTTGAGTTCGCTGTAAACAAACTGATCAAGAGCAGGGCAATAGGTATAGAACATTGGATATACTTCGCCCTTAGGACCTGTTTCCAGACCCATCGGAAAACCCAGGCCGTTCACTTCAATATGTGTAAAACCCAGCCTTGCCAGTTCAGCTACATAGGTCTCACGGTTAAACTCCTTCTGAATACGACCTTCCTGCGTAAGAAAAAAATCGTAAGTTACCCTGTTCCATTCGAATGCAGGTTCTATATGCTTACCTTCAAGGTAACGTTCATGCGGATCATCCAGACGGTTTTCCATCAGGTCACAAACAAAGGAATAGAGATAACAGGTACTTTTTACATATAACTCGCCTGAACCGTTCTCCTGCAACCTGAAGTAAATACCCAGAGGAGCCTTTTCCTCAGAAATACCCAGATGAAATATTCCACCTGATTCATCGCCGTTGAGGTTTCCTTTCAGCTCCATCATTCCACCGAAATTGTTTAAAAACAATGAAGCTGCAGTACCCATCACCTCAGGGCTGTCAGGTTTGTACCGGATTATCCTTGTTCTGGCAAATGTTTCTCTTAATTTCATACCTGAGTTTTTAAATAGTTTTTAATACTTGCCACTACCCTGTAAACATCATCCATATTGTTATACAGGTGAAATGAAACCCTCACCCCGTTAAGGCCGGCTTCGCCAACGGGCCGCACTCTTATATTGTCTTTCCCTATAGCGCCTGTAATTTCGTTCAGGTTTTTCCCCGGGATTCTGAAAGTGATCATTGAGGAACGGTATTCTTTTTCTTCGGGAGATAACAGTTCACATTTTCCTGTTTTCATGAGATCCTCATAAAATTTTTCAGACAAAGCCTCATTATGCAACCTGATTTTTTCCAAACCGATAGAATTAATAAATTTGACGGATTCATGAAGACCGATAAATAACAGTTCATTTTGAGTTCCATATTCATAGCGCTGGGCTGAGGATTGAAAGTTAAGTGTTCCCTCTTTCAAATTGAACCCACCGTCGCTGTAAGCTCCAACCGTAATTGGCGCTACCAGGTCCTGCATGTTTTTTCTGATATACAATACACCTGTGCGCCGCGGTGCTAAAATCCATTTATGGCAGCTGAATGTATAAAAATCGACATTCAAATCATTTACATCAACTGTCATACTTCCCGGAGCCTGTGCGCCGTCAACCGCAAACCAGATATCTTTTGCTCCGGCAAGCTCGCCGATCTGTTTCAAAGGCAATAACTGGCCGGTAGTGGTTGTCCGATGGCTTATAAAAATAAGCCTTGTTTTTTTTGTAATCAGTTCATTTATAAGCTTCACATTGTTTATCCCGGTCTTTCTGTCGGGATCAAAATATTTTACCATAACGCCGCGTCTCTTAATCTGGTTCAGAAGAGGAATGTTCAGGGCAACATGTTCGTGGGTGGAGGTAATTATTTCATCACCTTTCTGCAAAGGAAGCCCATTAAGAATAATGTTTATTCCCTCTGTGGCAGAGCTTATCAGTGCAATTTCTGAAAAATCAGTACCGGGCCCCAGCAAGGGTGCAATGTCTTTTTTAATATCATTCCATCTGGCAATATCGTGGCCGGGTGTGGGATTCATTTCAAGCTGTGCCCAGGCATCGCTGTAAAGGCTGCGCACCTGTCTTGGAACAGAGCCAATCCCGCCTGTATTAAGATAGACATATCCATCCGGAAAGCTAAACTCTCCTCTGATAACGTTCCAGAGATCATCTTCATCAACAGGAATTGAAAAAGAGTGGTTTTCTGACCGGCTAATGGATTGCCCATTTAAACCGGCTAATGCACCTCCGGCTGCAAGGCCTACTGTAGTAAGAAATCTCTTGCGGTTCATATAATTGGTTTTAAGCCCCTTCCTCCTGGTGGATGGATTTGGGGTGGGGTTTATAATTCACCGATCTCGGACTAATCCACGATCCTCTTTTCATTGCTCCAAAGTAATAACCTATGAGCCTTCCATAAATAACTACTCTCGAAAACATCCTGGAATTTGAATAAAAAAATAACCCGGTTATTGCTTCCACAACACCGGTTATTAAATTATATAAGACCAGATACGACTGATACAATACTCTGGTCGTTCCTTTTTCGTGTTTAGAAATGTAAAGGTGATTTGAAATGAATACTTCCGTTTTTGTTAATGCAGTGGTTTTCAGATCTATCCTCGAACTCCCTCCATGATTATGACGGATTGTGATGTCGGTAAAAAAGGCAATATTCCCTTTCATATCCCTTGCTCGTCGGCAGAGGTCCATATCTTCAAAGTACATCCAGAAATCCTCGTCAAATCCCCCGATATTCCGGAATATTTCTTTCCTGATCATCATTACCGATCCTGAAACCCAGTCAGGGTAAATTAAGCCATTTCTTTCTTTGGTTTTACCGGCAATTTTTTTACTGTTCAGAATTCTGTAGATTGTTCGTCCAAATCCTGTAAGCGTCCCAAAGCCAGGAAAAAGACCAATAGCTTTGCTTTCCTTCCCCCTCTCATTTTCCTGGCGGCACGAACTAATGTAATTCTCAGGATATTTCTTTGCCCGATCAAGCAGTTTTTTCACCTCATCTCCAAAGGCAACAGTATCAGGATTAAGGAACATAAAATAATCACCCCTGGCAATGTTGCTGCCAATATTACATCCATATGCAAAACCGCCATTGATTTTGTTCAAAATGAATAGAAAATCCGGATAGTTTAATTTGAATTCTTCAATAATTCCGTCCGCGGAATTATTGTCCACTATTATGACTTCAATTCCGGAAAACTCATTGGCAAAAGAAGCCAATCCGTCAAGGCATTCTTTCAGCCGCTTCCAGCCACGATAATTTACTATTATGATTGAAAGGTCCATTTTGTCTTCACCTGCCAATTGTAACCACCAACCAGAGAAAGAATACGATTATTCCAACCAGGCCCCAGCTTCCAAAAAATCCAAGATAATCAATCCGACCCGGTTTGAGCATCTCCCAGTTCGATTTTTTAAATAATTTCCTGTGATCATACATTCCGGGATTATTGTAGGCAGTTTGAAGGGCTTTTTCCTCCTCCTCTGCCGTAGATTGTACCGGAGTATACATTTTAGCATAAAATCTGTCAAGGTGATTTTTGTCCTCAGGCTTTGTGATAAAGGAGAGAATAAAAAGTATCAGAAAAGGGAAGAGAGCATCAAAGAAAAATCGGGTGGCAGTGAGCTGCGGCTTCGTCCAATTGGCAAAGTCAATTCCGAACCAGCTCATTATCCAGATCTCTGACTGAAACCGGCCAAGTCCTGTCCTGGGAGAAGAGGGATCATCTGGATTGACCCTTGCTACACTTTCAAAGAAAACACCCACAGGTTCAATTGTGTGGTTTTTCTTTATTATCTCACCTACTTTTGATGTTCTCCCTGCATCTACATCGGTTTGAAGTGAAGCTGTAGAAACGACAACTTGTCTTGAATTTGTTTCCAGAAGAAATTTCGGATTATTCTTAATCCCTTCCAGTTGCATAAAGAGATTCGGTATAACAGCGTATATAATCAGGCACAATGTAACCTGGACAACTACAGCCGATTTTGTCAGCCTTCTCCAGATGAAGCCAAGCCAGACCGATGCACCGAAAATTGCGGGGATAGAGATTATGTATTTAAAAAGCTCGAGCAGATTATCGAGATACAGGGCAACACCAATGCCACCAAGCAATGTAAATGCAATAATTATTCTGCTCATGAAAATATAGTGTTTCTCCGATTTCTGAGGAAACCAGGGCTGATAGATATTCCTGATAAAAAGAGCAGAATAAGATACAGAAGTCGCTCCGAGCGATGACATTGTTGCGGCCAGGATACCAGCCAGCATCAAACCAATTGCGCCAGGCATAAGCAGTTCATGGGACATATGACCCCAGATGAGGTCCGGATCATTCAGTTTCCCTGCATAAAGAGCGATAGCGATCAGTCCGGCCAACGCCCACATTATCATCATTACCCGTTTTGCAAACATCCCCCAGATCATTCCCATCCTTGCGGTCATTTCATTTTTTGCAGAACCTGCTGTCTGCATTCCGGTGGAAACGGCAATAATTGAAACCAGGTTTGCAAGGACCATTGCAAGAATTGTATACCAGGCATATTCACTCATTACCGGAGATCCGAACAATTCGAACATATAATCAGGAACAGAGGCATGTAATCCTGTGAATCCACCTACTTTAACCAACCCAACCGGTATAAGAATGATTGAGAATATTATAATAAGATATCCCTGGACAATGTCTGTAAGAACTGCAGCCCTGAATCCCCCCATCATAGTGTATATACATGCTATAATTGAAAAGATGAGATAAAACCAGAGAGGCTTTATATATGAAACAAAGGAATGAAGTTCTCCCTTTTTATTTCTTTCTGAAAGATCAAGATACCTGGTGTTCTGTTCCGCAGTAAAGCCTGTTTTCTTAATTTCCTGGAGTGTTCTGAATTCCTTAAATTCCGCCATGCTTTTTTGTTCAGCTACTGTGCATTCGCTAACCGGTTTGGGAGTCATTGCCATAACAGTTTTGGCGGCAACGATATAACCCACTCCTCCTCCCAGCACCGACATCAAAACGAAGAACACAGCATAGGCACTTCCTAATAATTTACTTTGGAATCTTTCAGTAAAGTAATCACCTATTGTAACCAGCCTTACTCTTCTGAAAAAAAAGGTTGTAAACCAGTAAAAGGGTGTAAGAAAAAGTACCAGAAACTGGATCCACATCCCGCCTATACCCTGTCTGTATATCTCCCGTGTAACAGCTACAGTCTGGTCTGCATGTGTTGAACATCCAAAATTGAGAAAGAACTGGTACATCTTATTGAGCTTTCTGCCTGCAAGAAAAAAGTCCTGGGTATTCTTACTGCTTTTTGATGTCCGGGCACCTATCCAGATAAGAACGATAAAGAACAGAAAAACAATCAGCAGATCAATGATATTAATACCCAGGATAGTCATATTGAAAAGTATAAATTAATATCCGGTTCCTGAAATCAAAAGATACTAAAATTATCATTTTATTGCCGCGATGTTTATCTGTGGCCTTATTTTTATTTTAGCTTCAACATCCCCCTGACCCCCTTCAAAGGAGGAATTTCCTCACCTTAATTCTTCGCTTTCATCTTGTATCTTTTGTTTTTTGTCTTCCTCAATCTCCCCTTCCTCCTCCTCATCCTCCCACTCATAAACCGGTCTCTGTGGACCTTCGTTTCTGAACCATACAGCCAGTAATATCCCGGATATAAAACCGAGCATATGTGATTCCCATGAAACATTTTTATATAAATCCGGCATCATACCCCATACCATAGATCCATAAAGGAATACTATAAGCAATGAAAGCGCTGTGAGTCTGAAATACCGTCTTATTATACCGCTGAAAAACAGGAATGAGGCAAATCCGTACACTAATCCGCTTGCCCCTATATGCCAGGCTTCCCTGCCGGTAAACCATACAAGCAGTCCGGTAAGCAAGTAAGTCCATATTGAGACTTTCAGGGCGACTTCTGAATAAAAATAAAAGACTGCTGTTCCAAGAAAAAACAGAGGAACAGAATTATTAAAGAGATGCTTAAAATCTTCATGGATCAGGGGCGAAAAAATTATTCCGGCCAACCCTTTTAATTCAAGAGGGTAAATTCCCAGAAAAGAAAAGTCTGCATCAAAGAGGATCTCAATTATTTTCACGAACCACATAAGAAATATAAAGATCCCCGGTATAATTATGCTGAGAAGAAACTTTTTCCGGTAAAAAGCTAATTCATCAAATATTTCGGGATCAGTTTCAGACATGGTTATTTGTCTCAGCGTTTTGAATGTGTGGGGCCTCTGACGTCAGGGGAGATGGATCTCCTTTTACCAGAAGCCTGAAGCCTGTCAATTGACTTCTCACTTTTGTCTTTTGTCTTGTCAATCTCTTCCCGGATATACAATCCCGGCTTCTTTCCTGATCCTGTCAAGTGTCTTCATCAGATCCCTGCTGAATGACAAAGGCACCACCGGACTTTCAGTCAATCCCTCATCAAGACATCGCATAACTTCTTCAGCCTCCCAGTGATAGCCCATTGCATCCGGATTGTAAACAAACTCCTGCTTCCCCTTCCCATGAAGTTCGAGTATTGTAACCTGATTCATATCCCTGCCGCGTAAAACGGAAAGGTTCCCTTTTTCACATAAAATTTTGCACCCGATACCAGCATTGGTTCTGAAGGAACTGTATAATGAAGCCATTTTACCCCCGGGATACCTAAAGATGACACTCAGTGATTCCTCTGAGCCTGTTTTGCCAAAAACAGCAAATGCTTTTATATCTTCTGGTACGCCTAAATAGGTAAGTGCATCGATTACAGGATATATTCCGATATCAAGAAGAGAACCGCCACCAAGACTAAGTTTAAATTTCCGGTCATCGGGATCAAACGGCGGATTAAAAGAAAAACTGCCCTGGAGGAAAAGTACTTTACCCAGGATTCCTGATTTCAGCAATTCTGCTGCTTTTTTATAGAATGGCTGAAAAGGGGGCCATAATGCTTCCATAAGGAAAAGCTTTTTCTTTCCCGCTTCACTAATCATTTCTTCAACTTCAGCTGAATTTATTGCAAAAGCTTTTTCGCAGATAACATGTTTCCCATTTTTCAGACACAACATTGTGTGTTCATAATGATGAGAGTGGGGTGACGCAACATAAACTACCTCCAGTTCGGGGTCAGCTACAAATTCTTCGTAGCTTCCGTAGAACTTCCGGAAACCATTCTCCTTCGCAAACTGCTCGGCACGCGACCGGTCTCTCGATCCCACTGAATATAGCTCAGCATTATCAAGTAATTTAAGTCCTTTGGTAAATTTAGCTGACATCTTTCCCGGAGCAAGGATCCCCCATTTATATTTTTTGGCCATGATATAAGTTTAGTTTTGATAAAGATAGAAAATTGTGGCGGAAGATCAGAAGATAGAGATAAGCCTCGTTTTTTAGTTCCCCTCCCTGGAGGGGTCAGGGGTGGGTTGGTTTTTGTTTATCCAATCCTCAGCCGGACCTCCTGAAGAGGTTTAGAGGCAATTTACCCACCCCTAACCCCTCCCAGGAGGGGAACCAAGAGCACTGTATATCAGCACATTAATAATTATTTGCAAAAATAATAATATTTTATTAGTACTATGTATTGCATGGTATTAAAATATTTATATATCTTTGCATTGTCATGTTACTTGTATAGTATAGTATTATAAATTTTAAGGCTCTATGAAAATAACAGTTAGTGTAAATCTCGGAGGTTATTCGTTCAACATTGACGAAGATGCCTATGATGAGCTTAAGCGTTATCTGAAGAATCTTGAACTCCATTTCGCAGGGGAAGAGAGTGCATCGGAGATCCTTTCAGATATTGAGACACGGATTGCCGAATTATTTCGGGCAAGAATGACCGGTTATAAGCAGGTTATAACAATAGCGGATGTCGGTGAAGTAACCTCAATACTCGGGACACCTGAAGATATTGCTGACAAAGAAGGTAAATCATCCCACGAGAAGTTCTCATCTCCAGGTTATCACAGGATGTACCGCGATCCGGACCACCGGATCATCGGGGGGGTGTGTTCAGGAATGGCAGCCTACTGGGATACGGACCCAATATTTTTGAGAATTATTTTTGCTGCTCTCGCTCTTGCCGGCGGACTTGGAATACTGGTCTACATTATCCTCTATATTGTTCTTCCGGAGGCAAAAACGACTGCACAAAAAATTGAAATGAAGGGCGAACCAGTTAATATTCACAATATTAAAGAATCGGTCAAGAAGGAATTTGAAAATGTCAGAAAGAATATGAAGCTCTAGAAAAACCAGGAACCTGACCATTTAATTATTGTTAATTTAAAAACTGCATATCATGGATTTAGAAAACACAAAAGCACAGATGCGTAAAGGCATTCTCGAGTATTGTATCCTCTCAATTTTATCAAGAAACGCCTGCTACGCCAGCGATATTATTAAAGAACTTAAAGAAGCGAAGGTTATAGTTGTTGAAGGAACACTTTATCCGTTGCTTACAAGGCAAAAGAATGCCGGACTGCTCAGTTACAAATGGGAGGAATCACTGCAGGGGCCGCCCAGAAAATACTATGAACTTACACCTGATGGCAGAGAGTACCTTAAAGACCTCGATAATTCCTGGAAGGAACTGGTTGAATCAGTTAATCTTATCAGGACCAATTAACTATTTTCTAACCTAAAATTGATTGTAATGGATAAGACCATAAAAATAAACCTCGCTGGAATATTATTTCAGATCGATGAGGCAGCTTATTATATGCTTCGTGATTATCTGCAAGCCATTGACAGGCACTTTCATAATGTCTCTGGAGGAAATGAGACAATAGAAGATATTGAATCGCGAATTGCAGAGATATTCAGGACCCAGCAAAACACTGCAGGTAATATTTCGATCGAGAATGTTGAAGCTATGATTGGGATTATCGGAAATCCGGATGACTTTGATCAACCGGGTAGCCAGGAAAAACCATATGTCACAACAACAAGAAGACGTCTGTACAGAAATCCTGATGACACTATTATAAGCGGAGTATGCGGAGGGATTGGCGCTTATGTTAATATCGATCCCGTATGGGTAAGGCTGGTTTTTATTCTGGCTACTCTCTTCTTCGGAATAGGAATACTAGTTTATATAGCTCTCTGGATAGCACTTCCGAATGCTCATTCTGATGTTCAGAAAAAAGAATTATTTGGTAATAATTACAACTACAGGGCCTACAATAAGGATAGGGCACAACAAAGTGGCGGATCCAACTCATATCAGGCACAGGGAGAGGATAGCCTTAGCCGGGTCGGTAGCGCATTTAATGAGGTTTTCAGGGCTCTGGGTAAATTCTTCTTTATATTCTTCAGGATTATAATGATCATCATCGGAGTCGTTTTTGTTATTACTGGCTTTATAGCTATCCTGGCTTTTGTGATTGGTTTCTTCTTTAAATATCCGGGATTTATTTCAATGGGATCTCTGAATGCAAATCTGTTTTACTTTTCTGATTTACTTAATTGTGTGGTTAATCCGTCACTTACTCCCTGGATAATGGTACTTACTTTTTTAGCTGTAGTATTACCTTTGATCGCCCTTATCTACTGGGGGATCAAAATGATCTTCTGGTTCAGGGCTAATGATGGGATTATCAGCCTTATCTTTTTGGTTATCTGGGTGTTGAGCATTACAGCCCTGTCTATAATTCTATTTAATGAGGGGGTAAGTTTTTCCCAGACAGGGCGGTGCACATCACAGGAAATATTTGTGACTCCACCTGATACTCTTCATATTGTTATAGATAAGAAAGTAAAGGATCTGCCTGCAAGAAAGGAGTTCTCCCTGCCGGAAAATCATTACACCGTCTTTATTGAGGATCCGGGAAACAGGTTGTTTGTGCGTTCACGACTTCAGTTAATGATTACAAACGAAAAGCTTGCGAAAGTTGAGATCAGGAAAAGGTCGTCAGGCCGCGACAGAATAGAAGCTGCAAAAAAAGCTGAATCGCTTATTTATGGATACAGGATAAATAAAGATACCCTTTTGCTGGACGAATACTTCTCTATTCCTTCCGGAAGTAAATGGTCAGCCGATGAGATAAGAGTTTATTTATTTCTACCTGAAAGAACAATTCTTCATTTCGATAATTCCTCCGAAAATATGTTTCCTGACAGGATTTCATTAGGCAAAGTTGAGAATGATAATGAAACAGGCTCCTATGTTGGTTATGATATAGAACCCTGGCAGCTAGGAGACAAGTACTGGAGAATATCAGAAAATGGACTTAAAGAAGTTGAAAGAGCAAATTCAAAACAAAAATAATTCCTGGTTTTTCATTCCTGATTTCATTTTTGATTTTCCGGTTCCGGGGTTCCCCGGGCCGGATTTTTTCTTGATGAAAAATAGTATATTTGCCGAAATTGAAATTACCTATTATCATCAAAGTATCAGCCTTTGGAACAACTGTATAACAAGGTAACATTTAGTATCAGCAAGCTTGTAACGAGGGCTTACAGCACTTCCTTTTCAATCGCTGTCAGTAACCTGAAGACAGAAATAAAATCAGCTATTTACAGTATATACGGCTTCGTAAGATTTGCTGATGAGATAGTGGATAGTTTCCATGACTATGATAAAAAGGAATTGCTTGAAAAATTTGAAAATGATTATTACGAAGCCTACAACAGCGGTATAAGTCTGAATCCTATCCTGCATTCTTTTCAGCTGACTGTAAAAAAATACAGCATAAAAAACGACCTTATCCAGTCTTTCCTCAGAAGTATGAAAGTCGATCTTACAAAGAACGGCAATTACAATAAAGCTGAATTTGAAGAGTACATTTATGGATCCGCCGAAGCTGTAGGTTTAATGTGTTTAAGTGTCTTTGTAAAAGGAGATGAGATTCAATTTGAGGAACTCAAGTTGCCTGCAATGAAACTTGGTGCAGCTTTTCAAAAAGTCAACTTTCTTCGTGATTTAAAAAATGATACAGAAACGCTGGGTAGGTATTACTTCCCGGATACTGATTTCAATACTTTCGGGGAGGCTGAAAAAAGGAAGATAATCGGAGACATAGAAATTGATTTTTCAAATTCATTTATTGGTATCAGGAAGTTACCCTCTGATGCAAAAGTACCGGTGCTTATAGCATACCTCTATTTTAAAAGATTATTGAAGAAGATATCAAATACGCCTGCCGAAGAACTGATCTCCAGGCGAATACGGGTCAATAATTTTATAAAAATGTTCCTCCTCATTAAGGCTTATCTAATGTGCAAACTTAAGCTGGTTTGATATCAAATGCAAATGTCAATATATCTGAAAGTCGAACTCCTTGCCTTTGCAATTCCGCTCTTGCTAAGTTTCGACAGTAAACTCAGGTTCTATAAAATGTGGAAAAGTCTCTTCCTGTCAATTTTAATTTCCGGTATTGTTTTTGTAATTCCCGACATCCTATTTACGAAGTATGGGATATGGGGATTCAATCCATCGTACCATTCAGGGATTCTGTTTTCAGGTCTGCCTCTGGAAGAGTGGCTCTTTTTTATTTTGATACCTTACGCAAGCATGTTCATCCATTATGTTTTCGTTCTCTATTCTCACAATTATTCATTAAGCAACCAAAAAGTAAGATGGCTTTCCGCCCTCATTATTTTTTTTCTTGTACTTGTAATATTATTCTGCTCCGGTAAGATCTATACTCTTATCTATTCCATTGTCCTTATATTGTTATTAATTGTTGCCAATCTTGATAAGATGAAGGTTCTGAATAGTTACTTTCTCACTTTCCCAATTATGCTCATTCCTTTTCTGATTGTAAATTCCATCTTATCCGGCACATTCACAAAGGAACCTGTTATCTGGTACAATAATTCAACTATATCGGGCCTGTATATCCTTACTGTTCCGGTAGAAGATATTGGTTATGCCTTTTCTCTTATCCTTATACCTCTTATCCTGAATGAAAGGTTTCGGACTATCTTTGAAAAACGAGTATGATAAACCAGCTATGAGCATTAAGATTAATACCATTACCTCCTTTTTGAGACTCAACAGAAAATTGGTGATCGGCTTTTTTGCAATCTTTTATATCGTTGGCATTTTCGGAACAATTATTTCATTAACGCATAGCCTATTCTTAATGCTTTTCCCACTGGCTCTGCTGCTAAGCTTTTTTGCTATCTTATTGTATAATCATTCTGAGTTTGACTGGAAAACTTTAACGGTAATATTTATAACTGCAGCTGCAGCCTTCTTTATAGAGGTTGCCGGGATAAGTACTCATCTGATCTTTGGGACTTATACCTATGGAGATACTCTTGGAATAAAAGTATTCAATACTCCTTTAATGATTGGAATAAACTGGGCGATGCTTGTATTTGCCACAGGATCAGTTGTTCAGCCATTATCACTTTCTGTCCCTGTTAAAATTCTGTCGGCCTCTGTTCTCATGGTGGTTTATGATATACTTATGGAGTTTTCCGCTCCGGTACTTGGAATGTGGGAGTGGAAGGGAGGAATTGTACCACTAAGAAACTATATTGCCTGGTTTATAATAGCAGTTGTATTTCATGCCTTCTACAAAATACTGCGGATCAAAACAGACAGTTCTCTGGCATTGCCCGTGCTGGCCTGCCAGACTATATTCTTTATATTCCTGATAATCTATTTTTAACAGGCAAAATGATAATCAAATCAAAACATCACATTATTGTCTATCCTTTATACAGGCTTTATACTCTCCTGAAAATCCGCCTGAACTTTCAGGAGGTTGTCATCTGTGGAGAATTCAGGGATAAAAATCTGCCGCTCCTTCTGATTTCTAACCATATAAGCTGGTGGGATGGAATATGGATTATGTATTTGAATATTAAGCACTTCGGCCGTAAATTCCATGTTATGATGCTGGAGGAACAAATTAAGAAATTCAGGATAACCAATATGGTAGGTGCATATTCAGTAAAAAAAGGGTCAAGAAGTATAATTGAAACATTAAACTATACGAACGAAATTCTGACAGATAACAGGAATATGGTACTCATGTTCCCGCAGGGTGAAATTCAGTCAGTTTACAACACGATAATAAGGTTTGAAAAAGGAATAGAAAGATTAATTAAAGAGAATCAGGGTAAAATTCAGGTTGTGTTTATAGCAAATCTAATTGATTATTTTTCTCAAGAAAAACCCACCCTGTTTATCTATTTGAAAGAGCCTGGAATGGAGTTAATAACTCTTGATGCAATCGAGAAAGAATATAATATTTTTTATTCGGACTCTGTTTCCCAAAACATAAGTAAATCAGGTGATCAATGATTTTTCTGGCATATTTTATCCTACTCTTTACTTCTCTTCAACTGCTGATCTCATTGGTCAATCTGATATTCAGGGAAAGTATGCCAGATGCTAAGCTGCAAATTATGCCCCTCGTCTCTGTCCTGATCCCTGCAAGGAATGAAGAAGTAAATATCAGGAATATTCTGGAAGATCTTTTGATGCAGGATTATAAAAATATCGAAATAATAGTATTCGACGATCAGTCGGAAGATAAGACTGCTGAGATTGTTCATGAATTTGAACATAAGGATAACAGGATAACTCTTATTCCTTCAAAGGGTCTTCCAGCCGGATGGCTTGGTAAAAACTTTGCATGTCATAGTTTATCTCTATCGGCAAAAGGTGATTATTTCCTTTTTATCGATGCTGATGTAAGGATTAGCGGTGGAATAATTACTAATGGAGTGGCTTACGCCTCAAGGTTTAACCTTGCACTTATTTCGATATTCCCAAGGCAGACAATTGATAGTTTTGGTGAAAAGATCACAGTGCCGAATATGAATTTTATTCTATTATCTCTTCTTCCCCTAATCCTGGTAAGAAAGTCTGCATTCCCGTCACTTTCTGCCGCGAATGGCCAGTTCATGTTTTTCAATTCGGAAGTATATAGTTCTTTCCACCCACACGAATTGACAAAAAATAATAAGGTTGAAGATATTGAAATAGCCAGGTTTCTGAAAAAGAAAAGATTCAGGATTGCATGCCTGACTGGCAATAAAACAGTAATGTGCCGAATGTATTTCGGGTTCAAAGATGCTGTAAACGGTTTCTCAAAGAATGTTTCGGCATTTTTTGCAAATTCAATATTGCTCTCTTTTCTTTTCTGGATCACCACAACATTTGGATTTATCTTTGTATTCATTGCAATGCCTGCGACTGTTTTCCTAGGTTATTTGCTTGCATACGTTGCTATCCGGATTATGGTTTCTGTCGTAAGTGAACAAAATGTATATTTGAATTTGTTATATATGCTACCCCAGCAGATATCTTGTGGTTTCTTTATCTTCAATGCTTTTATTAATAAATACCTTAAAGACTATCAATGGAAAGGGCGAAATATAAAATAGTTCTTGTTCTTCTTTTTTCCCTGTTGGCACCTTTGAAAGGTAGCTATAGATCTGAAATATACTCCGCCTATATCAGAAATAATATGCAATCCTGGAAGAATGTCATTGACAAGATGAATTCCACAGGTAATAAAGAGACAAATTTTTTGCTGGAACTCTTAAATTATCAATATGGTTATATTGCATGGTGTATCGGAAATAATAAAAGTGATGAGGCAAAAAAATATCTCGATCTTGCTGAAAAAAACATAACATTTCTTCCACAGGGCAATTATTATCAATCTGCTGCAAATGCTTATAAATCTGCCTTTTATGGTTACAGAATGGGCATAAACCGTTTGCTTGTAACTATTTATGGATTAAAGAGTGTTAATTGTGCTAAACAGGCAATCATCCTCGACAAGAATAATGCCTTTGCGTACATTCAGTATGCCAATATTGATTTTTATATGCCGGCTGTGTTTGGAGGATCAAAAAAAGAAGCATTAAAGAATTATTTACTGGCAAAGGATCTAATGGAAACTGATAAAAAGGATCTTGTCGAAAACTGGAATTACCTGAGCCTGCTTACAGTAATAATGCAGACATACATATATCTGAAAGATTTCGAATCATCAAAACTCTATTACGAAAAAATTGTGGCTATAGAACCTGGTCTTTCTTCAGTAAAGAATGACCTTTATCCTGAAATGATAAATAAATTGAAAAATAAATAGATGTCAAAGAGTGTTTTAATTGTTGGAGCAGGACTGGGTGGCCTGGCAACAGCCCTGAGGCTGGCAAAAAAGGGATATAAGGTCAACATTATTGAGAAAAACGATAAGGCCGGAGGCAGGGTAAATCAGCTTAAAAGAGACGGTTTCACCTTTGATACCGGACCAAGTTTTTTCAGCATGTCATATGAATTTACGGAGTTTGCCAGGGACTGCAATATTGATATGCCATTCAGGTATTTTGATTTGGATCCACTATATACTGTCAATTTCAGAAACAATCCAAAAACCTGGTTCCTTTACAAGGACATTCATAAACTGGCTGAACAGTTCAGGGATACTGAGCCTGATTTTGAAAAGAAAATGATCAGGTATCTTGACAAAAGCGGGCGACTTTTTCATGATACTGTAGATGTGGCAATAAAAAACAATTTTGACTCCTTATTCGACTATTTTATAAAGCTTGCCAGGGTTAATCCTATTCATCTTCCGGTAATCTTCAGGAATTTCTGGCAGCAGGTTTCTCATTATTTCAGATCTGATGAAGCAATACAGATCTTATCGCTGGTTGCATTTTTTCTTGGCAGGACTCCATTCGATACCTCAGCAGTTTATACATTACTCTCCTATACCGAGTTCAGGCATGACGGATACTTTAATGTGGAGGGAGGCATGTATAAAATTATTGAAGGTATAGTGAACGAACTGAAGAAGGAAAATATAAATATCACTTATAACACTGAAATAAAGGGATTTGAATCGAAAAACCATACTCTCACAGCCCTGGTAGATCAGTATAACAAAAAATGGACAGCAGATATTTTTGTGATAAATGCAGATGCGGCAGTGTTCAGAGGTACCATTTTCGGGAGAGATGAATTTTCAAGGGAAAAACTCGATAAGAAATCCTGGACCATGGGACCACTTACAATATACCTTGGGCTTAAATGTAAACTGCCACAGGTACATCATCATAACTACTATCTGGGTGACAATTTCAGGGAATACTCCAAAAAGGTCTTTAAGAATCCCGACTCTCTGCAGAAGCCTTATTATTATGTAAATGTTGTCTCGAAATATAATCCCGATTGTGCTCCAAAAGACTCCGAAAGTCTCTTTTTTGTTTGTCCAGTCCCTGATCTTAGATTTAAACCAGACTGGAGTGACCGGGATGAAATTGTTGACAGCATAATTTCCGATTTTTCACAAAGGATAGGAAGAGACATTGGACCCGAAATCGTATCAAGAACTGTCTTCACTCCGGAAGACTGGCAGAATCAATTCAATCTTCATCGCGGTAGCGGGCTCGGATTATCACACGATATGCTTCAGATCGGAGGATTCAGACCGAAGAATTATGACGAAAAATTCAAAAATACTTTTTATGTCGGTGCCTCAACCATTCCGGGCACCGGTCTGCCAATGGTAATAATAAGTTCGAAACTGGTATTTCAGAGAATAGAAGAATTCAATTCGAAAGACTAAGAAGATTATTTTATCTTTGTATATATGGAAGGTTCTGGAGTTGCTTTAAATAATCAACGAATGTTAACCTTGAAAAGGATATCTTTATTTCTTCTTGCTTCCATAATTCTAAATTCCATTCAGGGACAATCAGTAAAAAATGACTCTATAAAGATTGCCGGTTCAGGTAAGGCAACAAATGGCCCACAACAAAAATTTCCATCTATCCCATATAATATAACAAAAGAAAAAACTCTGGTAAAAAATGCTCCGATTGCATTGCTTTTATCGGGAGATGGAGGCTGGTTTGGTTTTGAACAGGCAATAGCGGATAACCTCGGGACGTTCGGGATTCCAACCATCGGACTTGATACAAGAAAGTACTTCTGGAATAGAAAAACACCTGAAAAGACTGCATCCGATATGGCTGAAATTCTGAATTACTATGGGAAAGAATGGGGCAAAAAACAGTTTATACTGATAGGTTATTCACAAGGCGCAGAGATAGTTCCTTTTCTGGTGACACTTTTCCCTGAACATATTAAATCAAATGTCGTGTCTACTGTCTTGCTATCGCCAGCAAAAACGACCGATTTCGAAATTCATATATCCAACATGCTTGACCTGGGCAATCGTCAGAACACTTATAATGTAATTGAAGAAATAAAGAAACTGGAGAAAATAAACACTATTTGTATCTATGGCCAGAATGAGAAATCTACCATACAGGCATCGTTGAAGGGAACTTCAGTAAAATTTGTTTTCATTCCCGGAGATCATCATTACCATGCCAATGCAACCCTTATAGTAAAAGTTATGAAGGACAACAATGCATTTTAAAATGATCCCTCTTATTAAGACCATATTTGACAAAATATCTTCTCTCTTTTCAGGAAATGTCAGGATAGTTATCAGATTCCTCTTTACCGGACTTTTCATCGGACTTGCTGTCTGGTTCTTTAATCATGAAAAAACAGAACTTCAGAGCGTAAGCAAGGTTTTGTTTGCCGCAAAACCTGCATGGATTATAGCGGGACTCGGGCTGGTAGTGTTCTATATTTTTATTCAGGGACTGATGTATATTACATCTTTTGCTGCTGTGAATGCCCGGCTCAGCATCTGGGATGCTGTAATCCTCTTCCTCAAAAGAAACTTTATAAGTGTTTTTCTCCCTGCCGGCGGAATATCTTCTCTGGCCTTCTTTACAACCTCCGTTGAAAAAAGGGGAATAACCCGGAGCCAGATATATTTTGCTTCCTCAATTTATGCTTTCGTAGGAATTCTTTCGGTTATAATTGTAGCAATTCCGGCATTTCTTTTTACAATTCCTGGAAAAGGTGTCGGCTCAGGGAAGCTTTATGCACTTGCAGGATCAGTATTAATTCTGCTATTAATCTATTTAATTTACAAGTCCCTTATAAATAAGAAATTATTCTATTCCTCGATCACCAGGATATTTCCTGATTCCATAGTATTTATTGATGATCTGATTAGCAATAAAATCAACAAGAAACATTTCTTGAATACTGTAATTGTGTCTGTAGTAATCGAATTTGTCGGGATTATACACGTTTACATTTCAATGTTGGCCCTTCATCTTTCACCCTCAGTGCCGGCAGCAATTCTGGCATATATAATTGTTGTTCTCTTTCTTATAATTTCTCCCTTCCTGCGTGGTCTTGGTGCAATAGAAATATCTATGAGCTATCTTCTCATTCAAATGGGGTACACCAATATTGAAGCAATCGCCGTAACGCTCCTGTTCAGATTTTTTGAATTTTGGCTGCCATTATTCACTGGCATGATTAGCTTTCTTCTTAAAATCGATAAGCTGCTCGTACGTATTGCTCCGTCTTTATTAATATTTTCACTCGGACTTGTTAATATTATTTCTGTTCTTATACCAGGCTCCCCGGAAAAATTGAAGATTCTCAGGAACTATCTGTTTTTTGATGTGGTAAATTTTTCAAACGGTTTTGTGTTAATAACAGGTTTATTCCTGCTGGTTACCGCAACTTTTATGCTCCGGGGTCTCCGGACATCCTGGTGGTTTGCTATAATACTAAGTTCATTTTCCGTACTCGCACATCTGACCAAAGGGGTCAACTTTCCTGAAGCAGGAGTTGCCCTTTTTGTTGTCATTATGCTTTTCACTACCAGAAAAGAATATTATGTGAAAACCAACCCCCGGTTACGTACAATAGGAATACAGACTGCTCTTTTAAGTATGGTTGCTGTAATGATTTATGGTACCGTGGGATTCTATTTTCTTGATAAAAAGCATTTTCAGATTGATTTTAACATAGTGCAGTCGTTTATTTATACATTTCAGAACTATTTCCTCCTTAACACGAGTCTTACGCCTGGGGATTCATTTTCCACAGATTTCCTGTATACCATAAGGATAAGCGGATTTCTCTCGATCGCTTTCCTCCTCTATTCACTTATTCGTCCCTATGTATTTAAATCTGCTCCCACAGAGACAGAGAAAGAAAAAGCTGAAAAGCTGGTTCAGCTTTATGGGAGGTCTCCACTTGATTATTTTAAAACATATTCAGACAAACAGATATTTTCCCCTCCTGATATTAAGGCATTTGTTTCATTTAAAGTCAGCAGGAGCTTTGCAGTAGTGCTGGAAGATCCTGTGGCATCTGACAAAGATGAAATAATAAAGTGCATTGCTCTTTTTAGCAGGTTTTGTTATGAAAACGGATTAAAGGATATTTACTACCGTGTGCCGAAAGAGAGCCTGGATGTCTACAAAATATTTTCAAAGCGTAGCATATTTATCGGCCAGGAAGGGATCGTTGATCTGTCAACATTCACACTCGAAGGAGGAGAAAAGAAATCTATCAGAAATGCATTGAATAAGATCACAGAACAGGGCTACACAACAAAAATTTACAGACCTCCGTTGAAGGATGGTCTGATACAGCAATTAAAGGCAGTAAGCGATGAATGGCTTGAGGTGTCAGAGCGGAATGAAATTGTTTTTTCGCAGGGTATGTTCGATGAAAAGGAGATCAAACAACATGTGGTAATAACTATAGGAAACAATGAAGAAAAGATAATCGCATTTCTTAATATAATTCCAGATTATACAAAGAATGAAGGGACTTATGATTTGTTACGCAAAACCAAAGATGCTCCAAATGGAATAATGGATTACATTTTAGTGGAGATGTACAAGCACTTTAAATCAATTGGTATTCAGTACGTGAATCTTGGTTTTGCTCCAATGTCAGGTATAAACGATCCTCATACTTTCCCGGAACGATCGATGAAGTTTGCCTATGAGAAAATCAGGTCTTTTTCTCAATATAAAGGACAGCGGGATTACAAGGAAAAGTTTAACCCCGTATGGTATGATAAATACCTGGTCTATGATAATGATTACGACTTGCTTCAGATTCCCGCGGCTCTTGTAAAGGTTATTAAACCATGAGTATGTGAATTTTTGTATCTTTGCAGAATTATTATATAGGGAGACACAATGACAATAGCCGTAGATGCTCCTCTCATTCGACTCGATGGCCGCAATCTTTATTACACTTTTGTTGCCGGCGCCAGAAAAGTTATTGCACATCAGATTGAACTTAATAAGATTAACGTATTCCCGGTAAATGACGGGGATACAGGCACTAATCTTGCATCTACAATCAGGTCCGTAATTGAGTCCCTTCATCCTCACAGATCATATAAAATAACCGCTGACAGGATTGCTGAGGCAACTTTGATGAATGCACGTGGTAACTCGGGAATTATTTTTGCCCAGTTTTTTTATGGGCTAAGCAACGAAACTGCTGACTGCCAGTCAGTTAATCTGAAACAATTTGCTGAGAGCATTCAGAAATCTGTCAAATACATTTATAAAGCTGTGGCTAATCCTGTTGAGGGTACGATGCTAACAGTTATTAAAGAATGGGCAGATTACATTTTTGAAAGCTGGCACAAGTTTGCTGATTTCGATCAGTTACTGTTAAGTTCTTATGAAGTGCTTAATAAATCCCTCCAGGAAACTAAAACCAAATTAAAAATCCTCGCAAAAGCAAATGTTGTTGATGCGGGAGCAAAGGGTTTTGTTCTTTTTGTAGAAGGTATTATAGATTATATTCATACAAGAAATTTTAAAGAGCTCATACAGGCAAAAGCAGAATCGGTTGCCCTTCCAAAAACTGAAGAAATAATTTCTGAAAGTGTAGAATTCAGATATTGTACTGAGGCTATTCTTAAAGAGACTACAATCGGTCATCAGGATCTTATGGCTTTGCTTGAAAAATATGGTAATTCTGCTGTTGTGGCAGGATCCGAAAAAATGAGGCGAATACATGTGCACACAAATAATCCGGCTGATCTTTTTTATAGCCTTAAAGATTTCGGAATACTGGCATTTCAGAAGGCAGATGACATGATCCGCCAGAGCGAATCAGTTTTTAAAAGAAAATACAAGATCGCTCTTGTAACTGATTCAACATGCGACCTTGCCGAAGAAATTATTGACAATTTCCAGATTCATGTGCTTCCTGTAAATATCAGTTTCGGTGAAAATCATTATCTTGATAAGGTTACTCTCACACCGGATCAGTTTTATAAGCTCCTTATTGAATCACCATATTATCCCAAATCATCACAGATTAACGAAAAGTCTTTTATCAATTTATATTCTCACCTGGCTTCGCATTATGACTCTGTAATAGCAGTTAATTTGTCTGATAAACTTAGCGGAACGTTCCATACCAGTCAGCGAGCCGCCCAGATAGTGAGTAAAGAGTTTGATAAGAAGATCAATGTTATCAACTCAAAGAACCTTTCCGGAGCAGAAGGTCTGGTGGTACTCAGGATTGCAGAAGCAATTGAAAGAGGATTTTCTCACGATCAGATTGTCTTGATGGCTGAAAAATGGGTAAGAGATACCAGACTCTATGTGACCGTCATCAATGTGAAATGGCTTATCAGGGGAGGCAGACTATCTTTTACAAAAGGCCTTCTTGCCAGAATATTAAACATTAATCCCATTATCTCCGTCGATGAAACAGGTAAGGCGACTGTTCTCGACAAGGCTTTTAGCCGCAGAGCCAATATGCTGAAAATTATAGAATATATAAAACGCCAGATGAAGGAGAAACCTGTATGGAATTACATTGTCATGCACGCCAATAACAGGATTGATGCAGATTGGTATGTAAGCAAAATGGAATCGCTTACAGGTAAGAAGCCTGTTTCAGTTATGAATATCTCACCTACCATCGGAGCTAACGCCGGAGTCGGGGCTTCAGCAGTGGCCATCATGGACGAATACTAGATCAGATGTCTTTTTTTCAAATCTATCTGCAGGCACTTTTTGTCATCCTTATACTTATGACATTTCTCTGGATTATCAGTATAGCTGTCAAAAATGTAAGCATAGTTGATTTTTTCTGGGGACTTGGGTTTGTTATTACCTCCCTGTTTTACTTTTTTAAAACTGATGGATCTGATATCAGAAAGATAATGCTCACCACCCTGGTTGCTATCTGGGGTTTACGTCTTTCGATCTATATTGCATTGAGAAATATTGGCAAGGGAGAAGATTTCAGATATCGGGAATTCAGAAGAAAATATGGAGAAAAGCGATACTGGTGGATAAGCTTTTTTCAGACATTCCTGCTTCAGGGGCTGCTCATGTGGATGATAGGTGCTCCTCTTCTGGGGGCGCAGTATTCAGGGACAGATCAACCACTTGGACTTCTCGATTATCTCGGCATCTTCTTTTGGTCCGTCGGGTTTTTGTTTGAAGCAGGGGGTGATCTTCAACTGGCAAAATTCAAATCCAATTCATTGAATGCAGGAAAAGTACTTGACACGGGATTCTGGAGATATACACGTCACCCCAACTATTTTGGAGATGCCTCAGTATGGTGGGGTTATGGTTTGATATCTGTTTCAGCCGGATGCTATATCCCGGCTCTTGGTTCTGTATTGATGACTGCTCTGATTATAAAAGTTTCAGGGGTGGTTCTTCTGGAAAAAACGCTTGTTGAACAAAAGCCGCAATACAGGGAGTATATCAGGAAAACGAGCTCCTTCATTCCATGGTTTCCTAAAAAATAACTGATAATATTAATTACAGCCTATTATGAAAATGAAAGCTAAAAAATGGTCTTTCCTGATATTGGTCCTTTTCATAGCAGTTTTATTCTTTAGTACGTCAAATAAATCACAAAATCAAAAAAGACAAGATATGCACTCAATCCAGACAGGTGATCTTATACCGGAGTTCACCCTTCCTGACCAGAACGGGGTATTATTTGATATAAAAAGTGTTGTAGGTAAGAAAAAGCTTGTTATATATTTCTATCCAAAGGATGATAGTCCCGGATGTACAAAAGAGGCTTGCGCTTTCCGCGATCAGTTTGAAGTTTTCACAAAGGCCGATGCGCTTATAATCGGCATTAGTGGTCAATCTGTCGAAAGCCACAAAAAATTTGCTGAGAAATACCGGTTATCTTTTACCCTGCTCAGCGATACAGGCAATAAGGTTAGAAAAATGTTTGGTGTTCCTGCAAATGCGCTCGGTCTCCTTCCCGGACGTGTTACCTACATAGCGGATAAGAAAGGCAAAGTGATCTTTATCTTCAATTCGCAGGTAGAAGCCGAAAGACATGTTGAGGAAGCGATGAAGATCCTGAAAGAGCTGGAATAACTGGTAATTTACTTCCATTTACTGATCAGATTGTACTATAAGTTACAATTTGTTTATTATTTTTATTCCCTCTTTTAAATGGAAAACTTTTGGAAACAGGAAAGCTCATCAATCCTTCACGCGCTATTGCTATAGTTGTTTCTAACATGATAGGAACAGGAGTCTATACCAGCCTTGGGCTCCAGGCTGCGGGCGTTCATTCTGTTCTGGCCCTGATTTTTATCTGGATAACAGGCGGCCTTGTCGCACTCTGCGGAGCTCTCACATATGGTGAGCTTGCAGCAAGGATTCCAAAATCGGGCGGTGAATATGTTTTTCTTTCCAGGATCTTCCATCCTGCCTTCGGTTTTCTCTCGGGATTTATTTCTATGACGATTGGCTTCGCTGCACCTCTGGCTATTTGTGCCATTGCTCTGGGTACTTATGCCGGCAACCTGATCTCTGTGGCTCCTGCTGTTACTGCAATCTCTGTTGTGTTAATTCTATCAGTTCTTAATTGCAGCAGTTTCAGGACCGGTGCGAATTTCAATTTTGTCGCCACAATAATAAATATCGTTCTTATACTCACCCTGTGCGTAATAGGATTTACAAAAGGACATCATCCCGGCTTCTCATTCACTTTTAATCAAGCCGATCTTAAACAAATAATTAATCCTGACTTTGCCGTATCTCTTGTATATGTTTCATTTGCATATTCAGGATGGAATTCAGCTGCCTATATAACTCATCAGGTAAAAGATCCCGTGAAAAATCTTCCAAGAATCCTGATTACAGGCACTCTAATCGTAATGATATTGTACACTTTGCTGAATTTTGTCTTTTTGTATACCGTACCATTATCAGAACTTGAAGGAAAGGTCGACATAGCTTTCATTTCTGCCCGGAATATTTTTGGTGCGGCAGGGGGCAAATTCGTTGCTGTTCTGATCTCGATAGGCTTAGTAGCTTCCATTAATTCATTATTAATCCTCGGCCCAAGGGTAACTCAGGCAATTGCTGAAGATTATCGTCTGCTTCGGTTCCTGGGAGTCGAGAATAAAAACGGATCTCCTTTCTATGCGACAATATTGCTGACCGTTGTTGCTCTGACACTTATCTTTACGTCGACGTTTGGACAGATCATGACTCTGATTGGCTTCACGCTAAGTCTTTTTACTATTATGTCTGTTACCGGGGTGTTTGTTCTTAGATATCAGATGAAAAAAAACGGTGAAGGTTTTTACCATACCTACGGATATCCCTATATCCCACTATTCTTCATTCTTGTTGAAGGCTGCATGATGGTATATGTATTAATTCAAAACCCTCAACAGTCACTGACAGGAATAGGCATTACATTTGTGGGTTTGATTGTTTATTTTCTACTAATAAAATCGAAAAAAAATGTCGAAAAATAAAATGCTATTATGGATTATGCTGATTGCTTCTCTGGTATTATCATGCAGTCAGAAGCCTAAAAAAGCTGCCGAGATAATTGTCCCAAAACCTTTTACGGCCCCATTTGATACCATAATAAACGATGTTTCCTCATTCATTTCAGGAATTGATCATGGAAAAACCGGCTGTCTTGGGAGACTTGATTCCACCACAAGGTGGAAACGTTTTGCTGTCAGTCTCGACAGTGGTTTCCTGGATCTGGACACTGCACGTTTTATCAAAATGCAAACATGGGCTGATAGCGAACTTGTTGAATGTCATGGAAGCACGCCTGTTTTTTATCCCTTCGGAGGACCAGATTTTCTTAATGTAAATATTTTTTACCCAAACGCTGAGAAATACATACTTATCGGTCTGGAACCCATCGGAGCCCTTCCTGATCTGTGCAACATGACCAATGAACAGGTCAATAAATATCTTGAAGATATCAGGTTCTCTCTGAAAGATATTTTTAAACGCAGCTATTTCATTACAGGCAACATGATTGGTGCCCTGAAAAAGAGCAGTGTAAACGGAGCTGTTCCCCTGATAACTCTTTTTATCCAGAGGACCGGGTATAATGTAGTATCAATGAGCCATGTGGGAATAGATAGTACCGGTACATTTCATACTGGAGACAGCCTCAAAAATATTAAAAACCTGACACATGGTATCAAAATTGAATTTGCCGGCGATACCGGGAGAAGAGTCCAGTCAGTAATTTATTATCAGACAGACATCTCAGATGAGGGATTAAAAAGAAATCCGGGATTTCAAAAGTATCTTTCAATGCTTCCTGAAAGCTTCACATATCTGAAAGCAGCATCCTATCTCATGCATGGTAAAGACTTTTCATTGATCCGTGACATTATATTTGATAAGAGCAGGAGCATTCTTCAGGATGATTCCGGGATTGCATACAGGTATTTCGATAAGACAAAATGGAATATCCATCTCTATGGTAAATATGCCAGGCCCGGAAAAGAATTTTCCTGGATAAATGAAACTGACCTGGCCAAAGCCTATAGTGATCCTTCCGTAAAACCAGTACCGTTTACACTGGGATATAACTGGAGGACACAGCAGATTAATTTGCTGTATGCTGTGAAGAAATAGACCAGAGACAAAAAGACTAAGTTCATTTTCTTATTAAGAATAAGTTTAAATACTTATATTACTTTTGTTCAGAAACGAAAACCCGTTATATTTGGAACTTCGTTTTAAAATATTTTTGGGGACAATTAATATGTCATCATGTTAAATCCTGATACGCTTTTTTGGTTTAAAGAGAGTATTGTAATTTTCTTTCTCACATTTATTCATGAGGATGCTGCAATTCTTGCAGCCGGTTTTTCAAAAGTTGAACATGGCCTTCCATTGCTTTTTGCATATGTACCTGTTTACCTTGGGATAGTTGCTGGCGATGTCGTGATATACTGGCTGGGACGTCTGGCGCAATCAAATAGATGGTTAAGAACGAAAATAATTGGACCAAAAGTTGAAAGGGTCAAATCCTGGCTTAATACACACCTTGTAAGGGTACTTGTTGTTTGCCGGCTGACTCCGGGTCTTCTCTTTCCGACATTTGTTGCCTGTGGATGGTTTAAGGTGCCCTTCTGGCGTTTTGCGACTGTTTCTATTGTTGCCGGTGCCGTTTATTCATCGATAGTACTTACCATTGTGATTCTGTTCGGGGAGGTCGTACTGTTCCATCTGGGATACTGGGCATGGGGAACACTTGCCCTGCTGGTAGTTGGGTTTGCCATAAGGAACTATTTTAAATCCAAATGGAGCAAAAGAACTGAATACGCTATGGGAGAAATACCTCCCTCATTTTTTGAAGTAATAAGAAAGTATGTGCCATCACTAAAACACAAATTCAGCGGAATGCCATCTCTTGATGGACTAAAGCGCTTCTACTCCTCTGCAGAAAAAATCCCGAACAATATACTTTATATTCCTGTCATAATAAGATGGTTCCTGCTGGCTCTTCGCTACCGGAGCATTACATTACCGACTATTTCGAATCCAATGATTGAAACCGGAGGTTTTATGGGAGAATCGAAAAGTTCAGTAATGAATATGGTTGGAGAAGATCAAAAAACATGGCTGGCGGAATTTGTCACACTTCATCGCAACGGTGAAGATGCAAAACAGGATCTTAAAAAAGCGCTTTCCCTGATTGAAGAAAAAGGACTTAGCTTCCCGATCGTTGCCAAACCTGATATAGGATGGAATGGTTATGGCGTAAATCTTGTTGAAGACAGTGATCATTTGCAGAAATATCTTAATTCATTCCCTTCAGGAGAAAACCTGATGCTTCAGCGTCCCATTCATCACGATGGTGAAGCCGGGGTTTTTTATGTCAGGATACCCGGAGAGGAAAGAGGGAATTTATATTCTCTTACATTAAGATATTTCCCTTTTGTAATGGGTGATGGAAAATCTACATTGACTGAACTTATTTATAATGATCAAAGAACGAAGCTGCGTGCTGATTTCTATCTGGGGGGAAAATCAAATCACCTGGGTTTCTGCAAGGAAGATCTTGAACATGTTCCACAAAAGGATGAGCTTATCAGACTTACTTTCATAGGAAGCCTTCGCGTTGGCGGTCTTTACCGCGATGCGGGCCACCTCATCACCCCTGAACTTACACGGCGATTTGATGAAATCGCCAGAAGTATGCCGGAGTTTTACTATGGAAGATTTGACATAAGGTTTGAGTCAACTGACCTTCTAAAAGAAGGGAAAGGCTTCTCCATCATCGAGATAAATGGCGCCGGGGCTGAAGCAATACAGGCCTGGGATCCTGATGTACCTCTCAGGAAACTTTACCATGAGTTTTTTAAAGCTCAGAGTCTTTTGTTCAGGGTGGCCGCATTAAATAGAAAAAGAGGATACAAACCAATGTCAATAATAGGGTTAATCAGGGCCATCAAGAAACAGAACAAGCTTGTAGACAGCTACCCTCCTGCCGGCTAAACCACTTTTCCCCTTTATGCTTTTTGCCCCCATTCAGGGGGGTTGGAGGGCCAGATACTTTTTTTTTGCTTTCCATCTTTCCCTTTCTTAACTTTGGTAGAACCAATAGCTAAACTGAAAAAAGTTTTTGCTTTTAATAATCCGTTTCATACATTTTAATCAAGGAATATTAACAGATCCTATAACTAAAATTAAAATCATGAGAATTCTGATAACCGGATTTATTCTTTTCTTGATCTGGTCGTTCTTCTCAATGTGGCTGTATGTCGACATATTAAAACCTATGACAAAAAAACCTGTCGCTATTATACAGCCATTATCTGAAAAACAGACCAGAGAGGCAGATTCATTGAAGAAATTTTATGATTCCATGCCTAAAGACCTTATGATCTATTTTGATTTTGACAAAGCCATTTTCAAAGGTGATCCTCAGACTGACAACAGTATCTCCGAAATGAAGAAATGGATTGAAAAGTATCCTGATTATAAACTTCATATTATCGGGCATACTGATTTTATTGGAACTCCAGAATATAACCTTTCCCTGGGAATGAAAAGAGCTGAGATTGTTAAGTATTATGTGGAGAAACAGGGTATTGGTGCTGACAAAATTGTAGTCACCTCCCGTGGTAAAGAACAGTCAGTGGACAACCAGATCACGAGCGAGGGACGGGCAAAAAACAGAAGAACAGAAATAACTTTAAAAAAATAAACCATGAATACTCTGCTTATTTTACTCGTACAATCCGCTGCATCAGCAATGGTTGAAATAGCGCTTCTGTTAGTTGGCGCGCTTTTAATTGGGTTTTTTATTGCCTGGTATTACCAGAAGTCAGTATTTACTCCTATTATTAAGAGACTTGAAGATGAAAAGGAGGATCTCAATAGAAAGATAACCGGACTAAATATCGAAATCACCGGATTAAAAGCTAAGATCGGAGAACTTGAAAATGTAATAGCCTCAAAGGATAAAGAGATAGCTGACAGAAGTAAAGAAATTGCGCTGCTGAAAAAGGCTGTCAAATAGTCTATTGTCCGCCAAAAAGATACTTTTTCATATACTCAAGGAAAACAGTATAATCGGCCGGAAGAGCACCATGCCCTCCTGAGTGCATGAAATATCCCAATTTATTTAATACAGGAGTACCGGCAGCGGGCATTTCATTCGTCTCAAGGCCTTGGCTTCCTAAAAGCTTGAAGACCGGCCCCGCGGCAGCTGCTGCCAAAAACTCCCCTTTGGGATCAGACCATAAATCTGTAGTACCTGTCTGAAGAAGTACGGCTCGTGGTGCAATCAATGAAAGTAACATATGTGCATCAACAGGGAACTCATTGACCCTGTCACCATATTTTCCATAGTTAGCGCAAAACTGGTAAAAATAACGTGTGGAATCAGCAAGATGTTTTATTGTCTCTCCATAATTACGGCGACTTAAAGCTGCTCCCCCCTCCCCTGAACAACTGGCAATTACCATGGCAAAACGAGTATCTTTTGCTGCTGTCCATAATACTGTCTTGCCCAGACGCGACACCCCGAACAAAGCCACTTTTCCTGCATCGATATTTTTGTCTGTTGTAAAATAGTCCATAGCCCGGCTTAAACCCCAGGCCCATGCTGCAATTGCACCCCATTCATCCGGAGCCGGTTTAATTGTACCTGGTCTGAGATAATGACCCCTTATCCCGTATTTTATTCCGGCAGGAAAATCTGGTTCAATATCTCCGTAATAGACAGTGGCTACACCTATCCCCTTCTCGATGAAAGGAAGAATGTTAAATCCTCCGAATTGCATGTTCCTGTTTGCCGGGACACGCTTTCCATCCCTGCCCCATGTGTATCCCTGTTTTATCCCGGGGTCAGCAATAGTACTTGAATTAGGGGAAAAACCAACATTTAATAATAAAGGCACTGCCCCCCTGGCATTAGCAGGAAAATAGATCAGAAGATCCATTTTATATACTGAAGTGTCCTTTGTAAAATAAATTGTCACCTGGCGTCTAATGGCCCTGCCATCAAAAGCCGGAGTGCCTTTTTCAAAAACATTAAAGGTCATATCAAGTGGTGGATCAGGAGAACGTCCGTATTGGTTTTCTTCAAATAGTTTTACAATCTCAGGCCTGCGTTTTTCAAACCATGTTTTGGCACTGGTTACTTTTTGCCCATTCAGCAGAATTAATGGATCCGGAAGGGTATATACCCCAACGGAATCTTCTGAATAATTGACAGGTATCCCGGCAATAACTCTTGCGGGAGGCTTCTGAACTCGAGCTGGCGGAACCTGGCCTGCTGACTCATTAATTAAAATGAAGTTGAGCAAAATAAGTAACAACGACCTGATTAACCAGTTTATCATATTTTATAAATTTAAAAAGACAGTAACTATATAATTCATAATATTACGTCAAATTTTGAAATTTTGAAAGTTTGTTCTAATTTTATAACTAAGTAAATAGTTTTAATAAATATACACCTGATGAAAGCAAAATGGATCCGCACAATTGCATTTGTCTTCGCCATTGTAATATTATTTCCCCGGTCTTTATTATGCCAGATCGGAGCAAGATTCCCCTCTGAGAAGAAAGTCGTGACAGATACGGTGACTGGCACTCAGCTGACATTCCTTACAACGAAACCCGCGGGTGATTCAAAAATATATCAGACCCATCCGCAATGGACATCAGATGGAAACTGGCTCATATTCCGCTCAAACAGGGTGAGAGGGGAAGCAATGGCTGTAAATGAAAAAACAGGCTTCATTGTCCAGGTAACAGAGGGTGGGTATACAGGCATGCTATGTGTTGCGAGAAAATCGCAGAAGCTTTACGTGATGCGCTTTAAAAGTACCGGAACAGAGCGTCCGCGCGGAGGAGCCATGGAGGTTGTTGAGGTTGATCTTGGAAAGCTTTTTGCGGATAGTGAGACGGGTGCTTTGAAGGCTGCTGCTGTTTATCAAAAGGTATGCGGGACCATTCCCGCTGAGATGGGGGCGGGGGGAGATATGGCCCTGGATGCAAACGAAGATTATGTCTATTATCGAGTTGGCCGGACAGAAGCTGGTAAACATGTTCCTGAAGGTATGAAGATTGAACCTAACTTCGGACCCAGGAAAATGGGAGCTGGTCCTGCAGGTCTTATGAGCATGAGACTTACGACCGGAGAATTAAAGTATATTGTTTCGGTACCGTTTCAGATCGGTCATGTTCAGAGCAATCCATGGGTACCCGGGGAAATAGTTTTTTGCTGGGAAACAGGAGGTAAAGCTCCACAGCGAACCTGGACGGTGATGGCGGACGGAACAGGACTAAGGCCGCTCTATCCTGAATCGGAATATGAATGGGTTACGCACGAAGCCGTTATAACCAAAGATGAAGTGGCAATTGCAATTATGGGTCATCGGAAGATAGGAATACCGGAAATCCCTGTTGATCCTGCAAACCCGGGCCAGGAAACCGGATGGGGACCTTCGGGCACACGTGAAAAGCCAACAGGACTTGCTATTGTCAACTTACGAACAAGAGAGATGACTATTGCCGGACAGACTTCTTCAGGAAGCGGACTATGGCATGTCAATGGCTCTGAGGATGGGAAATGGGCTGTTGGAGACGATTTTTCAAGAAGCATATACCTTATTGACAGAAATACTCATGAAATGATTATGCTCTCGACCGGACATAAAACAACAGCTTCTGATCATCCACACCCTACCTTCAGTCCCGATTGTACAAAAATTGAGATCCAGTCCGCTATGCTTTCAGCGGATAACAAGTCAATGAATATCTGTATAATTCCTGTTCCGGATTCCTGGCTCAGGCGAAATGTCAAAAAGAGTTCAAAATGAAAACAATTATTCTCCTTGCTTTATTATTCGTAATTTCAGGATGTTCAAGAATTTTTGTCACTGCGGGTGGCGGGGAAATCTCCTATCACAAAAAGAAATATAAAGTAGTAAAGGCCGGAAGCCAGTACTGGATGGCAGAAAATCTTGCGACTGATTCTTACCGGAGCGGGAAAAAGGTGCCGCTCATAACCGATTACCCAAAATGGCCGGAAATGAATACTCCCGCCTGCGGTTACTATGATAATGATACCGCCAATCTCAGGAAGTACGGAATGCTGTACAACTGGTATGCTGTGGATGGAGGCCAGTTATGCCCGTCCGGATGGCGGGTCCCTTCACATGAAGACTGGAACAAGCTCGAAGAGACACTTGGTGGTCAGTTTCGCGCAGGAGGTAAGATGATGGCTACTACCGGATGGAAAGGGAGACTTATCAGCGGTAATGACATTGGATTTACAGCATTGCCCGGAGGATACAGGTTAAATGATGATTTCCTAAAGGGGTATGAAGCAATCTGGTGGAGCTCTACTATTGCCGATACCCGATATTTTCAAAAGGTCAATATGGATGAAGCGTACCAGACACTCATGGGAAAGAATACTTATGTATGGGGCAGGAAAATAAGCTATACTGGTCCCACCCTTCTTAGTACTTTAAATTTACAGGAAAATGGTTTTTCAGTTCGTTGTGTTAAAGCAAAGAAGGAGAAGAAAATGACCGGACCTCCCGTAAAATAGATATCTTCTGCCTCTGCCGGTGCACCTAATTTTTTATCTTTGTTTTTCACAAATGTTATCGTGAAGAACGTACTGCTGATCTCTTTACTTTTACTCTACTTCCTGGCAGGTAAAGCCCAGACTTTCAGAAGACCTGTAAGTATTGATACAAAAATACATTCAGGCCTGAGTCTCCCATTTTATGATGCTCTGAATTATCTGAATAAAGACGATGTTTATGCTTTCGACATTGAAGTCAGTTTCCCGGCGTACGGGAAGGATTTCTGGGAGAAGCTATATGGTTATCCGGTGTCAGGATTCGGAGGCTCATACTGGAGCCTTGGCAACGATGAAGTACTTGGAAAGGCATATGCTCTCTATGCTTTTTTAAATCTTCCAATTTACAGACTGGCAGACAGGTTTTCCATTAATTATCAGGGCTCTGCGGGAGTGGCGTACGTTACCAGAAAATTTGATATTTATTCAAATCACCTGAACAGGGCGATAGGCTCACATGCCAATTTGAACATCCGGCTGGGGATCGATAGCAGAATCAGGTTGTATAAAAATTGCGATCTGGATATTGGTATCGGGATAACGCATTTTTCGAATGGCAAGATCCGGTCGCCGAATTACGGAATTAATGCAGGTACATTGTCATTCGGACTCAATTATCTGTTCAACAATGACAATGTCATAAATGATCCGGAAATTCCGGTTTTGGAGAAGAGGTATATTCAATCTCTCATTTACTCGGCAGGAATAAAAGTCTACGATAACCTTTACGGCAGGAGATATTTTATCTCCTCAATATCCTATAATCTGGAATACCAGCTAAGTCAAAAAAGAAAGATCGGGCTGGGAGCTGACTTTTTCTATGACGGTGCGATAAGTGAAGCACTCGCAGATGAAAATGGTGCGCCAGACAGGAACTTTTCAGATCTTATCCGGCTGGGCTTGCATGCTTCGTATGCAATTCGGTATAAACAGGTCGTAATGGGCATTCAGCCTGGCTATTATGTTTATTCAAAATATACCGATCTGACGCTTTTGTACAGCAGGATCTTTTTGCAGTACCTGATAGGAGAGCACCTGATCTCACGTATTGCAATAAAATCGCACTTTGGTAAAGCAGATTTTATTGAATGGGGAATTGGTTATTGCTGGTGAAAATGAATTAAAGTCCGGATGAAGAAGATATTCATATTTGTCATTTTAGCTTTATTGTTCAACGCTTCATGTAAAGAATTACTGTTTAACAACGAAGTAGCTACAAGGACCATTGCGTTCGGAGATTTCCATGCAGTTAAGATCTCAGGTATATATGATATCGTCCTTGTACAGGATTCAGCTAACCGTCTGGATATTACGGGAAGTAATGAAATAAACTCAATAGATGCTGCGGTTGTTGATGATACTCTTATCATCGACAATCACAAAAGAATGTCTTTTAATCCTGATAAGAACAAACTCGTTATTCATTTCAGCAACCTGGGGTACATGGTCACCCTTGATCCTGCAAATGTCACAAACACAGACACAATTCATGCCGGTCAATTCATTTTTGAAGCATTTGGGGAAATAGTTGAGGCAACGATGGTCTTTAATTGTGATAATCTATATTTTGTCAGTTATCCATATTCACTCGGATTTTTTCATTTCAGCGGGAAATGTAACAGCTGTCTTTTGTGGAACAATTATGGCAGTACAATATTTGCTGACAGTCTTCTGTGCAGGTATGCTGAAGTTATAACTTCTTCTGTTGGCGATGTGTATGTCAATGCTTCCGAAAATTTAAGGGTCTCTCTTGACGGACCGGGAAACATATACTTCCATGGAAATCCTGTCATCGAAATAGCGGAGAAAAAAGGAAGCGGAAGGATAATCCAGTTGCATTAAAAGATAAAATAGGTAAACTTTACATTATCAAACAAAAACATACAGTTATGAGAAATTTGAGATTTTCTGCTACCATTACCGCCATCCTCGGATTCCTTTCAGCAATTGCGCTGATAGTCCTCTTTCTGGCTCTGACTGATATTGCAAATAAAGAACCGGACCTGACTCTTGAATGGTTCGTTTCGGGAATTTGTATTTTTGTACTGGGGGCCTTTACTATATCAACCTTTGTTACCCTGGGTTTTCTGCTGAAATATTTAAGAATCAAATGATATATGGCAAGGTCAGCATTACCGGTCTTAATTGCATTGATAATCTTTCATTGTAGTAAAGTTTGCGGGCAGGGATCCGGCAGACAGGATTCCGTTAATGCCGGACCATTGCAGATTTCTGAAAAGGTATATCTCCATATTGACCGTGAAATTTACAATTGCGGCGACGATATCTGGTTTAAAGGTTATGTAATTGATGCTCTGAATAATAAACCGTCGCCTAATACCAACAACCTTCACGTCGAACTGATCTCCCCGGAAATAAAAATAGTTCAGAGCAGAATTGTAAGAATTGAAAACGGTACCGGACACGGGGATTTCAATCTGTCTGATTCCCTGTCAACCGGAAGATACAGGATCAGAGCCTACACAAACCATATGAGGAATTTTGATGACCTATTCTTTTTTAATAAAGAAATTGTGATCATCAATCCGGTTGACGGGTGGAATGAATTAAATAAAAGTGCAAAATATGCAGAAAATAAGATTCAGATAAGCTTTTTCCCGGAAGGCGGTTCATTGATTGATAATGTTACTTCGGTTGTTGCCTTTAAAGCGGTGACACCCGATGGCATGGGCTGCAACGTATCGGGAACAATATATTCTTCATTGGGTGATTCGGTTACGGAATTGAAAAGTTCTCATCTCGGAATGGGCTCCTTTAAACTTCAGCCTGATGAAGGTTTAAAATATTATACTGTTTTTACTGCAGGTGACGGACCGGAATACAGGGCTGACATTCCTAAAAGCTTTGCAGCCGGAACTGCCATACATGCACTTGTCACAGAGGAGAAGAAGCTGTTGCTGAAAGTAAGCACAAATGATGAAACGCTGACATCCCCGCTAAACAGGCAGTTTAATGTTTCAATATCATCCCGTAATCTGATCACCGAAACCTTTAATATCAGGATCAATTCCCCTGTAAGCAATTTTCTTATCCCTTTAGGTGACCTCCCGGAAGGAATTTTAAGGATCACACTTACCGGAATTGACGGACTCCCGTTATGCGAAAGGTTAGTCTTTTATCAAAAGCCGGATGATGTCAGCCTGGAAATTGCAACAGACAAAAAAGTCTATTCACCGCGCGAACAGGTCAGATTCAGAATATCAATATCCGGTGATTCATCGCTTCACGATAAAGCGTTCCTTTCATTTTCAGCAGCAGAAGCAAGAGCCGGTAACGATTCTTCTTTATATCCTTCAACTATAGCTTCATGGTTTCTCCTGGAGTCGGATGTACGCGGGTATGTTGAAGAACCCTCCTGTTATTTTGAAGTTTCAAATAAAAAAAGATTTCAGGATCTCGACCTTCTACTTCTCACCCAGGGATGGCGGGATTTTCAATGGAAATATGATCCAAAAAATACATTCAAACACGAGATCGGTTTTTCAGTTTCCGGAAGAGCAAGGCGTTTTGTAATTGATAAACCCCTCAAAGGCGCAAGGATCAATGCAGCGATAATCAGTGATAAGAAATCATGGATCTTAAGAACATTGCCTGATTCACTCGGCTATTTCAGATTAAATGGCTTCGATATTACAGGCAAAGCAAGGTTAATTGTTACAGTATCTGATAAAATTAATGTGTTCAGGGGCCAGATAAATATTGATTCGGTTGTTTACAGGCCTGCCAATGTGGATCTTACGCAGACTGAGCCAGTAGTTCTCCTGAACAAAAAATATTCAGAACTCAAACAGGAAGCTGCAATTAAAGCTTCTGTCAGGAAGAAATATAAGCTGACCGATACGATAAACATTGATGAAGTTGTTGTTACAGGAAGGAGAAGGGAGCAGGCTGAAGAAGTTTTATCAAGCAGGAGCCATTATATCAGACCCGATCATGAACTGATAATTACCCCTCAGCTGGAAACCAGAATGAATATTTTTCAGGCAATGGACGGAAGGATACCGGGCGTCGAAGTGTCAGGTGAAAGTATTACAGTCCGGGGGCAAACACCTCTGATATTGATGGATGGGATACCAGTCTTTGACAATTCTGAAGTTAGTGCAATTTCTCCTAGTATGGTTGACCGGGTTGATGTCCTTTACTGGTCGAGCCTTTACGGCTCACAGGGGGCAAACGGGATCGTTAATTTTATTACTAAAAGGGGTGGGTATAATTATGCCTACAAAGAGGGTCCGCATGCAGCAAATATCAGCATCAAAGGATTTGACGCACCGAGGATTTTCTACTCCCCGGGATATCCTTCTCCGGGGCCATCAGCCTTCCTTCCCGACGATCGCATTACTATCCACTGGGAACCAGAAGTCACTGTTCAACCGGGGGCGGTTGTTCCGTTCAGTTTTTACAATGCCGACAGATCGGGTAAGATCGGGGTTAAGGTTGTGGGAATGACTGAGGGAGGAATACCTCTGACCCGGACAATCACTTATGAAGTTAAGTAAGGAGACATAAATCTAAACCGTCAGTTCATGTTATTAACTGAAAAATATGGCCGGCTGGCCCTGGTGGCAGGGGCTTCAGAAGGGATCGGAGCTGCATTCTCCGGTTATCTTGCGAAGGCAGGAATTGACCTTGTACTTGTTGCCAGGCGTAGAGAGCCGCTGGAACAACTGGCTGCTATTTTGACCGATAAATACCATATAAATGTAACCGTTTTGACCTGTGACCTTTCGGATAACAATGCAGCCCGTACAATTAAAGAGGCCCTTAATGGCAGGGAGGTCAATATTCTCGTATATAATGCAGCTCTTTCCCATATAGGGCCTTTTGAGCAAAACAACATGGAGGAAAATAATAAAATAGCCACTGCCAATATGGTAACACCGCTGAATATGATCACGCTCTTCGGAGAACCGATGCTGTCAAAGGGGAAAGGCGCCATAATATTAATGGCCTCTCTTGCAGGTTTCCAGGGCAGCGGTTTTCTGGCTGCCTATGCTGCTACAAAGGCTTTTACCAGGGTTATGGCTGAAAGCCTCTGGTATGAATGGAAAAACAAAGGCCTTGATGTGATAGCCTGTTGCGCAGGGGCCACTTCCACACCCGGTTATATAAAGTCGAATCCTGAAAAGCAGAGCTTTTTTGCTCCGCGGGTGCTCACCCCTGAGGAAGTTGTCAGGGAATGCATGTCCAGGCTTGGTAAGAGACCTTCCTTTGTGGCCGGAAAAGGAAACAGAATGGCAAGCTTTATTATGCAGAGATTATTGCCCAGGAAGCTGGCAATTAATATCATGGGAGATACAACTAGGAAGATGTATCGTTTGTGAAGGCGGTGCGCGGTGTACGGTTCGAGGCGTGCGGTTTGCGGCGGACGGGCTGAAGGCTGAAGGCAGAAGGAGTTAAATTCAAGGTGCAGGGTAAAGGTATTAGGAACAAATTCCCCTCCTCCGGAGGGGCTAGGGGTGGGTTTTTGGTTGCAGGTCAGAAGAAACCCACCCCTGACTCCTCCAGGGAGGGGAACCTGGTTGAGTCACTCTATCCCTTACACCGGAATTCCTTCTAAATCTAGTAGATATATGGTATAATCCTATACGGCACCTGTTTTCTGTATTCATTCCAAAGTGCTCCGTATTTGAGAGCACATCTCCTGTCATCATCTGCCTGACGCGTCAGAAAAAGAATTACATAATAAAGTGGATATAGCCACGGCCAAAGCAGTGACGGATGTCCGGTACAGAGTACAATTGCTATTGCCATACCAATTTCACCCAGATAATTTATATGTCTGCTCATTCCCCAGTAACCATTCACCAGCAAGGTATTATTACCGTCCGTAATCGATTGGGGCTCAATACCGAGGAAAACCCGTTTCGGATCTTTCTTAAAATAATATTTCTGCATATTCGCCCCTCTCGAAAAACTCCAGCTGATAAAGAATATGATCCCATAAATTATAAGAATGTAGTTTGGGGTTTGTGTTACCGGCAAGTCAACAGTAGACCACAGGGGAACTGAGTAGAAAAACGGATAAAATGCAATGCAACCCCATCCCAGTTTGAATCCTACTCTTTCTGCAACAAAATCATAGGTATAAAGGTGCACCTCCTCAAAGGCAAGGTATTCGGTGACAAAAAAAGTGAGCAGGGCAGCGGTAAGATAAATGCCCAGGGATGCCTGACTCCCGAATATGATATAGTGGTGAGCCGAGAAGCTTAGGATATTAAGCTCCAGCATTACGGCTCCCACGAGATACAACCACATTTTTGCATCTATTCTTCCACCCCATAACTGTGGATTCTCTGACCTTCCCAGAAAAAAATCAATCAGAAAAGAGTGCCTGACCGGGGAATATGGCAAAACAATAGCGAACGAAAAAATCAGACCAATAATAGCAGCACCCGCGAGTCCATACCACCTGTAAGTAAAAAACCAGTCCCAGGGTATGATCCTGAAATAGCATAACAAAGCCCAGAGAAAAAGCACAGAGAATAGCACCGGAAGCCCGTTGAGCCTGTACTTTAGCTTCTCAGCTGAATTACTGCGGGTCACATACCCGGAAACCCGGCGACCGGGCATACCGGCATTTAATATAAAAATCAGGATATAGACCAGAAGGGGAGAAAAAAAACCTAGTACCTTTTCCATATATTACCTTAATGTACCATGAAAGTATAAAAAAATCCAGAGTTTTCAGTGATTTACCGGGAGAAAACTAAAATTAATCTTTTCAGCCAGCTAAACACTAAATTTTCTTAAATTGTGTAATTTCGGGCAAGATAAGCCAATTAATAAGGAGGAATTTAAAATGAAGAATTTCAGAACATTTAAAGCGATTAAACTGACATGCCTTTTAATCGCATCAGTTACAAGTCTGACTGCACAATCTCCTCAACCTGGAAAAGTTTCTGTAAGACAGGTAATTGCCGCTATGACCCTTGAGGAAAAAGCTAGTCTGGTAGTTGGTGCGGGTTCGCGTATGCCAGGTACTCAATCCTCTGCTCCGGCACCTGGTGCGCCGGGGAATCAGACATCTAATCCTCCCGCGGTACCGGTTATCGGACAAACACAGGCTCTTGTTGCAGGTGCTGCGGGAACCACCTATAAAAATGTGAAATTAGGAATAACTCCTATGGTCCTTGCTGATGGTCCGGCTGGTCTGAGGATAAGTCCCACACGTGAAAACGACAAGAATACCTATTATTGCACAGCTTTCCCTGTTGGCACATTACTGGCTTCGACCTGGGATGTCGAACTGGTTAATAAGGTCGGACAGGCCATGGGAAATGAGGTACTGGAATATGGAGCAGATATACTTCTCGGGCCCGGTATGAATATTCAGCGCAATCCTTTATGCGGAAGAAACTTTGAATATTATTCGGAAGATCCATTGCTTACGGGGAAATTAGCCGCTGCTATGGTGAATGGCGTCGAATCGCAGGGTGTCGGCACATCAATAAAACACTTTGCCGCTAACAATGCCGAAACAAACCGGAACGCCCTTAATACTATCGTAAGCGAAAGGGCTCTTCGTGAAATCTATCTCGAGGGTTGGAGAATAGCCATACAGGAATCACAACCATGGACAGTGATGTCGTCTTACAACCTGATTAATGGTGTATATACCTCTGAAAGCCCTGATTTGCTTACAAATATCCTGAGAAAAGACTGGGATTTCAAAGGCTTTGTAATGACGGACTGGACTGGTGGAAAAGATCCGGTTGCCCAGATGATAGCTGGCAACGATCTGCTGATGCCAGGCAATCCAAACCAGATAAAAGCAATTGTCGAGGCTGTCAGGGATGGTAAGCTTGATGTAAAGATACTTGACAGGAACATTGAAAGAATATTGAACATAATGCAGCTGAGTCCCAGGTTCAGGGGATATAAGTATTCCAACAAGCCCGATCTTAAGGCTCATGCACAGGTCACGCGGCAGGCCGCTGCCGAGGGTATGGTTTTGCTCAAGAATGCAAATGGTGCCCTTCCATTCGGGGCCGGTATTAAAAAAATCGCTGCCTTTGGTAACACTTCTTATGAAATAATTACGGGCGGAACAGGTAGCGGAAAAGTAAATGAGGCATATAGTGTTTCCCTTATCGAAGGTTTACAGAATGGAGGGTTTACAGTAAATGAAGATCTTCAGACACTTTATACCAGCTTTCTTAAACTTACCCGGGCCGGACGTCCACAGGGCAGAGGTTTCATGATGGCCCCATCCCCAACCGGAGAACTGGCTCTTAATGCAGAGATAATTAACGCGATGGTCAGCCAGTCAGATGCCGCTATCATTACCCTGGGAAGAAACTCCGGAGAGGGAAGAGACCGTAGCAGCGGAGAAGGAGATTTCAGGCTTAGCGAAACCGAACGGCAACTGATTAAAATGGTAACAGCAGCGTTCCAGGCAAAGAGCAAAAAGGTGATAGTCATCCTGAATACCGGCGGAGCTTTGGAAACCGCCAGCTGGAGAGACATGCCCGATGGGATCTTGCTTGCCTGGCAGGCAGGACAGGAGACCGGAAATTCGATAGCCGATATCCTGAACGGGAAGGTAAATCCTTCCGGGAAACTGGCAGTAACTTTTCCTGTAAACTATGAAGATGTTCCATCCTTTGCGACCTTTCCGGGTGTTGAACTGGCTCCTGCTCCTGCTCCTGATCCTGCAGCCAAACCCCAGAGCCAGGGATTTGGTCGTGGCAGACCAGCTGTGGTAAAATACGAGGATGGTATATATGTTGGCTATCGTTACTATGAGACATTTAAAGTAAAACCAGCATATGAATTCGGTTATGGATTATCTTACACAACTTTTGACTACAGCAACCTGAAGCTCAGCTCTGATAAGTTCAGTGGCAAAATGATGATAACTGTCGATATCAAAAATACCGGTGGTCTCCCGGGAAAGGAAATTGCAGAATTATACCTCAGCGCACCTTCAAAGAAACTCGACAAGCCTCTGCTGGAATTGAAAGGATTTGCAAAGACACGGCTGCTGAAGCCGGGAGAAATTCAGACACTGAATTTTACAATTGACAGTCACAGCCTTGCCTCCTTCGATCCGGCAACCTCTTCCTGGATTGCAGATGCCGGCAATTATACCGTCAGGATCGGGGCTTCTTCGAGAGACATAAAGCTTAATGCTTCTTTCACGGTGGCAAAAGATATTACTGTCAAAAAGGAAACAGTATCACTGGTACCAAAAGAAAAGATTACCGAGCTGAAACCAAAATGACATATTGATCATTCTTTAATAAACCCGGTATCTTTCAGCCAGGCAATAAAGCTGTCACGCCATATGCTTATACCGTAACCTCTTCCCAGACCCGAATCAAAACCGTGACCGCCTTTAGCATATATAATGTTTTTTTCATAAATTTAATAAATATTTAGAGGTTAATCTGTTATTCGTTTTCAATGGGATACGAACCTATCAGCCAGCCTAAATCCTCCGCAGTAAAGCGAATTTTACTTTTACTAATTATTGTATCTTCGGGCAGTCCGATTTTAGCTCAGGATATCATTTATAAACGGAACGGAGATCAGATCAAATCGAAAGTTATTGAAATAACTTTCGAAAGTATCAAATACAAAGACTTTGATTTTCAGGAGGGTCCGGTAAGAAATATCAGAATTACGGATGTCTCAATGATCATCTATCAGAACGGGAAAAAAGAGACTTTTTCTTCTTCAGAACCCTTGCCTCTCAAACCTGCTCTCGAAATGAGAGTACCTCCTCAGTTTGAAGCCCGCAGAAGGATCTATCAGGGTAATTATTTTATGGTCGGACCCGGAATCGGTGACAGTTATGGTGGTCTGGGGGTAAGAATAGCAAGAAGATTTGGTGGAATTTTTGGTTTTGGGGTGCAGGTTGGTTTGGGGTACGGAGTACAGGTTCTAACAAACAACTATAAGACTTCTCCTTTTTTATTTACTTATGGCGCTAAATTCTATCCTTATAAAGGAATATACATAAATGCTATTGGCGCAACCTATCATGACTCCGCAAAAGGGAAAAACATGGCTTATGGCCCATCATTTCTGGTTGGCATAGATCAGACCTGGGGAAGAAAAGTTGCTTTTGGATTCAATGCAGGTTTAGGGGTAACCCGTAATGACCAGTCAGGATACAGTACTAATTGGATTGAGACTTTTGATATGGGGTTTATCGTAAGGTTCTAGGGGTACAGGCCAGAAAAAAGGTAATCTTCTTTCTTGATGGTTACTTTATTACTTTTTGCTTTTTACTTCATTTATGGAAAATCTTGAAATCAGTAACAAGCCCTTCAGTGCGATCCGATTCGGACTGGGGATATTTATGGTAGTAACTGCCGTTACATGGCTTATTATTTTCATAAACAGTCACCATGTCTTTGATATGATTTTATGTCTTTTTTTTATCTTTTATGGTCTGTATAACATGACCAATGGCTTTGGGATCGAGAAGTTATATATCTCCGTTACAGAAAACGGCTTAAAAATAAAATGGATGGATTGGGTAAGAGCTAAGATGTTGAGTGATTCTCAAGTAGAAAATATAAAACTGGGCCGGAATAGTATAACTATAAGCAGAAAGGAGAGTAAATCTGTTAAGCTTAAGCTAGGGTATATGGAAACCAAACAGAAATCGGAGATTTATAATTTTTTTATTGATTATGCTTCTGCAAAGAACCTGTTACTGATCAGGGATTTCGAAAAGGCAAAAACTTCCTGACTTTATCTCTAGTGCTGAAATAGGATAAGAAAATATATAAAACGCATAAACCATGCTTTATAAATACCCCGCAAATTTTGCCAGATTCTACGACATCATATATCACCATATGAGAGATGGCGTGGATAATGATTATTTTCAAAATGAGATTCAAAAGTCAGGAGGAAAAATACTTGAAATTGGTGTAGGTACAGGAAGGCTATTTACCAGTGCACTAAATCTGGGAGCTGATATTTATGGACTGGACATAAGTGAATCAATGCTTGAAATGCTCTATAAAAAACTACCAGACAATCAATTTTACCGGATAAGCCAACAGAATATTCTAGATTTTACATTTGACTTTAAATTTGATCTTATAATTGCACCGTTCCGTGTAATGATGCATCTCCTTGACAAAGAGGAACAAATCAAAGCCATTAACAATGTGTACGATCATTTAAATCCCAATGGCAGGTTTATTTTTGATGTCTTTGTCCCGGATCTGAGCCAATTATTAAAAGGCATTAATAATCAGTTGGATTTTGAAGGTGAATATGAGCCCGGCAAAAAGATACGAAGGGTTGTCTCAACCACACCGGATTTAATTAACCAGGTAATTCAGGTAAATTTTCATCTGGAGTGGGAAGAGAATAATCAGCTAAAAAATGATGACTGGATCTTGCCCTTAAGATTCTTCTTCAGATATGAACTTGAACACCTTGTTGAACGAACGAAGTTTGAGAAATACAGAATTCTTGGCGATTATCTGGGAAATGAATTAAACAGGGCATCCAAAGAATTTATTGTAACTTGTCAAAAAAACAAGAAATGAAAACCTCCTCTAAACTGCTTTACTGGGTACCAAGGATCATTTGCATCCTCGCTATTCTCTTTATTAGTATGTTTGCGCTGGACTCCTTCTCTCCTGAACGCACCATCTGGCAAAATACAACTGCATTCCTGATACATCTTATTCCATCATTTATCCTTCTCGCAATACTTATCATCGCCTGGAGATGGGAAAAAACAGGAGGTATAATTTTAACCATTGCGGGTCTGGCCTGGTGCACTTTCGTTTTCATGCTGAATCTTAGAAGAACCCATTCTGTGGCAGCTGCTTTGCTGATAATTCTGATGCTCTGTATTCCTTTTGTTCTGGCTGGTATTTTATTCATAATAAGTCACAACAGGAAGAAAAATGAAAGCAGTAGTATATAATAAAAAAGGTTCTCCTGAAAAGCTTGTCTATTGTGATGTAGACAAACCTGTTCCGGGGGAAGACGAAGTTCTGATAAAAGTACATGCAGTATCAATAAATGCCGCCGATTACCGTTCAATGAAAATGGGGTTGATCCCAAAGAGAAAGATCTTTGGAGCCGACATAGCAGGTCGAATTGAATCTGTGGGCAAAAACATCAGCCAGTTCAGGAATGGTGACGAAGTTCTCGGAGACCTCGCCGGTTTTGGATTCGGAGGTTTTGCCGAATATGTAACAGCACCTGAGAAGGCACTGATAATTAAACCTGCAAAAATAGCATTCGAAGAGGCAGCTGCATTGCCCATGGCGGCATTTATCGTTATGACCTGATTCTGGCCATCAACGGAAACCGATCGCTTTCGGCATATAAAAGGATCCTGGCCCCAAATGGGATATATGTGATGGTTGGCGGCTCTATGGGACAGATTTTCTCTTCCCTTTTATTTGGCTGGCTGATGTCATTTGGCTCAAAGAAAATGATCACTCAGTCAGGAAAGTCAAATAAAAATGATCTGGAGTTTTTAGTGAAGCTTTTAGAGGATGGCGCGATCAAACCGGTTATTGAGAGACGCTATTCTCTTGAAAAGACTGCCGAAGGAATGAGCTACTTGAGTAAAGGACACGCACGTGGGAAAGTAGTAATAATTGTTGAAGCTTAATAATTAAATGGCTTAATTCTGTAACTTTCCTGGTAAATATTTTAACCATGGAATTAACAAAGACCTATGACAAATTTCCTCTTTGGATTGTGTTTCTGTCAAACCTGGTTTCAATCTTAATTTACATTTCGGGATTTTTGATAATTTTCCGTTTAAGCTTGATTGCGGCAGTATTGTATATGGCTTATATTCTTGCTTTAGAGTACAGGTTGTTAAGTAAACATTGTGTCGGCTGTTATTACTGGGGTAAGACCTGCGGCTTTGGCAAGGGCAGACTTAGTTCCCTGTTCTTTAAAAAAGGTGATCCGGCAATATTCTGTGGTAATAAAATGTCGTGGAAAGAGATGATTCCCGATTTAATGATTTCTCTTATTCCTCTCATAATTGGGATTGTACTATTGATTATCAAATTTGACTTCTTCATACTGTTTGCGGCAATCTTGTTAGTTGCATTAACAACAAGTGGAAATGGATATATCCGGGGCAAGCTGACCTGCAGATATTGTAAACAAAGGGAATTAGGTTGTCCTGCAGAAAAATTATTCAGCAAAGACACTAAATGATTTCGGGATAATTTGAATAAATAAGGATTCAGGTAAAATTTTTAGTTTACCTGTGTCTTAATACATAGCTCCAAAATTAAGAGAGAAAAGAAGCTCAAATTTCATTCCTCTTGTTTCAGGAATATAAATTGATCTTATTCCTGCATCGAATGGTGCGATGAGATTAAACAAGCTGAAGTCAGATGTAAGGTCTATTCCGATTGATGAGAAAGACCTGGGAAACAGGGAACTGGTATTTTGAGCATAATCATAGAAAAAAGCGGTTTTAAATCTTTTAAAATACATAAGATTCTTAATCTCCCATTCAGGATAAAACAATGGCATTGAATACATTGCTGAAAAACTATAAATTTCATTCTCGAATATACTGGTATAACCTCTTGGAAAAATGATAAAGTCGGAAAAGGAATAATTGGTTTCATTCTTTTTCTGATAACCTCCATAAAGGTGAAGTCCATGATGCCTGACTATTCCGGGTAAGTCGAGAGTAACCTGCGCGGCAAACAAAGAATTATCATTTAAATTAAAGGGAGAATTATTAAAATTCACTTCCAGTTTCTGGCTCCATCGCGGCAAAAGATCGCGCTGTGAGGTTTTTAAAGTGTTTGAGGCAACCAGTGAATAGTTCACGACTGTAATCTGATATGGATCAAAATGAATCGGATTGGCTCTGTATGGTTGAAGATCTTTATAGTTCAGACTGACAGAAGGCTGAAAACTCCGTATCCAGCTATTATGAGTCCAGTTAAATGGTAGTTTTAATCCGGCAGACAGGTTAAATTCATGCCATTTGCCTGCAATCGAATCGGCCATCGGGTAAATCCCTGTTCCTTTCCGGCCACCATAATCAACTCCAACGGATATAGCCGGATATAAACTTTCATTTGTAACTGATAAACTATACTTGCTGGTGTTTTCGTTCCTGTTGTATACATACCCCAGAGATGTTACTGTGGTTCCCAGCAGGTTTTGCGATAGTAAGGTTACACCGGGGAAACCTGTATAATTCTGAATATTGATACCGGCGGGAAACCAGCTGTGAAAATTAAACAGGTTAAGCACTTTACTGTAGTGTTTAGATTCATATTTAATTTTAGGGACAGAATCGGGATTATATATGAAGTTTTCCTGCTGTGTAAGTGCTTCCGCCAAAGGAAATGCACTTTTTACAGGAATAGAAATTTTATTCCATATTGTAGTGTCAAGCTTCTGACTTACCAGTTTATAGCCATCAGCAGTATAATTAGAATAGATCATTGCAGTCATGTCATTTGAAATATATGCATCGGATGCACCAAAACGGGCTGAGGTGACCCTGAAAACATTTTTTGTGTTCAGGTTAAATGCATAGATATTATCTTTCCCGTTGTATGAGGCTGTATAAAGGAGATAATTCCGATAAAACGAAGGTCTTTTCATCTCCATAAAGGAAAATGGCAGAAGCAATTCCGTTTTACCTGTTTCAGGATCTGTAATGGCTAAACTGTTCCCTTCCTTACCAAAAACAATAGAAACAATCGATTTCCCGTCCTCCGACCATCTTGGATGAATAAATAACAGGTTATCAGGTGTACCGATTCTACGGACCAGGCTTCCGTCATTTGAATTGAGAATAACAAGAAAGTATTTATTTTCCGGAGTGACTTCCACAGCTGCGAGAGATCTGCCATCACGTGTTACCGATGGAGCAAAATACCGGGTTAAATGAGTGAGCTGCGTTGTTTTCCCTGTATTAAAATGATAAGATTTTATTACACGATAATCCCTTAATAACCATCTTGGATCATTCACCAGTTCTGACCAGTAAATAACAGAATCGCTGGCAGTCAAAGACTCTGAGTAGTAGTTTACTCCAACCTTACAGAGGTCCCTGACTTTTCCCTGCTTATTTAGAAGTATAATTTTCGTAAGGTCATCCTGTGATGATTTTACTGCAATGATCATGCTGTCCCTGAAGATCACCGGTAAGTTAAAACTGGTGTAAAACTTTTCCGGGGCATTTGTAAGAATCTGATAATTAGTGTCATGTACCAGTTTATCTTCAGTGAGCCAGGTACTCTGCATTTGTCGGGTAAGAGTGTCGTAAAGATGGTATTTGTTAAAACCTGTTTGCTTTTTTATGCCTGAAGAGAATGGGACCACAGTATATGGTCGCCGGCCGACATTGTTTACTACCTTGCTCCAGACAGATGGTCCGTAGTTAACCCTTGACCAACCGACCAGCTGATATCCGAGTTCATATTTGCCGGGTACAAAGTCGATATAAGATCCGTAATTGGCTTTTTCATAGGAATAAATTCCTTTTTCAACAAATTGTGCCCGCAACCTCATCTCAAATGAGGGAGTTCGTCCGCGTCCTGTGTAGTGAAGTGCTGTTTCAGCTACTGTCGGGTCTCCTTCAATAAACCACATTGGCAGAAAAAGACCAAAAACGGCAAAGGTACCCTGTTCGCCCAATACATAGGAAAGAACCTTTGTGAAGCCAACATTAACCGCTGAATATTGAACAGCATGCCGGAATTCATGAATAATAAGCTGGTCTGTCCAATCCTGAGGATATAGGTCCTGAGGTGAAGTTGTGAAGAATTCCATCCTCCTGGGTGCAATATAAGTCACTGAACTTGGAACAGTTGTCTGATCGTGAATAATTACAGGCGTTCGCGGAGTGTGATCATAAAGTGATCTGCTTCCTGGTTTATAAACATATTCAAGCCCGTTGGCAATATATTGACCCTGGCTTTCCAGCATTCGCGGATAAATAACTTTGAAATTTGGAGTCTTTATCTGTTGCCACCTGACAGAAGCAGGATCTGTTCCAATAAGATAATACTGGCAAATCCCTTCCCTGGAGGTTAATAAAAGGGAAATGAAGAATATTAAAAAAAAATAGCTGTCTTTTTTTCTGAATATCAACATTTTTGTGAGGTTTTTATTACAAGATAGTATGTTTTTTTTTATCAGTAGTTAGTTGGATCCAATTATTAAAACATACGGTTATTTCATAAATATTCTTTTAATTTACCATTAATAAACTTAGACCTTAGTTATTTATGGATCACAAGCAAAGCTCTGTGAATTTCAGATCCGGCCGGTATCTGCCTTTTTTTGCAATACTGTTCTTTGGGAGTGGTTGTGCTGCTTTGATTTATGAGGTTATCTGGCTCCAGATGCTTCAGCTGGTCATAGGACTGACCTCTTTGTCGCTTGGAATCCTGCTCGGGACCTTTATGGGAGGCATGTGCCTGGGAAGTCTGCTACTTCCCCGGTTAATATCAGTAAAGCACCATCCTCTTCGGATCTATGCCTTTCTTGAGTTTTGCATAGGTTTATCCGGGCTGATACTTCTTTTCGGAATGCCTCTGATCGGAAATATTTATACCGGTATAGCAGGGTACGGGATGTTTCGGAGCGTTCTACTGAGATCTTTGATTGCAGCGGTCTGCATTCTTCCTCCAACTATTCTGATGGGTGCGACGCTTCCTGCTATCTCAAGATGGGTTGAAACTACTCCTAAGGGAGTATCATGGATGGGATTTTTTTATGGAGGAAATATTTTCGGTGCAGTTGCGGGATGTCTGCTTTCGGGATTTTACCTTTTGCGTGTGTTTGATGTTGCAGTTGCAACCTATGTTGCTTTTTTTATTAATTTATTCATTGCCATAGGTGCAATGTTTGTTTCACGGATCACAGCATACAATTATGATCAGCCAGTTTCGATATCCAATAAGCCAGTTTCCTTTAAACTGACAGTCGTCTATGTAACGATTGCTTTATCGGGAATGGCTGCCTTGGGAAGTGAAGTGATCTGGACCCGACTCTTGTCAATTATTATGGGTTCCACCGTTTATACTTTTTCCATAATTCTTGCAGCATTTCTTACCGGACTTGGAATTGGAAGCGGATCAGGTGCTTATTTAAGCCGTATTATTAAAAGGCCCGGGGTTGCGCTGGGAATGTGTCAGTTTCTGTTGATCATTGCCATTGCCTGGACATCGTATCAGATCACGCAAAAGCTTCCATACCGGTCTCTGGATCTGACAAAGATGACGGATGCATGGTATTTATTCAGAAGTGATTTGATCAATTGCCTTCTGGCAGTCATTCCACCAGCCATCTTCTGGGGGGCCAGTTTCCCCCTTGCGCTTGCTACTGTGGCTGCCCCGGGTCAGGATCCCGGGAGAATGGTTGGAGGCGTTTATGCCTCGAATACGGTCGGAGCAATTATAGGGTCACTTGCTTTCAGTATGATTGGTATACCTTCACTGGGTAGCACTGTTTCACAGAAACTGCTTGTAATAATTTCCGGGGTAGCCGCATTTTTGATGCTTTCCCACGATTTATCGACACGCAAGTCAGGAACTTCTTCAATTAAAAAGCTGATATCCACCATAAACATACGGTTCGCAGGAGGTTTGGCAGTAATTTTAATCGTGGTGGCTCTTGTAATCGCTAATATAAATACACTTCCCTGGGGTGCAGTTGCATATGGAAGATATATGTCTTCTTATAATAATCTGGAGGGTATTAACAAAACTCTCCCGGAGCCACCCGATGAAACAATAAAACCAGTTTATATTGGTGAGGGGTTGAACGGTACCGTTGCTGTAACCGAGACAAGTACCGGAATAATGCAATTTCACTCGATCGGGAAGGTCCAGGCATCGACAGAGCCGCTCGATATGCGATTGCAAAGGATGTTGGGACATGTTACTGGTCTGCTTACTGAAAATCCCGAGTCTATTCTTGTGATCGGATGCGGAGCAGGTATAACAGCCGGGACTTTCGTTACCTATCCGGAAGTCAAAAAAATTGTAATATGCGACATAGAATCACTCATCCCAAAGTTAATTGCACCAATGTTCTCTGAGGTAAATTATGGCATTGCCGATAGTATTGAAAAAGGAAATCCGCATATGGTAAATGGCAAAGAAGTTAATTTTGAATATGATGACGGACGTCATTATATACGCACAACGGATGAAAAGTTCGATATCATTTCTTCTGATCCCATCGATCCATGGGGCAAAGGTGCCGGAGCTCTTTACACATTCGAATATTTTACACTATGTAAGGCCCACCTGAAGCCTGGAGGAGCTATGTCTCTCTGGATACCACTCTATCAAGGGTCAACCGAATCAGTCAAAAGCATGGTCAGTACCTTCTTTAAAGTCTTTCCAAACGGAATAATATGGAGTAATGACAACAATGGGACAGGTTATGATCTAGTGCTTTTTGGTCAGGACAAGCCAACTCATATTGATATTGAAAAACTCAAAGCCAGACTAAACAGGGCAGATTATGCGATGGTAAGACAATCACTTGCTGATGTCGAAATTCATTCTTTGCAGGATTTACTGAAGACTTATGCAGGCAGAGCCCAGGACCTGACGGAGTGGATGTCGGGGGCTCTTATCAATACCGACAGGAATATGCGGTTATCATATCTTTCAGGGCTTGCTGCCAACACTTATGACCAGGAGAACATATTTTTCGAAATCTGCAAATACTATAAGTTCCCGGAGAACCTGTTTTCAGATTCCAGACAAAAACTTGACTCTCTTGATCTCAAAATCCAGAGTAAAATGAGGTAAATCCGGGTGAAATGGAATCAAATAAAACTGGCAGCCCCGGATGAATTTTCAGGTTTAGTTTTCGGATTTTTTCTTTGATAAATTAATATGCAGACCGATATTGAATCTGAAATCTTCGAATTTCATATGGGAATTTGTAAGGTTGGTCGAAGAAACGAACTGTACCTGGGCTTTGACTGATTTGCCCCCGACCCGGAATGTAAGTGCAGGTTCCAGGAGCCAGGGGGCATGGTTCAGTTTAATAATATTAAGCTCATCTAAACGATGAACTGTATTATATACATTTATCCCGCTGAAATTCAAATTGCTGAGCCTGCAGGAAAATGCACCTTCCATCCATTTTAGTTTAATTCCTATATCCGGTTGAACAAATATTTTCGTAAATGTCAGGTCAGCATTACCATCAGGAATCCAATCCCAGCCTAGAGAGTTATTGTACTCTTTATACGCGAAGACATGGTGCTGAGATCCATGGCCTAAACCACCGTATATTTCAAACACGCCTATATTTTTGAAAGAGTTGTAATAACCCAGAGCACCTTCATAATAATTGATTTTTGAATAATCCTGATAATCATCATCTGAGTTGTTTTTACCTCCAATCATAAAATTTCCTGTTAAAGCCATATGTCCCTGAAAAGAATATCCGGCCTGAAGTTCAAAGCAATTGTTTACTGCACCGAAACTGCCTGCCATAAGTCCGGAGAATTCATCTCCTCCTTTAAATAAAGGGACATTTTGACTATTGGGTGAATAATAATAATGAGGAAAAGAACAGCCAGTCGTTAATATGAGAGCCCACCAGACATTTGAAAGAGTTTTACTTTTCATTTTAGGGATCTTTGGGATTTTGACATGGTTCAATAACATAATGATTCAGTAATGAATACCTTATAAGTTCAAAGTTACAGGATAATTACTATACAAGTCAAATAAAATTCAACCCGGTCTCAGTGAAGCCTGATTTTCACGAGATCAACCCGAATGCCAATAAAAAACCCTCAGATTAAAATTTCTGAGGGATGTTCACGCAGCGTGAAACTCAATCAATTAAGATTAAAGACCTTTGTTAAGTGCCGGAGCTGCCTTGAATTTAACGACTTTCTTGGCAGGAACGTTCAGTTTTGCACCTGTACGAGGGTTACGAACTACTCTTGCACTTCTTTTGACAACTTTGAAAGTACCCATACCCGGAAGCTGAATCCTCTGACCTTTTTTCATTGCTTTTCCAAAAGCGGTTACGAGTGAGTTCAATGATTTGCCAGCATCTTTAACTGAAAGACCTGCTGAAGCAGCAATTGCATTTACTAATTCTTTTTTTGTCATGTTGTAAGATTTAAAGGGTTAGACCGAACTTTTTAATTGGTCACAAATTAAATTATTTTATATTGAAATACAAATAATTTTTTACCGTTTTCCTCAAATAGTGCCACTTTTAGGTAAAAACAGTTACATTTTTGTCAACCTGATGCTGCTGGAAGGAAGAATTGCTTAAATATACTCAACAGCCTTACATCGCTAAAGGCGAAAAGAGGAGAATAGTGAAGCCGAAATCACGGGATTAACTATTATCTCGAACCCCTTAAGATTCCTTCCGCTTCAAGCCAGTCACCTTCTGTAGTTCCGTGTTCTCCGCGACTAATGCGCTCGTAGTAAATCTCCAGTGCTTTTTGACGGATTTCCTCTTCGGTCGGTTCGGATTTTTTGGTAGAAACTTTCTTTCCCTTTACTGCTTCACCGGCTTTAGAAGATTTCGTTGGTTTACTTGTTTCACTCGTTTTTGAAGTTTTCATTATACCCAATTTAATCCTGAAAAATATATATCAAATTTACATCAAATATTCGATGTTTAATAATTTATCTGATTCGAGGATCAGGCACATAAATCCTGAATATGATTCTTCATTATGACTGTCCTATTTATAGTGCTCATCTTTAGCCTTTAGTGATAAAAAGCCTTCCGGAACAGGTGAATTTACCTGAATTATTTCCCCGCTTACCGGATGTGGAAACGACAAATAATATGCATGAAGACGGATGCGGCGCTTATAATCGGTTGAAGCACCATATTTCCGGTCCCCTACAATAGGGCAACCTATATCAGAAAGATGCACCCTTATCTGGTTTTTCCTGCCAGTCTCAAGATTTATATCTAGAAATGCATAATTATTTAACACTTTTATAGTTTTGTACCGGGTAACAGCAAATTTAGCCTCAGCTGTTTCAGCGACCGAATGCATTTTCAGGGATTTATCCTCAATGAGCCAGCTTTCTATTGTGTCTTCAGGCTTTTCAGGAATACCTTCTACTAGAGCATAGTAATGCTTTTCTGTTTCTTTCCATTTATCCTTAATTGTATTCATGACTTCGTGCGATTTGGCAAACATCAGCACTCCCGACACTTCTTTATCAATCCGGTGTACTACATATACCCTGGTGGCCTTGCTTATCTTTTTCATGAACTGATTAAGAATCCAGTGGATGCTAATGCTGCCGTCAGTGCTGGATGTTGAAATGCCAGGAGGTTTATCAATCACTATCAGATGCTTGTCTTCAAATAATACTGGGAATGGCAGACCGGCTTTGGCCGTCTCTCCGGCATGCGGATCTATCTCAACTACATCACCCCGATTTAATTGATATGAATGCAATGTGACTGCTTTATTATTCACCCTGATCGTACCGCTTTTTAATAGCTTTTTTATTCTGGTGCGGGGGGAATCAGGATACATTTCGGTGAGAAGGCCGATAAGCGTTATTGACTTATTTATGGTTGTTTTCACAGGTTATTTCTTAAATAATACTTTAAAAAGAGATCAAATCAAAAATAACTTTATACTACAGGCTTTTCAATTTTATAGATCCGGTACTTCTTAATTATTTTGCCGCCGATCTTCTGTAAAATTGAATTCATAACGGCATTATCTTCCATAACATAACATGCTTCACATTTATAAATACCTATTGAACCTAAATTTTCCTGTATTGTTTTATATAACAATAAATCAATTCCCCTGTTTTTAAACTGCTTAAGAACTCCCAGGATAAGTATTCGGGCATTATCTATTTTACGCCGGTACCATAAGACTTTTATAAATCCGAATGGGAAAAGCCTTCCTGATCTTATACGATGGAAAACCTGATTAAAATCCGGAACTGCAACAATGAATCCAACCTGTTTCCCATCTTTTTCAGCTATCAGAATCAATCTGGCCGGAACTACCTGAGTAATCTCCTTTCCCATATTGGTAAATTCATTTTCATTCAGGGGTATGAATCCCCAATTTCCTTCGTTTGATTCGTTATAAACTTTTCGGAGCTGACTTAAGTCTTCTTCTAAATCTTTAAGATTAATGGGCCTTATTGTTATGCCCGATTCCGAGAGTTTATCGCTGATCCTGCTGACAGATTGTTTTCCAACCAGGTCTTTCACATCCTTTGCATCTACATGGTAGGAAAACAGATCCATTGCTTTATTAAATCCGTATCTGCTCAGAAAATCATCGTAGTAATTTTTATTGTATGGCATCATCACAACAGCAGGCAGGTCAAACCCTGATATAAGCAATCCGCATGAATCGTTGGTTGTAAGATTGGTAGGACCTATTATCCGGAAAATATTTTTTAAACGGAACCATTCCACTACTTTGTCAATGAGAGCTGCTGCAACTTCATAGTTTTCAATTACTTCAAAAAATCCAAAAAAACCTGTATTGTCGTTGTAGATCTGGTTATGGACATTGTTATTGATAGCGGCAATCCTGCCTGCAACTTTTCCGTTTATCATTGCCATGAAATAGACTGCTTCAGAATGTTCAAAGAACGGATTTTTGGAGGTCAGCAGATGCTTCTGAGATGTATATAATTCAGATACCCAATTTTCGTTGTTTTCGTACAAAACATGTGGAAAATCAATAAACAGCCTTAATAATCGTCTGTTTGTTACAGGAATAATTTTCATATGTCTGAATTATAAAATATTAGGCGCATCACCATTTTTTATGAATTTCCGGTATTTTATATTAGCAACAAAGGCAAATATATATATCAAAGGGTTTTTTAACAATCCCGGATGAAAGAGTGTTCGCCGGAAAATATTGGGAATTGTGTACACGCTTTTATAAAGCCACCAGAACATAGTCGTTAATTCCTGAGGAGAAATTTTGTCAGGGTAATGAACACATTCTGTAGTATTGTACTTTGAAATATCTTCATGCAATAATCGTCCGGTCTGTTTGAGTTCCAGATAATAGGGACTCCCGGGTAGGGGCGTCAGGATATAAAACTTTGGAACCGGAAGTTTATTCCTCATAACGAAGTGATATGTTTCTCTTATTGATTCTGTCGTATCACCATCGGTCCCGATAATCATTTCTGTTGCCGGGATTATGCCAAGATCATTGATCTGTTTCAACATTCCATCATGCCTTGAAACCCGGACCCATGACTTGTTCAGACTGTCCAGTCCTTCCTGTGAGATACTTTCAATGCCCATGCTGAGAATTACACAACCAGCACCGGCTGCCAGTTTTAATAAAGCAGGATTTTCAGCTATAAGAGATGAACACTGGCTCCCCCATTTCATTTTAAGTGGTTTAATCTGTTTGCAAAGTTCTTCAAGGAAAGAAGGGTTGGAAATTATGTTATCATCAATAAGATAAAAAAACTTAAACCCCAGTTCTTTTACTTTTTTAATGTCTTTAATTACATCCTGAACAGGGCGCGCCATATATTTGCCTTTATAAAGACAGGCTATTGAACAATAACTGCATTGATGGGAGCAACCACGCCCCGCTTGCACCGGAAGCATATATCCAATCTTCTTTTTAAGAAGCAACTCATATTTTGGAACAGGAATATTATTCAGATCCTGAACCGGATTATCATATCTTTCCTCTATTGTTCCCGATCTCGCAAAGTCGTTTAAAAGCCTTGGATATGAAATTTCAGCATCGCCAATTATAATGCTGTCACAATGGCCTTGTGCTATCCATGGACACAGGGAGGGCATGTATCCGCCCATAAATACTTTTTTGCCCATTTTCCTGAACTCATCAGCAATATCATTAGCACGAAAAACAGCCATTCCCATAGCCCCTATTCCTACTATATCAGCATCAGTCTCATAATTAATTTCATCTACTACTTCTATAAGAATTTCCACTTCCCAGTCCGGAGGTGTCAATGCTGCCAATAATGGCAATGCAAGTCCCGGCAGATAAATCCTGTTTTGCTTACAGGGCTTTTTGTCTTTTGAACTGTAGTGAGAAGACTGTATCAGAAGTACTTTAAACATGATTATGCCCCCATTATTTGTTTCCTGTACTGATTGTGTACTTTTATCATTCCGGTCACAAGCTTTAATTGCATCTTTAAAGGATACTTTGTATTATAAATAAGATTTCGCGGATTGTAAATTACTTTCTTATAAAGCCATAATATACTTTTATAAAAATCCATAACGCTCATTTTTTCAGGACGAATGGTAACATGGGCCAGATCCCATCTGGCAAAATCATCTCTTTTTATAAGCAAAGAATCATCACTTATTTCAATACCTGTCCCTTTCAATGGTGTTAAGGGTTGCAGATTGACAAATTTTATACCCAGTTCCCTCATTATTTTTGAAGCTTTTATGAATATTGATTTGTCCCAGGATGGCGGAATTATTATGGCTGCATAACAATCAACCTTGTTTTTGTTAAGAATCTGCATTGCCAGTTTGTTGATACTGCTGTTTGTCTTTTTATTGTAATCGTTTAGTTCAGCATCTTCAAACGATTCAAGCCCAACGATTATAGTTCTCAGTCCGACGGATCTGAAGCTTTTAATTATTTCAGGATTTGATGCTATAAAATCTGCCCGTCCATAAATAAGGTACCTCTTGTCTATTTTTCTCTGTTTTAATAAAGAGATAAATTCATTTATTCTTTCCCTGTTTAACAAAAAATCGTCATCAACAATATATACCTCCTTTTCCCGGATAGTTTCCAGTTCTTCCATTACATCTTTTAACGGCCGGGCAAAGTACTTATCACCTGTTATCTTCCTGCAGAAACAAAAACGGCATGAATAGGGGCAGCCAAATGAGGTTTTAATTAAGGCAACCCGGTTATGGGTCACATAAAAATATTTGTTCCGGTATTTAGTTGTCAATGAACGATCCGGAACCGGTACATAAAAATCATAATCAGGAAGTTTGTCTTCATTCAGCTTCTCACCCGATCGAAGCACCCCCACCGGAAAATCTGATTTTTTACATATATATTTGATAAGGTTTGGAAACGCTGTTGTGGCATTCCTCACAATCCGGTAATCGATATATTGGTTATCAATATCTTCAGGAAATTTTTCAATGTGCACTCCCCCTGCAATAGTTATCAGACTATGCTTTTCTTTTGCAATCCGACAATACTCCAGTATTACAGGAATGTGAGTTATATAACCGGTAATGCATAATACATCTGGTTTGATAATCTCAAGAAAATGATTCAGACTCCTTTTCTCAAGTATCATATCAACTATCTCAACCTCATGATCCCGTTTGATAAGTGTTGCAAGAATCTCAAGTTCCAGCGGCTCGACTACCATCAGATGCTGTAATCCGATTGTTGACGGTAATGGAGCCGGACGAACAAATAATACTTTCATCCTGTTTACTTTTATGAGTTGCTGAGAAGGAATTAATATTATTGAATATCCTTTCTTTGACCGGGGGTTTGGAATAAGTGATAAATTTTTTAAACAATCGCAGCATAAGATTAATCAGATAATTAGGATGATAAAAAAACATCCGCCTTTCTTCAGATTCGCATCCCAGCCTGCACTTTGCAACTTCAGCAGTCTGGCCAAAATCAATACAACTGAACTTATGGTCAATGCCAAATGTCAAAATACTAAGAAGATTATTGTTATATGATTGAAATGAATCCCTGAATTTATAATTCATTCCTCCGAATAAGAAGAACAGGGAATTCCCGTCTTTAGACACAATTTGCCACGAAAGTAATATTTCGTTATTGTAATGAGATGTAAGAATAAAATTTTCAGGCAGGCTTCTGAAGAATTCCGGGAGGAGCACTTCCACTTTTGTAGGAGTTCTCTTCATTATATTCATGTATAGTTCATAGTGCACCTCACTGAAGGTGGAACAATCTGTTGATATTGATCTGACTCCGTCAAATTTCCTTTGTATTTGCTTAATTCTTCTTCTGTAAGGATGGCGCAATGCCATTTTATAGTGTATAAAGTCATCAAATTGATTTCTGAAAACAATAGTTGGCAGGGTTCTCATACATACCACTTTTGTTCTCAAAACATCTTCCTTAAGGTTTAAACAAAGTGTAAGCCCCCGCTCCACTTTGAGGATCTCATTCACCAGGTTCTCAAATTCAGAGGATTCACCAATCAATGGAGGGGCAGCCACTGAGACTGGAAGACCGATCATAAGCAGCTTAAGAGGAAGATTGATATTCGAAAATGTCAGAATATTGACTTTCAAAGTATACACCACCGTACCGGCCACCATTATATCATTCCTGTACAATTCATAATACCTTTGGCTACAGGGATTGGTCTTATGCAACAGCAAAAGAAATTCTCTTTTCTGAAAATAGTGATCTGCCAGTTTATCCCAGTTTTCATTAAGGAATTCCGGTGAGTCCTTTGTTTTAAGTATTATTCCCATGTTTTCATAACCCCGGGAGGGAAAGGTATAATGCACATACTAAGATGGCAAATACATGAGTGAACAAAAAGAATATTGAAATTTTTGATAAAATGCTCATAACTCTTAACTTTAATGTCAATGCATAAATCAAAATTACAATTTAGGAAAAAAAATAAATCGAAACAATTCTAATTTAGAATGCTTTACATACTTATCTATTTTAAAATGAAAAGAATACTTCTGGTCCTCCCGCTGATGGTGCTGTTCTGCAACTTATTTTCCCAGGAGATTGTTGTTAAATCTGACACAATCCGCCAGTATGCCCTGAATGTTTATTTTCCTGATGTTCCTGACTTTATTAAAAAGGATATCAACTTCATAAACTATGTCCGCGATCTGAAAGAAGCTGATGTCTACCTGATCCTGACTTTCGAGAATACAGGATCGGGAGGAGAAAAAATTACTGTTTTCTATATAGGCCAGGCCAAATATTCAGGTATGAATGATACGATTAAGATCGCGGTTTCGCCTGATGATACTGAAGATCTTATGAGGACAAAAGTAGTGAATGCTTTAAAAATGGGATTTATGAGATTTATGCTTAAAACTCCGCTGGCGGAATTTTTTGATATCAGATTTACTAAACCGGTAAAAGAGATTGTAGAAACCGATAAATGGAACAACTGGGTATTCCGGGCCAACCTGTCCGGATCGTTTAACGGGGAAAAAAGATACAAGTCAGTAAGCATTTTTGGAAATGCTTCTGCTAACAGGGTAACTGATAAATCAAAGTTCCAGTCCAATTTAAGCACTTCCTGGTCAAAACAAACATATGAGCTATCAGACAGTACCATTCAAAAAGATTATACCCGTTCCTACGGACTGAATATCTATTATGTAAAATCCATTACGAATCACTGGTCCGCTGGCTTTTCAACCGGCCTGAGTGCCTCAAGCTATGGCTACTATGATACACAGTTCAGGATAACTCCTGCCTTGGAATATGATATTTACCCGTACTCTGAATCAACCAGACGGCAACTAAGGATAATGTACGAAATCGGTTATCTGTATAATAAATATTCAGATACTACAATCTATAACAAGCTTACGGAACACCTGGGATTACACAGACTTACTGCGTCCTGGCAAGTAGTCCAGAAATGGGGATCTGCAGATTTCACGGTAAGATGGAACAACTATTTTCACGACTGGACAAAAAACAACCTTAGTGCAAATCTCTATATGTCGGTACGGATTTTCAAGGGAATGAATATTAATTTTTCCGGATCTGTCTCAATGGTAAATGACCAGTTGTCTCTTCCAAAAGCAGGAGTTTCGGATTTTGATATTCTGACAAGGAGAAGGATGACAGAAACAAAGATTAATTACTACGGATATTTTGGTTTCTCTTATACTTTTGGTTCGATTTACAATAATGCTGTTAATCCGAGGTTTGGGTGGTGAAAATTTAAAATTATGCGGGTGATTAATTAACCTAAGTTGCTAGTTTTAAAATTTATTATAATTTGGACAATGATAATCTCTTCCCTTAAATATTTCTTAACCCATCCCCAACCCTTCCCTTAAGCATAAGGGAAGGGAGATCTAATTAATAATCAAGAAAAACCCAACCCTCTAACCCCCCTACAGAAAAACCCAACCCCCTAAGGGGGTGTAGAAAAAGTCAAAATTGGTTGTTAATAACTCTTTTAAATAGGTGAAAAAAGATTCATTTTATCTTCTCCTCGTCCATTAATTAGCTTTAAATTAGATATATACAAAATATCTATGGCAAAAGTTGTATTTAAAAAGGATAAAAGTAACCAGCTGATGCTGCTTCCGCCGGATTTAGGTAGCTTAATACCAGAAAATCATTTAGTTAGGGTAGTGGATAGAGTTCTTAATGAGCTTCAGTTATCACCTCTGTTTGACACCTATAAAGGAGGAGGGACAAGCAGTTACTCACCAAGAATGCTTTTAAAGGTAATTACGTATGCCTATATAGAAAAACTTTATACCTCCAGACCAATCGCAAAAGCATTAAAAGAGAACATCTACTTTATGTGGCTAAGTGGAATGAGTACCCCAGATTTTACCACAATCAATAACTTCAAGTCCAAAAGACTCAAGGAATCAGTGGATGATGTTTTCGGTTCAGTTATTGAGGTTTTGATAAAGGGAGGGTATGTAAAAGCAGAAAACCTATTTATTGATGGCACTAAAATAGAAGCTAATGCAAACAAATACAGTTATATATGGAAGAAAAATGTTGTAAGGAATGAATCTTTGGTAAAAGAAAAAGTAAAAAAACTTTTGTCGCACATTGAAAATCTTCAGAAGGCTGAAGATGCTGAGTATGGATCCCATGATCTTGAAGAGTATGAAGGTAGAATATCAGCGGAGCAAATTGATGATTTAGTATCTAAGATAAACCTGAAAATCTCAAAGTGGGCAAAATCAAAAAAACCAACCCAAAAAATAACACAGCTTAAAAATGAAGCATCAAAGCTTAAGAAGTACCAGGGACAGAAGGAAAAGCTTGGAGACCGTAACAGTTGTTCAAAAACAGACAGTGATGCAACATTTTTTAGAATGAAGGAGGATCATTATGGTAGTCAATTAAAACCCGGATACAATGTTCAGATTGCGACGGAGAATCAGTTCATACTTGGTTATGGAGTTTACCAGAAGGCCGCAGATACATCTGTATTTATTCCATTTATTGAAAGACTAAAAAATGAATTAAACATCACGATAAGGAATATCATAACTGATGCTGGTTATGGAAGTGAAGAAAATTATGATTATGTAACGAAAAACAATATTGGTAACTATATAAAGTACAACAACTTTGATCATGAGAAAACAAAGGGATATAGAGAAAATGATTATTTATCTGATCGATTTATTTATGACAAGAAAAATAATCAGTATGTATGTCCTTCGGGTCAAAAATTAGATTTTGCATTAGTCAAGAAGACTATAACTGATAATGGCTACCGATCTGAACGAATGGTTTATAGGGCAGGGCATTGTGAGGGATGTAAACATAGAGAAAAGTGTTGTAAGGGCCAAAAAAACAGAAATTTAGAGGTAAGTCCCAAACTTATTGAGTACAAAAATATTGTTCGGCAAAACTTAAATTCCACAAAAGGTCAAAATTTAAGATCCCAAAGAGGTGTAGATGTCGAAAGTGTTTTTGGTCAAATAAAACATAATAAACAATTTAGAAGATTTTATACCAGAGGTCTCAAAAATGTTAGCACAGAATGGGGAATTATAAGTATAGCACACAATATAAAGAAAATGGCCAACTAGCCATCCTCTTTTTATATCATATTTTTAAAATCTATAGAGCCTCTATAATCAATTTACATGCTCCAAAACGAGCAGTATACACTTAAAATATTTTTGCTAAAAAGTAAATATAACCAATGATTAAAAATTTAGTCACATTTACTTTTTTGAAATATCTCTTTTTCTACACCCCCAGATCTAATTAATAATCAAGAAAAACCCAACCCTCTAACCCCCCTACAGAAAAACCCAACCCCCTAACCCCCTTCCCTTAAGGATAAGGGAAGGGGGAACTAATTAATATAAAGTGTGTATTGCTCCCCTTCCCTTAATTTTAAGGGAAGGGGTTGGGGGATGGGTTCAAATATCATTAAGGGATGGGGGGATGGGTTCAAAAGATATCTAAGGAGAATGGAATTTATTTGAACTTAAATATTAATTAGCAACTTGAGTTAATTATTCTTTATACACCTTACAGAATATCCATTTTTCTTAAGACTGAAAATCCTGATGATATTAGTGCCACTATTACCCAGGGTTCGGCCCCATGCAGCTGTTGGAGCGTATTCTGTTGATGACCACCAGAAACAGAAAAAGCCAATATTTGCATATATTCCGTTGTTATTCCGATATCCGCTCGCAAGAGCTTTAAAACGGCTTTGATTCGTTGCTCCCGTATTAGGCTTTTCCCAATGGGCTATGCCCGTTTCTCTAAGTTTACCTCCGGCAACACTTTCGCCGCCCAAATAGGTCGTTAATGTTGTCAATTCTTCATCAGAGGGTACATGCCAGCCTGCAGGGCATAATTTCTTCGTATTGACAGAGTACCAATTATAGAGAGCCCCGTATGTGCTTTTTTTGAATGCAACATCAGAATTATACCAGCAGTATGCTGGTGTGGTCAGTGCTTTCCATGCATTATCATCTGCAACCAATGTAATAGCTTTACCATCATTGAACTTTGTGGTTCTCAGGTTTTCTGCCATCCATACTTGTGTGCCAATTTTAACACTGGTATAAACGTTACCATCAGCATCTTTCACATTTTGTGATTGTATTCTGTTTGAAAAGACCAACAGAAAGACTGTGATCGTGACTGTCAAACAAAGTTTTTTCATGACTATAGTATTGAATTAATAAATAAGATTAGAATACCAGTAGCAGATTCAATCAGGAAAGTTATGAAAAACGCAGATGCAAGTCAAATAATAAACCATAATTAATGTGGCTCACCCGTGCTCACCTCAACCTGAGCTTCCTGTATAATAACACCTTTATAGTTAATCTGTGGTTTAATTATTTTGGTAATTATCTGTTCTCCGTGCTTCAGGGATTCATCATGTTTGAATTTTGCTGACACTTTCATTCCTTTATCATAAGACATATTGAGCATTTCAACCATTTCATAACCATTTTCCTTAAAATAATCCTGTATCCGATCTACAGCAAAAGCAATCTGCTTCAATTCTTTAGCATCCTGATCCATGCTATTTAAAATCTTTTGAATGCGAATAATTTCATCAGCAACCTTTAAAGCAAGGGAATGATTGATCTCATCAGGCTTCAGCTGTTCTGATTTAGCTGATTGCAAATGTGATTCAAGCAACCAGAACACTTGATTGTCAAGTTTTAAAAGCTTTTCCCGCAAAGGTTCGGATGAATTTTTAATCTGGTCGGATAATCCTGTTTTCTCGCTGATAAGCTTGTTTCTTAACCGGCCGAAAAGAAATGCACTAAGCAAACCAATGAGAAAAACTGCCAGGATCCAATATATGGTATTCTTCCTTACAGTATTACTTACTGTTAAAAAGTTTTCATCTGTTTTAGTGCTTAACTGCTTGATCTGCAATCCAAAATTATTTGCAAGCTCCTGCAGGTTCTTGTTAGTCTGAATTAATTCTTTTGCGAGAAGAGCTAAACTATCCTCATTAGCCGAGATTATGCGTTCAAGCTTCTTCATGTTTGAATTAGCTGTACTTACCCTGGTAGACAATATAGAGTTGAGGTTTTCAAGATTAAGTATCTGCCTTTGAAGTTGTTGGATAGTGTCATTTTTAGATTGTGCAAATGAGGTAAAACTAAAAACTGCAGTTATACCTAAGATCAATACTAATTTTCTCATTTTACAGACGTATAAATGTTTTTACAATTGACATTGTGACAGTGTTTAATGTTGATTTATCTCTAAATTGTTCTAACAAATGTGGTTAATTCAGACAAAAAATATTCTTTTCACGGGGTCATACCAAAATTAATCCTTTTGGAGAAATATTTCTTCTCACAAAAATTTAATTTTTAATTCTTATTCCAATGAAGAACAAAGCAGGTAAGTTTTATCCAGGTAGGCACAAAACTTTTTATCAGGGTTTGGAGTACAATGAGGCTGTCTCAAAAGTTTAGTTTTACCCCCCAACCCCCACATAGCCGTCAACTTAAGAGTTGGGAATAAGAGATTATAATAAACAATTTTCCCTCCTTTTGAAGGAGGAGTGGTCGGGAACGATTGATTATCTGATATATATAATATTTACTTTCCCGACCGGGGTTGTTGATTCTCACTACTTATTCTTACTTTCGTTTGCTCCTCCAAAGAATATGTTCCTTTCTTTTCCTTGATGAAAAGAAAGGAACCTAAAGAAAAATCAAGGCTTCAGAAGCTTTTGGGGCAACTGTTCTGAGGCTTGCCCACGATTACAACTCGTCGGCCTTCGGCCAGCCCTACAAGCTGGCTCCTTCGCTAAAATTGCCCACAGGGCAATTTTTTAACGCTCGGCCTCCTCAAACAGTAATGCTTACTAAAGGCCCTCGCAGCAAGCCTCAGAACAGTTGCTTTGTCCCAAAACCTTCTAAGGCCATTTGAAATCCAATAATATATCTATTTAGGACAATTAAAGTGTTTAATTATGAGTGCGTAGGCAATCCGGAAATGGCGCGAACTTTGCCCTGGAGCGTAGAGCGAAAAGGCTTGTGTAGCGGGCGCAGCGGAAGGGCAAAGTTATCATTTCCGGCGCCTTTTCTTTGTTACTTTCTTTTGGCGTACAAAAGAAAGTAAAGAAAGAAAACAAATAATTTCATCAAGGAAAAAAAACATATTCTTTGGAGTAGCAAAAGAATCGATCCAAAGGCGATCTCGGCGAAGCCAAATGAACATAATTATAATATTTGTATTGAACGCATTACCCTAAAAGCTTGACGCGATAAACATAAAGCCCACATCCGCACTTGCCCGGACCATTCCTTCGCAATTTATTCACATTTTGTCTGGATTGTTTTTATTGTTAGTCTGTTGAACTAATTCGAATTTAATTTGTTTGATAAAGGCTAACATCTTTCTGTTGTGAAGTTACCTGCCTGGTTCTTCTCGTTTGAAGGTAATAATTGATACCAGATGCTGGCTTTCTGCTCTTTTTCATGATTTAGTCTAGTTAACTTTTTTAAAAAAGGAGGTAAATATGGCACTATTTATGGACGTTCACCAACACATTCCCGGCTTGACTAAAGAAGCTGTGATGGGTGCTCATGCTCGAGATCTTGAAATACAGAAAAAATACAATGTCAAATACCAAAAGTATTGGTTTGATGATAAAACCGGCAAAGTATTCTGTCTTGTAGAAGCTCCTGATAAAGAATCAGCAATTGCCGTTCATCGAGAAGCTCACGGTTTGGTAGCTGATGAAATTACTGAAGTGAATGAAGGAGAATAATTAATTTCCTGTTGCAGCTATTCATTAATGAATCGAATTATGTTAAACATTCCCCGTGAGGCAACTCCGGGGACTTTTTTTATTATTATATCTCCGTCTATTACAGCGAAATAATACCAGTCTTAGTTGAAGCAATAAAAGAAAATTGACAAACACCTTATCGAGGCCAGGACTGATTTCTCCAAACCGGTGAATTTTAATAAAATGAAATTCACCCTTGGGAGTCGACATTGCTGATTGACCTGATGCATCTCGAGATTTGCTGAAAGTTGCTTCATATGACCCCAAAAAATTCCTTCAATAAGTCTGGTTCCATCATTAACCAACTTTGTCTCTCTTGCCCAAATCTTTCATAGAATTTGAGGGAACCTGGAATTAAAATACTGATGATGAATACAGAATCGCATAGATCTGGGATTTTGCCAGACCGGTTAAAACCTTAACCGGACACCAATACCTTCGGGTGTAAATCCAAAACAGATAGTTACATTTCCGGTTCTGCCGGTATTCAAGGAATTATTATAATTGTTTATTGATCTTGCCAGGTGTTTATCTGCAGAGCCCGCAATAGTACCGCCAATTATTAACAGGCCAAGGGATGATAAAAAAGATATACTCCCGGCTAACATGTATTTGGTTTCCTGATCATGATTATTGTCAATGCGTGCACCTAAGGCCAGACCTGAAAAGACTAATCCTCCGCCACCTGTGATAAGTCCTGGTATAATAAACAATCCTGCAGTCTTATCCTTTGTAGCACTTTTTCTGTATTCCTGCAAAGATTCCTTATTTGATTTAAGAACTTCTGCTAACTCCTTCCTGGAAAGATATTTGCCATTTTGCTGATATGTTGTTTTGTGACCTTCTTTTCCCATCAGGATCGGAATTTGATTTTGGGCTGTCAGATTCATTACGATAATGACTGACAGGGCTGTGGTAAGAATAATTGATTTCATATCGTATTATATCAAAAGTAAAAACCTTCAAAGATTTTCCTGAACTGTTCCGCAAGAAGATTTCGATCCGTAGGTTCACATAACCTGAGATTTTTCCTGAAAAAAGCTATGTTGTCCCGTTCTTCGTCAACAATCATTACATACAGAGTGGATGAAGCTTTTCTAACAACAGGTGCAGAAGGAATCAAATGATTCTTTGAAAAAACATGTGCCATTTCCTGAGTGAATCTCAATCTTTCCAGGGTATCATAATTATCCCGGGTTCTTGTATATCCTTCAGTAACAGTGATAAGACCAAAACGCATATTATTTGATTTCAGCAAAGAGTCTATAACTGGTGTTATTTTAATAGTTGAAATACTATTCAATTCAACTACAATATTACAAAGATGTTCTATTTCTTTTTCAAGCCCTGATTTTGTCGGTTCATCATGCACCACTGCTTTTCCAGACAGGGAGATATTTGTTTTAAAATCAGACACAATTTTATTCAGGAGCTGTTCAGAGTTATCTGATAAAGTGTCATTTAGTATTTTATCATTACCCTTTTCAATCAGCGAAATATTGGAAACCGGTCCAAGATAAAGTAAACCGGTAATATCACCGGACTTCAAACCCGAAGTCATTACCGGGTAGTTTACACCAGATTTCAATACGTTGGGTGGGATAAAATCTGAAGACGACATTTTGAAGCCAGAACAGGAACTAAAAAAATACATCGAAAGCAAAAACAGGACAATTGATAAAATCTTCATTATTAAAAATTTAGTATGATACAAGTTACTTCTTTTGTGCTCTTAGGTCTTATACCTGTCATTAAACCTTGTCCTTTTATTCGCACATTACTAATCAAATTTACATAAGGTAAAAATAAAAGCCAACTTTATTATTCGGATCAGCCTAAACAATTTGCTAGTACTTGTCTGACATCTGTCAAGGGCTATATAATTAGTATTTATTGTGGAGGTACCATGAACAATATAGAATATATAGCGGTGTACAGGGATATATATCACGATTTAGTGAATCAAAATGGTGTTGCTACCACAAATGCATTACCTTTTGTTCAGAGAGCGATTTTGAATGGGAAAATCAATTTTTCTACTCAAAGACCAATCGCTGTTTATGAAATTATAGATCTGAATAATACAAAACTTCTATTAAGGGACGCTCTAAAGATGGCTAATACCTTCGAGTATAATGCTAAATAAACACCCGGTAAAAAGGTGTTCGGGTTGCTCTCTTTATGCTGTATGACAGAATGCATTTGTTTTAGGTATACGGCATAAATCACAACCCTCACCTATTGATAAGTGCTCACCTGCGGCATTCAATTTTAGAAGCCAAATCTTGTTCTGTTTTTAGCATAATTTTTAAGAGGATTTTGCATAATCAATCATCCCTTGAAAATCTACAACAACCGCCGGCTCATTTCCTACAACCCATGCATCATGACCGGAAGGGAGAAGGGAAACATCACCGGCTCGACACAAAAACTCTGTTCCATCATCCATTAATACCTTTAATACTCCTGAAACGTGATACTGAAAGTGAGGTGCTTCGCAACTCTTAGTCTTTGCAATGGGCTGGACGGAATTCGACCATTTCCAGCCTGGTTCAAAGATAGCCCGCCCAACTGTTGAACCTCCAATTTTGATTAGTTCAAGGCGACCCTTGGGGAACTCCCGAACTTCAATTGGTTTTCCGAAACTCATGACTTCTGCCTTGTTCATAGTATACCTCCGATTTATTTAAAAATGATTCTCAAAAACCTGCATTTTATTGTAATAGATTTGGAAGCTATAATTCTATTCTGATTATCCATACATTAACAAATTAATCATTAAAAAGTTGCAGAATGAGAATTCAAATATGGCACCTAAGTTTCTTATTTCAGTTTTGTAAGCCAAGAGCTACTGTGACGACAATCTACCTGGATTTTACGTCAGAAAGAAATATGACTTTACCATTCAGTAACCCTTTCGCTGATTTCTATTAAATCGTCACAACTTTTTGTACCCTATGATATTGTTTTAACTTGAAGAGATTAAATCAATTCCGTAAAACAATTAGATGTAAGTATTTGTTTAAGGGAAGAAATTATTCTGCACCCATTGGAGTTACCGTTGACCATAATGGCTCAACACAACTTCATAAAGAATTTGATACTATGCTATGTGAATAACGTAAAATCCATTAACATACAAATATTAGACAATGAAAAGCATAAAACAAAATTAATACAGGAGTAGATGCCATGATAACAATGGATACAGTGATTGTTGGTGCCGGTCAGGCTGGTCTTGGGATTAGTTATTTTCTTCATCGAAATCACCGCCAGCACATTGTCTTTGAGCGAGGGCGAATTGGTGAATCCTGGTTAGCCCAACGATGGGACTCGTTTAAGCTTAACACACCGAATTTCATGAATACGTTGCCCGGGCTTCCCTACAACGGCCCTGAGCACGATGGTTTTTGTCGACAGGATGAGCTGGCCAACTATTTTCAGCGATACGTTGAGCATTTCCAATTGCCCATTCGAACTGGTGTTACTGTGGTCTCGGTCGGGCGAGCCGAAGACGAAAAGCGCTTCATCGTCAATACCAGAACTGACAGGCAGGTCGAAGAGCCTGTGTTGAGCCGTTCCATCGTAATCGCCTCCGGCGTCCAACAGACACCAAAATTCCCCCCGATGCGTTTCTCGATGCCTTATACAATTATTCAACTGCATACCGCCAGCTATCGTAACGCGACTGTCTTACCACAGGGCGCGGTCGTTGTTGTCGGAAGCGGGCAATCGGGTTGCCAAATTGCCGAAGATTTGCTCTCCGCTGGTCGGACTGTATATCTGTGTACGAGTAAGGTTGGACGTGCACCGCGCCGCTATCGGGGACGAGACCTGTTAGAATGGTGGATAGACATGAAGCATCTCGATGTGACGTTAGCCAGTTTGGAAGACAAATCGCTAAGCCGCTTAGCTCAACCGCAGATTTCAGGTCTGGGACGCTATGGGCACACCGTCAGCTTGCAGCTGCTCGCGCGTCAAGGTGCGGTAATTCTGGGACGCTTGCTGGATGTCGAGGCAGGCACTCTTGTCTTGAGCGATGAAGCTGCCTCCCATGTACGCTTTGCCGATGAATTCTCGCAAAAGTTGAAGGACGGTATTGATGCTTACCTGGAGAAGGCAGGGATCACACCACCACTACTCGAGCAGGATCCTGCGGATGCACCCGATGCCCAGGCCGGGTGCGTTTCGCCTCTGCGACATCTGAACCTTCGCGAAGCAAAGGTCAGCACAGTTATTTGGGCCACAGGATTCACCTGGGATTTTAGCTGGCTTCACCTGCCAGTCCATGACGCAGAAGGGAAGCCGATTCATCAGCTGGGAATTTCTCCAGTCCGCGGTTTGTACTTCATCGGATTTCCCTGGCTCATCAGTCGCAAGTCGGGCATAATTTATGGAATCGAGGAAGATGCCAAGTTCATCGTTGATGCAATTGAGAAACAATTAGCAGAGAAGAGTTGAAAATAGAAAAACAAACTCAACTTTGATTAAATCCTGTCCTGGAAATGGGGTACATTATACCTGGGATATATATACATAATAGCTAATAACCTAAATTTGTGCCAGCTATGTGCCAGCCATGATGAATATAAAAGCCCCGATATAATTTACTATCAGGGCTTTGTCTTGTTTCTGTGGTTGACCCACCTGGGCTCGAACCAGGACTCTGCGGAACCAAAATCCGACGTGTTGCCAATTACACCATGGGTCAATCTATCCTTATAAGGTGCTGCAAAATTAAAAAAATTTTGACATTCAGTACCCCGGCTAAAGGTTAAAGTATGGATAGCCCGATAAAATGCTAATTTTACGAACTGAAGAAAAACTTAAAAAAACGCAAACTGACTGGTTAAGTTACAGGTTACAGCGTGAGTATTGGCGGAGGCAGGAGGGCAACAAGTAATATGCATTTAAACTTTATCTATGCTGACAGAACACCAAATATCAGATATAATACGCCTTCTCGAAAATGCCGGTAAAGAAATTTTAAAGATTTATCATCTTAACGACTTTAATATCAGGATTAAAGAAGACAACAGCCCCGTTACCCTTGCAGATATGGCGGCTGATGAAATCATAAAATCCGGACTATCTCAAATAACGCCAGGTATACCCGTATTCAGCGAGGAAACAAAAGAAATTGATTTCAGGATCCGGTCACATTGGAATCCGCTTTGGATCCTTGACCCGCTCGATGGCACAAAAGAATTCATTGCCAGGAATGATGAGTTCTGTATATCTCTCGCCCTTATACTCAATAACCACCCTGCTGCAGGATTCATACATGCCCCTGTGCAATCTGAGACCTGGATAGCTTTCAAAAACGAAGGAGCATTTAAGTTGTCGGAAGGTAAAAAGATAAAGCTTCCTTTTCTTACTCCATCAGGAGCATATCGGATAAATATAAGCAGGCATAACTATACAAAAAAGGAAGACGCATGGATCCGTAATTTCAATAAAAATCATGAAAGTGTTATATCAATTCATGGCAGCGCGATAAAGTTCTGCAAAATTGCTGAGGGAATATCCGATGTCTATCCAAAGTTCAGCCCCATCCACGAATGGGATATTGCTGCAGGACATCTGATAATAGAAGAATCGGGAGGCAAAATAATCGAAACCAAAACCAGGAAACCTCCCGTTTACAATAAGAAAAACTATTTTCAGGCGCCTTTTGTCGCCTTTGGAACCAGGGTAAAGGATTGGGAAAGTTTGGTTTAGGACGGGAATGTGAAGAGACAGTGAGAGGGGGAGAAAAGGGAAACCGTCGTACCGTCAAACCAGCTTCTGTTTATAGAGATCTTCAACTTCCGTTATCGTGAAGGGGCAATTAACAAGTGATCTTAGTATAAAACCCAGGTCACACATATCCTCATCTCCCTCTTCATAGAACCAGGATATTTTTGCTCTTGCTGACATATCCGGCATTCTTGACAGCTCCTTAAGAATAGCATAAACCCATTTTATAGAAGTTGTATTTATGAATTCAAACCCAAGCTGAATATTTGTCATTGTATTGTTTTCCGAAATGTAGTTCGATACCCAGTCATAAATGGGCCGGTAGAATTCTGCAGGATTTTCAAGTATTGAACGTCCAAATATCAGAACCTTCCCCGGCTCAAGTACGATCCATGGTGTTTTCTTTGTAGGTTCTATTGCAAGGTTATTAATACTCATCGATCAGAAATCCTATCCGCAACCATTCAGTATTAAACAATACCAGCTAAATTCGCTTTCGTCAGATCAGCCTAAATTATTCAACCCCAGTCGGTAAAATTATAAAAATGGAGTCATTCTCCAAATCTTATTTCGTTACATTCTGGTTAAATAGGTCTGGTTCACACCCTTCCCAAAGTGTAGGGTGCTCATCTTCAAAGCGTTTTAGGATTGCTTTCATAACAGTCTCTCTGAGGAATTCAGACTTGTTCTTTACCCGGAACCGGTTACAGTAAATACCTAAGGCACGCATCTCCCTGTTATTGAGCATCAGCGAAAGTCTGTTACTCCTTCTCTGTCTCTCTTCTTTATTTATTACACGCCTCACCTGTCTTGGTTTTCCGATCTGACAGCTAAATTAGAAAAACAGCGCATCAGGAAGACGCCGGAAATAAATAGTTTTTAACAGAAATGAAGCAGCCAGTTAGTAAATAACTGACTGGCTGCATATTAGAGTCTTTACAACTTTTAATCATCCGACATGCGGTAAGCGGCATGCGGTGTGCGGAGGTTAGCTGTTCCTGTTATTCGCATTCAAATCAGTAAAAGCCTCCTTAAGTCTGGCAATAAATGTCTCCTCTCCTTTTCTGAGCCATACTCTCGGGTCATAATATTTTTTGTTTGGTTTCTCATTGCCCTCAGGATTTCCGATCTGACTCTGGAGATAGCCATGCTTTTCCTGTGAATACTTGTTTATTCCCGACCAGAAAGCCCATTGCATGTCAGTATCAAGGTTCATCTTGACAGCACCGTATTTTATGGCCTCGGTTATAAGATGTTTTTCAGATCCTGATCCACCATGGAATACGAAATTGACCGGGTTGGACCCTGTCTTATACTTCTTCTGAATATAGTCCTGTGAGTTTTTAAGTATTATCGGTTTAAGCTCTACATTGCCTGGAGCATATACACCATGAACATTCCCGAATGATGCTGCGATTGTAAATTTGTCACTGACTTTTATAAGTTCGCTATAAGCATATGCCACATCCTCCGGCTGGGTATATAGCCTGGAGCTTGATATCCCGGAATGGTCAACACCATCTTCTTCACCACCGGTTACTCCAAGTTCTATCTCAAGTGTCATTCCGATCTTGCTCATGCGCTCAAGATATTTTGTGCAGGTTGCAATGTTTTCCTTCAGAGGTTCTTCGGAAAGATCGAGCATATGAGAACTGTACAACGGCTTTTCATTGGTTTCATAAAACTCTTCCCCGGCGTCAAGCAATGCATCGATCCATGGTAACAGCTTTCTGGCAGCATGGTCAGTGTGCAATATTACGGGAATACCATAATAGTCTGCAACATTATGGACGTGCAGCGCCCCGGAAATTGCACCCGCAATAGCACCAACATGGTTTTCCTTCGGCAATCCCTGGCCGCCAAAAAAATGCGCTCCTCCATTTGAAAACTGAATGATTACCGGAGAGTTTACTGCTCTCGCGGTCTCAAGTACCGCATTCACACTATTTGTCCCCACAACGTTTACTGCCGGAATGGCAAAATCATTTTTGTTTGCATAATCAAACAGTGCTTTTACATCATTCCCGTAAATTACACCTGGCTCAAGACTCAGACCTTTATTACTCATTTGAATATTTATTAATCGGTTAAACTTCTATTAACATGTAAAGATAAGTAAAATCATTTTCGGGATTCATTTCATTAATTATTTTGCTCATGACATAAATCTTTCTTTCTCTTTAAGATATTAATTATCTTCGTAGCCAAATTTTTAACAGATTCCTATAATGAAATTATGAAAAGCATTTTTGTTCTTATATTCTCACTACTGCTCTGTTCAGAGGGTACTCTTCTGTCGCAGCAGAAAGTCTGGTCTCTTGCTGAGTGTGTTAGCTATGCAATAGATAACAACATTCAGATAAAGCAGCAGGTAGTTCAGACTATTTACCAGAAAAACTCACTTGATCTTGCAAAGTTCAAGCTTTTACCTACACTCAATGGTTCTGCGTCGCATAACTATTCTTTCGGTCGTGCACTCGATCAGACGACTTATCAGTATACCAATCACCAGACTGTTCAGTCGAATAATTTTTATGCCGGAAGTAGTCTTAACCTGTTTAGTGGATTGCAGAACTATAATTCAATTAAACAGAATCAGTACCTGGTGCTGGCAAGTGAAGAGGATCTTCAGAACATTAAAGATAATATTGCAATGACTGTTGCCCTTGATTATCTTCAGATACTTCTGAACAAAGAGCTTGTTACCGCTAACGGAAATCAGCTTCAGATAACATTGCAACAGATAGAAAAGACAAAGAGACTGGTGGATGCCGGAAGTGTTGCCCGGGGGAATCTTCTTCAGATACAATCTCAGGCAGCACAGGAAGAATTACAGCTAATCACTCTGAAAAACCAGCTTGATATTTCTTATCTGAATCTCACTCAATTACTTGAACTTCAGACTCCGTCTGGTTTTGAGGTAATTGTCCCTGCAATCAGCATTGATACTTCTTCGCTTGTTTCAGGAAATATATTCGAAATATATAATCTGGCTCTCGGGAAAAGGCCGGATGTAAAAAGTTCTGAGCTTAATCTCAGTGCAAGTGAAATCGCCCTGAAAATTGCACAGGGGGGAAGAAGTCCACGGCTTACACTGAACACTTCATTCAGCACCGGTTATTCCGATATTCGTAAAAAGGTCCTGGGACTTGATCCGGTTACCTTCCAACCTACATACGGGAATTACTCTTTTGCCGACCAGGTAAATGATAACATAAGCTGGGGTATAGGCTTCACTCTGAACATCCCGATCCTTAACGGCTGGCAGGTAAATAAAAATATATCCAACTCCAGGCTAAGCATACAGAATAGCCGGTATACTCTTGAAGGAACAAAGAAACAGCTTTATAAAAATATCCAGCAGGCATATTCCGATGCTGTTGCCGCACTCAAAAAGCATGCTGCAAGTATTAAGGCTGTCTCCTCTGCAGAAGAATCGTTCAGATATACCGAACAGAAATTTAATGTCGGACTGGTTACACCGGTTGATTACAATGCTGCAAAAACCCAGCTTCTTAAAGCTCAGTCTGATCTGGCCCAGTCAAAATATGAATATATTTTCAAAACAAAAGTTCTTGATTTTTATAAAGGAATCCCCTTAAACCTGCCAAAATAACAAATTCAATAAATTAATATTATGAAAAACAATAAGATACTTAAGATTCTGCTTCCGATTGTACTGGTCCTTATAATTTTTGCAATAATAGGAAAGAAACAGGGTTGGTTCGGTAAAGCTGTTACAATTAAGGTTGCGGTCGAAAAAGCAGAAATGCGGTCGATTACGGAAACAATTACTGCAAATGGTAAGATTCAGCCGGAAAAAGAGGTTAAGATTTCTCCCGATGTAGCCGGGGAAATTGTTGAGCTGAACATAAAAGAAGGAGAAAATGTAGTGAAAGGGCAGCTTCTTTGCAGAATTAAACCCGACATATATATCTCACAAAGAGACAGGTCGTTGGCAGCAATTAGCTCGGCCAAAGCCCGTCTGGCTCAATCAGAAGCACAGTTTGTTCAGGCAGAGCTATCTTACAAACGAAGTAAACAGCTCTTCGACGAACAAACAGTTTCCAAATCTGAATTTGAACAGGCTGAAGCTCAGTATACTGTTGCTAAATCGGAGGTTGATGCTGCAAAATATTCAGTAATAAGTGCTGAAGCATCCCTTAAGGAAGCCAACGAAAATCTTCTGAAGACTTCCATTTATGCCCCCATGACAGGAACTGTTTCGATGCTGCTTGTTGAGCTTGGCGAAAGAGTGGTTGGAACGAGCATGATGACAGGTACTGAAATGATGCGTGTTGCAGATTTATCGCGCATGGAGGCTCAGGTACAGGTGAATGAGAATGATATTACCCGGGTCAATTTGGGAGATTCCGCAATTATATCTGTGGATGCTTATCTTGATCATAAATTTAAAGGGACTGTTTCTGAAATAGCAAACTCTGCTAAAACAACCGGTGTTTCAGCTGACCAGGTTACCAATTTTGATGTAAAAATCCTTGTACTGGCTTCATCATATGCGAATCTTCTTAAAATAGGTGAAATGAATCCCTTAAGACCCGGTATGTCAGCTTCTGTTGACATTCAGACTGAAACAAGAAAGAGTGTCCTTTCTGTACCGATTCAGTCGGTGACAACACGTACTGACACTACAAAAATTCAGGTAACTCCTTCTGCTGAAAACATAAGAACCCTTTTATTTATTACCGACGGAACTCATGCCTTTGCAAAAGATGTCAAGACAGGAATTCAGGATAACAATTATATTGAGATCCTCTCCGGGGCTAAGGAGGGGGATCAGGTGATCACCGCTCCATTCAGTGCTATCAGTAAGAAATTATCTGACAGCACTCTTGTTCAGATAGTGAAAAAAGAGGAACTCTTTAAAGTTAAATAGTATGTTTATCATCCTCTCTTCATATGATTCTCTGCCTTGAAACAGCAACACCGGTTTGCTCTGTTGCTTTGTTGGACAGGACAGGTGTAATTTCAGTCAGGGAAAGCTATGCAGATAAATCACATGCTGCCCAACTTACCCTTTTTATTGAGGAGTTACTTAGTGAGGCTGAAATCCGGCCTGAGGAACTTGAGGCTGTTGCTGTAAGCAAAGGCCCCGGGTCGTATACCGGCCTCAGAATAGGGGTGTCTGTTGCCAAAGGAATTGCTTATGGGGCATCAATTCCATTAATAGGAATTGAAACTACCCGATCGATGTTTTACGGAGTAATAGACAATGCGAATGAAAAGTACGGGACTGACGAATACTCGCTCTTTTGCCCGATGATTGACGCCAAAAGGATGGAGGTGTATTTTTCTGTTTTTGATGCAAAGGGAGAAGTGAAAAAAGGTGTCTCAGCTGAAATCATTAATGAAAAATCATTTTCTGACATCTCTGAAGCTGTCAAAATAGTATTCTTTGGAGAGGGTTCAAAAAAATGCATCGATATTACAGGTCATAAAAATTCTGTTTTTGATAGCGAATTTCTGATCTCTGCTGCCTTTATGCAGAAACCTGTCTGTGAAGAATATAATGCAGGCCATTTTGAGGATGTAGCTTACTTTGAACCCTTTTATCTCAAAGACTTTATTGGAACAATACAGAGAAAAAATATTCTCGCACCATGATTCGTTATTATTAATCCTTTTCTGGTCTGGCGAAAAATGAAAATGCTTTTTCTGATATTATTTATTATTCTTATCCCGAATTCTTCAATGAATGGGCAGAATCCCCCTTATCAGCCCGGAGAAAAAGTTGAATACCTGATTCATTATGGTTTGATCAACAGCGGAATTGCCAAACTTGAATTGAATAAAGATACAATTGAAGGCAAAGAGGTTCTCCATTCGGAATTTATAGCTTATACTACAGGGCTTGCTGATGCAATTTTTAAGGTCAAAGATATTTACGAGAGTTACATCGATCCAAAGACACAATTGCCCTTTAAATCGATTAGAAATGTGTCAGAAGGGAGATATCACAGGTATAACGTTGTACTGTTTGACCATAAAACCAGGAAAGACTCTGCAATATTGACCAGTGATCTTACCGGAAAACATATTACTGAACAAAACATACATGATATCCTGTCGTGCTTCTATTTTTTCCGTAAAAGCATAATGACAAAAAAGCCTGTGCTGCAAAAAGGTGAAATGATAACTATCATGACCTGGTTTACTGATGAATTGTATCCGATAAGGTTGAGATTTGTTGAGATGGACGAAGTCAGAACAAAGGTCGGGAAAATAAGATGCTATAAATTTAATCCCGTTACCGAATCAGGAAGATTGTTCAAAGATGAGAATGGTGCTACATTCTGGTTTTCAGCCGATCAGAATTATTTACCTGTTAAAGTACGATTTGATATATTTGTAGGATCATTTACTGTTGACCTTAGCGCATATGAAGGTCTTTCAGTGCCACTAGATATTAGAGGAAAAAGGAGTAATTAATTAGAGAAATAAACGGATGGCAACAACTCAGGATTTCAAAAATGGACTGGTCATTGAATTTAATAATGATCTTTATGTGATTGTACAGTTTCAACATGTTAAACCCGGGAAAGGACCGGCTTTTGTCAGAACAAAACTTAAGAGTCTTAAAAACGGAAGGGTAATCGAGAACACATTTTCATCGGGTGTTAAGGTGAATATTGCAAGGGTCGAAAGACGGCCATATCAATACCTGTATAAGGATGACATGGGTTTCTATTTCATGCATCTGGAAACATACGAACAGATAACTGTTCCTGCAAATATGATTGAGAATCATCAGTTTTTAAAGGATGGACAGAATGTTGAAATAGTTGTTCATGCCGATACTGAGAATATTCTTTCGGTAGATCTGCCCCCATTTGTTATTATGGAGGTTACATACTCCGAACCGGGAATGAAAGGCGATACTGCCACAAATACACTGAAACCGGCTAAAATTGAGACTGGGGCAACTGTAATGGTTCCACTTTTTGTAAACGCCGGTGATAAAATAAAAGTCGACACCAGAGACAGCTCATACGTTGAACGAGTGAAATCGTAAACCAGATAATGGCACTGATAAGATCTTCAAAAGACAGGCTTGGGATCTCAAAGTTTAAGCTTGATGCATTACTTGATATTACCCTATCGATTAATGCAAATCTGCCTACTGAAGATCTCTTGTCAAAATACGAATCCATCCTTAGAAACAATCTGGGTATAGGCAAGATCCTTATCTTTAAACATGGCTACAAATGGGAATGCATCCTTAACGCAGGTTTTCCACAACATATCGAAAAAACTATCGATGTCGAAACGATGCTTCTTGGATTCAGGGAAATTGCTATAGTAGATAAGGAACTTGGGTTTGAAGGTGTTGATATAATAGTTCCGGTTTATAACAATCTTATCCCGCTTGCATTTGTATTTATCGGTGATATCGACGAGGAAGAAGAAGGAATGAGTCCGGTCCTGAAACACCTTAATTTTATTCAAACCATTTCAAGCATTATTCTTGTTGCAATTGAGAACATAAGACTGTTTAATGAAAGTCTCCGGCAGGAGGCAATGAAGAAGGAGATGGAACTTGCAGCGAGGATGCAGACGGCACTGATTCCCAGGGAACACCAAATGCCCGATGAAGGTAAAATAATTGTGAACGGATTTTATTATCCTCATTCGGAGGTAGGCGGCGATTATTATGACTGTATCAGACTTAATGAAAAGATCACAGGTTTCTGCATTGCCGATGTATCCGGGAAAGGAATTTCAGCTGCAATCCTAATGTCAAATTTTCAGGCAAGCTTCAGAGCTCTTTTCACCCATGATATTCCTCTTGTTGCTCTTGTCAAAAAACTTAATTCAATCATAATTTCAAATGCAGGCGGGGAGAAATTCATTACCTTTTTTGTTACCAGGTATAATAAGGATACCAGCACCCTTGAATATGTCAATGCCGCACATAATCCGCCTGTTCTTTATGATACAGCTACAGGTGAGATACAACACCTGGGCGCTTCCTGTGTGGGTATAGGAATGCTTGATGACATACCGCACTTCGAAAAGAGAGAAATTGCAATCAGGAATTATGCTAAAATAGTCTGTTATACCGACGGCCTTTCAGAACTTAAGGATGAAGACGGGAAAGATCTTGGCACCAGATCAATTATAAAACATATATCAAATTCCAGGCCTGTGAAAAACAACATTAAGGAAATGTTTGACGAGCTTGGTATTCCTGATAATAATCCGGGTCAGTTTGATGATATTTCAATTATTGCCGCCGACCTGAGATAATCTTCTGTTTTCGGAATCAACCTTCTCCTGCTGTCCATTTTTATATCCGATATCAATCGCAACAATTGCTGCAATCATTCCCCAGAAAAGTGCAGATATTTTGTCTGTATCAAGAAAGTTATTTAATGCACCGTGCACAGTATATGTCACCAGACCGGCAACAAGCATAAGAGCCATATTCCTGATTTGCCTTTCATGATGGGTTTTCCAGATAATGATTCCTTTCCTTATCGAGATAAACAGTAGCAGGAGGTATAATATAAGTCCTGGTGCTCCTGAATCAACAAGCGAGCCAAGATACTCACTATGCGCATTTCCTCCTTCACCATAGTTTGTACTGATTATGGTCTTTTCTTCAGCCATCTGAAACGGGGCATACTTAAACTGATAAGTAGCAGGACCCCATCCCAAAAACGGTCTTTCCCTGAACATCCTCAGTGCTGCTTTCCACCTGTTTACCCTTTCCATATTTGAAGCATCTGATCTTATATTTGCAATTGACTGAAGGTGGTATTTCAGATTATCTGAAGAATCCTGCCTGTTCTTATTTACAAGGGATGTCAGATCAGACCATGACAGGTAAACAATTATTGCCCCGCCTATCAGCAAAGGAATATAAACTTTCCACGATATACGCATCATCAGAAACGAGGCAACCAGTGCGGCAGCCACCAGGCTTAACCAGGCGGCACGGCTATAGGAAAAAAGAAATGCTACTGAAAAAATAAATAAAAGGAAGATTAAACCCGTTCTGATTCTGTTTGAAGTTTCTTTGCTTATCAATAAATAAAATAAAACCGGGATACAAAATGCAAGAGCCGCACCAAACGATGTATGGTCATTGAAAAATGGACGGATTGCCTGATATGCAGCTTTTTGATTAAAGATCCCGACCTGCCACATTCTTGTTAAGTAATAAATAATTACAGGTATCATACCTGCTATATATGCAAAAAAGTATTTCCTTATTTTTTCCGGCTTCCCAAAAACCACTGTTGCCAGAAGATAAAAACCGGCAAAGAACCAGAGTCTTGTAATAAAATATTTTATCGAAATAAGAGGCAATGTGCCTGATAATGAAGTAATAAAACACCATCCTAACATGCAAAATGAGACTATTGAAACGGGATGTATAAAAATCTTTCTGTTTATCTCTTTTGAAATGAATACTTTAAAGATCATCAACACAAGTATTGCAGCAAGCATCAATTCTGTGGGCAGGAAAACATCGACTTGTGTATCAGGAATAATAAATATCAGTTGAACTGAAACAGGTACCAGAAAAACAAGAAGAAAAAGGAACTTATCGATAGCAATAAATGCCAACAAAGTTAAAAGAAATACCGGGGGAATTAACCACAGAATTGCGCCTCCTGACCCTATTGTGAGCAACGAGCTGACAAGAAAAAAGAGACTCAGTGCAAAAGCCCAAATTATGCTTCTCTTATCTTTGATTGTGATCAAATATTTTGATCTATTGATCATCTCTCTTCACTGAGTCAGCCAGACCAAGAATGAATATCATAAGCAGGAGTGTTGAAAGAGTGGAAGCAAAAACAATCAGGGATCTTTTGGGTTGTGCCTTTTTTTCGGAAACCCTTGCTTCATTAATAATATGCGTGTATGGGAGATCCTGCTCCGCCAGCATCTTTGCCTCTGTCAGTCTGCTTCTTATTGCAGACAGATTCTCATTCTCCGATTCAAACATATTGATCAGCCTGAGAAATTCAGCGGAATAGGTGGTGGCTGCTGTTCCCCATAAGCTGTTTGACCTGCCGGCTTTGAGATTGCCGGGGTAAACAGATACAGCATCTGCGGGACTTATCAGATGAAGTGAATCTTCAAGGGATTTAACTCGTCTGAACTGGTCGTTGTAACTATTATATATTGCATTAAAAGATTTTCTTCCTGCCTCCTTTACAATCTGGTTGAATACAGAATCAATCTGCCTCGCAATGTCATTGGCCATTGTTGAGGCAATTACGGGGTCAGAATCAAGAACGCTTATTTCAATGGAGTTATATTGTGTTTTTCTTGAAATGATATATTTGTTCATCCTATGGTTCAGCAAAGTATACTTGTATCTAGCATTTGGACTAATCTCATAATGTGTCATAAGATCGTACTTTTTGATCAGGTAGTTTTTAATATTGTCCGATCTTAAAATCTGAAGAACCTTTTCAGTCGCTGTTTCGTTACCAAATAATTCCGTGACTGTATTGGGGCTACCGAAAAGAGACTGAGACTCGACGACATTTGTAGTTGGATAAAGGACCACTGTAGATTTGAACAAGGGCTTGATTACAAGTGAAAATGAAGCAGAAATAATTACAGCTGCAACTCCTGCAATCAGCAGAGCTTTCCAGTATCTGATAAACAGATTTATCACGTCGACCGAATCAGGTTTAAAGTGAACTGTTCCTTTGGATTTCATAGTCCTGCTATTTTTTACGCCACTCGTATCAGCGAATAGTTTTTCTTTCCTTTTTGAATCAGAAGATATTTGCCATTCAGCAACAGATCAGCTCCGATAATTTTCTCGGGATTGTCAATCTTCTCTTTATTGATACTTAGTCCACCTCCCTGAACGAGTCTTCTCAATTCACCTTTGGAGGGAAAGACTTTTGTATGAAGGGCACATAAGTCTGCAACGGACACACCAGAAACTATGATCTCTTTCTTTAGATCAAACACAGGAACTCCTTCAAAAACAGAAAGGAAAGTTATTTCTGTCATCTTCCTGAGTGAATCGGTCGTTCCTTTTCCGAAAAGAATCTGGGAAGCTTCAACCGCCCCTTCATAATCTTCGCGGGAATGAACCATTACCGTTACCTCTTCTGCCAGGCGCTTCTGGAGGATCCTTTCTTCCGGATTTTCATTATGCCTTGAGGTAAGTTCATCTATTGTATTGCGATCCAGGACAGTAAAAATTTTAATATATTTTGAGGCATCCTTATCGGAAACGTTGAGCCAGAACTGGTAAAACTGGTAAGGGGTTGTTTTCTCAGGATCGAGCCATACATTCCCTGTTTCTGTTTTGCCAAATTTTGATCCGTCAGCTTTAGTGATAAGGGGACACGTAAGAGCAAATGCTACACCGCCGGATTTACGTCTAATCAGTTCGGTTCCGGTAACAATATTTCCCCACTGGTCAGAACCACCCATTTGCAGTTTGCAGTTATAGTTATTATAAAGGAAAAGAAAGTCTGTCCCCTGCACCAGCTGGTAGGAAAACTCTGTAAAAGACATTCCTTCCTTGGCCTCTGAACTGATTCTCTTTTTAACAGAATCTTTCGACATCATGTAGTTTACGGAAATATGTTTCCCTATTTCCCTTATAAATCCGAGAAATGAATATTCCCTCATCCAGTCGTAGTTATTAACCAGGACTGCCTTATTTGGCTTTTCAGTATTGAAATCAAGGAATTTAGAAAGCTGATTTTTAATTGCTTCCTGATTTTTCCTTAGTGTAGCTTCGTCAAGCAGGTTTCTCTCCTCTGATTTGCCGGAAGGATCTCCGATCATTCCGGTAGCGCCTCCGATCAGCGCTATCGGTCTGTTACCCGAAATCTGGAAATGTTTAAGCATCATTACCCCGACAAGATGGCCTATATGCAATGAATCGGCTGTCGGATCAATTCCAACGTATGCTGATGTGAATTCCTTTTCCAGCAATTCTTCTGTTCCGGGCATGATGTCGTGGATCATACCCCTCCATCTCAGTTCGTCAACAAAATTCATATATCACATTATCAGAAGCGCAAATATAACAAATAACTCATGTTCTGCGTCTCGGGTTGTTAGCTGATGGCTGTTGCCTGAAGTAAGTTTAAAATCGTTCCTTTTGCCTTCCGCCTTTTTACTTTTGTCTTATATTATAACGTCCTGCGGTTTCTTTTTAAACCTGTCGAAGCCCTGGTAAACGCCACCTTCGCCAATTATTGGGAAGAGGGCCGGGGCAATATCGGAAATCGGATTATAGAGCATTGATTGTTCGATTTTTTGCTTCGGCAGGAATGGCCTGTGCGAATCTATTGCATTCAGAACCACAAAAACGACGCTCAGGATGAGAACTGACTTGAAGAAACCGAAAGCTATTCCAACCAACCGGTTGACAAAGCCCAGGGCAATAGCGCTAACAAGTTTATCAACAAGTATGCCAATGAAATGAATGACAACAACGATTATTAAGAAAGTCACGACGAAAGAAATTATACCGACATATTTTCCTGTCATATCAAAATAGTCATAAAGTTTAGCAGCCGTAAAGCTCGAGAACCTGATAGCGCCCCAGATGCCCAGGATCAAAGCAGCCAGTGAAGCGAATTCTTTCACAAAGCCGTTGATAAATCCACCGATCATACCGAGAACAATGGCGATTAGGATGAGGATATCGATGTAGTTCATGATAAGGGTTTTTGAGAACATGAAAGTATGAAAGATATATGAGTTATCAAAATGGAATTGCGACACAAGACTCACGATGCACGGTGCAGTAAGCAAATTCCCCCCCTGCCTACTGGCAGGCAGGCTTGAGGGGGCAGAGGGCATAGCCGTCAACCTAAGGAATCGGACACATGACATTTCCTGCCGCTCCGCAGGGCAGGCTCTCCTTTTGAAGCTAAATTTTATACACATCCTTGAATGAATTTCAGTGTCGGAAGTTTCCCCTCCTTTTCAAGGAGGGGTGGCCGGGGCTGTTGAATCTCAGTTAGTTGCACAATCTTTCTCCCCGGCCGGGGTGGTTGATTCCTTTCTTATTACCTTTATTTCTATGAAAAACTAAAACACTTTATGAAAGGTCCTTAAGTCTTTCAGTTTAACTCCCAGGAACAGGTCCAGTTCAGCTAAGTTAGGATAAATTTAAGTTGTTAAAATCAAAAAATCAAAGGAAAAAAATTAACAAGTCATTATAGTATTCGAGGTAACAATCTTGACTTTTGTTATCTTACTGAATCAACCACCCCGGCCGCAATGAAGTTTTTGCCTCAAATTAATCCTTTGTCTGTTGCGGCCACCCCTCCTTGATGAAAAGGGAGGGGAAATGTAACGTATTTAAATTCAGATTTTTATATTTAGTTTCTGGCTAAAATCCCTTCCTGGTTCCCAGATCCCTAATCCTTAGGTTGACGGTTACGGGGGCAGGGGGGTGTTTTCCCTTCTTCCATTCTCTCCCTCTCCCATTCAAGTTCATCAACAGTTTGCTTTGACAAAAAAAAGCCCTATTTTTGCGGTTCGATCCGGCCCTATAGTTCAATGGATAGAATGGAGGTTTCCTAAACCTTAGATTCAGGTTCGATTCCTGGTAGGGCTACAGATAAGAAAGCGCAAACAGTTTATTATGACGAATGCGCTTTTTTATTTGTGCTGCAACTGAAACATAACTGAAACGTTTCAAGAGTTTAAAGCTATAACGTTTATCAAATTTTTCAACATCCCAAATGTAACAAGTAATGCAGACAGAGAATTCTCACTTTGAGTACATTCCTGTTAGTCTTTATGGAGTAAAAGGTGTTTGGGATTCGGATCAATACTTTATCCCCCTCCCATTAAGCAGTTTAAGATACTCATTTACTCTTGGAGCCTTTGATGAGATCAGACGCTTATACCAGACTGCTGCCTCAACATTATCTCCGGCTTCAACTGCCGCTATAATTATATTTGCATAAAGAGAACCCTCAATACCGGTATTTTGGCTATCAACTGATTCCAAAATGCTCCTGAATAATAAGACTGTTTTTGCGGGATCGTCTTTCCCTGCAATCAGGAATGCTTCATCAAGTTTTTTATTAAGTTCACTATCTAGTGTAACTCCATAAAACCAGAAACAATTGCTGGCACATTCCTCAACAATATCTATCCATTTTACCCCTGCTTTTAACGCTGGAAACTCAAGGGAAAAGTGAAGTTTTTCTCCCACGCTTTTAAATCTGTATAATCCGGGGCACTGAGGTATGCCGTCAGCCTTTATTAGCTTTACTCTGCTTCCATCGGGGTTTATTACGCTGATATTTTTGTCGGCACAAAAACTTCCGTCAGCTCTCCGGTTTTCAATAGTAAATGAAACAATTGTTTTCCCCTCAGAAATTTCAACCTTGTCAATTTCCAGAGTCTCGTGACTTTTAAGGCCGACATTTGGCTGAGGGAAAGTCTGAGACAAAAGGTTTGAAATTGAGGAGGTAACGAGCAAGAATCCCAAAAATATTGCTTTTAGTTTCATACCTGGATTGAATTAGAGAGTGCAATTTAGAAATAAATGATCACCTGAAATCATAAACCAGGTATCTTTTCCCGGTAAGGATTCCGGTGAAGGGTTCCATGCTGATAATAAGCTGAACCTAATAAAATTTTTACAGTAATGTAACATTAAAGTAACAAATACCGTGTAACCTTAATGCTAATGTAATTAACTTTGCAGGAATATGTTTCAGGATATGTTCTGACATATTTGGGTTGTTATATCCTGGCATATTTTCTCATGAAATTGCTTTGTTAAGACAGAAAAAGACAAAAATAGAATGAGTACAAAGAGAGAACAATCAATACAGGAGATTGTCGCCAATTTTGAGCAGATGTCAGATCTTGTTCTGGCGCAATTGTCATTTCTTGAAAAGTTCATGGCCGATCCGGTGAATCAGGATCTTGAAAAAATAAAATCAGATATAAGGAAAAATGAGGAACAGATAGATAAATTTGAAGTGCTGATAAGTGATCAGATAACCAATTCAATTATTCTCTATCAGCCTGTTGCTTCTGATATCCGGAAAATTATGGCTATTTACAGGATCACAATCAATCTCGAGCGGATCGGCGATCTTATAATGAACATTATCTATTCAATTGAAGCTATAAAAGACTCTATTGAATTTAAAGAGATGAATGAGGTTCTAGTGAATATGTTGCTTACAGGAATAAGCATGGTTGAGAAATCCCTGCTTTCATTCATTAATAACGATACTGAATATGCTGTCTGGACGATCAAGAATGATGAAATTGTTGATGAAATGAACAGAAAACTGCTTCAGAACAGTATTAAAAATGCTAAAGTTCGAAACAAGACAAAAGAGATGTTGTTAAGCTATGTCGATCTTAAGAATATCATTACAAATCTCGAACGGGTTGCCGATCACGCTACCAATATTGCTGAAGCTTCAATATATTCTTTGCAGGGGACAGATATTCGTCATTCCGCTTTCGAGGCCAATTCCGATAAAAGCGATATCGGAATTCCATAAAAATATTGTTGAATGGACATGACAGGCAAAAATATTCTCATAGTTGATGATGAGGAAGATTTATGTGAAATTCTTCAGTATAATCTTAGCAATGAGGGTTATAATACTGATGTGGCTCACTCAGCCGAAGAAGCGCTTAAAAAGCCCCTTGATGAATATGATCCTGTACTTCTGGATGTAATGATGGGGCCTATGTCGGGTTTTAAATTTGCAGACAAGCTCAGAAAGGAAATGGATATTGATGTACCTATAATTTTTCTTACTGCAAAAGATACTGAAAACGATTTACTTACCGGCTTCAGTCTTGGTGCAGATGATTATATCTCAAAACCATTCTCGGTCAATGAACTCACAGCAAGAGTAAAAGCTGTGTTGAAGAGGACTCACATTGAGAATGCGATACCTGAACCGGTAATTAAATTCGGCGATATTGAACTTGACACAGTCCGTAAACGATTGATTATTAACAATAAACAGATAGAACTCACAAAAAAGGAATACGAAATCCTGAAGATCCTGCTCGATAACCAGGGAAAGGTTTTCTCAAGAGAAGACCTTCTGAATCTGGTATGGGGGAAAGATGTAATTGTTAATGAAAGAACCATCGATGTAAATATGACAAGACTCCGTTCAAAACTAGGTACAAACGGTCATTGTCTGAAAAACAAAACAGGTTATGGTTACTATTTTGAATTCTGAAAATACAATCTTCATTTAAAATGCTGGCAAGAAAAAAATTCAGGAACCTGATATTCATATATTATTCGTCGGTATTTGTCATTTTTACTATTCTGATACTAACTTTTCTTTATCAGAGAGAGAAGAAATACAGGACTTCCACCCTAAATGACGAACTCGATAACATAACACAAATCATTAATAACTATGTGAAGATCAACAGCATTATTTCAAACGGAGAGTTCCATAAGGTTGATTCCATTGTTAAGCTGATGCCTCAACCCAACCTGAGAATTACTTTAGTTAATAAACAGGGAGTAGTCCTGTACGACAGTTTTGTAAGCGACTGGAAAAGTATGGAAAATCACAAAACGAGGCCTGAGATAGTGGAGTCTGAATATTCTGATTTTGGAATTGCAATACGAAAATCAGGGTCAACCGGGAAAGAATACTACTACTATTCAAAATATTATTCCGATTATTTTATCAGGGCTGCAGTTGTTTACGATATCAGAATTGTGAATTTTCTTAAGGCAAAGTTCTATTTTTTATTTGTAATAATATTTTCATTCGTAATAATCTGGTCTCTTCTGCTACTTGTGACAAATAAGTTCTCAGAATCGATTACAAAGCTTAAGGATTTTGCGATCACGGTCGGTAATAACGAGCCGTTTGATTTCGATCAGAAATTTCCGAGGAATGAGCTGGGAATTATCGGAGAGGAGATTCTCGAGATCTATAAGAACCTGCTGACCACCAAGAATGACCTTGCTACTGAGAAAGAGAAATTATTCAGTCACCTCAATGCCCTGAATGAAGGTGTGGCATTCTTTTCCGGTAATAAGACCAGAATTCTTACCAACAACCACTTCATTCAATACATGAATATGATTTCAGGAGACCTGACAATCTCATCCTCCAATTTTTTCAAGATCTGTGAGTTTAACCCTGTATTGGATTTTATCAACAAGTACGCCTCAGTTACAATTAACTCTTCCGATCTGCCCAAAATGGAATACCAGATCAGCAAGCATGGCAAGTATTTCCAGGTACAGTGCGTTGTTTTTAATGATAAAAGTTTCGAGGTCATTTTGAACGATAAAACGGAGCTTGAGAAGAACAGGCTCATTAAACAGCAGATGACCTCCAATATTGCTCATGAACTTAAAACGCCTGTATCTTCAATAAAAGGATATATTGAAACTCTATTAAAAGATCCTTCGATTGAACGTCCGAAACAGGAATATTTTCTCGAAAAGGCGCTTGCTCAGAGCGACCGGTTGACCTATCTGATAAATGATATCGCCCTTCTTAATAAAATAGAGGAAACTTCAGGATCATTCACCTTTGATATTGTAAAAATAAACGAGATAGTAAATGAAGTGAAAGAAAATTTCAAAGCTGCAATTGATGCAAAGAAGATGAAGATCGAAACATCAAATCTCGATAACGTTATTATAAACGGGAACAGATCGATGATCCTTTCTATATTTCAGAATCTGATAGAAAATGCAGTTTACTATTCAGGTGATAATACCACGGTCGTGATTCAGTTATATAATGAGGATGAAAAAATGTATTATTTCTCATTTTCAGATAATGGCGTCGGTATACCGGAAGAACATCTGCCAAGGATATTTGAAAGGTTTTACAGGATAGATTCCGGCAGGTCGAGAAAAAGCGGTGGAACCGGCCTTGGACTTTCAATCGTCAAGAATGCCATTATTCTCCATAAGGGTGAGATCAGTATTAGAAACAGGAATGGAGGTGGAACAGAATTTCTTTTTACCCTTCCCAAAAGAAGCTGATCAGCTTCTATCCAAAACGCCCTGAAATATAATCTTCAGTCTGTTTTTTCCCGGGATTCGAGAAAATTATTTCTGTCTTATTGAATTCAACAAGCTCCCCCAGATAAAAGAAAGCAGTATAATCGCTGGTACGGGCAGCCTGCTGCATATTGTGCGTGACAATAATAATCGTGTAGTGTTCCTTTAACTCATGAATCAGCTCTTCGATCTTTGCAGTAGAGATAGGGTCAAGTGCACTTGCCGGCTCATCCATCAGAATGATTTCAGGATTTACCGCAAGCGTTCTGGCAATACAGATACGCTGCTGTTGTCCACCCGAAAGACTTAATGCCGAATAATGGAGCCTTCCTTTTACCTCATCCCAAATTGCCGCCTGACGAAGGGAAAACTCCACAATTTCGTCAAGCTTGTTCTTTTTTGTAATTCCGTTTATTTTTGGTCCGAATGCAATATTTTCGTAAACCGATTTGGCGAACGGATTTGATTTCTGAAATATCATTCCCACCTTTTTCCTCAGCTCTACAACATCTATTTCTTTACCATATATATTTACTCCGTCTATTATTACTTCACCCTCAGTTGTAACATTGTCGATGAGATCGTTCATCCTGTTCAGCGTTCTGAGGAAGGTTGATTTACCGCAACCCGATGGTCCGATAAACGCTGTGACCATTCTTTCTGGTATTTCAATGTTGACTTTCTTCAGCGCTGTATTGGTTCCATAACGCAGTGTCAGATCATTTACTTTTACTTTAATATCGTTCATTTAAATTATAATTATTTTGCTCTTTTTCTGATTCTGTAACGCAGAATGACAGCGACTGCGTTCAATGAAAATGTTAATAATAACAGAACAAGTGTTGTTGCAAACTGGATTGGCAAGGTTGCATCGACATTTGCTGATTGTGTCGACATTATGTATATATGGTATCCCAGGGACATAAACTGGTCGGAGAGTGAATGAGGTATATCGGACATGAAATAGACTGCCCCTGTAAAAAGTATCGGAGCTACCTCTCCCGCCCCTCTGCTTACTGCAAGAATAGTTCCTGTGAGAATTCCTGAAACAGAACCCGGTAGTACCACTTTTTTTATAGTCTGCCATTTTGTTGCCCCAAGAGCCAGGCTTGCTTCACGCATCTCCTTAGGGATTGTGCGTATGGCTTCCTCCACTGAAACGATAACGACAGGCAACGTAAGCAATGCCATGGTAAGACTGGCCCATAGCACACTTGGCTGGCCCCATCTCAACTGGCCACCATTCAACACATTGTCCATATTCTTGCCTATAAATCCAATAAAAAAACCCAAACCGAAAAGTCCGAAAATAATAGAAGGAACAACGGCCAGTGTTTTTACCGCAAATCTTATAGTTTTGGCAACTATCGATTTTTCACTTGCATATTCCGCCAGGTATATAGCAGTTATGACCCCCAGAGGAACAGCTGCTATTGCCATTATTATAGTCATAATTGCTGTACCGACAATGGCAGGAAATATTCCGCCCTTTGTCATACCATCCTTAGGAAACTCTGTCAAAAACTTAAGATTGAGATTGGGCCAGCCTCCGGAAATTAATACACCCAGGATCGAAACTATAATAAATACAATGACAAGAACAGACGCGGCAGTCAGGCTTTCGACTACCATATCGACAGAAGTTCTGCTGAGAAGCGGGGATCTGACGCCGGATGAAAATTTATTTTTGAAGAAAATCATACATCTGTCTGAAATATTTTCGAAAAATCAAATAGAACGCTCTATCATTTTTTTGACTGAAACTGCCTGATAACCAAACTTTTCAGATAAAATTCAGCTATAGCATTAAGAATAAATGTAAATATGAACAATAGTGAACCTATCAGGAACAAAACGCTGTAATGCGTATCTCCGAATACTACTTCTGCCATTTCAGCTCCTATTGTAGCTGAAAGTGTTCTTACCGAATCAAATGGGTTCATATTTACAAGCGCTGCATTTCCTGTTGCCATAAGCGCTATCATTGTCTCGCCGAAAATCCTCCCTATCCCTAGAATGACTGCAGCAAAAATTCCCGGGACTGCAGCCGGTAGCACTACAAAAAATGCAGTCTGTCTTATGCTTGCCCCCAGCCCGAGGCTGGCTTCAATATATGTTTTGGGTATGGCAGTAAGTGCATCTTCAGTAAGTGTATAAATAATGGGAATGGCAGCCAGGGCCATTGCAATTCCACCGACAAAACTGTTCAGCCTGCTAGCATAACCAAAGATATTCTGGAGAATTGTAGCCATTACCATCAGCGCAAAAAAACCTATTACGACTGAAGGGAAACCGGCAAGCAGTTCAATGACGGGTTTTATTACCTCCCTTAATCGTGGTTTGGCAAACATGGCTGTATATATCGCAGCCATAATAGCTATCGGGGCTGCAAACAACAAGGCAATAATCGTCACTTTTAGTGTTCCCAGAAAAAGGGGGATCAATCCATATCTCGGATTATCGGATACCGGCATCCAGTCTTTCGTAAGAAGAGTGGATGAAGGGGTAGAGACAGGTTCTTTGCGGGACTGATCTGCTTCTTTTTTCGGAACCGCAGGATTTGAGCTTTCATCGATGCCGTATTGTTCCTGTACAAGTATTTCCTGATCCACAGTTTTTTTTACATCCATTCTGAAAACAGGAAAAGCCTCCCTGAAAACGAAGAAAAAGATCAGAATAACAAAACCAATGGACAAAAAAGCTACCGACCTTATGAATTTATCTGCAAACCAGTCAGAAAAACGGAATTTCTTTTTAGCAAAAGTCACAGTATCTGAAGGCTGCATCCTTTCAATTTTTTCCATAATCTATATCCCGGTTAAACTACAAGTTAAAATTTATATAAAAACCAAACTTGTCGGAAAGTTTCTGACAAGTTTGGATAATGCGAATCGAATTATAAACCTCTAAAACCTGCTTCTACTTATAGGGAAAGTAACCCACTTCTACCACAACACTTTGTCCTTCAGGGCTTAAGATCCAGTCGACGTACTTCTTAGTCTCCCCTGTTGGTCTGTTTCTCATATACATGTAAAGGTACCTGGTTATTGGATAGAGGCTTTTACCAATGTTTTCAGCAGATGGAACATAACCCTGGCTGTTTGCATCCTTTTTGACCTTTGCATATTTTACACCAACTGCATAAGCCGCTCCGCCATAACCTATGCCATTTACATCTTTCTTAACTGCATTCACAACCGCTGCAGTTCCGGGTAATGACTGAACACTTGCAGAATAGTCGGCTTTTACAACCTCATCATGCAGATATGTATAAGTTCCTGAACTGTTTTCACGACCATAAAGTCGTATATCAGCATCATTGCCACCCAGCTCTTTCCAGTTTCTAATTTTACCGGTGTAAATATCGCTTATCTGCTTTAATGTGAGTTCATTTACTTTATTGGCTTCGTTCAGGAAAATTGTAACGCCATCTTTTGCACATGGAATTTCAACTCCAAGCGTATTATACCTTGCTTTAAGTTTTTCAATTTCAGTAGCTTTCATGGGACGACTTGCGTTACAGATATCTGTTGTTCCGTTGATCAGGGCTGTTATTCCTACTCCCGATCCACCACCTGTCACCTGGATTACTGCTGAAGAATTTTTCTTCATATAGGTCTCTGCCCATTTCTGTGCCAGAATTACCATGGTATCGGAACCTTTTACAGTAATTTTTGCCTGTGAAAATCCTATAGTTGTTGATAATGCAACCATCAGGATTGCCAGTAATTTTTTCTTGTTTTTCATCTTATTTTAGTTTTTATAAATTTCTCATAAAATTGTAACCATCTCGTTATTAGAATTTTGCCTGGATTCTTATACCGAAAGTATTGTCCTTGATATCTGCAGGATTTGCAGTATTGGTCTCATTTTTAGGCATTTCATAATTCAGGGAGATCCTGATATTGTCTTTGAGATAGAATTGCCATGCAAGCGTAAGTGTCTTATAATTAAGGTCAGCCTTTGTAACCTGATCACCGGATAATTTATTATTGGGATCATAATAATCATATTTTACAACCAGCTGATTCTTCGGCCCTATGTTCTTAATAAAGTAGATATAGTAGCCTGTGAAATTCTTTATTGCGCTGGCGCCCGCAATTTTTGTTGAAACCGGTGCATTATTGGCAATTGCTGTGGTGCTCAGGAAAGTATTGGCACCTGAAATAAATTCTCCTTTCAGGGCCGTTCCCCCCAGAATATCGGCAAATATCTGCATCTCACCGCCAAACCATTTCTTATTGAGGTAGCTGCCAGCCTGTAAACTATCCAGGGTTGCATCAGTGTGTAAATAATAGTTATATAAATTGCTCGTGCTTGTTGTTTTTGGTTTCGCCCAGCCAAAATATGCATTTGGTCCAAAGTCAATTCCAAGACCTGCTCCCGGAAGCTTTATTGAATAGACCAGACGTACCATATAGTCTTTCATATCATCGACATCTTTTGCCTGCGCACCGGTAAAGTTACCGTTCATTGCCATAAACTGGAATTTCAAAGGAATTGTTGATCCTATGTATTCGAGTTTTGCACCAATTTCACGTTCCCCGGGGTAAATTGCCCTGATCATTCTCGAACGTTCCAGCACTTCTCTCTGGCTCGAAGAGTATTCAACTTCGTAATCCGGCCTGTTCATCTGGCCTGCCCATAATGTCCAGTCTTTCAGTTTTGGGATATTAACTACTGCATAAGCGTCTTTAAGCGAGAGGTTACCGGTACTGAAGTCGGGCTGCAAAACAAATTTCACACCATCAAGAGCTTCATAGGTAAACTTAATCCTTGCTCTCCTTATATAAAATGTATTGGAATAACCGTTTGACTTTTCGAGATCTTTTCCATAGGCTTCCCACTGTGACTGGATATAACCCGAAACTTTGATCTTGGCTAGTTTGGACAGATCTCCTTCATTGACCAGGACCCTCTCATCAAGGGCATTAAGTTTACCCTGGTGAGTCTCCAAAGCTTCCTTTAGTGAATCAATGACCTGTTTCTGTGAATATCCGTAAAGGGAAATTGAAATTAAGATAAGAAGCAGAATAGTTTTTTTCATCGTTTTCTGTTTTTAAATCATGCTTAATAACTATGGTGCAAATATCCTTCTTCTTTATTACAGATCAGTTTCGAAAGAATTAAGTATTTGTTCCAATTCTGTTACAAATAATATATCCTTAAAAAGCATCTTCAAACCATAACTGCAGGACACGTAATCCGGTTACCTGGTTGAGATGAAATAAGGAATTTTGGGGTTGTGAGATGTCATTATATGTTATAATCGATAGTATTCAGCTAGATTCTACAAAAACTAAATTGTAAAAATTAATTAACTCAAGTTGCTAATTAATATTTTAGTTCAAATAAATTGCATTCTCCTTAGATATCTTCAGAACCCATCCACCCATCCCCCTTCCCTTAAGGTTAAGGGAAGGGGTGTAAACCAATGATTATTAATTAGATCTCCCTTCCCTTATGCTTAAGGGAAGGGTTGGGGATGGGTTAAGAAATATTTAAGTGAAGAGATTATCATAGTCCAAATTATAATAAATTTTAAAACAAGCAACTTAAGTTAATTAGTTACTTTTGTCATAATTGTTTATTAATAAAACTTCTGATATGAAAAAACTACCCGGAATTTTGATGCTTTGTTTAATCTTATCTGTCGCAGGAGAATACGCCGGAGCGCAGAACTTTAAATTTGGATATATCAATAAAGATCAACTATTTAAAGCAATTCCCGATTATGATTCAGCAAATGTTAAAATTGAGAGATTTCGCATGGAACTCGTTACTCAGCTTGGAACAATGCAGGGAGAACTTAATGATAAGACTGCAGCCTTAAATAAAGAAATCACAAATATTCCGGATGTAGTTCGTAAAACTAAAGATCAGGAATTGAAGGATTTAAATATAAGGTTACAACTTTTTCAGGCCAAGGCATCGCAACTGCTGAGTGATAAAAATACAGAGCTTATTCAACCAATTATAACAAAAGTTGATAAGGCCATTAAAGATGTAAGTAAAGAGCAGGGATTTACTTTTGTATTCGATGCTGCAGTGTTATATTATTTCGATGAGAAAAAAAGCACTGACATGTTGCCTTTGGTCAAAACGAAACTTGGTTTGAAATAATGATTTCAATCAAACAACATAAAAAGCAATTCACATTAATATTATGAAATTAATATCAATTAGCCTAAATTTGCAGTAGTTGTATTTAAAGTGTTTAACATTTAAGATATTAAAGAATCCTCAGGCGACACCCGTTACATTTTCAGACAGTAGACAATCTTAGGATTGAATTGCAACCATTGACTTTCACAAAAGGGTGTCGCCTTCTTTTATTAGTAAACATTCAGCAAATTAAACACTATTCGCCCTTATATTGCCTCAATTACCACAAGCCGGTGGTTTCCTGTTTTCTGGGTTAATTTCTAATAATTATCACTGAAATAAGGTATTTTTACATAAACAGCCAAATTATTTGATGATTGATATTTCTTTTTTGACGAAGTCCCATTTATTTGTATTTTTAATACCTAGTTTTATTTAGTTTATTTGACGATCATTAAGGGGAAAAATAAAATCCATTCGAGACGCTCATGATTAATGAATTAATTATTGAAGGAACTCCCAAAACTCCGCATATTGATTTGAATAATTTGACTGGTAATTTAATATTATCAGGTAAATCAATTCCCGAAAATGCAGCTAAAGTATATGAACCCATATTGAATTGGGTGAGCAAATATGTTTTGGAAGCAAATCCAATTACAAATTTCAGGTTCGCACTCGATTATTATAATACTTCTACTACCCTATGGATAACAAAAGTACTTAAAGAATTGATCAAGATTAAAGAACCTGATTATGCTTTAATTGTACATTTGTATCTGCCTATTGAGGACTTTGATGAAGTGAATGATTTTGAAGACATTAAAGATGCTTTTCTCCCTATATCAAATATTGAACAAAATGCAATACCAAGTATTGGAATAAAACTTTATGGTACAGGTGACGAGGGTGAAGTAATTAAAGAAACGTTGGTATTTATTGAGAAAGCAGAGTATACAAAATAAAATAATAGTCTCCTGCAATTTGCTATTTAGTTATCTGGTCTATGCTGTTCATAAGGGAATCTTTGTATGATTTCCCCATCGGTATTTCCTTTAGATCATCTCCAATATGAAGGTGCAGTGAATTTTCATTTATGGCATGGATCATACTCTTATTTACAATAAATGATCTGTGTACTCGTGCATATAACCCTGAAGGTAAATAATTAGTGATTGCCTTCATGGTAAAATGAATAGTGAACTTTTCAGCTTTAGTGTGAAGGGTAACATAATTTTCAAGAGCTTCAATATAGACTATATCTTCAAGTTTCAGCTTTACCAATAATGATCCTCTCTTAATGTATATCTCATTCTCATCGCTACTGCTGACCTCTTTTCTCGAATAATATTTTATTGTTTTATCAACTGCTTTGCAGAATCTGGAATAGCTAACAGGTTTAAGCAGATAATCAACAACATTGAATTCAAATGCTTTTAGCGCATTCTGATCACTGGATGATACTATTATCAGATTGGATTTATTGTTAATAGTACTTATCAGATTAAAAACATCAATGTCAGGAATATCAATGTCAAAAATGACTAGTTCAATATCCTGACTTTTTAAAAACTGGTTACTGATTGATACTGAATCACAGAATGTTCCAATTAAATTGAGTGAAGAATTTCTTCTTACAAATTCTTCAAGAGGTTTACAATTTATACTTTCCCCACAAATGATACAATTCATAAATTGGACTTTACACAAAAATAGTATAACTTAACAAACCGGGAAGAAAAAAACTTAATAAAAATCCATTCACCCGAATTAATCAATTCATAATTCTTCAATCAGCTCTTTAAGTGCAACATCTATAGGGGTATAAGTAATACCGAGCTCCTTTTCAGCCTTAACTCCATCCACCTTAAAGCCTTCTTTCATCGTCTTCATCTGATTCACTGACATTCCCCAGGGTGGAGGCAGCTTAGTCAGAGTAGAGAGCCCTGTAAGCATATATGCACCAGACATTGCAAGGAAATCAGGCATATGCATGAATGGCAACGAAACACCTGATATCTCACTTATCATTTTATTAAATTCTTTCAGCGGTATCTGGTGCTTTCCAATAAGATACTTTTCCCCGATATTATCGGGCTTTTCAGCTGCCCTGATAATAGCCTGGGCTACATCCTTAACATGTACCCATGTCATAGTACTGTTTTTAAAGACTGTTGCCGGTAAACTTTTTTTAACCAGTCCGGATACATATTGTCCTGAAGCTTTGGGGTCTCCAGCACCTATTACCGCACAAGGGTATACGACGACTACAGGTAGTCCTTTGTTTTTGTAAAGGTCCCAGACAATCTGATCTGCCTCGAATTTAGTTTGTGCATAACGGCTGAGCTGCACAGGACTTCCCTGACACTCTTCTGTAATAAAATCTACAGCAGGTTTACCATAAGTTACTACAGTGCTGACATGCACAACTTTAGAAACATTTGTTTCAAGTGCGCACTCCATGACATTACGTGTGCCATCGACGTTTATCGCCTTGTAACGGCTGTTATCGGGTTCCCAGAATGAGTAGAGAGCCGCTATGTGTAAAACCCAATCGCAGCCCTTCATACCTCGAAGGACAGATGCCTTGTCTGTAATATCTCCTTCAATGACATTTACTCCCATAGACTTAAGTTTATCCCTTTTCTGGCTTGATTTCCTCACTAAACAGAAAAGTTCATGTTTAGTGTTTGTCAGAAGATTGAGTACCTGGGTTCCTATAAACCCCGTAGCTCCGGTTATAAATATTTTCATATTAAAAAATTTAATTATTCAATCGTACCAATATCGATATAATTAAAAACTTCTCAGGGGGTATGAGGTTAAATGACTACCAAAGGATTAAGCTTTCTTCCTGTTCATGATCAGGAGTATACAGCATATTACAACCACTGCATCTATGGCAAACAGGAAGGTCAGCATTGCAGTCCAGTTTTTAATACCAACAACAAAAAAACCGACACCCAATCCAATTATAGGGAGAATGACCCCTAAAATGTCTGAGTATTTCATCTTTATGAATAAGAGTACACCAATAGCAAAGTAGATAATTCCAAAAAACAGCATTGGAAGAGCATTGGTATCAGCGGGGGTTTTGATAATGGGTATGATATGCAACACCCCAGTAAGTAGTAACAAACAAGCAGCAAAATAACGGATAGCTTTCATTGGAATGAAGTTTTGGTTAGTATATAAACTAAATTACCTGTACCCGGTTAGAAGATACTAAGTTACACCAACAAAGACTACAAGTCAAGAGATTCTGATGTTTTTTATGTCAGATGCTCCGTGACGTTCCTCATCACAGTTTCGAAAATATCTTAACTTTAAACATGATTTTTGCTACAAAAGATATTCAATTTATAAGAGATGAAAAAGGTAATCCTGGCATTAAGCATTCTGGTTTTTACAATTCCGGAAGTCAAATCTCAAACAAGCGGAGATATCAGTAACATTCTGCCACTCAAAACGCAGATTGAGCTTTACAACAAAAACCTTGGGTGGAAAATCGATAGCATTCTCCCGGGCATAATGCGCCGGGAAAAAACCGATATGTGGATCGTCATCTGTTTTGAAAACAGCGAAGACCCTGTATACCGGACCCTTAACACCTGGCCGGGGGATGGTGCCCGACGTCTGTCGATCCTGATTTTTCATGACAGCAGAGATGGTTTTAAAAAACTCTCCGCCACGTGGCACGGGGCAGCTGCTTCCGGTTATATGTACAAGAACATTTTCACAGACAGGTCGAAAGGAGCTGATGGCCAGTTCCAGGCAGTCGCAGACTATATCAGAACAGCTGATCCGCAAAAGATCGCTATTGATTATGATACAGAAATACTTGACGATTTCAGCCATTCGAACGGATTGTCTCATCTGCATTATGAGAAACTTTTTAATGCAATAGATCAAAAGTACCGTGAGAGGCTTGTATCAGCAAAAAAGGTGCTCCTGGGCTGGTACGAGACCAGGACTCCCTGGGAAAAGAGCATTTACAGGCATGCCTGTGGTATAGCACATGATCTGATAAAAGAATTCTTCAGTAATGCGGTCATAATACCCGATATTACTACTGCCGAAGATGTGCAATACTGGATCTGCGACAGGATAACCGGATTAAAACTTGGCTACTGGTTTTTCCCATCGATAGATATTGTTCGTTCAGGGGAAAATATTAAAAAATTTGGTGAAAAAGACAACGTGATCAGAAGAGGCGACATGCTTCACTGCGATGTCGGCATCAGTTACCTTGGTCTTTCGACCGATATGCAGCATAATGCGTATGTGCTTAAAGTGGGAGAAACGGATGCTCCGGCCGGAGTCAAATCTCTCTTCGAAAAGGGGAAAAGACTTCAGGATATAATCCTCGAAGAGATGAAGCAGGGAAAAACAGGAAATGAAATCCTTAAAGCATCACTTGACAGAGGAAAATCGGAAAACCTTGTTCCGTCGATCTATAGCCATCCTATAAATTATTACGGGCATGGTTCAGGAATGATGATAGGGTTTACAGAAAGACAGGAGTCCTTTAAAGGGACAGGTGAGCATCCTCTGTATCCAAATACGTCATATTCAATGGAGTTCAGTGTTTCAGCAAGTATCCCGGAATGGAATAATCAACGTGTTATCCTGGGAGTTGAAGATGATATGATCTTTGCTAAAACAGGCGCTTATTTTATAGATGGTCGACAGGAAAGACTGTACTTGATACGTTAGTATTATACAAAAAGTTCTGAGTGCAAGTATTTCTTACTTCACTATCCTCCTGGCATTCCGGGGTATTTCAATGAACAAATTCCGCTTTTGCTGAGTCGAACATTGAAGTTCTTCTTTCAATCACATCAAATTTAAATGGAATTTGAGCTTTTTTGGGGCTGGGAATAATATTCCCGGTGATATTTTCAACAGCTTTTTTCAGAAGTGGTTCAGTGAGGTCCCCAAGAGGATATGCGGGCAACAAAGCATCACCAACAAGGAAATTTGGTGCAAATCCATTCTTGAAATTGGTAACTCCCTGCGAATTGGCATACCGGATAATGATAGGCATTAATCCCCAGTTTGGAAAGTCAGTATAATCAGACGGGTTTGTAAACCAGTCTGCCGGTGTTATAACAGTAGATGCCGTATATTTCCCGTAAGTGGAGTCACCTACAATAACAACATCCATATATGGCTGAAGTCCGCAAATCGTGAGTTCAGACGCGCTTGCAGTACCGTTTAAAGTCAGCACATGTACTTTGCTCAAGCCAAGTTTAACGGGGACTGAGGGGTCGAACTTGACGTTAAGCTGATCCTGAATGTTTTTTGAAGTCCAGTAATCCTGGTATTTATTGTTCCACTGATAAGTTACCAGGAGGCTCTTGTTGTTAACGACGCTCAATGGTGCAATTGCGCTGCACAGGTACTGTGCGGCTCCTATCTGACCCCCGGGATTATACCTCAGGTCAAGCACCAGGTCAGTTATCTGGTTATCCTTAAAATTTTGAAGTGCCTTGTTCAAACTGGTGCTGTCATAGCTGGTAATATACTGGAGATACATCAGATAACCGATCTTATGACCGTCTCTTTCAATAATTTTATTGATGAGAACCGGATCAAGTTTAAGTACTTCAGAAACCAGAGATACTGTCGCTCCCGCTGCAATACTTCCATTGGTCAGGATCCCTTTTGTGATCGATATTGAAGTGCCGGAAAAAAGATCTGCGAATTTATCCTGTGTAATATTTCCGCCGTTGATCTTAATAATAAGATCGCCCCGGCTAAAACCTGCATTTGATGCAGGTGTGTTGGGGTAAACGTATTCCACTATACCGAAATAATTGCCGGTGGGAGCACCTGAACCATCAATAAACCGGCCTAATGCCAGAGCATATCCAAATGATTTTTCAACTCCCCCAAGACTGTTTTCAAGTGCGGTTATATCATCGGTAACCACCGACCACTTATCATCAGTGTAAAGTAGCTTTTTGAAATACGCCTTAGAGTCAGTTTCTGTTGTAATGTCGAGGCTTGGCAGTTTGTCATACCAGAGATAAACATCGGTCATTACATTCTTGATGAAAGTGTTTATTTTCTGCGTCAGCTCGGAGGCTTTTACTGTTCCGGTATTTGGATCTGGCGGTACTGTCTTATCCTTTTTACATCCTTCAAGAGATAAAACTGCTGCCAATACTATTATGAACAAGATTTTTGTCGTTTTCATACTTCTTCTAAAGTTGATTCCTGATTAAAAATCAAAATCTCAGGATGTAAAGCATCAGGTCTTTATCCTCAGACGTAATATACATACCTGAGAAGCATCAAAGGTACATAGTGTTTACACCAAAATCAAGATATTTTTACAACTCTGTATGCTTTTTAACCTTTGCATAAATAAAGCTGTTATTCCTGCCTTTTAGAAACCCTGTTTTTAAGGTTTAGGAGTGTTCTGTATGGATTTGATACAATTACACTGTTAGAGAGCCACGCAGGGATAATTCCGCCCGGAAAACCATGAAACTGGTAAGTTATTCTGACACTCTTCTTTTCATCTTCTTCAAGTTCCCAGTACCCAACTCCTTTGTACATCCGTACCAAATTCTCTTTATCCGGTATATAGCCCCCCATAGGAGATAATGAGATGTGAGCAAGTTTCCTGCTATTTGAGAAGGTTGTCACAGACTCGTATATGGCATCCCTGTCCTTTATCGGCCATGGAGCTCTTATAATGAAATAATGAATGTCGTAATATTTACCTTTCTGAAACAATATTCTTGCTTCAGCGCAATCATAAATCAGGTCAGGATAGTTTTTTACATCCAGAAGTATATCCACGACTTCATCTAAAGAGGCATCAGGAATTACAACGATTGCTTTAAACTCATCAAAGGATGATCCTGGCACACTTCGGGTAAATATAGTAATCCCGTTTTCTTCCTTTCTCAGTTTCCAGTCCTGATCTCCTCCTGGACCCAGAAACATTAGCCCGGCGATTACTATATTGAGAATCAATTGAACAATACTATTTTTTCCCTTTTATTATTGGTATCAGATCTGCCCCTACTACTCTGAAATTCTCTGCATTTGAAGGGGCAACGGCATAAACCGTAGAACCTGCCTCAAGTCCCTGCTTTATGATCACATTTTTGTCGTTTGATTCCCCGAGCAAAACGATATGCTTAGTCCTGTTCTTCTGATATACGTACGGAATACTATCGATTCCTGCCTGCACACATTCGGTAGGAACGTAAATGACATCATTAAAGGTTTTGATGATTATCTTGTTCCCGGTGGTCATTGATGGTCTGAGTGTCGGGTCGGATCCATCAACTTTGACCTGGACCTCAAACATCTTTGCATCGGAATTTGGAAGCTGTTCACCAACATTTGCGATGTAAGAGACTACACCGGTAAATACTTTTTTAGGAAAAGCATCCACTACAATATCAACCTTCTGTCCCGTTTTTACTTTACTTATCTCTATTTCGTTTACATACATCTTGGAAATCATGGATGAAAGATCTGGAAGGGTAGCTACTACCCCATCAAAAGAGTTTATGCTTGATCCTTCTTTTCTTTTTGATCCATTCCTGTCTTTCTTGTAAATAATCATTCCGGAAGAAGGTGCGGTAATCGTAAATTTTGATAAGAAATCCCTGATATCATTTACTCTCCTTGTCCTCATTGATATCAGCATATTCTGGTTCTGAATTGTAGACAGGTTCTGGGCTACAACAAGTGTATAAGTTCTTTTTTTCTGCTCAAGGGCTCTTTGTGTTCTTTCCACATTCATCTTGGCCTGACGAATTGTAGCAGGAGGTTCAAATTGTGACTGGTCAAAGACAATTGAAGCTTCTTCCACTGCATATCTTTGATTCTTTATATCATCCCTCAGGTTAGTAAGGGCAACTGCTGTATCGAGCAGTTTCATTTGAAGACTTGTCTGCAATGTCTGAAGTGTTTGAAGTTCATCCTTCAGTGTGTTGTCATAAGAGCTTCTGTCAAGCTGAGCAACAAAATCGCCTTCCTTTACAATAGTGCCTTCCGGTACAATATTCAATATTTTAAGATCCATAGCGTGCATGTCGCCGCCGCCACCCATTCCGCCCATTCCGCCGCCGCCGCCGCCGCCGCCACGAGCACCGCCACCACCACCACCACCAGTTCCTCCTTGACGGTTACCGCCCTGACCCTGTTGCTGATTCTGATTCTGATTGTTTGTTACTCCCATCACCGGCCCTTTGATATCAATTGATTTTTCGGCCATCAGTTCGCCCGAATTTGTCACGATTATTTCAAACACTCCTTTTTTAACCTCAGCATAGGAATTAACTACACTTTTCTTAGAGGTCATGTTGCTGAAGACAATCAATGCCGCTACCGCAAGACAAATACCCCCAATGACAAAATATTTCTTCATAATCAATGCAATTTGTTTTGATCAACCACAAAATTATTCAATTAAAAAAGCTATACAAAATATTCTGAATCAATTCGTTCATGTTTAACAATGTTTAACAACTGTTTCATTTCAGTGTATCGCACAATTATATGATTTCCAATTATTATGCACCTGTGAGATGCCCTACATAAAACTATAGACAACGATAAAGCTTATATTATTCCATCAAAAATGAAAATACATATTTGATAGAAAATGGATTGGGGGCGTTTTTATATTTCACCATATCCCCCTGACGTACCGTCGGGATTGCACTGTGTTAGCCGGGCCGGGGTGGTTATAATATTATTACTATCCCGTCAGTTTCCTGAATTTAATTCGTTTAGGACCGGCATTATTTACTCTTTTTCTGTAGTTTTCTTCATAGTCGGAATATGTTCCCTCAAACCATACCACTCTTGAATCGCCTTCAAAAGCAAGAATATGGGTTGCTACTCTGTCGAGAAACCACCTGTCATGTGATATAATTACGGCACATCCTGCAAAGTTCTCCAGGCCTTCTTCCAGTGCCCTCAAAGTGTTAACGTCAATATCGTTGGTCGGCTCATCCAGAAGCAGAACATTTGCCCCTGATTTGAGCGTAAGTGCAAGGTGGAGCCGGTTTCTTTCACCACCCGATAATATGCCGCATTTCTTCTCCTGATCAGCTCCGGTAAAATTAAATCTTGCCACATAAGCCCTTGCATTTACAAGTCTGTTGCCTACCAGCACATCGTTTTGTCCGCCGGAAATAACTTCATAGACTGTTTTTGCCGGATCAATCGCTTCATGAGCCTGATCAACATAACCAAGAGTTACAGTTTCTCCAACTTCAAAGTCACCCTTATCAGCATGTTCCTGTTTCATTATCATTCTGAAAAGTGTAGTTTTGCCGGCACCATTTGGGCCGATAACTCCGACAATTCCGTTTGGCGGAAGGCTGAACTGCAGATCATCAAACAGGAGTTTATCTCCAAAAGATTTTGCAAGGTGAGTGGCGATAATAACCTTATCACCAAGTCTTGGTCCGTTAGGGATGAATATCTCAAGTTTCTCCTCCTTTTGTTTTACATCCTGATTAAGAAGATTTTCATATGCCCCAAGTCTGGCTTTTGATTTTGCATGCCTTGCTTTAGGGGACATTCGAACCCACTCCAGTTCCCTTTCGAGTATTTTTCTTCTTTTTATACTTCCTTTTTCCTCAGCTTCAAGCCTTTTTGCTTTCTGATCAAGCCAGGAAGAATAGTTCCCTTGCCAGGGGATGCCTTCTCCTCTGTCAAGTTCTAAAATCCAGCCAGCAACATTATCAAGGAAATACCTGTCGTGTGTTATACAAATAACGGTACCATGATATTGTTTCAGAAATGTTTCCAGCCATTGGATAGATTCCGCATCAAGATGGTTTGTAGGCTCATCAAGCAGCAGGATATCTGGTTGCTGTAATAAAAGCCGGCAAAGTGCCACCCGGCGTCTTTCTCCTCCGGAAAGAATGTTCACCGGAGTATTGCTATCGGGGCATCTGAGGGCATCCATAGCCCGTTCAAGTTTATGTTCCAGGTTCCAGCCGTCGAGATATTCAATTTTTTCCTGAAGTATGGCCTGCTTGTCCATCAGTTGCTGCATCTTATCAGGATTTTCAAAAACAGATGGATCACCAAAACTGTTGTTTATTTTCTCAAATTCGGCAATTATCTCGACAGTTTCCTTAACACCTTCCTCAACTACCTCCCTTACTTTCCTGGTCTCGTCAAGAAGAGGATCCTGGGAAAGATGGCCCACAGAGTAACCCGGACTGAAAGTAATCTGTCCCTGGTACTCTTTTTCCAGACCAGCAATTATTCTAAGTAAGGTTGATTTACCTGACCCATTAAGCCCGATTATGCCGATTTTGGCTCCAAGAAAGAAAGAGAGGGAAATATCCTTAAGCACCTGTCTGTGAGGTGGAAATATTTTCCCCACCCTGAACATTGAAAAAATAATTTTATTATCGTCGCCCATTTTTTAGTCTGTTTGTAAAAAAAAGAGGTTGAATTGTTATCCAACCTCTAAAATTAATATTAAATTTTATTTAACTGATCAGCAATAAAAAAATCTAGACGTTAACTGGATCATGAGTCCTTGGTCGAAGGTCCCGTCTTTTTTTAGGGAACTTTCGTTACAAGTGTTGCACTTTGAACGGGTTTAAACAATTTCACAGTTTCTTCCTGCATCAATACCCACAGTGAATAGACTCCAGCCAGTGTGCCAATTGGAATATTAATGCATCCTATTACAGAAACAACCATCACCACTATCCGGGCCCAGGGTTTTAAAGTCAGCACACCAATACCCCCTATGACACCTACTGTGGAAATACCACCCAGCAGTAAGGGGAGGCTTACTGAAAGGAAACCCAGCACCATTGAGGGGATCTCTTCATTCCCAACGACACTCCTGGCAAAACTCAATGCAAAAAAGATCACCAGGGCGCCGATCAGACCGAGAGTGCCGAGGCCGATATGCAGAGCTCCGACTACGGTCACATGCTTTTTCATTTTTGACTCATCCATGACTTATTTTTTTAATGCAATTTATAAATATTTTCATTCCTGATACAATGACTGGTATTTTGGCCAACTGCTGCATTGTAAGTTCAAATATCCGAATATTTGAGAGATTTTGTATATTTGGCTGGTAATAATCCCGGTATGAAAAAGAGACTCCTTTTTTTAGCATGCTCAGTTGCCCTTGCATGTTCTGTTAATTCCTGCGAGACGCTGCTGAAGGACTGTAAAAATTGCAGAAAAGTTTATTATTCCGGTCAAACCAGGGATCATGAAGATCCTTCCGTTCAATATTGCGGGACAGATCTGGTTGCTATTGAAGCAAAACCCCCGTATACCCAGGGATCTTTAACAGTAAAATATGAATGTGATTGACTTTACATGGTTATCAGTTAAAAAAGTATATATCAGAAAAAATATCCCCCGATGAAAAAGAAAATAATTTTCGCTGTATCCTTTGTTCTCCTTGCCTGGGCTACTTCAACCTGTTCAAAAATCACTGATTGTGAGTTTTGCAAGATTGTCACCAGAACAAGCGGCGGAGCTGAAGTTACTTCCGGATCCGAATCAGAATATTGCGGTGCCGTACTTATTTCATATAAAGCTGCAAATCCTACGGTCACTGACCCGGTAACAAAGAATGTGACAAAGGTTGAATGTCATAAATAATATTCTAGGAGTACCTTACGCCTATTAATGTTACATCATCTACCTGGGGATTTTCTCCACGCCACTCCTCAAAAACCTCATTTAATCTTTCTCCCTGCTCAAGCATTGGTTTTGCGACTATTTCCACCAGGGTTTCCTTAAGTTTCATTGACATGAACTTTTTTTCTTTCGGCCCGCCAAACTGGTCAGCATAGCCATCAGAGAAGATATAGAATGCATCGCCCTTCTGAAGTTCAATCCTGTGCAGAGTAAATGGTTGCATCTTATAGTGGATTGCTACAGGCATTTTATCAGCACGGTAATGAATCAACTCTTTGCCACGGATCAGGTACAAAGGATTATTTGCTCCTGCAAACCAGAGAATATTCTTACTAAAATCAACAACACAAACCGAGATATCCATTCCATCTTTCACTGTATCCTCATCTACTACCTGTTTTAAGGATTTTATCACACCCTCACGGAGATTCCCAATTATCTGATCAGGCATTATTATATTCTTCCCGTTCACAATTTCATTCAGCAATGTTACTCCAAGCATACTCATAAAAGCACCCGGGACACCATGTCCGGTACAATCAGCTGCTATAATGATCTGCAGGTTGTCTTTTGAACTGACCCAGTAAAAATCCCCGCTTACTATTGACAGTGGTTTATATAATACAAAGTGCTCCAGCTTATCGCTGAAAAGTTCAAGTGAAGGCAGAAGAGCAGTCTGAATTCTCTTTGCATAAATTATACTGTCCGTTATATGCTTTTTCTGGTATGCAATCTGATCACGCTGGGCGGCAGCAATATCTCTTTGTTTCTCAATTTCATCTTTCTGTGCCGAGATAGTCTTGTTTTTCTCCTCGAGCCTTATATTAGCCTCTTTCTTGATTTTGTAACCTCTATATATATAGTAGACAAGAAAACTAACGAGAAGCAGAACGAAAAGAATAAAATAAAGGATAATCTTCTGTTTTTCCAGGGTTGCGAGCTGTATCTTTATCTTGCCTTCCTGGTCAGCAATCTTTTTTAACTGTTCGTCTATCCGGGATATCTGAAGCGTGATTTTTTCTTTCTGCTTTATTAAAGTGTCTTTCTGAACCTGCACTTCTTTTTGCTGTTCAAGAATTGTTTCCCTCTGAAATGAAATCTCTCCCTGCTGTTTTGAAATCTGAGCAACCTGATAGGTCAGGACCTTTTGCTTCTCACCAAGAGCTTTCTCCTTCGCAGATATTTCTTTATCGAGGCTGTCAAGCAGGGCTTTTTGTTTTAATATCTCCTGTTTCTGTGCATCAATCATAACTAGCTGTTGCCTGATTGTCACTTTCTGCTCTTCAACCTGCTTGCTTGCGATGTCAAAAAGATTCTGCCAGTCTTCTTTGGTTTTAATTGCAGTGAACAGAAAGGTTTGAGGAACTGACATTCCTTCCTGTTTTATATAATCCTCATTGATGTCATACCGGGGTTTACCATCAACAATTAGAAAATTTATCATTGATTGCCTGAATTCATAACCTTCAGTTACAAGCATAGTCTGTTTGCCGGCAATCCTGGCTTTGATCTTTTCAATATCAAATCCTGCGTTTTTGTTTACATAAAGTACCTGTGTATGGGTAAGGCTCTCCAGTCTGCTGAATCCTATAATGATAACTGGTTTGTCCTGTATCCTTGGCCGTGTTCTCGACAGATTTGACAATTCATCAATAAGAGTATAATCGCCGATCAGGACCCCAATTTTAAAGGATGATGAATCAGCAAATCCGGGCCCGAAGTTTACATATTTTGCCACGAGATCAAATATATATAGTGCTCTCGATGAGTTGTCAAAACCGTTCTGGCAATTTGTTTTTATAACAATGAATATCAATCCTATGGAGAGAATTATTATTTTATAAATGGAATTACTTTTTTTCATTTTGTCATTTTATATTACGAAATTGCACATTATTCTTCAGGAAAACAAATAGTATAATTTTCCGGAGAAAGAGATATGTTGATAATTTGTTAGTAACTGGTGATGCATACCTGTTCGTAATATTTTACTTATCGTAATTTTATAAAACTAATTAATAATCAGCAATGGGTCTGCCCGACAACTATTTAGACTTTACCAATAAAAACATTATAATTGTAGAGGACGATGTCCCCTCTGTAAAATACTACGAAACGCTTCTGAGAAATACTGGTGCGGAGGTAAAAGTTTTTACAAATGGAAAATCTTTTATCGATTATTGCTCAACCACAACCGACAAAATTGATCTTGTTATCATTGATTTTTTGATACCCCTGGTAAATGGTATTGAATGTGTCAGGATCTTCAGGAACGATCGAAGAAATGTGCCTGTCCTGATGCTGACCGCTTATTTCTCCGACCACACTAAGACCGAAGCCTACATTGCAGGATGCAATGAATACATACTTAAGCCGGTATTCCCGGAAAAGGTGCTCGGTCTTCTTGAAAAATATCTGAAACCTGAAGTTAAGTTCTCAAAATCCTTTTGATCATTTTATTCCGGGCTGAACCATTTTAATGTAGGATTGATAATATGTATCCATTCTGGTATTTAATTCCTTTGCCAGATCGGTTTTCCCGTTTGCCTGACAGGCAGCTGCTACACGGTTTACATATTGCATAGAAGTCTGTATTTCATATTCTGCTGATGAAATGATCCCCAGTTTTTGTCTGAAATAATAGTCAATTTTTTCAAAACAAAATTTAGTAAGACCGTTGGTCAGACTCACAGCCTTCTCTGTATCTCCTGAAGCAAAATATGCATCAATGATATCCGGAATATACATATCATAGGATAATGTCTCAACCGGTAGTGCCTGCATACAATAATCAAGAACCTGGATTGCTTTTTCATTTTTCCCTTCAGAAGCAAGCGTTTTGGCAAGTTTGGCATAATTATATCTTGCTTTAACCACTGCAAGTGTTCTCTTATGATTATAATCAATGTCTACACCTTTCTCTTTTGCACCTCCCCAGGCAAACTTATTCATCATATTATCATATAGAATATCGGCATCAACGCGTCCATATTCCAGCCAGCTTTTGTTCTCAGATTTAATCGGTACCAACCTGTATGCCAGACCTTCAAGCTGAAAGTACTCTTCCAGTCCCAATGCATCGGGATGATAGCCTGTGACAAAGTAGATAGGTCGTTTCCAGTCATTGTTTGCCAGGATATCAAGCACTATCAACTGGCTTTTCATAATGGAACCACCTTTCAGTTTAATATCTATATATGGTACAATCTTATCTGCATCTTTAGCCTTTACTGTGCCTGAGGCAAGTACTTTTGCAGCATCGACAGGAATCCTGATTGTCCGGGAGGGGATACAATCAAGTAATTCATTTGCTGAAAATGAGACTTTTGTTGCAGGGTTTGTGCTGTTCACCCAGTTAATTATTTCTGAAATCTCCACCGGCGCTTTTGTTTTCTCATAAATATATAACTGGTTATTCACTCCGTCATAGTATTTTTTTGATGGAAGAGACACCGGCAATGGATCAGATTCATGAGTCTTGTATTTCATCTGGTCGATATACCAGTCTGTATTTAACAGCATCAGGTTGCAAACCCTCACGTCCGTCTTCTTTCGTTCCACCTCCTGAGCGTACCATAAAGGGAAGGTATCATTATCTCCATTCGTAAACAGAATTGCATCAGGAGCGCATGAGTTTAAATAATTGAAGGCAACATCCCTGGCCAGATAGCGGCCGGATCTGTCATGATCATCCCAGTTTTGTGTGCCCATTATTACGGGAACTGCAAGACAGCATAGTAACCCTGCCACAGGTGCAGCAATTTTTTCCTTAATAAGTTTTGAAAGTCCGTCAAAAAGTGCAAGAACCCCGAATCCTATCCAGACTGCGAAGAAATAGAATGATCCGGCAAAAGCATAATCCCGTTCACGAGGCTGATTAGGATACTGGTTCAGGTATAAGACAATTGCCAGTCCGGTCATAAGAAACAGCAACAGGATTATCCACCAGTTTTTATTGTCTCTGTTAAAATGGTACAACATCCCGACTAATCCGAGCAAGAATGGAAGAAGGTAATAAACATTCCTTGAGGGATCTTTTTTCATGTCTGCAGGCATATCAGCAGTACCGACCCTGGGTTCATCAAGAAATTTTATCCCTGTGATCCAGTTCCCGTTTACAGCTCCGCCATATCCCTGTGTGTCGTTTTGTCTTCCTGCAAAATTCCACATGAAATATCTGAAATACATGTAATTGATCTGATAGGAGAACATAAACCGCATGTTCTCTCCGAAGGTGGGTTTACGTATAATTTTCTTTTCACCATTCTGATCTGTTACCTGTATCGGGACTCCCTTCATCCTTGACCAGTCCTGATAAGGCTGGACGTGATCTGGCTGGTCGCTCCACATTCTTGGGAAAAGTGTCAGGAACCGAGGATCGTACTCTCTTTCAAGATCATGACTGGTTATGATATATTTGCCATTCTCAAAACTATATTTTGCCTTTCCGTCTTTATACGCTATTACCGGAGCATTGAAATATGGTCCTCTGAACAAAGGCCTTGATCCATACTGCTCACGATTAAGAAAGTAAAGTAAATTAAACGGATTACTCGGGTTATTTTCATTAAGAGGAGTATTGGCAGAGGACCTGATAACTATAATTGCATTTGAAGAATAACCAATCAGAATAACAATAATTGCCGTGAGAGCAGTATTGAGCACTAATTTACTTTTCCCGAAGTAATACCAGACAGAACCTGCTATTGCAGCAAGCGCAATCAAATTGACCAGAGTGGATCCTGTCAGCACCCATATACCGGAAAAAAACAAGGCTGTAATAGTGAAAATAATTGTCTTTTTAGAACTCGAATTATTCAAGGTTGCCCTGAGTGCAAGAACAAAGAATACCACAACCAGGAGAATGTGAAACAACATTCCGCTGTTAACAGGAAACCTCAGGGTGTTGACAAAAAAGAGATCAAATTTAGAGGAAATTATTACTATTCCCGGCATGATCCCGTACATAAGAAGGGCCAGGATAGTAAATGAACCGACCATAGAAATGACAAAGCCCTTCCAGCTAAATTCATATTTCCTGAAATAATAGACCAGCACAATTGCAGGTATTGTCAGCAGGTTGAGAAGATGTACTCCAATCGACAATCCCAACAGAAATGCTATCAGGATGATCCATCTGTCGGCATGTTTTTCATCAGCAGCATCCTCCCATTTCAGAATTGCCCAGAAAACCAGGGCTGTAAAGAATGCTGAGGAGGCATATACCTCTCCTTCGACTGCGGAAAACCAGAATGAATCAGAAAATGAATATGCAACTGAACCAACTACTCCTGCTCCCATTACTGCTATTATTCTGCCGAAAGTATAGTGGCTTTCATCTTTCAGCAAAATTTTTCGGGCAAGATGAGTAATAGTCCAGAAAAGAAAAAGTATTGTAAATGCACTTGCCAGAGCCGACATGGAGTTGACCATGGCTGATACTTTCGTGATATCTCCTCCTGCAAAATGAGTAAAAAAGTTCCCCATAACCATAAAGACAGGATTGCCCGGAGGGTGTCCGACTTCCAGTTTAAATGCAGAAGCTATGAACTCCCCGCAATCCCATAAACTGGCAGTAGGTTCTATTGTCATCAGGTAGGTAAATGAGGCAAGAGCAAACACTGTCCACCCGGTAATGTTATTTATAAGCCTGTATTTTTTCATCTATAATCAATATTAAGTCTTGCAATGATCTGCTTTATGGTCAGATGGCGAAAATACTCATTTTTTGCTACTTTTGACAGACTTAAAATGATCAATTAAATATGATCTGATGAAATACAGATTAGCATTATTTATTCTGCTCATTTCTGCCGGCCCGGAGATACTGGCCCAATATTATAATACCGGACAGGATCCGGCATCTGTAAAATGGCTTCAAATCAAGACCAGCAGATATACACTTATCTATCCTGAAAGTTATGGTAAGGAGGGGTTAAAATTTGCAAAATCCCTTGATGAATCATTTACAAAACTAACATCCCTTTATCCTGTAAAAAAAGTCCGGCTCCCTGTCATAATTCATAATTATACAACATTTTCCAATGGCTATGTTGCATGGGCCCCGAAACGTATGGAGATCTATCCTACACCTGAGCAGGATGGGATTCCATCCGACCCTATCGAACAACTTACTCTTCACGAGCTGACTCATGTTCTTCAGATGTCCTCCCTGAATAAAGGTTTTACGAAAATAATGTCAGTCATCGCGGGAGAGCAGTTTACCGGAGTTATCTCTGCATTTCTGCCTACCTGGTTTATGGAGGGTGATGCTGTTTTTGCTGAAACTCTGCTATCAAATTCGGGACGGGGAAGAACTCCTTCATTTTTAAAACAAATGAAAGCTATTGCTCTTGAAAAACCAAAGATGTATAGTTATGATAAATTTATTTCAGGATCGTATAAAACATTTACCCCTGACCAATATTATTACGGATACCAGATGATTGCATGGTCGTATGCAAAATATGGTACACAGCTCTGGAACAAAACTCTGGATTTTACTGCAAAATATCCATTTGCCCTGAATCCGGTAAATATAAGTCTATATGAAAATGCACGGTTGTCTAAATCAAAGTTGTTTTCAGAAACTTTTGACTCACTGAAAACTTTATGGAAGCTTGAGGAAAAGAGGATTAGTCCGGCAAATTACGAAGCCTTAAATCCGGCAAAAAATAAAGATTATCAAAACTATTATTCACCGGTTGTTGCCGGAAAAGATTCTGTTGTTGCAATCAAAACATCTTTCAGCTCTCCTCCTGAATTTGTTCTGATAAATCCCTCAGAGAGATCTGAAAAACGAATTCATATTCCAGGAAGTATGGATAAATATTTTCTTTCGGGATCGGGAGGAAAGATCGTATGGGTTGAAGAGCGGCCCGATACGAGATGGGACAACAGAACATACAGTGTAATCAAAATTATGGACATCCGGCAGAAGATTATCCGGCAGCTTTCTTTCAGGTCAAGATACCTGGCGGCCTCACTTTCAAGTGACGGAAGATATATTGCAGCATCAGAAAATACCATCGGTAATGAGAATTATTTAGTTATAATAGATGCATCTGACGGAAATATTCTCAATAAAATTCCTGCTCCCGATAATGCCTATCTTGAAAGACCCCAATGGTCACAATCAGGCGAAAAAATTACAGTAATTTCTTTATCCGGTTCAGGGGAGGGAATAATATCTCTGTCAGTGAAAAGCAGGGAATGGAATACCCTGTTTGCACCTGGTAGAAATGACCTGCAGTCGGCTTTGCTGAGAAATGATTCGCTCTTCTTTGTAAGTTCCTCTTCAGGGACAGACAACATCTTTATTCTTACCCCTGACAAGCGTATCTTAAAACTCACAAATTCCAGGTTCGGAGCCTATGATGCAATTCCCGAGGAGAGTAATGTAATGTTTACAGATTATTCTGCTGAAGGTTATAATATTTGCAGGGTAAATATTAAAGATGCGAAGGAATATTCAGGTAACAATTTAAAAGATCCCTCATTCCTGATGAACCGGTTTGATACAATAAAACTGAAATCTGAAGATCAGCCATTGACTCTCTATAAACCAAAACCTTACAGAAAAATTGGCCACCTTTTCGGGTTCCACAGCTGGATGCCTTTTTATGCGGATATTGAAATGATACAGGCTGATCCAGCATCAATCAGACCAGGCCTGACATTATTTACTCAGAATCAGCTCAGTACAGTAACTGCATCAGTGGGGTATGAATATGCAGCGGATAAAACAAATCAGTTACATACAAAAGTAACCTGGCAGGGATTGCCGCCGGTTATTGAATCTCAACTTGATTGGGGCAGGAATGCTGGAATATCAAAACTGAACAGCAATGTTGCAGATCCTCTGACAATTCAACCAGGTTTGAGTTTTATAAATACAATATCTCTTCCCCTGAATTTTTCAACCGGCAGGTTTTCCCAGTATTTCAGATTTTTAATATCCGATGAATACGAAAATAATTATATATATATCAGGGAAAAAGGAACTTACGACTATGGACAAAGTTTAATTTCGGGCAGGCTGATTTTTTATAACTACCAGCTTATGTCAATCAGGGATATTTATCCGAGATGGGGTCAGGTATTAGATCTCAATTATACATTTGCTCCATTTGATAAAAACATTTATGGCTCGGTTAATACACTGAAAACTGCTTTTTATTTTCCTGGAATCTTTCGAAACCATGGTATAAGGATAAGATATGAGGCAGAAGTTCAGAATCCTCAAAAGTTGCTTTATTTTAACAGGGCTTCGCTTCCCAGGGGTTATAACAATATTGTACCTGAGAAGATCAGTTTTCTGTCGGCTGAATACACCATGCCACTGTTATATCCTGATTTAAATATTCCTGGAATACTCTATTTAAAGAGAGTTCGCTCATCACTTTTTTATGATTATGCAACCGGTACGAATAATCATTATTTGAGTTTGAAACAAACTCATAATTATAGTGAGATTTTCAGCTCTTTCGGTGCTGAACTTATGACAGATTATTATATTCTTCGGATACCGTTTCTGATATCAACAGGAGTACGGACAATTTGGAAATCAACAAATGAACCGCCTGCATTTGAGCTGGTGTTTAACTTCGATGTTTTTGGAATGAAGATAGGGAGGAAAAGGTAAACCCCCCAGGTAAGTATCGACCCCCCAACCCCCCTGAAGGGGGGCTAATTCAAGTTTTAAAATGAATTTAACTTAAAAGTTTGTATTTTCCCCCCTTTAGGGGGGCAGGGGGGTCAGATGCACAAGCGAAGCGTGCGGTATGCAGTGAAATCCAACCCACCCCTGACCCCTCCGGAGGAGGGGAACTATGGATGAGAGAGGTCTCTAGACTCTCCGGGCAGTTGTCTTAATAAGTTCCCAGGCCTTAACAACATGCTCCCTTGTAACATTAGTCTGCCCCACAACCAACCTGAGTGTATACCTTTTTTTAAGAACGGTATGTGTCAGATAAAGTTTACCGGAATCATTCAAGGCATGGTTTAGTTTTTCGTTTATCACGTTTAATTGCTCGTCATCTTTCCCGGCTGGTATATATCTGAAGCAAACGGTATTAAGAATAGCCGGGGCCATGATTTCGAAATCGTGTTCCTTTGAAATCCAATTGACGAGATCTTTTGCCAACCTTATGTGAGTGCGGATCTTTTCCTGAATTCCCGAAACACCGTAGCATCTTATCACACACCATAGTTTCAAAGCTCTGAATCTTCTTCCAAGAGGAACACCCCAATCGCGGTAATCATTTACTTTTCCCCTGGTCCTTGTCGTGAGGTATTCCGGCAGGATTTCAAATGTTTTGATAAGTGAAGCGGGATCTCGTATAAAGAAAGCTGTGCAGTCAAAATTTGTAAACATCCATTTATGGGGATTGAAAACGAAACTGTCGATGTATTCCCGTCCATCGAGCATCCATTGAAATTCGGGCAACAATAGGGCAGTTCCGGCAAGGGCCGCATCAACATGGAGCCATATACCCTTCTCTTTACAAATCTCACCTACTGACCTTATAGAGTCTACTGCTGTTGTACTCGTTGTTCCTATTGTTGCAACTACACAGCAGGGTAAAAAGCCATTTTCAATATCCTTTTCAATGGCGTCTCTAAGCAATTCGGGATTTACCGAATAGTCTTCCCTGACTCCTATTTTCACCAGGTTTTTTTTACCAAAACCTGCAATTTTTGCAGCTTTTTCGACAGAGGAATGGGTTTGTTCAGAACAATAGACTCTTAATGATGCTGCGCCTTTAAAACCTTCATCATTTATAGTGAAGTTGCTTATTTTTTCTCTTGCTGTTATTAGTGCTGCCAGAGTAGCAGTTGAGGCTGTATCCTGAATTACTCCCTCGAAACAGGATGGCAGTCCGATCATATCACGAAGCCAGTTCATTACTTTCTCTTCAAGTTCTGCCGCTGCCGGGGATGTCTCCCATATCATACATTGAGCACCAAGTGTGGCAGTAAGCATTTCGGCAAGGATAGATGGAGGACTTGCATTTGCAGGAAAATATGCAAAGAAATTAGGGCTTTGCCAGTGAGTAATGCCCGGTATAATAATTTCATTAAAATCTCTGAGGAATGATTCGAATGACTCCGGATCCTGAGGGGGATTATCAGGAAGCTTTCGTGAAATTTCACCTGGTTTAACTGAAGATTTTACAGGATATTCTTCAACTTTTTCCAAATAACCGGCCATCCATTCGACCAGTTCAGATGCGTACTTTCTGAATTCATCCGGAGACATATCAGCCGGCCTCCTGTATCGATTCTGCAAGAAGAATGATCTTGTTCATTTTAACCTCAATAACTCCGCTACTGATATTATATCTTTTCTCGTTGCCAGATTGATCAACAATATAAACCATACCGGTTTCAAGCGTTGAAACAATAGGTGCATGGTCCTTTAACACCTGAAATGATCCCTTTTTTCCGGGAACCCTTACAGATTTAATCTCACCATCAAATACCTTCCTGTCAGGAGTTATGATCTCTATTTTCATTTCAGATTATCTTGTCTGGGCAAGGAGCTTTTCACCTTTTTCAATTGCTTGTTCTATTGTCCCCACAAGCATAAATGAAGCTTCAGGATACTGATCTACTTTCCCTTCCATAATCATGTTAAATCCTTTAATAGTATCCTCAATTGAAACAAGTTCTCCCGGAATCCCGGTAAACTGTGAGGCTACCTGGAAGGGCTGAGAAAGAAAGCGTTGTACCCTTCGTGCTCTGTGTACTATAAGCTTATCATCTTCAGACAGTTCATCCATTCCCAGTATTGCAATAATATCCTGTAATTCATTATATCTCTGAAGAATTTCTTTAACCCTCTGTGCGCAGTTGTAGTGTTCCTCCCCAACGATTTCTGCTGTAAGGATTCTTGAAGTGGAATCCAGCGGGTCAACTGCAGGATATATGCCCAATTCTGAAATTTTCCTGCTGAGTACTGTGGTTGCATCAAGGTGTGCGAAGGTTGTTGCGGGAGCGGGGTCAGTAAGGTCGTCGGCGGGTACATAAACAGCCTGAACTGAAGTAATTGAACCGTGGCGTGTTGATGTGATCCGTTCCTGCATAATACCCATTTCCGTGGCAAGTGTCGGCTGATAACCTACAGCCGAGGGCATTCTTCCAAGAAGTGCGGAGACTTCTGATCCTGCCTGTGTAAAACGAAAGACGTTATCCATAAAGAAAAGTATATCACGTCCGCCGCTTTTACCGTCGCCATCCCTGAAGTGTTCTGCTACCGCAAGACCGGATAGCGCAACCCTGGCCCTGGCTCCGGGAGGTTCATTCATCTGACCAAAAACAAGTGCAAGCTTCGATTCCTTGAGAGCTTCCATATCAACTGTTGAAAGATCCCATCCTCCTTTTTCCATGCTTTCCAGAAATTCTTTGCCATAGGTGATTACGCCCGATTCAAGCATATCGCGCAAAAGATCATTTCCCTCCCTCGTTCTTTCTCCGACACCGGCAAATACTGAAAGCCCTGAATATGCTTTTGCAATATTGTTTATAAGTTCAAGGATCACAACTGTTTTTCCAACACCGGCGCCTCCAAACAACCCGATTTTCCCTCCTCTTGAATATGGTTCAATAAGGTCTATAACTTTAATACCTGTGTATAATACCTCTTTCTCAGTTGTAAGATCTTCATATTTTGGCGGTTTACGGTGAATCTGATATCCTCCAGTTTTATCAAGAGGCCCTATACCGTCAATAGCCTCACCGGTTACATTCATCAATCGGCCTTTAATCTGTTCTCCGATTGGCATTACAATAGAGGCACCGGTTGCAATAACATCCATACCACGTCTTAAACCATCGGTTGAGTCCATGGCAATTGTCCTTATAGTATTTTCTCCTATATGCTGCTGGCATTCAACTACAAGTACTGAGCCATCATCTCTTTTAATTTCCAGGGCATCATAAATCTCGGGCATTTTAGCGCCCTGTTTTTCAAATGAAACATCAACCACTGCGCCTATTATCTGGCTGATTTTTCCGGTGTTAAGTGACATAAGTATCAGTTATTTAATTTTTTCCAGAACATACAAATTTAAGAAAATTTGCATTTGTTACTTATGAATTCAAATTTTTAATTCGCCTCATTGTAATTGTAAATGCCTCTCGATATGAATTTGCTAATTATTACATTATCAGTATCTTTATTTCATAATAAAACTAATCCCTGATCGTTTTTTATAGATGAAAAGAATATTCATTTTATTGTTTGCGTTTCTTTCAGCTCTCACTGTTTCGATAGGCCAGACATTGAAAATCGGGGGTGGACCAGGCTTATCCACTGGATTCCCATTTTACAATCTGTCAGATAGTTATAACAAAAGCGGAAGGGTTAACGTAATATTGAAAGGTATTTATAAAACCAATAAACCTCTCGGCTTCTCCCCTTCTTTAACTTTTTTTATACCCAGAGTCTCCAGACTTAATTTCCCGCTTGAAGAAAGGAAGATAACTATTAATGCTTTCATGTTTGATTTTAACGGACATTATGCTTTTATCTCATCCGACAAATTTGAGTTTTACGGACTTACCGGATTAAATATTTTCATGGCGTCAAAGAAAGAAGTAATTACATATGATGCTGATCCCATTACTCATATAAAGACAACATATACATCGAAAATAAATGATAATGGTCTGGGATTTAATGCCGGGATGGGAGCATCTTTAAAGATTACTGAAAAGATCGATCTTTATGCTGAAGCAAAATATCTTTTATTTTCAAAATATAAACTTTTCTTCAGTAGTTATAACCAGATTATGGTAAATGCTGGTGTTCTGGTAAAGATGAACATTCTGAAGAGTACCCAGAGTACCGGAAATTGAGTTATTGGGCGCGTCCGACAAGAGATGTTGCCAGCTGATTTAGTTCACTCTTTCTTTCATTATTGACTTTTACCTTTTCAAGGAGGGACAATGATCTGGAAATGTACTCTTTTGCCAGATTTTCGGTTATGGATTTAATGTTAAGTCTATCAAAGATATCCATAACTGTTTTAATCTTCAGTTCGCGGTCAAATTCTTTTAAAAGGAGTTGTTCCTCGAGTTTTTTCAAAATATTTCCTGTTGCAGATTCCAATGCCTTGACAAGCAGGAATGTCTTTTTATTGTTTACTATATCTCCTCCTGACATTTTACCAAAGACATTTACATCACCATAAACATCAAGAAGGTCATCCTGTATCTGGAATGCGAGACCCAGATTTTTTCCAAATTCATATAAAAGATCTGAATCCTTGTCATCAGCGTTTCCCAATATGGCTCCAATCCTGGCAGATGTTGCCACAAGGACAGCGGTTTTCAGTTCGATCATCCTCAGGTAATCCTGCTGTGAAATGAATGAGACTTTTTCATAATCCATATCAAGTTGCTGACCTATACAGACTTCAATTGCTGCTTTATTAAATGTTTTGAATACTTTCAGTAATAATTCAGGAGGACTCTGTAAAATGCAATCATTTGCGATAAAAGCCATGACATCACCTGAAAGAATTGCCTGATTACCATTCCATCGTGTATGGACGGTAGGAAGGTTTCTTCTAAGAGAGGCCTGATCCATTATATCATCATGCACAAGTGTGAAATTATGGAACACCTCAATTCCTGTAACTGGCACGATGGCATAATCAATCTTATCCTTAAAAAGATTGCACGTCATAAGTGCAACAACAGGCCGGAGTCTTTTGCCGCCGATAGATAAAATATATTTTACCGGAGTAGTGAGTTTTTCTGCTTCATCGCTGAAGGTCAGACTAATAATAGCCTTGTCAACTAATTCCTTTAATTCAGCCTGACTATACATGAAGGTACGTTATGAAACTTAAATAGTTATTTAGCAGTTAGCCTTTTAATGCCTCGGCCCCGCTTACAACTTCAAGTATCTGGCTGGTAATTGATGCCTGGCGTGCCTTATTATACTGGAGTGTAAGCTCTTTTATAAGCTGCGTTGCATTATCGGTGGCTTTATGCATAGCGGTCATTCTTGCTCCATGTTCAGCAACATATGAGTCGAGAACAGCTTTATAAAACTGTATTTTCAACGATTTCGGGATCAACTCTTTAATAATTTCTTCCTTTGTTGGCTCATAAATATAATCGATAAAAGTAACTGTATTCCTGTCAACCGGAATAGTTTCTACAGGAAGGAATACTTCATTTGTCAGGTTCTGTACAGCAGCGTTTTTAAACTGATTATAGATAAGATCTACCCTGTCAAATTTGCCTAGATATGAAACTCTCCATAATTTTTTCTGCCAGTATAGATACATTTTCAAAAGTCAGACTATTGAATAAATCAATGTTTTCTTCGAGAATATTTAGTTTTTGTCTGCGGAGATAGTCGAATCCTTTTTTACCTATAGCAATAAATGAGAGATTACCCTTTTCATATTGAGCATTGTACTTTTCTGAAATAACCCTTCTTGTTTCTTTAATTATATTGGAATTGAATCCGCCACATAGTCCTCTGTTTGAGGTCACTACAATAATAAGTATTTTTTCGGGTTCACTTTTTCTTCCATATACATTATCCTCCTCAGAATCAATAAGGCTTTGTGTAACTCCTAGCAGTATATCATGCAGCTTGCTGGCATATGGACGAAGCCTTACAATTTTATCCTGTGCCTTACGCAATCTGGCAGCTGCCACCATTTTCATGGCAGCAGTGATCTGTCTTGTTGATTTAACAGAAGTAATCCTTGTACGTATTATCTTTAAATTAGCCATTAAACGATGTTTATTCAGCTATCAGTTGTTCCGGAAATTTATTTATACCTTAAAGCAACTTCTGCAGCTGCTTTTTCCAGTGTATCTGTAATTTCGTTATTAAGCAATCCCTCCCTCAGCGAATCCAGAATTGCCCTGTGTTTCAGTTCGAGATGCTCAATAAAATCAACCTCAAAGCTTTTTACTTTATTTACAGGTACATCTTTCAGCAATCCTCTTGTGCCGCAATAGATGATTGCAATCTGTTTTTCGACCGGAACCGGTGAGTATTGTTTCTGTTTAAGAATCTCAACATTTTTCGAACCTTTATCAAGTATAGCCAGAGTTGAAGCATCAAGATCGGATCCGAATTTTGCAAAAGCCTCAAGTTCCCGGTATTGAGCCTGATCGACTTTAAGAGGACCTGCGATCTTCTTCATCGATTTGATCTGTGCATTCCCTCCCACCCTTGATACTGAGATACCCACGTTGATTGCGGGACGTACACCTGAATTGAAGAGTGCAGATTCAAGGAAGATCTGCCCGTCGGTAATGGATATAACATTAGTGGGAATATAGGCAGAAACATCACCCGCCTGAGTTTCAATTATTGGCAGAGCAGTCAGGGATCCTCCTCCTTTTATGAGATGCCGGATGGATTCCGGAAGGTCGTTCATTTGTTTTACAACATCTTCTGATTCGATGATCTTTGCTGCTCTTTCAAGCAGCCTGGAGTGCAGATAAAAGACATCTCCCGGGTATGCTTCACGTCCCGGAGGCCGGCGCAGAAGGAGAGAAACTTCCCTGTAGGATACCGCCTGCTTTGACAGGTCATCATAGATTATCAGTGCATCACGACCTGTATCCCTGAAGAATTCACCAATGGCTGCTCCGGCAAACGGGGCATAAAATTGTGATGCTGCCGGGTCTGAAGCAGTAGCAAGTACGATGGTGGAATACTCCATAGCACCATGTTCCTCAAGTGTTGCAGCAATATTTGCTACCGTCGAACCTTTCTGTCCGATAGCCACATAGATACAATAAACAGGATTCCCCTTTTCGAAGTTTCCACGCTGATTTATTATAGTATCTATTGCAATTGCCGTCTTGCCAGTCTGGCGGTCTCCGATAATAAGCTCACGTTGCCCCCTTCCGATTGGGATCATTGCATCAATTGCCTTAATACCAGTCTGGAGTGGCTGCTTTACCGGCTGGCGGTAAATTACGCCAGGCGCTTTTCTTTCAAAAGGCATCTTATAAAGCTCGCCGGTTATCGGACCTTTCCCGTCAAGAGGTTGACCTGTAGGAGTAATTACTCTTCCCAGCAATCCCTCTCCAACCATTATTGAAGCAATTCTTCCTGTTCTTTTTACTATATCGCCTTCGCTGATTTCTTCGGTCGGCCCTAACAACACTGCGCCGATATTATCTTCTTCAAGGTTAAGTACTATTGCTTCAATTCCATTTTCAAATTCGATCAGCTCGTTCGATTGAGCATTTGAAAGTCCGTAAATACGCACAATTCCGTCTCCAACCTGAAGTACAGTCCCGACCTCCTCAAGTTCGACTCCGGTCTGAACTCCCTCAAGCTGTTGTTTCAGTATTTTTGAGACTTCAGCTGGTTTAATGTTTGCCATATATGTATATTCTAATTATTCCCGATTAAACTTCATTCTATACTTTCCTTAAAGTTCTGACAGAAAGTTCTTTCCTGATCTTTCTAAGCTTATTTCTTACACTGCCGTCGATATAGTTGTCATTTACCTTTAGTACGAATCCGCCAATTATTTCTTTATCAACGGATTCTTTAAGTTCAACTTTTGTTTTAAAAACTGAAGTGATCATTTCAGAAATCTCTTTTCTGATTTTATCATTAACGGGCACGGCGGTTGTCAGGTATGTCTGTGTTATACCTTTGTACTTAAGAGTTTCATCTCTGAATACTCTGGCAACGGCAGGCAGGAAATTCTCTCTTCCGTTTTTAATTAAAAGATCGACAAGAGATAAGGTTATTTTTTCAGTGTTCTTTTCAAGGATGCCATGAAATATTGCTGTTTTTTTTGAAGGTCTGATTACAGGGCTTTCAAGAACCTCTTTTATTTCATCTATTTTACAAATCTCTAAAATGAATATCATATCTGCGTTGACTTTATCAAGCAGGTTTTTCTCAGTTGCTGTCTGGAAGAGGGCCCTGGAATATCTAACCGATATCTTGCTATCGTTCATTTTTGAATTTCCTGACTAGTTCTTTTTTAAGTTCATCTCTTTAAGGTAATTATCGATCAGCTTATTCTGCTGTGCGCTTTCCTTGAGCTTTTCGCCCAGAAGCTTTGAAGCTATTTCTACTGACAGGAATGCTACCTGTTCATTAATTTCAGTGAGTGCCTTTTCCTTTTCTCTTTCAATTCCGACTCTTGCTTTTTCAATCAGTTTCTCAGCTTCTGCTCCTGCTTTATTTTTTGCCTCATTGATCATATTGTCGCGTACTTCGCGTGCCTCTTTGAGAATATTTTCTCTTTCCTCACGGGCTTTGCGGAGGATAGCTTCATTATCTGCCTGAAGCTTTTTCATGTCGTCTCTTGCCTTTTCGGCAGCATCGAGAGAGCCCTTAATTATTTCATCTCTGGCTTTTACTGTATTGAGAATTGGTTTCCATGCAAATTTTGCCAGAAGCAGAAAAAAGCTGATAAAGATCAGAGTCGACCAGAATATTGTCCCGATTGCCGGTGACGCCAGACTACTTGCTAATATCATATACTGATGTTTTGAACGTTTTTAAAATGAATAGCTGCAACCAACCGTTGCAGCCTTCATAATTACGGCTTGGCAATCATAGCAACAACTATTGCAAACAGTGCAGCGCCTTCCACAAGTGCTGCAGCGATGATCATAGCTGTCTGTATCTTATTGGTGGCTTCGGGTTGTCTTGCTATGGCTTCCATAGCTGATCCGCCGATCCGCCCGATACCAATTCCTGCGCCTATAACCGCAAGTCCTGCTCCAATTGCCGCAAATGTTGTTCCTGTCATAATAACTGAATTTTAATTAAACAATAAACTAATGATGTTCCTGTATTGCAAGGCTGATAAAGAGCGCTGACAATAAGGTAAATACATATGCCTGGAGGAATGCCACCAGAAGTTCGAGGCAGTCCATGAATATCACAAAAAGGATTGAAACCGGAGCAATGGCAAGAGTGCCAAAAATGAAAATCAGACAGATAAGACTCAGAATGATTATATGCCCAGCAACCATGTTTGCAAAAAGACGTATCATCAGGGCAAAAGGTTTTGAAAACAGTCCGATGATCTCAACAGGGATCATGATTGGCAGAAGCCAGAATGGAACACCCGGAGTCGCGAAAACATGTCTCCAGTGGTTTTTGTTTCCGCTGAACTGTGTAATAAGGAAAGTGAAAGAAGCCAGAACAAAAGTGACCGAAACATTACCTGTCACGTTTGCTCCGAAGGGAGGAGGAAACGGAATTAGTCCCATCAGGTTGTTGATGAGTATAAAGAAAAAGACCGTCAACAGGTACGGCATATATTTTTCAGACTTCTGCTTACCAATATTTGGAATTGCGATATCATCGCGGACAAAAAGGATTACCGGCTCCAGGAAACTCTGAATACCTCTGGGGGCGCTTACTCCGGTCTTTTTATAGGATCTTGCCATTGAAATAAATACGATCAGACCAATTAAGGCTGCAGCTAACATCCCGACAACTGTTTTGGTAATAGAGAGATCGAGCGGCAGGTTTTTTTCATCCACCTCATTTTCACTGTTCACCCTGACAATTTTCCCTTTCAGATCTCCTTCTTCTTCAAGCTTGAATCCTTTATATACGTTACCATGCAACAGTTTCTTTGAAGAAAAGACCATAAGCCCGCTTTCCCTGGTATAAAGAATAACCGGCAGAGGTATTGCAACACTGGTGCTATCTTTTTTTGTGTAAATATGCCATTCATGCGCATCTGCAATATGGTCAAGAATAAAGTCGCTGGCGTCAAATTCATTCTTATCAGCGGCCAAATTTTTTTCCTCCTGCGAGAAACACGAAGTGATTGTTGTGAAAAACAATAAGAACAAAAATACAGCTGTCAGAGAGGTCGTTTTCAATCCTGAGTTCTATTATAATGTATTATTTTTCAGTGTGTTCAATATTACAATTATTGAAAAAATAGTGAACGTTAAATATAGTACAAAAAACAATATTATCAGTGTTGTTTCAGTTTTTTTAAGGATTAAAAACCACACAAGGGCTATAACAAGTTCTGTCAGGAATTTAAGGCTTGTACTTACAAGTGTATAAAATGATTGATCCTGTTTATCTTTAGTTTGGCCTTTGAAGAAAATAAAAAGGGAAATGACAGATGCAGCAAAAAAAGCCAGGGTCAGGAATATGATATCAGAAAGTGCTAAACCGGTATTAAAGGTTATATTAAAGAGGAGACCAGCAATAACAAGCAGGATAGAAAGAATCAGTAAATATAGAGAGTATTGAAATCCTTTTTTCAAGGCAGCCATTACTTTATGAAATCTTTCACAGCTGTATAGATTGCAGCGAATACTCCGAGAAGTGATAAAATAACTGTAAAAACAGGTGATTGGAACCCAAATAGTTTATCCAGCTTGATACCACCCCAGACACATACCAGAATTATGACTATCATCTGGACACCAAGACCGGTATATTTGGCCCAATCTTTAAGTCCGTTATTTTCCTGTTTTTTCTCCTCTGTTGTCCTGCGATTTTTCTTTTGAAAGCGTTCCTCCATTTTCTTCAGTATCAGTCATATTGCAATTACCTGTAAACCTGGCACCCGGTTCAATGGCAAGTTTTGATGTAACTATATCTCCCAATATCTTGGAGGATGCCTTGAGATTCAACAACTGACTAACAACTATTTTACCTTCCAGAATTCCGGAGACTTCTGAATTTTTACAAGTTACTTCGCCATTGATCTTTCCGGTAGGTCCGATTACCACTTTGCCTTTTGTACTGAGATTCCCTTTCAGGGATCCATCTATGCGTATATCTCCATTTGACTTGATATCACCTGTAATATCCGTGCCAATGCTTATCAGGTTGATTGTTGTATTATCAGTCTCGTTGTATTTTGCCATAATTTTTCAGAATTATAAACTACAAACTTAATAACGCACAAATATAGGAACTATTTCGAATCGTAAGCCCACTTGAGGTATATCGAACCCCAGGTGAATCCTCCACCGAAGGCTGCGAGTATCAGAATATCTCCCTTTTTAAGCTGCTTCTCATATTCCCAGATACAAAGAGGGATTGTTGCAGCCGTGGTATTTCCGTAATTCTGAATATTGATCATAACTTTTTCTGGGGGCAATCCCATTCTTCTGCCTGTTGCATCTATGATACGCAGGTTGGCCTGGTGTGGCACCAGCCATGCAATATCATCAGATTTCAGGTTGTTTCTCTCCATTATCTCGGCTGCAATATCAGCCATGTTGACAACAGCAAATTTGAATACACTTTGTCCTTCCTGATAGATGAAATGTTCCCTGGCATCTACCGTCTCATGAGAAGCTGGTTTGACTGAGCCACCAGCTTTCTGATGAAGAAATTTGCGTCCCGAGCCATCTGTACGGAATATGTAATCCATAATACCATATTCCTCAATTGTGGGTTCAAGTAATACAGCGCCGGATGCATCGCCAAAGAGCGGGCAGGTCTGACGGTCGGAATAATCGGTGATCGAAGACATTTTGTCTGCACCGACAACTATTACTTTTTTATATCTTCCTGTTTCAATATATGCAGCTCCGGTTTGCAATGCAAAAAGGAATCCGGAACAAGCTGCGTTTACATCAAAACTAAAAGCATTTTTAATCCCTGTTTTATCGGAAATTATGTTGGCAGTTGCAGGAAACATCATGTCGGGTGTAACTGTTGCGCAGATCAGGAGTCCTATTTCATCAGGAGATGTTCCTGTTTTTTCGAGAAGGCCTCTTACCACCATCTCTCCCATATCTGATGTGCCCAGACCTTCTCCTTTAAGAATTCTTCTCTCCTTAATACCAACCCGCTGCATTATCCATTCATCGGAAGTATCGACCAATCTGGAAAGTTCATGATTGTCCAAAATGTATTCCGGTACCCAGCCATTAATACCTGTAACAGCTGCACGTATTTTTTCCATGATTAAATTGCTTCTTTTATTCTCCTTGCAAGATCTGCTTTCACTACATCTCTGGTTTGCTGGATCATATTCATTATGGCTTTTCGTTTTGAAATACCATGGCCGATAACCACATTGGCGTTGATCCCCACAACAGGAGTGCCTCCGATGTTTTCAAAATCGAGACTGTCGAAAAATGAGTCTTTCAGATTACGTGCTTTATAGATTGAATGAAATGCTTCTGCCTGTTTAAGAACTACATTCCCCACAAATCCGTCACAAACTATGACATCTGTCATTTTCTCAGAGAAAAGATTATTGGCTTCAATATTGCCGGCAAAATTTATGTTAGGATCTTCTTTCATCAGCTCATATGCAGTTTTTACTGAAGGTGTGCCCTTTGATTCCTCTTCTCCGATATTAAGAAGGCCGACAGTGGGTTTTTCTATACCAAGAACATATTTTGCAAAGACAGATCCGAGGAGTCCGTATTGAAGAAGTACATCGGGTTTACAATCAACATTCAGACCCACATCGAGAATTACGGAAGATTTTCCATTAATAGAAGGGATCAGGGTCACAAGTGCCGGTCTGAACACGCCAGGAATAACATTTACAGTATAGCTGGCGCCGACCAGCATTGCCCCAGTATTTCCTGCACTGCAAAATCCATCAATCAGCTCACTTTTCAACATCCCGAATCCTACTGCTATACTTGAATTCTTTTTCTGTGAAAAAGCTTTGGCAGGGTGATCGGCCATTTCAATAACCTGAGTTGTGTTGACGATGTCAAATAAAGATGGTTCTACCGACATCTCATCAAGTTTAGTCAGTATAACCTTCTCATAGCCGATAAGAACAAGTTTCTCATCTGTGTTTAAATGAGGCAGAGAATCAGCCGCTCCTTCAATGATTGAATCCGGCGCAAAATCTCCTCCCATGACATCAACACCAATTTTCATGATATGGTGGTTAAATACCTTTTATGCTGAAACCTTTTTTTCGATTGCTAATTTTCCTCTGTAAAATCCGCATTCCGGGCAAACCCGGTGGTACTGAACTGAGGAGTTGCAGTTTGAACAGGTACTCACGGTTGGAGGAGTAGCTTTGTAATGCGTTCTGCGCTTATCTCTTCTGGTCTTTGAATGTTTATGTTTCGGATGTGCCATTTCAGAATTTATTTAATTATTGCTTATAAGTTTCTTTAATTCATCCCATCTGGGATCATTCATTTTACTTTCATTTACAATATGCTGATTTAACTTTTTCAACATTTCGGGATCACAGGAGCTCTCTCCTGTTGCGTCATCAGGGTGAATCCTTTTAATAGGCAGGGCAAGATGAATAAACTCATAAAGATATTGTTTAATATCAAGATCATTTTCCTCTGCCGGCATTATAATTATATCCGGATCACAGTCATCCCACTTTTTTCCAAACTTGACCAATAGCCTGTTCTCGCATTCCAGAGGCTGAAAAAACATTTCAAGGCATCTGTCACAACATATTCTGACCTCACCTGCAATTTTAATAATAAGGTCAAAATGAGAAGATCGTTTATCTAGTTCTACCTTTACTGAAAGATTGCCTTCTTTGATTTCTGACTCCTCAAACTCCTCGAAAAATTTGTTCCTTATCTCAAAATCATAAAAGTGGTGCCCATCTTTCAATCCGCTTATGGGTACTTTAAACGAACAAGACATCTCTTAAATTTTGGTCTGCAAAAATATAAATCCTTATCCAATTAAAAAAATTATCAACAAAAAAGTAACATATTACTTTTAAAAAGGCAGTTTGCCGGTGTAAAACAGCAACTTGCCGAATTTCTGTTAGTCACCCCCTGTTAGCTGATTATTTTTGTATAAGTTTAAATTTTTAATAGTATGACAAACAGAGAACAAAATCCGCAAACAGGCATAGGGTTGTTTTTTATTCTTCTGGGTTTAGCCCTTCTGGTCGCAACAAATGACTTTCTTCATCTGGGTGGTATATCTCATTATTTTACATGGCAAACTGCAATGGTATTCATTGGGGTATTACTTCTTGTCAACCTTAAGTTTATTGGTGGCATATTACTTATTGCCGGGGGAGTATGGTTCTTCATGGAGGATCATTTTATTTCCATACCGGCATTTATGAAGACTATCTACTGGCCAGGTGTTATTGTGCTTATCGGCCTGTCAATCATTATTTCTTCTGCCTTTAAACGAAAAAATAGTATTAATTAAATGAGAAACATATAAATCTACAATTATGGAAACAAATGGAAATTACGGCGATGATCGTCGGCCATGGAGGCATGAACGTCGAGCATGGAGGCACGAACATCATAATCTGTCAAACAACAGGCCTGTTGTAGGGGTGATCCTTGTTCTCGTAGGATTATTCCTTGTGATCAGAAATACCGGTTTTTTCCCGGATTATATTGACAATATCATTTTCAGCTGGCCAATGCTGCTGGTAACTATCGGCCTAGTTATGACCATTGGATCTTCTGGCAATAAAACAGGCGGAATAATAATTATGGCTGTCGGGGCATTCTTTCTGATTCCCCATATTTTCAGTGAGACATTTCATGTTTATAACCTTTTCTGGCCTTCAATTTTCATTATCATTGGCGCAATTTTTATATTCACAAGGAGACGGAGCTGGAAGACTGAATCCAATGCACCCGTTACCGGGGATGATTATTTAGATATTGTAAATATCTTCAGTGGCGGGGAACGCCAGATTGTTTCGCAAAATTTCAGGGGAGGAAAAGTAACTGCCATATTCGGTGGATGTGAAATAGATCTCACAAAGGCACAGCTAGCCCCTGGAAGATCGGAACTTGAGCTGACCTGCATTTTTGGAGGTACTACATTAATTGTACCTGACGACTGGTTTATTACGCTTGAAGTTACTCCTGTTCTTGGTGGTTTTGGCGATTCGCGTAAATTGAATCCCAGCAAAATATTTGACAACACCAAGCAGCTTGTCATTAAAGGAGCTATAGTCTTCGGCGGTGGGGAGATCAAGAGCTATTAATTGGTATTGAATGAAACATCCTGTTCTCGAAAACAGAGTCGGGCATTTAATATGGTGGCTGGTCTGGCTTCTGATAGGGCTTGGCCAGTCTGCTCTTTTCTATTACACCTATAAGGAGCCCCTTCTGATCAATATTCTTGACGGAGTTATCTCGTTCATTCTTTTTTCGATACTGGCACTGGCCCTGTGGTTTCCCTTCAGTTATCTTAACTCGTACGTAAACAGGCCTATAGTGATCTTCGGCAATCTTTTAGGCGTCGGAGCAATATCAGTGGCAATATGGATAGGTGCTACCGAACTTGTGTTACAGACCCTTACCGCCGACCAGTTACTTTATAATGCCCATATTTCTGCAACGCTTCCTTACAGGATCGGGATCGGGATATTTATTTACGGGCTTATAATCGTTACTTATTATTTATTTACCAGTCTCGCAAACCTTTCTGAGAAAAAAGCCAAAGAAGCTCAGCTGGAAAGCCTTGTCAAAGAGACTGAATTAAAGATGCTCCGGTCACAAATCAACCCGCATTTTCTCTTCAATAGTCTGAACTCAATAAGTTCTCTGACAATAACCAATCCGGAAAAAGCCAGAGATATGGTAGTGAAGTTGTCGGATTTCATGAGGTACGCTCTATCAAGACGGGACGAGCAGCCAGTCTCCCTCGAGAGTGAACTTGGCAACCTGCGGCTTTATCTTGAAATTGAAAAAGTGAGATTCGGAGACAAGCTTACAACAGAAGAAAACATAGAAAAGGAATGTTTGGAATTTAAAATACCAGTCCTGCTTCTTCAACCTCTCTACGAGAATGCTGTTAAACACGGGGTTTATGAAAGTACGGAAAGCGTTAGGATAGTAACTCAGGCCAGGATTAATAATGGATATATTGAAATTACCATCAGCAATAATTATGACCCTGAAGCAATATCAAAAAGGGGAACAGGAACTGGTCTTCTAAACGTAACAAGGCGGCTTGAACTATTCTTCGGCAAAAGTGCATCCATAACTACTTCTAAAGAAAATAACATATATACTGTTACCCTGTACATCCCGGTCGAAAATTAATTCATAAATTTGCCTGAATAAAATATCTTACCGTCAGAACACAGGGTAACAGGAAAAGAATGAAACCAATAAGAATTGTACTAATTGACGATGAAGCCCCTGCAAGGGAACTTGTAAAGCACTATTTAAAAGAGGTGGAGTCGGTGGAAGTGATCGATGAGTGTGCCGACGGCTTTACAGGATTGAAGACTATTTCTTCACTTAAGCCGGATCTGGTCTTCCTCGATATTCAAATGCCAAGACTCACCGGAATTGAACTTGTTGAGGTTCTTACAGAAAAACCCGAGATCATCTTTACAACTGCCTATGATCAATATGCATTAAGGGCTTTTGAACTAAATGCTGTTGATTATCTTATGAAACCTTTTGAAAAAAGACGGTTCCTGATTGCAGTTGAAAAAGCAATCACCAAAATCCGGTCAGGTAAGGGGAATAAGGAAGAGGCGAGTCAGCTCCTGTCAAAAAAACCTGAATTATCCCCTGTAAGCAGGATCGTTGTTAGAAAAGCCAATGCAATAAGTATAATACCTGTCGATCAGGTAAGATATGTTGAAGCACAGGATGATTATGTGATGATCTATCACAAAGAGGGTAAGGCATTGAAGCAACAGACGATGAAGTTTTATGAAAACAACCTTCCAAAAGAGAGTTTTTTCAGGATTCACCGCTCATATATTGTCCGAATTGAGGAAATAAAAAAAATTGAGCCCTACAGCAAAGACAATTACGTTGCGCTTTTACATGCTGGTGATAAGCTGCCTGTAAGCAGGGCCGGTTATAAGCACCTGAAAGAAAAACTTAACTTTTAAAGTCTCTTTCCTTTAATCTGTTACATACTTTCCATCTGCCCGACCAGGTTGACCAGAGTTTATATCTCTTTATCCATATCAAGGGTACCGGATCGAAACCATGTGTGCCCCACGGGCTACATCTTAATATCCTGTTTGTTGCAAGAATCAATCCTCTTACAGGACCATGCTTTTTAAGCGCATCAAGCGCATATAAAGAACAGGAAGGTTCATGCCGGCAAGACGGTCTTAGAAACGGGGAGATGGAGTACCTGTAGATATAGACAGGGATTGAGAGGAGAAAAGAGAATATTTTACTGATACGACTGAGCATATTGCAAAGATAGTCACTCCAAACTTCTCAATGTCATTTTGGCATAATTATGGTTGTTTTAGAATTTGGCAGGCAATTTGTTATTTTTGCATTCAAATTAGATTTGGGAGGAAAAGATATGATCTGGATAATTTTCATCGGTTTTATGCTACTTAGCTGGGGAGTAAGTCTCACGCTAAAATCAAAATTCAATAAATACTCAAAAATTCCGCTAGAAAACGGGATGTCGGGGAAGGATGTTGCTGAAAAGATGCTTCGTGACAATGGGATATACGATGTTAAAATTGAAAGTGTTGAAGGTCAGCTTTCAGATCATTATAATCCGGTCAATAAAACGATAAATCTTAGTAAGGAAGTATATAACGGAAGAAGCGTTTCGGCGGCAGCGGTTGCTGCCCATGAAACCGGTCATGCAGTTCAGCATGCTGCTGCCTATGCCTGGCTTGGATTCAGATCAAGCCTGGTCCCGACAGTCAGCTTTGCTTCGAAGTATGTTCAGTGGATCTTACTGATAGGAATCTTTACAGTACAGCGGTTCCCTGCTGTTCTGCTGTTCGGAATAGCCCTCTTTGCGCTTACTACAATCTTCAGCTTCATTACACTGCCGGTCGAGATCAATGCAAGCAAAAGAGCCCTGGTATGGCTCTCAAGCTCGGGAATTACTACATATGAAAATCACGATAAAGCCCAGGATGCATTAAAATGGGCCGCTTATACCTATGTGGTGGCAGCGCTTGCTTCACTCGGAACATTGCTGTATTACATTGCGATCTTCATGGGAGGAAGGGATAGGTAGAATGGTGCAGGGTGCAGGGTGCAAGGTGCAGGGTATGTGGAACTAATTCCCCTCCCTGGAGGGGTTAGGGGTGGGTTTTAATTAGTTAACTAAAAACTATATTTAATCCTCAGGAACCCGATATTAACTCGAATTTTCACACCTGCCATTTCGCTATAGAAATGCTGCCATATCAGAGAAAAGTCAACGTTTTCTGCAAGCGAATAATCAATTGAAGGACCGGCAAAAAAGCCCTTCTGATCCGGAAGCCACATGGCTGAAACACTTATATTAAGTAAAGGATTTGCAGGAACGGAGAATTGTCCGAAAGCAGTAAATCTTGAAAAAGCAAGATCTTTTGCTGAAAGGTTTCCCGAATACAAGGAATTGAAACTGCTTAATTTCAGCGGATTATTGCAATACATAATCTGAACCTGTGCCATCGAATTATCCTTAAACACCCTATCAAGGCCAATAGTAAACAGGCCTCTGGCCGTCGAATCAATGAGGCTTTTCGAAGGTTGGAACCAGGATGCTTCCCCGCGAAATGAAATATTTCCGAGAGTCCCTGACCATCCGGCTCCTGCAACATAATCTTCTCCATTAGAATAGCCGGCTAGAAATTGAATGTCATAACCCCATTTGTTAAACCTGTATAATGCAGCAACAGTAACATCTTTTTCTCTGCCGGCCTTAATTGCAAATTCCACAGCTGATGTTGATTTCGGATAATACTGGAGTCTAACGGCATCGCTGCCCGGTCTTTCGACATAATCAAAATCAAAAAAAGAGTAAGCATTAAAAATATCATTTGGATTCCAGACAAAAGTCTGTCCCCAGTTTATCCGTTGTCTTCCGATCCTTGCCTGAAATTTTCCATAATTCAGGTCAAGCCAGTATCGGTCAATTGTGGAATTGATAAGAAAAGATCTTTCATTCGCTAAATTCCATGATAAATCGACTAGTCCTGGATCTGTTCCTATCAACCTGGAATAATCGCTGTTTTTGACAGCATCCCCTGTAAATATTCTGTTTCTCATCTCAATGGCAAAAGTTATATGGTCTCCTGCATAGCCCTTCAGATTCAGCCTGTTGTGAATAAGGTTGTCATTAATGAAATTCCCTTTTAATGAATCGAACATTACACTCTGCATGGTGCTGGTATAACCCATCAGGGAAAATGATTTTTTCTCCTGAGAGGTGGCAACGGAGCAAAAAAGCAGGAATAATAATATCACCAGGAAAAATCTGTTCATACCTTCAGACCTATGCGCAAATTGTTTACTAATTCTGAATCTATTCTCTTACATCATCTGAAATAACTTTTCCGTCTTCCAGAGTAATAACACGATGTGCCATTTTTACGACTCTTGCATCATGTGTGGAAAAAATAAATGTTATTTTTTCTTCATGATTTAGTTTCTCCATTATCTCAAGGAGCGTGGTTGCAGATTTTGAATCGAGATTCGCGGTTGGTTCATCTGCAAGGACAAATTTGGGTCTGGATGCTAATGCTCTTGCGACAGCTATTCTCTGCTGCTGACCTCCCGACATTTTGGAGGGCCGGCTGTTCATCCTGTCATAAAGTCCAACAGCTTTAAGAAGTTCAAAAGTTCTTTTATCGCGGTCCTCTCTTGCCCATTTTTGCAAAGCCATAATAAATTCAACATTTTCCTTTGCTGTAAGCACAGGGATAAGGTTATATGACTGGAAAACGAATCCGATATTATTTAATCTGAAATCAATTAATTCTGAAGATTTAAGAGAGCTGAGGTTTGTACCTGCTATAATAATATTCCCTGCTGTCGGGATATCCAATCCGCCTATAAGATTAAGTAAAGTTGTCTTCCCGGAACCGGAAGGTCCTACAATTGCGGCAAATTCTGCCTCCTCAAAACTCAAAGTCACTCCATCAACGGCTTTTACAGCCACTTCCGTTTCATCATAAATCTTCTGAACGTTATTTATATCAATTACTTTCATGGTCGTGTTGTTTTATACTTGTTATTCGGTTCTGATTGCTTCAACAGGGATCAGTTTAAGAGCTTTCCTGGCTGGCCAGACTGAAGAAATAATTGCAGTCAGAATGACCATGACAGTTATAATAATGAAAAAAGATGGTTTAACGACCGGATAAACAGTAGCTGCAAAACCAATTGCTTCAAAGCCTTCACCCCAGGATGAAAAATGGATACCGGTCCTGCCAAGGATTTCTATAAATATCCAGCCAAAGAACATACCTGTGATTGCTCCTACTATAGTGAGAAATATTGTTTCGAGCATTATCATACTGAAAACTTTTCGTCGGTTCATTCCTATAGCCATCAGCATTCCAAGTTCCTTTGTTCTCTCAAGTATGGTCATCATCATGGTATTAATAATTCCAAACGCGAGTGCAAACATTACTATCCCGATGAAGATAAAATAGTACATTATCATATAATCCTTCATCATTGCAGCATCAGGAGCGAGTTCCCGCCAGGTACTGATTGTGTTTCCCGCCGATATACCTTTAAGCTTTTCTTTTGCAGCATCAACATCCTCAATTTTATTAAGAATGACTGCAATCTCGTGTGTAAGAACAGTTGTTCCATCATACAGGGCTGCCAGGTCTGTCGAATTTACAAATGCCGTTGCCTGGTCAAAACCTCCATTGGTAGTTTTGTATATTCCGCATACTTTGAAAGTCCCCTGGACCGGAGTTCCGGTTTCATCCGAGATGGTGATCTGAATTTTATTCTTTATCCTGTAATCAAGTGCATAGTCAATTATTTTAAGACCATAATTGGCAAGTTGCTTTTTAGTCAGAATTTCCTTAAGTGCCGCCCTGAAATCTTTTGGTGATCTATACCTGGTGTTCATTATTTTTTCCAGCTCAGACATTATAACTTCAGGTACATTTTCATTCCTGAGCTTAATTATTACATTTTCTGTGATTATGTATTGCTTTAGCTTTAGCATCTCTGCTGTTTTGTCGCTTATAAGGATATTCCCCTGCACCGAAGCGTTGAGATACTCTCCACCTCCCGAAACAATTCTCCTGTAAATCTCTGTCACTTGTTTTTCTTTTTCCGGATCAATACCATAAACAAAGACCCCGGTATTAGCCCAGGGAGTATTCGCCATTGCAACCATTTTTGTTCTCTTTACCCAGCTTTTCAGACCCGGTAGTCCATTTATTGCTTTAAATGATGCTGACGTGTCTTTTACCGTAAGTAGAATTTCCTCGTTTTTCAAATATTCCGTATTATGAACCTGAATATGGGATACCTCATTGTTAATTGCATCATTCATCCGCTGGGCAGTCCAGCCTTCCATTATTCCGACTACAAATACACCTGAAATAATTCCAAGAGTGGTTGCAATGATTACAACGAGACTCCGGGTTTTATTCCGCCAGATATTCTTCCATGAGATTGACCAGATCATGCCTTACTAATTATATTAACTCCTAAGCGCTTCAATTTCTTTAAGTTTCCCGATTTTCCTTAAGGGATAAATGGTTGCAAGCAATACCATAACACAAACTATTGCGGCCTGCCAGTAAAAATAGGGTCCGAACCAGGCCGCAGGCATTATTGCATCCCATCCGTAATCTTCCATCATTTTCGCCAGATCTCCTTTCAGCAGGATCGGATGATAATAGAAATACAAAATGAACGGGGTACTTGCGAGCAGGCCACCGGCCAATCCCAAAAAGCCAAGTAAGACCATTTCGATCGAGACTATTCTTTTAAGCCTCTTTTTCTGCATACCAATTGCAATCAGCACTCCAAACTCACGGGTCCTTTCGGCAATCATCATCAGTACGGTGCCGAAAATTCCAAAGAATATTATGAAGTAAAGAATTCCGAGAGTAGCCATTCCGGTCTGACTGTCTCCCTGGATCTGCTGAACCAGTACAGGATTCAACTCCTCCCAGGTTTTAGCAATGGTGTTTTTATCATCAAGAAGTGAATTTATTTTCTTTTGTGCAGTGTTCATTATCCTGTGTGACTTGCCGGTAAGGTTTATTGAGAGTGATGTGATCTTGCCTTCAGCATCAAAAAGTTTCTGAGCTGTAGGTATTGTCATTATAATCAGTTTGTTATCAATTTCAGGAGAAGGCATTTTAATAATTCCGCGTACCGGGAAAATGCCGGCTGCAGAGGCTCCATGATATCCCTGCCCCATCAGGATCACAGTATCTCCAATTGAAATTTTAAGATATCCCGCTAATCTGTCTGATACAAGAACTCCTTCATCCTTATCAGCAAGAAATCCGTTTGATACTCCGCATGATTCAAGAATTTCGGGCATGTATTGCATATTTTCCTTATCTGTGAGTCCCAGTTCAAGTTCTATTCTTGCCACTGATGAGTATGAATTCCCGACAATGCTTACAACCTTTTCAAGTACTCTGCCGGGGAGATCCGGAGATCTTCTGAGCCTGGCAATTGACTCATTTGTTATCCTGTATTTTACAAGTTTGTTAACGGGATTTGAAAACTTTTTTTCTTTTTCAGGGTCAATTGCAAGAATGGCCACACCCTTTGTCTGTGTGCCGCTGGAGGCGAGGGCAAATGATTCTATATGGGGTGAAACTGAAACAACATTTTTCACTTTGGAAATTGCACTTTCAAGAGAATTGTTATAATCAAAGGAATAATCCACAGTTGGATTATCCTGGTATTTTATATTCTGAATCTGAAGATAACCGGAGAAGGATTCAATGAAATTCATGATCATGCTGTCATAGCTGCCGAGCTGGTAAGATCGCATTATAACAGCGAAGAAAACAGCAAAGAATACTGATGCCGATGTAATTAAGGTCCGGCGCTTATTCCTCCAGAGATTTCGCCATGCTATTTTAAAGTCTTCTTTCATAACTACCTTCTTATTTTACCCCTATCCCGAAAGCAGATGAAAAATTCAATCTGATAAACTCAAGTTGCTGATTAATATTTAAGTTCAATTATATTTCATTCTCATTAGATATCTTCTGAACCCATCCCCCCATCCCCCTTCCCTTAAGGTTAAGGGAAGGGGGTGTAAACCAATGATTATTAATTAGATCTCCCTTCCCTTATGTTTAAGGGAAGGGTTGGGGATGGGTTAAGAAATATTTAAGGGAAGGGAATATCATAGTCCAAATTATAATAAATTTTAAAACTAGCAACTTAGGTTAATTAATAATTATTGTTCGCATTTTATCTTATCCTTTTCATATTCTGCTGTGAAAAGAAGCTATCTTCAATAGCAACATTGAACTTTATATCTTTTATCTCAACTATTGTCTTATTCCCTTTCTCTTCGGCAGGTATCAGCTCAAGTCTGGTAGGGATTGACCGGCCATCCATCATTTTGATTTCTGATCCAATCTCTGTACGAACCAGAGATCCGTCTTCATCATACAACTCTGCTTTCAGGGTGAGCAAATCCTTCTTGTCTATCCACCTGATCTGATGGCCCCAGACAACGGCTGCATCTGGTTTTGCCACCATATTGATTTTATAGCATATCCTTCCATCAATCATCTCTTCCCCTGCAAGCTCATGAGTATAATCCTTTACCACTGAAGATTCTTTCAGGATATCATCATTTGTATAATCCGATCCCATCCATCCCTGTGACATCATTGACGGAGGAAGCTTAATAAGCCTGTTTATAGACGGGTTCCAGTTCCACATTTCCGCTCCTCTTTTAAGAAAAGTCTGGCCCTGGTCTTTAGCGGGAGCAGTAATCAATGTAAGAGAATTTTCATGGCCGATCGACCAGCTTTTGAATTCAACTTTACGCTCCCACGCTGGCCGGACAATTGTCATGATCATAGTACTTATCCCCGATTTCTCACCATTAAATTTTTCATCTGCTTTCTTAATTATCTCAGTTGCCCTTACATTATCCTGGGAATAGATTATTGATGTGCTGCAGATCAATATGACCAGGCAAATGAAAATGATTTCATTGTATACTTTTTTCACGGCTTTACTATTTATAGATCTCAAGAATCCTGTTAACTGTTTTATCATAATGAATCTCTTCAGGGTCATCAATGTAAATGCTCGACAGGGCGAATCCAAGCAACGTATTGATGAACATATGCATTTCAAGATCCGGATCATAACCAGAGGGTTTGACTGGCTTCTTCCTTTCAAAGTACTCCCTGATCATTTTGACAATCGCCATCAGGTCAATATTGAGGTTATCCTGATTATCACTTCCTGCCAGCACTAAATTTGATCTGTGGAACTGTTCCAGAACATCTTTCTGCATGAGCATCTGAAAAAAAAGCCTCCAGATTGACCTTCGTTCACTTAAGAGCAATAAAACCTTACGGATAAATAGTTCAAACTCTCCCTCAGCAAGATATCCGTCTCTGTCGGGGTCAAAGTAAAGGTAAATCTCAGCTACTGATCGCTTTATTATTTCATTCAGAAGGTCTTCCTTACTTTTAAAATAATTATACATGAGCCCTTTGGATATTCCTGCATGCATTGCAATATGGTTTATTGTTGTTGAATGAAATCCCACGTTTGCAAAATGCTCAAGCGCCACATCCATTATCAGGGTTTTTTTCTCTTCCCTGATCTCTTCATATTGCTTTGATGTTCTTGGTGACATTTTTTAATCCTAATATAACTTCAGTAATTATTGGATGAACGGTCGGTCAAAGTTAAAACAGAGTTATTAATAATGCAAATTTTTTTTAGTGCCTCACTGATGCTTCCGTTATTTGTCTCAATCACTGACTTTTTTTCTGAATTTTCGCGTCATCCCATGAGATATTTGTCATGCACCTTCAGGGCCCGGATAAGGTGCTACACAGAAAAACCGGGACAATTGTAACAAACCGGACATTATTACGTATTGAATATAAAGTAAATTACCATCATCTTTTATGTATCAGGTTTTTTGTCAGATTGCGTGGTGAGAGCCAAAAAACAAATATTTGAATCCGGATAATGAATTATTCTTAAAAGATTTTTTATCTTTAACAGGTTGTATTAAAAACATTTCTACAATGGCAAGTCTCAAACTTTTACTGGGTCTGATCCCGGCCACTTCTAAAATTGAGCAGAATGAAAAGGCTCTGATTTCAGAGTTTGAAAAACTTCAGGCCTTTACACGTTCTGAACAATTGGCAAAGTACAATGAACTTAACTCCCTGGTTAGTTCTTCCGACTTCATTCAGAAAAGAAAAGAGATTGAAAATCTGAAGTATAAAGGATCTGCAGAATTCTCTAAAGAAAAAGAGTTTTTATTTCTCAGAAAGTCCAAAGATATTCGTCTTTATTTTAAAACAATTGAAGGTGGAGATTTGAAAAAATTCAGGGAACTCGACGGCTCCGACAAGATCAGTAAATTCGAATCTCTTGAGAAACTTGTCAATTCATCTGAATTCAAAAAGAAAAGCAAATCTAAGGATTTCAAGGGCAGTGACGATTATAAGACGCTTCAGGAATATAATCAACTTAAGGGAAATCGGGACATAAAGGATTATTACAAATTCAGGGCCTCAAAGGAGCTGGCAAACTTTAAAAATACTGACGGATCATCACGGCTTTCAAGATTCACTGAGTTGAAAGAATATACCGCATCCAAGGAATTCGCTGAGAAAAAAGAATATCTTCTCGACAAAAAAAGGTTCGAAAAAACCGAAATGTTTAAGAAAATTATTGAGTTTGATAAACTAAAAAAGGATCCAGATATAATCTGGTACTTCAAAGTTAAAGACTCCAATAAATTCGACGTTCTTAAGCATCGGGAATTGACCTTCAGCGATGAATTTGATAATGAAAAACTCGATACGAAGAAATGGCTTACCAACTTTTATTGGGGAGATAAGCTTCTTAAAGACAGGTATTCACTTGAATCTGACCTTCAGGCCTATACAGATAAAGACAATTTCGAACTGAGAAACAGCTTTTTAAAGATCATTACCAAGCAGCAGAAGGTTAATGGCAAAACATGGTCGGCCAACCATGGTTTCAGTCCAAAAGAATTTGGTTACACATCAGGAATGATTAATTCTGGTACCAGTTTCAGACAGAAATATGGTATTTTTTCGGCCAAGATAAAGCTTGGAGATCCTGCTGCCAGAAATGCCTGCTGGATGCTTTCAGATAAAATAACCCCTCACATCGATATTTGCCGTACTACAAAAGGTAAGGTTTGGTTTGATATGTTTACACCTGACGGGAAATCTGCAAGGACCTCTCTGGGATCGCGCTATGCGAATGATTATTTCATTTATACCCTGGAATGGACTTCTGACAGACTTGTATGGAAAATTAATGGAGTTGATGTATTTCGGCAAACTTCAAATATCCCTCAGGAGGCAATGTATATCAATTTTGCCGGTGGTCTGGAAAAATCAATTAACGCGATGACGACGATGGAAATTGACTGGGTCAGGGTTTACCAGGTAAAAAAATAACCAATTACCATACTTTTGAGACAGCACCCCGGGGGCAATCTAAAAAGGGGTTTTTAAGACTCCTATCTGCTATTTTTTAACCAACGTGTAACATTTTCATTATTCTGCCCGTCTTTATATTGTTATCGGGATTATGACAGTAAAAGAATTCAACAGGGCTGTAGATGAGTTTTCTGATTCAGTATACCGGTTTATCCGAGGGAGTCTCAAGGATGAATCCAGGGCAAATGATATTGTACAGGATACATATGAAAAGCTATGGCGCCATGTCGGCGAAATAGAATATGCCGTTGCTAAATCGTGGTTATTCTCTACCGCATACCATAATATGATAGATATAATCAGAAAAGAAAAAAAGTTAACCTGTATTGAGACTTATGATGAGAAAGAATTGATTCACTACTCCCAGTACAGTGATCTGAATGAAATACTTCATGAGGCACTTGAACGGTTGCCGGAACAGCAGAAAACGACGTTACTTTTAAGAGATTATGAAGGATATAGCTATAAAGAGATTGGAGATATTACTGGATTAAGCGAAGCTCAGGTAAAAATTAATATATACAGAGGAAGGCTAAATCTCAAAAGTTACATAGGCAAAATTGAGACTGTAATATAATTATGAAACCAGACAGATCAAATTATGAAATCTGGCTCATCGATTATCTGGATGGGAATCTTGATAAAAATCAGGTGGACCAGCTTATGTTATTCCTTGATGAAAATCCTGACATTAAAGAAGAGTCAGATTCATTACTGACTATCAATATCAAACCTGTTCCTTATTCATATAAATTTAAAAACAGCCTTAAAAGAAAAGAGTCTGATATAAGTGAAAAACAATTTGAATATCTCTGCATCTCCGCTGCCGAAAATGATCTTTCAGAAACTCAGTTAGCTGAACTGCAGGAAATTATTGCTGTTAATCCTTATAAAAGAAAAATTCTTGATTATTATAAAAGGGCTGTTCTGGTTGCCCCGGACTTGAAGTTCACGAATAAATCCCGCCTGCGGAAACTTTCCGGAGCTCAAAAGATCATCCGTCTGTCTTTTATCGGCTTAAGCGCTGCTGCCGGAATTGGGGTGCTTGTTACACTCTTTAATATGGTGGGGAAGAAAGAAGAGATTAATTTACCGAAAGTATCTTCTGTTTTAAAAAGTGATTCCAGTAAGACAGAGGAAACATCCCCCTTACCCCCTTCAAAGGGGGAATATAAAAATTCAACTCTTTTAATCGCTTCAACTGAAGAGGTAACATCCGCCTTACCCCCTTCAAAGGGGGATGCTAAAAATTCAACTCTTTTAATCGCTTCAACTGAAGAGGTAACATCCGCCTTACCCCCTTCAAAGGGGGAATCTAAAAATTCAACTCCTGCAACCTCTGCAGAAGGGGAATTGGTTCCGGTGAATATTGCAAAATTGGACTTTAAACATGATGTGCAGATGGATACTGACATTCCATGGAATGTGCCCGTGATAAAAGAAATTACAATTCAATCTCCGGGAATAACTGAAAAACCCGGATTTAATAATCTTATAGCAAAATTATTCCGCGAAAAAATTCTTAAACATAAAACTCCGGAATCAGGTTCATTAAAAGCATACGAGATAGCTGATGCCGGGATAATAGGCCTTAACAAACTATTCGGCTGGCAGATGTCCTTAAAGGAAAACCGTAACGAAAAAGGAGAGCTTACATCATTATATTTCAGTTCGAGGATCCTGAAATTCAATGCCCCGGTTAAAAAGTCACAGGAGAATGTAGCTGGCTCTTAATTCCACTTTTGGGGTTAGGGGGGGTTAAAGGTCGATTCAGGATACAGGGTGCAAGGTGCAGGGTATTTGGAACTAATTCCCCTCCTCGGAGGGGTTAGGGGTGGGTTAATTGTTTCTAAATCACCTCCTTGTATCGGAAAGCCTGGGTTCAGGTTTCTACAATTTGATGAAAGAGGCAGACTGAATATCTCCAATGTACTCAGGGTTATTGAGGATTGGATAGACAAAACCAACCCACCCCTGACCCCTCCAGCGGGACCAGAAGAGCGAAATCTCTTTTTCAGACTTCAGCGAGTGAGCCAAAGACAATTAATAGACAGTTGATTCACGACCATGTAACTTTTTTATCAGGCCATTCCGTCCTACATCAGAAAACAATTATAAAAATTAAAATTTTTACGTCATGAAAAAGATTGGAATAGCGCTTATTTTTATTGCGATGGTTTTTCAGGCTTCAGGACAGGAGCCGGTAAAGGAAAAACTTGGAGAAAACCGGTTAGCGGCAGTGTCTGACACCAATGAAAATACAAAGGTGGTTATCGGTGATAATATTGTCAGCGTTGAAGACAGCAAGGATGCTGTGAAAGTCAGAGTTGGAAACCGGGGCCTGAATATTCTTCAGTCGTTGGAAGAAGGGCGGAAAATTGCATTTGAAAAATTCACAGGAACGGATGTTACTCCCTTCAGTAATGATCAGGAAAAGGAAGAAAAACGCGACAACGGTAAAGTGCGTTTCAGGGGCCACTGGTCAGGAATTGAGTTGGGATTCAATAATTATGTCACAACCGATTACAGCATGGTTCTTCCGTCTGATATCAACTATATGAGCCTTCACTCGGCTAAATCGATAAACTTCAATCTGAACCTTCCGCAGATAAGCATTGGTGTCACCCGCCATTTCGGGTTTGTTACCGGTTTGGGAATAAACTGGAATAATTACAGGTTCGACGGGAACTTCAATATACAAAAAAGACCGGACGGTATGATCGACTCTTTAAGTCCTGTTGCCACACTTAAAAAGTCAAAGCTTGCAACAGTTTATCTGACCCTACCCCTGCTCGTGGAAGTTCATCTGCCGGTTGAGAACCATCATTTTAATATAGCTGCCGGATTTATTGGCGGAATGAAGCTGGGTTCACATTCAAAAATGGTGTTCGAAGGCGGAGATGATGTTAAGTCGTACGGCGATTTTAATCTGAACCTGCTCAGGTATGGAGCTACAGCACGCTTAGGTTACCGGAATGTGCAACTTTACGGGACCTACTATTTCACACCACTTTTTGAAAAAGGAAGAGGCCCTGGCGGATATGATCTATTCCCGTTTGAAATAGGGATTTCGCTATCGTGCTTTAACTGACAAATCTTTATCTTTGCCTGATCAGTTAACACAATTCCATGGAATCAGGCAAATTGACCCCAAGGGAACTAAGACGCTACAGTAATCAGATTGCGATCCCCGAGATTGGAATGGAGGGCCAGGAACGGCTTAAAAAGGCAAAAGTACTTGTTGTGGGGGCCGGTGGCCTTGGCTGTCCCATACTTCTTTATCTTTCTTCTGCCGGTGTTGGTAAAATAGGTATTGTAGAATTTGATACGGTGGATGAACCCGACCTCCAGTGTCAGTTACTATATGGTACTCTTGATGTCGGAAAACTAAAAGTAATCATAGCAAAAAACTGTCTTGAGCACCTCAATACGCTGATTGATATTGAAGTCTTCAACCTCAGACTCGATATATCAAATGCTATCCGCATTGTAAAGCAATTTGATCTGGTAGTGGATGCAACCAATGACATAAAGGTCAGGTATATCATAAATGATTCGTGCGTTATGCTTAATAAGCCGATGGTATATGGTACCATTCGTGGATTTGAGGGAGGAGTTTCTGTCTTCAACTTTAATAACGGTCCAACCTACAGATGTTTTAATACTGATAACGAGAAAGAATTTGATAATAAGCTGGTGTCTTCTGACAAAGGTCAGGTGGGTGCTCAATACGGAATAACAGGTACATTTATGGCAAACGAGGTAATAAAAATACTTACGGGCACTGGTTCCGTTTTAAGCGGCAAAATCCTGCTATTTAATTCTTCTGATTATTCTTTCTGTCTAAAGGAAATCAAAAACATCGCTGAAAACCATAATATCCATGAATTAAGAGAGGAATAATTACTTTTGCAACCGATCTTAAATTTTCGGCTCTGATTTTTATTTAATGAAACTTGCACTTAAGATACTTAAATGGACTGCGGTCGGAGTCACCTTGCTCCTTATTGTTTTATTTGGCATCTCTCAGTTTCTTCAGTCGAATATGGTAACGCTTTTCGTTAATGCAATCAATAAAAACCTATCAACAAAAATAGAAGTTGGATCAGGGAGTTTTTCTCTGATAAATAAATTCCCTAGAGCTACTGTTAAGCTTGATAACATCCTTGTTCATTCATCTGCAAATTATAACCGCTCTCAGTTTAAGACAATTAATACAGATACTCTTCTTTCTGCAAAATCTGTTTTACTTGAATTTAAAATGTCAGACCTGGTTAAAGGTATATACAAAATAGAAAGTATAAGTATAGATAAAGGAATTCTAAATCTGCTTTCAGATAGTTCGGGAAGGGTTAATTATGAGATTTATACCTTGAAGAAACCATCGACAGGGAAAGATCTTGCAATCAACCTTGATAAAATCGTTGTGTCAAATCTTGGCGTCTCCTTTATCAATACAGCAACAGGTATTGATATAAAAGGTTTTATAAAGAATAGCCGGTTTAAAAGCAGGATTGAAGGAAACAGTATTGATTTGACAGCGAACTCTTTAATGCAATTAGAAAGGCTGGAAATTTTTCCTCTCTCACTTAGAACAAACACTTCAGCCTCAGTTGATATAAACCTGCACAAATCAGACAGTGGTTTTTTCTTCAGAAGGGGAATACTTAAGATAGAAGGCTTTAATTTTGGCATTTCAGGTCTGATCTCGCCAAAGAATAACCTCGATTTGAAGATCTCGGGCCGGAATATTGATGTCTCACGAATTAAAAAATATCTGCCGGTAAAATACCAGGATAAGTTTATGGAGTATAACCCGGCCGGGATGCTTAGGATTGATTGCAGGTTAAAAGGTCTTGCAGATCGTAAAAACAATCCTGAAATTCTCATATACTTTGCGGTCGACAAAGGTAATGTATCCTATAACAGATCCAATATAAAGCTAACACGACTCTCATTTTATGGCAACTTCAGGAATGGCAGGCTCAGAAGCCCTGAATCGAGTTCTTTGGAAATCAGCAAGGCTGTTGCAACCCTGGGATCAACTGAATATTCGGGTTCACTAACAATTGAGAATTTTATTTCACCTAAAATTGATCTGATTTTCGCTGGAGAAATTAAACCCTCTGAACTATCACGACTTAATATTAAAGAAGCCCCATGGTTAAAAGGATCTGTCAACCTGAATTTGAGACTTTCAGGGCACCTGTCCTTAAAAGACAAATATTCCTTTGCAGATTTATTGACACTCAATCCTTCTGCTGATTTGGAGTTTAAATCAATGGGAATCGGATTCAACAAAAATAAAGTCATTATTAAGGATATTAATGGAACCATAAATATCTCAAGGCATTTATTGGCCAAAGGCCTCTCATTTTCGTACAATGATCAGCTGGTAAAAGTGGATGGAGATTTTACGAATCTTACCGCCTGGCTTGCAGGTCAGCCTGTATATATCAGAGCTGTTGCCGATATTTCCGTAGACAATCTCAAACCTTCATATTTTCTTCCGGATTCTTCCGCTGCTTCTGCAAAAAAAACTGCATTTAAACTACCCGAAGGCATTGATCTTGATATTAATCTCAGTATTGATAATCTTACCTATAAGAAATTTTCAGCCAGTGATATAAAAGGCAAGCTTCTGTATAAGCCCGGATTATTAAGTTTCAAGGCATTTAGTTTTAGCACGCTGGATGGCTTTATCTCCGGTGATTGTCTCCTTGGAAAATCAAAGGAGAAATCTTTTGTTACACGCGGAAGTTTTGATCTGACCCGGGTAGATATCAATAAAGCCTTTGGCTCGTTAAATAATTTTCTGCAGGATTTTATTAAGGCAGAAAACCTTTCCGGTTCGATGGATGGAAAGATATCCCTCATTCTGCCGCTTGATTCCATGCTCTATCCTGTTTTTAAGACAGCAACTGCAGAGGGGAAATTTACTGTTTCTGATGGTGTTCTGATTAACTTTGAACCGGTTAAAAGCCTCTCACGGTTTATAGAGCTATCTGAACTTGAGAAGATCACTTTCTCAAAGATGGAGAATGACTTTTATATTAAAAATAACTATATCGCCTTCCCACAGATGAATATACGTTCGTCTGCAGCAGATTTCACAATCAGCGGAAAACATGATTTTGAAAATAATTATGAATATCATGTGAAGACATATCTTTCTCAGCTTCTGAGCAAGAAAGTAAAAAGGAGGTCACGACCTTCTGAATTTGGCGCAGTTGAAGATGATGGTCTGGGACGGACTTCGATATTTTTAAAAATCACCGGGAAGGGAAATGATGTAAAAGTCGGTTATGATATGAAAGCTTCCAGGACTAATGCCAACAAGAATTTTAAAACAGAAAAAGATAACCTGAAGAGCATTCTGAATAAGGAGTATGGCTGGTATAAGAAGGATTCAACCATTAATCAGCAGACAGCCCCGAAGCCTAAGTTCAAAATTCAATGGGAAGAAACTGACAGCACCAAAAACCAGGTTGATACAATTCCTTTAACAAAAGAACGCGGGACAAACACTATATTTAAAAGAAAAAAGGGCGGGAACCTTTTTTTATAAAGAGATGAATATATATTATCGTAATACTTTGTGGAAACTGGTATTACTTCTTTTTGCGGTAATTATTGGTTGCTTTTCGCTGCTTTATACTCAAAATCTTGTTAAAAGCCTGAAATCTGAGGAGAGAAAAAAGATTGAATTATGGGCAGAGGCAATGAGACAACTTATTAATAGTCCCGACCAGGGCTCATACCTTGCTTTTCTGTCATCTATAAATGAAAACAATAATACAATTCCTGTCATTTGGACTGATGGATCAGACAGCATACTTTCAGCAAGAAATTTTGATGCGGGAAGAATAAAAGATCTTCGTTTCCTTAAGAGGGAGCTTTCAAAAATGAAAGCAAAGAATCCCCCAATTGTTATAGAATTAAGAAATGGGGAATTCCAGCGTATATATTACAGAGAAAGTATAATTCTGAGAAAGCTGATCTACTTTCCCTATGTTCAATTAGGAGTAATTATTCTGTTCATTTTTGTATCTTATATGGCCTTCAGTGCTTCGAGAAAGGCTGAACAAAACCAGGTGTGGGTAGGGATGTCCAAAGAGACAGCTCATCAGCTTGGTACACCTACCTCATCTCTTGCAGGATGGATCGAAATACTCCATATCAAACATCCTGAAATTTCTATTACAGATGAACTCGCGCGCGATCTTGAAAGGCTGGAAAAAATTGCGGAGAGATTTTCTAAAATTGGGTCAAAACCTGATCTGGAACAAGAAAATCTTATATCAGTTGTTCATCAGACAATTGATTACCTTAAATCAAGGACGTCCTCAAAAGTTGTGATAAATATAGATTCAGGAACATTGACGGAGGTACTAGTGCCGGTTAATTCAGCGCTTTTCAGTTGGGTAATTGAAAATGTCTGTAAAAATGCTGTTGATGCGATCACGGGTCATGGGGAAATAAATATCAGGATTTCAGAAAATGAGCATGCTGCCTTAATTGATATCACCGATAATGGAAAAGGAATTCCGAAATCAGCTTATAAGAGAATATTCAAACCGGGATATACAACAAAGAAGATAGGCTGGGGTCTGGGTTTGTCTCTTGCAAAAAGGATTATTGAGGAATACCATGATGGAAAAATTTTTGTAAGACATTCAGAAATTGGCAAGGGGTCCAATATAAGGATTATCATGAAAAAGAGGTTCAACTGATGAAGAGGAAAGATATTGAAATAATGGCTCCGGCAGGGTCGTATGAATCACTGACGGCTGCAATACAGGGAGGTGCTGATTCTGTCTATTTTGGAGTTGAGCAACTGAATATGAGAGCCGGCTCATCAAATAATTTCACAATAAAGGATCTGGCCACAATAATATCGATATGCAGGGAGAAGGGACTGAGGAGTTACCTTACCATAAACGTTATCATATATGATGATGAGATCAGGCAGATGAAAGAAATAGTCGATTCCGCTGCTGAGAGCGGAATTTCAGCTGTTATTGCTTCAGATCAGTCGGTGATAAACTACGCATTTTCAAAAGGAGTCGAGGTTCATCTGTCAACCCAGCTTAATATAACGAATGTTGAAGCAATTAAGTTTTACTCGAAGTGGGCCGATGTGGCAGTGCTGGCGAGAGAACTGAATATTGATCAGGTCAGGTTTATTTCTGAAGCAATCCGTGAACAAAACATCAGAGGACCCCGTGGCGAACTTATGAAAATTGAGATGTTCGTCCATGGCGCACTTTGTATGGCAATATCAGGGAAATGTTATTTGAGTCTTCATGAAAATAATAGATCGGCAAACAGGGGTGCATGCTATCAGACCTGCCGGAAATCGTATATTGTTACAGAAAAAGAGACTGGTTACGAGCTTGAGGTTGACAATGAATACATTATGTCACCAAAGGACTTATGCACTATAGGATTTCTTGACAAGGTAATCAGATCAGGGGCCAGGATTCTGAAAATTGAAGGAAGGGCCCGTTCTGCTGAATATATAAAGGTTGTGACCTCATGTTACAATGAAGCTATTGAATCGGTTGCAGCAGGTACCTATGATCCTGAAAAAATAGCTCAGTGGACGGAAAAGCTTGCGACAGTTTTTAACAGGGGTTTCTGGGATGGTTATTACCTTGGACAAAAAATGGGGGAATGGACAAAAAGCTATGGCTCGAGCGCTGCAAAAAGAAAAGTATATATTGGCAAAATAACCAACTATTTCAAGCGCATTAAGGTGGCAGAGATAAAGCTTGAATCTGGTAATCTGAATAAAGGAGACACTATTCTCATAATTGGCCCGTCAACCGGTGTAGTAGAATATGATGTGGATGAAATAAGGGTTGAACTGAAAGAGACCGGTGAGGCATTTAAGGGTGAACTTTGTTCGGTGAAGATAAATGAATTCCTCAGGCGCTCCGATAAGGTCTATAAATGGGTAGATCGCTAAATCGAACCTGTCTAATTACTGAGTACTGAATCCTGGTTTCGGTTAAAGCATATTTAACCACCTTTTTCAGAAGAATCTCGCGTGGGGAATTCCCCCCTTGAGGGGGGCAGGGGGCATAGCCGTCAACCTAAGGAATCTGGGATGACGTTGAAGAGAGATAAACATTGTAAACATCAGATAATCTGTTCTTTCAGTTTCCCCTCCTTTTGAAGGAGGGGTGGCCGCAACAGGCATATGATTAATTTAGTGCAGGGACTTTCTTTGCGGCCGGGGTGGTTGATTCAGAAGGACAACAAAAGGCTACAATGTAACTTCCAATACTATATTGTCTTCTGAATTTTCTTCCATCAAGTTTTTTTGATTTTAGCATCTCCCATAATGCTACCTCAGCTGAAGTGGATCTGTTTCTGAGAGATGCTCTGAAAGACTTAAGGACTTTTCTATTGAAGAGGTTTTTGTTATTCATAGAAATAAAGGTAATAAGAAAGAAACCAACCACCCCGGCCGGGGAGAAATATTTTGCAAATAACTGAGATTCAACTGCCCCGGCCACCCCTCCTTCAAAAAGGAGGGGAAATGTAATTGACTTAATTTCTGAACTTTATATTCAGTTTCCAGCTAAAATCCCTCCCTATTTCCCAGATTCCTGATCCTTAGGTTGACGGCTATGGGCAGGGGGGTGTTGTATCTCTATTATATACGCTTCGTAAATTAGTAATTATCTTTACTGAATAGCGCAATGTGTTGTAAATTAGAAAGAACACCCCCCCTACCCCCCTCAAGGGGGGAATTCGTTACTTAAATCCTCCTGTTTTAAGCTCCAAAAACCTCTCAAAACAGGAAAAAATTAATGAAATAATAAGCTTATCTTAATTTTTGGGTGTCTTTCGCACAAAACAGGAGAAAGCCTCTGAGGAATTATTACAAAAAATTTTCTGCTTCTTTCAGTACTTTTGAAACATTAAATTCAATATCGTCTGTACCGGTATGAATATATCTTACCGATTTTTCCGGTCTTTTCTTCAATCCAAACATATAAGTCTTGTCATAATATCTGAGAATAATTTCAATTGCACCGGCAATATCAGATTCTTCAACTTTTTTGATTGCCCCCTTTGTGATTTCTCCTCCCAGCCGTCTTGCTATCTTGTTGATGGATATTATCAGTTCCCCCGCGGGGTAAGTCGAATACTCCTTCATTAACCTGGGAAGTCTGGTTTTTACATCCATGATAAGTGCAATAACCGGTGATTCCCTGAGGTTGAAGAAGAACTGATCCGGCATAAATACTGTACCAATATTTTTGCTTTCGTCTTCAAGCCAGATCGGTTTAGTCTTATCTGTCATTTCAAGTTCCTGATAAAGCAGATTGGCAAAATGTTCAGATGTTGGCTGATCAGGTTGTCCCAGCGATCCAAAAGCTGAACCCTTATGGCAAGCTATTCTCTCAAGGTCAATTACCTGATGTCCTGTGCTTTTCATGTATTTAAGAATTTCTGTCTTTCCGCTTCCCGTTAAACCCCCGAGGACCATATATTTTCGTTTCTCTGAAAGTTTTTCCAGAACATAGTGTCGGTAGGATTTATAGCCTCCCTCGAGAACATTAGTCTCGATATCTCCAAGGGAGAACAGCCAGGCCATTGCCTCAGATCTCATTCCTCCCCTCCAGCAATGCACAAGCAATTTATTTTCTTTAGCCAGTTTAAGTGCCGTTTCCAGCTTTAAATGCATCGACGGGCCTGTCATTTGAAGTCCTTTCAGTATTGCCTTGCTCCGTCCTTCATTTTTATATTTTATTCCGATAACTTCTCGTTCTTTATCATCAAAAAGCGGAATATTAAATGCCCCGGGAATATGACCTGTTTTGAACTCCGCAGGAGAGCGAACATCAATTACAGGAATAGCTGAGGCCAGTTTAAGAAAATCTGAAATCTTCAGTTTTTTGTCAGAATTCATGCCTCCCCTTTAATTGAAATGCTTTGAAAATAGCTTTTTAAGCTCGTCAATCCTGACTGGTTTGGAGATAAATTCTTTAATACCAGATAATTCGGCTTTCATTTTTGATTCAGGCATGTTATCGGCAGTGAAAGCTACAATGAGATTTGATTTGTCAACTTCAAGTATGCGTCTTGATGATTCATAACCGTCCATTTCAGGCATGATTATGTCCATGAAGATCACATCATATTTTTTACTGACAGCCTTGGTATAACCCTCATATCCGTCCTCCGCAATTTCAAAGGAGTAACCAAGGCTCTCCAGAATTTTGCCCATTATGATCTGATTCATTTTATTGTCTTCAACCAGCAAAATTTGAATATCTTTTTTCAGGACATCCTCTAGAAGTGTTTCTTTGGAATTCTCAACGAATGGAAAGCTTCTAAGAATAACATTTGATAATTCGTTTGCATCAAAAGGTTTGACCACATAATGATCGACGCCCATATTTATACTTCTGAGATAATTGCCCTTTTTATCATTTGAAGTAACCATAATCACTATTAGATTCAGGGAAAGTCTGTGTTCCCAGAATTTTTTTGCAACCTCAAATCCATCAAAATCTTCAGAATCAGAAATTAATATCAGTTTGTAGTTTCCGGACGGAAGGGAAAGATTTGTCCGTACCTGACTGATTGTTGATTTCTGAAATGTTGTTACAGATGAAGACAGCCCGATTTTATGAACTGCAGTCAGCAGTTCCTCATCTCTGTTCTGGCTTCCTGAAATTATGAGGGTATGGATCTGATCCAGGCGGGTGACATTTGAAAAATCCAGTCCCTTTGAGGTTCTTTCGTTTGAATATGCTTTGATAGTGAAAATAATTTTATTTCCTGAATCTCCTGGTGAGCTGTCTGCAATAAGTTCTCCTCCCATCAGTTCGATCAGTTGTCTTGCTATGATTGTTCCGAATCCGGAATCATCATTTGGTCTGATAGCTAACGAATCAGCGCCTAAAAAGTCCCCGAATATTTTTTTAAGGGCTGCCTTACCCAGCGGTTTCCCGGTGTCCTGAATTTCAAATAACAGAATGACATTACCGTCTATTTTTCCCCGTGTACGGCACCTCAGATTAATTTCACCTTTATCTGTATTTTTAATTGAATGGTTTAAAAGATTTGTAAGTACCTGTCTGAGCCGGAAAGGATCTCCGATGATACTCTCCGGAACCTTATCATCAATTACATGTTTGATTACCAGAGTATTTTCATCTGTATTGGTTTTTGCAAGGGCAACAGAGTAGTTTATTTCCTCTCTGAGATCAAATGGGGTTTCGTCCAGTATCATTTTACCAGATTCTATCTTGGAAAAATCGAGAATATCATTAATGATCCCAAGAAGGACCTCTGTTGATCTTCGCAGCAGGCTTATTACGGATCTTACATCGGAGCTCAAATCGTATCTGTTCAATACGTCGGTCATCCCAATAATCCCATTCAGAGGAGTTCTGATTTCATAACTCATTCTTGCCAGAAATTCCGATTTGGCAACATTTGCTTTGGCTTCCTGCTTGCGGGCCGACTCAAGAAGTGTAATATCAATAAGGATTTCCAGAGTGCAATCAACCCCATTGAATTTAACGGGAATGCTGCTTCTGTAGAGAACTAATTCACCCATCTCCTTCTTAATGATAACAAAATGATCGGGCTGGAATTTACCTCCAAGATATCGGGAAAAATACTCATTATCATCGGGCAGCGTCGTTTCCGGAAATATTTTGCCAAGCATATCTGATTCATTTGGATACGCATAGAGTTCTGCTGCAACTTTGTTGGATTTAAGGATTTCCCTGTTTGTATTATGAATTATAACCCCTACAGGCATCTCTTCAATAAGCTTCATCAGCATACTTTCGGAATCGGAAAGCCTTGACAGTTTGGATTTCTGCGATCTGATATATCTGTAGAATATCAGGATAATAAGCTGGATAGCCAGAAGAGTTCCGATTACGATGAATAAAGAATTTCTTATTATGTATCTCTGAAATAATCCGGTTGGGGCGGAGAATACAATACCCAGCTCCCGGCCAAGAAGATTAGTAGAGTAATATGAGGAAATTATCTCCTTTTTCTCCCCGTTTTTAATTGCCTGATGAGTAATAAATGAAATCGATCCTTTGGAGAGGGCGTAAGTTATTTTATCAAGTCGGGAATACTTTACCGAATCGAGTGTATTATTATCATAAACGATATCTCCGGTCTCGTTAATTACCCACTGCCACTGATATTCCTTCAGATTAAATTCTGAAAAAAGGTTCCTGAAGTATTTTATATAATCAACTGTTACCTGTATATTTCCAACAGGTTGGCCAACGTTTTTCGAAAGAATTGTAGCATAGTAATTGAACTCCTTGTTACCTTGAGCCAGAGAATCCCTTTTTATTATCGGTCTTTGATCCTGTACAAGGAATGGTATTTCCAGCCAGTCATTCGTCTCCTCATCTCTTAACAGGGTATATTCATTCAGACTATTGTCATATACCCTGATTTTGGAAATGAAATCCTTATATTTTGAGTAGAAAACTTTAAGTTGTTCAATAGCCCTAATTTGATACTCAGGTTTCTTTACATCAAAAAACTTCGTCAGATCCTGAGGCGCAAAATTAATCCTGTTAAGGTCGCTGACAAAAGAATTGTTTGTGCTATCTACTTCAATTCCTACAATTTGAACCTGCCTGTTGAGTAATCCTGTAATATAGTCTATCTGTTTATCATACAGACTTTTGTAGAAGAAGAAGTTAACGAGCATTATGACTATAAATGCAGAATATACAAGAATAAATACTCTTCTGATTGTCATAACTGAGGTTGATTTTAATTTTGAGGTTTATAAAGATAATCTATATTCCAACATAATTCAATTTCAGCGATATTTGCTATTATCATCTTCAAGAATATTCAGATAACTTCTATATCTCAGAAAATCGATCTCCCCTTTTTCTACAGACTCTTTTACGGCACATCCGGGTTCTTCAAGATGCAGACAATTGTAAAAACGGCACTCTTTCGATTTTCTGAATATTTCAGGGAAGAAATGGTAAATCTCATTACGGTCCATATCAATTACCCCAAACCCTCTTATACCCGGGGTATCAATAATATAACCTCCAAAAGGCATAGGCTGCATTTCTGGATATGTTGTAATATGCTTGCCTTGTTTGTGATATTCGGATATCTCTTGTGTTTTAAGGTTAAGTGCCGGATTAAACAGATTCAGCAGGGTAGTTTTCCCAACGCCGGAATTCCCAGATATCAGATTGATTTTATTCTTCATTACATCCCTCAGAGATCTGGTGCTTTCCTCATTTAAGAGTGAAACTCTGAAACATTCATATCCGATCTTATTATATAATGCAATAAGATACTCCATCCTCTCAAGTTCCTGATCTCCGTATAAATCAGTCTTGTTAAAAATGATTTTAGCAGGGATCCTGTACGCTTCGGATGTAACAAGAAATCTGTCTATGAATTCGACAGGTGTCTGCGGTAATATTATTGTTGCCATCAGGAACACCTGGTCGAGGTTTGCCGCAATTATTTGTGAATATCTCGAAAGGTTGGATGATTTCCTGATAATATAATTCTTCCGGTCAAGAACTTCCGTAATAATTCCGCTCAAACCGTCAGGACTATTTTCATACAATACATTGTCACCGACAGCTACCGGATTCGTAGTCCGGAGTTCTTTAGTCCTCAATTTGCCTTTAATGGTACATTCGGCTATTTTGCCGGATATGTGGAGCACTTTATAGCGGCTGCCAGTAGATTTTATAACAAGACCTGATTCCAAATTAATTCTCCGATGCCATCAGGAAAAAAGGTTTCATTTCAAAGCTATGATAATAAGGTCTCAACCTTTCTGTATTATAATCTGCCAATTTTACTACCTTTTTCGATGCAGTAACAACATCTATTGGCAGATTGTCATATCGTCCGTTTTTCAAAACAACAATCCTGCCGTGTACACCCTTTAATATCAGATCCAGGGCAAGGTTTCCATAAGCCATTGGAACAATTGAATCAAGTGCATCAGGATCTCCACCACGGACCATATAGCCAAGTTTCTGATAAATTATATTTATGGTTTTCCCTTTATTATAGTGAGGTGAGAGTTCTTTAAGTTTTGCTGAGACCATATCTCCAATTCCTCCAAGCTTTGCATGACCATAAGCATCTTTTTCGCTGTCAGAAAAGATCATCGCACCCCCTTTGAACATAGCTCCTTCAGATACCAGAACAACAGAATATTTGCTTGGGTTATTATTTCTGTCTTCAACGAGGAGCCTGGTGAGGAGGTCAATATCAAACTCATATTCCGGTATCACACATCTGTTTGCAGCGCCTGCCAGTGTGGGCAACATTGCAGTGAATCCGGCATACCTTCCGAATACTTCCAGTACTAAAAACCTTTCATGAGATCCGGCAGATGTTCTGAGGCTATTTGTCATCTGGATGGTTCGTGAAACACACGTACTGAATCCAATGCAATAATCAGTTCCCGGAACGTCATTATCCATGGTCTTTGGTATTGCAACCACGTTTACTCCTTTTTTGTAAAGATGAACGCCATAGCTCAGCGTATCATCTCCACCTATTGGTATCAGATAATCAACATTCAGCCATTCAAGGTTTTTGATTATATCGGGAGTAAGGTCATTATATTCCTTATTGTACTTATCCTTAAGGTGGTCGGGTACGCTTTCTTTTGACATGTGACTGGGCTTTGTCCTTGACGTATGCAAAAAGGTACCACCGGTACGTCCTGCTTTGTTGACAATATCGTCAGTAAGAGACAGAAAATTATTTGAATTATCCGCTTTCGTATCCCTGATTAATTCCGAAATCCCCGCCCAGCCTCTGCGAAGTCCGATAACTTTATATCCCTCGCGGTTTGCACGAATAGTTACTGCTCTGATGGCAGGATTCAATCCGGGAACATCACCACCTCCGGTAAGTATTGCAATTACTCCTTTTATTGATTTTATATTTGCCATGTTTTCTATTTTATAATATCGAAAATTAATTTTTCAGGCCCAAAAATAAAAAATTAACAACATAATTGCTAATTTTCATACGTTTCAACCGCATGAATGTGGAAAATGCGAGAACACCTCTTCTCCCACTCACCCATTCTCCCCTTCACCCCTTCTTTCTTCTACTTTCCTCCTATCTGCATTTCAGCAACCCTGAATGTCGGGGAAGCATTGACTCTGTTCATATCCAGATCATTCCCCAGCATATCTATCGCATTAAGAATGTCAAAGGCTCTGCCGGCAATTGTCACCCCCTTAACGGGATGAACTATTGCGCCATTTTCAAGCCATAAGCCACTTGCTCCACCGCTGAAATTCCCGCTTACAGAATCTATTCCATAGCCGGTTACTTCCAATAGGAGAAGTCCTTTTGTTGTAGCTTTAATTATTTCATCCCTTGTGTTTTTTCCGGGTTCAATGTAAACATTATGTGTGCCGATACCGGGTATGCTGCTGAAACCTCCTCGTGAAGCATTTCCGGTACTGTTAACTCCTGCACGTTTCGCAGCTTTAGTATTATATATGAAGCTTTTCAGAATCCCATTCTGAACAAGAGTGTTTTTAAATGTTGGCACGCCTTCTCCGTCAAATGGTGAACTACCGAGACACCTTGAGCGTGTTCCGTCATCTATTATCGTTAACAGAGGTGAGGCAAATTGTTTGCCAAGATAGTCTTTCAGGAAGCTTGCCCCCTGAAGCACTCTTTCACCATTAATTCCTGCAATAATTCCTCCTATAAGTGCACGTGCCACATCAGGATCAAAAATTACAGCAGCTTTCTGGGTTTTTATCATAACAGGATCGAGAAGTTCTATTGCTTTTCTGGAAGCTTCACCTGCAATCTCCTCAAGAGGAATGAGGTCAGAAAAGAAGACTCTCGAACAATATTCACCACCTGTATTCTTTTGATCGCCTTTTTCAGCAACAACACTTACTCCCAGAGAACATCCCGACGACTTATAGCTTTTAGCAAGTCCGTTAGAGTTTGCGATAAATACTTCTGATTCAGACTCGCCGTATCCGGCTCCGGAGCTTTTTGTGATGCGGCTGTCTTTCATAGCAAGTTTTTCAAGATCAAGAGCCAACTGAATCTTCTTATCCATTGCTACTGCAGAAATCCCCGGGTCAAAAAGTCCCTCAATATTTGTAACCCCTTTGTCATCTGTTAGTATATTATTCTTATCGGGAGAAGAAAGTTTAGCAAAAGCGATTGCCTTTGAAATTGTTTCCTCAAGAGATTTGTCAGTGAAATCATTGCAATGACTGAATCCCATTTTCCCGTCAACAAAAACCCTGAATCCGACACCCTGGGATGATGCCTCTTCAATTGTCTCAATTTCCGATTTAAGCACATTCACTGAGAGATTCCTGTTGGTTTCCAGGAATACTTCAGCCGCATTTGCTCCCAGGCTCAGGCTTTTCTTTACCAGTTTTTCTGTTAATTCTATATAGTTCATGATATTGACTTTTGAATATTAAATTAAGCTTTACTTCCACCCACATTAATTCCCCTGATCCTTACAGTAGGTTGCCCTGCTGTTACTTCGGCAGCCTGTCCTTTACCACAGATCCCAGGACCAAAGTCAAGGTCGTTACCTACCGCATCGATATTGGAAATTACATCCAAACATGAGCCGATTAGTGTTGCCCCCTTGATTGGATTGGTTTTTTTGCCGTTCTCGATCATGTAAGCTTCACGGCAGGTAAAATTGAAGACACCGGTAATGGGATTAACGCTCCCTCCGCTCAGACTCTGAACATAAATTCCTTTTTTTGTTGAAGCAAGAATATCTTCAGGCTTTTCTTTCCCATTATCAATAAATGTGTTTGTCATCCTTGGGATAGGAATATATCTGAAAGATTCACGTCGGCCGTTCCCCGTTCTTGCCATGGATAGTTGTTTGGCACTCAGAATATCAGTCATGTATTCTTTAAGAACTCCTTTTTCGATCAGAACGTTTCTCTTTGAAGGAGTACCCTCATCGTCAAAATTTATAGTTCCCCTGGCGTTCGGAAGTGTTCCGTCGTCAACAAGTGTAAAACAATCAGCAGCAACTTTTTGGCCCAACTTATCTGTAAATGCACCGATTTTTTTTGCAATATTATCTGCTTCCAGAGGATGACCGATGGCTTCATGTGCCAGCACACCGCCCCAGCCATTCTGCATGACAGCATCCATAATACCCGCTGGTGCATCCTGAGCGGCTAACATTGCAATTGCTTCTCTGGCAGCATTTTTTGCAACACTTTCGGGTGTAACAACTTCAAACATTTCAAAACCCGAATGGTTACTAAGACGTTCACGTGCCATATGTCTTGCTTTACCATCGTCGCTCATTGCCTGGACTATGAAGAAAAGCATCGGCAGTTCGTCTCTCAGATATAATCCTTCGCTATTTACAATAACCCGTCCACGGATCTCATCATTATAATCGACCATTGCCATTTTTATTCTTGGATCATAATCTTTGGCTGCCTGATCGGCTCTCTTTATAATTTCAATCCTCTTTTCGTCGGCAATTTCTGCAAGTGGCTGCATAACAGTAACAAATGATTGTCTTTCAGCCACAGCAACAGCTACCGGGGTGATCTGATTACTGTTTCTCGCAACATAGGAAGCCACTTCAGCTGCCCGCATAAGCTTCTCTTCTGTTATTTCATCGGTGTAGGCATAGCCGGTTTTATTTCCGGAAATGACTCTTATCCCGGCACCCTGGCTAATGCCATATAAACCGCTCTTGAATTTCGACTCCTCCATAACGATCTGGCGCGAAATCCGGTTTTCGAGATATACATCAGCAAAATCACCTCCTTTTGAAAGGGCTTTTGTTACAATTTTTGCCAGCATCTCTTTATCAATATCGAGGCCGGAGGTTACAGAAGCACCATTCCGGCAGGATATCAACTGAGATAAAAGGGCAGGTGTGGCAGCCACTAAAAGGCCACCTTTCATGCTCATTTCAAGGAATTTCCTTCGTGGAATATCCCTTACCGAGTGTTTTTCCATTCTCATTGTAGTTGGTTTAATAAGCCCCGGAATAAAATCCGGGGTTAGTGATTATTGGCAAATATAAATATTTATTTGATTAAGAATTCTTTATCTTTTAATAACCCTCCCCGAGTTGAGAACACGCTTGCTTTCCCTGTAAGCTCTGCTCCTTTAAAAACCCTGATATTAAAAACTGCCGTAGTTATTGCTCCTCCTGGTGTATCAGGAACATTCTTTGATACGGGTTGGGCCCTCACAGGTCGTTCATTATCTGAATACCCCCCCCGGCCCTCGCCTCGATTTCTCACAGGCTGTACTTCTCCAATTACTTTATAAACAGGTTTGTTATCAGGAGAAGCAGACTTGCCGAATTCCAGAACAACTTTATCATCGGTAACGATCTTAACGAGATGTGCCTGTTTTAATGCTGTGGGAAGCTTTCCACGGTTTTTGAAGCTCACCTTGATCTGGTAATCGGCTGAATCGGTTTTATAGGTTTTCAATTTCTTAACCTCAATGTTTTCCCATGCCAGTTCAGGAAGATATTTTATCATTTCAAGGTTAAACAGGGCTTCTTTGCCTGCCCATGTTTCAAGATGTTTTGCAGGCGGATTCTGAGAAAAAAACTTGGGATTAAAACCGCCCAGTTCTATATCACCATAAACAGGGTGTTTAGCTGGTTTCCATTTAAAAAATCCCAGACTGTCATTTTCCTCATCATCCCACCGTAACATATCCAACTGATCTATAACACCATCTCCGTTGTAATCCTTGAATCGGGCACCATTCCAGATTTCATCACCATACCAGATTGCACCGAACTGCCAGTAGCCAAAATCGGGCCCATGCCCGAAAATCGGAGATCCGCCTCCGTAATCATTATAAACATCACCGGCCTTGGCATATCCGGTGATTTTTTTGCCAATCCCGTCGAAGGTTTTATACCAGCTAAGATCTTCAGGGTACATCCGGTCTTCAGAAGCAGAGGTCGATGGCGGTCTGAGGTGCATGGGGACACTCGTATCCATGGAATTCACAACATAGACATTAGGGTGTGCAAGTAAAAAGGTCACAACTGCTCTTGTTTCAGTTTCGCTCAGCGGAAATTCACCTGCACCCGGTTGTGTATTACCTCTGCCGGTAGCTTCTTCTTCAGGTCTCCAGTTTTCGGGATAGTTCCTGTGAAGATCGAGACCTCCTATCCCATCTTCATTTATTCGTCCGTCAGCATCATTATCTATGCCTTCCGAACTGGTCAGGTAAATGCCCTGTCCGGCCGGTACTCTCTTCATTATTCTTCCTGAGGGATCTTTCGGATCTGGGATAAAAGTGCCTTTCTTTTCATCTTTCCAACGCATTGTCAGAATCACACCATTCCCGTCCAGGTCATCGGGCGGATCCTCATCAAGAAGGCCATCTCCGTCATTATCATCAGGTCTGACAGTACTTCTGTTGCTTTGAGCAGTATTCATATAAAGGTTATGACCATCGGGATTGTTTATGGGTTTAATATAGATAGTCCGGGTATCGAGAAGATGGGTAACCTCCGGATCTTTCCCGAAGTTTTCAATGAGATATTTTGCGAGCCATAAAGCTGATTCGGTACCTGTTACCTCACCACTGTGGCGCCCCCCTTCAAAAAATGCTGCCGGCTTATCCGTATCTTTCCCGGCCTTTTTATTTGTGATTGTCATTTGAAGGATTGGTCTTCCCTCAAAGCTTTTCCCCACCTCATACAGATCAACAAGTCCGGGATATTTTTCCGCCCACCGGCTCATCCAGGTATATATAACATTTGCTGAATGATATTTTGTGAAATCGAGAGATTCTCCTGCTTCATACTGAACCTGTAGAAGTCTTACTTTTGGGAAGTAGCTTACGCCATGCCTGAATCCCGACAATGTATAATTCTTCAGGCTTGTATCCGATTCCGGGAACAGTTTAGATGGAAGGGGGCGATAGGATTGTGCGAGTACTGAAATTGAAATCAACAGAGATCCGAGAATACACATATTTCGTTTCATGCTTAAAGATTTAAGTCATGAAATTAGATGTTTTTTTGATGCGGAACTTGATTAGCTGAAAAAATATCAACCTCTCTTGGAAATGATCTCGAGCTTATTCATGTCGACAATTTCGATTGTCTTTCCGAAAACCTTAATGATCCCGTCTCTCTTGAAATCTGACATAGTTCTTATGACGTTTGCCGTGCTCATTCCAATATAATCTGCAATTTCTTTCCTTGAAACCGGAAGGTCAAATACCATGGAATTGTATATCTCTTTGGTAAAATAAAGCAGAACAAACGCTACCCTCCCTATAAGGTTTTTCTGTCTGATATCGAGTGTCTGGTTAATAATTTTATCATTAATTTTCGATATTTTGGTAAGAAGTCCCATCGCAAAACCCCCGTTCTTAAGGAATAATCCTTTAATAAATTCAAGCTTGACAACGCATACTACAGAATCTTCAAGAGCAGATACCGAATATCTGTACCTGTCTTCAGAAAAGATGCTCATATTGCTGACAAATTCAAAGGGTCTTGTTATGGTGATTACCTGTTCTTCACCAGTATTTGTTCTCCGGTAAAGTTTAACAAGTCCGTTTTTAAGATATTTAAAATCGGTGATTTTTTCACCTTCATGGTTGATTATTTCACCCTTCCTATAGTACATTTCTTCCTTGTTGTTGCATAGCTCCTGTATAGCCTGATCGTCAAGATATGCAAAAACTATTTCTCTGAAATCGCAACTTGCACAGACGCAATATTTATCTGTTCTATTCACCTTCTAAGTTTTGACAAAAGTACCAATTTTCAAATAATAAAGGACATGGAAGACTTTTTTTCTTTAGCTGACTATATTAACTTCTCCTGTTTAATTATTAACACAATAGTAATACAAATACTTCATAGGTTTGTTCAACGGTTTAAACTTTTTATTTTGACAAACCGGGTTTTACACCCCCATGCCCCCCTAGCGAATTATCAACCCCCCTGCTCCCCTAAAGCCTGCCTGCCGGTAGGCAGGGGGGGTAAATACATATTTTAAAGATAAATTTTCTATACCTGCCTGAATTAGCCCCCCTTTAGGGGGGTTGGGGGGTCAATACTTACTCGGGGGGTCTACTTACTTTGGGGGCAGGGGGTCGATTGTAACATAAATTTAACTTAGCAGAAGCAATACCTGATTAAAATAAATTCACTTATTTTTAACAGAATATTAATTGACCCGCATTTATGATCTATAAAACTGATTATCACATTCATACAATTTTCAGTGATGGGAAATCAGAACCAGAAGAGTACATCAAAGCAGCAATTTCTGCCGGAATAGCAGAGATTGGTTTTTCCGAACACCTTAATCTTGTTTCTGCTGATCAGCATGGTTGTATGGCCCCGGGAAGAGTTCGTGAATATATTTCAAATATCGGCAGACTTAAAAAGAGATATTTTGAAATTAAAGTAAAAACCGGACTGGAGGTTGATTTTGGTCCGGGGAAAGAAGAGGAAATTTTTAAATTTCTTGATGGATTAAAACTTGATTATGTGATTGGATCGGTTCATTATCTGGGAGAAAAGACAGTCGATAGCGGACCGGAATTTTATGAAAGCAGGAATATTGACGAATTATATGAGACATATTTTGAATATGTTAACGAAGCTGTTGCATCAGGGCTGTTTGATATTATTGCTCATTGCGACCTTGTAAGGATATACAATTTCAAGCCTTCCGGGAATCCGGAACCGCTTTACAGGAAAATGGCCAAAACTATGAGGGCACATGATGTTGCTTTTGAGGTCAACACAAACGGAAGAAACAGGCCACTTGGTGATTTTTATCCCGACAGAAGATTCCTTAAAATTTTCAGAGAGGAGGATGTTCCCGTTTGCGTTAACTCTGATGCCCACTTTCCTCAGCGTGTAGGACAATTTTTTGATGAAGCATATTCCCTGCTGAAAGAGACAGGGTATAAAGAATTGGCTGTTTTCAATAAACGGGAAAGGTTCCTTGTGCCTGTTGATTGGAGTAATCTTTGATTTTCAGGATACGATATGTTGCAGGAAGATCTTTAAACCAATAGCAATCAGGATAAGCCCGCCAATTATCTCAACTTTGCCGCCCAGCCTTTCTCCCGCTGATTTACCTATCCTGATGGCACTCATTGAAGCAAGAAATGTGATAGCTCCGATAATAATAGCGGAGCTCCAGATCTTAAAATCAAGGAATGCAAAACTGACGCCAACCGCAAACGCATCAATGCTGGTACCAATAGCAACTGTAAGAAGCATTATTGTTTTACTATAATCCCTTACCTCTTTCTCTTCATTTCTTTTAAATCCTTCAATTATCATTTTTGCTCCCAGGAAAACAAGGAGGCCAAGCGCAATCCAGTGATCTAATGCTTTTACCGATTCGCTGATGACTGATCCCAGAAAATACCCTGCAACAGTAAGTCCGGCCTGGAAAAAAGCCAGTACAATTGCTATCCGTGCTGCCTGCCGGAAGAATATTTTATTTTGCATTACCCCATAAGTCAGCGAGACCGCAAAGGTATCGAACGAGAGTCCGAGAGCAATAGCTGTAATTGAAAAATAGTCCATCAGCACCTGTTAACCCGGACAAATATAATGCATTTCCGCTTGAAGTTTTTCAGGCTATTGCATATATTTGAAACCTCAAAATCTGTTATCAATGAGAACTGTAATACAGAGAGTGACAAAAGCCCACGTTAAAATTAATCATGCTGTTTTTTCTGAAATAGGAAAAGGATTAATGGTACTGATAGGCATTGAAGAGGCAGACACCAGCGAAGATATTGAATGGCTCTGTAACAAGATTGTCCAGCTAAGGATCTTTAACGATCAGAATGGAGTTATGAATTTGTCTGTTCTTGAAACTGGCGGTGATATTCTTGCTGTAAGCCAGTTCACGCTTCATGCAAAAACAAAAAAAGGGAACAGACCTTCGTACATCAAAGCTGCAAATCCCGAAAAAGCAATTCCCCTGTATAATGATTTCACCGCAAGACTTTCAACTCTTCTGGGTAAAAAGGTAAAAACCGGTGAATTCGGTGCAATGATGGAGATTGAATTGATAAATGATGGTCCTGTCACCATTTTGATCGATACCAAAAACAAAGAATAGATGGTTGAAGTTAACATGATCAGTGATGATGAAAAATCATTGAAAAGATCTGTTCTGCTGGTTTCATCTTTTGCAGCCTTCCTTACTCCTTTTATGGCTTCAGCCATTAATCTTGCTTTACCAGCAATCGGTACAGAGCTTCATGCCAGCGCAATCAGCATGGGCTGGGTGGTCAGCAGTTTTCTTTTATCATCGGCTATTTTTCTCCTTCCGTTCGGAAGGTTGGGAGACATTGTCGGCAGAATGAAGATCTTTACACTTGGAATTCTTCTCTTCACAATTTCTACATTCCTTATTATCTTCTCGGGCAGCATCATCTCACTTATTGCTTTAAGGATACTTCAGGGCTTCTCAACAGCAATGATCTTCGGGACCAGCATGGCAATAATCTCTTCGGTTTTCAAAGTCGGGGAGCGCGGCACGGCAATGGGTATTAACATCACGGCAACATATTTTGGTTTGTCAAGCGGACCGGTAATCGGGGGTTTTCTTACGCAGTATCTCGGATGGCGGTCAATCTTTGTTTTCCTGGTACCATTTGGCATCATTTCACTAATTCTGATCAGGACTAAAATAAAGACCGAATGGGCTGAGGCTGCAGGAGAAAAATTCGATTGGCGCGGCTCTTTAGTATACGGTGTCTCCCTTGCTTCTTTCATGTACGGATTCTCAAAGCTGCCTGCTACATCCGGATGGATCTTTCTGGGAACAGGAATTGTATTTGCCGTTGCATTTCTTCTAATTGAAAAAGGCATAAGTAATCCGGTATTAGATATTAGAATGATGATTAGTAATCGTGTATTTGCATTTTCAGGCATTGCTGCACTTATTCATTATGCTGCGACAAGCGCCACTGGATTCTTCATAAGTCTCTATCTTCAGTACCTGAAAGGTTTTGATGCAAGAACTGCAGGATTGATAATGATCTCACAGCCGGTGATGATGGCATTACTATCGCCTCTCGCCGGAAAACTGTCGGACAAAAGAGATCCGGGTGTAATTGCATCCTTTGGTATGGGAATGACTGCCATGGGACTTATCCTGCTTTGTTTTGCAAATGAAAATACCCCTGTTTATTCGATTGTATTATTGCTGTTATTAATGGGAACAGGATTCGGGCTTTTCTCCTCCCCGAACTCAAATGCCATAATGAGCTCTGTGGAAAAGCATCATCTTGGTATAGCTTCAGGAGTGGTAGGCACCATGAGGATGATCGGTCAGACAATGAGTATGGGAATTGCAATGATGCTTCTGGCCTTATATATCGGAGTTCAAAAAATCACACCATCCACGTATCACGGATTAATGCACAGCATGAAGACAGGTTTTATCATATTCTCACTGCTGTGCATACTTGGGATTTTTGCATCACTTGCAAGAAACACCAGGAAGAATAAGCATTTGTAAAACTTATCCGATAAATTTGATAAATTATCAAAACAAAAAGCATTATATTGAACCCGTTCTTTTTTCGGATGATCTTTATAGTAATTAACATAAAACAGGTTCATGACGAAGCTATATCAAAAACTTTTTAAATCTGCTCCTTCCCAGAGTGAAATAAAAAAAGGTCTTAAAGCGGTATCTTCTGAAAATGGGGCTGTTTCAGACAAACAAGTATTAGCCAGTATACTCGGTTCAATAGATCTGACCAGCCTGAATACAACTGACAACAAAAGCCATATCATTCACTTTACTGGTAAAATAAACAGTTTCCAGGGCAGGTTGGCTGGTGTACCGAATGTTGCGGCAATTTGTGTTTTTCCAAATTTTGTTGTTGTCGTCAAAGAGAAACTAACTGCAAAAAAAGTCAAGATAGCAGCTGTAGCAGGAGGATTTCCAACTTCCCAGACCTTCAGAAATATAAAAGTCACTGAATGTAAAATGGCCTCCGATGCCGGAGCAGATGAGATTGATATTGTTATTCCTGTCGGAACATTCCTTGCAGAGGATTATGCAGCTGTTGCCGATGAGATAAGGGAGATAAAGGGAATAATCGGAGAGAAGCAATTAAAAGTAATCGTGGAATCAGGTTTGCTTAACGACAGTGAATTGATTTTCAAGGCTTCAATGATAGCAATGGATGCCGGTGCTGATTTTATCAAAACATCTTCAGGGAAGGTGGATACTTCTGCTACCCCTGAAGCAGCTTATGTAATGTGCAAGGCTATTTCTGATTTCTATGGCGAGACCGGTATAAAGGTCGGCTTTAAGGCTGCAGGTGGAATAGTCACTGTCGCCGATGCTGTGGTTTATTACAATATTGTAAAACACTGTCTTGGAGAAGAATGGCTTAACAGCAAACTATTCAGAATAGGTGCCAGCCGACTAGCTAACAACGTCCTGTCTGAAATAGTGGGCTGGAAAGTTGAACATTTCTGATTGTTTTTCTGCAACAATGTACTTTCAATATTATCTCTTTAATTATCACTACTTTTGTCAGATCAATCCCTGGCATTAGCGATGATTAACATTGAAAATCCCGATACTCTTTCACTCTGTTTCAGAAACAGCATTGCGAACGATTCCACTAATTTTTTCTCGCGTCCTGATGCATATCAATCAGGGATGTTCCCGTTTGTTTTCACTGCAGTTAATAAAAAGCTACAGGAAGAATTAAAAGCTGATCTTGTTAAACATCTCAAGAATGGTGATGAATTACCGGCAGATCTTTTTCATAATGACTGGGTTTTACCAGTAATTATGTTAACAGTATTTTTATATGGCATAGTTTATTCTGAATCAGTACGGTTTTTTAAAGGGATTTTAAAGTTTGCCACCCTGGGAGGGATAAATGAAAATGTTTCCCGCGATATGGGAGGTCTTTTTCACTGGCAATCAACTCTTTTCAACCTGGCTTCGTTTGTAAATATCAGCTTATTTGTCTTTCTGACAGCTCTCTGGTATGATTTTATGCCTTTTGAATTGCCAAGAATCGTACACTGGATTATCTCCTTTGGTATAATTATTTCTGCATTAACCATCAGACACCTGATATGTATTGTCGTCGGAAATCTTAGCGGAAAAACGGATTTATTCAGGGAGTATCTGGTTGGAATTTACCAGGCATACAGGCTTGTCGGTGTTTTATTACTGTTAATAGCAACTCTGATTTTATATACAAACTTTATTCCTCTAAATATATTGTTTTACATGGGTTTTTCAGTGGTTGCCTTGCTTTATCTCATCAGGATCTTCCGCTTGTTTTTGATTTTTATAAACCGACATGTTTCAATATTCTATTTGATTTTATACCTTTGTGCGCTAGAAATTCTACCTGTTGTTATAATTATAAAATATGTTACAGGGTTAGTATAGGGAGGCAAGAGTTACTTTGAAGGTCAAACTAAATCTGTAAAGATTTGAAAATAAGGAAGATTTTAGTATCGCAACCTGAGCCCCAGAATCCGAAATCTCCATATTTCGAGTTAGCCAGGAAATACAACCTGAAAGTTGATTTTAAACCCTTTAATCAGGTTGAAGGTGTGTCGGTAAAAGATTTTCGCCAGCAAAAAATCAATATTTTAGACTTTACTGCTGTGGTTTTCACGAGTAAAACCGGAATAGATCACTTTTTCCGTATCTGCAATGAAATGCGTATCGTTGTGCCGGATACTATGAAGTACTTCTGCATCACCGAGAATGTCGCTTTCTATCTGCAAAAATATATTGTTTACAGGAAAAGGAAGATATTCCATGGTAAGGCCAAATTCCAGGATCTGATTGAAATAATAATAAAGCATAGGGAAGATAATTATTTTGTCCCGCTGTCTGAGCCGCATAATGCCGAGATCCCTGAGTTATTCGACAAAAACAATATCAAATATACAATAGGCACATTGTACAAGACAATCAGCACGGATTTCTCGAATGTGAAAGATTTTGACTACGATATACTTGTCTTTTACAGCCCTTCCGGAATAAAGTCTCTTCGTGAAAATTTCCCTGATTTTATCCAGGGTGATATTAAGATTGCAGCCTTCGGACCTACCACAGCATGCGCAGTGGAACACGAAGGATTCAGGCTTGACATTAACGCTCCGAATCCCAAGGCCCCATCTATGACGATGGCACTTGATGACTTCCTGAAAGAATATAACAGAAATTTAAGATAACCTCTTTATCTGCCCTTTTCCCGGGAATTTGACCAATTCTTTATCAACCTCCTGGATAATTCCTTCTATGGCTACATATAAAGAAACATTCAGCAAGCCGGAAAGACTCTGCAGTAAAAAAGCAATCGAAGCTCTTTTTGAAAACGGGAAATCCTTTTATTGTTTCCCCTTTCATGTTGTCTGGTGTTTCACCCAGTCAGATATGCCATTTCCTGCACAAGTGGCATTCAGTGTATCAAAAAAGAATTTCAAACTGGCTGTCATGAGAAATCTTATCAAAAGAAGAACAAGAGAAGCTTACCGGAAGAACAAGTATCTCCTGTATGATTTTCTGTTACTCCATGATAAAAAAATTGTTTTTACTATGATTTTCAGGGAAAAATCTGTTATTGATTATATAGCTATAGAAAATTCGGTAAAAGAGATGATTCATAAACTCACCAGCATAATTGGAGGATATGAATCAAAGTGTTAAAGTTGTTTTAAATAATACTTTTGGAGGTCAGTTACACTTATTCTTACTAATTTCGCCAATTAATTATAATACGTGTTTAATATGAAAAGGTTAAGCTTTGGAAAACTGCTTATCGTCTTCGCTATAATTATTATATCAGGCATAAGTGTGGCATTTCTGGGAAACCAGGAAACCAGGGAATTCCGGATTGGAAAGAACCTTGATATTTTCTTTACACTTTTCAGGGAACTAAATACTTTTTATGTTGACGAAATCAATCCTGATAAAATAATCAGGACAGGTATCGACGACATGCTGAAGACACTTGATCCTTATACTGTATATTACCCTGAATCCGAAAGTGATGAGTTTACTTTTATGACAACCGGGAAATATGGGGGAATAGGCTCTATGGTAAGAAGCAATGGAGATTATGCCGTAGTCACAGAAATCTACAGAGGATTTCCGGCAGATCTGGCAGGTATTAAGCCCGGAGATATAATAAAAAAAGTCAATGGAATTTCATTGAAGAGTTTTACTTCTGAAAAAATCAGCGATAAACTTAAAGGAGATCCCGGAACACCTGTAACCCTGACTGTCGATCGAAACGGCAAAGAGTCTGATTACACCATGAAAAGGGAAAGAATTGCAGTTCCCCCTGTTCCATATTCCGGGATGATTGATGAGAATACCGGTTATATACGCTTTACGAGCTTTACTCAGAATTGTATTGATGAGGTTAAAAATGCTCTTGTCTCCCTTAAGGCACAGAATCCCAAACAGATCATTCTCGATCTCCGGGGTAACCCCGGCGGCCTGCTTACTGAAGCTGTTGAGATTGTTAATCTTTTTGTAGATCAGGGAAATGAAGTAGTAAGCACCAGGGGAAAAGTAAAACAATTTGATAGCAATTACAAAACGACAAAATCTCCAATTGACGACAAAATTGCTATGGCAGTCCTGATAAACAGAGGATCTGCATCTGCATCTGAAATAGTTGCAGGTGCAATTCAGGATCTCGACAGGGGTCTCATTGTCGGACAACGTTCCTATGGTAAAGGGCTTGTTCAGATAACCCGTCCTCTAAGCTACAACACTCAGCTTAAGGTAACTACTGCAAAGTATTATATTCCCAGCGGCCGATGTATACAGGCACTCGATTTCTCCCATCCGAACGAAGACGGAAGCGTTGGTTATATTCCGGATTCCCTGATCTCAGAATTCAAAACAAAGAATGGCAGGACCGTCAAAGATGGCGGCGGTATAACTCCCGATGTGGAAGTGGCCCCGGAAACATTAAGCCAGCTTGCAACTGAATTGTATCTCAGAAACTACATTTTCGATTATGCCACAAAATACTACTGGTCACATCCGGCGATAAAGAGCCCCGACCAACTGGTATTTTCAGATCAGGATTATGATGATTTTAAAACTTATCTGAAAAGCAGGGATTTTAATTACAATACTGTCACAGAGCAGTCATTTAATGAGCTTGTGGCAAATGCCAAAAAGGAGAAATATTATGATATTCATAAGGATCTTTTTGCCTCTCTTGAAAAAGATATAACTCATGATCTGGGCGAGGATCTTAAAACATTTAAAGATGAAATTGTTGAACTATTGACTGATGAAATTATAGGCAGATACTTTTATGAGGATGGCGCAATCAAATGGACCATCAAAACAGATGAACAAGTGCTGAAGGCAGTAAATATTCTTAACAATAAAATTCAATACGGTGCCATTCTCAAAGGTAGTGTGGGACCTATAATTGTGGCGGATAAGGACAAAGAAACTCCCCTTGCCAGGGTTATAGACAAGAGAAAAGGAGAGGAGCTTATTTAAAGAAACAGGGTGCGGGGTGCAGGGTGCAAGTTGCAGGGTACAAGTTACAGGTTCCAGGGACTAAGTAACGAATTCCCCCCTTGAGGGGGGTAGGGGGGTGTTAAAGGTTGTAAGGTGCAGGTTCCAGTTCCCCTCCTTCGCAGAGCCTGTCCCGCGCTAGCGGGAGGCTAGGGGTAGGTTTTAGTTTCGTTAAAAACAAACTAACCACTAACTTAAATGAGATATGAAGCCAACAAATCAAAAAGAGCCAGTTGCAGATAAGAATTTAATTGCTTTTTGCGGCCTTTATTGTGAATCATGCAGATCATTTCTAAAAGGCAAATGCCAGGGATGCCGGGATAATGTTAAAGCTGAATGGTGCAAAATCAGGAAATGCGGCATGGAGAATAATTTTCAAAGTTGCGCTGATTGTACAACTGTTGAATTAATGGAGTGTAAGAAATTTAATAATTTCATTTTTACTACCTGCGCTCAGACGTAAGAAAGTTTTATCTTGATTATAAACTTCTACCCATTTACCGTGACTGGCAAAAACCTAGTTATAACAATTCTCAAGAGAAATTAAAACACTCATGGATAATTGGAATAGTTTTTGCAGTTACAATATTGCCAGGCAAACTATTTAAAAGTGAAGATAATAAGCTTTCTTATATTTAGCCTTCTGTTTATAGTATCTAATTCTCAGGCATTTGGGACTGCTCAAATTCCTGATATTCTAATCTACAAAGGTGATACTCTTTCTCTATTCAATTGCCCCCTGGCATACCTCCCGAATCAGGAATTATTCAGACCACAGTCTCTTTTTGGAAGCAGTGGATGTTTTTATACAGCATGTTATAGAAACTATGTTGCCACCTGGACAATTGATGATGATAAATTTTATCTGATTAGTATCAGAAATGCCTGCTATCCAACTGATATGAAATATGTCGCTATATCCAATAAAGATGCTGCTGCTACTATTGGAACGGAATATGCCGATCTAAAAGCTATATTCCCTGACAAATACAAGAATGGGAGAGTACTTGCAGATTGGTTAAATAAAAAATTGATATCTCCAAAAGGGGAACTGTTATACTATTTTCATGACGGATTTGAGAGCATATTTGAAAAGGAGTTAGAATTTACAATCGAAAATGGAATTTTAATTAAGGTTCTGGAACTGGACAATTCAAAAACTCACCAGTCAAAGTATACAAAAAATCCAGAACTTGTTATGGAGTACATAAATAGCAACATAGACTATTCAAACCTGAAGAAGACAGATAGTACGATAAGGGTTATTGTTTCAATTATGGGTGCTAACGACCAGGGCAAAATTGACACTGTAAGAATAATCAAAGGATACAATGAAACATACAACAGGGAAGCAGAAAGAGTTGTTAAGTCCATTCCGGAATGGGATGTAGTTTATCGTCACGGGGAAAGATCAAGAGGTTATCTGTATTCAATTCCTGTAGTATTTAAATGGAAAAAGTAACACCAGGACGTTGAGCTAATACATTGGGCTTCATACTGTGTGCATCACCCGGGAATGAAGCCCACTTTCAACTAAATCCCTCCCGGATTTTTATGGGGATATCAGAGCTATGTAATTGTTGTTACTTTTGGCAATAAATTTACTACAACAACTGCCGCACCGTTTGATTTAACCATTTAGCAATCTCAAATCGGCAAACACTACCTTTGGATGCTGAATTACAACTATAAGTAGCATAATAACAACTATAAGTATATGATTTATTTTGATTCCGGAAATTCACCAGAATAACTTTGCCTTATCAATTAATTTTAAAAACAGAAGATATGGTAAACTTTAAGATGATTGGCAATAAAATTGCCGAAGCACGAAAGAAAGTAAATATTTCTCAGGCACAACTCGCCCAACGACTTTTCATAAGCCCACAAGCAGTAGGAAAATGGGAACGAGGAGAATCAATGCCTGATATCATTACTTTTAACCACCTTGCAGAAATTCTGGGTGTTGACCTTAACTATTTTTCAGAAAGCTTCTTCCCTGTTTCAACCGAATTAACTCCTAATGAGTTTTCGGAAAAACAAACAAATGATCTGTCATCTTCAAAGCATAAGATTAATCGCAGCTGGGATATGTCTCGCGGGAACTGGATGGATGCTGACTTTTCCGGGTTAAAGAATCTGCATGAAAAATTCAGTTCATCTAACATGCTCCGCTGCAAGTTTATCGGTTCTGATATGTCCGGACTTCTTCTAAAAAGCAATAATGTTCAAACCTGCGACTTCTCAAGTTCCGACTTCAGCAGAAGCCAAATCCAAAACTCCAACTTATCAAACAATCTCTTTAAAGAGTGTTCGATGAAGGAAACTGAATTTTCCCAAACCTATATTACCTGTTGCGATTTCACCGGTGCTGATTTTACCGCAGTCATAATTAAATCCGGTGGTTTTGGGAAAAATACAATTGTGGATTCTATATGGAATTGCACTTCCTTTATTGATTCACATGTTGCAGATGTAATTTTCACCGGAATATTACAGGACTGCTCATTTGAAAACTGCTCCTTTACCCGGTTGATTTTCAAAAATGCTACCATTCTAAACACTTTCTTTAAGAACAAAAGTTTAAAAAGAATCCAGTTTATTGACTGTCAGGCAGACCGGATAACCTACGAATTCCTGAAAAACGGGAAAGCTAATTTAACCGGGATCACTTTGATGCCAGAGGTAAATGAAAAATAAAACTGGAATGAAATGATTATACAATGGACTTGATATCAATGATATGCTGAAGTCGGGAGACTTTATTTTATTCCAAGCGAAGTCGGGAGACTTCGCTTTGCGTACGAGCTGACCTATACGACTCCCCTGCAACTTGCACCCTGCAACCTGCACCAATCTTCAGTGCGCCTCCAGCCAGTTTCGTCCCGTTCCCCAGTCAACCTTCAGAGGAATCCTGAGATCTGCCGCTCCTGACATTTCAGCAAGAACTATTTCCTTTAGTTTTTCCAGTTCCTCCGGTATAACCTCAAAAATAAGCTCATCATGAACCTGCAGGATCATTTTTGCTTTCAAAGCTTCCTTTTTTAGCCGGCAATGTATCCTTATCATCGCAATCTTAATAATATCTGCGGCTGTCCCCTGCAGAGGCGCATTGATGGCGTTCCGCTCGGCATTTCCTCTTACAACCTGATTTCTTGAATGAATATCGCGGGTATATCTTTTACGGCCAAACATTGTTGTCACATAACCGAGATCTCTTGCCTTCTTTATGCTTGCTTCCATGTAGACTTTTACTCCGGGGTAGGAATTAAAGTATCCGTCGATCAGATCTTTCGCTTCACTTCTGCTGATTGTGAGTCTCTCTGAAAGTCCAAAGGCAGAAATACCGTAGATAATACCAAAGTTGGCTGTTTTGGCCCGGCTGCGCATTTCTCTGGTAACATCCTTTATGTCTACTTTAAAGATCTTTGAGGCAGTTGCCGCATGGATATCATTACCTGACAAAAAATCCGCTATCATGCTTTTGTCTCCGCTAAGATGCGCCATAAGTCTGAGTTCGATCTGAGAATAATCTGCTGAGAAAAAGATGTGCCCTTTAGCCGGGACAAACGCTTTTCTTATCTCTCGTCCCCGTTCATCGCGTACAGGAATATTCTGAAGGTTGGGATTATTTGAACTTAATCTGCCTGTGGCTGCAACAGCCTGATTGAATGAGGTATGAATTCTTCCTGTTGATTTATTTATTAATAGCGGCAAAGCTTCAACATAAGTTGAAAGAAGTTTTTTAAGGCCCCTGTATTCAAGAACTTTGCCAATAATAGGATGTTTGCTGGTTAGCCTTTGCAGGATCTCTTCATTTGTAACAAATTGCTTTGTCTTAGTGATTCTTGCTTTATCGTCAAGCTTAAGACGTATAAATAAAATATCTCCAAGCTGCTTAGGAGAAGATATGTTGAACTCGGTTCCGGCCAGAACGTAGATTTCCTTTTCAAGGGTTAATATATCTTCACGCAATTGTCCGGTAATAGATTTAAGATTTTCTTCATCAAGAATAACTCCCGCTCTCTCAACATCAGCAAGGACCTTCACAAGCGGCATTTCTATTGTTTCTGCAAGTTCAGATAATCCTTCTTTCCTCAGCCGTGGTTCAAATATCTCCTTAAGCTGATATGTGACATCAGCATCTTCAACAGCATATTCCAGAATCTGTTCCACCGGGACATTTCTCATATTCTTCTGGTTCTTCCCTTTTTCTCCAATAAGTTCTTCAATATGGACAGGAGTGTAGGAGAGGTATGTCTCTGAAAGATAGTCCATATTATGCCTGAGGTCAGGTTCCAGAAGATAATGGGCAAGCATAGTATCAAACAGGGGACCCTCTACCTCTATGCCATAATTTGCGAGTACCTGGATATCGAACTTCAGGTTCTGTCCTATCTTCAACGTATTGGGATTTTCAAAAACCGGTCTAAGTATATCCAGCATTGCGTGGGCTTCTTTTCTGGCTTCCGGAAAATAAACGAGATATCCTTCGCCTTTTTTCCACGAAAAAGATGCTGCAACAATATTGGAATCCAAAGCACTAATGCTTGTCGTTTCAGTATCGAAACAGAATTCTTTAAGTCCTGCTATTTTTAAAACCAGATCTTTAATACCTTCTTCATTTTTAATCAGAATGTATGAATGTGGTACCTGACTGATAGTGAGCCTGTCTTTTGATGTCGCCTCTACTTCTTCACCAAAGAGCGATCCCTGCAAAGAATCTCCTGCCGGTTGCTGAAAAATCTGAGGTTGCTGCACTGCCTGAGGACCTTGAGATGCTTCTTTCTTATCAATTTCCGCCAGAATGGCGGTTCCTTTTGTCCGGAATTCCAGCTCCTCAAAAAGAGCTTTTAGCTTTTCCCTGTCAGGTATTTCGGTAATGAGCGCCTGTTCATTCAATTCCACAGGGGCATTTTGTTCAATTGTAGCAAGTTTTTTTGAAAGCTCTATCTGATCTTTATTGTTTTCCAATATCTCTTTTACCTTGCCCTTAACCTTATCGGTGTTTTTCAGAACCTCCTCAATACTCCCAAATTCTGAAATAAGCTTCATTGCCGTTTTCGGGCCGATTCCCGGCGCTCCAGGAATATTATCCGCTGAGTCACCCATCAGACCCAATATATCAATTACCTGTTCAGGCCTTTCAACACTGAATTCTCGTTTTATATCCTCAATGCCCCAGAGGACGGATTCGTTTCCGCTTCTTGAGGGTTTGAACATGAAAACATTTTCTGAAACAAGCTGGGCAAAATCCTTATCAGGAGTCATCATATATGTGATAAAACCTTTCCGGGATGCTTTTTTTGCAAGAGTACCAATCACATCGTCCGCCTCAAATCCCGGACAATCAATTACAGGAATTTTGTAGGCTTCAATCAGTCGTTTTATATATGGAACTGCCTTTTTGATATCTTCAGGTGTCTCATCCCTGTTGGCTTTATATTCCTTAAACATCTCATGTCTGAATGTAGGAGTAGGGGTATCAAAAACTACAGCAATATGCGTGGGTTTTTGTTTTTGCAGGACCTCTTCAAGTGCAAGAAGGAATCCAAAAATTGCGGAAGTATTCAATCCTTTAGAAGTAATTCTGGGATTCTTAATAAATGCATAGTATGCCCGAAATATCAGGGCGTATGCATCGAGAAGAAATAGTTTTTTAGTTTGATCATCAGTCATAATGAAAAGTATCTATATTTATCACCGTTAGAAGTTTGGAGTGACTAGAGTTTGGAGTGACTAAAGTTAACTGTTAATTCTAACTCTAAGTACTCTAGTCACTCTAGTCACTTTAGGCACTTTTTTCGTTATCTTCTGCAAACCACTCTGCATAAGATTTTGCGGTTTCATAAAGTTTAAGGTTGTGGAGTAGGACACCATGTGGCATAAGTTTCTTTATTTTCCGGGCAAAATCTGCAACAAGGTTCTCACAGGTCGGCTGGTAATCAACAACAACGGTATTACCAAAAGTTTCTTTAAACATTGAAATTTTTTCTTTGTCAAAGTCCCTGCTGACAACAACAGCATGGTCAAAAACATTTACAATCTCGCTGAGAATTATTGTCTTCAGGTCTGTAAAATCCATAACCATCCCGTTTTTGGGATTCTTAATATCATTTACCGGAACACCTGAAATCGTTACAAAAAGCCGGTATGAATGACCATGTACATTCCGGCAGGGACCATCATAATTCCAAAGTACGTGTGCCATCTCAAAGGTAAACTCCCTTGTCACCCTTATAATTGACTTCATAATTGCTTAATTTAAATGCACTTCAAAATTAACCAATCCGGGCGTAAATTGTTTAATTGTTTAATTGGGATGTTCAATATTTTAGTTAATATTACAAGCTGGCAAAGATTTCAAAGCAAATTAAATCTAACTTTATGCCCTTAATTACATTAATAACACTTAATGATGGAAGATATTAATGGCCGTATGACTTTCCCGAGCATGTTTGATGAAACATTGAAGAAATACGGGAAATGCAACGCATATGCATTTGTCGGTGAAAGCCCCATAAGTTATGAGACGGCTTACAGACAGATACAGTCTGTGATGGCATTTCTCGGGAAGAACGGAATTATACCGGGAGATAAAGTTGCCCTTTTAAGTCCCAATATGCCTAACTGGGGGATTTCCTATTTTGCTATAACATTTATGGGAGCTGTTGCTGTGCCCATTCTTCCTGATTTTTCCAATACCGAAGTGGAGAATGTTCTCGAACATTCCGGGGCAAAGGCAATTTTCATTTCGACTGCATTACTGCAGCGGATTGAAGGATTTAATTCGGAAAATCTGAAAACAGGGATCCTCATCGAGAATTTCTCATTTATTTTTTCTGAAGTGGGTTCCTCGGTTTATGACCCTTCAGCAGTACCGGTAAAAAATTATGAAGTAAGAGAAGAAGATCTGGCATCAATTATTTACACTTCAGGAACAACCGGCCGCTCCAAGGGGGTTATGCTGACCCACAAAAACATCTCCTTTGATGCCCTGAAAGGGAGAAAAATACAATGGATCGATGAGAATGACCGGTTTCTGTCTGTATTACCCTTATCACATACCTATGAAAATACACTGGGTTTAGTTCTGCCAATGCTCTGTGGATCATGTGTTTATTATCTCAGGAAACTACCAACTCCTGCAGTTCTGGTACCTGCAATGGCGGAAGTGAAGCCAACGTTAATGCTGACCGTACCCCTGATAATAGAAAAGATCTATTTCAATAGAGTATTGCCTACTTTCAGGGATAACCGGATACTTAGAATTCTTTATAAAATACCTTTCCTGAGAAAGAAGCTGAACCAGGCTGCCGGGAAGAAATTATTGAAAACATTTGGAGGCGAGCTCAAATTTTTTGGGATCGGTGGTGCCAAACTCAATAAAACAGTTGAGAAGTTCCTTATTGAAGCGAAGTTCCCGTATGCTGTTGGCTATGGTCTTACCGAAACCGCCCCTCTTCTTGCAGGAGCAAATCCTTCAAAATCTGTTTTTGAGTCAACAGGCCCCGCTATTGAAGGGATTGAACTTATGATAAAAAATCCCAATAAACACTCCGGTGAAGGGGAAATCTGGGCAAGAGGGCAAAATGTTATGAAAGGTTATTACAAGGAGCCTGAAATGACCAAGGAAGTTCTTACCTCTGACGGATGGTTTAAAACCGGGGATCTTGGTACTTTTGACCATAACCACAACCTTTATATAAAAGGCAGATTGAAAAATATGATCGTCGGCGCCAGTGGTGAGAACATTTATCCTGAAGAGATTGAATCTATTATCAACAATTTCCGGTTTGTAGTGGAATCGCTTGTCATTGAGCAAAAGGGGAAACTTGTTGCCCTCGTCCACATAAATATGGAGGAACTCGATAAAAAATACCAGAGTCTTAAACAGGATGTGACCAGGCATGTTGAGGACAAGGCTGAAGAAATTCTGAATGAATTGCAGGTGTATGTAAATTCACAGGTTAATAAATTCAGCCAGATCCAGAAAGTTGTACTTCATCCCGTGCCATTCCAAAAAACGGCTACGTTGAAGATAAAACGCTTCCTCTATACATAACTAACATGTGATTATTTCGCCTCCTGATATCTCTTATCCACCTCTTCCCACTTAACCACATTCCAGAAGGCATCGACATAATCGGCCCTTTTATTCTGGTATTTGAGATAATAAGCATGTTCCCAGACATCGAGGGTTAATAACGGAGTTCCGGCAACAGGTGAGATATCCATAAGCATATTGTCCTGATTAGGTGTGCTTGTGATTGCAAGTTTCCTTTCTGTTGTCATATAAAGCCAGGCCCAGCCGCTCCCAAATCGTGTTTTAGCCGATGTACTGAATGCCTCTTTGAACTTATCGAACGAACCAAAGGTTTTATCTATCGCAGCACTAAGGTCCATCGATGGTCCCGAAGATCCTTTCCCAAGGTTATTCCAGAAGAAAATGTGATTATAATATCCCCCTCCGTTGTTTCTTATTGCATCGCCACGTGTTGAGACTGTTCTAAGGATCTCTTTAATATCCATTGACTCCATTGGTGTTCCTTTTATGGCATTAACAAGATTATTAAAGTATGTCCTGTGATGTTTGTCATAGTGAATTTCCATTGTGCGTGCATCAATATATGGTTCAAGAGCATCATAGGCAAATGGAAGCGCCGGAAATACGATATTCGGAAGACTATCCCCAGCCACTGATCCAACCGGATTCCCAGCTGCATTCATGACTTTATCACCAACATAAACTGCCGCCGCACCCAGGCCAAGCGATTTGACAAATTTTCTTCTTTCCATAGTATTACTTTTTTCAGGAATAACATCAGCATTTGTATTTTGTTCATATTAAGATGAACTGAAGCAGATATTAAAAGATTTTCCACCCCTTTTAATAAGCCAGTTCTGAAAAAATTCATACATTTAATGAGGTCTATTTAGATGGGTTAGAAGACTATTTAAACTCTGGCAAATGAAAAGAATACGGACATTAGGCAGAATCCTTTTCGCAATTCCATTCGCGATCTTCGGGATAAACCATTTCCTGATGACAGATTATTATGTTGGCATGCTTACTTCATTTATACCGCTGGGAGCATATACAATAATTCTTACAGGTATACTGCTCATTACAGCCAGCATAAGCATCATTACCAAAAAATTTGTCAAGATCTCAACAGTAGCACTGGCAATTTTGTTATTCATTTTTATAGTAACAATTCATATACCTCATCTTCTTACAGAAACTGACAGAACGGTGACATTAATAGCTCTTTTGAAAGATATTTCGTTAATGGGAGGATCGCTTATGATAGCAGGCTTCTATTCAGAAGAAGAGGATTCCGGCAAAAAGCAGGTCAAATGATCGAATTCCAGAAGCAATAAATGACTGGCAGTCTCAGAAACATATTTAAATATTACCTTGAGCTTGGTAAACTAAAGATCATGATTCCGGTCAGCCTTACCGGATTTACGGGGTATTTTATCTTTAACCCCCGTATCACACCAAAAACATTGATCGTTACCTTTGGGATCCTTCTGCTGGCAATTTCAGCTTCGGTCCTTAACCAGATACAGGAAGCCGGCCTGGACTCAAAGATGGAAAGGACCAAAAACAGGCCTATTCCTGCCGGAAATATAACTCTCCGGCAGGCAATGATATTTTTTTTCATTGGCCTTGTTGCCGGGAGCTTTATTATTTATATCGCCGGAAACTTTACCGCAGCTGTTATCGGACTGATCACGATCTTTTGGTATAACGGAGTTTATACTTACCTAAAGAGAATTACAGCCTTTGCAGTGTTTCCAGGAGCAATTACCGGTGCTTTGCCTCCTCTTATCGGATGGGTCGCTGCCGGCGGAAATGTTTGGGATAAATCAATAATATTTGTTGAATTTCTCTTTTTTATCGGACAAGTTCCTCATTTCTGGATTCTGGTCCTGAAATATGGAGAGGAGTATGAAAAGGCAGGGATCCCTGCCTTAACCCTTCTTTTAACCAGGCCTCAGATAAAAAGGTTGACCTTTACCTGGGTCGTGGCAACAGTGGTTGCTGCTATATTTCTGTACCACTTCGGAATAATGCAGACAGAGTTTCTTTTAGGAGTACTGTTGTTAGCATCAATAATTTTGATCTGGCTGTTCTCGGATCTGCTAAAACCCAAAGCGAATAACAATCATTCCAGGAACTATTCCCTGCTGCTGAATTCTTACTTTTTACTGTTGCTGGTACTATTAATTTCAGACAGGATTTTAACATGATCACCGAGATATTTTTCATTATCTTTATACAAAGAAAGATTCTTGAGTTTAGCTATGAGCAGTTCCAAAATGTTATTAAGACTTTTTCTCTGCCTGATAAGCATTGAATCATTTTCACAGGGAGATCTGTTCAACCGGCAGATGCAGGTTGGATTTGAGGAAAAACAAGGGCAGTATGCTGCCCTCGACACCAGGCTTGTCAATGAGGCCGGAGATACTGTCCTTTTGAAGGACGTATTAAACAAACCCACCATACTAAATCTGGTCTATTTTCAATGCCCGGGAACGTGCAGCCCGCTTATGTGGGGAATTTCAAAATTTATTGATGCGGTTGACCTGAAACATGGTATAGATTACCAGGTAATAACTATCAGTTTTGACCCGACGGAAAGGATAAAGCTTGGTATTGATAAAAAGGCCAGTTATGTTAATACGATGACGAATAAAGAAGCTGGTAAACAATGGCAGTTCTTTGTTTCTGACAGCCTTAACATAGCTAAGCTGACAAAATCTGTTGGTTTCGATTATGAGGTAGTAAACAATCAGTATGTTCACCCCACCGGACTGATAGCCCTGGCCGCTGACGGAAAGATTATCCGGTATCTGCGCGGGATTGATTTCCTCCCTTTTGATATCAAGATAACCATGGTAGAAGCTGCAAAAGGGAAAATCGGACCCAGTATAAACCGCCTTCTGGCCATCTGTTATTCTTACGATAAGGAAGGAAACCAGTTTGTATTTAATGTCACCAGGGTTTCAGCAATTGTTATATTTTTCTTCGTCATTTTACTATTCCTGTTCCTGGCATTTGCACGCAGGAAAGTTAAAACTTCACGTTAGATTATGAGTGCTGAGGAAACTATTCATGAGCCCAGCTATCTGGAGCACAAGGGCAAATATAAAGGCATTTTTGCCTGGATACTTTCCACCGACCATAAAAGGATAGGGATGTTATATCTCTTCTCTATCCTTTCGATGTTCGCAATTGGGGCCACGATAGGATTGCTCATGAAATTAGAGCTTATTGCACCCGGTAAAACCATAATGGGTCCTCAGGCGTATAATGCTTTCTTTACCCTCCACGGGATTATAATGATCTTTACTGTTGTTATTCCCGGTTTACCTGCTGTATTTGGTAATTTCCTTTTGCCAATAATGATAGGGGCCAAAGACGTAGCCTTTCCGAGACTTAATCTTCTCTCCTGGTATTTTTATGTTACAGGTGTTTTGATGGTCATAATTTCTCAGTTTACAGGTCAGGGACCCCCTGATACCGGATGGACGTTTTATGCTCCCTATAGCTTCAAAACAGCCGGGAATATGCTTCCTGCAGTATTGGGTGCATTTATCCTCGGATTTTCCTCCGTCCTGACAGGTTTGAACTTTCTTGTCACAATTCACAGAATGAGGGCTCCCGGGATGACCTGGCTGAAGATGCCGTTATTTCCCTGGTCATTATATGCTACAGGCTGGGTACAATTGCTGGCCACACCCATCATTGGAATTACATTACTGATGATTCTGGGTGAGAGGTTGCTCCACATCGGATTTTTTGATCCGGCTCTTGGAGGCGATCCGATACTCTATCAGCACCTGTTCTGGACATACAGTCACCCGGCAGTTTATATAATGATATTACCTGCCATGGGTGCTATATCGGAGATCATTTCAACATTTTCTCAGAAACCGGTGTTCGGCTACAGGTTTATGATTGCCTCTGTTATCGCAATAGCCTTTGTCGGATACTTTGTGTGGGGCCATCATATGTTCACTTCCGGCATGAGCAGGACTGCCTTGTATTCCTTTTCTCTCCTTACGTTTCTGGTAGCTATTCCGAGTGCAATCAAAGTGTTTAACTGGATTGCCACGATGCACCAGGGATCAATTGATCTGCAGACGCCTTTTTACTGGGCAATAGCTTTTATTTTTGTATTCATGATAGGCGGATTTTCAGGGCTCATCCTGGGTTCGCTGGTGACAAACGTACATCTTCATAATACTCATTTTGTTCTTGCCCATTTTCATTTTATAGTATTCGGAGGAACAGGTTTTGCCTTCTTTGGGGCAATGCACTACTGGTATCCGAAAATCACAGGCAGAATGTATGACATAAAATGGGCCAATACCGGACTTCTTCTCTTCTTTGTCGGGTTTATCACTCTTTATGGACCGATGTTTTACCTGGGGATGAAAGGTATGCCCAGAAGATATTATGATTACGACGAGATATTCCACGCCGGAAATATACTTTCAACGATGGGATCATGGGTTCTTTACTCGGGTGCAGCAATAATCATAATTAACCTGATTTATTCATTGAAAAGCGGATCAAAGGCACCTTCCGATCCCTGGCATGGCAAGACGCTTGAATGGACAACTTCATCGCCTCCTCCTGTCGAAAATTTTAATGAACAACCTGTCGTCACAAAAGGGCCATACAGCTACATATGAACACTAGTGCTGACATACATCAGGAAGACCTGACTTCCAAACTTGGCATGTGGCTCTTCCTTTTTACTGAAATGCTGTTGTTTGCCGGCCTTTTTATTGTCTATACAATTTATCGCTACCGGAATGCCACTGCTTTTCATCTGGCGGCACAGGAACTCAGTACATTTATCGGTACCCTTAATACGATTATATTACTTTGCAGCAGTGCCACTGTTGCCATGTCTATAACCGCAATCAGAAAACAGGATAAAAAAATTGCTCTTATCCTTCTTGGTATCACAATATTGCTTGGTCTGGCTTTTCTGGTCAACAAATATTTTGAATGGGGAGCCCACCTGAGGGAACATATTTATCCCGGATCGTCAATCCTTGCCATGCGCGGACAGGGTGATGTTCTTTTTTACGGTTTATACTTTTTTATGACCGGACTTCACGCCCTGCATATAATAATCGGGCTGGTATTGATTACCATTGTTACCGTTTCCGTTTCAGGGAACAGGACTACTTCGGCTAACTATGTCTTGCTGGAGAACAGCGGATTGTACTGGCATCTTGTGGACCTGATCTGGATATTCCTTTTCCCCTTGTTTTATCTTATAACCTGAATCTTACAGACAGATGGAGAATGAAGAAAATCATATTATCCCTTACAGTAAATTTCTCTATGTTCTTTTAGTGTTAATTGCGCTGACACTTACATCGGTAGCGCTTACGCAGATATACCTGGGGACATTAACTGTTGTACTGGCGCTGCTTATAGCTTCAGTCAAATCCTCATTTGTCCTAAGGATCTTTATGCACCTTAAGTTTGAGAATAAAATGTTCTCCAGAATGATAATTGCAGTTGCTCTTCTCATTTGCGTTGTTATAACTTTGACTTTATTGGATTACCTGTTCAGATAATAAGCATGTATTCGACTACCGGCATTGACGCTTCAAATTTTGTATCGACCTATAACAGTACATTTTACTATATAGGGGGTATATCACTGTTCCTGCTTATAGCGCTTACAGTTACAATGCTCTATTTTGTATTCAAATTTAACAGGAAGAAGAATAAAACTGCCAGACAAATCGAGGGTAATACTTTGCTGGAAGTTACCTGGACCGTAATTCCGATCCTGCTGGCATTGAGCATGTTCCATTTCGGCTGGGCTGGCTGGAAACCAATGTACAAACCACCCAAAGATGCCTTTAACATTACCTGTATTGCCAGACAATGGAGCTTCTCTTTCACCTATGAAAACGGGAAGCAAAGTACTGATCTGGTAGTTCCACTCAATACTCCTGTTAAAGTGAACCTTATCTCAGCGGATGTCAATCACAGTTTGTTCATTCCGCAATTCAGGATTAAAACAGATATAATTCCCGGCAGAGTAAAGTTCATGTGGTTTAACCCTGAGATCGCTGGTAAATTTCAGATATACTGCGCGGAATATTGCGGATTAAGACATTCATATATGAGCTCAACTGTAAATGTAATGCCAAAAGCCGAATTCGATAAATGGTATGCGACAGGTGCCGTAACACCTGTTACCCCTGGAATGTCAGCCGCTGCAGCTGCCGGGCTATCTGTAATGAAAATACAGGGTTGTTTTGCATGCCATTCTACCGACGGAACAAAAATAGTCGGTCCGACATATTATGGACTGTTCGGGTCACAGGTTACGGTTCTTGTTGATGGAAAAGAGACCACGATGAAAGCTGATGAGCAATATCTGAAACAATGTATTGAGGATCCAACTGTACATGTCGTAAAAGGATATCCGAAAACGCTAATGCAGAAATATAAAGACAAGATTAATAATGATGATATATCAAAGATCATCGAATTTATCAAAACCCTGAAATAGTATCCTTCGGTTTTATAGCATCCTCCTGCAGCTTCCGGATATATTTTACGAGCTTCCACCTGTCGTCAGGTCTTATCTGCGAACCATGTGCCCCCATAGATCGTATCCCAAGGGTTATTGTATGGAAAATCTCACCATCCTTTAGTTTAGCAGCAGTACCTCCCGAAAGCGATTTTGGTTGCAGGGGATATAAACCGCTTGTAAAAAGAAATCCATCCCCGGCTCCACCCTTGCCATGGCAATGGACACAGAAAGTAGTAAATATCAATTTCCCCCTTTCAACTACCTCTTCAGTGGACGAAAACGGATTAACAAGCTCTTTTCCTGCCTTTATCCTGGATTCAGGATCATTTGTATACCTGAATGGTATAAAACCCCTGGGCACTGTTCCCTGAACCGGAATTCTCATAGTAGCACTGTCTTTAAAATTAGGATTTCCCGAATAAGTCTCATAGGCCCGCGAATATACCATGTCGGGAACGAAGTCATATCCGCGTGCATTTCTCTGCCTGTCACAAGACCAGTACAGGAAGCATGTCAGAAAAAGTAATGCTGCTGCGAGTGATATTTGTTTTGTTAACCGCATATTCTTTTATAATTGTCTTCTACGATTCATAATTCATACTTTCTTCAAGGAACGGATCATTTTTTACCAGAAGCGGATATCGAGAAAGAGATCTTAATACAATGATCAGGAACAACCCTGCATAGACTATTGTCATGAAAACCTCAATCAGGCCTATCCGCGCTTCTTTTCCCATGGCAGAAGGCATGATCATAAGCCAGTAATCGATCCAATGACCAACCAGCACAATTACAGCAATTAATGCTACCCAGTTGAGCTGCTGCTTGGAACTTACCCTTATCAGGCCAAAAAATGGAACCACAAAGTTGATTGCCAGATTAATGAAGAAAAATGGTCTGAACTCATTCAGTCTGGGGATATAGTAACTTGTTTCCTGTGGAATGTGACTATACCAGATCAGCAGAAACTGAGAAAACCACAGGTAAGTCCAGAATATGCTAAATGAGAACAGAAGAATTCCCAGGTCGTGAACATGATCTTTTCTTAAAAATTTCAGGTATCCTTTCCGTTTCAGGAACCAGGTAAGGAGTATAATGACCGTCAGTGATGTTACAAACATCCCGATAAAAACGTACCATCCGAAAATTGTACTGTCCCAGTATGGATTAAGCGACATTATCCAGTCCCAGCTGCTGGTTGAAACTGTAATTCCAAAAAAAGCCAGAAAAAGTCCTGCAAATATTTTTCGCCTGGTATTAAATTTAATATCGGATGAATCGATAAGAGCCAATGAATTCTTCCTCATCAGCCAGGTAAGAGAGATCCAGCCTGCGAAATAAAATACCATTCTGATAAAGAAGAAAGGGACATTAAGCCATGCTTTTTTGATATCCAGGACAGGATCAGGCTCCTGAAAATGAGTCCACTTGTAGATATCGTTCATTCCGAAATAAATGAGCAACATAAGGACGAAAGCTGATGGAAGGAAGCTGGTCATTGCATCAGGTATGCTCTGAATTGCGGCATGCCATCCCGACAATGCGATCCTATGAACTGCAATAAAAAAAGCAGCACCAAGAGCGATACCCATAAAAAGCTGATTATTCAGTAAAACATTTGCCCAGATCCTTGAAGCTCCCGGATCCATTAAGAATATTGCTAAAAGTGAACCAACAAGTCCGACAGTGACAACTGATAATAAAATGTTCCTGTACTTTTTCGTGAACTTAAATTTCTCCTCCATATTGTTTGTTTTCTTATTACCGGATTTCTATGGTCTGAATACCCGACAATATAGATTTAATCTTCTCAACAGTTGTTTTTCCATTTTCTGAATCAACAAGGATCAGAAAAGTGCTGTCAGTAATTCTATTGTCAATTGGTTCAAAGTATATATCCGGCTTGAGCTTCGATTTTATTAAGAAGGCAGCTACCATAGCCAGTCCGGAAAAAAGCACAGTCATTTCGAATGTTATCGGGATAAAAGAAGGAACGGCAAAATTAGGCTTTCCTCCTATTATCAGAGGGTAACTTACCGTGAAGACCCATGCCATAAAACTAAACGCCAGAATAGCCCCCAGAGCACCAAATATAAATCCTCCTATCGGGATCCGTGTCCTTTTCATTGACAGAAGTTTATCAAGGCCGTGAACGGGGAAAGGAGACCTGACATCCAGAATGATCTCGTTGTTCTCAAGCAATTTCTTGACTGCCTGCAACAACGGTCTTTCATCATCAAATGAAACTGATATATATTTCCTGTCATTCATTACTTTGAACTTTTTCTTTTGGATTGGAACCGTTGGTTTTCAGGATGGATTTTACCTCAAAAATCGAGATCACCGGGAAATACCCGTATGAACAGGAAAAAGGAGGTGAAGAAAATCCCAAGTGTCCCGATCAACAATCCATATTCAACAATGGTTGGTTTGTACATTGTCCAGCTTGATGTCAGAAAATCTCTGTGAAGTGAAGTGACAATGATAACAAATCGTTCGAACCACATGCCTACATTTATCACAATAGAGATGAAAAAGGTAAATGCAAGGCTTGTCCTCAGTTTTTTTATCCATAATAACTGGGAGGACACAACATTGCAGATCATCATTATCCAGAATGCCCAGTTGTAAGGACCATTTAAACGATTCATGAGATTGGAATATTCGTATTCATCACCGGAATACCAGGCAATGAAAATCTCGGCAAAATATGCCAGTGCTACTATTGATCCTGTTGCAATCAGAATCTTATTCATGCTTTCCACATGTTCAACAGTTATATAATCCTCTAGTTTCATTGCCTTTCTGGCAATTATGAGCAGAGTCAGAACCATCGCAAATCCGGAGTAAATTGCTCCTGCAACGAAATACGGGGGAAAGATCGTGGTATGCCAGCCTGGCAATACCGATGTGGCAAAGTCCATACTTACAATGCTGTGTACAGATAAGACAAGCGGAGTGGCAATGGCTGCAAGCATGATTGATGTTATCTCATGTCTGTGCCAGTCTCTTGCTGATCCTTTCCAGCTTAAGCTCAGAAAATTATATATCTTCTTTTTTATCCCGTTTTTAAGTTTGTCGCGCAGGGTTCCTATGTCCGGAATAAGTCCTACATACCAGAATACCAGGGATATTGTAAAATAGGTTGAAATTGCAAAGACATCCCATACAAGCGGAGAATTGAAATTAACCCATACTCCCCGGGTGTTGGGGTACGGAAAAATGAAAAATGTCAGTAAAGGACGGCCAAGATGTATGAGTGGAAACAGGGCAGCACAGATCACGGCAAAGATTGTCATTGCTTCAGCTGACCGGTTGATACTGTTCCTCCATCTTTGCCGGAAGAGAAGCAGAATTGCCGAGATAAATGTGCCGGCATGTCCGATCCCGATCCACCATACGAAGGTGGTTATTTCGAATGCCCAGCCGACTGTTCTGTTCTCTCCCCATGTGCCGATCCCCTGCCAGACAGTCCAGAACATCATTGACAACCCGAACAACATAGCTATGCCTGATAGTGTTACTCCAAAATACCAAACCATACCAGCTTTGTTCATCATCGGGTCAAGGATGTCACTGGTAATGCTCTTGTATGTTTTTGTCCCTTCAATTAAGGGCTTCCTTATGGGAGACTGAAGCATACTACACTGTTTAAATTATGATATTCTGTTACTTATCTTAGTCAGATAATTAACTGATGGTCTGGTATATAATTCCTCAAGAAGATTATACCGCCTTCCACTGTTGATCAGCCTGTTCAATTTATTCTCCCTGTCATTCATGTCCCCAAATACAATTGCATTTGCCGGACAGCTCTGTGCACAGGCCGTCTGAACCTCATCCCGGAACAGGGCCCTGTTTTCCTTTTTAGCATTCAGCTTTGAAGCCTGGATCCTCTGAATACAGAAGGAACATTTTTCAATGACTCCCTGCGCCCTGATGGTCACATCCGGATTCAGAACCATCCGGCGAAGATCTCCTGTCATCTCCTCTTTGTCCCTCAGATTACCTGATAGCGTGCCTGCACCGGTATAGTTGAACCAGTTAAACCTTCTGACCTTATAGGGGCAGTTATTGTTGCAGTATCTGGTACCGAAACAGCGGTTATATATCATCTGGTTCAGCCCTTCGGAGCTATGGTTTGTTGCGGCAACCGGACAAACATTTTCACAGGGTGCATTCTGGCAGTGCTGGCATAGTACAGGCTGAAAAACAACTTCAGGATTTTCATCGGTGCCGGTGAAATACCTGTCTATCCTCATCCAGTGCATTTCATGGACCCGGCGAACCTCTTCCCTTCCGACTACCGGAACATTGTTTTCTGCCTGGCAGGCTATAACACAGGTTCCACATCCAGTGCATTTGTTGAGATCAATTGCCATTCCCCAGTGATGATGAGGATATCTCCTTTCAGGATAAAGACTTTTTGCCTTATCTGTAAAATATGTATGAAGTTTATTACCTGCCGAAGGGTTCCTGATGTATTCTTCCAGGCTGGCCATTCGAACCAATGCTCTGCCCTCCATACTATGATGAGTCTGGGTCTGTGCAAAGGCATAGACTTTTCCGGTTTTAATAATTTTATCAATAAATTTCGTCGTTCTAATATTGCCATTTACATCTGATAGCATTGTCCAAACGTCCACACCGGCACCGGTGCCAACTTTTCCACATATGCTCCGGCCATATCCTAAAGCTATTCCAATTGTACCATAAGCTTGTCCGGGTTGTATATGAACAGGCAAATCAAAACCCCCGATACTGATGACTTCGCCATCACGCAGGTCATGCTCTTTTGCCTGCCTGGGCGAAACTGATGCAAAGTTATCCCAGCATATCCTGGCAACAGGGTCGGGTAATTCCTGCAGCCATGGATTATTGGCTTGCCGGCCCTCCCCGATTGCAACTGGTTCGTACAAAACAATCTCTAATCCTGCTGAAGCATTATTCTCTGCTCTTAAAGATAAATGATCAGAGGAAAATGATGGTATGATCTGTTTCACATCTTCTTTCCCGTTAAGAGCCGGTTCAAAGATCCCTTTCTGGAGAATATGGTCAAAAAAAGCAACCGGTTCATTGAAATCAGATTGCCGCTTCATGAGATTTTCGGCCCAGTAGCCTTTTATAAAATCGTAGGTGGTTAACTTCGATCCTGACCATTTTAATATTGAGTCGGTCATTTGCCTGGTATTAAATATCGGACTGATGGCCGGCTGCATAAGACTGAAATAGTCTTTTTTTGCTTCAGCATCACTCCAGCTCTCGAGGTAGTGGTTATCGGGGCAAATGTACTGTACCAGGTTATTTGTTTCATCCGGTGAACAGGAGAACGAGACCGTAAGCCCAACCTTTGAAAGCCCTTCGGTAAAAGCCTTCCTGTTGTACCATGTATAAGCAGGGTTTGTATTCCATAACAACAGGGCGTTAACTTCTCCCTTCTGCATCTTTTCCACAAGCTTTTCCATCTCCGAGTCAATAGTCAGGTGAGTCCTGAGGTATGAATCGAATAGTATTGTACTTCCAATATTGCCAAGCAGTCTGTTGATCTCGTTCACAAGAAGCTGAATCTGTTTATCATTTGAACCGGAAATGACCAGGGACTTACCTCTCGATAAAATCAATTTTTCAGAAATTCCGCTTATATCAACCGGAGAAGCCGGCGCGTCGATGTTTCGATTTTCGACTACCCTTACAATCTCTTTATAAATACTAATCAGAACAGGCAATTCCTGCGATGGTTTTATTTGTATTCGCCGGTCAGCATTGCTCCCTGAAAGGCTTAAATTCGATTCAAGCTGAATAAGGTAGTTCATATTCTTATCCGGATCTCTCCTGGCGCTGAATTGCCCTGTATATTCTACCGGCGAAAGCCAGGTACCAAGGAAATCGGCGCCAAAACTTACAATAACGTCAGCTTTGTCGAAACGGTAATCAGGTATAACCTGTCTGCCAAATGACATCTGGTTGGCTTCAAGAATGGCGGAATAAGATATAGCATCGTATTTTATCCATTCAGAACCTTTGAATTTTTTCAGGAAATCTGAAATGATAGCTTCGGCAGAGGGACTGAATAGAGATGGAGTGAGAATAACTATTCTTCCCTTTTCTTCCACAATCTTTTGAAACTTGCCAGCAATTTCTTCATCAATCTGGTTCCAGTTAACAGGAGTCCCATTTTTTAATGGGCCATGGAATCTGTTCTGGTCATAAAGATCGAGAACAGATGCCTGGACTCTGGCGGAGGTTCTTCCTTTTGTAACCCCGGACTCAGGGTTTCCCTCTATTTTAATCGGGCGGCCATCGCGTGTCTTAACTAATATGCTGCAATAATCGTTTCCATTTACATAACTCGATGCATAGAACAATGCATCACCGGGAGTTATCTCTTCTGGAGCAATAACATATGGTATTGCCCTGGATATTTTTGACCTGCACGACACCAGGGCTGATACTGCAAAACTATAACCGCACAGTTTCAGAAAGTCCCTTCTGTCAATTTTTCTCCGGTGTTTCTTCATTCCTTCTGGAATTATTTTGATATAATTACAATTAATAATGACATTTCCCGCAATCCCTGCCTCCGATACCCACAACCCTTATACTGTCTATCCTGCCTGCCTTCAGCGAGTCATATAAATCCGGGTAATAAGTTTTATAATATTCGTTCGAGAAATTTACCTTTCTTGTATCGTGGCAACGGATGCACCAGCCCATTGAGAGATCCGGTACCTGTTGTAGCCTGTGCATCTCTTTTACGCTCCCGTGACAGGCTTCGCATTGAATCCCCCCGGCTGTGACATGCTGTGCATGACTGAAAAATACAAAATCCGGGAGCCGGTATATCCTTATCCAGCTAACAGCTCTTTTGTTTTCATAAGCAGCAATCACCTTATTAATCTCTGTCACTCCGGAACGGGTGCCGGATCGTACCAGGAGATGACAATTCATGCAGATATTTGCTGACGGAATTCCGGCAGTTTTGCTACTTTTTGCAGAAAAGTGACAATAGTTGCAATCTATTTTGTTCTGCCCGGCATGGACAGCATGGGAGAACTTGATCGGCTGATCAGGGGAATAGCCCCTGGAACGTCCAAATCTTATTGCATTTGCGGCAAGAATCCAGGTAATTACAATACCAGTGATGGATATTATTGCCCAGTTTATCCTGGGCTTTTTATTTTCTTTCCTTATTATAAGGTCGGTTGTGGATAAGAGGAACAATACCCCTGCAATTATGAGCAATAAAAGATTAGTGACAACCGGCTTTTCGGGTTTTAATCCGATAAGAACGAAATTATCCAGATAGGCTTTCAGAAGTACAATATCTTCAGAGGTCAGCTGAAATCCCTTGTGTACCTGAATCATCTTCTTCCCGACCGGTTTCAGCAGGACTTTGCTTAAATCACCTGCATTTTTATCAAGGAATTTCCTGGCGATTTCAAGTGCATCAGGATTCCAGTTGAGTGAATCAAGGGTCCGGGTATTATGACAGGAGGCACAGTTAACTGATTGATCCTTTGGATAGGCAAGGCCGTAAAATAACCGTTCTCCTCTGATAAGATCTTCTGCATTAAATGTTCTCCGCTTATTTAATATGGAATCCTGTAACTGAGAATTATTAGAATATAGAGAAATTGTAACAAACAGAAGCAATATAGATGTCAAGGAAAACCGGAATAATCTTAAAGGAAAAGCGTTGACCATTTCTGATAATTTGACAAAATCGTTGATATTATCATTGGTTCATTAATACATTAAAGATAAATGAAAACTACCGGGATTCGAATGTATAAGTGAATTTTTTTTAGGTCATTGAAGTAACTTTTTATCATATTTCCCGTTAAAAAATATATTTAAATCTTTATCTATGAAAAAATTAACCTCTCTTTTGCTTTCAACAACATTTATTACAGTGTTATTCTTTGGTTGCAAGAAAACTGACAATGCCCCATCACTTCCCCCTGCAAAATCTATGACAATCGATTTTACCAACTTTGCCACGCCGACTAAATCTGCAAATATCGGTTTTGAAAATAATGCAGGCGCTGTGACAACCAACATTAACTGGTTTCTGGCCTCCACTACCGCAGGAATCTGGAATTTGCTTCTTACTGTCAATCTGGTTGTTCCCGTTGCTGCTTTTAATAAAGCAATTGATAATAAACCTGTATACCTCGAAAATAAAAAATGGCAATGGCAATATAGTGTAAATGTGGTAGGTTCAACATACAATGCCCGGTTAACTGGCCAGGTGGAAAGTAATGATGTAAAGTGGGAAATGTATATTTCAAAGGATGGCGTCGGGGCATTCACGGAATTTTTGTGGTTTGAAGGAACTTCCGCACTTGACGGGAAGAGTGGACAATGGATATTATATCATAGTAAGCTGTTCCAGGAACCCCTTCTCCAGATCGATTGGACAGTGACCGGTAAAGAAGTAGGAAATATTAAGTACACTTATGTCAGGGATCTGAAAGATAACCGGACAACAGACATGTTTAAAAACAGCTATATTCAATATGGATTAACATCAGCTACACTAAATGCATTTTATAACATTCATTTTAATAATTCCACAACCACGAGCGACTTTAAGGATGTTTATATTGAGTGGAACACAACCTCACACAATGGCCATGTCAAGGCGGCTCATTACTACCAGGATACTAACTGGCACTGCTGGGATGGGAACGGGGCGGATGTGACTTGTAATTAGTAAGATTTAATCTGAATCCCCTGGTGGACTTCAGGGGATTTGACACTTTTGAGACAGCATCTTTATCTTCTCTGTTATGAGGTTTTGGTGTAGAATCCATCAGCAATTTTCTGCAGTTCGTCTGATTCATAAATGCTTTTCTCCTGGTCTTTCTGCAGTATGGCAATCATGGCCTTAGCAACATCTTTTGCATGTATTCCCCTGTATCTTTTCATTTTACCAATCAACAATGGTTTAAATGATTTCATAAAAACCTTTCCCATAAGTTCTCCTGTCCGCCTTTCTTTACGCTCCCCGAATAAAATAGAAGGTCTGACAATTGCCCTGTTTTCGAAGTTTAGTTTCAGAATCTCCTGTTCCATTTCCCCTTTAATCCTCAGGTAATAGTTTGAGGATCCGGGATTCGCTCCCAGAGAAGAAACGACGGCTATTCTTTTTACTCCGTTGGTAAAGGCTGTTGTTGCAAGTTTAACCGGCAGGTCCCGGTCTATTTCCTCCATGCTGCTGACTGACCCGGCTTTTTTGATTGTTGTTCCGAGACAAATGTACAAATCATCACCTGTGATCTGTTTTGAAAAAGACTCAGTAACAGAAAAGTCAATTGCAAATTCCTGAACTCCCGGATATGAGATTCCGGTTGACTGCCTTGTGAAGATCTTTATTTCTCCATATAAATCAGACAGGATAAGCTCCTCCAGAAGCAGGTTACCTATAAGGCCCGTTGAACCAAAAATCAGGGCTGTTTTATTCCCCATATAAAGTTATTTTAGTTATAAATTCACAATCATGCGGGAGCAAGGTATCGCATGCTCATACCAATATAATAATTTTTTGCAAATAATATTTGGAAATCTGTAATTAACCTCTAACTTTGCTTTTCAAAGTACTTTTAAAACATGCCATGGATAACAATAATTCACATCTGGAAGACCTGAAAATTATCAGGAAGGTAATGGAAGAATCTTCCCGCTTTCTTTCGTTAAGTGGTCTGTCGGGCATTGTAGCCGGAATCATTGCTCTTACCGGTGCTGCAGTTGCATATTTCGGGATATTAAAAAACGGGGCTGTAGAGACAAGCCATGGCATATCTCTGCAATCGTGGTATCTCATAATAGACGGAGTAATAGTCCTGGTGCTGGCTATCGGGGTTTCGCTGTTTTTTTCAATCCGTAAATCAAAGCTGACAGGTATTCTGATCTGGACCCCTGTATCAAAGCGAATGATTATAAATCTGGCAATTCCACTGGTGACTGGTGGTATTTTCATAATTGGTTTGTTAGTATTTAGTTACCAGGGACTCATAGTCCCCTCTATGCTTTTGTTCTACGGCCTGTCCCTGGTAAATGCAGGAAAATTCACCTTCAATGAAGTATTTTATCTGGGTTTACTTGAAATTTTTACCGGCCTTATTTGTGTTTTTCTGCCTGACTTGGGAATCTATTTCTGGGCTTTTGGTTTTGGAGTTCTCCATATAACATATGGATTGATCATGTATCGAAAATATGAAAGATAAATCCATCATTTCTGATCTGAACAAAGTTTTTGACAGCAGGATCCGACTGGGAATTATGTCGGTTCTGATTGTAAATGAGTCGTATAGTTTCAACGGCCTGAAAGAGGCCCTTAAACTGACCGACGGTAATCTGGCAAGCCACCTGAAGGCGCTTGAAGAAAAAGAATTAATCAAGGTAAAAAAGCAATTTGTAGGTCGTAAACCAAGCACAACATACTTTATTACGGAACTGGGTATAATGCAGTTTAAAAAACATTTAAATGCACTTGAACAGCTACTGAACAAACAATAATTTTTTTGTTTATTTACTTTGTAAATCAAAGTACTTTTATTCTATATACTATTTAATACTACAGATATGAAAATTGAAATTTCAAACAACAGCAAATGGAATGCTTCCCTTACAATTAAGATGGGAGTATTGGTGTTCCTCGGGATACTTTTTCTTATCCCTCTTCAGATGATCATATTAGTGATTAATGAAAGACAGAAGAATTCGGAAAAGGTCCGATCTGAAATATCTGATCAGTGGGCTATCAGACAGGTAGTTTCAGGCCCTGTATTGAATGTTCCGGTCAAATCAATTCCAAAGAACAAAGAGGAAGCTATTGTCTCCCGGGTTTTGCATATACTGCCTGAGCAGCTAGAAATTAAGGCAGAAATTAATCCTGAAATCAGACACCGGGGAATTTATAAAGCCGTTGTTTATAATTCTCATATCGATCTTAAAGGTGATTTTGTTATACCCGCGGGGGATAATAATGAGAACTCCGAAATTCTCTGGAAAGAGGCTTATTACACACTTGGTATTTCAGACAACAGAGGTATAAAGGGAAATGTAAAAATGGCAGTTGACTCAACTGAATATGAAGCGGTACCCGGGGTGAAAGATATTGATCTGTTTAAATCAGGAATAACATTTATTCCGTTGATCAATGATCCTGTGAAGGGCCAGAAATTCAGTATCTCGTTTAATCTTTCCGGTTCAGAGGGATTGTTTTTCATTCCCGTCGGCAAAACAACCAAAACCCGGATTTCATCTTCATGGAATTCTCCAAGTTTCGCCGGCAGGTTTTTACCCTCCGAAAGAACAATTAACAGCACTGGGTTCAACGCTTACTGGTTGATAACCAATCTGAACCGTAACTTCCCACAAAGCTGGACCGGCAGTGATTTCAATATAAGTGACTTTTTTGGGGTCGATCTGTTTCTGCCGGTTGATCATTATCAGAAGGCGTCGAGATGTGCAAAATACGGATTGCTTTTTATAGCCCTTACTTTTATGGTGCTTATTTTTCTGGAACTGACTTCTGAGGAAAAGATACATATTTTTAACTATTTCCTGGTTGCTTTGGCTCTGGCATTATTTTTCTCACTTCTCCTTGCCCTCAGTGAGCACATTGGATTCAGTCCCGCTTATTTCCTGTCCTCATCAGCGACTATCGTCTTGCTTTCATTTTTCACAAGATCATTGTTCACAAAGAAAAATACTGTATTTATAATCGCAGGATTGCTCGTCCTTCTCTATGCATTTATCTATATCATTTTATCCCTGAATGACTTTGCTTTCCTTGCAGGAAATGTTGGTTTGTTTATTCTGCTTGCAGTGGTGATGACCTATTCAGGCAGAATAAATCTTTTTAAACGGGAAGAAATGATGTGATTATTTTTTACTATTTTGCGCCCCTTAACTTAAAGCCGTAAAGAATGTCAGCTGGAAAGAAGTCTGTCTTATTCATTTTAATCATTCTGATTGCAGATCAGATCCTTAAGATCTGGGTAAAAACGCACATGGTTATTGGTGAGGAAATTCATATTTTGGGGAACAGGGGAATGCTTCATTTTATCGAAAACAATGGGATGGCCTTCGGGATGGAGATGGGGGGACGGCCCGGAAAGCTTATCCTTAGTATATTCAGAATTATTGCAATCTTTGGTATTGGCTGGTATCTTTCAACTCTAATCAGGAAAAAGGCAAATATGGGTTTCATTCTTGCTGTAAGCGCCATAATGGCCGGAGCAATTGGAAACATAATTGACAGTGCTTTTTATGGAATGATCTTTGGCGATAGTTATGGACAACCTGCAGTACTATTTCCTCCGGGGGGTGGCTATTCCTCTTTTCTTCATGGCCGAGTTGTTGACATGTTCTACTTTCCGATAATAAACACGCACTGGCCGGAATGGTCGCCCATTAGGGCGGGACAATCATTTGTCTTCTTCAGACCAGTATTCAATCTTTCTGATTCAGCTATAACCTGCGGTGTGTTCTCAATACTATTGTTCCAGAAAAGAATGTTCAGGAATTTACCGGAATAGTATGTCTTTGCGAAGATGAGAAATTATGAATTACAGCATCCGCTGACACAATTCAGCAGCACTTTAAGTGTCTCATGTTTAAGGAAATAGTAATTGTTTTTCCCCTCGCGTTTTGATGACAGAACGCCTTTATCTTTTAGAATACCAAGATGATGAGAGGTGGCTGCCTGCTCAATTCCAAGCATTTTGTGTATTTCGGATACAGTAAGTTTCTGTCCATCTTCAAGACAACCAATGATTGAGATCCTTACTGGGTGAGCAATTGCTTTTAGCATTCCGGCTGCTCTTTCAAGGTTTTCAGGATTTAACTGATTTGTTCCCATTTCGTACTACATATTTACGGTGCAAATATATGTAAATATGTTGATATGTTGCATATATGTGTCATCTTGTTACCGATCCCTCTCTTTTCCCCCTCTTTGTGCCTGGAGGGGATTTCTGAAGACAACCTGTTTCTATCCTGCAAAGACAAGGGAATAAAGGGTAGATATTTTTACTACAATTTCTCATTTCAGGTTCCCCTCCCTGGAGGGGACAGGGGTGGGTTGGTTTTCATGGTCTGGAAGAACCCACCCCTACCCCTCCCAGGAGGGGATTTCTGAAGACAACCTGTTTCTATCCTGCAAAGACAAGGGAATAAAGGGTAGATATTTTTACTACAATTTCTCATTTCAGGTTCCCCTCCCTGGAGGGGACAGGGGTGGGTTGGTTTTTTTAGCTTAGCATAAGTACGATTTTTGTATATTTGAGCGAAATAAAATGGTATGTCAGCACTCTCTTCCATAAAGAAACCTATCGAAAAAGATATGGCTGAATTTGAAGCCTATTTCAGCAAAACAATGCGAAGTGAGATCCCCTTGTTAAAAATCATTCTCAACTATATCTTACGCCGTAAAGGAAAACAAATGAGACCATTACTGGTTTTCCTTACAGCTAGTCTTAATGGTCAGATAAATGAGGCTACCTTTGTTGCAGCAACGCTGATTGAACTGCTTCACACTGCCTCTCTTGTGCACGATGATGTTGTTGATGATGCAAAGGAACGACGGGGAGCCTTATCGATAAATGCATTGTGGAATTCCAAAATAGCCGTCCTGGTTGGAGATTATATGTTAACTCAGGGATTACTCATAAGTATTGAAAAAAACCGTTACGATATGCTCGAAATAGTCTCAGAGGCGGTCAAGTCTATGAGTGAGGGAGAGTTATTGCAATTGCAAAAATCAAGAAAACTAAATATCAAAGAGGAAGATTATTACAAAATAATAAGCATGAAAACAGCTGCAATCATAGCAGCCTGCACCGCCTGCGGAGCAAGATCAGTAACCGGCGACACCGAAACAATCCTGATTATGAAAGATTTCGGGGAAAATATAGGCATTGCATTTCAGATTAGAGATGATCTTCTTGATTATGAGGCTAATGGATTAACAGGAAAAGCCTCCGGGAATGATATCAAGGAAAAAAAGATTACCCTTCCCCTTATTTATGCCCTCGATCAATCCTCAAATTCAAAAAAAAGACACATTCTCTCCATTGTGAAGAGCAAGAAGAAGACGAAGACTGAGATAAGTGAAGTGATCGATTTTGTTTCAGAATATGGCGGAATGCAATATGCTGAACTCAGGATGAATCAGTATCGTGATAAAGCACTGGCAATTCTGGATTCCTATCCCGATTCGGAAGTTAAAGAATCACTCAAAGGATTCGTTTCTTATACCACTACAAGGAATAAATAAGTACTAATATTGTCCCCTACCTAAGCAACTTCCGGATAATCCATTCCTTTTTCCAGTTAAAGGGAGCATATTTCACCGGAATATCAATAAGTGTGCCTGACTTCATTATTGCTTTCCTGTTTGAAAAAGCCCTGAAACTTTCATATCCATGATACCGTCCTGTTCCGCTGGCACCCACCCCGCCAAAAGGAAGGTTTTTGTTAGCAATATGCAGTACAACATCGTTTATCAGGCATGCCCCGGATGAGGTTTCCATGATCACTTTTTTTTGTTTATTCCTGTCTTTTGAAAAATAGTAAACAGCCAGTGGTTTTTCTCTTGAGTTTATATATTGAATTACTTTATCCAGATCATCAAAACCGATAAGCGGTAATACCGGTCCGAAAATCTCTTCCTGCATTAAAGGGTCATTTATTGATGATTCAGTTAATGTTGGTTCAATAGACAAGGTCTCCCTGAAGCATTTCCCGCCTGCTATTGTTTTACTGTTTTTTATCAGCTCCTCTATTCTGTCAAAAGCCTTCCCTGAAATGATCCTGGGATAATCGGAATTTTCTGATGGTTTGTCTCCATACATCCTGCCCGTCTCTTCTTTCATGGCAGAAATCAGACTCTCTTTTATTTTCTCATTTGCAAAAAGATAGTCCGGGGCGATACAGGATTGTCCTGCATTAATAAGCTTACCCCAGATAATTCTTCGTGCTGCTACTGCAATATTTGCATCTTCATCGACAATGACCGGGCATTTTCCCCCTAATTCAAGGATTACCGGAGAAAGATTTTCGGCGGCTCTCAGGTAAACATGCCGTCCTACTTCGGTACTTCCGGTAAAGAAAATCAGATCCCATTTAAGTTTAAGCGCCTCTTCTGCTGTTTCAATGTCAGAATCAACAATGGCAACATGCTCCTCAGAAAAGCTCTCATCAATGATCTTTTTAATAACTGTATTTGTATATGATGAAGAGCGTGACTGTCTTATTATTACAACGTTCCCAGCCGCAAGTGCACCAATCATTGGTACCATTGGAAGCTGAAAAGGATAATTCCATGGAGAGATTATGAACACAAGTCCAAGTGGTTCAGAGACTATTCTGCTCTTTGAGGGTAATGCAAAAAGAGGGGTTCTGACCTTCTTTGGTCTCGACCATTTTGAAAGATTATGGATCTGATTTCTAAGCTCATGAAGGACTATTCCGGTTTCAGTTGCATAAGCCTCAAATGAAGATTTATTAAGGTCCTCATGCAGAGCATTGCTTATTTCCTGATCATATTTTATGATGCAATTTCTCAGCCGGTTAAGTGAATCCTTTCGAAAATTGATGTCTCTCGTTTTCCCGGAAGAAAAGAAAATATTTTGCTTCCGCCTTAGTTCAGTAATTTTTTCGATAGTATCCATGGCAATTCCTATTCTGCGACCTGGATCTGAATTTTGGCCACCTTGTTCATATCGTTAAGATAGTATCTTGATCCTATATAGAACAACAGGGCGCCGGTCAGCAAAACAAATGGCAGGATACTCATTGCAGTTCTGAGATTTGATAAATCGGATATCTTTCCCAAAACTATTGGGGCTGTAAACGATCCAATCAGGTTCTGGACCGCAACTGCTATTGCATATGATGTTGCTCTTAATCCGGGATGGATGACATCCTGCGTTACGGCAGCAGCTCCGGCAATAAATGTCATTACAAGGATCCCGAATCCAAACAGAAAAATAAGCTGACCAATCCCTTTCAGGATTATAAATGCTGCAAAAAGTATTAATGCCGAAATAAAGGTTGAGATAGCCGGAAACAGAAGCCTGGCATTAACCTGTGTTTTTCTCCATTTATCGATAAGAACTCCTCCGAGAGGTGCCCCAATAAGGGCCAGTACCATTACTGCTCCGGCAAGAGACCCTGCTGTTTTTGCATCTAATCCCCTTTCAATCTCAAAATATTTGGGAAGCCAGACCATCATGGCTGTAGTAACAAAAACAACGGCAGCCATACCGAAATAGGTAAAGAGAACAGAGGGTCTTGAAAGAAACTCCCTGAAGATATCCTTTCTTTCCATCTTGATCTTGTTATTGCTTTTATCAACAAATGAAAGATCAACGGTCTTGTAGTCTTTTACAAAAAGAAACAAAATTGCAATGATCAACCCCGGCACGGCAACAATGCCAAAAGCATGCTTCCATCCCAGAGATTGAGCAATTATTCCCCCCATTGTCACGCCTATTGCCGACCCAAGAGGGATGGAGGCATTCCACAATCCCATCATTTTTGATCGCTTGTCAATGGGATACATTCCCGAAATCAAGGCACTTCCTCCCGGGGCATAACCAGCCTCTCCAAACCCGATAATAATCCGTGCCATAAATAGCTGGACATAATTACCGGTAAAGGCACAGAGGGCTGTTGCAAGGCTCCAGACAATTGCCATAATTCCTATTGTTTTTGTCCTGCTCCATCGGTCCACAAGAACAGATACCGGGAAAGTCAGGATTCCGATTGCCAGGTATATCACCGAAACCAGCCAGCCACATTGAGTATCAGAAATAAACCAGTCTTTCTGGATCGAAGTAAACATGGAGTTTACCACCATCCGGTCAGCATAGTCAAACAGGTAGAGAAGAAACAGAAGTATAAACACATAGTTGGAATAGCTTTTTGAAAACAGATAACCAGTTCGATCTTCTGAGCTTTTCATAATAGGACTGATTTTGTACGTATGATTGGAATAGTATTTGTTTTTTTGTCTGTTATCATTTATCCTGCTTTGCCTTTAAAAACAAAACCCGCAGAACAGGTAAATATAAAAAACTTTAATTATTAATTTTGTTGTAATTTTAAGTCTTTATAGTTACTAGCTCTATTAATTCAAAACATTAACGGTTTTTAAATTAACTATTATGACAGCATTAAAGCAAATCGAGGATTTTATTGCCGCAGAACCTGTAGCAATGGTAGGTGTTTCCAGAAATCCAAAGAAGTTCGGACAGATGGCCTTTAAAGAACTTAAGGAAAAGGGATTAAATGTAATCCCGGTTAACCCGGCTACAGGAGAGATCCTTGGGGTTAAAGCCTATCCAAATGTAAATGCTCTCCCTCCCGAAGTAAGGGCGATCATAATAATGACAAAAAAAAATCAGACTCTCGGGATTGTACGCGAGGCAAAGGCAAAAGGAATTAAAAACATCTGGATCCAGCAGATGGCAGACACCAAGGAAGCGTTGAAAGAGCTTGAGGGTACTGATATCAATTGTGTAACAGGAGAATGCATTCTGATGCATTATAAACCAAGCAGTTTCCATAAGTTTCACAGGGCGCTGAATAAATTCTTCGGAAGATTTCCAAAATAATCCGGTTATGGGTTGACCTATTTGGAGTCGCCGCGCATTAAAAAAACTAATGAAATGAAAAAAATGACAATTAACCGCCGTCAATTTGTGACAACTCTTGCGGCGGGGGCCGGAACAATATTCATGATAGGCAGGGAAGGGTCGCGGGTTTTCTCTACCATATCTCCGGTTTATATACCCGATCCATTTGAAATTGTTTCTCTGGGAAAGACCGGGATAAAAACAACTTTCCTTGGCATGGGAACCGGCTATAACGCAGGAAATCGATCTGCAGCAATAATCAGGGCAGGAAAAGAGGTTGCTGTTTCAATGGTGCGATCTGCCTATGACAGGGGAATCAGGTATTTCGATTGTGCTGACAGCTACGGGACCCATCCCTATGTTGCGCTTGCCCTGAAAGGTATTCCACGAGATAAATATACACTTGGTTCCAAGATCTGGGTTGGTGCCGGCGGTATCCCCGAACCTGAACGTCCTGATGCAAATATTGTAGTTGACAGATTCAGAAAAGAGCTTAACACTGATTATATTGATCTGGTTCAGATCCATTGCATGACAGAAAAAGAGTGGACTGATAAGCAAAAACGCCAGATGGACATACTCGAAACATTAAAAGCGAAAAAGATCATCCGTGCTCATGGTGTTTCGGTCCACAGTCTCGATGCGATGGAGGCTGCCGCTGAAAGCCCCTGGGTCGACATTGTTCATGTCCGGATTAATCCCTTTGGAGATGCTATGGACAAAAAAGATCCTGCCCTGGTGATCCCTGTAATGGAAAAACTCCACAAATCCGGAAAAGGAGTTATTGGCATGAAGCTGATAGGCAACGGAAAATATAAAAATGATTCTGAAAAAATCGATGCTTCGTTGAAATATGTATTGGGTCTCGGTACTGTTGATATGATAATTGTCGGATTTGAACAGCCCGAACAAATTGATAATTATGCGGGACGGATTAAAAGAATTAAATTATGAAAACAATAATTGCAATTTTTATTATGATGATAGGTGTTGGGAATGGTCGCAACCATTCCCTGCAAATGGACATTATTCAATCAGGTGCGCAGCTTGAAAAATTGGCAGGCGGATTTTCATTCACGGAGGGTGCCAGCTGCGATGCAAAAGGAAATGTATATTTTACCGATCAGCCTAACAACAGGATACTTGTATGGTCTACCGATGGAAAGCTGAGTACATTTATGGAGCCGGCCGGAAGATCTAACGGCATGTATTTTGACAGAAAAGGAAACCTCTGGAGCTGTGCGGATGAGAAAAACGAGATCTGGAAAATCTCACCAGATAAAAAGGTAACAGTTATACTGGGACAGTTTATGGGAAAGGCACTGAACGGGCCGAATGATTTATGGATCACAAAAAAAGGAGGAGTATATTTTACGGATCCCTATTATGTGAGGACCTGGTGGGACCATTCGACAATGCCCCAACCCGGACAATATGTTTATTACCTGAAACCCGATCATAAATCACTTGTCAAAGTGGTGGATGACCTGAAGCAACCAAACGGTATTGTTGGAACTCCCGATGGAAAAATGCTGTATATATCTGATATCAGGGACAGAAAAACCTGGTCATATATGGTCAACAGTGACGGTAGTTTAAGCGGTAAAAAGCTTATCTGTGAAATGGGCTCCGACGGAATGACAATAGATGAAAAAGGAAACCTGTATCTGTGCGGAAATGGTGTTACTATTTTCGACCAAGCTGGAAAGCAGCTGGGAAATATTCCTGTCCCTGAGAAATGGACAGCAAATGTCTGCTTCGGTGACCGGGATAAAAAGAGTCTTTTCATTACAGCCTCTACTGGTCTTTATCGGATCAGGTTAAAGGTCCGTGGGGTGGAGTAGGGACATATCGCAACCAGTCCCTGCGGATCGGGAAATCGCGTTTTTCTTCAATAATTATTCTAACATTAATCATTTTCTGTTGCCGGTGATATAAAATTATTTATTATTGTACCCTGAACTCGATTTTATAACCTGTTTTAATCGTATTTAACATAATTAATAACAAGCTGCAATGCAAGGTACTCGCAGAGATGATATTAAGCCTGGTATAACTGTTATGGTAGAGCTAACGGAAGACAAACGGACAGGCAGGCTTACAGGAGGCACAGTTATAGAGGTTCTCACAACCGCACCAATACATCCTCATGGAATTAAGGTCAAGCTCGACAATGGCCTGGTTGGCAGGGTGAAAGAAATAATCTGAATTTTTTGTCTATTTTTGAATTCAGGACTCATATGAATATTTAATTGAGCTCTTGCTATTTCTAACTAAAACCGGTATCTATGACCCATGCAGATTTTATTGTAAAAACTCTCGGGAAAGCGAATATAAAGTCCCCTCTTATTCAGGCAGTAAAGAAATATAGCCCTGTTTTCAAATTTGTTGATGATAAGGAAAGGATCCTTTATGATGTCTCTCTGGAAAATCATAACAGGTGTAAGGAAGCGAACGTAGAGCCGGAATCTTTTGAAAAAGCAGGTCCCAGGGAGAGTATTTTCTTTGAGCCTGCTAAAACCAAGGTCGGGATAGTTACGTGTGGAGGGCTTTGCCCTGGATTGAATAATGTTATTCGCAGTCTTGTAAATGAACTTCATTACAGGTACGGCGTAACCCGTATCGTGGGAATAAAATATGGTTATGAAGGATTAGTGGCAAAATATAATCATCCAGTTCTTGAACTGAACATACACGAAGTAAATGATCTTCATCTGATCGGGGGAACGATTCTGGGAACATCGAGAGGCGATCAGGATATTAGCCAGATTGTTGACACACTGGAGATATTGAATATTAATATACTCTTCTGCATAGGCGGTGACGGAACCCTGCGCGGAGCACATGCAATCCATGAAGAAATTGCAAAGAGAAAACTCAAAATCGCAATAGCAGGCATCCCAAAGACAATTGATAATGACATTAACCTGATTGATAAGTCATTCGGCTTTGAAACTGCATTTTCAATTGCAAATGACATAATAAGGAATGCTCATAATGAAGCTGCGGCAGCTTTTAACGGGATAGCCCTGTTAAAACTTATGGGCCGTGATTCCGGCTTTATTGCTGCTCATGCCGCTCTGTCTATTCAGGAAGTTAACTTTGTCCTGATACCCGAGATATCATTTGACCTCTACGGACCAAGGGGATTCCTGCGGATTCTTAGGAAGAGGCTTGAAGAAAGACACCATTGTGTAGTCGTTGTAGCCGAAGGTGCAGGACAGGATTTCTTTGATAAAACGGAACAGGTTAAGGATCTTTCCGGAAATGTAAAGCCAAAGGATATAGGGCTATATCTGAAAGAGAAAATCTCGGAAGAATTTACACAGAAAAAATTTCCATTTACAGTCAGGTATATCGATCCGAGTTATATCATCAGGAGTGCACCAGCGAATGCAAACGACAGTAAATTCTGTAACCTGCTTGCGCAGAATGCTGTACATGGAGCAATGGCGGGGAAGACTGATTTTGTGGTTGGTAACTGGAACCATCTTTTTACTTTTTTGCCAATCCCTCTTGCCGTGGAAAAACGTAAGAAGATAGATGTCGAGGGTGAACTATGGTGGAATGTTCTTGAAGCTACCGGCCAGCCAATTAGCATGAAAAATCCATGATAAAGAATATTGTCTTCGACCTGGGAAATGTTCTTATCAGTTTTAAGCCCGCCGAGTATTTCGATAAAATAGGCTATCCCACGGAGTATAAGAATATTATTATAAGCGAAATATTCAAAAGCAAGGAGTGGCAGCTTGTAGATAAAGGCCAAATTACTACAAGCGAGGCCATTCAGAAACTTTCAGAAAGCTCATCTCTGAATCATAAGGAAATAACCACTGTATTCGATTTACGCTCCAAGATACTGCAACCTATCAATGGTAACATTAAAGTGCTTCCTGCATTGAAAAAAAGAGGTTTTAAGCTCTATTTTCTTTCCAACTTCCCAAATGATCTTTTTGATGAGGTTTATGAGAGTTATCCTTTTTTTCAACTATTTGATGGCGGAATTATTTCTGCATGGGTAAAAGCCATCAAACCCGAACGAAGGATCTTCGAGATTCTATTTGAAAAATATTCTCTTAAAGCGGAAGAGTCCATATTTATCGACGACGATGAACTTAACGTAAGAACAGCCGGTTTGCTGGGAATGTCGGGAATTCATCTGATCAATAGCGCAGATCTGGGGCAATCGATTAAAAAGAGGCTTCTGCTGATTTAAGAAGGGTGCTTTTTGATTTTCAATAAATCTATAATATTGCATTCCTGTACTACAATAAAAACCATCTTCTATGCTTTTCTGGCTTATTTCTTTCTCTGGTCTCCTGGTGCAGCTCAGAAACCGACCCAGATATTGAAGGGGGTGGTTTCAGACAAAGAAACCAGGGTTCCTCTTGCCGGAGCAAACATAGTTATTCTGAACACATCACCTCTGAATGGTACATCAAGCGATATTTCCGGAAAATTCAGACTTTCTGTAACAATTGGCCGCCTGTCGGTCCGGATTAGTTTTTTAGGCTATGAAGATGTCATTCTTTCTGATTTATTGATAGCATCCGGTAAAGAAGTCGATCTGAATATCGAAATGCGCGAGAAAATAATAACTGCCCGGGAAGTGATTGTCAGTGCAGGAAAAGAAAGACGTGCCGGAATTAATCAGATGGCCTCAATAAGTACTCAGACTATAAGGTCTGACGATGCATTGAGGTATGCGGGCGGATTCTATGATCCATCAAGGATAGTCAATTCATTTGCCGGGGTCGTAACGGCAAACAGTGATGAAAGCAATGATATTGTCATCCGGGGTAATTCCTCCAGAGGACTATTATGGAGGCTGGAGGGAACAGAAATACCAAATCCCAACCATTTCAGTGACGGACAGGGAGGAAGCGGAGGCTTCTATTCAGCAATCACTTCCAATGTCATATCCAATTTCGATTTCTTTACCGGTGCTTTCCCTGCAGAATATGGCAATGCGGTATCGGGAGTAATGGATCTGAACCTCAGAAAAGGAAATTCAGACCATCATGAATATGCATTTCAGACTGGTATGATCGGTGCTGAAATTTCTGCAGAGGGGCCTTTAGAAAAGAAATCCGGAGCCTCCTTCCTCGTTGATTCCCGTTATGTTAATTTCGGATATCTCGATAAACTGAACCTGATTGACCTGGGCAGCACCAATCTGGCACCACGCTCACAGGATGTTGTTTTTAATGTTAATCTCCCCGGCAAAAAGACAGGAGATGTAAATATTTTTGGTTTCTACGGCAGCAGTGAACTTGGAAAGGTTGCAGTTCATGATGTGAAAACCTGGTCAACCAATGATGATCGCAGGGAGGAGATTCAGACACAGGGCTCTGCAGTATTTGGAATTAAACATCTTTTTACTCTTCCCGAAGGTACAGGTTATATAAGATCTGTAGTTGCATTTACGGGGTTTTATGATGTTTACAGTGAAGGATATGTTGATTCTTCTTTCAGAAGAACCGATAGCTATCATCATAATTACTGGTTCCCTGCTTTGAGGTTTTCTTTCCTGATGAATAACAAACTAAGTTCAAAAAATACATTGAGGACAGGTTTTAATGTACAGTTTCTGGGAGCGAAGATGAAAGATCTGCACATGAATTCCTCCGGTCTCTATGACAACTTTGTTGCACCAGATGCCTTTGGACTTTTATACCAGCTTTACACCCAGCTCAAGAACAGGATAACTGAGAATCTTGAAATAAATTCAGGGATTCATTTAATGCTATTCACCATTAACGGAGCTCTCGATCTTGAGCCCCGCCTTGGTTTAAGGTGGCAATTTGCTCCAGGAAAATATTTCAGCACAGGGTTGGGATTACATTCCAGAACTGAATCATTTCCCGTATACAATGGTTTGATTAAAAACAGTCACGGAATAGGGGAAGAATTGAATAGTGATCTGGGGTTTTCAAAATCATTCCAGTTGGTTTCCGGTCTGGATCTGTCAATTACCCAAAACATTCGTTTAAGGATTGAAGGTTACAATCAGAGCCTCTATAATATCCCGATCATAAATATAATTACAAGTACTTACTCTGCCATAAATTCCGCTGAAGAACTTCCTCAGTCTGCTCTGGAAAATAAAGGTTTAGGATTTAATCGCGGAGTTGAATTGACTGTTGAAAAATCATTTTCCAATAACTATTATTTCCTATGCACTGCATCTATTTTTAAATCAAAATACAGACCGGGCGACGGAAACTGGTACAACACATATTATAACACCTCGTTTGTTACTAATTTGCTGGCTGGAAAAGATTTCTATCTGGGTAGAAATAAAAGGAACAGCTTTGGAATAAATGTGAAATCACTCCTCCGGGGCGGTTATCGTTATACCCCTGTTGATATAGCCAAATCCCTGAAATCTAAAAAAATTATCTATGCAACAGGTAAAACCTATGGTGAAAGATTGCCTGATTTTATAAGAATCGACGCTGGGATAAACTTCCGGAGAAATAATCCGGGCTTTTCCTGGACTGTTATGCTGGATGTCCAAAATGTTACAGCCCGTGAAAATGTCTTTAGAAAAAGATTCAGTTATGTAAACGGGGCAGTTGTCACAAAGTATGATTACAGCATTGGAATTGTTCCCGTCGTAAATATTCGTCTGGAGTTCTAATAAAAACAATAAAAATCAGAAAGCCGGTCTATTAGGCCATTCATGCATTAAAAATTCAAAGCCCTCAGGCAGGAAGGAAGAAAATATTCAATTCTCACGAAGTTAACGGTTCATGTAGCTGGCGCTAAATGCCTCTATATCAATCTTATATTCTATTTCTAGATTGATAATGTTCCACGTGGAAACCAGGATCACTTTTTGAGGTTTTCACTTAAAATGGATGTTTTTCTTATACCAATAGTATTTTGTAGTTCTTTTTCGGAAGCGTGCAAAATATTTTCCACCGAACCAAAATGGTTAAGTAATATCTCTTTTGTTTTGGGTCCGATGCCTTTTATTTCATCCAGGCTCGATTTTGTCATTTCTGATGACCGTTTATTTCGATGAAAGTTTATTCCAAACCGATGCGTTTCATTTCTTACCTGTTGTATCAGTTTAAGGGTATATGAATTTTTATCGAGGTAGATTGGTACGCTGTCTCCAGGGAAATAAATTTCCTCAAGCTTTTTTGCTATTCCTATTATAGTAATCTTCTCACGCAGATTCAGCTTTTCAATACTTTTAAGGGCAGAAGAGAGTTGTCCTTTCCCTCCGTCTATTATTATTAGTTGTGGTAACTTTTGATTTTCATCGAGCATTCTTTTGTAACGGCGGTATACAATTTCCTCCATTGAAGTAAAATCATCGGGTCCAGATACAGTTTTAATATTGAAATGCCGGTAATCTTTTTTACTTGGTTTGGCGTATCTGAATACAACGCAGGCAGCAACAGGATTGCTTCCCATAATATTTGAATTATCAAAACATTCGATATGGAGGGGCAGCTCGGGCATGTGGAGATCGTTTTTTACTTTTTCAAGGTTTTTGCCTGTACGTACTTCCGGAGCTTTTTCGGAGTTCCTTTTCTTCTGTTCAAGTTTATAATAAATGGCATTTCTAATTGCAAGATCGAGAAGTTTTCTTTTGTCGCCAATTTCAGGAACTATGTATTTTATGCTATCTATAAGTATATCAGGCTTAAAGGGGACTATCAACTCTGGAGAATCGCTGTTAAGTCTTTCCCGTATTTCTGTTATTCCTATTCCAAGAAGCGACTCTTTTTCCTCATCGATCCGGCTTTTTAATTCTAATGTATATGCCTGTATTACTGCACCTTGTGAAATTTTCAGGTAGTTAATAAATGCACTGCCGGACCCTTCGGTGTATCCAAATACATCTACATTTTTTATATTGGCACTGACAATTGTCGACTTGCTTTTGTATTTAGAAAGAAGGTCAATTTTGTCTTTTATTTTCTGGGCCTCTTCGAACAGAAGCTGCTCAGAGTAAGATGTCATCAGATTCCTCAGGTGATCGATAACACCTGATATGTTTCCCTTCAGAATATCTTTTATCTGCTTAATGGTCTCGGAATATTCCGATTCGCTTTGATATGCTACACAAGGTCCCTTGCAATTTCCAAGATGATATTCAAGGCAAACTTTGAATTTGCCGGCCACAATATTTTCTTTTGTAAGATTAAGAGAGCATGTTCTTAGCTGGTATATCTGTCTAATGAGGGTAATAAGGGTTTTGACCATCAGTCCTGAAGTGTACGGACCAAAGTAAAGAGATCCGTCTCTGATAACATTCCTTGTGCTGAAGACCCTGGGAAATGGTTCATTCTTTATGCAGATCCAGGGAAATGTTTTATCGTCTTTCAGGAGAATGTTATATCTCGGTTGGTGCTTTTTAATAAGATTATTTTCCAGTAAAAGTGCATCCGATTCATTTTCAACGATAATATGTCTTATATGGTCAGTCCTTTTAAGCAGGGCATTTGTCTTTCCAGACTGATTCCCGGAAAAATATGATGTAACTCTTTTTCTGAGATTTTTTGCTTTCCCGACATAAATAATTTTACCTGAATCGTCGATGAATTGGTATACTCCGGGCTTATCAGGGAGTGAAGAAACGATGGCTTTATAATCCGGAACATTTGGCATTTTCGATGAATATTTTGCAAAGATAGTAAATGGAAATTTGAGCGTGACTTATGCATTTAGATTCCGGGAAAGATGATGGGGATTGCTTTACCCTCCTTCGTCGGGTTCGCAATGACAACGCCAATGAGAGAGTTTGCCGAATACCGGGTCATTGCGAGGAGCGCAGCGACGAAGCAACCCCTCTGCCGCTTCGCGGCATCTCCCCTAAAGGGGAGAGAATCCCAGCTCTTCTTGAGAATTTATCTTACATGTATGTATTCACCCCCCTTCAGGGGGGCAGGGGGGTCAATTCCTGATAAAAAGGCAAATTGTTTTAATAAGTTATTCCACAAACAAATCCACCAGCTTGAACTGGCTCACATCAAACAGGCCTCTGTCCCCTATTTTCAGTTCAGGTATGACGAGCAACGCCATGAATGACAATGTCATAAACGGCGCCCGTAGCGGGCTGCCCAGCGACCTGACCTGGTTTGACAAAGATTCATATGACCTGGCAACTTCTTCACATGGTTTATCAGACATAATCCCCGCGATACTCAATTTCAGGGAGCTCATCTTTCCTCCGGCAGATACTGACAGGCCTCCTTTCATCAAAACAATTTCATTAATCGCCGCTACAATATCGTTATCGTTAGTTCCAATGCAGATAATATTATGGCTGTCATGAGCCACAGAACTTGCAAACGCACCCTCTTTCAGTCCAAATCCTTTTATAAAACCCACAGCTGGCGGCTGGTCATTATACCGGTCCTTTACAACTATTTTTAAAATATCAACCCCGGTATTTGTCTCAACAAGCTTATTTATGCCGGATTCTATAATCTTATTTTTTGTCAGAAGTTGTCCGTCAAATGCCTCAATTACATGAATCATTTTACCTTTCCTCGCTATTTTAATATCTTCTGGCTTAATCTGTGAGCACCTGAATTTATTTACTGCTTCACCTTTGTTGTATTTGAATAAAATCTTTCCTCTGTCATAGACTTTATTGCCTTTTATCCAGGTCTCCAAAACTTTCATTTTTTTATAATCATCGACCAGGATAAAATCCGCAGACTGGCCTTCTTTGAGCAATCCGGCATCCAGTCCATAATGTAAAACCGGGTTCACCGTGCAACTTCTTATTACGTCAAAAAGATTAAAACCTTTTGAAATCAGCTCCGAAACAATCCTGTTTATATGACCTTTTATTAGCATTTCAGGATGAATGTCGTCGCTGCATAACATAACCATGTCGGGATTCGATATTAATAATTCTTTAAGTGCGTCCAGATTCCTTGCCGCGCTTCCTTCTCTTATCAAAATTTTCATCCCCAGAGCGATCTTTTCTTTAGCCTCATCAAGTGAACTGCATTCATGATCTGTAGATATTCCTGCCGAAACATATTTTCTCAGCATCTCTCCTGAAAGACCGGGGGCATGACCATCAATTGGTTTATGCAGCCTCTTTGCGATATTTAGTTTCTTGTTTACTTCCTCATTATCGTGTACTACGCCAGGAAAATTCATCATTTCCGATAAATATTTTATCTCTTTCCTTTTTAAAAGCTTTTCAATTTCCACAGGACCGAGAGAAGCTCCTGACGACTCAAAATTTGTTGCGGGGACACAAGACGGTGCTCCGAACCAGAAATTAAATGGAACTTTTTTTGCATCATTAATCATAAAATTCATGCCTTCCATTCCAAGAACGTTTGCGATTTCATGAGGATCTGATACTACGCCTGTAGTTCCGTGCCGTACGGCAGCCTGGGCAAAGGCTCCCGGGGTTATCATGGAGCTCTCAATGTGGACATGAGCATCTATTAGCCCGGGCAAAATGAAACAATCGGTCGAATTGACTGCCCTTTCAATGGCAATAATTATTCCATTTTCGAACTTTATAGTTGCAGGGAAAATTCTTCTTGTATGTACATCTACCAGATTTCCAGAGATCTTCATAAAATATTTTTTTCAAATAGCAAATAAATGTTCCACGTGGAACATTTTATCTACCTAAATACATTAATAAAATATTGATGTCCGAAGGAGAAACTCCGCTAATCCTGCTTGCATGACCAATACTTTCTGGCCTTAATCTTTCCAGCTTTTGTCTACCTTCAGTTGATATTGACATTAATTCGCTGTATTCAATATCTTCAGGAATATGTAAATTTTCCAGTCTCTTTAGTTTATCTGCAATTATTTTCTCTCTTAAAATATATCCCTCATATTTTATTTTAATTTCAGCTGATTCTGAAATTTCTTTAAATCTTACCGACTTAATTGTTCCTATAGAATTACTTTCGCTCAGTTTATAAATAAGATCGCTTAAATTTATCTGGGGACGCATGGCAAGAGTAATGGCTTTTACCTTTTGATTTATTTTGCTTGTACCTTTCTCAGAAAGGAAATCATTTATTGAATCGGGTTCAATACTTGTCTCTTCAAGAAAATCAATAATCTCCTTTATCAAAATTTCCTTTTCTTCCAGCTTAATTGTCCGCTCTTTACTTACTGTACCTAATTTCGCACCAGTTCTTGTCAGTCTTTCATCTGCATTGTCCTGTCTGAGAAGAATTCTGTACTCTGCCCTTGATGTGAACATCCTATAAGGCTCATCAACTCCTTTTGTAACCAGATCATCAATGAGAACTCCTATATATGATTCTTCCCTCCCCATTTTAAACTTTTCGTTGCCTCTCTGTTTCAACACAGCATTTATACCTGCAATCAATCCCTGGGCTGCAGCTTCCTCATATCCTGTCGTTCCGTTTATTTGTCCCGCAAAGTAGAGGTTCTCCAATTTTCTTGTTTCAAGCGTATGTCTTAACTGTGTTGGTTGAAAAAAATCGTATTCTATAGCGTATCCCGGTCTGAAAATTTCTACTTCTTCCAATCCTTTAATCTTTCTTAAAGCTTTTAACTGCACTTCCAGCGGAAGGCTGCTTGAGAATCCATTCAGATAATATTCCGTGGTATCTTTTCCTTCAGGTTCTATAAAAAGTTGATGTGAATCCTTTTCCTTAAATGTCACTATTTTATCTTCGATACTGGGACAATAACGTGGTCCCCTCCCTTTAATTCTACCAGTAAATAGGGGACTGTATTTCAATCCCTTTCTAATCTCCTCATGTACCTCCTTATTTGTGTGAACTATAAAGCAGCTCATTTCATCCTTCATTTCAACAGTATCATTCAAATATGAAAATGACTTTCCTTCTCCGTCCCCTCTCTGTTCTATCATCTTATTGAAATCAATAGACCTTCCATCGAGTCTGGCACTCGTTCCGGTCTTCATTCTCTCTACTGTGAAGCCAATTTCTGCGAGCTGATCGCTCAGTCCTGTTGATGCCTGGTCACCTGATCTTCCTCCCTTTACATTTTTAAAGCCAATATGCATCAATCCGTTTAAGAAGGTACCATTCGTTAAAATGACTGATTTTGCTTTGAATTCGGTCTCAAATGATGTTTTTACTCCAACTACTCTATTCCCTTCCAAGACAAGCATTGTCGCCTGTTCTTGCCATATATGCAGATTATTTGTATGTTCAAGAATTTTACGCCATTCCCTGGTAAAAAGTTGTCTGTCACATTGCGCTCTCGGACTCCACATTGCCGGTCCTTTGGATTTATTGAGCATTCTGAATTGAATCATGCTTCTGTCTGTTACAATCCCGCTCATACCTCCCAGCGCATCTATTTCACGTATAATCTGTCCTTTTGCTATTCCACCCATTGCAGGATTACATGACATTTGCGCCAGCTTTGTCATGTCCATTGTTATAAGCAATGTCTTTGCACCCATTACAGCAGCAATATGTGCTGCTTCACATCCGGCATGTCCTCCCCCTACAACAATAATATCATAACAAAATTCCATTCTTAACTCCTGTCAAATATTTCAAGCCAGTACTCTTCCCTCATTCTCATCCTTTTCTTCTCTTTTTCTGTCTTGTCATCATATCCGCATAGATGCAACACACCGTGAATTATTACCCTTAATATCTCCCTGTTATAACTAACTTTATAGTTTTTCGCATTTAATCTTACTGTTTCCAGACTTATATAAATCTCTCCGTTTACAGTGTCCATCACGCAATAGTCAAAACAGATAACATCGGTGTTATAATTATGTTTCAGAAATTCAATGTTTATTTTCTTAAGCTCTTTGTCACTTGTCAGAATAAAATTAAGGTCACCCGAAACCCTATTTTCTTCCGCAATGACCTTTTCAACTATTTTTTTGATCTTTCTCCAGCTTTTTATTCTGAAGGTTATTTTATCATAAAATACCCGAATGCTCACAAATCAATATCTTTAAAAGACATAGTTACTATATTTCCCTGTTCATTAAATTCAATATCATCTGCCAGTTTAGACATTAAAAACACACCCCGTCCGTGAAAGTTTTCAATATTTTCAGGTTTTGTTGGATCCGGGATTTCCTTTGGTATAAATCCTGGCCCTTCATCTGATACAGTAATTTTCAATATCCGGTCTTTGAACGAAATCAAAATTTCCACTGATTTTGATTCATCGTATTTATTTCCATGGATAATTGCATTGTTGACAGCCTCCATTGTTGTAACAAGTATCTTTCCGTAATAATCCTGCTTTATACCTATTTCTGCAGAAATATCATCTATTTCTTTCTCAACAATCCTGAGGTTAGCAATCTTTGATTCTATCTTAAGTTTTTTAATCATGTCTCTTTATCAGCCGCTGTTTATACTGATTTTAACTTATTTTGTTACAAAATTCTACTGTTTTTTAGAAATCCAATCCTCAGGATCCAAATACTTCTCATTGAAAATCATAAATTTTAAAGTTGATTTTGATCCATTTTCCTCCATATATACCTCTCCGATTTCCTGCTTTAATTCAACATTTTCTCCCTGTTTAACCTTTACTGTGGCAAGATTCTGGTAGACCGACAAATACTTTCCGTGTCTTATCATAACTCCCATGTTGGCTCCTGTAATTTTAAATACACCCACAATTTGCCCCTTAAATATACTTCTTACCGGCGTTTTTCCAAAACTTGTTATTTCTATTCCAATATTATCTTCCGTTACATATTCAAGAATAGGATGTTTTTGTATTCCAAACTGACTCGTTACAATTCCTTTTTCTACTGGCCATGGTAACCGGCTTTTATTATCTGCAAAATTATCACCAATTATCTTTTGCTCCGGTGTTAAGTCTGTTGTTTTGCTTTTTCTCCGCTCTGCTTCAATAATGCCTGCTAACTCTTTTTCAATTCTCTGCGCAATTTTCCTCTTTTGCTCCAGCTCTTTTTTTAGTTGTTTTTCCTTATTTCCAAACGAATTAACCAATCTCTTCTTCTTTGTCTGTTCACCCTGCAAAAGTCCCCGCTGCTTCTCTTCTCTGCTTTTGAGGTCCGACACATTTGCCAGATCCTCTTCCAGTTTTACCTTCGATTTTTCTATTTCTTCCTTTAATTCTAAAATAATCTCTGTTTCCTTATGTCTGAATTCATTAACCTGTTGAAGATACTTCAATCTTTTATATCCCTGATTAAAATCTTTCGCTGATAAAATATAAACGACTTCCGGATTTCCCTTTTTTGCTTTATATAAATTTACAATTGTTTTTGCATAATCATTTTTCATCGACACGAGATCCTTCTCCATCAGATCTATTGACTGGGTATTAAAGCTAATTCGTTCTGTCAACAGGTTAATCTCTTCTTTCATTCCACTAATTACATTTTCTCTCAAAGCCAGCTTATTTCCAATTATCTTTAGCTGATCAATACCTGTACTTTTTTCTTTTGTCGTCTCCTTTATCAGGTTATCTACATATGAAATCTCGTCAAGAGTTTTCTTTCTTTGATCTTCAAGCTCTTTCCTGGTTTGTGCAAATGAAGCCGGTAAAATTAAAAAACCAAGAAATACGATAATGAATATTTTCATCTAATTTCCTCTACTTTATATTCTCGTCCAGGAACAAATTCAATTGCCCCACTCCAGGGTGTTGTTATTTTTTTCAATCTTATTCTGGCCGATATATTTCTTTTGTAGTCATTAAATACTATAACCTCCGGAAAATGCTTTTCAGCTTTCGAGAATTTTGAATATTCTAACGATATTTCTTCCCTGTTTAATTCATCAACAAATACAAAGCGGTTCACTTTTCTTACTTTGTTTTCTATGTTCGATTTAAGTGTATTTTTCATATATCCTTGAACCAGAATCAATTGATTATTAATCCGTTCCATTTTCCATTTTTCATTTTTTTCTATCAATATCAAGTCTCCAAATATTATATTTATAAAACTATATGTTACTCCAAATAATTTTACCAGACTTTCCCCATTTCCACAAAGCAATCTTTTTTGAATCCTGTCATTTATCAAAATCGTATCTTTTGTGATATAGATCCTGGCTCCTTCTATTCCAGTAATACTTTTTATGCTAAACAGAAATTTATCTGGCTTTTCAAACTTTCCTGTAAATATAAATTTACTTGTTGAATTATCCCTTTTTAATATTAAATCAGCCTTTTGTATAAAGTAGTTATCATCTGAAATATTGTTTTTACTTATTTCTGCAATGCTATTCTCTGCAGACTTAACATCCCAATTTGACTCTCCTTCCGAAAGAAGCAGCCTGGATGTACAGCCCAAACTGATAAAAACTATAACTATAATTAGTGTTTTTGGCAATTTTCTATTTCAATTAAAAGCGAACTTTTTCTATTATCTAATTTATAAGCTAAATTCCAGTAGTCTATTGCTTTATCACACCTCTTCAATGCTTTCATAATGAATCCTATATGTTCATACCATTCCGCATCTTCCTTTTCATCCTTTGCGAAAATCTCATCCATAACCTTCTTTGCTTCTTTATAGCGACCCCTTTTATAAAGGACCCATGCATATGTATCAAGATAGGTCGTATTCCCCTTTTCTTTTTCTATCACTATTTTTGCCATTCTCTCCGCTTCCTTAAGTTCCTGGTCCTGTTCAGCAAGATAATATGCATAATTGTTTAAAATCATTGCATCATTCGGATTGATTTTAAGAGCTTCTTTAAATGTTTCAAAACTTTTCCCGAATTCTTTCTTTCTGTAAAGAAGATCAGCGTCCATCACAAGTACCTGCACTAATTTACTGGTGTCATTTCCTGCAAGTATTTTTGCTTTTCGCAGCTCCTCTGAAGATATATCAAACTTCCCTTTTTCCATAGCTGCGTTTGCATATAACACTTTAGCAAGATAAGACCTGTTAAATTTGGTTGCACATTCTTCCCCCCGCAGAAACAACTTATCCCAATTCTTTGTCTCTGAGTAGAGAAATAATAACCTCTCCCACGCATAATAATTTTCAGGCCGATCTGATATGATCTCTTCCAGTCTTACAATCGCATCTGAAACTCTGTTTTCATTAACTAATAGTTCTGGTCTCAGAAGTAAAATAATATCATCTTTGCTATTGTCAGCTTCTAAAACGAGTAAAGTAAGTTCCACATCGTTTCCATGTGCTTTGATAATATTATTGTCACTGATTATTTTTGAAAAAAGTGAAATTTTATTCTCTCTTGATATGCTATCGTTTAAAACAATCTTCTGAAGAACAGGAAAAAGATCTTCATATTGCTTTTCACTTAACAGAAAATCACATAATGACAACAAAGTCTGTGGATTACCAGGATCCCTTTCCAACAATTTATTATAGACATCTATCGCTTTATCCTTCTCACCATTATCCCTGTATATTTCAGCCAGAAGACCATTATAAAGAATTTCATCCGGAGAATTTACAAGTAGCGTTTTGACCTTTTCTTCTGCCTTTTTAAAATCCTTGGCATTTAACAGGTTTTTTACGATAGATAAGGTAGTTGTTTCGCTTGTACCATATTTCTTTTCAAATTCAGTATAAATCTCGGTTGCCTTTTCATATTGTCCATTCTCTGAATAAATACTTGCCAGATTCAATTTTACATTTTCCCTCTCCGGAAAACGATTAATAATTTTTTCATAATATAAAATTGCACTATCCAGGACTTTTTCCTGATAATAAATGTTAGCCACGAGATTCAGATACCAGAAATTTCCATTATTCAATGATGCTGCTTTTAGTGCAAATTTCTTCCCGTTTGTCCGGTCTGAATACATAATTGCTATTTGCGCCATTTCATAATAGGCAGCATCGCTACCGGGATTTATTTTTATACATTGCTCAAGATATTTCAGGGCATCTCCTGCATTCCCCAGGAACTTTTGTTTTACTGCTTCCGTAAAGACATAATCAAATGCTGCGGAATCGTAGTTATGAACTAACTTTAGTCCTGAAACTGCCGGAGATATTCTTTTACTACATCCCTCAGCCAGAAATCCTATAATAATTGCCGCTGTCAAATAAAAAATTAAACTCTTCATTTTATTCTTTTTCTGCATGACCGAAATCCTCTGTACTTTGATATGATTCACTTAGCACCTCTACTTTAGCCATATGTGTTTATGTTTCGATCTTTTAACAATTTTCATTTTAATAATAACTAATTCTTAAATCATATTACGTGGGTGTAAAATTAGTTATTGCATATGCCAATAAAAAATACCCGGGTAGTTTTATAATATATTTAACAATGAGTGAGTGGAGTCTGAGTTCATTTATAGCTCAAAGTTAAATATCTTTGCATCAGATTTTCTGAACATTATTAACCAACCAGGAATATTCATGAACATCAGGAAATATTTTTTACTGACATTTGTTACAGTTTTGCTCCTGTCCTCATGTTCCCCGAACAAGGACAATAGAAATAGTTTTGTACTTATCAAAACTACTTTCGGTGATATTACTGTACGGCTATACGATGAGACTCCTATTCACAGGGACAACTTCCTTAAACTTGTAAATAATCAGGTTTACGAAGGAGTTACATTTCACAGAGTTATAAAAGATTTTATGATTCAATCCGGAGATCCGGAAACAAAACCCGGTTATGTCAGCAGCAGCACAGATACTCTGATTTCCTATACTCTACCTGCCGAATTTAATCCATCCTTATTCCACAAAAAAGGAGCCTTAGCCGCTGCCCGGGAAGGAAATGATGTCAATCCTGAAATGAGATCTTCAGGTACTCAGTTCTACATTGTCCAGGGTAAAAAATATTCTGATGATGAGCTTAATCTTTCTGAGCAACGTACCGCTAATAACATTAAACAGGAGCTCTTTTCAAAACTGATAAAAGAAATTACCGACAGTACCAAGATTTCAGGTACTATCCTGAAAGAGTCGGAGATTCAGGAAAAAGCCTTTCTCAAAATGTTTGAAATTCTTGAAAAAAAGGGGGAGTATAAGATACCCGAAGAACACCGCAAAATTTATAAAAATGTGGGTGGCGTTCAGAGACTTGATGGGACCTATACCGTTTTTGGTGAAGTCGTTGAAGGGCTGGATATTGTCGACAAAATTGCATCTGCAAAAACTAATGAAAACGATAAACCGATAAATGATATTCGCATTACAAAGATGAAACGTACCAGGAGATAGATACTTAACGTGCATGAATTAACACGTGATTTAAGTGAACTAAAGTTGAAAAAACAAATTCTATGATAAATAAAATATCTGAGTTAAGAGCGAAGGCTGACGCTGAAAAAATTACAAGTATGGAAGAGCTTGAAACTTTTCGCATAAAATATCTTAGCAAAAAAGGTCTTGTCTCTCTGCTATTTGAGGAGTTCAGGGACATTCCCTCAGATCAAAAAAAAGAGGTCGGTCAGAATCTGAATACTCTGAAACAGCAAATTCAGCAGAAATATGATTCTCTGAAAGAAAGTCTTGTAAAACAGGATGTTATCTCTACTGCAGACGATCTCACACGACCGGCATTTCCATTATCACTTGGATCACGGCATCCTATTTCAATTGTAAGAAATGAAATAATTGAAATATTTTCGCGTCTTGGTTTTATTGTCTCAGAAGGTCCTGAGATTGAAGACGATGATCATGTTTTCAGTAAGCTTAACTTTGCCCCCGAGCATCCTGCAAGAGACATGCAGGATACGTTCTATATTTCCAGGATCTCAGAGGAAGATTCAAATCCTGATGACATCTTACTTCGTACCCATACATCTTCTGTCCAGGTAAGAGTTATGCAGAATGAAAAGCCGCCAATCCGGACTATTTCTCCCGGCAGGGTATTCCGTAATGAGGCAATTTCAGCAAGGGCACATTGTATTTTTCATCAGGTTGAAGGATTATACATTGATGAAAATGTATCCTTCGCAGATTTAAAACAGACACTACTGTTTTTCGCTCGGGAGATTTTTGGAAGTGAGACTCAAATCAGGTTACGGCCATCATATTTTCCGTTTACCGAACCATCGGCTGAAATGGATGTAAGCTGCAGAATATGTGGTGGAAAAGGTTGTAATGTATGTAAATATACCGGTTGGCTTGAGGTGCTGGGTTGCGGCATGGTTCACCCTAATGTTCTGGAAGCATGCAATATTGACAGTAAGAAATATACTGGTTTTGCTTTTGGAATGGGTATAGAACGTGTTGCAATGCTTAAGTATCAGGTAAACGATCTGCGATTATACTTTGAGAATGATATCCGGTTCCTTGAGCAGTTTAAGACATCGCTTTAGGATCTCTACTCAATAATCAGCTCGTGTGTGATCTCCATAGATTTCTCCAGGTTATAACTCACACCACAGTATTTTGCCAGTGAGAGATCTATTGCATAATTTACCTTATTCACCGGTATAGTATTCCCTTTAATTATGTATTTAATATGCATATGATCAAAGTGCTTAGGGTGTTTGTCGGTTATATGTCCTTCAACCACTACCCTCAGATCGTATATTTCAATTTTCATTTTTCTTAGCAATGATACGATATCCATACCGGTACATCCGGCAAGAGAAACCAGCAAAAGGCTTTTTGGTCTTGGTCCGAGGTCATTTCCCCCATACTCAGGCACTGTATCAATTATCATTTTATGTCCATTGACCTCGACATCAAAAGCCATATTGTTTCTTAACTCAACACTTACACTGTCTTTCATGCTGTTTATGTCCTTTTGGTTAATTTTTCCTAAAAGTAATCAATTATATCAAAGGTATTTGCAATCTTTGACACGTAAAGGAGATCATTCAATGAAACAGTTTGATAATTATATTCCTCTTTGTGATAAATGCGCCCTGGAATCCAATTCAATTTTCAAGCATCTGACAAGCGAAGAGGCTGAAAAAATCAATTTTGAAAAAGACTTTCGCCATTATAAGCGTGGGGATATTTTATACCATGAAGGTAACAGAATCAGTGGATTCTATTGTGTAAACAAAGGAATTATTAAGGTATTTAAGACGGGTCTTGACGGCAAAGAGCAGATTATTCGATTTGCCAAACCAGGAGATATTATTGCATACCGGAGCGTATTGAGCAATGAACCGGCCTGTACAACAGCTAAAGTAATTGAAGATTGCCAGGTATGCTTTATTCCTACAGAGATACTCATCCTGTTTGTAAAATCTAATCCCTCTTTTGCTCTTGAACTTGTTAAGCTTACATGTCATGAGCTTGGTGAGGCAAATTCTTATATTACGGATATTGCTCAAAAAACGGTCAGGGAAAGGCTTGCAGAAGTACTAATTCAGCTTGTTAATGATTTTGGTCTTGACGAACTTAAATTCCTGAAGATATCGTTGACCCGGGAGGAGCTTGCGAATATCGTTGGCACTGCTACGGAATCGGTAATCCGTCTTTTATCTGAGTTCAAAACTGATAAACTGGTAGAGCTCAACGGCAGAAAAATTAAGATCCTGAACATTAAAGGACTGGAAAAAATCAGTAATGTATTTAATTAGCAGACGAATCTGTAACCGCTTTCCCCGGTATTACCGTTTAAGTCCTATTGGGCGCTGAATAGTGTTCCTGTTTGATCAAGTCCATACGATTTACCCAGGTGCCGGTACGCATGTTCGGTGGCTTCTCTGCCCCTGGGGGTGCGTTTCAGGTAGCCTTCCTTAATTAAAAACGGTTCATACACTTCTTCGATCGTACCGCTTTCTTCTCCAACAGCTGTTGCAATCGTATTGAGCCCAACAGGTCCTCCCCTGAATTTATCAATAATCACAGACAAAATTCTGTTATCCATCTCATCCAGACCATGATCGTCAATATTCAGCGCTTTCAATCCATATTTCGTTATTTCAAGATCAATATTACCATTTCCTCTTACCTGGGCAAAATCCCTAATTCTTCTTAAAAGAGCGTTCGCGATACGGGGTGTTCCTCTGCTTCGGGTTGCAATCTCAACAGCAGCATCTTTGTTGATAGCTATGTTGAGTATTTTGGCAGAACGCTTAACAATTCCGGTAAGAACCTCGTTATCATAGTATTCCAGGTGAAATTTTATTCCAAACCGTGCACGTAAGGGGCTGGTTAAGAGCCCCGATCGCGTTGTTGCACCAATAAGGGTGAATTTATTAAGAGTAAGCTGCACCGACCGCGCACTTGGTCCTTTATCGATCATTATATCGATCTGGAAGTCTTCCATTGCGGCATAAAGATATTCCTCAACAACAGGACTTAAACGATGTATTTCATCAATAAAGAGTACGTCACCTTCCTGAAGATTGGTAAGAAGTCCTGCCAGATCTCCTGGTTTATCAAGAACAGGTCCGGAAGTGACTTTTATATTAACCTGAAGTTCGTTAGCAATGATGGTTGCCAGTGTTGTTTTACCCAGCCCCGGGGGGCCATGCAAAAGAACATGGTCGAGTGCTTCCCCCCGTTGTCTTGTTGCTGTAACAAATACAGACAGATTATCAATTATTTGTTTCTGCCCATTAAAATCAGCTAAGCTTAGCGGACGAAGTTGTTTTTCAAACTCTCTGTCGGGCGAGGTCAGGTTCTCTTTTCTGATATTAAAGTTATCTTCCATTCAATTGCTGATCTATTTAATGAGCTTTACGTCACTTTCGGGAAGATTTATTTTAACACCATTTATGCTGATCTCCATATCATTTTTATAGAAAATTGAAAGCAATACATTCCCCTCTTCATCATACTTTCTCCATGTTCTTTCCCTGATTCCCATCTGATAATATCTTTCCTCTTTGGGTTTGCCATCTTCATAATAATATACATGTGTTCCATTTGCGTTGCCCTGTATGAAGCTACCTTTAAATTTTAATTTACCGTCAGGATAATATGATTTCCATACACCATCTCGTAATCCGCTGATATATTTCCCTGACTCAATATCGTTGCCTGAATTGTATTTCCATTCTCCATTCTTCTCGCCATCAGAATACTGACCCTGGGCAATTACTTCCCCGCCGGGCGAATATTCTGTGTATGCGCCATCGCGCTGTCCCTGGAAGTATTCTTCCTCACGCAGCAGCACTCCGTTTTCATAATACCATTTCCATAATCCATCCGGCCGGCCATTGTTAAAGGATCCTGTTTGTTCTCCTTTTTCAAATTCATTATAAAATTTCCATATTCCCGTTTTTCTGTTATCGGAATATTGTCCTTCAGCCTGAATTTTGCCATCGGGATAGAAATCTTTCCATTTACCATTTTTATTACCTGCCTCATCCACAATTCCTTCAGAGAGAAGTAATCCGTTGTCATTGTAGATTTTGGAATTTATAACTTTTCCATCAGCGCCAAAATCTCTGTGGATACCCACCGGCACTTTATCTCTGTAAGGTCCTCTGAATATAAGTCTTCCCGACTGATCATGTCTTTCAATAATCTCAATATCAGGTTGATCCTGAACATTTGATTTTACAATAGCCCCATTATCGTAAAGCATTGTAAGTATCAGGTTTCCTTTTACATCATGTTCCTTATAGTACCCATGGAGCTGATCGTCTTTATATGATTTTTCAAATTTGATTCCGCCTGAAGGATAAAACTCTTTCCAGTCTCCCTGTTTTAATCCCTTACTATCAGTTCTGTTTATTTTATCTCTGCTTATAAGAAAATCGTTACTGTATTCCAAAAGTGTTATCAGATTTCCTTGCCTGTCAAATTCTTTAGCCAGCCCTTCTTTTTTTCCATTTCTATAAGCTATCGTCTGGTTTATCTTTCCGTCAGGAAAATACAAATATCCGGTTCCCTCTTTTTTATCTCCTGCAAATAATTCTTTCGACCAGACATATAATCCTTCAGCGGCATCTTTTTTATACTTGTAATAATAACCGTTTTTCTTACCGAACAAATAATTTATTTTTTCGATGGTATCCCCGGTCTGGTCATAAAAAACCCATATACTATCGAGAAGAAAACTGGTGCGTTTTCCTTCGGATTTCTTTATTCCCGTAACGTAATAACTTTTCCAGAAGCCATCAGGTTTTCCGTTTCTTATCATCCCTTCAGATGAAATTGCTCCATTCGGATATTTAAAGATTTTATATCCGTCAGACAAATTTTCATTTGACTGCGAAAACAGGTATGTGGCAAATGCAATGAGACCGGTTATAAGAATTATTTTCTTCATAGATCAGAGGCCTAGTCTTTCGGATATTTTCATCATTCTTCTTATAGGTTTTTCTGCCCTGATAATAATATTATCATCAAGTATTATTTCAGGTTTTTCATTTCTCAGGCAATTTAATATTTTTTCAATAGTAATTAGCTTCATAAAGCTACATTCACTGCAGCCGCAAGTAGAATCAATGGGTGGTACTGGAATAAATTTTTTCGACGGATTTGCTTTTTTCATCTGATGAATAATTCCTGGTTCAGTTGCAATTATATAAACTTTTGCATTATCTGTTTTTGTAAATGCAAGCAGAGAAGATGTAGATCCTATAAAATCTGCAACTAATCTGACCGGCATTTCACATTCAGGATGAACAATAACTTTTGCCTCAGGATACTCATCCTTAAGTTTAATGATTGCTTCGAGAGAAAATTCCTCGTGAACGTAACAAGTCCCATTCCAGATGACCATATCCCGTCCTGTTTTATTCAGAACATAATTTCCCAGATTACGGTCCGGCGCAAAAATGATTTTTTCGTCAGCAGGAAGAGATTCAACTATCTGAACAGCATTTGATGATGTACATATAATATCTGACAATGCTTTTATTTCTGCAGAAGTATTAACATAAGAAATTACTGTCCTTCCCGGATTTGCTTCAATAAACTTTTTAAATTCTTCAGGTTTACATGAGTCTGCGAGAGAACAACCTGCCATCATATCAGGTAAAAGGACTTTTTTACCCGGAGCCAGTATTTTTGCAGTTTCTGCCATAAATTTTACTCCTGCAAATAAAATAATATCAGCACTGGTAGAAGCTGCTTTCTGAGAAAGACCAAGACTATCTCCAAGAAAATCAGCTATATCCTGAATATCTTCTGTCTGATAATAGTGGGCCAGAATAATAGCATTCTTTTCCCTTTTCAGTTCAGCAATTTCATTTAATATTTCAGATGTGGCAATCATCTGCATCAATTTCTTTTTTATCAAACTATTAACAACTATATATATATTAAGTTTTTATTTAAATATAATTAATTAAGAATATAATATGGTGTTAGTAGTGTTATAATTTAATTTTGATTTTACTTGCTAATATCAGATATAGAAATAAGAAAACAACTTTTCAACAGATCAAAAAATATACCATTTTTGAAAATCAATCAATTACTGATTTAATTAACATCTGTTAATACAGCGTTGTTAGCAACAATAATTTGACAAAAGTAAAGGTTTTACTGTTTATTTCTGGTTCATAGGTATATATTATTTATTAAAAACTCTTTTAATTGGAGTTAAAACTGACCACTTCAGGATATTCAGAGTATTATTCAATTGTTTTCAACATGTTCATAAGGGAGTTTAAGCTGGTTATTAACAATGAGGAGGACACCCCACAGAACAGATTTCGATCCTCCTGACTCGCTCGCTGCCGTAACCCCCCTGCCCCCCTGCCTTGCTCCGCCGAAGCGGCTACGCGAAGGCGAAGAAGGGGGGTGAATACATACATATCAGATTAATTCTCTTAAAGAGCCGGAATTCTCTCCCCTTAAGGGGAGATGCCGCGAAGCGGCAGAGGGGTAAACAATTTCCACAATTTCGTTGTTATATCAGAAATAATAAAACTAATATTTAAGATAAAAGCATATTTTTTTCCTTTTTCTAAGTCATTTCCCTTAATTTGCAATATCATATTATTGAACAACAATCAAAATTAAAGTGGAAAAAAAGAAAATAGCTATAACAGCTGATCATGCAGGATACTTTCTGAAAGAAAAGATTAAGAAATATCTTATAAATGAAAAATACGAGATAAAAGATTTTGGAACTTTTTCAGATGAAAATGTTGATTACCCCGATTTTGCTCATCCTCTGGCAAACGCTGTTGCCAATGGTGAATTTGATCTCGGATTCACGATATGCTCTACGGGTAACGGAATAAATATGACTGTGAATAAACATCAGGGAATAAGAGCGGCATTGTGCTGGAATGAGGAAATGAGCAGATTAGCCAGAGCTCATAATGATGCTAATATATGCGCTTTACCCGGAAGATTTATTTCAGAATCGGAGGCAATTTTAATTGTTAAAACTTTCATTGCCACTGGTTTTGATGGAGGCAGACATAAACGACGAATTGAAAAAATACCAATAAAAAAATATTAAAATGCTTTCGAATTCTTCTAAGTATGGTATAAGAGCAGTAATGTACATTGCAAGCCAGCCAAGAAATAATGGTAAGATAGGAATTAAACAGATATCAGAGGACCTGGGTCTGCCGACTCCGTTTCTTGCAAAAATTCTTCAATTACTGGCAAAACAAAAAATACTCAGCTCTTCAAAAGGACCTCATGGCGGTTTTTCCCTTCAACGTGACTCTAAAAAAATAACACTTCTTGATATAATAACTTCAATTGATGGTAACGACATATTTGATAATTGTATTTTACATAACATGCCATGTATCTCTGTTGATGAAAATAAACTAAAATGTCCGATACACGACGATTATTTCAGAGTCAGAAACAGCCTTTTGAAGCTTTTTTCAAATAAAACAATCTATACTCTTGTTAAATCTGCCAATAAGCAGGAGATGGTATCTATTTAAACAGATCTGTTGATGACCTCCGGAATAATATCCATGCAATCAAAGCAAGAAAAATACCAATAAGATCAAAAAGTGCATCTATTAGATCGGCCGTTCTGGTCGTTGTTACCCAGGATTGGAGACATTCCATTAGAATGCCATAAATGAATGGAATTATGGATAGAAGAAATATACTCCTGTTATTCCTTAATGATAACCTGTTTTCATAAAGAAGTACTATCATCAATCCAAAATACATGCACATATGAACAACTTTATCAATTTCAGGGAATATAAAAACCTTAACTTTGCTGAAGTTATTAGCATTTGCCAGGCTCAGGTAGAGAATAACAAGTGCAGTGATTATAGATAATATATTCTTTTTGAGCAGTTTAATCATTGTGTCATAATAAGTAAAAAGAATGGCAATTTATTCATAATTTTATTGTTGTATAAAACAGATGGCAGGAATTTATATTCACATCCCTTTTTGTAAGAAACTTTGTTCTTATTGTGATTTTTACAAGATAATCTCAACGGCTGATCATACTGGATTCATCGACGCCTTGCTGATTGAAGCTGAACTACGTAAAAATTATCTGGCTGAAGAAATTGTTTCGACAATTTATTTTGGAGGAGGAACACCCTCTGTGTTGTCACCTAAAGAGATCAGTAGGGTTCTGGACAGGCTTTCAGCTCTTTTTTCAGTTGACAATAATTGTGAAGTCACGATCGAGCTTAATCCTGACGACATTGATATTAATTATCTGGAGGACCTTAAAAGGCTCAAAATTAACCGTGTTAGTCTTGGAATTCAATCATGGAGGAACGAAGATCTGGTATTGCTTAAAAGGCGGCATACTGCCGCACAAGCTGAAAAAGCTCTGAAAACAACAATTCTTGCCGGATTTGAAAATATTACCATGGATCTTATTTATGGCATCCCCGGAATGTCAATGTCAGACTGGACTGCAAATCTTGATAAAACATTTACTTTTGATATAAAACATCTCTCTGCATATCATCTTACAATCGAACCAGGTACTGTTTTCGGCAAGATGAAAGAAAAGGGTTTACTGAAAGAGATTGATGAGGAAGAGAGCACAGCGCAGTTCAATATCCTGATAGAAAAAGCAGAAAAAGCCGGATTCATTCATTATGAAATATCAAATTTTGGCAAGGCGGGTTATTTTTCAAAGCATAATGCCAACTACTGGAAACAGATTAATTATCTGGGGCTTGGTCCATCTGCACACTCATTCAACAACTATTCACGCCAGTGGAATGTGAAAAATGTGAGCAGCTATATCAGTTCAGTCAAAAACAATAAACCATTTTCTGAGGGAGAGGAATTAAGTTTAAAAACACGATTTAATGAATATATTATGACATCATTAAGAACAATGTGGGGGATTGACCTCGACTACGTTGAAAAGATGTTTGAGAAAGAAGGTCACGATTATATTATCAATATGGCCGGAAAATTTAAAAGCTACGGCCTCATGAGACAGGAAAACAAAAATCTGGTTCTTACGAATCAGGGCAAAATGATATCAGATAATATTATTTCAGAATTTATGGTCGGAGAATAGTGATCATCTTTTAGTGAGCAGGAACGAACATCCCCCAATGAGATTCCCCTCAAGGTATAGTTCTGCCTTATAACTTCCAGGAATAAAATCCTTGTTATTATCCACAAAGATGCACATTTCAACATCCTGGTTCAGATATTCTGCCTCGCGGCTTGCTGTAAAGATCATCTTGGAGCCGTTGAAATCAAATAAATTATCAGAACTGGTTGCGATAACAAGAGAATCAGGTCTCATAATTCTGAGAAAAACCATCTTCTGTCCAGCTTTTGCAATAGGATTTTCCCTAAGTGTAAAACAGATCTTGATCTTATCTATTCTATCAATTCGGGTAGTCTCTTTCCTGTTTTTATTTAATGCAACAGCTACAACATCCTTGGCCTGAATTATAGAAGCAATCTCAACCTTGCTGCTTAGTTCCTCCTTTACTTTTGAAAGTGCCACATTTGTTTCTTTAACTGTAGAGATCTGTTCCTTAATATTCTGATTTTCAGCAATCAGAATTTTATTCCTTGTATTCAAAGAGTCGATCTGAACTATGTAACTTTTCATTATTTCTCTCATGGTTGTTATCTCTCCTTTGTACCGTTTAATCAATTGTACATTGGACGCATTAACGGAGAGAAGCTGCACTATTCTGGTTCTTTCCTTTTGAAGCTTAGCGTTAAGTGTGTCATTATTAGTTCTCAAAGTATCATAACCATGAACCATACGCTTTAGCTCGTTGGCAAGAGAGTCTTTTTCCTGGGTCAGCACCTTCTCCATTTCAATCATTTTATTTTTTTGTTCAAAATATCGGAAAATAAGGAATGCAAGAAAACAACCAAGAACAATGGTAGCAACAATAAGAAAAACAGGAGTCTTTTTAATTTTAGACTTTTCGTTGATATAAAAAATTGGGGAATCAGGCATAGCAGATATTTTTAAGAATTACTTTTGATTATACAAAATTAATAATATCTGGATACTTTTATTATTTCCTGTACAATCATTACATTTACCTGAGTGTAGAAGGTTGTTAATTAATTAAAGAACAATTATATGAGTGGATTGTTTGGGGCAATTTCAAAAAACAGCTGTGTTCAGGATGTTTTTTATGGAACAGATTATCATTCACACCTTGGTACTAAACGGGCAGGTATGGTTTTCAATGTTCCCGGAAAAGGATTCCGGAGGTCAATTCATAGCCTTGAGGATGGCTATTTCAGAAGTAAATTTGAGGGAGAACTTGATAAATTTTCAGGAAATTCAGGCCTTGGCGTAATAAGTGACACCGACCCGCAACCGATACTTTTCAACTCCCATCTTGGCCGGTTTGCCATTGTAACAGTAAGCAGGCTCTATAACCTTACTGAACTTGAGGATTATTTTCTGATTAAAAAATCCCATTTTACCGAGAACTTTGAGGGATCTATTAATCCGACCGAGGTTGTTGCAAACCTCATTTGTGAGAAAGAGAATTTTGTTTCAGGTATCGAAAATGTATATGAAAAAATAAAGGGGTCATGCTCTCTGCTTATTCTTACGGAGAGCGGAATTCTGGCAGCCAGGGATAAGCTTGGCCGGACACCGGTTGTCATCGGGGAGAAACCCGGGGCCTTCGCTGTGGCTTCTGAATCGTGTTCTTTTTCGAATATTGGTTTTGATCTGGATTATTTTCTTGGCCCGGGAGAAATTGTCAAAATCACTGCCGATGGATTTGAACAAATAAGAAAACCAAATAAAAAAATGCAGATCTGTTCGTTTCTATGGGTATATTATGGGTATCCGCCCTCGTACTATGAAGGAATAAATGTAGATGAATGCCGGTACAGATGCGGTGCAGCACTTGCCAGAAGAGACTCGGTTAAAGCTGATTTTGTATCAGGAATCCCCGATTCTGGTATTGGCCATGCTGTGGGATACGGCAATGAAAAGGGCATTCCGAATAAAAGACCATATTCTAAATATACCCCAACCTGGCCAAGAAGTTTTATGCCTTCCAACCAGGATGAGAGAGATCTTGTTGCCCGGATGAAACTTATTCCCAACAAAGCTGTTATAGAAGGAAAGAAAATGGTTTTTCTTGATGATAGTATTGTAAGAGGAACACAGTTGAAAGACAACACAATTGACCTTCGGAAAGCAGGTGCTGCGGAAGTACATATGAGGATTGCATGTCCTCCATTGCTCTATTCGTGTGATTTTCTTAATTTTTCACAATCCCTGTCGCCGCTGGAACTCGCTGGTCGGAAAGCGATAAGTCAAATGAAAGGAGAAGAGCGAAACCTGTCTGAATATGCAGATCCCGATACAGAAAAACATAAAGAAATGGTTGCTAAAATAGCAGAAAACCTCGATCTCGACTCATTAATGTATCAGAGACTGGATGATCTGGTGGATGCAATTGGTCTTCCAAAAGAAAAATTATGTACACATTGCTGGGATGGATCGAGTTACTTTTAAAATAGGCATCAGGCGTAAGGCATCAGGCAACTTCAACCCGCAATTTGCAGCATGCAAAAAGACAGGAATTGTTTAATTAAATATTGATTGTTATGAAGTACATCGGAGCTCATGTAAGTGCGCAGGGAGGAGTTGAAAATGCTCCACTAAATGCCAATGAAATAGGAGCAAAAGCATTTGCCCTGTTCACAAAGAACCAGCGTCAATGGTTTTCAGGGCCCCTCTCGAAAACCAGTATTAAAAAATTCCGTGAGAATTGCGAAAAACTTGATTATAAGCCATTCCAGATCCTGCCGCACGACAGCTACCTTATTAATCTCGGGCATCCTGAAAAAGAACCATTGGAAAAATCCAGAACCTCTTTCCTTGACGAAATGCAAAGGTGTGAACTACTTGGACTAGACCGGCTTAATTTTCATCCGGGAAGTCATCTGAAACTGATCTCCGAGGAAGAATGCCTGATCAGAATTGCTGAATCAATAAATTTTGTTCTTGACAAAACCAGAGGTGTTACAGCAGTCATTGAAAATACCGCAGGACAGGGATCAAATATGGGCTTTAAATTTGAACATCTTAAATTCATAATTGACAAGGTTGAAGATAAATCCAGGGTGGGTGTTTGTATAGATACCTGTCATGCCTTTACCGCCGGATATAATCTCAAGACCCCGGAAGGATTCCTGGAGACATTCGGCCTGTTCAACAAAATCATTGGATTCAAATACCTTTGTGGAATGCATATTAATGATTCTAAAAAAGAATTTGCGACAAGGGTTGACCGTCACGAAAACATTGGGAAAGGCTTTTTGGGAGAAGAAGTTTTCAGGATGGTGATGAATGACAACCGTTTTGATAATATGCCTCTGATACTTGAAACCCCTGAAGAATCATTATGGGCAGAGGAGATCCGAAGATTATATTCGCTGGTGGAGGCTAAAGAGCAATAATTGACGTGACATCCACTTCTTTCAATTTACTTTTTGTGGCCTTATATCCGACCATAAAAAGCTCTTCTGCCTTTTCGGGATCAAGAATTTTATAATTTCTCAACTCAAGTGGTGCAATAAACAAGTCAAATTTTTTTGATTTTTCAATCACCTCTTTCGACATGCTGAGCAGAAATGTTCTTTCAGCAATGTTTATCAGATTGACGACGTTTTCCTGGTATCCGGTTGGATTCACAAAAGAACCAATTATGAACCGACATATGTTTTCAATTGGTTTTATTGGAAGATTATCAAGAACACCGCCATCAACATAATGCTTGTTATCGATCAAAACGGGTTTAAAAAGAACCGGTATGCTTGCAGATGCAACGACAGGATTCACTAGTTCTCCAGATGAAAAATAATCAACGCGGCCATTATTAAGATCGGTTGCTGTCACAAAAAGAGGAATTTTAAGTTCTTCGAATGTCTTTGCCCGCAGATTGTTTTTAAGAATTCTAATCACTCCGGTAATCTGCAGCAGGCCATCTTTTTGTACCGTGGGGCGTATATAATGCAGCCGGCTGTTTGAGATAGTCATTTTCAGAATCTCTCGCGGGGAATAACCATCCGCATACAATACTCCGGCAATAGCCCCGGCACTGGTCCCGCAAATAACATCAGGGAATATGCCAGCTTCATTCAATGCCTGTATCACTCCAAGATGGGCAAATCCCCTTGCACCACCACCACTGAGAACCAGACCTATATCATATTTGTGTTTTGACATAAAAACTTGTATGAATATATCAACGGAAAACTATATCGTAAAGTAATTTCAGGTTAAGAATAGTTACAATAATTGCGATAACCGATAACGAAAAAATAAGATAAGGTCCATTCGCGTATTTTCCCATAACTTTTTTAGAGGAGGTGAGATATATCTGCAATGCTACCGTAAAAGGAAGCTGAATACTGAGAAAAACCTGAGAAAGAATGAGAGCACGGAATGTATCCTGTATGAAAAAGATTATTAACAAGGCCCCGAGAAGAGAAATCAAAACCCCGGTCCTGGAATGGTTGTCATTAATGTCATAGGGTTCTTTGGACATTCCTGATACTATAGATCCTCCGGCCATTGCTGAGGTGATGGTGGATGCAACTCCCGAGAACAGCAGGGCAACAGCGAATACAACAGCTGCATTATCTCCAACCAGTGGATGCAGTAGACTTTCGGCCTGTTGCAGTTCATTTACTTTGATATGATTTGTAAAAAAAGTCGAGGCTGCAAGAATAATCATGGCACTGTTAATTGCCCAGCCGATAATCATTGAAAACAAAGTATCTGCAAATTCAAATTTAAGTTGTCTTTTAATGACCTTATGTTCCTGCAAGTTCCATTGGCGGCTTTGTATTATTTCCGAATGAAGAAAAAGATTATGAGGCATCACAACAGCCCCCAGAACGCTCATCAGCAACAACATGGATCCTTCCGGAAAAGAAGGCTTTATCCACGATATTCCAACCTCCATCCAATCTACTTTTATCAGAAACAATTCATATAAAAAAGAGAGCCCAATAATTGAGACAAAACCAATGATCCATTTCTCAACCTTCTGGTAGGAGTTTGAAAGAAGCATAATAAGAACGAAGAGGGTAACTAAAATTGCACCAATTTTAACAGGCACGGCAAAAAGCAGGTTTAATGCTATTGCCCCCCCAATAATTTCAGCCAGCGATGTTGATACAGAGGCAAGTACGGCGAATGACAGAATCGCTTTCGAAACGACGGGCTTTAAATATATTGTAGCAGCCTCCGACAAACATAGCCCGGTGGCAATTCCCAGATGAGCAACATTATGCTGAAGGATGATAAGCATAATGGTAGAAAGCGAGATCACCCACAACAATGAATATCCAAATCCTGAACCCACCGCAAGATTTGCTGCCCAGTTACCCGGATCTATAAATCCGACGGTTACAAGTAACCCGGGGCCGATGTATTTGAAAATGTCGAGTGCTCCATAAGTTGGTTTGTGATCTTTTCTTCGAAGATCTTTTAGCAAATTGAACAAAACAGTATTAATTTTCTTTCCCATCTGTTGGGGTCTTAGGAAGAATCCCGATACAACAAATATAATCAATGATTTGTGAAAAATATTAAAGTGATCTATTTGAATCAACTTGCTGGCTTTTATTATAAATTTGAAAGGAAAATATTAAAACAGAATTATTATGCAGTTTCTTTTAATTGCTTACGATGGAACAGACCCCGCAGCACCCGAACGCAGACAAAAGGTTCGCCAGCAGCACCTTGACAAAATTCAAGAACTGAAGAAAAGCGGGGAATTTTTATTTGGAGGTGCAATCCTGAATGATGAGGGGAAAATGATTGGCTCAATGATCCTCTATGAATTTTCCGACAGGGCGAATCTTGATGAGCGGCTAAAAGATGAACCCTATATAACAGAGGGGGTCTGGAAAAATCTTGAGATCAGACCGTTCCGGCTGGCAAAAATCGAATAGAGAAAATGAACCTGGCAAAATTCAATCCGGCGGTTGACAAGAAGATTCTTGTCCTTCTTGCCGGTTTAATGTGGTGCGGCGTTGGAATTATGCTCATGACCTTCGCGATTACCTGGCTCACTATTTATAGCGGACAAGGTAAACTGATTTATTATCTCACTGGATTTCTTGCTGCGATCGTGATACATCTTTTCGGGTTTTTGAAAATCGCAAACAAGAATCTCCGCCGGCTCCTGCCACTTACAGAAAAAAAATGCCTGTTTTCCTTTATGACATGGCGAAGCTATATTATTGTACTGATAATGGTCTCAATGGGCATTGCCCTAAGGCATTCTCCGATACCAAAACAGTATTTATCAGTACTTTACAATGGTATTGGTCTGGCGCTGTTTCTTTCCGGAATCAGATATTTCAGGTTTTTCTTTATGTTGTTATTAAATAATACGACGCTATAGAATTTAAACAATCAGCTGGCGCTAATTAACTAAATAATAGAAACTATGAAAATGAGATTATTTTTACCGTTTTTGTTTCTGTCGGTTGTTCTTATTGCCCAGGAGGGTACCCAGAGTGCACTTTCATATAAAATGGAAGATCTGACCTCACCGCAGTTTGCCAAAGCCGTCCAAATTGCTGGCGGAGTGGCAATTATTCCACTTGGTATCATTGAGAAGCACGGCCCTCATCTTCCCTTGGGCACCGACCTGTATGAAGCCCGCGAAGTAGCCTTTAATGCAGCTAAACAAGAATATGCTGTAGTTTTTCCGCCATATTTTACGGGGCAGATCTTTGAGGCAAAGCATCAACCCGGAGCAGTCGCATACAGCAGTGAGCTTATGTGGAAGATGCTTGAAGAAACATGCAATGAATTATCGAGAAACGGACTCAAAAAAATAATACTTCTCAACGGACATGGAGGAAACACAAGCTTCCTTCAATATTTCTGCCAGGCTCAATTAATGACTCAACATGATTATATTGTAGTTCTGTTCAGGCCGGGATCCGATCAGGAGAATGCTGCTGAGATAAGATCATTAAAAAAAGCAAAACTTGACGGACATGCCGGAGAAGAGGAAACCTCAATGATGTATTTTATCAGACCGGACCTGGTTGATCAGAAAGCATTGAGTGCTGAATCCGGTGCCGACCAGAACAGATTAGCAGAACTACCATTTGGTTATACCGGCATATGGTGGTATGCAAAGTACCCGAATCATTTTGCCAGTGACATAAATCAACCGAATAAAAGGCTGGGAGAGCTATTGATTAAGAGTGAATCCAAACAACTTGCAGAACTCACTAAATATCTTAAACAAAATAATACAGTTGAACAGCTGCAGAATGAGTTCTTCAAAAAATCACAAAATCCTGGTCAGAAGTAGGACACACGACGCACATACGCTAATTTGCTGAAAGATTTTTTCACGGAGCCCGGAACTCTGAGCCCTGAGCCAATCCCATGATCAATCCAATTTATAATTGACAGTATCTGACTGATGAAGCGTTTTATTGGTTGCAGCACCGATTACAGAAGACTACGCAAACAAATTGAGAAAAAGATTGTTATCAGATTAAATTAATAAATCTCTATCATGGCATTTACTCTTCAACCAGGGGACAAAGCAATTGACTTCGACCTGCCAGCAACAGACGGGAAAAAATATACCCTGTCTGATTTTGATAAATATAAATATCTGGTACTATTCTTCACCTGTAACCATTGTCCTTATGTGATTGGTTCAGATGAAGTTACAAGAAACACTGCCTTAAAGTACCTGAGCAAGGGTGTAATGTTTGCCGGGATAAATTCCAATAGTGAAAACACATATCCCGAGGACAGTTTTCCAAATATGGTAGCCAGAATGAATAAATATAATTTCCCATGGCCCTATTTATATGATAAGGAGCAGGACATTGCATGGAAATACGGAGCTCTCAGAACTCCTCATTTTTTTGTTTTCGATGAGACGAGGACACTTGTTTATACCGGCAGGGGTGTTGATAGTCCCCGTGATGTTTCAAGGATGACAATAAACAACCTCGATGCAGCTCTTGAAGAACTTACCGGCGGGAAACCAGTATCCGTACCTTTGACGAATCCTGTTGGGTGTAATATAAAATGGGAGGGGAAAGATGCTCACTGGATGCCACCGGATGCATGCGATCTGGTCTAGGAGAATTAATCATGGGGCCAGCCTGTCGATTATCCACTTATCGCCGGATAACGTATAAGTAATTCTGTCATGGAGACGATATTGCCTCTCCTGCCAGAATTCAAACCAGGCCGGACTAAGTCTGTACCCACCCCATTGAGGGGGCCTCCGGAGGTTTCTGCGAATAAAATACTCTTTATAAAAGCTAAACTTCTCCTCCAGGTACTCCCTGCCGGGGACAATGGAACTTTGCTTACTCGCCCATGCAGAAATACGGGACTCCTCGGGCCGTGAATTAAAGTAAAGATCTGATTCCCCGGCTGCGGTTTTTTTAACAATTCCTTCAATCCTGATCTGTCGGGCCGATTCCGGCCAGTAAAAGTGAAGTGCTGCACGGGGATTGGATTGCAGCTGAATGCCTTTTCTGCTGTTATAGTTTGAAAAAAAGAGAAACCCCCTTTCATCAAATCCTTTTAACAAAACAGATCTGACTGATACCCGTCCATCCTTTCCGGCAGTGCCGAGGGTCATACTATCCTGACCAGGAATTCCTTCAGCCAACCGCTCTTTGTACCAGCTTTCAAATTGAAGGAATGGATCAGGATCAACAGAAGATTCAGATAAAATTATTCTGCTTTTGATCATGGTTTTTATTTGATCAAACAAAAATATTGTGGAAACGGTTGAGGTTGAGCTTAATTTATTTAATCCTCAATCTCTGAATGATAATCCTGCAGTGACTTTACCTTATATTCACCATTCTGCCTCTCCCGGATGCCATTTGTTGAAGAAAGAGCAGCGGAAGTGGTTGTTATATAAGGTATTTTGTATTTGATCGCACTCTTTCTGATATATGAATCATCATATTCACTGAGACGTCCGGCAGGCGTGTTTACCACCAGGTCAATTTCCCGGTTCATGATCGCGTCCACTATATTCGGTCTGCCCTGGTGAACTTTCAGGATTTTGTCAGCTTCAATACCATGTCTGGCCAGAAATAGCTGCGTTCCTCCTGTGGAAAGAATTTTAAATCCCATATCTCTGAAGTTTCTCGCTGCATCAACAATACGCTCTTTATCCCGGTCAGCGATTGTGATTAATACTGTCCCGTTTACAGGCAATGGTGTCTGTGTTGCCTCCTGTGATTTAAAAAACGCCATTCCATATGAATCTGCCAGGCCAAGCACTTCTCCTGTGGATCGCATCTCAGGTCCAAGAAGAGGATCTATTGCCGGGAACATATTGAACGGAAAAACAGATTCTTTTACCCCATAATGTTTAATTGTCCGGCTCTTAAGGTTGAAATCAGACAGCTTTTTCCCGAGTAATATTTGAGTCGCAATTGTGGCCATGGAAATATTGCAGACTTTTGAAACAAGGGGTACTGTCCGGGAAGCCCTTGGATTGGCCTCAAGAATATATACAGTATCCTCATAAATAGCATACTGGATATTCATAAGTCCCACAACTTTGAGTTCAATTGCTATTCTTCTGGTATAATCATAAATAGTTTTTTTATGTTCTTTCTTAATTACTACAGGGGGGATCACGCAAGCTGAATCGCCCGAATGGATACCTGCATATTCGATATGCTGCATCACTGCAGGAACGAAAGCATCGACGCCGTCTGAAATTGCATCCGCTTCTGATTCAATGGCATCTTCGAGGAACTTATCAAGCAGCAAGGGACGGTCGGGAGATACGCCGACAGCTCTTGTGACATATTCCTCCAGCATCAGCTCGTCAAGAATTATTTTCATCGCCCTGCCTCCAAGCACGTATGAAGGCCGGATCATAAGAGGATAGCCAATCCTTGCGGCAATAGAAAGAGCCTGTTCCAGGTTACTGGCCATTCCGGATTCTGGCTGGGGGATCCTGAGTCTCGTAATAACCTGACGGAAACGGTCACGATCTTCCGCAAGATCTATAGTCTCCGGTGTAGTTCCGAGGATCCTGACTCCAGCCTCTGCAAGTTCTTTTGCAAGATTCAGGGGTGTTTGTCCGCCAAACTGTACAATTACCCCTTCAGGTTTTTCCTTCTCATAGATGCTTAACACATCCTCAGCAGTAAGAGGTTCGAAATATAGTTTGTCAGATGTATCATAATCTGTTGATACTGTTTCCGGATTACAATTTACCATTATCGATTCAAAACCTGCCTTGCGTATAGCAAAAGCAGCATGGACACAGCAATAATCAAATTCAATACCCTGGCCAATCCGGTTAGGACCTCCGCCGAGAACCATTATCTTTTTTCTACTGCTTGTCTCCACCTTATCAGGAGCATTATATGTTGAAAAATAATAGGCTGCATTCTCAACACCGCTAACCGGTACAGGTTCCCATGCTTCTTTCAGTCCGAGAGATATCCTTTTAGTCCTTATCTCTTTTTCAGTAACGCCCAATATTTTTGATAAATATTTGTCTGCAAATCCATCCTTTTTTGCCCTTATCAGTATCTCATCAGGAGGCAATTTACCTTTGTATTCAAGAATCTTTTCCTCCTCTTCGACAAGCTCTTTCATCTGTGTAATGAACCAGCTCTTTATATAAGTCTTTTTATGGAGCTCCTCTATATCCGCTCCTTTACGTAATGCTTCGTACATTAGGAACTGTCTTTCGCTGGAGGGGTGGATGAGCAGATTCATCAATTCTTCAAGCGGCTTTTTGTTAAAGTCTTTTGCAAATCCAAGACCCCAACGCCCTATCTCCAAAGATCTTATGGCTTTTTGAAATGCCTCTTTGTAGTTTTTTCCGATACTCATTACTTCTCCGACAGCCAGCATCTGAGTGCCCAGCTTATCTTCAAGCCCATCGAATTTCTCAAATGCCCAGCGGGCAAACTTTACAACAACATAATCACCTGAGGGAGTATATTTATCCAGTGTCCCGTAGCGCCAGTAAGGTATTTCGTCAAGCGTCAAACCTCCGGCAAGAAGAGAGGAGACAAAGGCGATGGGAAAACCTGTTGCTTTTGAAGCGAGAGCTGATGACCGTGAAGTACGTGGGTTTATTTCAATTACAACAACTCTTCCGGTTTTGGGATCATGGGCAAACTGAACATTTGTCCCTCCGATCACCTCAATGGCTTCAACAATATCATAGGAATATTTCTGAAGGCGTTTTTGAAGTTCTGAACTTATTGTCAGCATAGGTGCAGTACAGAAGGAATCTCCTGTATGGACACCCATGGCATCGACATTTTCAATGAAACATACTGTAATCATTTGATTCTTTGCATCCCTGACCACCTCCAGCTCAAGCTCTTCCCAGCCAAGAACAGACTCTTCTACAAGGATCTGGTTTACAATACTTGCCGAAAGCCCCCTGCTGGCTATAGTCCTGAGCTCTTCAACATTGTACACCAGTCCTCCACCGGTTCCACCCATTGTATATGCAGGCCGGATAACCACAGGGTATCCGAGTTCCGCAACGGCCTTCTCTGCATCTTCAACTGTATTAACGGCAATGCTTTTTGGCATTTCGATTCCAAGACGGTTCATGGTTTCCTTGAAAGCGATCCTGTCTTCACCTCTTTCAATGGCATCGATATTAACTCCAATTACTTCAACATTGTATTTGGTGAGGATGCCTTTTTTTGCAAGGAGAGATGAAAGGTTAAGTCCGGTCTGACCACCAAGGTTTGGAAGCAGTGCATCAGGCCGTTCCTTTTTTATTATTTCGGTCAGGGCATATTCATTAAGCGGTTCAATATATGTGGCATCGGCAACACCGGGATCGGTCATAATTGTGGCCGGATTTGAATTTACCAGCACTATTTTATAACCAAGCGAACGTAGTGCTTTGCAGGCCTGGGTTCCTGAATAATCGAATTCACAGGCCTGTCCGATAATTATCGGTCCGGATCCTATTATTAAGACTTTTTTGATATCCTCGCGTCGTGGCATAATTATTTTATTTTTTACAATATAGAAAAGCTATCCCGGATCGCAAAAGGTCGAGAATAATTTATTTGTATTTTTGTTAAAGGATTCAATTATTTCACTAAAAACATCTTTATATGAAAAGGAGAACTTTCATCAGAAATACCACCCTTGGTGGTTTAGCCCTGGCACTTCCTTTAGAAAGGAGTATGGATAATCCAATATTTCCTGCTAACAACGTCCCAAAGCGAAAACTTGGCAGGGCTGCTGATGAGCTTTCAATAATTGGCTTTGGTGGAATTATGCTGAACAAAAACAGCCAGGAATTTGCCAACGAAAACATTGCCAGGGCAGTTGATAGTGGCATTAATTATTTTGATGTTGCCCCAAGCTATGGAGACGCCCAGGACAGAATGGGTCCCGCATTGAAGCCGTACCGCGACAAATGTTTTCTTGCCTGCAAAACCACAAAAAGGGATAAAAAAGGAGCAGAGGAGGAGCTGAACCTGTCGTTGCAGAAATTAAAAACCGACCACTTTGATGTTTACCAGATGCATGCACTGACGACAGTCGATGAAGTTAAGAAAGCTTTTGGCCCGGAGGGTGCAATGGAAACCTTTCTGAAAGCCAGGCAGGATGGTAAAATACGGCATATAGGATTTTCTGCCCATACTGAAGATGCGGCATTGCAGGCGATGAAGTTATTCGATTTTGATACTGTCTTGTTTCCATTGAATTTTGTTTGCTGGAATTCGGGGAATTTCGGTCCTCAGGTTTATGAAAAAGCAAAACAACGGAATATGGGAATACTTGCTCTTAAATCAATGGCACTGACAACTTTGAAGAAAGGGGAAAAGGAGGTATTTCCGAATTGCTGGTACCGGCCGGTTATGGATGATGAAACATTGAACCTGGCCTTCAGGTATACTCTATCTTTAGATATTACCGCTGCTGTATCTCCCGGGGAAGCTCAGCTTTTCTGGAAAGGTGTGGATATTGCAAAGAAATTTACCCCGCTGACAACTACAGAAAGGGAAAAATTATTGGCACTGGCTAAGGGAACTGAACCAATCTTCAAAACATAAATATTCTCTCATTTTATCATCGTTTGTAAGAAATGTAGATCAGGTTTCTTCAGTTAATCCAATGATAGGAAACTTTTAGCTCAAGGCAAATATATATTTGCATTAGTAAGCAATGTTTATGAACTTTGAAATATATGTTTTAATGAAGAAATAAATGAATTCAGAAAATCAGATCAAATCAAATGAATCATTACACCGGAAGCCGCTCAGGTTGTGGCCAGGTATTGTCATAGTAATACTTCAATGGCTGATCAGGTTTGGTGGTCCTGCAGTATTCCCTGGAAATAATGCTTTAATGATAGGGGTGTTTGCTGGTATAATCGGCGGATTAGCTATCGTCATATGGTGGGTATTTTTCAGCAGGGCACCGGTTTTTGAACGATGGAGTGCTATCGTGCTGATTGTAGTTGGACTCGTTCTGACATCACTCATCATCGATAAGTCAATTGCGACAGGAAATATGGGACTGATGTTTATCATTGTCTCTATTCCGGTAATGAGTCTCGCCTTCGTAGTCTGGGCGGTTGCCACGAGTCATCTCACAACCGGACTCAGGCGTTCAACTATGGTTGTTACCATCCTTTTTGCATCAGGAATATGGGCACTTATCCGGTCCGACGGAATGTCGAGTCATCTGCACTATGATTTAAAATGGCGCTGGGCAAGATCACAGGAAGAGCTGTTCCTTAAACAAACGGGTAATGAGATTATGACCGCAGGGTCATTTTCAGAGACTGGTGCAACCTGGCCGGGCTTTCGCGGAGCCAACCGTGATGGCATCGTTCACAGTGTGCGGATTAACCCGGACTGGAAAGCATCTCCACCCAAAGAACTATGGCACCGGTCTGTCGGACCTGGATGCTCATCATTTGCGGCCAGTGGTGAACTTCTGTATACTCAGGAGCAGCGTGGAGACGATGAAGTAGTTTCCTGTTATAACCTGATGACCGGTAAACCCGTGTGGATTCACAGTGATAAAGCCCGGTTCTGGGACTCTCATGCCGGTGCCGGTCCGCGTTCAACTCCGACACTTGGTAACAGTCGTGTATACACATTAGGTGCAACAGGTATACTGAATGTGCTTGATGAAAATAATGGTACTGTGGTGTGGTCGCGAAATGCCGCTAAAGATGCTGGAGTGAAGATTCCGGGCTGGGGCTATACCAGTTCTCCTTTGTTAGCTGAAAGCGTCGTAATAATTTCTATTTCAGGCAAAATCATAGCTTATGATCTTGTTTCAGGCGAACTGCGATGGTCTGGTCCGGATGGTGGAGAAAGCTACAGTTCTCCGCATTTATTGACAATCGATAGTGTCAGGCAGATATTATTTATGAACCAGACAAGCCTGACCAGTTTTGCACCTTCTGATGGCAGGGAGTTATGGAAAATAGCAATGAAAGGCAGCCCGGTTATTCAGCCGGCTCAGGTTACTGCAAACGATATTCTTGTAAGCGAAGCTGGTGAAACCATGGGGATTGGAATGCTGTTAATCTCGATCAAAAATGGACCTGACGGATGGAAAATATCTAAACAATGGACATCAACCGGGATGAAACCCTACTTCAATGATTACATTATTCACAAAGACCATACTTATGGATTTGACGGACTAAGCCTTGCATGCATCGATACTAAGGATGGCAAACGTAACTGGAGAGCTGGACGCTATGGAGGTCAGATAATCATGCTGGAAGACCAGGACTTAATAATTGTGCTTACAGAAAAGGGAGATCTGGCACTGGTTGAGGCAACTCCGGAAAGGTTTACGGAGCTTGCAAGAGTCCCCGCAATAAAGGGCAAAACATGGAACCATCCTGTGCTGGTCGGCGACATTCTGGTGGTTCGTAACAGCCAGGAGATGGCTGCATTCCGGTTGTCCCGGAATTAAACTAATCTTTCATCTAACTGTTTATGGTCATCCGGCCGACTTTTAAAGAGGAGCTAAGTAAATTTATACCGGCTATCAAATGGCTTTCGGACTATTCTGTTAAATATTTCGGTAACGATGCAGTGGCCGGCCTAACTCTGGCAGCTTATGCCATTCCGGTTTCTCTGGCTTATGCAACATTAGCCGGATTACCACCACAATACGGCGTTTACGGTTACCTGATAGGAGGAGTGTTTTACGCTTTGCTGGGCACCTGTAAACAATTAGCTATCGGGCCGACTTCTGCAATTTCAATGCTTATAAGCGCAACACTTGCCACAATTGCAAATGGAGATATTCAACGGTGGGTCGATCTGGCATCATTATCAGCATTTATAATGGCCTGTATGAGTATTCTTGCATTCATATTACGATTGAGCAGTATTATAAATTTTATAAGTGAAACGGTTCTGGTTGGCTTCAAGGCAGGTGCGGCAATAGTTATCGCACTTACCCAGCTGCCAAAACTTTTTGGAGTACCAGGTGGGGGAGAGAGCTCCCTGGACCGGTTTACAATCCTTGTTAACCAGCTTCCCGGTACAAACTGGTATGTATTTATATTTGGTATTCTGGCAATTGCCTTATTGATTGCAGGAATAAAACTATTTCCCGGCAAACCAATTGCAATTATAGTGGTAGCAATATCTGTTATCGTTATCACCTTTACGCCTCTTGGTTCAATGGGTTTTAAAACGGTGGGCGCCATACCACGAGGATTACCTGCTTTGCACCTGCCAGGTTTGAATTTATCCGATATCGGAACTACCCTGCCGCTGGCATTTGGTTGTTTTCTTCTGGCATATATCGAAAGTGTTTCGGCTGCAAAGACGCTAGCACAGAAAAACAGTTACGATATAGATCCGGGACAGGAGCTGCTTGCGTTGGGTGTTGCCAATCTGGCCACTTCATTATTCCAGGGATATCCCGCAACAGGTGGTTTATCTCAGTCTGCAGTGAATGAAAAAGCCGGAGCCAAAACGCCGGTATCGCTGATAGTCGCATCATTTTGCATAGCGATTAGCCTTCTGTTTCTGACAGGGATGCTCAAAAACCTTCCTACGGTTATTCTGGCATCTATAGTCCTGGTTGCTATAGGGGGACTTATAGACCTGAAAGAAATGAAACGGTTATTCAAAGTAAATCGTTTCGATTTCATAATTGCAATGGCATCACTGCTTAGTGTAATTTTATTAGGAATAAAAGACGGGGTTCTGATCGGAGCCTTGTTCTCATTAACTCTTATCATCAGGAGCGTGTCAGCCCCCCATGTTGCATTTCTTGGCAGGATTCCCGGGACTAACAGATATACAGATATTAAGCGGCATCCCGATAATGAAATATTACCCGGATTATTATTATTCAGGGTTGAATCACCATTAGTATATTTTAATGTATCAAATGTGTACCGGACAGTATGGGCAAAAGTAAATGGAATAGGTTCATCTTTGAAAGTCGTAATTTTCGATTTAAGCACTTCTGCGACCATAGATTCAAGTGGTGCCCGGCTAATTAAACGGCTCTATCAGAATCTTGAGGACAGGGGAATTGCATTTAAAGTTGCTGAAGCACATTCTGAGGTTCGTGATATTCTGAGGCATGAGGAAATTGAGCATTTACTCGGTCATGTAAGCAGGCGCGATACCCTTCATGATGTAGTTGTAACCGCAATTGGCGAAAAAGAACCGGATATTAAAAAAGCCCCCGTCAAACCGAAAACAATACTTCCTCCCGAAATTGTTGCTCAGATTGTACTTGGAAATAACTATTTTACCCAAACCCATCCACATGAGTATTTTGAAAGTTTCTGCTATGAACAAAAGCCATATATTACACTTGTTACCTGCTCCGATTCACGCGTGCCACTCAATTCACTGATGCCAGATACCTCCAATAAAGTTTTTTCAATACAGAATATAGGCAATCAGATTTTATCAACAGAAGGATCAGTAGATTATGGCATTTTTCATCTTAAAACACCCCTGTTGTTTTTTCTGGGACATTCCGATTGCGGAGCAATAAAAGCTTACTTAAAGGGATTTGAAAAGGAGACTTACAATATTAAGCACGAACTCGATTTTTTACAGCCCACTATTAAGGAATATTCGGTTAACAAAGATTTTGAGAAGCTTCATGCTCATGTGATCGAAAAGAATCTCGACTACCAGGTCAATATAGCATACAAAAAATATAAAGATCTGATACAATCTGGCGAACTCACCATTATGGCAGGATTTTATGATTTCAAAGGAGAATTTGGAAAAGGAATGGGAGATATTGTTATTGTAAATGTAAATAAACTTAAAGATATCCGTGAGATACGCAATCTGACCTTGTTTGAACTTTTGTCAAAAGAACAGAAAGAATTGCACATAGGGAGGTTACCGGAATAGAATAAATGACAACTCATAAATAACTTTCTTAACCATGAAAAAATTCATAATTGGCTCTTTTTTGTATTGTATCCTGTTTCTGGCCGGATGCAACAGTCCTGAGAAAAAAATCTCAAAATTTGATCTTACAGGACCAAAGGATCCTTCTCTTATCAGGGGGTTCAATTATACTCCTGCTAATGTAGCCCCTCCGCGCCATCATGTGGATACATGGGTTCATTATGATTCTGCAAAAATTGAATTTGATATGAATCTCGCTAAAAGTCTGAATCTTAATCAAGTGCGGATTTTTGTTCCTTATGAAGTATATACTGAAGATAAAGTAACACTACCGGCAAAACTAAGGCATTTTGTACGCGAATGTTACAAGAGAGGAATAGGGGTAATGCCTGTTGTGGGAAGCGGACCCTGGACACGAGATACCACGTTGCGTGTCAAGGGAAGAGAATGGGTTCAGTTCCTTGTAAAAGCGATATCAGATGAACCGGGTCTTGCATTCTGGGATGTTATGAATGAGCCTGACTGGCCAAGAACACCCAGGGAGAGGGTACTAAGAAATTATGAAAATTGTAAATTTATGGCGAAGACATTTCATGAACTTGACCGGAATACTCCTGTTACAATCGGAATGGCGTTTGTCGATGGTATGATTGAACTGGCAGATTATGTGGATGTACTTCAGTTTCATGATTATATGCAGACCAGGGAACAGATAAGCGATACTATCAAAAGGGCCAAAGAATTTGCAGCGAAAGTGAATAAACCTTTGATAAATGGTGAAATAGGTTGTATTGCCCGTGCGAACCCGTATGATATTACACTCCGGGAACATATGAATGCAAAAGTAGGATGGTATATCTGGGAACTTATGATCGTGCGTAAAGGATGGGGAACTGTGCATGGTGTTTTTTATGAGGATGGTAGTGTTCGTGATCCATCAATCGCTGCTGCAATTATGGGATTTTTCCGTAAACGTACTGCCGATATACTTCCCTCAGTTCCTGACAAGGAAGGTTGGGTTACAAAGATAACTGACCAGGGTGATAAGTGGCTTAAGGATCCCAAAAGAAGCTGGAAAGAGGGTCTGGATATTGCAGAAACGGCAGCAAACCTCCTGGAAGCAGGAGAGCTTACTGCAATGAGAATTCCACCCACACAGGAAGTTGAAATGCTGAGGAAAGGGGAAGTTAACCAGGAGAGTTTAAAAGAGCTGATTACCAGATTTAAAAAGCAGCTTGAGCCCTATAAGTTGCCCATCACGAAAAACTGATCCCCAAAATTGATAAAAAAGAAAATTCCTGGACATTCAAATATGTCCAGGAATTAAATGAAATCAGCTTAAGGCTTTATCAATATTAAACGGGTTGGACTACCTGCTTTTAATTTTGACATCAACGCCGCTATTCATATCTCCGGACCGGTTCAGTCTGTATTTAAACGACAACATTATAAACCGTCCTGTCATATCCGATTTCTTCTCAAGCAGATAGTTGAGTTCGCTTTTTCTTTCAATTCCGGTATTACGATTCAGAAGATCAACACCGGCAAGCGTAACTACGCCGCGCTGATTTTTAAAGAAATAGTAGCTCATTTCAGCTCCTGCAAGAGGAACCAGTTGTGACTCATTAAATGTTTTGGCGGAATACCCGGTTATATCAGCGGAGACTCTAAAGGTGAAATGTTTGTTTGGTGTAAAGGAAGCACCGCCGAACCACGATATTTCATTATAGACATTATTCATGGATTTCTGAACAGAATACCTTGTATCAGTCAGGGTGAAAGCGCCTCCTGATTCAATATCCCATTTTTCTTTCTTTCTGTTGGAAAGAGTAAGCGAAACCCTGTGGGAAAAGGTGCTGTTATAATTATCTGCAGAATTAATGAGACTGATGCCCCTGTTAATATCTTCACCTAAGGAAAGGTTAACCATAAGGCCAAGGGGCCTGAAAGGAGTTGAAAAATCAACATTTCCGCTCATATCCCAGTCGTCTTTTACATTTACAAAAGTAACTGTCTGCTTCAGATTTTGATCCACAATCCTTGAATAATTGATTTTATCAGCAGTATACCGGATGTTAATATTTGAAAGAAATGTTGTGAAAGAATACTGGTCAAAAATCCACCAGGATAAACCGGTGTTATGATAATATTCAGGTTTGAGATTCCGGTTCCCGTAAAACAAGGATAGCGCATTGAAGTTATTTACTACCGGCAGAAGCTGGTTGATATCCGGATTATTAATTCCTGATACATAACTGACCATTAATCTCCTGCCTGTTCTGTAGTCATATTCCCAGGAAAAGCCCGGAGTAAGTTTAAAATAGTCTGTTTTAAGTTGCTCATCATTCCATAATGATGTTGAATACCGGCCAAACCGTGAACTTAGTGAAAACGAGAGCTGGGATTTTTCGGAGGCGAGCTTCCATGTAATTCCTGGTCTGATCCAGATGTCCTGTTTCACGAAATCCGGACTAAGGGTATCAGTTTGTATCATACCATTATAAAGAGGACCCTGCTTTCGGTTGAGATTATCCAATGCGGCTCCTGCAGCCACCGAAAGGTCAAGAAAAGATTGTTTCGAAGTTTTCTGAGTTAATGAAATTGTCCCGGTATAGTTCTGTCCTTTCGATCTGTCATTCTGGAACTGGTTATTCTCATCAACAGAATATGGATTATAAAAAATTGTTCTGTTATTGAATTTAGTTTCAGAATTACTTCCGGTATATGCGGCCTTTCCTCCGATTTTAAAAATCGTTTTGCCCTCTTTTGCTTTGAACATATAAGAAATATCCATATTGCCTGCCAGCCGTGAGCTTAAGTCAGTACTTTCTCTTTCAAGGGAATTTACCTGAGTGTTGGTCAGAAAGCTGGCGGAATTTGCATTTACCGGATTCGAGGCAGAGTTGTATGAGAGATTCCCGTTCAAAATAAAGTTGTTCTTTTTACCTATCAGTTCGCGCAAACCAAAGTTTATCCTGTGGGCATAATCCTTTAGGCCCTGATCTGTGTTTTCGGTACTGTTAAAATTCCCGTCAGGGGTGAAGTATTTTGTAGCTGAAACATCGCTCAGCTTTCTTTCAGATCCGTTACCAAGGTAGCTGATAAAAAACCTGTTATCCTGTGATCTTGAAAATGAAAAGTTCAGACCAGCCGCTCCGTTTGAGCCTGTCCCATATACTGGTTGTCCGAAATTGACAGGGAAGCTGGTTCCACTGCCAAGGACCAGCCTTCCATCTCCTGATGAAAGTGCAGAGTGTCCTCCGCTGAACATTATGTAATCACTTAGTGAAAAACCAAACTGGTTAATATTATTTAGCATTCCCAGGCCTGCAAACTGCATCTTATCGGTAAATCGATAAGCTTTTGCATTTGCCTGGTAATGATCTCCCGTGCCGGCTCCGGCTGAGATATCACCAAATACCCCGGTCTTTTTATTTTCATCAAGAACAAGATTAAGTGTCGGATCCCTTACACCATCATTAATGCCGGTGAATCTCGATTCATCAGATGCCTTGTCGTAAAGCTGCACCTTGTTTATGGCATCTGCCGGAAGATTTCTTGTTGCCACCTTCGGATCCTTGCCGAAGAACTCTTTTCCGTCAACCAGCACATTATTGACATCTTCCCCCATGGCCTTTATATTTCCTGCCCTGTCGACCTCAATGCCCGGAAGCTTTTTGATCAGATCTTCAGCGACCCCATCTGATTTGACCTTGAAAGCCTTTGCGTTATATTCAATAGTGTCCTTTTTTAGCTGCATCGGAATACGTTCGCCAGTTACTGTGACCTCACCCATATTAAAAAGTTTTGGAGTCATAACAATTGAGCCAAGATCTTCGCCTGTTGTTGCAGGAACCGGGATATTTCTGTAAACAGTTAAATATCCGATTATTGATGACTGCAAAAGATATTGTCCTTTTTTAATATTGCTGATACTGAATTTTCCGTCATTGCCTGCAATTCCGTAGTATAACAGAGTTGAATCAGATGGATTCAGCAGCACAATAGTTGCCGATGCCAGAGGTGCTGCCTTTTCATCAAGTATCTCACCCCTGATCTGGAAGCTCTGCCCATTAAGGGAAATGCAGAATAACAAAAAGAGAATTGCTGTTACTGTCCTGTAAGAAATCATCTTTTTAACGTTTAATTATTATGTGCATTTGTGTGCCACCACCCTGACCACCATTCTCAATACCCATCTCTTTCATTTTGGCTGCCACTATTTCTTTGAATTCGCTTTCTGAAACTGATTTACCCTCTTTGGGCCTCTGCAGTTTTAATTTATCAGCAGATACAGGTTCAATACTTTTGGCCGTATAGAGCCGTGATCCGTTATTGATGTCAGCTTCAAGCACCATACCAGGAAGATTGCAGAAACCTGAAGGCCCGCTCTTTGTTGTTATTGAAGGGGTAAACCACACAGTTGTTTTTACTCCTGCCGTGTCAAGCCTGAATGCCTCCATGCATGGATAACCAAGAATAACTTTTTGATTTCCTGTTATTTTCCAGTTCATTCCCGGCATAGGCTTTTCTACCAGGAACATACGGTTCATGAAATCACGTTGCTCAATTACCTTCTGATTCTTCAGATCGGTAAAGATCTTACTTTGCCCGCCAATTACCATTTTGACTCTCATGCCCCCTTCCTGACTCGTAGCCATCTCTTCATCAACGGTTTTAAGCTCTTCAAAAAGCGATACATCCCGGTCAAAAGAGAGAACTTTTTCAGTTTTACGTTCTTTAGGAAGGTCAGCTGCAAGACCTGCTGCATCACCTTCAAGCTTGATCTCAAGCTTTACCTTTTCCTCATAAGTTATTTTTCCTGACGCCAGATCTGCCCTGGCAGCATTCTGACTGTAGGTTCTAATGGCAAACAGGAAAATTGCGATTGTGATAAATTTAGTTTTCATTTTAATTTATTTGATTTACAGCAAAATTATTCCTGGAGAATAATAAAATGTGTTAACGAACTGATAAACAAGGTTAATTAAGGTTAATGTCATAAATCAGATATTCAGGTGTTATTATCTTTGCAGGAAGTATTTTCCGATGAAGACCAACAATAAACATAGAAGATTAATTATTCTTATGGTTCTCAGTCAGGTCCTTCTTACAGGATTTGTTATCCAATGGCTGATTTCCCAGTACAGTCAGGAGAAATCGAGACTCAGGGATGAACTTACGCAGGTTTATCTTGAGTCACACGACCAAATGGTCGACACCGTTCTTTTCAAAAGTGTGGTTAGTCCTGTTCTTTCACATTCTGATCTGACCCGTGGAAAGATCATAACAGAAAACAGGAACCTGAAACAATCTTCGACCACCTACGCAATCGGGATTAAAGAAGATAGTGGGATATTAAGAAAACCGGGTCAGGCCATAATTACAGTCAGAATGGATAATTTAAAGGATACATTGGTACAAAAAGGAAATACCCGGATGAAAACAGACAAGCAGGATTTTCTTCTGAGAAGTGTCAAATTATTTATCGGAAACACCAGTGACTCTTCAGGAAGATTTCATAATCTGGCAGACAGTATTCCGCTTTTCATCGATACCGCAATCTTCAGAACAAACTATATCCATCATCTCCCGGCAGAAAAGAAAAAGTTTCATATAACATGGGACTATAGTTCTGATAACAAAAAGGTTGGGATTAACAGTGACATACTATTCATAAAACCATTGCCTGTCAATTATCTTCCGGGGGCATTAATAACAGGATACAATGGATATCTTCTGGGCACAATTTTTCCTCAGGTGCTTTTCGGTCTTGTACTGGTAATAATCACTGTGATAGCTTTCTTTACAGCATATCGAAACATAAGGAACCAGGAGATCTTAAATGAAATAAAGAATGAGTTCATCAGTAATATGACACATGAACTTAAAACACCAGTATCGACTATGAAGATCGCACTTGAATCGCTTCTCAATTTTGATATGAAAAAAAATCCCGCGATTACTGAGGAATATCTGACCCTTGTATCTACGGAAACAGGTCGCCTGGAGAGCCTTATCAACCAGGTACTTGAGCATACATTTCTTGAAGGGAATAACCATCCTTTCTCCTTTCATAAGATAAATGCAGTTGCCATGATAGAGGGCGTAGTAAAAATTATGGCCTTAAAGCTTGCAAATAAAGGATCAATCCGTTTTGTCCCGGAACAGACTGACATACAGCTGACCGGAGATGAACTTTATGTACAGGGAGTCCTGATTAATCTGATTGATAATAGCATCAAATATTGTGATAAAGATCCTGATATCTTAATAGGAGCGAGTGTAAAAAAAGGGTTGGTGGAGATAACAGTTACTGATAACGGACCGGGAATACCGGAAGAATACCGGAATAAAATATTTGACAAGTTCTTCAGGATACCGACGGGAGATATTCATAATATTAAAGGATATGGGCTGGGGTTGAGTTATGCAGCACTTGTAATGAAGATGCATGGTGGAGATATAACCTTCATTAACCATTATCCCGGATGCTCTTTTATTCTCAAATTTCCGGCTTGATTATGGAACGGAAAAAAATATTCTACATTGAAGATGAAGCTTCCCTGGGGAAAATAGTAAAAGATACTCTGGAACAACAGGGTTATGATATTGTTTGGGAAACTGACGGAGCAAAGGTTATCTCACATTTTGAAGATTACCATCCTGACATTTGTGTGATAGACATCATGTTGCCCAATATAGACGGGTTCAGCTTGTCGAGGACGATAAGGGGGATGGATCCTGATCTGCCAATCATTTTTCTTACGGCAAAGACTGCTACTGCTGAAGTGATAAAAGGCTTTGAATCAGGTGGCACAGATTATATCAGAAAACCATTCAGCATAGAAGAGCTTATAGCGAGGGTTGAAAACCAGCTTTCCCTTACCGGGAAAAGTTCAGTCAAAAATAACCCTAATGAGATAATTTCTATCGGAAAATATAAGCTAAATCCTTTGGAGTACGAACTTATCTCGTCCTCGTGCAGGAAAAAGCTCTCCAATCGCGATATGCAGTTGATCAGATTGTTATATGCAAACAGGAACAAGCTGACTTCAAGGAAAGATATGTTGCTAACAGTGTGGGGGGATGATTCATATTTCAATTCAAGGACTCTCGATGTTTATATACGTAAAATACGCCAGTATTTCAATGAGGACCAGAATATCAAGATTATTACGCTGAAAGGAAGCGGTTACCTCTTTCTGGTGCCGGGGTAGGGAGGAAGGTGATTCCCACAGGTTCCCCTCCCTGGAGGGAAATTAGAGCCGGCCATATGATCTCACCCCGGTCTCACCAACGAAAATTAAATTAACTATTTAGTTGCATAACTAATATATTAGTTGTATATTTGGTAGGAATTAATATTTTCTGACAAAAAAAGAAATTTAATAAGTCGGATTATGCAAATAAATAGTTTGAAAAGAATTCCGGATTTCGATGATATAGTGTTCGAGATCAGGAACAAGGAATACGGAGCTTATAAGCTTCGTAAGAAGTACAGTCGAAACGTACTTCTGGGAATGCTGATAGGAGTAGCTGTCATCTGTACGGCAACTATTGCACCTTATCTTAATGCAAAGGCAATGGAGGACCTGAAAAAACGTACCGAAAGGCTGGTTGATATAAAGATGGAAAATCTCGATCAGCCTCAGCAGAATGTAGAACCGCCACCACCCCCTCCTCCACCTCCGGCAGAAACCGTTGCTCCGGCCAGGTATGTTGCCCCTGTAATTGTGGACTCCATTAAACCTGACGAAGTAAAACAGCTTATGACAGCTGATCAGGCGCAGGTTGAGGTCAAAAATGAAGAGGTGACAGCAGTAGCTGAAGTCCAGGTGGAAGTTAAGGAAGAGGAGGCTCCTGTGGATATATTTGTGATTGTCGAAGAGATGCCGGCATACCCCGGTGGCGAGGATGCAATGATGAAATATATAAATTCAAATATCGTTTATCCCGAGGTTGCCAAAGAAAATAATATTCAGGGAACAGTGACTTTAAGTTTCGTTGTGAACTATAAAGGTGTTGTGGATAATGTCAAATTAATTAAAGGTGTTGATCCCTCACTCGATAATGAAGCGATACGTGTGGTTAAATCTATTCCACAATGGAAACCCGGAAGGCAGGGTGGAAAACCCGTGAACGTTTCATTCAGTGTTCCGGTGAAATTCAAGTTGATCTGAAGCCTGGGAAACATCAGCAATCCAGTTATCCACGGATTATTAATTATTTAGCGACCCTGGTTTATCGCTAACTTGGTCATTTCTATCAGGTAGATAGACCTTATCGTCTTTAGCCACGGCCCACCAAAGCCAATGCCCAAACTAACCGTCAAAAGAACTTCCTGCCCTTTCTGAGGCCGGGATCATAAAAGCTTTTTGTTATATTGTCAGTAGCCTTACTTTAGATATATTTATCGTGATATAAGGCATAAACGAAAAGGTTATTTTGACAACAAACAAACAAACATAGATATTTATTCAGAAAAAATTTATTTCTTCGTATAAATTGGCAATTAAAACTACTTTAATGCCTGGCAAAAGTAAAACCCAATAAAACCTCATTTAAACAAAGAGAATAAATATGAAAAAGAAAAGTCGTTTTTTAGTCATTCTTGCTCTGGTGCTCATAACACCAGTCGCCATGATGGTGATTATCGCAATGTCGGGGGGAGGGCACAATGCTACTCCACCCAGATCCGAAGGTCCATGTGATATATATGCCGCTTCAGGCACACCGTGCGTGGCTGCCCACAGCAGCACACGTGCGTTGTACGCCTCCTACAACGGTCCGCTATACAAGGTTATGCGCCAGTCAGATGGCAAGTCCCTGGATATAGGCGTGGTCAGCCCCAGTGAGGGTGACCCGGGAGGATATGCCAATTCAGCTGCACAGGATGCATTCTGCGCAAACACATACTGCTGGATCACCACTATCTATGACCAGTCTGGTAAAGGAAACCACCTCGTTCAGGCTCCCCGCGGCGGATTCAGTGGTCCGGCCATGGGAGGATTTAATAACATCCCGATTGCAGACATGGCACCGATCACAATCATGGGCCATAAAGCTTACGGTGTTTTCATCGAGCCGGGCATGGGTCTTCGCTGGAACGATGCAAAGGGCACCGCAGTCGATGACCAGGCTGAGGGTCAATATTGGGTAATTAATGGACATCATTATAACTCCGGCTGCTGCTATGATTATGGCAACGCTGAGACTGACAGTCGCGACGACGGAGACGGTACTATGGAGACAACATACTACGGAAACGCCGGAGCCTGGTATCGCGGACAAGCTCCTGGCCCGTGGGTTATGACCGACCAGGAGAACAACCTGGTGGGTTGTGTAACCGGCTCTCCAAACGATAAGTATTGCCCCGACCTGAAGAGCATCAACTGGCGCTTCGTAACGGCAACAGCCGACGGTGAACCGCACCACTGGAGATCAATGGGCGGAGACGCACAAAAGGGTGACCTGCAGGTAATGTTTGATGGCCCGCGCGTTGATAATGACAGAAAAAGCTATGATCCAATGCGTAAGCAGGGAGCCATCCTCCTGGGAAACGGCGGCGATAATAGCAACGGTTCGCAGGGTACCTTTTACGAAGGCGCAATGACAGCTGCGGGTACTTTCCCGACAAAAGAGACCAATCAGAAGATCCAGGCAAACGTACTGGCTGCAAGGTATGATGTTCAACGTCTGAGCCTGACTCCGGCGAATGCCACTGACACACCTCCCGGACTTCAGACATTCTCACTACAGTCTTCACAAAACACTACTTTAACATTTACAAATACTACAGGAGTGCCAATGAAGGACATCAAATTAAGTATTTTAGTACCTAAAGGATGGAAATCTGTGGTTTTAGGTTCAAAAGAATCTTCAAAGACATTTGCGAATACAATCGCACCAGGTGAGAAAGTGAGTACAACCTTTACAGTTACCTCAGGATCCGAGGCTTTCAACGGCGATCTGGTCGGTAGCGCCTCATGGATGAATTCGACGGTCAATCAGATGCAATCTGAGACAACTGTAGAAAAGGTGCGCAATGTCAATCCGGTTAAGATTAACGAGTTCCGCATTAGCTCAGGTTCTCCGGATAACACTTCAAACTCTTTCATAGAACTCTATAATGCCAGCGACAATGATATCGACATCTCCGGCTGGACCTTGACTCACCACCCAACCCAGATACCCATTTTTTCATCTGTGAAGATCCCGGCCGGGACGAAGCTGGCAGCGCGCAGTTTCTACCTGTTAGGTCTGTCTAACTCGGGGCTGGTAGTTCCCGCGAAAAAGGGTGAGTCAACTCTTTACGTGAGGAATATCAGCGGGATGTCTGTTGGCGATGCAATTGAAATCGGCACTGGCTCCACCGCAGAAACCCGTAAGATCGCAAGCACTAAGACACCTCCGGCACCTGTGGCACCGCAGGGTGGCGGATTCGGCAGAGACCAGGGTGGACCCGGCGGCGTTACTACCCTGTGGCAACCTCTTCCCGACGGTCCGGTTATCACGATTCCAGTTGGCTCAGTCAACATACCTGTCACGAGTGTGAACGGCTTTGAGGTTGGCCAGAAGATGGCTATCGGTTATGGTGCAACATACCCCGCCGTCGCTGTAGCTACTGAGAATTATGAGGTGGTCACAATCACCAAAGTAGGTAAACCTGGCACACAAGGTTGGTTGTCAGCAGACGCAAAAGCTGGTGCCAAAAATATCAAGGTTTCATCTGTCGTCAACATTTCAGTTGGTGACAAAATCAGATTAGATATTGACAGTAAGGGTCACGGGATTGAGACTGTCACAGTTACAAAAGTCGGCACACAATCCGTCCGTAACACTTTCAATGGCCCCTTGAAGGCTACTGAAGACGCAGGTACAGGACTCGATCTGGACAAACCATTGAAGTTTAATCATTCATCCAATATACCTTTTAGTGTCAGGGGAACAGGTATCAGCTTCGAGCCTAAGACAGCCTTCCCTCATTCGAGCAACGAGCCGGTCCTTCCGCTCGGAACAAGTATCACACTTGACCAGGCCCTGGAGAAAGACCACCCGATCGATGATGTTGTGCGTAACCAGAAAGTTACAACAGCAGGCTACCAGGGGACTACGGTTCCCAATCAGTGGTTCGGAGGCCCTGCTCTCTCTTCCAGTGCCGGAAATATGGTGCTTCGTGACGCTGCCGGCAATATTGTTGACGGCCTCAATTATGGCGGAGTTGTCGACCCCTGGACAGCCGAGGGTTACCAGGGTGCCTCCGGAGCGGGGGAAAGTGGAAACTTCGCACCTTCACCTGGTATGGGCAGAGGCTTCAGGGGTGCTTCTACACCCACCAGCCAGCCAAACAGGAGTGTGGGTCGCTATCCTGACGGCGCCGACAGCGACAACAATCGCCGCGATTTCCTGTTGCAGAACACCATAACCCTTGCAGCAGCATCAGCAGCCGGTTCAAACAATATTAAAGTTGCCAGCGTAGCAGGCTTAAACAATGGTCAGAAAATTATCATCGGTTCAGGTAAAAACAGCGAGACCGCTGTTATCGCGATTATTGGTACTTCAGGAGGCACTTCTGTTGGGACCGCCACCACGGCAGGTGCGACAGTTATCCCTGTTGCCAGCGTAGAAGGCTTTAGCGCCGGTCAGACAATTACCATTGATAATGGTTCAAAACTTGAGACGGCGGTTGTTGCTTCCATAACTGCAGGACGCCGTGGTTTTAATCCCCAACAAGGCAATACCCCGGGCAATTCCATCACCGTAACCAAGCCGCTTACTAATGCACACGATACGGGAGCACAGGTCTCTGGTAGTGGTATCACCTTCGCCACGCCTTTAACAAAGTCTTATGACAGTGGTGCTCAGGTTGCCAGTAACGTTCCAACCCCAGGTGAGCCTAATCAATATATCAGGTAAACCTTAGGGAAGACAGAAGCAAGGTCTTGTTAAAATGTTTATAACACTCCACGGCACGACAAAAGACTGAGATGCCGTGGGGTTTTCTATTTCAAAGCGGAGGAGGAGCAAATTATGGTTATTAACAAAGATATTACTTTTCTTCAACGAGCCTGGCCCTGGTGGCGCTGGATCCTTACAGGATTAAACACTTTGGCTCTGGTTTTGAGCGCAATCCTGAGTTGGCATTATCTGAAGGGTGGATCGATGATCGGTTGCGGTGGTGGGAGTCCGTGCGAACAGGTTCTCAATAGTCAGTGGTCGGTTATAGCGGGTATGTTACCCGTGAGTGGTTTGGCGGTGGGGGTGTACCTCGCTCTGCTGGTCTCCAGTCTTTTTATTGGTCCTGATACAGAGGTGCCAATCCGGCGCCTGGCCTGGAGTGTAATGTTGATACTCGCCGGTTCAATTGCCGGAAGCGCCATATGGTTCACCATCTTACAGAAATGGGTCATTGGGAACTTTTGTCCATATTGCATGACAACCCACATTACAGGTATGCTGCTGGCTGTTCTGGTTATCTGGCAGGCGATCAGGGAATCCGACAACGATTCAAACGATCTGTCGCAGAAAGCTACCACAAAGTTCAAAAATATTTCCCCGGTTACTGCCAGACGTCTGATTCGCCCTTTGCACACGGTTAGCCTTACTCTGACCGGGCTGATCCTGGTTGGCATCCTGGCATCCTTCCAGGTCATCTTTACTCCCACAACCGTCTATCGCGATGGCAAGTCACATGATAACCTGCCTGCCATCAATTATCACGAAGTACCAATGGTAGGATCTCCGGACGCCCCCTACATTGTCACCTTGCTCTTTGACTATAATTGTTCCCATTGTCAGAAAATACATTTTATGCTCAATGAGGCGGTTCGCCGCTACGATGGCAAGCTGGCATTTGCATTATCTCCTGCACCATTGAACACAAGCTGCAATCCCTACATCCCCCCGGATGTGGATGCTTTCAAAAACTCATGCGAACTGGCCAGGATTGGCCTGGCGGTATGGGTGGCCAGGCAGGATGCCTTTCCTGACTTCGAAAACTATATGTTCACGTTTGAGTCTGGAAACTATTGGCTTCCCCGAAACCTTGAAGCTGCAAGGGCAAAGGCAGTTGAATTGGTTGGTCAGACGAAGTTTGATGCTGCCTGGTCTGACCCGTGGATCGCACGGTATTTGCAAACCTGTGTTCAGATTTACGGGCAGACCGTCCAAAATGGTAAAGGAGGTGTCCCCAAAATGATTTTCGGTTCGAATTGGGTCATGCCCCAACCGTCTAATGCAGACGACCTTGTTATGATCCTCCAGAAAAGCCTTGCAGTGCCCAGGCCCTGATCCGGGAGTGTATGCTTTCGGAATGAACCTTACCCAAAACTATTTAATTGCAAATCAGGTTTGTTGCCAGTCAGATACTTAACTTCGAGAATGAGTTTTAGTCATTGTTTTAATATAAAGACACCATTTTGGGCAGAACCGATCCAGATATTATTATCGAAATCAGTTTCTATTGTTGAAATTTTGTCTCCGTTGAAAAGTCCGGGTGGAGGTGATTCCCACGCACTTCCATTAAAGACATGGAGTAAAAATGAATTACCCTCTATATCAGCAGCCCAGCAATAATCTCTTCTGTCAGCTTTTAGAGCGGTAAAAAAAGAAAGTCGTGAATTCATAAAATCTGATTTCAGCCTTTTCCATTCATTATTCCTGTTTATGTATAATTTATTTGTATCAGCTGAAGATGATGAAAGCATAAAATCCTCAAGCAGGTAAATAATACTCTTAGGGCTGACTGTAACTACTGTCACCCAATAAAATGTTCCGTTTTCATTACCTAGACATTCCCAGGAATTTAATATGTTGTTTTTCAAAGCAATCCTAAACATGTAATGAATCAGATTTATTTGGTCTGGGTTTCAAAATATTTTAACTTTCGTCAATTAATTGCAGAAATAATGAAACCAGGCACTATTAAACAGATTTTCATGAAAATATTTTCAAAACAATTACGCAGACCATATGGATTGTTTGCGAAAAGGGTTGGAAATAAAATGAATGAAATCAGCCAATTATTAGAAGCCAATCATTTCAAGAGAGTACAAATAGAAAAATCCAATGAACCAGACCAGAAAATTGAGGGGCAATACTACAATGTGGAATCACTTTGCATAGCTTCAATACCAGGGCAATAAGCAATAAATCTCCGGCATAAATATGAAAACTGAATATAACGAAAATATCAGTGGGAAAAGAACGGGATTTTTCTCGTCAATATCTCTGACAGTAATAACACTAATAACATTTGGCATGGCTATGACAGCTGTACCAAAATCAGGACCATTTTGCACCGGTAACTGTATAGAATACCCCTATCTCGATAGCCTGAAATTCTTCCCAGGCGATTACTATTGGATGTATTTAGCCATTTTACAATTAGTTATATGGTTGGTTTTTATGATATCACTACATTTTATTTCTTTGACTGAAAAAAAGATATTTAGTTTCATCAGTATATCCTTTGCTTTGATTTCCTCTATTATTTTGTTGGCTGATTATTTTATTCAGTTTTCCGTTGTTCCTGCCAGTCTGATGAAAGGAGAAACCGATGGAATAGCATTGATCACACAGTATAACGACCATGGATTATTCATTGCTATGGAGGAATTGGGTTATATAATGATGAGTATTTCATTCCTGTTCATGGCATTTGTTTTTACCCGCAACAATCTCCTGGAGCGGTCGTTAAGATGTATTTTTATAACACCATTTATACTGACTGTTATATCACTTATCTATTTTTCAATAAAATTTGGAGTCGACAGAAGTTACCGATTTGAAATTGCAGTAATCTCAATTAACTGGCTGGCTATGATCGCAGGGAGCATCCTGGCAGGAGTATTATTTAAGAGGCAATTGAAGAAAACAACCACTTAGAATATAGTACTATCATTATTTGAGTGAGCATTAAAAGAAACAAGACTTTCGACTATTTGGGTTTGGAAAAGAATAAAGGTTTCAAAACTTTGTACTAAATTTAGGATAAGTAAAAAACATATTGAAATTGAATACCCTAAGATTGAAAGACGGTCGTCAATTAGCGTATGAGCAATACGGGGCCGAGAATGGAATTCCTGTAATTCACCAACATGGTTTTGGCGATTCCAGACTAGCCAGACATCCAGACAATAACCTTACAATTGAAGCTGGAGTAAGGCTAATAACAGTAGACAGGCCAGGATATGGGGAATCATCTCCACATCCAGGAAGAACTTTTTTGAATTGGGTACCTGATATTGAACAACTGGCTAATCATCTTAAAATTGACAAATTTGGTGTAATGTCTCATTCAGGGGGCTCACCTTATGCTCTGGCAATAGCCTATAAACTTGAAGACAGAGTAAACAAGATTGTACTGGTTTCACCAATTGGTCCATTAAATGTTCCTGGTGCATCGGAAACAATGCATAAAAGCTTTGGTTTTTTATTGAAATTCGGGTGGTTTAAACCCTTGATTCGAATAGCTGGTAAAAGTGAAGCAAAAAGAGCAAATTCGGATATTGCTAAATATGCTGACAACTGGCTTAAAGAATCTCCAGAGCATGATAAAATCTTATTCACCAACCAAGCTTTACGAAAAATGTTTGAAGACGGGATGAAAGAGGCATTCAAACAAGGAGGAGCAGGTTGGGTAGGCGATGTTTTGGCTGGTATCAATTGGGGATTCACCCCGGAAGAAATTCAAATCCCTGTTAAAATCTTCCATGGAAGTGCGGATGAGCTGCTTTTTGCTGAAATGGGAAGAAGACTGGCACAACGATTGCCACATGCTGATTTCCAATTATATGAAGGGGAAGGGCATTATTGCATTTTTAATCACTGGTCCGAAATACTTAGGACCTTTTCTCAGGTTCAGGAATAGTTTTTTATAGATTCGTTCCTATTGCCAACATCGCATCTGTAAATAGCGAGGATCATTTATATTTGATTGCCTGAGCTCCTCAAACAGGTTAGTGTTTCTGATAGGTATGCCCCACAAACCTTATGTAACCTAAAACGATGTGTAGAATCCGTCCTTCTTTGACCACTTCAAAAGAAGGTACGTAAGGGATTTTAGCTTAACTTTCTGTATGAATAAATGTAATTTCTACTAAGAGAGATCTTTTTAATTTATTAAAGTGTTAATAAATAATATCTTACAAATAATTACTAAGATGAAAGCAAAAATGTTTTTTTCAAGGTACGAGATGGAAGTTTATTTTGTTCTTCGACTGATGGCAGGGTTTCTTTTTCTGTGGCACGGTTCACAAAAGCTGTTCGCCTTTCCTCATGCAGCACATGTGATCCCGTCATATATTGTCTTTATCGCAGGACCAATAGAGTTCTTTGGAGGCTTTCTGATCATGATCGGTCTTTGGACTCGTTGGGCAGCATTCATTTGTAGCGGAGAAATGGCGTTTGCATACTGGACTGCTCACCAAAGTCATTCATTGCTTCCTTTACTGAATGGTGGTGAGCTGGCGATAATTTATTGCTTCCTGTTTTTGTTCATCTCTACCTATGGTTCAGGCAAATTCAGTATTGACCATTTCCTGGAAAAGAAAGGATAAAAACTACACATGGCTCATTCTTAAATTGGAGATTTTCTTTCTCAACGCATCCGGTTTAATAAGTGAAGAGAAAACCTTTTATACCTGTTATTTTACTATAGCAATCGGAAGTGTCAGTTTCAGAAAGAAGCTGTCAAGGCGCACAGGACTTTCAGCAAGTACATAACTATCATGAGAATAAATAAGATATAAGGCGCCGAAAGGAGGCTTGAAACGCCACCCGAAAAGACCATAGATGTATATCCTTTCATTACTGGTGCTATTTTGAGCAAATAATTTGATCCATAGATCATTAGTAAAATTGTAATTTGCTGTCAGCACATTGATAAATGTAGAACTTGAATCGGGATCAGGAACGAAATGAAGATAAGATGTACTGTATTCAAGTGACAGGTTTTTTAGAGGTTTTACCCTGAAGCCTCCACTGTATAGGTTAAAATCCCTGTCGAAATTCCTGCCCTTCGAGAATCCTGTCTGAACATGGCTCCACTCCTCGGTATTGTAACCCAGAGTAAATTCATGTCTGTGGTTATAGAAGCCCTTCTCATAAAGCTTGTACTCATTATTATAATTATACCCTGTACTGATGCGGTTGCTGTAGTAAACATCGACCGAATTGTCGGTATTCCAGCTTCTCAGCACACCTGCCTGGCTCCAGAAGATATTGTTGTTCGATCCAATATTAATATACTCGAAGACCTTATTCTTGATCCAGAACTTGTATGTTACTTCAGAATCAATTTCCCTGCGGTCGTCATCGGTTATGAATCCTGTTTGATTTACATTTTCACGGAAATTGCTACCTACATTATTGTATCTTATATGATAGTGATAAATATTGTTTTCCTTTGCAAATCTCATAAACCAGGCGCTGTGTGACAAGAAATCTCCAGGTGCGCTTCCGACAAATTGGCCTGTCAGGTACCATGTCTTACCGAGATTAAGGGTGTAATCAAGGCTTAGGGATCTAGTATATGAATCATTTCCGCTTTTATCTACCATAATGAGGCCGAGGCTTGAAGATTTCAGAATGTCACGCTTTATGCTTGCCGCAGTAAAAAAGTAATGAGCACTGTCATCTGGCATTCTGGGTGTCCTTACATTTACTACATTAAACTGGTAGCCTCCGATTTTCCCGTTAAGTCTTTCACCAAAATCTATATCCTGGATCCGGCGAGAATAAAAAGTTCTGAAGCGTGTGTTATACATGTCATTTCCCTCCTGGAAGAAAAGACGCTTCTCCGGGTAACTGAGTTCATACCGTGTAAGATTAATCTGCACCTGGTCGGCTTCGACAGTGGAAAAATCAGGATTAACTGTTCCGTTTAGAGAAACATTCGGGGTGAGCTGCCACTTAACATCGCCCCCGCCATCAGCTTTAATTTTTGCTCCTGTGGTTTTAAATACTGATAGATACGGAAACAGTGCAAGCTGCATTCTCCTTCCCCTAGTGTTGATCTCAGTCATCTTACCGCCTTGAGATATCCTGAAGTCATTTGCAAGAGGACCTGTCCAATAGGATGTTTCAAAATTAGAGCGGATGATCCTTCCGAAGTTGATACCCCATGTATCCAGCCCTTTTTTGTATTTCAGACTGTTAAGCGGAATCATAATTTCAGTACACCATCCGCCGCTAAATTCTGCCACAGCACATTTCCATTCCGTATCCCAATTCAAATCAATATTGTTTCCATCATCATTTATCTTAAAATCGACCTGGGTCCCCAGAGGATTTACAATGAATCCATACCCTGTGCGGTTATCATTGTAGGTATCGATAACCAGGGCAACTTCATCATCATTTTTGGAAAGTGCATCACGGCTCTGGTTTTTTGCAATCAATTGTGTTCGCTGGTAACATTTGAAAACAGCATAAACATTCTTGTCATCATACCCGAACCAGGCTGAAGTTGCTTCAGATGCGGGTTCTCCTGGTCTTGGCTCCATTTGGATGAACGAATAAGCACTGTCGGCTCCTGACCAGACTTCAGTGTCGAATTTGCCGTCGATTTGCAGGACTGTTTTAAGGGGAAATGCGTGAAGAGTTTTCTGAGCATACAGGTTTGTGGTAAACAGTCTCAAAATGAGGACAGTACAGACGAAGATATAAGTCACTTTCATGCCAGATAAGGAGACTTAAGTTAAGAACCAGGAATAAAGAAAAAGAAAAAACTACAAGAAACAAATATTAAGTTGCTTTATTAATTATGATGTCTTCTTCATAAATCAGCAATCAGAATTGAAATCTTTGTAGAATTTTAAACAAAATAAAAAGTGTGAGTGTGAGAGTGGGTTATGACTCGTCCGGAAAAAAATTGACTTTGGCTTACAAAAGGTATAACTTTGGGATAAAAGAAATTAAGTGCCTATGGTGAATTTTATAGTCATTTTAGATTTCATCAGAAACGCCATTTTTTAGCATCTGTAATTCTTTAAGATGACTTAGATCTTGATCATAATTTTTTAATGAGATTGTATTTGTGTTCAATAAATAAAAAATATTAAACATGAAAACAAAGTTGATCAACCGGATCTGGTTCATTCTCATTCCTGTTTTACTGATATCGTGCGAGAAAGATGAACCAGCAGTTCAGAATCCTGACCTTGGGGAAGGTTTTCTTTCGTTTTCAACCAATGGACAGACAATACTATCTACCTCCATAAAAAGTAATCAAAAGATGGTGAAGCTTGAGGTAGAATCTGATGTGGATATTACAAAATTGGTTCCAAGGTTTGAGGTTCCCCAGGGTATTACTGTTTATTTAAATGGAGAGAGGCAGGTTTCAGGGAGTTCGGTTACCAATTTCTCCAAAACTGTTACATACGAGCTAAAAGATATAAGTAACCGGAAAGCTGAGTGGATTGTAAATGCAGTTCCGGTAAGTAAAAAGATTGTCATTGATGCCTCGCACGATGGTGGCGTGTGGTGGTACCCGCAATCAGAGCAGACAGGTTTTAATCCCGATCAGTATCATCAGGGTAAGATATTTGCCGACCTGCTTCGTCAGAAGGGATTCAAAGTGGATGAACTGGGAAGAGGAGAGGAGCTAAAAGAGGAGCATTTTATGGGGTACTTTATAGTTATCAGAGTCAATGGATTCCAAACTTATACTACAAATGAACTTGATGTTTATTCCAAACTTGTAAAAAGAGGTATGAACCTGGTCTTTTTCACCGATCACAAAAAGTACGATCCAAAAGACGAACTGGGTGATCTCCTGGGCCTGGAGTTCAGAGGTATTGCAGGAGGAAAGATAAGTAAATTTGCTGGTCACATTATTACCGAAAATCTCACCAGCCTTGACTATATTGCTGGCTCCGTTCTTATCAACGCAGATCAGAATCCAGATATTCAAATACTTGGATGGTTAGGTGAGAATGATTATGCCGACATGAATTTTAACGAAATCAAGGATGCAGGCGAACCCGTTGCTCCTCCGGTAATGGGAATTCTCAACTATCCGAAAAGCAAAATATTCTTCATAGGCGATGCAAATGGTCTTCAGATTATGCCTCAACCATTTATCAACAACCTTATAAACTGGATGAAGGAATAATTATTCAGAGAGGAAATTTGGACATTTTTTTGACCAGGGCTTCAGTTGGCTCCGTCCACCGACTTCGTCGGCCGTAGCCGACTACGTCGGTCGAAGCCCGAAGAAGCTTTAGCGCTTAACTATCCAATAAAATAAGAGCAAATGTTTTTCCATCCCATATCATATAGATATCTTAAGTTCAAAAGGCTTTCTGCTTCTGGAATATGTGAATTTTGTAACTTATTCTCAAAATTATATAACACGTTTATTTTATGAGTGTTTATCTTGTAATGCACAAATTATAATAAATTGTTAACAATTACCTATAGTCAAATTCAAAATTGGGTGCGCAGATTGAACAACGGGGTCTTGAAATATTCCCCATTAGACTGTCAATCAGGCAATAAGGTGTACCTGATACACTTGAGTTAATAAGTTCATTTTCCTATAATAGATTATTTATAAATGAAGATAAGGCCCTCTATTATTAACGATTCATTGCATCTTTTGAAATCCCATCTGTGGGAAAATGACCTTTCGCAAAAATACGCCGATGGGCTGCCCCCTATGCGTTCGGAATTATTTAGCGCTGAACAGATGGAGCAGTATGGCAAAACCCTGGCAGGGTTACATATCCTGGGGCCAAAAGTTGATCCTGACCAGCAATTGCTCTCCCGTCTTTCAGAAAATGAAGCAATACTGCTGGAGGTTCACGATCTAGTATCAGAAGCAGTGAAGGCCAATCGTCAAATCACACCAGCAGGTGAATGGTTGCTTGATAATTTTTATCTGATTGAAGAGCAGATTCGTACCGGAAGAAAACATTTGCCAAAAGGTTATAGTAAGGAGTTACCCCGGTTACTTAATGGTCCGTCGGCAGGACTTCCCCGTGTTTACGATTTAGCAAAAGAAATAATATCACATGGAGAGGGTCATGTAGATCCTGAAAGCCTGCGCAGGTTTGTATCTGCATATCAAACAGTCACTACCTTAAAGCTAGGTGAATTATGGGCTATTCCCATAATGCTGAGGTTAGCCTTAATTGAAAATCTTCGACGCATTGCTGTCAGGGTAGCTTCCGGTAGAATTGACAGAAATCTTGCTGATTCCTGGGCTGACAAGATGACCCATATAGCAGAAAAGGATCCAAAGAGCCTGATCCTGGTAATCGCTGATATGGCAAGATCTCACCCGCCTATGTCAACATCTTTCGTTTCCGAGTTTGTACGGCGTTTACAGGGACAAAGTCCGGCTCTGGCATTTCCATTGACATGGATTGAACAACGGCTTTCTGAATCAAATCAGACAACTGTCCAGTCGATTCAGTTTGAAAACCAGCAACAAGCGGCAGATCAGGTTTCCATAAGTAACAGCATTGGCAGCCTTCGGTTCCTGAGTGCTTTAGACTGGCGCGAATTTGTTGAATCTATGAGCCAGGTGGAACAACTTCTTCACGATGATCCTGCCCAGGCATATACCTCCATGGATTTTAATACCCGTGACCATTATCGTCATGTTATAGAAAAGATGGCCAAAAAATGCAGCTTTTCTGAAATTGAAGTGGCACGTAAATCTTTGGAACTTGCAAAAAACGGAGCTGAATTGAATGGTCCGGAAGACCGTACTGCTCATGTCGGTTTTTACCTGATCGGTAAAGGTCTGCATCAACTTGAGCGCCTTATAAAATTAAAATATACTTTATCCTCGATATGTAAAAAAACTATTTTCCGGTTCCCCTTGTTTTTCTATCTGGGTTCAATTGTATTGTTGACATTAACTTTCTGCTGGGGAGTATTAGAAAAAGCCAATAGAGACGGAATTGGAAACTGGCTACTCTTAGCATTGGGTTTACTTCTGTCCTTGTGTATAAGTCATATCTCGATAACTTTTGTGAACTGGCTGGTCACACTTTTTATAAAACCAAATCCGTTGCCACGACTTGATTACTCAAAAGGGATCCCTCAGGAATCCCGATCGCTGGTAGTTGTTCCTACAATGCTCTTAAGCGCTCAAAATATTGAAGATCTGGCAGAAGCATTGGAGGTGCGTTTTCTGGCAAATCAGGATAAAAATTTACATTTTGGATTATTAACTGATTTTAAAGATGCAAAACAGGAAAAATCAGAGGAAGATGACCAGCTTATTCAACTGATCAGTAAAAGAATTACGGATCTGAACGAAAAATATCCAGGGGAAAACAATGATAACTTTTTCCTTTTTCATCGTCCACGAAAATGGAACCCCAAAGATCATATCTGGATGGGTTATGAACGAAAAAGAGGAAAATTATCTGATCTCAATTCCCTGTTGCGTGGGGGACCTGAAAACGTTTTTTCTAAGATCATTGGCAATACTTCTGTTTTAAAAGAAATCAGGTATGTCATTACACTTGATACCGATACGCAATTGCCACGCGATTCAGCCCGGCAATTTATCGGGGCCATGGCACATCCTCTCAATAAGCCAAAATACGATATAAAAAAACATCGCGTAACAGATGGATACAGCATTCTTCAGCCCAGGGTTGCCGTAAGTTTAATAGGAACAAACCGGTCGAGGTATGCAAAGCTGTTCGGTAGCGAACCTGGCATAGATCCATATACCCGTGCCATATCTGACGTATACCAGGATCTGTTCGGCGAAGGATCATTCATTGGAAAGGGAATCTATGATGTTGATTTGTTTGAACAGACCCTGAAGGATCGGTTTCCGGAAAACAGAATTCTGAGTCATGATCTTCTGGAAGGTTGTTATGCCCGGTCGGGATTGTTAAGTGATGTTCTTCTGTTTGAAGAGTACCCTGCAACTTACACGACAGATGTTAACCGCCGATCACGTTGGATAAGGGGCGATTGGCAATTGATCCCCTGGTTATTGCCAATTTTACCAAAGCTCAATGGTGCATCACGAAAAAACCCTTTGTCTCTTTTATCGTGGTGGAAAATTCTGGATAACCTGAGACGCAGTCTCATTCCTTTAGCGCTTACATTGCTTTTGTTATCAGGCTGGACCATTTTAGCATCACCGTGGTTCTGGACTCTGGTGGTGATGGGAATAATATTGATTCCTTCATTGATTATTATCGTTGTTTATATATTTCAAAAACCGGAGGAAGTCCTTCTTCGGCAACATATGCTGGCAGTTGGACAATCGGCTGCCCGGCAATTTTACCAGGCCGTATTCATGCTGGTAAGTCTTCCATATGAAGCGTATTATAGTACGCATGCTTTATTGCTGACATGCTGGAGATTGATCATCTCAAAAAAACGGCTTCTCGAATGGAACTCTGCAACAAGAGAAGAATACCACAGCAGGTTTGAATTTATTAAATCATATCAGATCATGTGGATATCGCCAATTATTGCAATTCTTTCTGCTATATGTCTTTCGATTTTGTATCCTCTGACACTGGTAATGGTATGGCCAATTATCGGGCTGTGGTTTCTTTTTCCGGTTATTGCCTGGTGGATCAGCTGGCCTCTTCTTCCTCATATTGCAAAACTAACAGTCAATCAATATCGCTTTCTAAGGGAATTATCCCGGAAAACATGGTCATTTTTTGAAACGTTTGTTGGTAATGATGATAATTGGCTGCCCCCTGATAATTTTCAGGAACATCCAATTTCAGTAATAGCACACCGGACATCGCCTACAAATATAGGCCTCTCACTTCTGGCTAATCTGTCAGCATATGATTTCGGTTACATCAATACCGGTGAGCTTCTCGTCCGGACTTCTAATGCTTTCAATACAATGAGCTCGCTTGAAAGATACCAGGGACATTTCTTTAACTGGTACGATACTCAATCTCTGAAACCATTAAAGCCTAAGTATGTCTCCTCGGTCGACAGCGGAAACCTTGCGGGTCATATCCTGACTCTTATGCAGGGACTTCTCCAGTTGCCTGAACAATTAATAATGGGGCCACGGCTTTTTGAAGGGATAAATGATACATTACAAATTCTTATTAAGCAGGCAGGAAAATCAATACCTGACCAGATTGTTCAATTCGGGAAATATCTGAATGCAATTTTAAAGGAATCGCCTGTTACGCTTGTATATTTGCGTAAATGTCTGGAAAAACTTTCAGCCTCTTCTGCTGAAATAGTCAATGCTTTAACTACCGTTACAGATGACCAATATGCAATCTGGGCAAATAACCTTTCACGACAATGTCAGGGAGCACTTGATGAATTGACATATCTGGCTCCATGGATGGCACATCCGGGTGCCATGGAAATACTGGACAAATATCCTGATTTTAATACTATTCCTACATTACGCGAAATCTTCAAAACTGATTTTGAAGGTTTTTCCTTTAATGGTCAATTGTCTTCCAATGAGACTGATGAGTTTAAAAAGCTTTTCAGAAAAGCCATTGATCATGCAGGGGAAAGGATTGAGCTTGTCGAAGCTCTCATGAGGCAGGCAAGAGAATTTGCGAACATGGATTATAGTTTTCTTTACGATAAGTCGACTCATTTACAAACTGTTGGATACAATGTTGAAGACCGGCGACGCGATCCAAGTTATTATGATTTATTGGCATCGGAGGCAAGATTGTCGAGTTTTGTAGCAATTGCTCAGGACCAGATACCACAGGAAAGTTGGTTTGCGCTGGGGCGTCTCCTGACGACAATTGATGGTGAACCAATTCTTCTTTCATGGAGTGGTTCGATGTTTGAATACCTTATGCCTCTTATAGTTATGCCTGAATATGAAAACAGTTTACTTTATCAGACCTGTAAATCAGCAGTAAAAAGACAAATCGAATATGGAAAATTAAGAGGAGTGCCATGGGGTATTTCGGAATCGGGATACAATAGTGTTGATATTCTGCAAAATTATCAGTATCGGGCATTTGGAGTACCAGGGCTCGGGCTCAAAAGAGGACTTTCTGAAGATCTGGTTATTGCACCATATGCAACAATGCTTGCTCTGATGGTCATGCCTGAGGAAGCATGCACTAATCTTGAACGGCTTACCAGTGACGGGTTTATGGGGAAATTTGGTTTTTATGAGGCTATAGATTATACACCAATACGTCTGCCAAGAGGGCAGTCTAAGGCTGTTATAAAGTCTTTTATGGCTCATCACCAGGGGATGAGCTTTCTCTCCCTGGCTTATGTTCTGACAGATCGCCTGATGCAAAAGAGGTTTGAGTCTTATCCTTTATTCCAGGCAACCTTATTATTGCTTCAGGAAAAGATACCAAGAGCTACAACAGTCTTTTCACATACATCAGGTATTACAAATGTTCGCCCTGCCGGTAATAACCAGGAGGCACCTCTTCGTGTATTTAATACACCTGATACTCCATTTCCGGAAGTCAATTTATTGTCAAACGAGGGCAGGTACAGGGTTATGATTACAAATGCCGGCGGTGGATACAGCCGGTGGAAAGACCTTGACGTCACGCGTTGGCGTGAAGACACCACTCAGGATAATTGGGGAGCTTTTTGTTATATACGAGATGCCGCAGATGGAAACTTCTGGTCAACTACATATCAACCTACACTTCATCTACCCGATAAATATGAAGCAATATTTTCAAAAGGCCGTGCAGAATTTCGCCGTCGCGATTTCGATATTGATACACATACAATAGTTGCGGTGTCACCTGAAGACGACATTGAATTGCGAAGGATTCATCTTGCTAACCGTACACGGACAAAAAGGATTATCGATATTACCAGTTATACGGAAGTTGTTCTGGCACCTCATGGAGATGATTTAGCTCATCCTGCATTCAGTAATCTTTTTGTTCAGACAGAAATCATCTATCAGCGGCAGGCAATTCTATGTACCCGGCGGCCCAGATCAATAGAAGAGCATTCACCATGGATGTTTCACCTGATGGCAGTTCATGAGGCTGAAATCATCAATATTACCTATGAAACGGATAGGATGCAATTCATTGGACGCGGAAACACTCTTGTCGCACCCGATGCAATGACAAATACTAAATCCCTTTCAGGGAGTCAGGGTTCGGTACTCGACCCTGTGGCAGCAATTCAATATAAAATAATTCTTGAACCTGAAGGGTCAGCTACAATTGATATTGTTACAGGAATCGGTGAATCACGCGAGGCATCATTAAATCTTGTAGAAAAGTACCAGGATAAGCAAATTGCTAACCGGGTATTTGAACTTGCATGGACTCATAGTCAGGTAGTATTGCGGCAGATCAATGCAAGCGAATCGGACGCTCAATTATACGGCCGGCTTGCCAGTTCTGTTATCTATGCAAATTCTTCACTGCGTGCGGACCCTGGCCTCATTATTAAAAATCGTCGTGGACAATCCGGCTTGTGGGGTTATTCCATTTCAGGTGATCTGCCGATAGTGCTTTTGCAAATTGAAGATCCGGCCAATATTAATCTGGTGCGTCAACTCGTTCAGGCTCATGCATACTGGAGATTAAAAGGATTAGCAGTTGATCTGGTGATCTGGAATGAAGATCATGCAGGTTACCGTCAGTTGCTCCAGGAACAGATCATCGGGTTAATTGCAGCAGGAATTGAGGCTAATATTATTGACCGGCCGGGTGGAATATTTGTACGCTCTGCAGACCAGATATCAATCGAGGACAGAATTCTTTTTCAAACAGTTGCCCGGGCTATAATCAGCGATACCCGGGGAGCCCTGGAAGATCAGATCAAACGGCGTAGTTTTGTAAAAGCACCAATTGTGCGTTTCAAACCCACCCGCTCCTACAGGCCTGATCCACAACCGGATGAAGTGTCGCCAAGACTAGACTTGATTTTTTACAATGGTATCGGAGGATTTACATCAGACGGGAAAGAATATGTAATTACAACAACGAAAAACAAATTAACACCTGCACCCTGGGTAAATGTATTGGCTAACCAGGGTTTCGGAACAGTAATTTCTGAGAATGGGATGGCATATACCTGGGCTGAAAATTCCCATGAGTATCGTCTTACACCATGGTATAACGATCCTGTAACCGATTCGAGCGGAGAAGCTATGTATATTCGTGATGAAGAGACAGGTCACTTCTGGTCGCCTGTACCTTTAACAGACAGTGAATCAAAACTATACCTGAGCAGACATGGATTTGGTTATAGTGTATTTGAACACAACGAAGGAGGAATAATTACTGAACTCTGGGTTTATGTTGCTGTAGATGCTTCAATTAAGTTTTCGGTATTGAAAGTGAGAAACGAGTCGGGACGATCGTGCAAATTGTCGGCGATAAGTTACGTGGAATGGGTATTAGGCGATTTGCGGCACAAAACGGCCATGCATGTTAATACAAGCGTCGATTTCAACAAAAGCGTTATATATGCAGTGAATCCATATCATCCAGAGTCGCCGAAGCGGGTTGCATTTCTTCAGACTGACAATAATTCGTGCTCCATTACCTGCGACAGAACAGAATTTATCGGGCGCAACGGTACATTGAAAAATCCCTCTGCAATGTTAAGTTCACATCTTTCAGGAAAGAGTGGAGTAGCTCTTGACCCTTGCGCAGCAATTCAGGTCCCTTTTGATCTTGCCCCGGGACAAAGACGCGAAATAATATTCAGGCTTGGTACAGGAAGGAATCTGGAGGATGCCAACAATATTATAAATAATTTTAATGGACCAGCCCGTGCATATGCTGCTCTCGAATCTGTCTGGCACTATTGGAGTCTTACTCTTGGATCGGTGCAGATAGAAACACCTGACCTGTCGCTGAATGTCCTGGCTAACGGATGGCTTTTATATCAAACTCTGGCATGTCGGGTTTGGGCACGCACCGGATATTATCAATCGGGAGGAGCATTTGGTTTTCGTGATCAGTTGCAGGATGTAATGGCTTTAATTCATACCAAACCAAATATCCTGAGGGAGAATCTTATTCTTTTTGCAAGCCGGCAATTTCAAGAAGGAGATGTCCAGCACTGGTGGCACCCACCTGCCGGAAGAGGTGTTCGTACTCATTGTTCAGACGATTACTTATGGTTACCCCTGGCTACAAGCCGTTATGTAATATCTACCGGCGATACGGGAGTTCTGGATGAATCTATTCATTTTCTGGAAGGACGTCTGTTAAACGCTGAAGATGATTCCTATTACGATCTTCCCAACCTGTCAGAAGAAAAAAGTACATTATACGAACACTGTAAACTATCCATCATGCATGGCCTTAGTTTTGGTGATCATGGTCTCCCTCTGATTGGTACCTGCGATTGGAATGATGGCATGGATAAAGTTGGAAACTTAGGCAAGGGGGAAAGCGTCTGGCTGGGTTTTTTTCTTTATGAAGTTCTGACACAGTTTATCATTGTAGCTGAAGCAAAAAACGACTTAGACTTTGTTGAACTCTGCAGGAAAGCAGCCAAGAAGATACAACTGAATATTGAAAAATATGGATGGGATGGAGAATGGTACCGGCGTGCATATTTCGACAATGGTTTACCGCTTGGATCGTCAAGTAATGAGGAATGCCAGATTGATTCTATCTCTCAGAGCTGGTCGGTTCTTTCAGGTGCCGGTGACAGTGATAGATCAAGGATAGCAATGGAATCTGTGAATAAAAGACTTGTAAGGCGTGAAGATTCTTTGGTTCAGCTGCTGGATCCTCCTTTTGATAAATCAGATTTGAATCCCGGCTATATAAAAGGATACGTTCCAGGAGTAAGGGAAAATGGAGGTCAGTATACTCATGCAGCTATTTGGGCAGCTATGGCATTCTCAAAACTGGGAAACAGTAAGAATGCATGGGAAATATTAACTATGATCAATCCAATTAATCATGCCAAAACTCCTGAAGAAGTTGCCAGGTACAAAGTTGAACCATATGTCATTGCTGCAGATGTCTATGCCCTGTCGCCCCATATTGGCCGGGGTGGATGGACCTGGTACACAGGATCAGCCGGCTGGATGTACCGGCTGATTGTCGAATCGTTACTGGGATTAAGGCTGGAGACAGATAAATTATATATTGAACCATGTCTTCCCTCCGATTGGGTTTCTTTTAAGATTCATTACCGGTACAGGGGAACAATATACCGGATTACGTTAACTCAATTACATGAAGGCAATACGAAACTAACTATAATACTCGATGGGGCTGAATGTCAGGACAAGTTTATACATTTGGTTGACGATCTTCAGGAGCATCTCGCAGAAGTAAAACTTTACCGGGGAAATATTTAAAACCCGGATTCAGCTCCGGATCTCACTGTTTTACACACTCAGAAACATATGTATTAAACCTGGCGTAATCCTGGCACATTGAGAAAAGTGTGAGTGTGAGAGTGAGTTTTGAGAAAAAAGAGTGAGTGTGCTCGCTCTCGCTCTCACTCTCACTCTTTTTTAAGTGGGCCCAGCTGGGCACGATCCAGCGACCCCCTGATTATGAGTCAGGTGCTCTAACCAGCTGAGCTATGGGCCCTCACAAATTGGGACTGCAATATTATATAATTGTTGGTAATTATGCAAGAAGTTATTGAAAGAAACTGGCTGCCTTCATTTTATCTCAGGATTAACTTCTGTTATTCTTTTCTGAGGTACTCAAGAAGAACATTAACCGCTTCATCCATATCATGTCCGAAAGTCAGTATCCCGGCACGATCACCCGACATGATTATTATTCTTTTTTCAATAACATCGGAATCCTTAAATAATCTTAAGATATCTTTTGCCAGACCCGCTGTACCGTAATCCATTGATGGATTTGTTGTCGGAACCTTATAAATCAATTCATTCCAGAGTTCAATGCTATGCACATGAACAACTGCATTAGCCCCCGGATCGGATAAGTATATTGCAGCATGTGTAAGAGATTCTGATGAAGCTTTAAGCGGACCGACACACTGAACCGCGTTATCGTCAATATTAAAGGCATTGACTTTTACATAATGTCCTGGCTCAAGTTCCGGAATTTCTCCCGTAGCGGAACCGGTGATAATAAACTGATTTCCGGAGCCGAACCGCATGCTTATATTTCCAAAAGCAACACCATTTTCATATGCCCCAATCAAATCCATATTGTACAGGATCTCTCTCCAGTAGTTTATTATTTCATACTGTTCATCAGCTATTACCGGACCCGATTGGTTCCAGTGACAATTGAATTTTACTGCCCCTTCCATTTTAATTTAATTTTTCTGAAAACATTTTTAAAATATCATTTTCCGTAGCCCTGCAAATCCCTTTCTCCGTTATCAGACCTGTTACCAGGCGGGCAGGGGTTATATCAAAACCGTAATTTACTGCCCGTGTATTTTCCGGACAAATTCTTACCGACATAATTTTATCCTCGGCAAATCCCGAAACCAGGCTGATTTCTTCCGGATCACGTTCCTCCACCTCGATTTCGGATAAACCGTCTCTGATTGTGAAATCTATTGATGAAGAAGGAATTGCAACATAGAAAGGTACATTATTGTCATACGCGGCCAGCGCTTTCAGGTATGTGCCGATCTTATTAGCAACATCTCCTCTTCTCGTTGTTCTGTCGCTTCCCACCAGGACAATATCTACCAGCCCGTGTTGCATCAGGTGTCCCCCGGTGTTGTCGGTAACCAGGGAATATGGTATGCCACAATTACCAAGTTCATAAGTGGTCAGACGGGCTCCCTGATTTCTGGGACGGGTCTCATCGATCCAGACGTGCAGAGGAATACCTTTTTCATGAGCAGCGTAAACAGGAGCCAACGCGGTACCGTAATCGATACAGGCAAGCCAGCCGGCGTTACAGTGTGTAAGAATATTTACAGGCTGCCCTTGCTTTCTGACGCTTATTTCTTCAATCAGAGCCAATCCGTTTATTCCTATCTGTCTGCAGCTCTTAACTTCGTTCTCACAAATTTCTTTTGCAGCATCAAGCGCCGCTTTTGTAATGGAACTTTGTGTTTTTGCTGAGATCCGTTCAAAAACATTATTGACGGCCCAGGAAAGATTAACGGCAGTAGGTCTGCAGGAGATAAGGTATTCAGCGGCATTTTTCAGACGTTCAATTATATTTGTGCCGGATGTGATTTCAAGGGTGGCAAGATACATGCCAAACGCACCGGCAACTCCAATAGCCGGGGCCCCTCTGACGGTCATATTTTTTATCGCGTTGAAGACATCTTCAACTGATTTAAGCTCCCTGATCTCTAATAAAAAAGGTAATTTTTCCTGATCAATCACAAAGATTTTTTCAGGTTCCGCATCACTGAACCAGATACTTCGATAATATTTTCCCCCAATATTCATGAACCCCTTTACCTTCTTTCAAAATCAATTAACCGGTAAAAATACAAAAATTACTATTACTAAAAATCTTCTTCGAATTCTCGACCAATTCATTCCAGGATTTTGGAATAATTTTAATTAAGCCTTATATTTGCAAGCAGTCATATGACATAATCAAAATGAATGTAAATGATTAATAAAGAGGAGCATAGGAAAAAAATAATTATTACTGCCGGGCAGATATTCAGCCGGTTCGGCTTCAGGAAGACTACAATGGACGAAGTAGCCAGAGCACTTAAAATGGGGAAAAGCTCTATTTATTACTATTTTGAAAGCAAGGAGGAGATCTTTGAAGCGGTTGTTCTTTATGAGGCCAATATACTTAGAAATGAGCTAACTACAGCAATAAAATCTGTTGAATCTCCGATAGCAAAAATGGAAAAATATGTTTTTGTACGAATGAAATCGTTCGAAAAACTTTCAAATTATTACAATGCAATCTTTGATAAGAACCTTGATCATTATGAATTTATTGAAAGGATAAGAGAGAAATACGACAGAGAAGAGACTGCAATTCTAAGGCTTTTATTGTATGACGGGGTGAGAAAGAAAGTCTTCAATGTCGAAAACAGCGATTACACTGCACTTGCGATCCAGACTACCCTGAAGGGGCTTGAGGTCCCCTTGTTCTGGAAAAAGCGGGAGGTCGATATTGACCACAGACTAAAAGCAATTCTTCGTGTGCTGTTTTATGGTATCGTGAAGAAATAAACTTATTATTACACGAATCCGGGCTTCTTATACTTCATACTAAAGTATAATCCTGCAATTCCTGCCAGAACAAATGGGATGCTCAGCCACTGACCCATATTAAGCTTCATTGTTGTCTCAAAAGGGACCTGTACCTCTTTCAGAAATTCTATAAAAAATCTTGCAGTAAAAACCAGGATCAGAAAGATACTGATGAGAAGACCCTGGTAAACCTTACCCTTTGTGCGCCAGTACATCCTGAAAAGAAGAAAGAATATCAGAAGGTATGCGAGCCCTTCGTAGATCTGCGTAGGATGCTTTGGTGCAACTTCATTATTTCTTAAGAACACGAACCCCCATGGTACGGTTGTCTCAATTCCGTAAATTTCAGAATTCATAAGGTTCCCCATTCTTATAAAGAAACCCGATAAGGCAACAACAACAGCAATTCTGTCAAGTACCCAGGCATATCCTTTCTTTTCCTTTCTGACAAAAATCCAGAGAGCAATTAATATTCCGATGGCTGCGCCATGGCTGGCAAGACCACCATGCCAGATCAGAAAGATCTCGAGGGGATGACTCAGGTAGAATGCCGGTTCATAAAAGAAACAGTGTCCCAGCCGGGCACCAACAATTGTACCAATCGCCATATATATGGTAAGTCTGTCAAGCACGTCATCTTTCAGACCTTCGTTTTTGAACATCTTCCTCATTAAAATATATCCAAATAAGAAACATGAGGCAAATAACAGGCCATACCATCTGATAGCAAAAGCACCTATCCGGAAAATTTCCGGATTTGGATCCCAGGGAATAATAAGTAAATGCATTTTTCTGTTTTAATAATGCTTTCAAAGTTAAAAAATAATTGATCTCATTGACAACCACAGTCAGGAATTCAACATGATGAATAAACTTAACTCTAAAAAATTTGATGTAAGTTTGTATCTCATTTAATTATTAACTGATGAAAGGATGCACATATTGGTCCTGGATAATTTTGGCAGGCCTTTTTTCGGTGGTTTTAAGCTGCGCAAGACAGGCTGCACCTTCCGGCGGTAAAAAGGATATCACTCCACCCCGGGTAATCAGGAGCGTTCCAGCCTATGGAAGTCTGAACAATAAAGGTAAAAAGATCGTCATTACGTTTGACGAATTTTTAGTATTGGATAAACTGAATGAGAAATTTATGATTTCTCCCCCGCTAAAGAAAAAGCCAAATATAGTTCTGAAGGGGAAAAATCTTAATATTGAATTCCTCGAAAACCTTAAAGACAGCACCACCTATACACTCTATTTTCAGGATGCAATAAGGGACTTAAATGAAGGCAATGCAATCCCGAATTACCAGTTTGTTTTTTCTACAGGAAATGTTCTCGATTCACTTTCTGTTACAGGCAATGTATTTAATGCGTCCAATCTTGAAGTGCCGGAGAATACGATTATACTGATGCACAAGCACCTGGCAGATTCTGCGCCGGCAAAATTATTCCCGGATTACATAACACTTGCAGATAAAAATGGAGGATTTAGAATCAATAATATCAAAGAAGGTACTTATCGTCTGTATGCTCTTCAGGATAAAAATAATGACAAAAAATATGAAATTGATGAAGGGTTTGCCTTCATGGATAATCCTGCAATGATTGACCAGACAAAAAATTATTTACCTGTTATTAAAGTAAAGGATACAACAAAAGTCAAACCAGGCGTGAAAATAACACCGGTTATCCCCATAATTGAAGGAGAATATAAGATGTTTCTGTTCACTGCGGATAAAAAAAATCATTATCTGACTTCATCAGGAAGAAAACCGTCATATCATCTTACCTATACTCTTTCCTTGCCACCTGATTCCGGAAAGTTTGATATCAATATTCCCGGTGCCGCTCCCCAAAGTTACTTTGTTGAAAGAAACTTAACCGGAGATACTATCGATGTCTGGCTTACAGACAGCTTATTATATTCCTCAGAACAGATCAGGACACTGGCAAGTTTTCCATACACTGATTCGACTGGTGTCACAAAAACTAAAACCGATTCAATTCAAATGCGATTTGCATTCCCGAGGCTTTCAAAAGGAAAGGTTGCAAAATCAAAGCTTATTGTTTCCTCAAACATTCAGGGAGGTTCTCTCAGGTCGGACCAGGAGATAATATTTACCTCTCAAACACCTTTCAGAAGACCCGACACAACGAAAATGAGGCTGTATGAAACGGAAAAAACAATCAGAAAGAAGGTACCATTTATGATGAAGAAAGATAGCCTGAGTTCCAGAAAATATTCACTTAAGGCAAAGCTGAAAGAAGGATCTGCCTATCTTCTGATTGCAGATGCCGGATCATTCACTGACGTATATGGAGATGCAGCTGATTCAACCGGATCAAGATTTTTAGTCAGGACTAAGGATTCTTTTTGTGATCTGACTCTTGAAATAACTAATTTTTCAGGAAATACGATTATTCAGCTTCTTGATGACAAAGAAAAATTATTGTCGGAAAAACTCATAAGTAAACCGGGAAAGCTGGAATTTCCATTACTTGAAAGAGGGATCTACCGACTCCGTGCAATTAAAGACCTGAATGGCGATAGAAAATGGACAACAGGAGATTTTAATTCAAAACGGCAGCCTGAGCCTGTTACATATTACCCGGGGCCGCTTGAATTTAAGCAGGCAAACTTTTCAATAACACAGGACTGGGATCTAAGTATATGGAACCAGAAAGACCAGAAGCTCAGGGCAAAAACACAGTAGAATATATAAATTGAAAGATGTATTGCGTGCTGAGCCACTGGCATGGAAAAACCTTCAAATGCTTTAGATATAAAACAGTAAATGTTATATTTACAATTCTTTACATCCGATCAATTTCATTATGAATAAAAAGCGGGTTGTTGTTGGCATTGATATCGGCGGGACAAATACTGTATTCGGATTTGTTGACCGGCAAGGAAATGTAATTACGGAAGATAAACTGACAACAGGTCATTATAACGATGCAAATGATTTTGTTTCAGCTCTTTATGATAAAATAACTACGGCCGGCGCCAAAATCATGCAAGATGTGGAAATCATTGGTTTTGGTATAGGGGCTCCGATGGGAAATATAAACAAAGGAACAATCGAGTATGCCGGAAACCTTCCGTGGAAAGGAATTATTCCAATTGCTGATATCTTTAAAAAGCACACCACACTGCCGGTTGTTGTTACAAATGATGCAAATGCAGCAGCTGTCGGAGAAATGATTTATGGCAGCGCAAAGGATATGAAAAATTTTATCGTCATAACCCTGGGAACCGGACTTGGAAGTGGGTTTGTGGTAGACGGCAAACTTGTTTACGGACATGATGGATTTGCAGGAGAACTGGGCCACATTGCAGTAGGAGCACCTGGCGATTCAAACCGTGAATGCGGATGTGGCAAAAAAGGTTGCCTTGAGACTTATGTTTCTGCAACAGGAATTAAAAGAACAGTCCTGGAAATAATGTCAGACAGTATTCAACCCAGCGAATTAAGAAAATACAGTTTTGAAGAGCTGGATGCTAAAATGATTCACGATGCTGCGAAAAACGGAGATGTAATTGCCAAAAAAGCATTTGAACAGACAGGAAGAATACTTGGATTTAAGCTGGCCGATGTCGTCGCTCACACCAATCCTGAAGCAATATTTCTGTTTGGCGGACTGGCTCTCGCCAAAGATCTGATCTTTGAACCGACAAAAAGACATATGGAGGAAAACCTTTTATATATTTACAGAGATAAAGTTAAGTTATTGGCATCGGGGCTTAGTACAAAGAACACGGCTGTACTTGGAGCCAGCTCTCTGATTTGGACATAAACGGATTCCTTGTAATTAATCTTGTTAAAAATGGATGCACGAGACACCACATTGAATAACACACTTTCAATCATTCTAATTATTATAGCATTCGCTATTGCCTATGCATATCTTAAACCGCACATCCTGCACAAAACGCGTCCTGTATCCACACTACTTCTGAAAGTGAGTTATTTGTTGTATCTTTTAATATTAATGATCATAATTTATGTATCCCTGGTTCACAGAGAAGGCATTGAGAGCGTTTTTCCCGATATTGAATTCTTTGCCTTTCTGATAGCCCTGTTTGCACCTACTATCGGAATTTTAGCCAGAAAACTTGGCCAGTTCAGGAAAAAAAGAGAGAATTTTAATTACTTCTTTACAGTCGTAAATACTCTCTGTATAATTGCATTGCTTGTTATGTTTTTTATTTAGTCAGACGAATTATTAATTAATATCGATGCTATGATAAAAGAACGTTTAATAGGGTATATAGAACAAAGCATAAAGCAAAACTGGAATATCGAAGCTTTGTCGAACTACAAAGAAAAGGGATATTCTTACAGGGAAATTGCAGAGAAGATGATGAAACTGCATATATTCTTCAGGGAATCAGGTATAAAGGAAGGAGACAAAATTGCCCTTGTGGGAAGAAACTCTGCAAACTGGTGTGTTGTCTATCTTGCTGTTGTTTCCTATGGGGCAGTTATCGTTCCTGTTCTTCCCGATTTTAAACCTGAAGACCATACAAACATTATTAACCATTCGGATTCAAAAATGCTGTTTGTTGACGACAAGCTATGGGAGGCATATGATTATGGAAAGATGCAGGCAATAGCGGCTGTCATATCTCTTGAAGATTTTTCATTTATAATTTCCAGAGAAGAAAGTTTGAAACTGACCTATTCTGAGCTTGAAGAAAAATTCAAAAAAACATTTCCGGAGCTAAATCCCGGACAGATAAAATTCTCAGATATTTCCAATGATAATCTTGCTGTTATAAGTTACACTTCCGGCACTACCGGTTTTTCCAAGGGCGTTATGATCACCCATAACTCTCTTGCTGCCAATGTCAGATATGCCCAGAATAATATGCCGCTGAAACCCGGAGATCCGGTTGTGTCATTTCTTCCTCTGGCACACACCTACGGATGTGCTTTCGAATTTCTGTTCCCCTTTACATATGGATGCCACATAACTATATTATCGAAAACGCCCTCCCCGCAAATAGTTCTGCAGGCATTCGGTGAGATTAAGCCCAGACTGATTTTATCGGTCCCGCTGGTTATTGAAAAAATCTACAAAAAACAGATAATCCCGGTTATCACTAAGCCAGCTATGAAGATTCTGCTGCTGATCCCCGGGCTAAATGCAATTCTTTTCAAAAAAATCAGGGAGAAGCTTACTCATTCATTCGGTGGCAGATTTATGGAGATCGTCATTGGAGGTGCAGCATTCAATGCTGACACTGAAAAATTCTTCCGTAAAATCGGATTTAAATTTACAGTAGGTTATGGGATGACCGAATGTGGCCCGCTTATAAGTTACGCTTCCTGGGATACAACCAGACTTGGTGCCTCGGGAAGGGCTGTCGACACCCTGGAAGTGACTATTGATTCAACAGACCCTGAAAAACAGGTGGGTGAAATAATACTTCGTGGTGAAAATGTAATGCTAGGTTATTATAAAAACGACGAAGCTACAAATGCGGTGATAGATAAAGATGGCTGGATGCATACAGGCGACCTTGGCGTAATTGACAAAGAAGGCAACATTTATATAAAAGGAAGAAGCAAGAGTATGATACTTGGTCCTTCCGGTAAGAACATCTATCCCGAAGAAATCGAATCGGTAATAAATAACCAGAAATATATAGCTGAATCACTTGTTATCTCTGAGGATAATAAACTCATTGGCCTTATTTTTCCTGACTATGACCAGGTAAAAAAAGATAATCTTAATGAAGAACAACTTAAAGTAACGCTTGATCAAACCAGAAGGAGTGTTAATGAGCGGTTAGCCGATTTTATGGCAGTCCATAAATTCAGGATCCACCCTGAAGAGTTTGCCAAAACCCCCAAAAGAAGTATAAAAAGGTTCTTATATACCAAGGAATGAAAATAGAAGAGGAGAAGGGGAAAAAAGAGCCCCATTTTCCCTTTCATCCGGACAAATATAGACAGGTAATAAAACCAGGAACTTATTTATAGACTATGGATTTATATGTTGTAATAGTCGCCGGAGGCAGTGGCAAGCGTATGGGAATGGATACCCCGAAGCAATTTCTTGAACTGGCTGGCCGACCCGTGCTGATGCATACCATCGAGCGATTCAGGAAATTCAGTGAAACAATCGAGATCATAACGGTTCTTCCGGAGAATCAACTCAGGTATTGGACTGACCTTCAGAAGAAATATTCGTTTGATGTTCCTCACACTCTCGTTAAGGGAGGTGCAAAACGGTTTATCTCGGTACGTAACGGGCTCGAATTTGTGAACACTCCTGGCCTGGTTGCAATACACGATGGTGTAAGACCGCTTGTCAGGCTTGAAACAATACAAAGATGTTTTGAAATGGCTGAAAAATTTGGTAACGCAATACCTGTGATAAGCCCGGCAGATTCTCTGAGATTTGAAGATGAAGAAAGCAGCATCCCTGTTAACAGAATGAAGGTCAAACAGGTACAGACACCCCAGGTATTTGATGCAGCTAAAATAAAACTTGCCTACCTTCAGGATTTTGATCCTGCTTTTACAGACGATGCCACAGTTCTCGAGAAGACAGGAGAAAAGATCCACCTTGTTGAGGGCAACAGAGAAAATATTAAAATTACAAACCCCGAAGACCTTTTTATAGCACAGACACTGTTGTCTTTTATTTCCTGACCTTAAGGGTTCTGAGACCCCAGGCCGGGATCAATACACCCGGAATGTAGTTTCCTGTTTTCTTCCCGTCCAGATCACTGAAGAATACTTCTGAGGGTTTATCTTTCCAGCCAATATTTAAATTTTCCGGGCTACCTCCGGCATTAAATAATCTTATCAGGTAGCCATCATTTTGCGGAACAAGAGCTGTTACAACTATCCCCTGGTTATTTAAAATAAATAGCGATTCCGATTCGTTTTTGCTATTGCTTACAGGAACAACAACCAGCGGTTCTGATTCTTCGGCAGCAATCTTTTCGGCATTAGCAGGCAGGTACATTCCGTGAGGTTGCAGAGTATACCTGAATGAAGTCTTTCCGTTCTGCTCAGCCTTATAGTTTGTCCCCCAGTAGTTATTCATGACATATGAATAGATAGTCTGGGAGGGTTTTATTGTTCCAGTCCAGCCGACAGCGTTTGCATCTGTTGTTATATCTCCGATCTCGATCAGGGGAGCATCATGGGTAATAAAAGTTATCCCATAGTTCTGGTTTGAGATATCCACCCATTTTTCAGGAGTGAAATAGTTTTTACAGGCTGCCTTTACCTGATCTGCCTCAGGCCGGTATGTCCCATATGCCAGGTCAATGTGCATAACACCTGAAGGAACATTAAAAGGAAATCCAAGATGGACTCCCTCTGGTGTGTATACCTTCTCTTTATCAATGATACTCTTAAGATATATTTTGTCCAATCCATTGACTAACTGATAATAATCTGTTACCGATTTTGAACCTTTCCCCGAAACGGATGCTTTTATTGTTTTAACCACAGGTCCGTTTTCCACAACTTCAATTTTTGCCCCTGAAACTGAGGATCTGTTTTCAGGAGACCTGCCGGCAACATAGTAATATGTATTTAGACCTGGCATACCTGATTTGTCTGCCAGGTCAATATTTCTGTACTTGTCAGTCAGGCTTTCAACGGAACCGGTAATTGGATCGATTTTCAGAATAAAATTATTGTTTTCGATCTGGTTGACAATCGTTTCCGGCTTAGCGGTATTCCCCTCCTCTTTTTCAAATGAATAGATTTTAGATGCAAAGGGAGGAACATCTTTTGCAACAAAAACAATCTCTCCGGAATTAAGTCTCTGGGAAGGGATTTGTTTTCCGCTCTTTTCAATAACCTTAAAACCTTCTACTTTCAACATATCAGGTACGGTTATCAGCCCTGACATACTCCATGAATGCGGATTGATGACTTCAATACCCCGGACCGGGTTTCCGTCACCAGCTGAAGCAGCAGCTGTTGATACGTCAATTAGTAAGTTGCTCTGCTTAAGGGCCTCTGTTGCAAATGATTTCTTTTTTGCCCACTGGCTCAGGGTAAATTCACTTTCAGGTTCACTTATACTATTCCATGATCCCCAGGTGTGTTCATCAAATAGCAGAACATTACGCCAGGCTTCATCAAATTTTTCATACGAGAATCCGGTGTTATTGTTCATAACCATTAGAGCTCCGGCAGTGTTTATTTTTGCTGCGGCCAAGCGATTAATGCTGGTTTCCAGAGCGGAGGAAGCAGCCCCGTCTTCCCAATACCCTGTAAATGCTCCGGAGATCGAAGGGATCTGATCGCCATATCTCTTTTCAAATTCCGCAAATGACTCAGATACTGTCATTATTTTGATCTTGGGAGTGACGTATTTCTCATTCCACTCTTTAACAGCTAGGCTTAAAGTCGGATCTGTTGGCCCATTATCTGAACCAATATTATATCTCAGTGTAATTATTTCATATGGATATTTATTGTTGTACAGTTCATTCATATAACCAAAGATCTTTCCCTCATCAAGTCTGTACTTCAGCTCATCATATTTCAGACCGGTATGAAACAGGGAGTATGCTTTTTCGTGTATCCAGCATAAGATCTTTTCTTCGCCCGAGGGGGATACCCAGTAGAAGGGTCTGTCTCCCCACTCCCTTATCGTTCCTCCGATCCGGTCGCCGCTGTTTGTCCCAAGCGACAGATACCTGACGCCGCTTTGTGCCAGCACCGGTACAATACCCCATGACCAGCCCGGAATATCTGTTATCATTGCAGCCTTCAGGTCTATTCCGCATTCAGCAGCAATTCTTCTGGCGTCTGAGGTGAGCTGTATCAGTTCCTCGGAGGTACATAACTCTGTGAGTTCATTGGCATAGAAAGCATCAGGTTCAATCCAACCTTTTGATATGGCATTTCTCAGGGCATTTGCTTTTTCAGGGGTATTTTCCCTGAGGTATGATTCAATAGCCCACATCACCTCTGAGTTCCATTTGAACTTTGTTCCCTCAGGAAATCCCTGCGATTCAGAGGCCAGCTTTATTGCACTTTCAAGATTCTTCCATTGCATCAGTTTAACTTCATCCTGAACATGTGTATATCCGATATCGACATGAGAATGGTGCAACAGATGAATTGTCCTTGGAACTACAGGTGTCAGCAAAAAATCTTTTTGCGCAAGTAATTTATTTCCTTTTGCAAGTGTGATAATAACCGGAAAATTTCCTGGCTCTTTTACCACCGGAAGCTTAGCCCTTATTGTATTATAGCCGAAACTTAAGGCAGAATTTGTTTTAATATTTCCGGTTGAGATAACAACATTGACAGGATCACCCATATATACATACTCAATTCTGACCTGCTGAAATTCATTATTTCCCTCATGTTTTACAGCCTGTTCTTCGACAAGCTGAAGGTCTGGTTCCATGCCATATTTAAAGACCATGAACCAGGTCTGGCTATTGGCTGATTCCCCGGTTACTTTTAACCTCAGGGGCTTCCCTTTTTCAAATTTACCCTGAGGGGCAAGGAGTGTCATATACCCGTGCTGATCACCGAACTGGTCGGTGAGGGTTACTCTAAAGTCGAGTTTATACCCATCCGGCCCGGTCCAGCTATATTGCTTTTTATCTCCTGAAACAGGGGTCTTTATTGTAAACTCCTGTCTATCATTAATATATAAATCCCATGAATGAGGATTCTGCGGATTTACATCTATTGCTGCGAGGAAAATGAACATGGCTTCTCTGTCCCTGAAATCCGCAGGTACAGCTTCGGTTTCCCACTCCACGAAAAGATTTTTCTCCTGCGATCTTATCAGCAAAGCCGAAGAGACATTGGGTTGAGGCGAATGATAATTGAAGTTATCTCCCTTAACCGTTTTATAATAGCCTTTAAGATATCCTTTTGGATTCCCCGGGTTCTGTGCGGAGAGAAGAGATACCACTAAAAAAAACATGAAGATCAACGAAATAATCCTTTTCATAAGATGTGAATTATTAAACAATTGGTTTTCAATATAAAGATAGTACTTCCTGTTATTATTTCTTATCTCCGTCCCATCCTTCCCCCAATCGGGTTTTTCGCCTCAACTCATTCCCCACCCCCTTAATGTTATTTGAACCCATCCCCCAACCCCTTAATGTTATTTGAACCCATCCCCCAACCCCTTAATGTTATTTGAACCCATCCCCCAACCCCTCAATGTTATTTGAACCCATCCCCCAACCCCTTAATGTTATTTGAACCCATCCCCCAACCCCTTAATTGGGAAGGGGAGTAATGCACTGTATATTAATTAGTTCCCCCTTCCCTTATCCTTAAGGGAAGGGGGTCAGGGGGATGGGTTGGATTTCAATATCGGGTCAGGGGGTTGGGTTTTTCTGCAAGGAGGTCAGGGGGATGGTTTCAGTAATTCTAGGGGGAGGGGGGTTGATACAGAAGGCAGGGGTGTTGATATTCGTGAATTGAAGGGAAAATCATAAATTTGTATCTTGCAATTTATTAAAATATCTTTTGGGGCACTGCACATGGTGAGTTAAAATTGGCCTGGTTGAAATAATATGTTTGAAAGAGTTGTATATAACTATAAAGATCTTGAGGTAAGAGTGTCTGATCATGCAAATGACGAGATCCTCTATCTGCTCGATCATACTATTCAGGGGTCTGAAGGGGGAATGAGGTATTCTCTTCAGAATGTATCTCCGAGGATTGAAGCTTACAAGGACAAAATCAGATTCGTTTCGCTTTATAAAAAAAACCAGGTCACCGGAACGATAGGTTCCTGTTTTCGGATGTCACGACTTGGGGATATTGAATATCCGTCAACTTATCTCAGGTATCTTGCTGTCCAGACCACCTTTCAACTTGAGCCGGGGTGGAGGAAAAGAAGACGCGTGATATTAAAACCTGAAAGGGATGATTCATTCAAACAGAAGACTCTTGAGATCTTCAGCAAGCCGCACCTTCTTGATCTTCAGGACGTAAAAGAGGGAGACAAACATTTAATGTATACTTTTCTTGAAAGCATGAATGAGCGGTCAAAAAATCTGGTCAGCCAGACTGGATATGAATATGTCCGGTCATTTCTGACTGTAGCTTTCAGCAGGTTTTCTCCGAAACATGATGTGCGGGTTACTAAAATAAAGGAGGAAGAAAAAGCTACGGTAAAAGAGCTCCTTTCAAAGTATTATGCGAATTTTTCACTCTTTACAACAGAATATGCATTCTACGGCGACAGGTATTATGTACTGAAAGAAGGCAATGAAATAATTGCCGGAGTAAGTGCAATTCCCGGAGTTCATAAGATATATGATATTCCGGGTATATGGGGCTGGGTAATAATGAAAATTCTTCCAAGGTTTCCATATTACAGGCGTCTTTTCTCTCCGGGCGAATTCAGGTACCTGGTTTTTGATGCTGTTTATTGTAAGGTGGGGCGCGAGAAGCTTCTGGGAACTCTTTTCGAGTCTGTGTGTGCTGCAGAGGGATACTATACAGGCCTTACCTGGCTTGATGACAGAAGTCAATTATTCGACAAGATCAGAACAGATGTAAATATGGGAGCACTTAACCGGATGCTGAATGCAAAACCCGGACTGGTATATATCCGTTTTCTGAATTTCGATGAAAAGGAAAAGGAAGTCTTTTACGAAGCACCGGCATATATTTCAGGATTTGATTTTTCGTAGAAATAATATGTAATTAGATCGTAAATGTATTTTATGGTATTGAATATCAATCCTTTCCCCTCCTTTTTAAAGGAGGGGTGTCATGCCTGAAAGGGCATGACGGGGTGGTTAAGATGAATAAATTGAAAGATTCTAGTTGATTATAGACTCAATATTATAATCAAATTTATAAATGGAAAGGTACTTTGCTAATAAAAAAGTATTCAAATATTTCCGCAAAAAACTTAGGAATAATTCAACCTCAGCTGAAGCTGCTTTTTGGAGTTTAGTCGAAAATAAAAAAATATTAGGTCGTAAGTTTAGGCGGCAGCATAGTCTTGGTAATTATATTGTTGATTTTTATTGTTCATCTGAAAAGTTAATTATTGAACTTGATGGAGACCCCCATGGAGAATACTATAAAATTGAAAAAGACGAGGCAAGAGACCAATTTCTTGAAAGTCTGGGATATCAGATATTACGGTTTGAAAATAGAATTATTTTTCAGGATCCTGATTTTGTAATAGAAACAATTAAGAGTAAGTTTATTAAATCAAAAGAACCAGTAATTTTTAAGAGTGGGAGTAGGGTATGACAAAAGTCACACCACCTCCCCCTGACCGAAGGTCAGGGTACTCCTCCTCTGAAGAGGAGGAGAAATTTAAAGGACTGATATTCAACAGTTTCCCTTCTAAAGAGTAGGAGAAATATATGATATTTAATATCAATACTTTCCCCTCCTTTTTAAAGGAGGGGTGTCATGCCCGAAAGGGCATGACGGGGTGGTTAAAGTGACTTTTTCAACAACTCAGAAAGTTTAAGAATTGCAAGCTAAATAGAGGTAGATAAGAAAACGATTAACACATTTTAATAATAAACAGATTTAAAAGCCACTTTACACATATGAAAAACAATCTTCTCTTAACTCTCCTGATTGGGCTTTCTGTTATCTGCAGCTCCCAGTCACCCGAAACCCCGGAGATGAAAGCACACATGCAATGGTTTAAAGATGCAAAGCTTGGAATTTTTATTCACTGGGGTATTTATGCTGTGAACGGGATAGATGAATCGTGGTCGTTTTATAACGGTTACATTTCGTATAACGATTACATGAAGCAGCTTAAAGGATTTTCGGCAGCAAAATACAATCCTGAAGAGTGGGCAGCACTTATAAAAGAGAGCGGTGCTAAATATGCAGTACTGACGGCAAAGCATCACGACGGAGTGGCATTATGGGATACCAGGGCAGGCGATCTCAGCGTTGTAAAAAAATCTCCTGCAGCACGCGATCTGGTTGGTCCGTTTTGCAATGCGCTGGTAAAGAATGGCATTAAGACAGGGCTTTATTATTCACTGTTAGACTGGTCAAATCCCGACTATCCCAACTTCACCAAGAATGAAAAAAAATATGAAGCCGATACAGTAAAATGGAACCGGTTTACAGCTTTCAATCTTGCACAAATTAATGAACTTGGAGCCAATTTTAACCCGGATCTTTACTGGTTCGATGGAGGCTGGGAGCAGAGTGCAGAGAAATGGAAGGCAAAAGAGATCAGAGAAATGATACTTAAGCGTAATCCGAAGGCAATTATAAACGAAAGACTTCCGGGATACGGAGATTACAGAACACCTGAACAGGGACTTCCGGTAAGAAGACTTCCCGACAAATACTGGGAGCTTTGTATGACAATAAACGATTCATGGGGTTATCAGCAAAATGATAAAAACTTCAAGACCACCCAACAGATAATAAAAATATTTGCTGAATGTCTGTCAAAAGGAGGGAACCTGCTTCTTGATATTGGTCCAAAGGCAGATGGTACAATTCCTCCTGAAGAAGTCAAAGTCTTAAAAGATCTGGGAACATGGACAAAAAAACATTCAGAAGCTGTTTTTGGTACTGAGGGCGGACTTCCTCCAGGGTGTTTTTACGGACCAACAACTATAAGTAAAGACAGTACAATGCTTTATCTTTATGTTAATGGAAATCCAAAAGGACAAGTAATGGTTCAGGGATTAGAGAATAAGATAAACAGAATATATGTTGTCGGAAACGCCACAAAACTATCATGGGATTTGTATCTGAAACCATATTGGAGCAACAGCGCCGGAGTGATATTTATTGATGTCCCCGAAGCAGTCCTGGATGAAAATATGACTGTTCTTGCGGTTGTTCTGGATGGAAAGCTGAAAATTCAGAAATAAAAAACAGCACTTAAAAATATGAAATCTATTTTAATTACTCTATTCCTGCTACTTTCAGGTTTATTGCCCGATGCCTACTCTCAGGAAGACGAAAAATACGTTCCTGAAACAGATCCGCTGGTTCTTGAAAAGCTTGAAAAGTGGCAGGACCTGAAGTTCGGACTTCTCATGCACTGGGGCACCTATAGTCAGTGGGGAATAGTTGAATCATGGTCCATTTGCGCAGAAGATGAAGGCTGGTGCCGGCGGAGCAATCCGAATTATGTGGAATACAAGAGAGACTATGAAAATCTTCAAACCACCTTCAACCCTGTTGATTTTGATCCGGAAAGATGGGCAAAAGCAGCAAAGGATGCAGGTATGAAATATGTGATTTTCACAACCAAACATCATGATGGTTTCAGCATGTTTGATACAAAACTTACTGATTATAGTATTACGGGCGCTAAGACACCTTTTCATACAAATCCAAAAGCAAATATTGCAAAGGAGATATTCAATGCTTTCAGGGCGCAAGGTTTCTGGACGGGCGCATATTTTTCAAAACCCGACTGGCATAATGAAAACTACTGGTGGCCGAATTTTGCCACGCCCGACAGGAATGTGAATTATGATGTCAAAGTCTATCCCGACAGATGGGAAAAATTTGTTCAGTTTACACATGGTCAAATAATGGAACTTATCAGTGGGAATTATGGTAACATCGACATTCTGTGGCTGGATGGAGGATGGGTTAAAAAGATGACCAGGGAGGAGGTATTGAAATATATTACTGCAAAAGACTATAAATTCACAAGGATACAAAACCAGGATATCAGAATGAATGAGCTGGTCGGTAAGGCGCGTCAGAAACAACCCGGATTAATTGTTGTAGACAGAGCTGTATATGGTAAAAACCAGAATTATCTTACTCCTGAAAACAGAGTTCCTGATAAGGCTCTTCCGTATCCCTGGGAATCGTGCATAATTGCCGGGGGTAGCTGGTCGTGGGTTCCAAATGCCAAATATATGAGCGGAAAGGATGCAGTACAGCTTCTGGTCGATATAGTTGTTAAAGGCGGCAACCTTTTGTTAAATATTGCACCCGGACCACTCGGACAATGGCATGATGAGGCTTACAGACTTCTTTCGGATATCGGTTCATGGATAAAAGTTAATAGTGAGGCAATATATGGGACACGATCCTTAGCCCCATTTAAAGAGGGGAAGGTTTGTATTTCAAAGAAGGGAAGCAATACAATTTACATCTACTATATGGCCGCTGCTAATGAAACAATGCCGGTTCAAATAGGTATGTCAACTTTTTCTCTTCCAGCCGGATCAAAAGTTCAGATGGTCGGGACAGGAACCTCGCTCAAATGGCAGAAGAAGGGAGACGGATTTTATGTTGCCATTCCCGAAACATTACGAAATTCACCCCCTTCAAAATATGTCTGGGTGATGAAGGCAACTTTTTAAATCATCTAAATATGTGGGTTGTACTGGATTCGAACCAGTGGCCCCTACCCTGTCAAGGTAATGCTCTAAACCAACTGAGCTAACAACCCCTTTTTTAAACATTTTGGTTTGTAATGCTCTAAATCTCCCGATAGCTATCGGGATGAGCTAACAACCCTTTTTTAAACATTTTGGTTTGTAATGCTCTAAATCTCCCGATAGCTATCGGGATGAGCTAACAACCACTTATTATTGCAAAAATAATAATTTTCCCAAAACCTGTATGAGAATCTTAAGTTTCTTTGTTCTCCCCGATAACAGACAGCTTGTTTTTGTTTTGAATTAAATAGATTAATGGATAGGATGAGAAGACTGAAAGATAGCCGATGGTGAAAATGGCGTCTAACGTTTCATTGGTATTCCCTTTTATAATTAGCATAAAATAGAAGCACCATCCAATAATGATTGTATACCATGCAAGAACTTTTGAAAATCTAAGGTCAATAAAGCAGAATAGTATCATCGAAACCATAATTCCAATATTCATCCGGTCAAGGCTTCCCTGTAAAAGCATGATATCAACAAATAAAACGAGAAGGAAAAGCGAAATTGCGGTGACATTTATTTTCTTAAAGATAAAAGCATACGACCATATCACTGAGAGGATTATGATCAATGAGTTTTTAACAATAATCCATGTTCCCGGGAGAAAAGGATAAATAATTGTCCAGATTGATCCATGCACCGGTTCTGCTTCAGAATTTAAATTTGATGTCAGCCTGTCCTGCATCATTGTCAGAACATGGGGCATGTAAGGAATAAACCAGACTATTGCAAAAAAAAGAGACAATAATGTGTAAATGACTCCTTTCTTAATCTGCTGCCGGTCAATTTTAAAAATATTTTCAGGTTCACCAATTATAAAATACAGGCAAATGGGAGAAATAAAAATTCCCAGTCCCTTAAATGCTACTGAACATCCGAGCAGTACAGAGCTCAGAAAGAGATTCTTATTTTTTGCAAAATAGACAGCTGAAAGCATGAACAGAGTTTGTAACCCTTTATCCTCCGGATTTACACTCCCCCATAATATCAGAACAGGAGAAAGGGCGGCCAGACCCAATATAAGAGCAATGTTTAACCAGGTGTGTTTCAGATGCCAGTATTTAACCAGAATAAGAGCAATAAATGCCGATAATATAGAGTCGAAAAGAGCGAATATAATTCTGAAAATAATTGGATTATTGTTTGATATTTTATCAATCAATCCGAAAAACAGTGAAGACATCGGAAGGTTGCTGCTGGTATAATAATCCCAGGCATCCTGTGAACCGGAAACATAAGAATTGTAAGCAATATTATCGAGGCGTAATCTGTTACGAATTTCAATACCATCGGCATAATTATATATATTAACCCCGTTGTTTATCAGCTGACCTGTTTCGATGATAATGTTCAGATCAATACTATTGTTTTTAGTATGATTCATGGGGAGCAACAATAACCTCAAAGCAAGTGCGATAAAAAATGTGAAAAGAACCATTTTCTTATAACCGGAAAAAAGTAAATGCAGGTAGTTTTGCATGGTTTATCATTTAACTTAAGTTGCTAGTTTTAAAATTTATTATAATTTGGACTATGACCTCCCTTCCGCCAAATATTTCTTAACCCATCCCCAACCCTTCCCTTAAGCATAAGGGAAGGGGGATGGGGGGATGGGTTCAGAATATATCTAAGGAGAATGCAATTTATTTGAACTAAAATATTAATTAGCAACTTGAGTTATTTAGTCAGTGACCCGATATCTTTAAGCCATCTATTCAGAAGGGAGATTTCATTTTTATCCATATAACCAGACTCAATGAGTTTCTGGTAACAAAGTACCATGTTTGCACCAATATTCTCAACGCCTTCCGGTAAAATCAAATTTTTAAGGCAATCTATTATTTTGGCATTATTATTATATCCGGGGATCTCATCGTGAAAATCATTTAATAAATTGTGGTCATTCCGTTTCTGCCTTACAGTACTTTGATGAAACAGGATTGACCAGCCACATGTCCAGGCTATTCGTTGTGCAATGAAGGAACGCCATATGTCGGTCATCCTGAAACTGCAGCATGCAGGCAAATAGAGAAGAGGGAAAGCCTCCTTAAACCAGGTGGTGTTCTGGCTGTTAAACGGGCAGCAGGAGTTTTTGCCGAGAGCGATATTATTGGATTTATTAAAAGTAACAGGTAAAGAAAGTACAAATCTGTATATCGCATCAACATCCGGATTTTCATCAGCCAGTCCCTGCTGAATGGGACATTCAACAGAGATTTGTTCTGCAAGTTCAGGTAATCTGTCATGAATATTCTCCAAAGAGAAACCTCTTGGCCAGATATTAGCTTTTGTAAAATATTTGTAAACGTTTACCCAACCCTTATCAGCCAGCAAATGTGCATCAACGTACTTTGACCGGTCGTACCAAAAACCTGGTAACGGAAAATTATCATCGTCAGTCTCGATAATCTTTTCTGCTCCTCCTGATATAGCCAATAAATAGCCCAGATTTTTACGGGCATAGTGTTTAAAAGGTAGAACTCCGGCCAATTCGAAATTCAGAGTCTGCTGACGATCAATAGAATAGAAATCACAACCTTTTAATTCAAAATCTTTCGGACTTTTTGTGTCGCCGATTATAATCAGCGGTACATCATGAGCAGCAGATTCTTTTCCAAGTTGTACGAGGGCAGGATGATTGTGGTCCGCAACTGAAGTTATTACAAGGAAAGTATTTTTCATTTTATAAAAGGGGCTTTAAACATCAACCGCAGGGAAAAATAATGAAACAATACCACAAATGAATTATATATTGCCTTCCCTGAAACACTTGGCGAGGGAGCTTTATAATGAATGGGGATTTCTGAATAACAGGTTTTTCGAAGTAAATAGCGCAACTCTGTCTGATAAAAATGAGCCGTTGACAATAATTTGTATGTTACAAACTTTTCTGCAACTCTGGCATGAAATCCCTGATAACCCGAAGTCATATCATGCATCCTGGTTCCTAATAATATATTTGACAGAACAGTACCGATCCTCGACAGAAATGTTCGTTTCCAGGTTGATTCATAAATAGAACCTCCATTTATAAAACGACTGCCAAACACACATTCTTTACCTTCGTTCAGTGCCTTTAAAAATCCTGGCAGGGCTTTTGGATCATGCGACAATCCTGCGTCCATTTCTATAATAAATTCATGTCTGTTTTTCAAAGCTTCTTTATAGCCTCTCATGTATGCGTCAACAACATTTTTATTTTCCGGAGACCAGACAGTATTAAACCGTTTATCTTTAGCTGAAAGAGTCTTACATAATTCTAAAGTATTGTCTGTTGATACATTATCTACAACAAAATAAATACTCCCGCACTTAAGGTTATCTAAAACATTCGTCAGGGAAGACACAAATGCGTCGAACTCAGCTCCTTCATTCGCCATAGGAATTACTACAGCAAAATTAAATATCATTACAGAATCACTCTTCAGGTTCGCCAAATAAATACTTTTTATACTTGATGTACAGAAAAGACACAATCAGCAATAATGTCCCCAGCGCCAGGAACAAGATCGTTTTCAGAATTGTATCAAGCTTTGAAATGTCGTAAAAGAAAAGCTTTATTAGTGTTATTCCGAAAAGAACTATTCCTGCTATACGAAGATATTGCTTTTTACCGATTATACCGAGTACAATCAGCAACAGGGCATAGATCCCCCACAGAATGCTAAGTCCGAATTTATATGCATGTGTGTTTTTCAGGATATCCATAATATTAAGGATTTCACTGCTTAGAACCCAAAGTACTGTAATATGAAAAAGAAGGCTGAAGGTAATTCTATAATACAAATCGATAACTGGTTCCTTGCGGATCCAGAGATTTAAGGACAGCAGCGACAATGCTGCAAACAAAATGCAGATATAACGAATAACCAGGTTAAATGATGATACCGGATAATATTCTGCCTGGTACTGATCGATATAGTTTACACGCATCTCGCTTAATATATAAAGCCCATTTAAAAGGAAGACCAATAACGTGAAAAGTGTCAGCCAGAAAACAGAAATTCCAAGCAGCCGGTCTCTGATATACCGGGTATTTAGAAATGATAATACAGCAAAAAAGAGAAGGGAATAATTGATAGACGACACTATTTTATAATTATTCAGGTCCTGGTGCATAACATAGCTGGCGCGAAGCATATTGCCGGGGATCTCAATTTTTGAAGCTGTTAATAAATGGTTCCAGTATGCTGAGATCTCATTATAGAAAGTAAGATATAAAACAAATATAAAAAGGCCCGGTAAAGAATAATTTATGATGCTCTGTAATGAAGGCCTGGCCGTAACCAGCGGATCTGTATACCTTTTACTGTAATACAATCGGATGATAAGCGCGTAACCAGCAATAAATATGAGTGAAGTAAGAAATTGAATATTAAATACCGGAGTAAATTCATGCAGTATAGTTTTATTTGAAATTTCAATTTGGACGGATCCCCAGTCCTGAACAAGACTAAAGAAGGCAAGCACTATAAGCGGAAATGAAAGATACTCATAGACCGGAGCATTCCGGGTTCTTCCAATATAAAACAACAAAGTAGCTTCGCAAATCCACAACAGGGTGACCCAGTTACCGTCAAGTTGAACCGGTACTGCAATTGTAAGAAAAACAAGAGCAAGACCAGATACAAAATAGAACATATTCCTGTCAGCCAGTTTTTTGCGGTAAATTACTGCACTGACTGCCAGATGAACAATTGCGTTACCCAGGGTGAACAAACCAAGTAAATTTTCTCCGGGCTGATGGTGCTTAAGGATAGCATAGCCCAATCCATAAAAAATAAATGAATTTAACAATAGTAGCAGGATATCGAAAATGTCAAATTTCTCCTTCCTTATTAACTTGTAAGAAAGAAATGTCAGATAAAATGTTATGAAAAACACAAACAGAAAAGTGAGTGCCAGTGCAAAACGCTCATATGAATGATAGCCCCTTACATACCAGCTGAAATAGATCAGCCAGGTAATTCCAAAAGCTGAAAAATAAAGTGGTTTCCAGTATTTTTTAACAGCAACAACAAGTATACCTGCATTTATTATGGCTGTATAGCTGAAAAGAACAGCCACTTTTTCCGGACCTTCGCTTAACAGGAATGGAATAGCATATGCTCCCACCAGGCCTATAACTGCAATGATTTGCTTATTATACTTCAGGGCTGCTGTAACCGTAAAAACTGTTATGATTACCATTAAAATAAATGCAACAACCTGATGGAACAAGCTATAGTAACTATAAGCAGCATATGTTATAAAATACATTATTGCCATTGATCCGCTCAACAGGACCGCACTGAAGTTTTCATATTGCTTCTTAAGCCTGATGGCAAAAAAGAATAATCCGAATCCAACCAGATACCCCAGTATTATTCTTGTAAGCGGACTTATCAGTTTATGGTCAATGGCATATTTTGCCCCTATTGCTACTCCGATAATAGTAATTGCTATTCCTATCTTATTAATAAGATTTTCACCGATGAATCTTTCAAGCTCAGATTCACTTTTATCGGCAGGCAGATTGGTTTTTGACACCGTGGCAGACCTGGTTTTCATTGTTTCAACTGGTTGTCCGGGAATACTTTTTACCTCTGAACTTTTAGCTGGTTCAGCAGGTTTAATATCAACCTGCTTCGGAGAGACAATCACATCTTTCGCAACCGGAGTCTCCCGCATTTTTTTCAGTTTCTCAATCTCTGTCTGAATTTGCAGGATCTCATTATGAAACAGCTCCTGTCTTTTTTGCAGATCCGCAAGTTTCTTTTGCAGCGTTTCAATCTGGCTTTGTTCTTCGGTCATAATAGCTGGATTTAAAGAGCCTTTAGTTAAATTGCATTTAATCTTATTCCAATTACAAGAATGTCGTCAACCTGTTCAATGTTGCCTTTCCATTCCTCGGTTTTCTTCTCAAGCATTTCTTTTTGCTCATGCATAGGCAGGTGGTGAATATCTGCAAGGAGTTTCTTGAAATTCCCGGTTTTGAATGTTTTTCTGTCAGATCCTCCGATTTGATCTACATATCCATCAGTAAATAAATATATAACATCATCTTTTTTGTACCGGAATTCTTTATTGGTAAAATAATTTTCCTCTTCAGCGTAAATCCCGATTGGTATTTTATCACCAGATATCTCCTGCAGTTGGCCATCAGTATTAATGTATATTGGACGAAACGCACCGGAAAACTGCAAGTTTTGATTTTCCAGATCAAACACACACAGAGCCATTTCCATTCCTTCTCTGGTCTCTATATTCTGGTGTGACTGACGCAGTGTCTTTATGATTTGATCCCTCAGTCTGTTCAGTACTTCATCTGCGCTTATCCGGGCAGACTTGTCTACTATTTCATTGAGAAAAGTAATCCCCAGTATGCTCATAAACGCCGCCGGGACACCATGGCCTGTGCAATCGGCTGCTACCACAAAAATACGATTCTCAATCTTTTTAAACCAGTAAAAATCACCGCTTACAATGTCAAGAGGTTTAAACAGGATAAAATGGTCAGGGAAGTCTGCGGAAAGAATTTCATTTGATGGAAACACTGCTGATTGTATTCTCTGACCATAGTGAATGCTGGTGGTGAGGTTTTTATTCTGAAATTCGATTTCATTTTTTTGTTGTTCCAGTATTTCATTTTTCCCCCTGATCTCGATAGTTCTTTCCTGTACTTTCTGTTCTAGTTCCCTGGTTACTTTTTCCTGTAGATCAGCATTCTCATTCAATTGCAGGATGAGCTTTTTAAGGTACAATTGTTCCTTCTCTTTGATCAGCAAATACCTGTAACTTAAACCCAGAATAAAAATTATCAATTCCATCACCGATCCCGTCTTCTGAAAGATAAACCATGTATTATCACTATATAAAACCCATAAAACTGTTCCTGCAAAATTGCCCAGAATCAGAATCGTTGATCCGATACCAATTATTGTAGTAAACTGGATCCTGGACAAAAACATTTTGACGACAAAAACCAGAAGGATTACCTCAAGGACCATCGATGTTGATGCCTGTATATAGTAATTTGTCATTACTAAATTGGTGACATAAACAAAAACCGGGATTCTGACAATTTCAATAACTGCGACAATTTGGATAAGCCTCAGAAGTTTGTCCCATCCGGGGAAAACCTTCGCTGTGCTGATAAATGCGCGGATGAATTGAATATAGAACAGGACCCCAAGAAATCCGGCGATACTCTGATAGGGATAAATACTTCTGGGAAAACCGCGGAAAATCTGAAAAAAAAATCCCCAGGTTCCTGCTAACCACAGGGCAAGAAAAAATGAATAAAATGAATAATATAAGTAGAGTCTATCCTTGTTAAAAATAAACATAAAAAGACCGAAAATTATCATCAACCAGATCATGCCCTGAATTGTGGCATCAATAATAATTTTCCGCTTGGTCCTTAGAGTTTCTTTCTCAACATTGACAAATTTTAATTTAAAATCAGGGAGTTCATCATTAATGCTTTTAATGCGTAAATAGAAATCTAATTTCCCATTACCGAAGATCCGGATAATGTTAGACAAACGGATTATCTCATCATTTTTATCAGAATTGACAAAGAACCCGGTCTTTTGTCTTTTTATAATTGTGTCCTTAATAGTATAAACATCAACTATGTGATCTTCCAGGGGGATGTACAAGCCTATTGTAGTATCAAGCAGGTTATTTTTTTCAACAGCAATATGCAACCAGTAAGCAAACCTTGCCGATCTCGCCTCCTTAAATTCAGTCAGAGGAACAAAGCTTCTGATATGTTCTTGTGAGATGATTTTAGAAATATCAAGAGAACCGGTTGAATCCCTGTATATTTCGATATAATCATCAATTACTTCTTCCCGTTTCTCAATATCCGATATTTTCAAAACTTTCTGTGCAGACAGCCCCGGAGTGATTAAACTCGCTAAAATAAAAATAAGAAATCCCCGGATCATCTAAATAAGTTTAACCAATAGTTTTGCTGTTGTCAATTCTAAAGCATGTTGTCGACAACGCTCCGAGTATTGCAAATGACAACCTTATGACCGTTTTTTAAAGCTTCTCCTGCTGATTACCGGCTACTCCGCACTTTTTAATTAATTTCTTTCCCTCATCCTCAGTGACTGATTTTAGTACGCCACGAGCGGTAATGGCGCTCATTTTCATTTCTATTTCAAGGTAATAAGTTTTACCCGGTTCTGTGGTCAGGTCGAAGAGAAATGCTTTTGAAGTCCCATTTACAATCTTAAATGAGTGTTTTCCCGGATCAAGATTGACAAAACCAAAATCGTGTGCACCCAGAGTTGCAATGGGTTTATCGTCGACATTAACAGGAAGTCTTACGGCAAAAGCAGCGCCGGAAGGACGAAATATGAAAACCAGTGATTTTCCATCTTTAGGGTTCTGGGTTCTTGCTTTTTCATTGGCATCCTGAGCCCGCAAAACAGATGATGATACAAAGATCAAAATCAAAACCAGGATAAAATTCTTAGTTTTTTCCATAATTTAAATTTTTACTGATATAGTCAAGCACTATCAAAATTATGTTTTATTCTCTTTTAATGCAAAATTATTTTAGACTCTATTCCTCACTTTGTCGAACCACTCCTTGCCTTCAGCCTTCAGCCCTCAGCCCTCGAACTACATAGATCTTTCCGGGCAGCCTTATGCATTTAAACTGAACGCCTTACCGCAAATAGACATTTCGTATTCAATCAAAAATAAAATTGATTTTTAATATTCTCTTGCATAAATTTGTATTTGAATTCTCTTTTAGATTTAGTTATTGTGATTTTGTTTTCTTCTTTTTAAACGTTAAGACCTGAATAAACCTACCTAAAGTTAGCTCGCCATGCTGTCTAAAAGAACCATTATCCTTATTATATCAGGTTTATTATTTTATAATATAGGAGTACCCCTTTGTGGGCAAGTTCCAAAATGCCTTGCGGTAATCACTGAAATAAGCGGGGATGTTCTTGTAAAAAAGGCTAATAAAACGGATTTTGAAAAAGCTTCCTGGGGGACTCAATTATTTCAGGGCGATCAGATCAAAACGTCAGACCGATCGCAGGTCTCTTTACTCTTTGCAAACAGCAGCCTGATTAAACTTGCGGCAAACAGTAGAATGACAGTTTCAGTTACGGGAACTACTGCAAATGTTAAGGCGACAGAAATCCCAACGAATATATCAGCAGCAATGGTGGGTAATTTCTTTACTGTAACTTCAAAAAGAGAAAATAAGGAAGAAAGAGGCGCCCTGGCAGGTCTACGGTCAGTGAGTGAAGATCTGGTTATCAGACCGGCATCTCCTTTTAATACCCTTATAAAAACCATCCGTCCCTCTTTTACATGGAACACAATAAAATCATTCGACAGTTTCAAAGTGAATCTTTTCAATAGCCGGGGTCTGGTATGGAGCAGGAAAGTAACAGATAGTACAATGAAATATCCTGATAATGATAATGGACTCGACTATGGAGAAACTTATTTCTGGAATGTGGAGGGAGAGGGACTTATTGAAAATGTGAAATCAGCAAATCATAAGTTTTCTGTTCTGTCATCAGAAAAATCAAAAGAGGTTGAGGGACAGGAAACAATTATCAGGAATACTTTTAAGGATGCCTCGGAAAGCAGCAGTTTACATTCTGTTCTGGGAGCTTATTATATTAATCAGGGGCTGCTACAGGACGCAATAAATGAATTTCAGATTATCTCAAAAATAAACGCAGACGCCACCTTGCCACATGAAATATTGGGGTCGATTTATTCAGATATGGGAAACAAGGATAAGGCTATTGAGGAGTTGCAGAAAGCATTAACGCTTGCAAAAAATAAAGACAAGTGATTACCTGACAATCAGATTTTATTTTTTTTTAAAAGGCTTTCATAATTTCAGAATTACTGTCATGGCAACAGGAACTAAACCATCAATGCCTGGTAGAGCTGTCTCTGTTCTTATGGTATTTCTATTTATATCAGGCCAACAAGCAATTGCATCGGAGCAGTTGAAACAACTCACTCAGGACCAATTTAACCAGGAACTCAGAAAGACATACGCTCAAAATGACGACCAGGCTGGCATTTCATTGATCCGGACTAACAGATTTCTTGTTAAACCATTTGTTGATGTCATTATAAAAGAAAGCATTGGCAAGGAGTTACAAGGAAAATTCAGGGAATCTAAAAAGGCACAGGTAATAGCTGAAAAAACAGCAACAAATTTTGAAAAGCTCTTTGGTGAAAAGAGCCTTACGATTGCAGTTAGCTATTTAAATGCATGGACAAGAGAGCAGAAAGAAACCAAATTGCTGGCTGATAGTTTATTTGTGATTGGAGTAAAATTTAGAAGCAACGATCCTAAAAAGTCCAAAGAGGTCTTCCAACAGGCTTTGAATAATTACAGGAAGATAGGAGATGAAAGGGGTGAAGGTGAAATTCTGGGAAATCTGGGGCTTATTTTTTCAGTATCCGATCGCCAGACTTCAATCTCTTATTATCTGGAGGCATTGAAGATAAGGGAAAAGGTTGATGATAAATTCCTGATGGGAAACAGTCTCAACAGTATCGGTGCAATGTATTACAACTTAGATAGCTTTCCTCCGGCACTGGTATATTTTAACAGTGCTATAGCAGTGCGGAAAGAGATAGGGGATTTGTCAGGCTTAAGCAGAACACTTGCCTCTAAAGCTTTAGCATGCCTTGCGTTAGGACAGGAATTGAAAGATGCCGGGAAATTTCCGGAAGCACTATCCAACTTTGAAAAGGCACTTGAAATAAACAAAAGTCTGAATTCAGGATCAAAAACTGGCGAAGTGTTAAGCCAGATAGGTTTTGTTTATACAAAACTTGGAGATTATAATACTGCTGTTTCAAAGCTAACTGAAGCAACTAAAATAATGAATGAACAGAATGATACTCTTGGCCTTGCAGGAGTTTATAACAATTTTGGAGTTACCCTTCAGGCTGTCGGAAGAACAGAAAAGGCTATTGAGTATTATAATAATGCTATTAGAATTTATGAGGAACATGGAAAATCTGCAGAGATACTTCCAATTCTAAGCAATTTAGGTACAGTTTTTAACGAATCAAAAAATTATGCAAAAGCAGAAGAATACCATAAAAGATGCGTTCAGTTAAGCCGGGAACTGAATCAGAAAAGTGAAGAGGTAAACTATCTTCTTAACCTTGCAAATGATCAGGTCTATCTCGGGAAACATGAAGAAGCAATGGCCAATTATGAAGCAAGCCATAAAATTGCACGCTCCCTTAATAATCCGGAGCTTGTCTGGAAAGCAATTGCCGGCATGGCTGAAGATTATAAAAGAAGGGGAGAAATTGATAAAGCTGTCGCATTAAATGACACTGCCCTTAAAGTCCTTGATGAACTGCGCAATACATTGAAAACTACAGAGTTCAAAGCGAGTTTTATGGCAAAAGAACGATATGCCTTCGAAGATATAATACATATGCTGGGAATTCTTCATGAAAAAGATAAAACAAAGGATTATGATCTTCTGGCCTTCGGGTATTCAGAACGTAGCAAGTCACGTGTATTACTCGACCTCCTTGGGGAATCGATTGCTTATATAAAAAAGCAAGCAAACCAAAGTTCAGACTCAGGATATACGGGGCTACAACAAACAAAGCCGGTTTCGCTTAAAGAAGCACAAACTTTATGTCCTGACAAAAACACCCTTATCCTGGAATATTCGGTTGGAGACAGCAGCTCCTGTCTTTGGGTTATTACTAAATCGGACCACCGGATGTTCAGACTCCCGGATAGTAAGAAACTGCAGGAACAAATTGAAACCATAAGATTTGGTTTACTCGACCCGAAGCAGAAGACATCTGAGTTTTTTACCCAAGCCGGATATTCTCTTTATGAAGAATTAATAAAACCGGCAGAACCATATTTGTCAAAAATGAGCCGGTTGATAATAATACCCGATGGTATTCTGAACTACCTTCCATTTGAAGTATTATTAACTGATAAAAAAGGGAATGTAAAAAGTGCCTCATATTCAGGACTTCCTTTCCTTATAAAAAAATACCCTGTAAGTTATGGACAATCGGCCAGTGTTTTAAAAAGTCTTCTTTCAGAAAAGAGCGTTGACGGGACAGAAGATACAGGAAACAAAAGACTTATTGCTTTTGGTGATCCGGTTTATGAGAATCAAAATAAGACATCTGTTGCATCAGGAAATAGATTTAACAGACTTGAATATAGCGGGGAAGAGGTAAAAAAAATTGCATCCTTTTTTAATGAAGGCTCCTCTGATATCTACCTGGGGAATGATGCTAATGAGGAAAATGTGAAAATGGAGAACAGATTGCATAATTACAATTATGTACACTTTGCCACCCATGGATTTATTGATGAGAATAAACCCGATCTAAGCAGTCTTGTACTGACAAGGGGCGAAACCAGTAAAGAAGATGGATTCCTGCAGGCAACCGAAATATTTAATCTTAATCTTAATGCCGACCTTGTTGTACTATCAGCCTGCCAGACCGGACTTGGAAAGCTGATCCGTGGTGAAGGTATGGTTGGTTTGACCCGTGCCTTTATGTATGCCGGAACGCCTTCAGTTCTGGTTAGTTTATGGAGTGTATCAGATATCTCTACAGCTACACTTATGGGAGAGTTCTATAAGAATCTGATAAAGAATAAACTTAGTAAAACCGATGCCTTGCGTAAAGCGCAACGCGCTTTAATGAGTGATGAAAAATTTGCCCATCCATTCTACTGGGCTCCATTTATCATTATCGGAGACTGGAGGTAGGCTGTGGTCACTAATCTTTGGCTCTGCGTTCTGGGCCCTGAGCCCTCCGCCAACTACCTTCAGCCCTCCGCCATTACATACCAACATCTCCAAATAATTAATTTAAGTTTTACAACAATGAAAATCCTGAAAAAAAATCTAAACCTGTCCTGCCTGGTGTTATTTACCTTTCTGCTGGTTTCTGCAGCGGAGAGTAAAGCCCAGCATAAAGAGATGTCAGATAAAGATCTGACTGATGTTTCCACAGCCATTCTTTATGGCAGGTGCTCAAAGGTAAAGAGTGAATGGAATGCTGCAAAAGATAAAATATTTACAACTGTAACGGTTATACCGGAAGAATATCTCAAAGGCAACCTGGGATCCGAGGCAGTTCTCACCATTCCTGGAGGACAGGTAGGAGATATCATCTATGAAGTATCGGAAATGCCGGTATTTACAGAAGGAGAAGAAGTGGTGGCTTTTGTCTGGAAGAACCCTTCAGGCAAAAACCTTGTAACTGCAGGCAATCAGGGCATGAAGAAAATTGAAAAGGACGCCAGGACCGGGAAGAGGGTAGTAAAAGGTAAAAACTCTGATTCAGAGAATAATGATGAGCTTCTTGAGACTTATGTAACAAAGTTGAAAGGATACATGAAACACTAACCCTGGAAGTAGATGATTAAGGAAAAACCTAAAAAGATGAATGTCATGAAAAAAGCAAAAATCAATATAATAGCAATAGCTGCTCTGCTATTTTCCTGTTCATTAACTGTTTATTCTCAAACGCCATCTTATGTCAGTTCAGAAGTTAAAAATACTACTCCAACAAGAATAGAGATAACGTACAGTGTAAATTTGGACACTATTGTGCCCGCCTCTGCTGCATTCAGTGTATTAGTGAACACATTAAGCAGACCTGTAACTGCAGTAGCAATTTCCGGAACCAGGGTGGTGTTGTTTCTTCCAAATGCTATAATCTATGGTGATGTCATAACAGTTTCTTATGCCATGCCATCCATCAATCAATTACGGTCCATTTCCGGAGAACAGGCAGGATCGATGACTGCTCAGGCAGTAACAAATAATGTAGCTGCTGGTGCACCTCCTATTTTGGACGGGGATTCCCAGACCTACAGTGCTGTAGGAATTGGATTTCAGATATGGTTGAAAGAAAACCTTAAAACTTCAAAATACAGTGATGGCACACCAATACCCCTGGTAACCGATGCCTCCGCATGGTCAAATCTTACTACCCCGGGTTATTGCTGGTATAATAATGATGCAGCTGCAAATAAAGACACGTATGGCGCATTATATAACTGGTATGCCGTAAATAAAGGTAACTTATGTCCCGCCGGTTGGCATATTCCAAATGTTGATGAATGGGCAACTCTGACTTCCTATTTAGGAGGGGCTGCAGTTGCAGGGGGTAAACTTAAAGAAACCGGTTTTAGCCATTGGCTAAGTCCTAATACAGGAGCTACTGATGAGGTAGGTTTTACAGCTCTTCCGGGTGGTTACCGTGGGTATGGTGGTGGGTTCGCTCTTATGGGAACAAACGGTTACTGGTGGACTCCAACAGAGTCTGCCACTGCTGGATGGGCCTACCCACGGAGCCTGAATAATACAAGTACATGGGTATACACTTACGACTACACTAAGGATTTTGGATTATCTGTTCGTTGTGTTTTTAATGTCCTGCCGTTGGCTTCGATAACCGGGACTAAAACAGTAAACAGAGATGCAGCACAACCTGATATAACTTTTACCGGAATCGCAGGAACAGCTCCATTTACTTTTACTTATAATATTAATGGGGGTAGTGATCAAACCATCTCAACAACCTCTGGAAATAGTGTAACAGTTTCCGCACCTACCGGTACTGCTGGTACTTATAAATATTCTCTTATAAGAGTTCAGGATGCATACAGAACTGTTGCACAGACAGGTAGTGCAACCATAACAGTTAATCCATTACCGACAGCGACTTCTTTTGCGGCAACAGACATTACATTAACAACTGCCACACTACAAGGCACAGTAAATGCCAACGGCCAAAGTACTACTGTTACATTTGAATATGGTACAACCCAGGCTTATGGCAGGAATGTTACGGCTACACCAAATCCGATTAACGGAACGATTAATACTTCTGTAAGTGCCACAATCTCAGGTCTATTGGCCAACACAACTTACTATTTCCGGGTTAAAGCAGTATACCAGGCAGGTACTACTTTTGGAAGCGAAAAAAGTTTCACTACCTATAAACCTGATGCTATAGTTGATGTTGAAGGGAATTACTATAATACGGTTACTATTGGCAATCAGATATGGACAGCTGAAAATTTAAGAGTCAAACATTATAACAATTCTGACCTTATTCCAACAACCAGTCCAGCCATTAAGGGTATTAGTTCTGAGACCTCACCAGAGTATCAATGGTCTTATAAAGACGCATTATTGGAATTGCCTGTCATATTACAACCAGCAATCTCAGCTGGGGCAGGTGGATTGACATTTGCACAGGCAGTCTCAATAGGTGCTATCTCTCCATCTCAAAAGACAATTCTTGAAAATTGGGCAACCAACCTTGGAATTATGAATTCAGATACAAGATCAATTCAGTCAATTTATGATGAATGTATCAATAATTCTGCAACTTGGTCACCGTACCATGGCCTTCTTTATACATGGTATGCAGTTGCAGACAGTCGCAAGTTATGTCCTTCCGGCTGGCATGTACCTTCCGATGTTGAATGGACTAACTTAACTGATTATCTTACAATCAATGGTTATGGGTACCAGGGCAGTGGAGATGACATCGGAAAATCCATGGCAGCTACCTGGGGTTGGATGCCTTATACTGTCCCGGGCTCCATAGGAAATGACCAGGCAAGCAATAACAGCAGTGGCTTTTCGGCCCTTCCGGGAGGCTACCGCATGGATAATATAACTTTCGGCTCACTTGGAATATCTACTATCTGGTGGACAGCAACAGCAGGAAGTACCCCGGCAGAAGCATGGTACCGGGCTATGGACCACGCTACCTGGGGTGTAGGCAGATCCGATCACCCAAAACAATTTGGATTCTCCGTCCGTTGTATAAACGATATTTTATTGCCGACAGTTTCCATTGATTCAATCATGAACCTTACCCAGATTTCAGCTTCAGGGTATGGAACTGTACAATCAGACGGAGGGGCGACAGTTACAGAAAGAGGATTATGCTGGAACACAAATCCCAACCCAACAACTGATCTTGCAACTAAGACTTCAAACGGGACCGGTACAGGTGTTTTCTCAGGGAATTTGACCAGCTTAACTCCGGGAACAACATATTATATAAGAGCTTATGCAAAAAATGGTGCTGGAACAGCTTATAGTAACGAAATTACTTTTACAACCTATAATGCTGATGCCATTACTGACGTCGATGGAAATTACTATAATATTGTAAATATTGGCAGTCAGACATGGATTGCCGGAAATCTCAGGGTAATTCATTTTAATGATGGGACAACTGATATACCTAACGTTTCTGACAATACAGCCTGGGGCAATCTCACTTCTGCCGGTTATAGCTGGTATAATAACGAGTTAAATACAGGACGATATCCAACATTAGGGCCTCTATATAATTGGTATGCTGTAAATACAGGTAAATTGTGTCCTGTCGGCTGGCGTGTTCCATCTGATGCAGACTGGACAGTGCTTTCCAATTATCTTGGGGGAGAAAGCGTTGCAGGGGGAAAACTTAAAGAAACTGGTTTGAAACATTGGCTTGCACCAAACACCGCAGCAACAGATGAATACGGATTTACAGCCCTACCTGGCGGCACCCGTCACATAGATGGTACTTTTAGCCTAATTGGAGTCAATGGATTCTTCTCATCTTCTACCGAGTACAGTTCAACATATGGTTGGGTGCAACGTTTGACGAATAGTACGAGCAGTCTGGACAGATTGGGAGGACATAAAAATGCAGGTTATTCGATACGTTGTATCAATGATCCTTTAATAGTTACCAATGTTTCCGACAATGGCGTGGGAAGTTTCCGGAAAGCTCTGGAATCTACCAATTCAAATCCGGGAATGGATATAATTGCATTCAACATCCGGGGGACGGGGCCATATACAATTAAGCCCCTTACACCACTTCCTGCAATTACTGAAACAGTTGTAATAGATGGATTCTCTCAGCCTGGCTCTGATGCTTCTAAATCAAAGCTGTTGATTGAACTTGATGGAACAAATGCAGGTTCACAATCTAATGGATTAACTATTAATGCTGATAATTGTGTGATAAAAGGAGTTGTGATCAATAGGTTCAATAGGTTTGGCATCTCTATCAATGGTAATTTCAAAGGAAACAAAATTGCAGGAAATTACATTGGAACCGACATTAATGGTACAACTGCTCTGGGCAACAATGGTTCCGGAATTTATTTGTCAATAGAAAGTAGTGAAAGTATAATTGGTGGTACAACTATTGCTGAACGAAATATTATTTCCGGAAATAATGGCAACGGTGTCTTTAGTCACGCAAGCTCGCGAAATTCTTTCTTAGGTAATTACATAGGAGTGGATGTCTCAGGAAAATTGGCTTTAGGGAACAAAGGATATGGATTGTACATTGCAGGTGGCAGTGAAAACATTATTGGTGGCGCAAATTTGAATGAAAGAAATGTAATATCTTCAAATGGAAGTGATGGTGTATCATTTCAAAATAGCGCACATGCAAATACCATGAAAGGTAATTTTATAGGTGTTGATGCCTCTGGTCAGGTTGCTTTAGGAAATTCAGGTAATGGAGTCTCTATCTCTTCTGTTACAACAAATACTATTGTTGGTGGAATTAATTCCGGCGAAGGAAATATTATTGCCTTTAACAGTGGATCGGGGATTTCTATTATTCGTGATGGGACTATAAATAATTCAATAACTGCTAACTCAATTTATTCCAATAAGGGACTCGGAATTAACCTGAATGCTGATGCAGTAACTGCAAATGATTTGGGGGATATTGATGATGGTCCTAATAAACTCCAGAACTTCCCAGTCCTTGATCTTGTCAAATTCAGTCCCGGGAAAGTTGATATCAGTGGAAGACTTAACAGCACACCAAACACTGAATATATTTTGCAATTTTTTGCCAGCAAGGTAGCTGATGAATCAGGTTACGGGGAAGGACAGAAATTCCTTGGTTCAGATACTGTTGTGACCGGAACAGATGGAAATATAACCTTCGACAAATCTCTCGCAATATTCAGCTCCTGGGGAACTGTTATCACTGCAACTGCAACTGACCCGCAGGGCAACACATCAGAATTCTCGGGATCAATTGGCGGATTCAGGGACCAGATAATCCCGACTGCCAGCTGGCCATTAACCTTCAGAACAAATGAGGCCGGAGTGGACAGGATAACTGATGGTAGCGACATCGCTGCCGTTGCAAGTTCCTTCGCCACATGGAATGCTATCACAACTGCCAGTATCAGGTTCGAAAATAATAGCACTACTCCGGTCAATCATGCCAGGATGTCTGACGGTATCAACCTTGTCACATTCACCGACGACGAATTCGATCTCACTCCCGGTATTATAGCAGTTGCTGCAAAAACACTGAGGCTCTCTCCAACCAGCAATGTCGCTGAGATAATTGATGCGGACATTGTTGTAAATCCAGCCTTTGCCAAATCTGATATCGGTGTCGGACCTGGAAACTTTTATGATATTCAGAGCATAATAACCCATGAGATCGGGCATGTTCTGGGATTAAATCATACGGGGGTGGCCAATTCCACGATGTTCTACATGCTGGATAAAGGGACCAAAGTCAGAACACTCGAACAGGATGATAAGTCCTGGGCAGGCTATCGCTACCCGGGAGCGACATACAACACAACTTTTGGTTCAATCTCCGGCAAAATCAGGAATGGTTATTTTGGTGATGCAAATTATCCGGTTCCGGTAGAACCTGTGGCCGGGGCTCTGGTACTGGCAATTAATACAGCTACTCACGATACTATTCATTCATACAGTGATGCCAATGGTGAATATCTCGTCCCGGGTCTGTTACCCGGTTCATATAACATTTTCATTGAACCGCTTGACGGGAGTAAAAGGGTACATTATCTGAAACCCGGAAATGTAAGCTCATATGTTTATAGCAATACAATCTATACAGATTTCCCGGGTGAGTTTTATAATACTACAGATGTTGCTGATGAATCAAATGAGCTTTCCTCATTTGTAACTGTAAATGGAGGGCATAATACTCCGGACATAAATCTGATAACAAATTTAGACAAGACACATCCAAAGGTGCTGTCTGCCAAAGCAACAGATGTTTCAGGGAACCTGATGAATGTTTTGTCGAATATTGTCATCACCTTCTCCGAGCGTATGGATATGGCTACATTGACAGATGCAACCTGCTATCTCGATTCGGCGGGCACAAAATTCACGGGAAGTTTCACCACACTTGCAGGCAATATCGTCCTGTTCGATCCGGATATAGCTTTGAAGTATAGCACAGCATATTCACTTAACATCACCGATGGAGTGAAGGATATGAAAGGTAACGGTTTAGAGCCATTTACACCGGTAATCTTTACAACAATTCCGGCAGACAATACACCTCCAAAGTTAATGGAATCAATACCGGCGGCCGGAGCTACGAATGTTTTTGTAACAGATAAAATCATTCTCTCTTTCTCAGAACCAATGAATACCACTTCTGTTGAGAGTGGCTTTACGATAAGCTATACAGATTCCCAGGGCGGAGAAAAAACCGTGGACGGCACATTAAGCTGGAATGACGATTATACAACATTTACCTATGCCCCGTGGAGCAGCCTGAAAGAGGGACAACTTTATACAATTACATTAACAAATGGGATAAAAGATCTTTCATCAAATCCTCTTTCGAATTCCGGATTGAGGACATTCACAACTCTGTTGGCGGCTAATCCATCGATCAAGTATATTGGGCCTGGTAAAGATCAGACAGGTGTCACGGTGAATACACCTGTGGTGGTAGACTTCAGTGAACCAGTAAATCCGAATTCAGTTAATTCTTCAACATTCAGACTACTCTCAGGCAACACTATTGTAACCGGAGCCTACGAATTCCTGAATGAAAATTCGCGTGTTGTTTTCAGGCCGGAAGCAAACCTCGACTTTAACAAAATATATACAATAGAGATTACAACCGGGATAGAAGATGTCTCTGTTCCGGTTTTGCCTCTGCTTGAAGCGTCAATTACTACATTTACCACTTCAAACAGAATTCTTGTGCCTCATCTTTATTATATCGATCCACCGGCCGCAGTAGCAGGTTCCCTGATCACAATTTCAGGAACGGGTTTTGATCCCAATCCTGTCAACAACATAGTTGATTTTACGGGGATAAAGGCTGTAGTCAAAAGGGCAGATCTTGCCTCTCTTCTGGTTAAGGTACCAAATGCTGCGATGACAGGACCCGTATCTGTTTCAGTAAAAGGGATTCAGGCAGATAATACGATGCATTTTGATCTTATTCCTCAGTCTTACGATCCCTGTGAGTACGTAACTGTAAATTCAGAAATAGGAACCAAGTCAACACATGACAGTGATCTCGGAACCGAAGCCGTGGGAACATTTGCATATGTTACAAATCCAACTGAAAATACTCTTTCTGTCATTCCTCTTGGTAATTTTGTATATACCGGGCCAACAAAAATAAATGTGGGTCAGACACCTATGAAAATTGACATTGATCCTTCCGGAAAGCGGGCATATGTCACTAACTTCTACTCGCAGGACGTTTCAGTGATTGATCTGTCGACAAAAAAAGAAATCAAGCGGATCAAAGTTGGAATTGAACCATATGGCATAGCTGTTACCCCTGACGGGAAGAGGGTATATGTTGCCAATTCCTTTTCACAGAATCTGTATATGATTGATACCGATCCTGCCAGCGGAGGATTTGACCATGTCGTGGCAAATGTGCCTACAGGTACAAACAGTGGGAATGTTGTGATCACACCTGATGCTACAATGGTGCTGGTTACAGGTGATTTCGGACTGAAGATTGTCTGTTCCGATCCAAAAGATCAGCATTATAACAGCGTTACTGCCAATGTCCCAACCGGCACTAAGACTGTTGATGCTGATATTACACCGGATGCCGGTTTTGCAATTGTATCGACCCAGGAGGGTAGCCTGCTTGTTGTAAACCTGCATCCCGAAAACGGGGATTACAGCGATGCAGTGGTGGCCAACGTACCAACGGGAACACAGGTCTCCGATGTGGTGATGAGCGGCGATAATATGTTTGTCTATGTTGCAGATATCAGGGGAAATAATATCCTGGTATATCGGCTTACACCTGGAGGAACAGGAACTTCTGGCGGCTCAACCACTTCCGGATTTACCCTGCTTCTGGATAGTACCATTCCTGTTGGAGTTTTACCTCAAGGCATGGTAATGAATGCAAAATCTGATATACTTTATTTCATAGATGGAGATAAACTTGATCCTGCTAAACGAAGAGTAAGTTCTGTTCAGCTTTGTTGCGGCCCAATCGATCCGGCCAGAGCCATCGGAGATATAATTACCACCATTCAGAATATGATTAATAATGGGACCATGTCTGCAAAAGATGCTCAGGATCTGATTAAAAAATTGAATGATGCATTGAAAAATCTTTCCAATGGCGAAACCAGTACGGCAATAAATAATTTGAAAGCATATACCAACAAGATAAAAGCGCTGGGGAATTCCCGTAAAATTTCCACTGCACAGTGTAAAGCTTTAGTTGATGCAGCCAATGCAATTATCTCTCAACTGAAAGGGACCAAGTCTGCCACAATAGAATCTTACCTTGCTGATTTCATTCAACCGGATGATAATTTGATATCAGAATCCAGGCTTGGGGACATCTATCCAAACCCATTCAGCAAATCTGTTGTTATTAATTATGAGATAGCTGATAAAGCGGAGGACTTTGGAAAGGTACTGGTAAGGGTTTATGATATTAATGGTGGGATAGTACGCACTCTTATTGACAAGACTATGCAAACAGGACGGTATACAGTGATCTGGGATAGTAATAATAATAACGGAAGTCTTGTCCCTGAGGGAACCTATATCGTGCATTTCCATACAGGTAATGTGGAAATGGTAAGAAAAATAGTACTGATAAGATAGAACTATTTTATTATCTCCTTCAGGTGTTTGATGGTAATTTCCTTTAAATGCTTTTTGGCTTCGATAATCTTTATTGTATCCGTCTCAAGTTCAATATATTTCTGCCAAAGGTCAATGCTCTTTGTAATTTGTCCGGTGGTTTCATAGACTTTGGCAAGATAGAGATTTGTTTCAGCTACCCGTGGTTCAATATTTCTTGAAAGCTCCAGGTATTTTATGGCTGAATCTTCCTGGTTTTGCAGTCTGAAAGCATTACCCAGATTTTTATATATCAGGTATTTATATTCTGAACCAGAATTTTTTCCCCTGGCCTGATTCAGGACAAGTATTGCATCGACAGGTTGATTAAGCTTATTGTATAAATTACCAAGGGCACTATATGCAGGAACAAATGATGGATTAATCTTAATTGCTTTTAAATACCATTCTATCGCCTGGGTATGATCTTGTTTGTCTTCAAGAGCAAAAGCAATATTAAAAGCAGCTTCATGATTCTCAGGATCAAATTTAATGGCTTCTATAGTTTCCAGGATTGCCTGGTCAAGATTGCCCTGTTTGACATTCACCGCTGCCAATGAACTCCAGGCGTATGAGTATTTCGGATCGCTTGTTAATGCAAGTTTCAATTCAGCCTTTGCTCCTTCGTAATCACCTTTTTTAAAACATGTCAGAGCGTATTCTACATGCAATTTTGATTCTTCCCTTTTTGAGTTTCCAATTCCAATGAAATCTGTCAGCCCTTTCCAGTTTAATAATAATGCAATTAATGAAGCAATTATTAAAATAGTAAAAAAGTATTTTCTAATTCCGGATAATATAGATTTCGGAAAGCCGCCCATTTGCCTGTTGATCCTGGGAAAAGAATTATAACGAGTATTTACGGTAATTTCAGATTGTTTGTTTTCAGATACTTCTACTCGTTTTAATTTCCATCCGGTCCGGGTATCTTTATATTTTTTGTACCATCTTAAAGTTATTGCGAGATTGCTCAATACTTGCTTTACCTGTTCGGGATCAAAATCTTTTGGATGAGTGCCATAGTTCGATAAACTGTTTAAGTGATCCATTGAAGTGATAATATGCGAAGGAACTTTTTCTTCTTTATTCAGTTTATCAATAATTCCTTTTAAAGGCTCAGTCTTTCGGGGCCTGTGTAATTCACTTTCACAAAGATCTTTTATGATAACTTCCAGACACCTCCTTGAGTAAAGCATAATAACATTAGCATCGTTGGTCCTGAAAAGCTGTTCCACCTCTTTATCAACATCAGGAAACTGTCCTTTGACTGATTCAAAAAGGTTTCTGAGTTCGTATAATTCATGGTACCAGACCTGCATGAAGCAAAATGTTTAATTGTTTGATTACCTCAGGCTACTTTGCTGTTTTTCCGAACAACGTCCACTTCTCTCCGGGCATATCACGCAAATACTCCTTCTGATAGTTATATTCTGGATGCGCGGTCAGAAAATCCTTTGCTATGAAAGGCTCACCGCATGGATGACCTATTATGGCCCATAAAGTCATTTCGGAAGCCAGTTTGCTGTCGGTAGCTTTTGCCTGAACAGCGCCTGCAGCTGCGAACAGCGGCCAGCCTGACTCAGGAACACCAATGCCATCCATGTCTATATGTCCGCAAAGTGTCCGGCCCGATGCGATATCTTTTTTAAGCCATGAATCATAATGATCACCCATGAATTTCATGGCAGCATCCACATCAATTTTCCCTTTACTATCCTTTATCAAAGATTCCCAGCGGAGGTTACGTGCATTTGGTGAAGTGCCTGGATTAGAAGGATCATAAGTTGTCTCCTCTTTTATCAGCTTTTCATTAACCGGGAAATTTGCCCCTGCAAAATAGCCATCTTTGGTTCGTTCAAGTGACTGGTTTTTCAATCCAAGTTCCAGTCTGGCAATTTCCCCGGTTTTATTATCGCCTATCAGCCAGTCGTTTGCATAACCGCCATTATTTTTCTCCTTCATAGTAGCCACCCATTCATCAATTGAGCCTGAGTACTGAATAGCTTTACGTGCACGGACAAATTCCGCGACTCCGGTTGTATCAAACCCTTTGAATTGAGTGATGGTCGTTTCTGTAACGATAAGGCCGGCGCTGTTAATATAAAAATCATCACCGCTGTGAATGAATCCCGGAAGAGCATCCATCACAATCCTGTTTCCTTTTTCGGGAATAATATCAAGAATTATATTCCAACGTTCTCCTATAACATATTCAACCCAGTTATTATGGGCCATTACAATTTTCCCGTCTTTTGTCCATGAACCGGTTGCGGCAATAGCACTGCAGTGGCCGGGAGGAGTGGGATTTTTCTGATTATCAAGCCACGGGACATAATACCACGACATTTCAAGGATAGCATTCATGGCGATAATATCCATCCTGTCAATTTTGCCGGCACCAAGTTTTGCGTCAACTCCTGAAACGATACCATCTATCTCTTTCTGATATTCCTCTGCAGTCTTATCCCAGAAGAGTCTTGCAGATTCTTTGCGGTAAAATTCCCAGTTTCTGCCGGTGGTTTTGAAGTTAAGCATCCCCATTGCTCCCCGAAGGTCGACTATTTCATTAGCAAGCAGGTATCCATGCTGATATCCTATTACTTCAGGCGATCCCTGAAGATGAACAACTATCCATCCGTTTTTCTCCGAACGGGTGGCATTAGCCATCATCTGTTCGTGAGAAAGAGTGGTCTTCTTCGATGACGGGCTGTTGCAGCTGATCAATACTATGGAAAGAAGAATTGCCGGGAATAAAAATTTATTCATAATAATTGAGTTTTAGTATGAAATATTAATATTTTCTGGTGTCCGGCGTTCGAATTGCAGTGTGATTTGCACAGGTTCCCCTCCCTGGAGGGGTCAGGGGTGGGTTTCTTCTGGAACCTGCAACCAACAACCCACCCCTAACCCCTCCCAGGAGGGGAATTGATCCCTCAAACCTGTACCCTGCACCGCACGCCGCACACCGCACACCGCATGCCGCATGCCGCTTTTACAACTCTCTTATCTTTACGTTCCGGAACCAGGTCGGATATCCATGATCCTGCAACCCGATATATCCCACTTTGTCAATTCCTTCTGTAAAGCCCTTAAACGTTTTGAATTTGCTTTTTGCCACCATCTCGTCCCAGGCAGGAGTCCACATTTCATACTCAACAACTTTCACACCATTCTGAATATGAGTTACTTTTCCATCTTTCATGCGGATTACAATAGTATTCCATTCGCCTGCAGGCTTTACAGTTTTCGGATCGGCGGCGACCATGTCATAAAGCGATCCGGCCAGATGGCTCGCTAATTTATTGTCAGTTGCATCTTTATTATCAAGGATCTGAATTTCAGGAGCAGCATAGTATATCGGCTGACCCGGGACCTCCCTGACAGAGAAAAATATACCTGAATTTCCCATTTTGCTCGTCTTCCAGTCAACGGATAGCTCAAAATTTTTGAATTTTTTTGCAGCATATATTATATCGCCGTCAGCCCCTTGCCCCGGTTTCTTACCCTCACCTGTAAATACTTTCATAGCACCCTCTTCAAGGACCCAGTTTTTTGGCATTTCGGTGCCATTGCACTGTCGCCAGCCGCTAAAGTCCTTCCCGTTAAAAAGCAGGATCCATCCGGCTTTTTTCTCCTTTTTGGAAAGTGTGTTCAGCTTCTGTCCGGCAGATGGAAGTGAGAGCATTATACCGACGCATATAGATAAAAAAACAATTCCTTTTTTCATATCCTGATATTTAAAAATTTATTGATGCAAATTAATCAAAATTCTTGATTTTGAAATCCAGGCTGAGATTATGTTCTTTGGGACTGCACGGCGAAGTCTCCTGACTTCGCCGTAGGAGACTTCATTTTGTCTTAAGCGAAGTCGGGAGACTTCGCTTTGCTGGGAGTTTCACCCCCCGCCCCCCTAAAGGGGGGTGAATACCTACAAATCAGATAGATCAGTATGGATTCACCCCCCTTCAGGGGGGTAGGGGGGTTCTAACCTATCAGAACAACCTCCCTAACATCCACAAATTCAGGCCCATATAGAAAACGACTAAAAAAATAGTCATTTTTATTGCAAAATAGTTGCATGACTATAAAAATAGTCATATATTTGCAGTGAAGGATTGACTAAAAGGCACGACGGCATCAAGGCGTCACAGCGTTACAGGCTCAAACCTTAAAGCCTTAAAGCCGTAAAGCCGTAAAGCCATAATTAATAAAAAAACCATGCAACTGACAAAAGCAGAGGAACAGGTAATGCAGATCTTATGGGACATGAAACATGGTCTCGTAAAGGATATCCGCGACAGTTTCAGCGAACCGAAACCGGTCCGAAATACCGTATCGACAGTACTGAGAATTCTCGAGAAGAAAGGTTATGTAGGGCATAAAGCTTATGGTAATGTTCACCTTTATCATCCGCTGGTTTCAAAAAGCGACTACTCAAAAAGCCAGCTGTTCAGCCTCATGGAGGGCTATTTCAATAACTCCTTCCCCGCAATGGCTTCATTCTTTGTGAGGGAAAAGGATCTCACCATGAAGGAACTTGAAGAGCTGCTGGAGGATACTAAAAAGGAATTGTCAAAAGATAAAAAAAGAAAGTAATGGAAGCATTCGCAACTTATCTGATCAAGTCTGTCATATGGCTTTCCGGTTTTGCACTGGTATACATTCTGTTTTTAAGAAATGAGAGGTTTTTCAGCTTAAACAGGTATTTCCTTATCTCAGGGATCCTGGTCTCATTTTTCTTTCCCCTTATAACCGTACATTATTCTATTGATTTGCCATCTGTCGCAAACATCCAGACCGGCAATGCTGCCGTAACCGGATATAAGGAAGTGAGTACCGGCTTTCCGGATGTCAGAACACTTCTGATGATCCTCTATATTTCAGGTGTATTGTTTTTTACATATATGATAATAAAACAAAGCAGATCAGTTCTTAAAACAATTAAAAAGGCTGAGATAATCCACTCTCATCCTGTTAAGCTGATCCGATCTGCCGGCTATGCTCCTACCTATTCATTTTTCTCCTATGTGTTTGTCAATCCTTCAGTTACAGACATTGAAACAAAGGAGATCCTGAATCACGAACTGGTTCATATCCGTCAGATGCACTGGGTTGACCTGGTGCTTGCCGAGTTGCTGTGTATTTTGCAGTGGTTCAACCCAATGATCTGGATCTATATCCGGTTCATCAGGCAAAACCATGAATATCTAGCCGATGAGGTGGCGCTGCAGCGGACATCTGATCCGGCGATTTACAAAGCGGCTCTTTTAAACCAGATTGTCGGCGCTCCTGTCGTCAGTCTTGCGAATTCTTTTAATTATTCACTTAACAAAAAAAGATTTAACATGATGAAAAATATAACCAGTTCACCCTACAGGAAGATGAAAGTTTTTCTGATTCTTCCTCTCTTTGCAATTGTCCTTTATGCATTTGCAAAGCCTGAATACAAAAGTCCGCCTGCAACCGGGAATTCAGTTTCTCCATCAGTTATGCCGGCCGGCTTCCAGCAAAAAGAGGTAAGGGGCAAAGTGGTTCAGCAGAACGGGGAGTCATTGCCCGGTGCTTTTGTAGTTGTGAAAGGCACAACAATAGGCACTTCTACGGATATTAATGGCGAATTCAAACTGACAGGGATACCTGCAGATGCCGTTCTTGCTGTATCATTTGTCGGATTCAAGAGCAAGATGGTAAAGTCTGATAACGCCTCCAATCTGAAAATTCAAATGGTAAGAGATACCATTAATTACAGCGGAGCAAATAATCCCCCGCCTCCCCCTCCTCCTCCGCCACCACCAACTAATTCAAAGGGAAATGCTGAATCAAAATCAAAAGATGGCAGCCAGCAGAAACAGCCCGTAATGAAAACTGAAAAAGGAGGTTATGTGGCAGTTGAAGAGCTTCCTCAGTTCATAGGAGGAAAAGATATGTCAGAATGGTTGCTTGCAAATGTGAAGTACCCGCCGGAAGCAGCTAAGAAAGGTATTACCGGTGAGGTCCTGGTGGAATTTCTGGTCAGCAAGAATGGAAAAATTATGGATGTAACGGTTATCAAACCTGTCAATCCTTTACTTGATGCTGAAGCTAAAAGGGTTATAGGCAGCATGCCCGACTGGAAACCAGGCAAACAAGGCGGCAAAGCAGTGGATGTTAATTTGAGGGTCCCCGTGAAGTTTGCCTTGCACTGATACTTTTGAACTCTGACTTTATTGACTCCCCATCCCCTGAAAAGGAGGGGAGTCATCCCATATAGGGATACCTGAAGTCTGTAGCAGGAATAAGCGTCTCTTTAACTGTCCTGGGGCTAACCCACCTGACGAGATTGAGATAACTTCCTGCTTTATCATTTGTGCCGGAAGCCCTTGATCCGCCAAAGGGTTGCTGACCGACCATAGCACCAGTGGGTTTATCATTTATATAAAAGTTACCTGCAGCATATCGTAAAATTCTGCAAGCCTGCACCATGGCATATTTATCATTACTGAAAATTGAACCGGTAAGACCATAAAGGGAGGTCTCATCGCAGAGCCTTAGAGTCTCTTCAAATTTGTCATCATCATAAACAAAGATTGTCATAACCGGACCAAATATTTCTTCCTCCATTGTAATGAAATGAGGATCGCGGGCCTGGATTACAGTTGGTTCAATAAAGTAGCCTTTTGACTTATCTCCGTTTCCCCCGAAAATTATTTCAGCATCAGAAGATTTTCGGGCTTGTTCAATATATTTCATTATTTTATCAAAAGAGGCCTCATCAATTACTGAATTAATAAAGTTTCCGAAATCCATAACATCTCCGATCTTCATTTCCGATACCTGCCTTAAAAGAAGTGACCTGGTCTCTTCCCAGAGAGACTTTGGGATATATGCCCTCGATGCTGCTGAACATTTTTGTCCCTGGTATTCAAATGCACCCCTGGCAATAGCTGTAGCAAGCTCAAGGGGGCTGGCAGATTTATGTGCAAAGATGAAATCCTTGCCACCGGTTTCTCCAACCAGCTTAGGGTATGAACGATATGTTGTGAGATTTTCACAGACTTGTCTCCAGATAGTGTTAAAGGTAGCATTTGACCCCGTAAAATGAATTCCTGCAAGGTTCTTATTCTTTAAAACGACACTACTGATAAGGGACCCGGAACCTGGAACAAAATTTATCACACCATCGGGGAGTCCGGCTTCCTGGAGAGTTTTCATCAGGTAATAGTTGGAAAGGAGGGAAGTTGTCGCCGGTTTCCAGACAGTTGTATTTCCCATCAGGGCAACACTTGTGCTGAGATTTGATGCAATGGCAGTGAAATTGAAAGGTGAAACGGCATAAATGAATCCTTCAAGCGGACGGTATTCAAGCCTGTTTATGCTCTGATTATCTGAGAGAGGCTGTTCCCTGTATATCAGGGAAGCAAAATGCGCATTGAATCTGAGATAATCTATCACCTCACACGCAGCGTCTATTTCTGCCTGGTACACATTCTTGCCCTGTCCAAGCATGGTTGCCGCATTTATCAGATATCTGTACTTCTTCGAGATAAGTTCAGCGGCTTTTATCATTATGCCTGCCCGTTCAATCCACGAAAGGATCATCCAGCATTCTTTTGCATCAAGAGCAGCCTGTATGGCATTTGCTACATCCTCCTCGGAGGCTATATGGTAGGTGGCTAAAATGTGTCCATGATCAGACGGCATAACAATGTGCCCTGTTTTTCCGGTATGCACTTCCTTACCTCCGATTATCAGGGGAATATCAGTAACAGTGTTGAATTGCCTTTCCAGCTCTTTTTCGAGGGCTATCCTCTCCCTGCTTCCCGGCAGATAATTCTGCACCGGTTCATTGGCTGGTTCTTTGAAGTTATATATTGCGTTATTCATGGTTAAATGAAGCTTCTTTTTAAGATAACACATGAGAAAATTTTAAGTTCAAGGATTTGAAAGAGTGACTAAAGTGACTAAAGTGACTAAAGTGACTAGAGTTATGGATTTCAACTTTAGTCACTCCAAACTTTAGCTCACTTGTAACTTTTCTTGTAAATTCGCTGATATAAACGAATCTATTTAAAAACACATCCCATGTCCGAATCCAAATTTTACCATTTTTCCCCGGAAGGAATATTCTATAATACTGGCTCAGCAGAGAAAGCTATGATGTCGCTAAAGGAGGGAGGATTTATCTGGTTTGATTTTTTCGAACCAACAAAAGAGGATCTTTCTTCTTTGATGGATACACTTGGTTTGCATCCTCTTTCAATTGAAGACTGCATGGATGAAAAACAGGTTCCGAAAATTGAACACTTCCCAAAGAACACCTTTATAATTTTTAACGCATTCGCTTATAAAGAAAAGACTCTTTATATCGATGAAGTGGATATGTTTATCGGTGAAAATTACCTGATTACAGTTAGCGGGTACCATTCTGAAGAACGGAAACCGATGAACGGCATCGAGCGCATTATTGAGTTTGAGCTTGAAAATGTCAGAAAAGGACCTGCATTTCTGATGCATGTCATTATGGACCATATTGTGGATCAGAAATTCCACGCGATCGAAACTATGGAAGATGAACTCGAAGAAGCAGAGGAATTTTTACTTGCCACTCCCGGGAAATTTAATCCTGGCGAACTGGTCCGGTTAAGAAGATATCTGCTTTCCCTGCGGAAAAGTCTGTTTCATGAGAGAGAGATACTTGTCAAGATCTGCCGCATGGATTGTCCTTTTATCGGAGAAAAGGCCGTATTCCATTTTCGTGATATTTATGATCACCTGGCGAAATTCCTTGAACTAACCGAGACATACCGTGAAATTGTTACCAGCCTTATGGAGCTTTATACCTCATTACTCAATAACCTGATGACTAAAGCGTCGAACGAAACCAATTCCTCTGTGCGGAGGCTAACGCTTATTGCAACTATTTTTATGCCGCTTACCTTTCTTGCAAGTATTGGGGGTATGTCAGAATGGTCGATGATGACCGGTCCCTCAAACTGGAAAATTGCCTATCCGCTCTTTATAGCAGCAATGATCTGTATTGGGATAGTTAATTACTGGCTGATACGGCGCCTCGAAAAACGGGGACTGAAATGAGATCTGATCACTGATTGTCCCGGTCTTCAGCTCTTATTCTTTTTGAATCTTTCGGTGACTGCGGCTGCCTCTTTATCCGTGATTTTCGAAGTCTTCTTCAATATTCCAATAAAAGCGGCAACCTCTTCATCCTGAGCAGGACATCCCATATTTCTAAGTTTTGCATCTGCCCCGCCGCCGGCATAAATCATTCTTGAATCAGCAAGAAGTTTTCCTGATTTATCGAAGATCAGAAAATAGGGAATTCCCTGTCCTTTTCCACCATTATTCTCAAATAATTCCAGAGCTCCCGGATTCTCAAGTTTCTTCATATCCCCGTTCTCAAGGATAGTAAGGTGCTTAATAACAAAACTCTTTTCAAAGAAATCCTTGCACAACGGATCATTTACTGATGCATCAAACTTTTTACACCAGCCACACCACGAGGCATGAAAGACGATCATAACATTTTTGTTTTCCTTAACAGCCTGGTTATGTGCAGCCTCCTGTATTTTATCGGCATGCTCAGGAGCTTCCTGTGCAAATGATATACCCGAACTCATTAATGCAAAAACCAGTAACAGAATTTTTGTTTTCATAATTTTGATGATATTAAGATTTATTATAATTATGCTTTTCAAGATCCCCCGCTCAAAGATTCGTAAATTTCTTTTTATCTCCAAATCCTCCTTCAAGGCCGTCAACTTAAGAGGGGCTTAGTTCAAAACCGTTTCCCCTCCTTTTCAAGGAGGGGTGGCCGGGGCAGTTGAATCTCAGTTATTTGCATAGATTTTCTCCCCGACCGGGGTGGTTGATTTATCCTTTTAATTTTTAATTTTAAGTCTATAATTAACAAAAACCTCTTCAACAAATCGAGCAGTCCTAAATAAAATTGTAGTGAAATTTTAATCAACCACCCCGGCCGCGAAAAAGCCTTTGCCATACATTGATCATTTGCCTGTTGCGGCCACCCCTCCTTCAAAAGGAGGGGAAATGGTGTTCTATATTCCTCAGGTTGACTGCTATGTCGGCCTCTCAACCCGTATCCTGTTATTAAAAGAGGACTTTAAGATCCTGAGAGAGTTCTTCTTCATGCTTACCGATATCGTATCATCAAGCATAACAGGTTCCCCGTCAATATGGCCCCGTTTTTCTTCAGACCGGATCTGAACCAGATTCTCAGATTCAAAATATTTAACATATTTCGATTCCCTCAGTGTTCCTGTAAGAAGCCTTATAACAAAAAATGGTGTCAGGATCTTCGGGAATGGTCTTACAAGCACAAGATTATATTTTCCATCGTCAGGTAATGCCATTGGTGCCAGAAATGCATTACTGCCGAACTGGCGTGTATTTGCCACCGAAACCATAAAAAACTGGTCTTTTATTTTATTATTATCGAAGCTTATTGAAACATTAAAAGGTTTAATCCGGCTCACAACTTTCAGCGCGGAAAGGCCATAATTCCATATACCACGCCGGCTTAAATTTTGAAATTCATGCGCTACCAGACTATCAAGCCCTATCCCTGAGACATTAATGCTGGGTCTGTCATTGATATACAGAACATCAATTTTGAAAGATTCTTTTGCCCTTATGTCCTTAATGAGTGACCGGAGTCTTTTCCTGAATCCCATCTCCCTTGCAAATCCGTTTCCCGAACCAATCGGAAGGACCCCGAGTATCTTACCCGAATCAATCAGTTCACATGCAAGGCTGTTAACGGTTCCGTCCCCTCCCGCAGCAATAAATGTATCATATTTGTCCTTCCCCGATTTAATGAAATTACGGAACGCATCAATATTGGAGAAGGTACAGTAATCGAACTCATTTTTATATTTTTCAAGCAACTTTACAAATCTTGAAATCCCGACAATCCCGGCTTTCGGATTTAAAATGAAAATAGTCTTATTATTATTGAAACAATGCTTGTCCAATTCTTACGGTGTAAGTTTTATCAGACTTCAAATTTAAAAAGTTTCCGGGAGGTATGCTCAATACGATGGAACATTCCTCACATAACATTCATCATATGAGCTTCTGATCTCAAAACCGATATTCCGGTAGCATTTAATCGCAGCATTATTATCAGATTTCACATTAAGCCCGATCATGTCAACTGAATTCTTCAGGTCCGAGCAAAGTGTTGAGGTGAGTTTGCTGGCAATTTTTCTTCCCCTGAAATCAGGATGCGTCGTAATATTCCCGAGAGCCGCAATACGGTATTCGGGTGAGTAAACATGGATCCCTGCAATACCGGTCAGCATCCCCGCATCAAAATATCCGAAATATTTTCCTGTTTCAACCATCCTGCTGTCGAACCAGTTTTCCGGATATGCTATTTTAAACAAGCCGGTTATTGCCGGTAGATCATCCATTGTCAGTCGTCTGATGTTATCATCCGCAATTATCTCCGGCTCACCGGTAAGGATCATTCTGTAGTTATTTCCGTAGGTTTCTATTATATTTTCCTTACCAAAAAGATCTATTAAGCCCGGACTTAGATGAACATTGAATTTTTCCGGCAGCAATTTCCTGATTGAGGTCAGAAGCTCTTTCGGATACGCGGGATCTTTTTCATAGAACAATAAGAGTGTTGAGGGAGTCATTCCGCCATACAGTAGTGCAATTGACTGAATTTCTCCATTATCGTGAAGTGCATACCAGGTTGTAAAAGGAAAGAAAAAATCATCCAGATCGCCGATAGCATAAAGCTGAAGACCAGGATTTTTAGAAAGAAAACTATAAATCTCCTGCTTGTCTCTGGTAATTCGTGTTTCCATGATTTATAACCCGACCTTAAACGATGAAACAACTATTTTTGAAGGATCACTCTCCGACTTTAATGTCAACGTCACTTCAGCAGATCTGGAAGAAGATTTTTCGTGAGAGAGAAATACGTCAATCTTTCCTGTCTCCCCTGGTTTATACGAAACCAGACTGTACAATAATTGTGCATTCCAGCCATTGCCGTTCACTGTCGCTGATACCCGGTAAATATCATTTCCCGGGTCAGCCTTTGCTGATGGCCGGGCGCTTACCCGGAAAGTGAAGTATCCCGAAGTGCCGTTCATTTTATTATTGGCCGGAGGAGTAAGGTCAATGCTGTTTCCGGACGCCGGTTTGCCGTCGAGCGACCTGACGCCGATCTTATACATAAGTATTCCGTCGCCATTTTTCTGAAGATCAATTATATAAAAATGAAGTCGATTAGGTTCATCGGTCCATTCAAACTGACTTCCGGAATTGAGGCCGGCATGGAACAGGGCATCATTAAGCTGCCGGTAATCAGCAACTGTCCTCATAACCGGAGTTCCATCGGGTCTGATATAATCAACCTTATTAATGTCTTCGGGATGGGCATCTATCACCCAGTTAAAACAATTAAATCCGTTAATTCCACCGTTCCTGCTCTCCTTGTCTTTATTCTTTGCCAGAAGCACTCCGTTATCGGGGCAAAAAGAATCATAGCCCAGTCTCTGCACCACCTCAACAGAATAGAAATCATAATTTGGAATACCCGGCGAGAGCGGATTTACGGCAGGGTCGTCCACAGGTGTTTTGTCCTTTGGATCAGGGCCGTCAAGCCTGACAATTATGCCGGCATATGTTCCGGGAAATGGTTCCACGGCCCTTGCCGTGATCGTTGCAACCACCGGACCCGTTCCGGCCAGTTTTTCACGGCTCAGGATCAGGACCTGTTTTTCCGTAATAAATCCGTTTTCCATCCTGTTCCTTAGCATCAGGCCTGCAGGCATGGCGGCACCCATCGTTGCCGGAACAACCCATCGTTTATGCGGACCACCGGGACCGTTGAATGACCCTCTGTCCATCATGTCCCATGGTCCGGAACCTACTCTCCTGTATGGTTTTACATAAGGATTGTTGTTATTGTCTCCAATCCTGAAAGCGAAATGGCCAAGCTCATGAGTAATAGTTCCGGAATTTTCTCCCTGTCTGATTGATGATAGCCCCCATTGCATCTGCCCCGCTTTCCAGGAAGTCCATGGCACATAGCGTGTTGGCACCCAGCGGGGTTTTGTCGTATCGGGATTGCCCCATTCAGCCGGGATAGTCTCTTTTGATAAAAATTTCATTTCTCCGAACTCCTGCCATACACCGGTTTCATCATATCCTGCATAGATCCTCAGAATAGCATCATATTTTGATTTAAGGTCACCAGCTGCCGCTTTCCACAATGCATCAACATCTGGCTCCATGCGGCTGCCGGCACGCGAACCGTCGGGAGTCGAATTATTTTGATTGTATTCATTCAGCCCATATTCCCACAGTTTCTTTGGCATCCGGTAAGGACCATAAGGATCGAGAGATACAATTCCAAACTGCCCCCGTGACTGTTCCATCCAGTAGCCGTTTATTGTCTGGCCATGATTTACACCGGAAGGTTTTAGCCAGAAGTCGGAATAGAATCCGGGAACATCTTCTCTTTTTACCGGTTCGATCTGAGGATTCCCGAAAAGGTCGGAGTTTTTCGGCAGAGTTATCACAAAAGGCTGATCGGAAAAGTCGACAGCCACAAGAGCCATTCTGAATTTCCGTTGAGGGACAAGGGATGGATCGGCCCAGTTTTTACCAGGTATTGGCTTATAATCATTCCAGGTCATGTCGTCCTGATCCTGAATTATTTGTGGATCAACAGGAAGGGGAGGCAGAATATTATTTTGCTGAGTATTCTGTGCGAAAATAAAATTGAATGAAAACAAAAGAAGCCAGGAAAAAACTGTTCTCTTCATTGAAATGAATTTTAGTTCTGTAAAAATACCAAATTAATCAGAAACTTACCACCCTGCCGCCCTGGGGGCAGTCTCTCCTTTTGAAGCTAAATTTTATACACATCCTTGAATGAATTTCAGTGTCGGAAGTTTCCCCTCCTTTTCAAGGAGGGGTGGCCGGGACTGTTGAAAATCAGTTATTTGCAAAAACTTTCTCCCCGGCCGGGGTGGTTGATTATATTCTCAGGTCTATTCTATTTTGTTATTGAAAGCTTTCCTTATTTCACTCCTAATATATTCTGATTCCTGGAATACAAATCTGTTCTCAAACCTTAATACAGTGAATCCTAAAGTCCCCAGATGTTTATCCCTGTTTTTATCCTCTTCTATTTTATAATATTCACCATGGTGATCGCCATCAAGCTCAATAATAAGTTTTTCAGAAGGACAACAAAAGTCTACAATGTAACTTCCAATACTGTATTGTCTTCTGAATTTTCTTCCATCAATTTTTTTTGATTTTAACATCTCCCATAATGCTGCTTCAGCTGAAGTGGATCTGTTCCTGAGAGATGCTCTGAAAGACCTTTCTGTTGAAGAGGTTTTTGTTATTCATAGACATAAAGTTAAAAATAAAATGAATAAATCAACCACCCCGGCCGGGGAGAAAAATCTTGTAAATATCAGATAATCAATACTCCCGGCCACCCCTCCTTGAAAAGGAGGGGAAACTATTTGTACTATGCTTCTCTTAGGTTGACGGCTATGCCCCCTGCCCCCCTCAAGGGGGGAATTCGCTATCTAGTCACTCAATGGGGGCAGGGGGGTCGATCAAATCTACCGGCAGGGGTGTCGATCAAATCACTGGGTCGGGGGGTAAGTAGCCAGCCTGGTCACCAGCATGCCGAATTCATGTTCAAAATTCGGAGTAAAAATACCTATGCCTAAGGATTTCTTTATTTCATCTATTGTCCAGAACCTGCCTTCCGAGATCTCCTTTTTATTTATGACAGGAATATGTTCAGAAACAGTTACAAAAGAAAATACAAGCTCTCTTTCCCGTGATGACTCCCAGACATATTTATTTATGAACTGAGGCTGAAAATTACGGAGCCCGAGCTCTTCCTTTGCCTCCCGCGAAAGGGCATCCTCAATTTTCTCCTGCAACCCGATGTGCCCTCCTACTGAGGTATCCCATTTTCCCGGTTGAATATCCTTATCCATGGATCTCTTCTGCAAAAATAACATCCCCTGTGTGTTGAAGAGATGAAGATGAACAACCGGGTGAAGCAGCTTGCTCTTTCCATCATGACACACGCTTCGAGGTGCTTTTCCTGTTATTTTTCCTTCTTCATCAACCGTTGGGAACCACTCTTCTTTACGAAATCGCCTGATATTAACCTGTTTAATCAGCCAGAGGATTACAAAATATACCCCAAAAAAGATATAAAACAACCCTCCGCTTATAAATGCCCAGGCCTCTTTTGACATATATTCAGCCGAATAAAGAACCAGGATAATATGTGCCAGGGTTATCCAGAACATTGCGATCATATTCATCCGCATTGCCTTTTCCTGTGCTGCGTCCAGTTTCATCTCCCCCAGGTAACGCTCCGACATCGTCATTATCAGATTACGAGGACCCCAAAGCGAAAATGCAATAATTGCCAGCAAAATGAATTCTATGAGGGCAGGTTTTATTTTGAAGAAAATATCATTCTCAAGGGCAATTGAAACTACTCCCAGTACAAGCAGGAGGCCGGTGTCGAGAAGAATAAACCTGTCGATTTTTTTATCTCTAATAAAGTAAAACAGGAGTTCCCCGACGCCAAAGGCCAGCGCCACATAAAGACCCACTGTGGTTCCCCATAATCTCATCGGCAAGGATGAAGATGAAAAGCGGAATAAGACCGGGAAGGAGTTTCTTCAGAAGAGAGAGGTTCATTACTAATAAAATAAAGGGTATAAAAGTAATATTTTCCAAGCAATTCTCCCCTTCACCCCATAGCCGTCAACCTAAGGATTAGGAATCTGGGAAACAGGGAGGGATTTTAGCCGGAAACTGAATATTAAGTTCAGAAATTAAGCTTGCTTCATTTCCCCTCCTTTTGAAGGAGGGGTGGCCCCGCACGGCGGGGCCGGGGTGGTTGATTAATAAATTGATCTCTTTTTTTATCTTTTTCTATTTTAATATATTCACTATGTGGATTCCCATCAAGCATTTACCAGTTTTTCTGAAGTGCAACAGAAGTCAACTATGTAATTACCTATACTATGTTGTCTTCTGAATTTCCTTACATCAAGTTTTTTTGATTTTAACATCTCCCATAATGCTGCTTCAGCTGAAGTGGATCTGTTCCTAAGAGATGCTCTGAAAGACTTAAGGACCTTCCTGTTGAAGAGGTTTTTGATATTCATAGATATAAAGTTAAAAATAAAATGAATAAATCAACCACCCCGGCCGGGGAGAAAAATCTTGTAAATATCAGATAATCAATACTCCCGGCCAGGGGGTGTAGAAAAAGTCCACCACCTCCCCCCGACTTGCCGTCGGGGTACTCCTCCTCTGAAGAGGAGGAGAAATATATGGTATTGAATATCAATACTTTCCCCTCCTTTTCAAAGGAGGGGTGTCGTGCCCGCAAGGGCATGACGGGGTGGTTAAAGTGACTTTTTCTACAGCCCCAAACTATTTATACTATGTTTCTCTTAGGTTGACGGCTATGCCCCTCACCCCATCTCCCCCATCATCTTTTTCCGACTATCTCAAAAGAACACTTTATCGAATTCCCATCCTCATCCACTGCTGTCAGTATATGAGTCCCGGTGTCTGCAAGGAACTCAGCCTGATGAATGAACCTGGTTGTGGCTATGTAGCTGTTGTCGAGATGCCAGAAAATTTTCTTTGAAGGAGTCCGGTGTGCCACCTCGGTGATCACCCTGGTAAGCAGTCCTGTCTGATCCCTCGGAATAAAGATCTTCACCCTTTGGGTCGGATAAATAAATTCCATTACCGCAATGCTCTTATCATCAGTGCAGCCGGGTGCAGGCGGGGGAATGGTTTTGTATTCCGGATGTTTGTTTTTATAGAAGTACTCCATTGCAGGAGTAAGAACAAACCACGATTCATTTATTATAGATGAGGCAGGAACACATGCACTGGTCACTCTTCCGGTCCCTGATTTATTAAGATGAATAATATGATGATATGGACAGGCTTCACTTCTGAGTCCTGAAATACATGCCCACTCATCTTTCGTTTCAGGACAATCCGGACCCGCCCTGTAACCGCTCCGGGTACACACTTTTATCGTGGTCATCTCCTCCGCAGGAAGTGTAAACCACTTTTCTGAACCCAGATAATTCAACACATCAAAAAGGATGGGTGCTGCAGCTGTGACTCCTGTCAGTCCCGGCCTTCCCTCACCATCTGCATTGCCTGCCCATACAGCAATGACATATTCGGGGGTTGTACCTACAGCCCAGGCATCACGGAAGCCAAAGCTTGTACCCGTTTTCCAGGCGCAGTTACGGGATGAGGAAAAATATTGCCAGCCACTCTCCTCATCCGGACGGTTAACCTTCTGCAGTGCTTCATAGGTAAGCCAGACAGAAGCTGCAGAAATCGGGATCTCAGTCTTTGCAGTATCAGCAACTTTCGGGATTTCGTTTTTTAAAAGAAGAGGAAGATGAAAATCAGCATTGCTGTATTTCTGTTCTTTGTTGAATCTGTTTAGTATTCGCGAAAATGAAGCATATACTCCGCAAAGTTCCCACAAAGAGGTCTCACCGCCCCCAAGGATCAGCGACAGACCGTAATAGTCGGAACTGTTTTTAAATGTTGTGAATCCGGCTGATCTTAAAAGAGATAAAAACTTTTCAGAAGTAAACATCTGAAGCATTCTTACCGAAGGGATATTCAATGACTGTGAAAGAGCATTGGCAGCCGTAACCGCTCCGCTGTAGGTCTGATCAAAATTCCTGGGTGAGAATCCGGGGAAACGGGTCGGTATATCAGCGATGAGAGTATTGGGGAGAATATCCCCCGAGTATTGCATACCGGCATAAAGGATTGGTTTAAGTATGCTTCCCGAGCTCCTCAGAGATCTTATAATATCCACATAACCGCTATTACCTGTTGTATCATCTGAGGAGCTGTTACCGACGTAGGCAATTACCTCGCCTGTTCCTACCTTTTCAATAATGCAGGCAGAATTGTGAACCTGGTTGTTAGCCAGGATCTTCTGATGTGCGTTTACTATTTCAGTCACCTTTGCCTGTACTATCGGATCAATCGTGGTAACAATCTTTTTCCCCTTCTCTTTTTTGAAAAAATAGTCAGTAAGATGAGGAGCCAGGGAAGGAAGCTCTTTTGGTTCACCGGGAAGTGGTTCATCAAGAGCCAGAGCGAGGGTGATTGAATCTATATAGTGCCTTTTGCAGATCTTTCGCAGTAATTCATCACGTCTTTTTTTAAGGATCTCCTGGTTCTTTCCGGGAAATACAAGAGACGGGGCGTTTGGAAGAACTGCAAATGCCGCCGCCTCAGCCCATGAAAGATTGGATGGAGGTCCTCCGGAGTATCTCCATGACGCAGCCTCCAGTCCGACAGTATTTCCCCCGAAGGGCGCATTTGCGGCATACATGGCTAAAATTTCCTTTTTTGAACGGAACAGCTCAAGCTTCAGAGCCGAAAACATTTCAATTATCTTTTCAGGGTAGGTGCGGGGTCTGTTGGCTCTTGACAGACGGGCCACCTGCATTGTGAGTGTGCTTCCCCCGCTTATTGTCCTTCCTGCTTTTATGTTGCCTGAAAGGGCCCTGAAAATTGAGACCGGATTAATTCCCGGGTGATAATAAAAGTAGCTGTCCTCAAAGGTGAGCAAAGCCTTTTCAAATCTTTCAGGAACGGAATCTGACCGGGGAAATCTCCACTGTCCGTCATCGGCAATGCGTGCACCGAGAAGAGATCCGTCTCCTGATTCAACAACGGTTGACAATGGAGTTTTAAACCGCGGCAGGGGAGAAAGCAAAACCGGAGTAATGGTTACTCCGGCCGCTATAAGCAATATTTTTAATTTTCTTTTCAATTGGACTGTCCCGTCACCCTCACTTCAGCTCCAGGGATCCTGGAATAACAACTTTCGGTGTACATTGCCTCACACCATATAGCCGGCTGAAAATAGTCCCCCTTATAAGCTGCGTTCAGGACCAGTACAAAAGTTTTTACCTGACCCCGGTCTAATTTGAAATATGTATAGACCCTGTCGTCTCTGAAATCGCGGTAATCATATTGGCTCTCTTTCAGACCCGATTCCGATTCATACATCCTTGTGTTCCTGATCTCCCAGCCTGAAGGCACCATTTCCGAAAGGGCAATGTTTTCGACCATCCGGAATGTATTGTTGGTTACTTTTACAACCATAAGGAAATCAGTACCCTGCTCAAGGATCTTGTGATCAACCGGTTTTAATTCAGAGTTAAGATACTCCACCTGCATGCTGAGGCCTTTTTCCTCCCTGGTTACATCAGTTCTCAACGGAACACCTTTCTGAACAAGGGTAGCGTAAACAGGACTGGAGGAGGTGTTTTGAATAGTGAATGCATTTTCTGCTGAGGTTATTTTAAGCTCTTTTCTGGCAACCTGCTTTTGCGGTACAGGGACATCGGTTTTTTCACCATTTAATGAAACCATAACCTTTGCAGCGCCGCCTTTATCTCCCGGGACCATTTCAGCGTACCTCATGTATGCGAAAAGACTCCATGCCAGTGTCTGGGTGCTGTACCAGGAATCTTTATTCACCCAGTCACAAATATCTTTAAGTACCATAAGAGCCTTTTCCTCATTTTTAAGGATGGTGAGTGTATAGAGAATAATTGCCTTGTCTCTTAAAAAACTGCCGTAGTAATAATCCCAGTAATCCCTTTCCGTTATCACGTCCGTCACATTGATAAGCTCGTAGGCAACTTCATTTCTTCCTGAGGTCGCAAACGCGGCAGCCAGAAGCCATTTAGATAATGCAGGAGTCTCCTTTGATTCACGCAGCCTGTTCATTGCTCCCTTCTCCGGCTGTCCGGCAAGGGCAAGGGTCAAAAGACGATACGACTGGTCATTCGCAGATTGTTTAAAGACAGGATCAAACCTCCAGTCCTGTGCAGTTTTTTTCTGATATCCGATCCACCTCTGTTTAAAGCCGGCAGGGATACTATATCCCATCTTTTCAGCTTCAAGCATAAAATGCCCCGCATAGGAAGTGACCCAGTTATCAGGCTGTGAGGCTTCCGGCCAGAGGGCAATGCCGCCATTGTTCATCTGGCGTGAAACAATCATACGAATAGCCGCGGATACATTTTCAGCAGCTCTTGAGGTTACCGAAGGATAATCTCCGAGAAGCGATTTCAGCCACAGCTGAGGAAAGGCTCCGGAGGTTATCTGTTCAGAGCATCCATGGGGATATTCAATAAGATAGTCAAGCCGTTTTTCAAGGTTTATGGAAGGCATCCCCGAGATCTCCACTGAAGCTGAATTTGTTCCCTCTGCCCCGAAGGGAGTGAATTGTCTGGCCCATTTCTCGCCAGGATTAAGTACCCTGATCTCCGATCTTGTCTCAGCAGGATTAGGAGTTCTGACCTCAATCTCCAGGTTGTATGAAGCCGTTTCACCGCCACCCTTGCAGATAACTTTTATCGTTGCTTTCCCAAGCCTGTTGGCTGTAGTGAAGGCAAAATCAAGGTCTTTTTCCTCGATCCCGGTTATCTTCACATTTTTGCTCTTTTCGCCGAAACTTATCAGCTCATTACTTTCCACATCAACCTTTACCTCTCTTATCCCCTCCTTCTGAACGAAAACAGTTACGGGAAGAGAAACCTTTTCTCCCGGACTCAGCACCCTTGGGGCAGTTGCAAGGACCATCAGCGGATCTCTAACAAATACCGATTTTTCTGCAAAACCATAACCTCTCTCATTACCGGCAACAACCATCGTTTTCACAGAACCGGTATATTGAGGTAAAGTGATTTTATGGGTATTTGTCCTCCCTGATCCGAGTCTGAATGGGCCCAGGAATTTTACCACAGGCACGAATCTCTTGGCTTTGTTTGCTGATTTATCTCCAAGGGCGGCATCTCCACCAATAGCAAATATTCTGTCAAGAGTTCCGCCAAATGCTCCCAGGACATAATCATACAGATCCCAGGTCCTTACGCCAAGTGCCTCCCGGGCATAGAAATAGCTCCATGGATCGGGTGTTTTATAACCTGTAATATCAAGTAAACCCTCATCAACAATTGCTACGGTATAGGTCATATCTTTTCCGGCTGCCTCATTTACTTTGATCTCGAAGGGCTTCTGTGACCTCAGTTCCGTGGCCATCGATATCTGCGGTGAGATACGTGTTGCCGGATCTTCCACCATAACAGGCACTATGCCATAAAGTCTTACAGGCATATCATTGACAGTCTGGGAATGGGGCTGGATAACTGTTACATATGCATATACATTTGGAGCCATTTCAGGCTTAGCCTTAAAATTCACCTCCGTATTTCCACCCGATGTGCTGATCCTTAATTCGTCAAGCACACCGGTGGAGTTTTCAATGGTAATAATAGCTCTGGAATTTTGCGGTGCAGGAAAGGAGAGACGGATATTATCCCCTGCATTATATTTTTCCTTATCGGTGCTGACAGTAAGCAGGGTCGCTGCTGATGAATTTCCCTTCATGCCATATTCCCAGGGCCAGTCGATAAGCAGGATTTTTCCGGTTGAGTGACCCGATGGGGTTGTTGCCCTGATTAAATAGCGGCCCCAGTCGTTCTTACTGATGTTGAACTTATACAATGCCTCGCCACCGCTGGTAGATAATTTTTTTGTAAGCACCGGTTTGTATCTTTCGTTGGAAATGTAATACCCCAGGTTTTCATCAGATGACTCCCACCACCACCGGTATGAGATCTTATACAGAGTTATCTCAACATCCGAATTAACCGGCTTCCCTTTTTCATCAACTGTCACTACTTTAAGTTCGTTTTCTGCATCAGTAAAGAGCATACGGCTTTTTCCCTTCAGCCCCGGGAGGTTCAATCCTACAAATACCGGATAAGGAGCATACTTCCAGCTCTTCTGAATGATGCTTGCGTCCCCTCCCTTTTCAAATACCCGTGTAGTAAAGACAGCATCAAGCATGCCCGGGGCATTGATCTCCTTTGCAGGCTGGAAATCAAATCTGGCATTTCCCTGCTCATCAATGGAACCATTGAATGCCTTTATCGTCTCGGAGCTGAACTTTGAGGCCGGATCATCAAAATCATACTGGCCGTATTTTTCAAAAGTTGTCTTTGTTGTTCTGAAGATGAGATCTACGGAGGCTTTTAAATTTTTCGCAACAGCCCCGTTCATCCATTTTGCACTTAAGCTTCCTGATAATTTTTTCGACTCTCCGCCGAGGATCTCATTTGGAAAGGCGAGTTCTATTTTTAATCTGTTTGGTTTTACAGTTTCGATCCTCACTCTTTTGATAAAAGATGCACCGCCGATCCTGAAGACCGCGCTGTAATTACCCGTAACCGCATCATCTGCAGTTTTTGTGCTGAAAACAAGAAGGTTTGACGCGGCATTCTGAACCTGGTTATCGACCCTCTGATCGAGCGGATTAATAAGTTCAAACTGTACGGGGTGATCGGGCGGGAGAGTATTCTTCATATCTTTTATAAAGACTGAAAGATAAATTGAATCACCCGGTCTCCATACGTCGCGTTCACCGTAGACAAATGCTTTAATTCCATTTTCAGGGTTAACACCGGATACATCGAAAGAACTCAGCGAGAGCGATGAACCGTCGTTCGTTTTGAGGTAATTTCTGTCATTATCTTTTTTAGCGATCACCAGGAAGGGTTTTCTTGAACATGACAGAACCGCAGATCCGTTCTGATCGGTCTTTCCCGAGTTAATGAGCTGCATCTGGAGATCATATGCTTCTATAGTTACTTCATTCAGACCCTGGGCGTTGCGGAGGTCATTGACCAGAACATGAAGGTTTTTATCCTCACCCATTTTTGCCATTAGTCCCAGGTTAGAGGCCAGAAGACTTCTTGTAACGGATTTGTCGGGAGAATAGAATGCCAGCTTGCAGGGATTTTCCCTGTCCTGCCATCTGTAACCGAATCTGTAGAATATCGATGCCTCTGAATCCTCGTAGTAATTTTGCGGATTATCCCAGTAGTCCATTTGACTCTGCTGAGCCGACTGAAGTGCATCTTCATATTTCTTCTTATCACTCTCTGAAGAAGCATCACTGCACGGATAGAGAGAATAAGAAGGTCTCATGCTTAAATCTACCTTGTAAAGAATTCCTGGTTCGACTTTAATGTAATCTGCCAGATCAATGCTATAGATGTTCCATGTGCCTGAATTTGTGCCGGTTGAACTGACAAGATCCACTCTTCCCGAGTATATCTGCCTGCCAAAACGCTTTATCGATTGCCTTCCATTCAGATCATTATCCTGCAGAAAATAAGGAATGTTATTCTCATATATCTTGATTATTTTCAGATCGACAGCTTTCAGATTTACAGCTTTAAAAGGAAAAATAAGGTTTTCCGACATAGGGAGGATAACTCCCTTCCCCGACAGCATTATACCCGGGTAAACTGATCCGAAATCAAGATCTGTGTTATAAGGTGCTGAAAGTTGCTCGCCTTTGGAATTTTTTAGAAATGCTTCAATATTGAATTTAAAGGATCCCTGCAACCTGGTTGACGGGAAGACACTGATTGTATTTGAATTTATCTGAACGGTGCTGTTCGCATAGGGGATGAACCAGATAAGACCATCTGTCTCCTGTTTTGCATATACCGGTTCAGAAAGCACTATATCTATTCTCTGGCTTTCTCCCGGGACCACTGAAACATTCAGTACCCTGAATTCATTTAAAGGCGGAACATTCACTGTGTATGATCCTTTTTGTTTTATCCCGCTCTTTGCACCGTCCCAGTTCAGGACCAGTTCCTGTTTCTTGTCTGTCCGGTTAATGCCGGATATCGCAAATACATGTGTGTTGTTTGCTGACGTATGGTCCCAGGTTATTTTTATATTGCGGTCGTTAAGTGTTGCCGAAAGGTATTCTTCTACTTCGCTGGGTTCAATGAAATCTGATGTCATGATCTCACCGTTAAGGTCATAAGCAGTTGCCTCGGCAGAACTACACTGCAGTCCGTGTACTGAAACCTGGAAATCTTTTTTGAGTGTCTGGAGTCTTAAAGGAAATACCCGCAGTCTCTCTTTTGTATCGCTGAACTTATAAAGGTTCAGGCTTCCCTTGTATGACTTCCCCGGTTCAAGGACCCTGGATGGTCTGAAAACGAGAGTATTATCATCACTCCATTCTGCTTTCCCCTTTATTGCAGGGTCAAATTCAAATAATCCGGAAAGCTTTTTCTTATTGGCTTTTGATGCAAATTCGGTGGTGAACCTGATCTCAACAGGTGCATTTGCGGGAATGATCCCGGAAGTATACCCGGCAATATATTCACTGAAGCCCTTATCAATAAGGATTAATTCCTGCTGATCCTCCCCGGTTTTGTCTGAGGGTTGTTTAACGTTGCTGGCATTCCTGCCGCAGGAGGATACAAGAAGGAGAAGAATAAATAGGATAGAGATTTTCGTTGAATTCATGGTCTGATATATGAATTAAGACATAAGATATAAATATACAAAAAGGTTCTAATTTTATGAAATCCTCTTCTGATCAAAAGTTTCGACCCCACTGCCCCATAGCCGTCAACGTAAGAGAAGGATAGGATAGTAAGTTTGAGGCTGTTGAAAAAGTCACTTTAACCACCCCGTCATGCCCTTCCGGGCACGACACCCCTCCTTGAAAAGGAGGGGAAAGTATTGATATTCAATACCATATATTTCTCCTCCTCTTCAGAGGAGGAGTACCCCGACGGCAGTCGGGGGGAGGTGGTGGACTTTTTCAACAGCCCCCGGCCGGGGTGGTTGATTTCTTTCTTATTACCTTTATTTCTATGATCAACAAGAACCTCTTCAATAGAAAGGTCTTTCAGATCTCTCAGAAACAAATCCACTTTAGCTGAGGCAACATTATGGGAGACATTAAAATCAAAAAAACTTTATGGAAGAAAATTCAGAAGACAATACAGTATTGGAAATTACATTGTTGACTTTTGTTGTCCTTCTGAATCAACCACCCCGGCCGCAAAGAAGGTCCCTGCACTAAATTAATCATATGCCTGTTGCGGCCACCCCTCCTTGAAAAGGAGGGGAAACTATAAGTACTGATAATCTGATGTTTACAGTGTTTAACTCTCTGCAACTTCATACCAGATTCCTTAAGTTGACTGCTATGGGGCAGGGGGGTCGATCAAATCTGCTGGCAGGGGGGTCATCTACTGGCAGGGGGATGAGCCAAATGATATAACTACGGATTCACCATCTCCGTCCTCAGCCTGGCCACATAGTCCCTGATCTGTGTGAGGGTCTCAAGAGTCGCCGTTGTCTCACTTCCCGATGCGAGCAGGATCTGCCGTGAAGTGTCAATCTCCAGGTCTCCTTTTTTATAGTAGATGTCGAATTTGTCAAAATATCTCCTTAGGAAAATAAGTTTCTTGGTGTAGTAAACGACCATAGGGTCATCATAATAATTTTTCATAAAGCTCAGAAGGGAAGTAAGCGTATATTTCTGCTGGGCGATTTTTTCAACCACTTCGGGATCGGGTTTTTCAGGATTAAATAAAAGTGATGAAGTAAGATAAAGTGCCTCCACCCATCCCCCCATCAGCATCAGGCCGGCGGTGCTTTCCCTGCCTTCCTTACGGAGATGGGTCTCAATATCGTAAAACGATTTGTTTACCAGCACCATTATGGTATCCGGACTCGAGATATCGCTCTCAATCTTTTTTATTGGGTCCATCAGGTATTTATCAGGTATTCCGAGCTTATAGCTCAGCTCCTTGATCGTCATCAGATAATCGATCATCATCTGACCCAGGCCGAACATCTTGATATATCCGAAATCGACACCATAGATCCCAAGATTTATTGAAGCTTTTGCAATGCTTGTATAGAGATCGGAATTGGCTGAAGGATTTAATGCTGCCTTCTCGTATGGTACGCCCAGCCTGCTGAATATCGAGGTTATTTCTGTCGGAGTAAGAAGTCCGTAGAATATCTCATTCTTCGCGTCTCCGGCTGCTTTCCTTACCGCCCCGGATTCCATTGTTGAGAATGTAGGAGCCGGCTTCTTTTTTACTTTCGATATGTTTTGACATGAAAAACTGAATGCAGCGATCAGTACTATAACAGAAATTATTTTATATATCCTTTGCATAACAGCTTTCATTATAAGAACAATTTTATCAGATTATCTGCTAAGATAAATAAATCTGGAAATTATAATACTATTCTGTCGCCAAGGTTTTTGGAAATTCTTCCCAGTGCGTTGCTGATGGTGGAATATTTTTTCTGAAGCGCCACAATTTTCTCGTTATCATTTGCTTTTGATGCCTCCTCAATCTGCCTGAGAAGCTTTTTCCTCTCGAGTTTCAGCTTGTCTCCCTTGAATTTCAGAACAGTATCCGGAACTATATCCTTAAGCAACATCTCTTCTGTTTCGATATATGTCTGCTTTGTTTTCCAGATATCGCTCAGTTCATGGGAATCAGCAAGAAGATCGGCTGAGACACTTGAAATTTCAGGGTCCTGATGCCTTACAAAATGTTTGTCTCCGGGGAACAATCCCTGCTCAACATGAAAATTATAATCATTGAAGATCTTTGCAAAGGTGGTATTTTCGAACTTCAGCTCGTCAGACACTATTTCATAGACAATATAATCCGCAATGGTAGTCACCTTTTCCTTACCATCCTCAGGGTTTATTTTCTCTCTCACAGCACCTCGCTGCCATATTTCAGCAGCAGCCGGATGATCTCCCTTTCCGAATAAAACGATCCGGTATCATGCGTTGTTGTTTGCCTTACTGCTGCGATCCTCGGTACCGGCAGATCTTCGGGACCAGGATATTTATTCCTGTCCTGGAAAGATTTCTGCTGTCTGAGTTTATTCACCTCGTTATAGAGGACAGGCTCTGAAACCTCCATCTGCGTGCTGCATTCCTTTATATATACGGTTCGTGTTATAGCTTCAGGAATAACGGCGATCGATTTGACGATATCCCGTATGAGATCGGCTCTCATCACCGGATCGTTCTGCACTTCAGAAAGCAGAAGCTGTGTCTTGAACTTTATGAAATCCGTTTCATTCTGGCGAAGGTAGCGGGCGAATTCTTCCTTGCTGACCTTTTTTGAATATGAATCGGGATCCTCACCCGGAGGAAGAAGGACGATCTTCACATTCATTCCCTCTTCCAGCACTATATCAATTCCTCTTATCGATGCCTTAATACCTGCTGCATCACCATCGTATAAAATGGTTATGTTCTGTGTGAACCTTTTGATCAGCCTTACCTGCTCCTGGGTGAGAGAGGTCCCTGATGAGGCAACAACATTCTCAATATCCGCTTCGTGCAGGGAAAGAACATCGGTATAACCTTCAACAAGATAACAACGGTCATTAACGGAAATCGATTTCCTTGCATGGTATATCCCGTAAACGATTTTGCTTTTGTGATATATCTCCGATTCGGGAGAGTTGAGATATTTAGCCGATTTGGGATCTGTTTTCAGTATCCTGCCCCCGAAACCAAGTATCTGTCCTGAAAGGGAATGGATGGGGAACATCACCCTGCTGCTGAACCTGTCGAATATTCTCTCCTCACTTTGAATTGACAAACCGGTTTTGACCAGGAACTCCTGCCTGTACCCGTCCTCGAGAGCTTTTTTTGAGAATGCATCACGCCGCTCAAAGCTATAACCTATACCAAATTTCTTCAGGGTGTCGTGACGGAATCCTCTCTCTTTGAAATAAGTAAGTCCGACAGATATCCCCTCATCGGTGTTGAAAAGGTTTTCCGAGAATTGTCTGCCGGCATACGCAGTAAGTACCAGCATGCTTTCCCGCTCGTTCTGTTTCTCCAGATCCTCTTTTGTCAGCTCTTTTTCCTCTATCTCGATGTGATATCTTGTTGCCAGGTACTTCAGAGCCTCAGGATAGCTGAGATGCTCATGTTCCATAATGAAGTTAACGGCATTACCACCTTTTCCGCATCCGAAACATTTAAAGATCCCTTTGGCAGGAGAGACGGTGAACGAAGGTGTTTTTTCATTATGAAAAGGGCACAATCCCAGCAGATTGACCCCCCTTTTTTTAAGCGGAACAAACGTCTGAACCACATCAGCAATCTGCGCTGCATCGAGTATCCGTTCTATAGTGGCATGATCGATCATGATCCAAAGATAGATGGAATTATGGAATATAGGAAAAGCGGGGTGCGGCTGGCCAAGGCTTGTGACAAGCATGTTGCAAGGTGCAGGTTGCAGGGTTTAATTCCCCCTTTGAAGGGGGGTAGGGGGGATGTTGTCGCAAAAGAAGATTGGTTCCCCTGTCCCTTACACCCTTCTGCCTTTTTATTACCTTTACAACTATGAAATCGATTCTGATACTCCTTATCTTATCATTCAGCCTCGTTCCCCTCCATCCCCAGGAACCTGACAGTTCAAAATTTCAGGTACTTGATTGCCGTGATTTTAAAGCAAGGTTTAAGGCATCGGACAAAGCTGTTCTCATTGATGTCCGGGAGAATGCGGATTTCAGGAAATCAAGGATTAAGGGTGCAATAAATTTTCCAAAGTCGGAAGGTTATGATATTGCTGCAGACAGTCTAGACAAAGGGAGTGCTCTCTTTATTTACTGTTATGCCGGGGTAAGCAGTAAAAAAGCCGCAGTCTTCTTCTATGATAAAGGATTCAGGAAGATCTATTCTCTGAAGGGAGGTATGATGAAGTGGAAAAGGGACCGGATGGCTGTTGAAAGGAAAAAGCTTTAGTGGGGAAGGAGGGTCTTCCGATATACTACCTCCCCAACTGCTGCTTTACAATTTTTGCAATATACTTCCCAAGAATATCGAATTCAATATTAACAACAGTTCCTTTTTTAATCTGGTGAAAATTGGTCACTTCGTAAGTAAAAGGGATTATTGCAACCTGGAACGACTTTGGCTGTGAATTTACTACGGTAAGGCTTACTCCGTTTACTGCAACAGAGCCTTTTTCAACAGTGATATAATCATCCTGTAAAGGTTCGTACTCAAAGGTATAATACCAGCTGCCTCCGGTTTCTGTTACATCTGTGCAGACAGCTGTCTGGTCAACATGCCCTTGCACCATATGGCCGTCAAGACGGCCATCTAATTTTGTGCTGCGCTCAAGGTTTACCTTATCCCCCAGTTTTAGAGATCCAAGATTTGTTTTCCCGAGAGTCTCTTTAATTGCTGTAACTGTATAGGTATCTTTATCCTTCTTCACCACGGTCAGGCAAACCCCGCTGTGTGAGATACTCTGGTCTATCTTAAGCTCATCAGCAAATGAACACTTCATGGTAATATGAAGGTTGTTTTTATCTCTTTCAAGCTTTACAACTGTGGCAGCTTCTTCAACGATTCCGGAGAACATGTATTTACGATTTAATGTTTGTTTTGCAAAGGTAGAAATTTATTAGGTTCCCGGTAACACGATGGAGATTGCTTCGCCCGACTGCGTCGGGCTCGCAATGACAACGGAAATTAGACAGGTTGTCTTGAATGCCGGGTCATTGCGAGGAGCGGAGCGACGAAGCAATCCCCATCACCCTTTCTCCCAAATTAGCTTCTTTCCAAACCCCAACCTATTATCAGTCATCTTAATATAAGTCAGCTCCACCACCCATAGAGTGGTATCCATAAGGACCGCTATGGGGAATCTTTTCAAATATGAATTTTTTGCTTTTTGTGCCAATGGATCTTTGGGCAGTGAGATTATCCCCTGGAACTGAATACCGCGGATCCTGCCAATCACAAATGTCTCTAAAACAACCGATCCAGCCACTAGAGGATTTTTTAAAAATTCCTTTCCGTGACGGGTATCATTATCAGTAGTAAATACCAGCGAATTCTCTTCTTCAAGATAAACATAGAAACAGTTTGCACACCAGGGAGCATTATCAACAGTGGTGGCTATCGTCAGGACATGATGTTTCCTGAAAAACTTTCTGATTCTTTCTTCAATCATTTTCCATCCAGCGGTAACTGTTGCTATTAAAACCGGCCAGATCTATTATTCTGTCAATAACAGTATTGACAAGGTCATTTATGGTTTTTGGCTTACTGTAGAAAGAGGGAGAAGCCGGACAAATTATTGCCCCTGCAAGGGTAAGCGTCTCCATGTTTTTAATGTGAATATAGTTATAAGGAGTCTCCCGTGGTATAATTATCAGCTTTCTTCTTTCTTTTAATATGACATCCGCAGCTCTGGCTATAAGATCATCTGAAGTTCCGTTTGCAATCCGTCCGGTTGTTCCCATCGATGCCGGGCATATAATCATAGTATCATAACGTGATGAACCCGATGCGAATGGCGCATGAAATGTCTTATTACTAAATTCCTTCGCAGGCCTTTCCGGAATATATTTTGATCCAATTTCATATTCCCATACCTCTTTTGCAGTGTCAGAAAAGACGACCGCAATTTCTTCCGGTGGATTTTTCAGGCCGGTCAGTCTCAACAAAAGTTGCTGAGCATAAATGGCACCGCTTGCTCCTGTTATTGCGAGTATGATTTTGCGCGACTCAGATCTCATTGCTTGTTTGTAGATAAGAGTGTAAAAGTAATAAATATTGACAAAATCAGTGAGGTGTGATGCAGGGATTAAAGATGTCAGAAAAATTATATAAATTAGTCGGAGACTACTCGTTGTATTATACTAAAAAGTACTATTGGTTATGAAAGGATTTATCTATTTAATTACTAATACTAATAATACAGTGTTATATACGGGAGTCACAAGTAATCTCCTGGAAAGGGTGATTCAGCATAAGACAAAAAAATTCGCTGGTAGTTTCTCCTCTAAATATTGTCTGAACAAACTAATTTATTATGAGGAGTTTCTATCGATCGGAGATGCAATAAAGAGAGAAAAACAAATTAAGGGCGGAAATAGAAAGAAAAAAATAGAACTGATCAACAGCATAAATCCTGAATGGCGGGACTTAAGCGGGGATTTGGTTTAATGATGAGATTGCTTCGTCGCTCCGCTCCTCGCAATGACCCGGCGTTCAAGACAACTTGTCTAATTTCCATTGTCATTGCGAGCCCGACGCAGTCGGGCGTTGCTTCGTCGCTTCGCTCCTCGCAATGACAACTCAAATGAGAATGGTTGTCGAATACCGGGCAACGCAAATGAGAAAGGTTCTAGAACAACTGGTCATTGCGAGGAGCGCAGCGACGAAGCAATCCCCCTCTCCCCATCTGTTCCTCAAGACGAGATCCCTTCTATGTCCAAAATGTCAGCTCATTTCACCTCCTGTTCCCTTAACTGCTGTACTCTGTACAACCTGTATTTAAGCACATTGAGGTACCTCAGCGCCTGTCTGTTATTATAATCCTCATAGGATTTCCGTGCCCATTCGATGGCGTCTTCAAGGTTTCCGTTAATCTCATTTATAATAGCCATGTTGTAGCTGGCACGGCCTGCAATTTTGAGAGAGGGATTGGAGGTTTCAACCTTCCACAGCTCACCTGCCTGGTCCCAGTTACCGGTTCGTGCTTTTCGCATGGCGATTGTGAAATTATTTGTACCCTTAACATAATAATCGCGATAGACCCTTATCTCATATGGCAGGATTCTCTGCGCAAATGCTATCCCGGCATTATTACCCACTCTTTTTACAGCCTCTTTCCTGTCAATCAGGGCAGCAGCGGCAATAACAGGCGTGAGTCCTGTCGATGAAAAGGTAAGATTTTTTGTAATGGCGATCTCATCGAGAATATTTTTACCGGCCGGATCATAAATTCTCCAGCCTGTCTTAACTGTGGTGAGCATATCAGCTTGCTGTTCATAACCCGTCAGCGCGCCAAGAATGGTTTTACCGGTTGACTTTCTGATCTGATAACTGACTTTTGTATCAGTGTCGAAAAGCTCGAGTGCAAAGAGTGCATCGACATTGTTTTCCATGCATATCCTTGCAACGGTTACCCAGTCTATCGGCGGTGGAAATACACCCATCCCCGGTGACTCAACCTTCAAAGCAATCAAAGGCTTGATGTCTGTGAAACGGTTATTCCGTCGTAACTCATCAGTGAGTCCTGACATGGAAGCTTCAGTACCTTCTTTATCAATATTTGCTCCTTCGAGTGTAACCACCTTCTCAATCTTATCGATCTGACTGGTGGATTCCAGGACGACGCTCCTTTTAATAACTCCCGGATTTTTGATGTATGGAGGAATGGTTACAGGTGCGGGTTCAAGGACATTAATATAAAGCTGCTGCATCTTGCAGGAGGATATCAATGATACAGCCACGATCAGAATAATAAGGTTTTTCATTGGGGTTGTGGTTAATTTTCTATTATAAGTCAAATCTAGACTTTTTAGATCAGATGTGCAATGCATGTGGCATTAACATAGCTTGACCCCGAAAGCAAATGTGTTCTTGTTAACATGTCATTGCGAGGAGCGCAGCGACGAAGCAACCCCCTGCAATAAATCGATTCATTCACTTAATCAGTCTCCTTGCTAATTCCTTCACACCTGCGGAAGCCTTCTCCTTTATCACCTCCACCTTTCTATTTACCGGAACATAAACATCATTCGGATCGATAAGCCACAACTGTGCATCCTCAGGAGCATATCCGATAAGCCCTGCTGCCGGGTAGACATTAAGTGAAGAACCTGCAACAACAAATATATCAGCCTGAGAAGTGATCCTGATTGCTTCATCCATCATAGGTACAGCTTCACCAAACCAGACAATGTGAGGTCTGAGCTGACTCCCTTTTTCGCAGTTGTCGCCCGGATTTATATCCTTATACCCTATCTCATATATTAACGACGGATCGGATGTACTCCTTGCTTTCGTCAGCTCACCGTGAAGATGAAGTACGCTGGTACTCCCTGCCTGTTCGTGAAGGTTATCAATATTCTGGGTAATGATCTGCACATTGAAGTGCTTCTCCAGCCCGGCAAGGCCTATGTGTCCCTGGTTAGGCTTGCTGTCTGCCAGTTGCCTTCTCCTCTCATTATAAAACCTCAGGACCAGGTCGCGGTTCTTCGCCCAGGCCATTGGTGTCGCAACTTCAGTAACATCATACTCTTCCCATAATCCACCTGAATCTCTGAATGTCCTGATTCCGCTTTCAGAGCTCATGCCGGCACCGGTCAATATTACCAGATGTTTCATTTCTATTAATTAACCTAAGTTGCTAGTTTTAAAATTAATTATAATTTGGACTATGATAATCTCTTCCCTTAAATATTTCTTAACCCATCCCCAACTCTTCCCTTAAGCATAAGGGAAGGGAGATCTAATTAATAATCAAGAAAAACCCAACCCCCTAACCCCCTTCCCTTAAGGATAAGGGAAGGGGGAACTAATTAATATACAGTGTATTACTCCCCTTCCCTTAATTTTAAGGGAAGGGGTTGGGGGATGGGTTCAAATATCATTAAGGGGGATGGGGGGATGGGTTCAGATAATATCTAAGGAGAATGGAATTTATTTGAACTTAAAAATTAATTAGCAACTTGAGTTAATTAAATCAATGGTAAAATTAACAAATAATTGAATTCCCGGAAGCTGTTTGGGATTGCTTCGCTTCGCTCGCAATGACAAGGTCTTTTTTTACAAAATGAGGGAGGGAAGGAGCGGCGATTCGCAGGAATTTTTTACTATAAATAATGATTTCGATCGAATCGCCGCTCCTTCCCTCCCTTTCACCCCAAAGAGGCCTTGTCATCCCGAACGCAGTGAGGGATCCCCATCTCACTTAATACCAATGTTTTATAAGAGGTTGTCATTAGCAGGGGTCCTCAGCTAAATTTGCCCGGTCGGGCAAATTTAGCGAAGGACCCAGACTGCAACAGCAGCGACGAAGCAAGGCCCACCCTACACCCCGTACCCTGCAGCCAGCGACGAAGCACCCCACCCTGCACCCCGCACCCTGCACCTTGCACCTTGCACCCTGCACCCTGCACCCTGCACCCTGCACCCTGCACCCTGCACCCAGTACCCTGCACCCTGCACCCCGTACCCTGCAACTTGCACCTTTTCAACGCCTCTACGCCTCTTACCCTTTGTGTCTTTAGGCCTTTTTATTATCTTTGCCAAGTTTTTTAAATATCAACATCAACTTCTTGATTCAATGAGTAAACGCTTTCCTGAACATAAAGGGCTGGATCTGTCGCAGGTGAATAAGGATATCCTGAAGGTTTGGGATGAAAACCGGACTTTTGAAAAGAGTATCAGACAGAGAGACGGGAAAGGGGAATTTGTCTTCTATGAGGGCCCGCCTTCCGCTAACGGAATACCCGGGATCCATCATGTTATGGCCCGTGCCATCAAGGATGCCATCTGCAGATACAAAACACAGTGCGGTTACGAGGTAAAACGTAAAGCCGGATGGGATACCCACGGACTGCCTGTTGAACTTGGCGTCGAAAAAAACCTGGGAATCACTAAAGAAGATATCGGTACAAAGATCTCCATAGAAGATTATAACAAAGCCTGCAAGAAGGATGTAATGAAATATACCGACCTGTGGGAAGAACTCACCCGCAAAATGGGATACTGGGTCGATATGGCTGATCCATACATTACTTACGACAGCCGGTATATCGAGACTCTCTGGTGGTTACTTAAACAGCTCTATTCCAAAGGATATCTCTACCAGGGATATACAATCCAGCCATACTCCCCGGCCGCAGGAACGGGACTCAGCTCGCACGAGCTTAACCTTCCCGGCTGCTACAGGGATGTGAAAGACACTACATGCATCGCCCTTTTCAGGCTTATAAATGATGCGAAATCAGCATTTCTGTATAAAGGAATTGATACAAAAGATGTCCATATCATGGCATGGACTACCACACCGTGGACACTCCCCTCTAACACAGCTTTAGCTGTAGGGAAAGATATTATATATGTAAAGGTCAGAAGCTTCAATCCTTACACCGGTGATCCGATAACGGTCATACTTGCCAGGGAATTGCTGAACGCCATGTTCCCTGAGGCAAATGCTGCTTTTGAACTGGCTGATTATCATTCCGGTGACAAAAAGATGCCATTTAAAGTCCTCGAAGAATTTCCCGGCAGGAAACTTGAAGGAATTATCTACGAGCAGCTTATTGACTGGGTGAAACCCGAACCGGGTGCATTCAGGATACTGACCGGAGATTTTGTCACCACCGAGGAGGGAACAGGTATAGTTCATATCGCACCCACTTTCGGGGCAGACGACTATAAAGTTGCTAAGGAGAATAATGTACCGGCACTTATCGTTAAGCGGAAAGATGGCACCACAGGTCCGCTTGTTGATAAGCGCGGATATATGGTCCCAATAAAAGATCTCGATGAGGCATTTGTAAAAAACCGGGTCAATATCAGAACATATACCGGCTTTGAGGCCCGTCCGGTTAAAAATGAATATGACGCAGCCCTTACCGCCGATGATGCAACTCTTGATGTTGACATAGCTGTAATGCTGAAGCAGAACGGCAAGGTCTTCAGGATTGAAAAGCAGGTGCACAGCTATCCTCATTGCTGGAGAACCGACAAACCTGTACTCTACTATCCGCTCGATGCCTGGTTCATCCGCACAACAGCATTCCGCGACCGTCTGATAGAGCTCAACAACACCATCAACTGGAGACCACAATCCACAGGAACCGGACGTTTCGGCAAGTGGCTCGAGAATCTCGTCGACTGGAATCTTTCCCGCTCGCGCTTCTGGGGAACACCCCTGCCTATCTGGCTCACAGAAGACAGGAAAGAAGAAAAATGTATTGGCTCGGCAGCAGAACTTAAATCGGAAATTGAGAAGTCGCTGAAAGCCGGCTTCATGAAAACCAATCCCCTTAAAGAGTTCAATGAAAAGGATTTTTCAAAAGAGAACTATGAGAAATTTGATCTTCACAGACCTTATGTCGATGATATAATACTTGTAAGCAACACGGGGAAGAAGATGTTCCGCGAACCCGACCTTATTGATGTCTGGTTCGACTCCGGAGCAATGCCCTATGCCCAGGCACATTATCCTTTTGAAAACAGGGACAACTTTTCTGATATGTTCCCGGCAGACTATGTTGCTGAAGGTGTCGACCAGACAAGAGGATGGTTCTTTACGCTTCATACAATAGCCACAATGACCTCCGATTCTGTCGCCTTTAAGAATATTATCTCAAACGGACTGGTACTTGACAAGAACGGTAACAAGATGTCCAAGCGCCTGGGTAATGCCGTTGATCCCTTTGAGACGATCGAAAAGCATGGTTCAGATCCCCTGAGATGGTACATGCTCACCAATTCGCAGCCATGGGATAATCTGAAATTTGACATATCGGGAGTAGATGAGGTAAAGCGCAAATTCTTCGGGACACTCTATAACACCTATTCTTTCCTTGCACTTTATGCCAATGTTGACGGATTCACTTATAAAGAGAAGGAAATACCTGTAACCGAAAGACCCGAGATCGACAGATGGATAATCTCCCTGCTCAACTCCTTAATACGGGAAGTAACCAGGTGTTATGACGATTATGATCTTACCCGTGCTGCACGGGCGATCCAGGATTTTGTAACCGAGAACCTCAGCAACTGGTATGTACGCCTTAACAGGAAACGTTACTGGGGCGGTGAACAGAGCAGGGATAAGCTTGCTGCCTATCAGACACTTTATACCTGTATCGTGACTGTCAGCAAACTTGCAGCTCCGGTTGCACCATTTTATATGGATCAGATCTTTATGGATCTGAACTCGGTTACCCGGAAAGATCCTGAGACCTCCGTTCATCTTTCACGGTTCCCGGCTTATAATGAGGCACTTATCGACACTGAGCTTGAGGAGAGGATGGATATTGCCCAGAAGATCTCATCAATGATACTCGGACTGAGACGAAAGGTGAATATCAAGGTACGTCAGCCTCTTGCCAGAATAATGGTTCCGGTAACTGATGAATCCTTCAGGATGAAGTTTGAATCTGTCAGAAGCCTTGTTCTTGCTGAAGTAAATGTGAAAGAGGTTGAATATATCGATGACACTGCAAGTATCCTTATCAAAAAGATAAAACCCAACTTTAAGGTGCTTGGACCGAAGTATGGAAAGCTCATGAAGGAAATAAGCACTGCTGTTTCCGGAATGACGCAGCACGACATAATCTCTTTTGAAAGTACCGGCACACGATCATTTACCATCAACGGAACAGTTGTAACTCTCACACCTGAGGATGTGGAGATCGTCTCCGAGGATATTCCCGGCTGGCAGGTGGCAAATGAAGGCAGGCTTACCGTTGCCCTCGACATCACAGTCACCCCCGACCTCAGAAATGAAGGCATAGCCAGGGAGTTTGTTAACAGGATACAGAATATCAGGAAGGAGAATGGTTTTGAAGTCACTGACAAGATAACGGTACTCATCGAAGATCACAAGCTCCTCCGCGAGGCTATTGAGCTGCACTCATCCTATATCGCTTCCCAGACTCTGGCAACGTCTGTTTCGGTCGTACCGGCCGTCACCGGCGATTCAGTGAGGGAGGTGGATATTGATGAGGTGGGGGTTAGAATATCAGTCAGGAAGAATAAAGCATAAATCTGCCTTTAAATTCCCCTCCTTGGAGGGGTTAGCCTGCCTGCCGGTAGGCAGGGGGGGTGAATTCCGGCTCTTAATTCCCCTCCCTGGAGGGGCTAGGGGTGGGTTGAATTTCGCCCCAAGCCGCATGCCGCACACCCTGCACCTCGCACCCTGCACCCTGCACCCTGCACCCTGTACCTTGCACCTTGCACAATTTAAAAATCCCCCCTTATTTGCAAAATCCCCCCTCTTTTTTGTTATTAATCAAAAAACTCTACCTTTGCCGGATATTAAAAATTAACACCATGACTGAGAAGACAAGATATTCAGACGAGGAGCTTGAGGAGTTCAGACAGATCATCCTCAGCAAGCTGGACAAGGCGAAGAAAGATTATGAGATCCTGAAGTCATCTATCACTCATGAGGAGAGTAATGATACCATGGATACCTCTCCAACCTTTAAGGTTCTTGAAGAGGGGGCTACCACGCTCTCCAAGGAGGAAGCCGGCAGGCTGGCACAGCGTCAGCTGAAATTCATTCAGCATCTGCAGGCTGCACTTGTACGTATCGAGAACAAGACCTATGGTATATGCCGTGAGACAGGCAAGCTGATCTCCAAAGAGAGACTTGCGCGCTGTACCACACGCCACGCTAAGTATAGATGCCAAGCTGAAACAGAAGTAAGACCGGTAGGCGGCGTTCGGCATGCGGTATGCGGCATGCGGAAAAGAGTTACTAAATTAGATTACATAATATAAACCGACCGCCTGGAATAGCAGGCGGTTTTTCTTTAAGCAGGAGACTGAAGAATTGACAAACAAAATTCCCCCTTTGAAGGTATAGCCGTCAACTTAAGGAATCTGGGATGATGTTGTAGAGAGATAAACATTGTAAACATCAGATAATCAGTGCTTTCAGATGCTTTCAGTTTCCCCTCCTTTTCAAGGAGGGGTGGCCGCAAGACGCATGTGGTCATAGAGAGAAAGTTGGTTTGCGGCCGGGGTGGTTGATTCAGAAGGACAACAAAAGTCTACAATGTAACTTCCAATACTGTAGGTCTTCTGAATTTTCTTTCATCAAGTTTTTTTGATTTTAACATCTCCCATAATGCTGCTTCAGCTGAAGTGGATCTGTTCCTGAGAGATGCTCTGAAAGACTTAAGGACCTTTCTGTTTAAGAGGTTTTTGTTATTCATAGATATAAAGTTAAAAATAAAATGAATAAATCAACCACCCCGGCCGGGGAGAAAAATCTTGTAAATACCAGATAATCAATACTCCCGGCCACCCCTCCTTGAAAAGGAGGGGAAACTATTTATACTATGTTTCTCTTAACTTGACGGCTATGCCTTTGAAGGGGGCAGCCTGCCTGCCGGTAGGCAGGGGGGATGTTTTTCTAGTTAGACCGTGCTTTCCTGAACAGAATATTCCACCATGACTTCCAGAAATACCTGAAATCCGTCAGGAACGGATGTTTGTCATACTCATCCAGGTAGTTTAGCTCCGAGACCTGAATTGCTTCCAGATTACCGGGCATATCGGCATAGAAAGGAGGGATGAGTCCCGGTTTGTATTTTATGCGTCTCTCACGGAGATCCTTATTATAAAGCTCAAAATAATGCCTGCTCAGTGGACGTACTCCTACAAGCTTCATGTCACCTTTCAGCCAGTTGATGAGCATCGGGAGCTCATCCAGCCATATCTTTCTGCAGACAGCACCCCAGGATGTTATCCGGAAGTCATTACGGAACTTACCGCCCTCCTGCAGATCATACAGTTTATAGATATAGTCCTGGATATATTCGGAGTAAGGATGCATCGTGCGCATCTTGTATGCCTTAAAGACCTCGCCGTTCTTTCCGACGCGCGGAAGGGCGATTATGGGGCCGTAACGGTTATCATTATGTTTTTGCGGCTCGCACATTTTTACTGCCTCAATACACAACTGATTTCCGATGAATGATTCCTGTTGTATGCTGAAACCGGCTCTTGAAATCCTTCCAAGCGCCTCTGCTCTTGATATCACCGCATTGGATCCCCGTGTCAGGAAAAAATAAAGGCCTGTTGTGAACCTGAACTTGGGCATAACGCGCTTCACTATAAAATCCATAGAATAGTATATCCAGTTTATTACAGGTGGCAGCTTCTTTAACAGCCTGGCTTTACGCTGGTCTTTTGTCTCCACGCAGCAGAAGAAGAACCCTTTATTTTCCAGCTTGGCATTGACCGCGTCGATAAAATCATCAAGCTTAAGGATATCGTTTATCCTGTGAAGATTGATGATATAATCATATTTATCATGCGGAAGACTTGATATATTGAATACTGTTGTTGTTGATAATACTGCAGTTTTCTCCGTCAGCCTCTGGCAGGTCATCTCGAGTATAGCTGCCGCCATATCGGGGCCCCCCTCTTTTTCTATTGAAGAGATGATATGTGGATTAACCTGTGCAATAGTCTCATGATGATTACCATTACCGTTCCCATTACCGTTACCGTTCTTCTCAGCCACGAGCTCATATTCACTTGGTTTCCTGAATATCCTGTAGTTCTCATAATTCTCATAATCCTGTACGACTGCCTTTTTGTAAGCAATATAAATGGCGCCGAAGATCAGCTCCAGTAAGGTAGCCGTGATGGCGGTTCCGAGAACGACGGTACGGGAATAATCATAATTTCTGAAAATGAACATTATCAGTGCCGTAACGGAAATTGCAATAATGTTACTTGTTATTACCCTGGTAAACAGCGTCGTAAAATTGATGATCTTTCCCCTGTGCATCTTCCCGTTTGCCAGTGAGATGATGATCCACACGGCTGCAAGCCCGAGAAAAAATGTCAGATGTGATGGCAGGTAACCCTTCAGGCTTCCGGGCTTGGTCCATATAACAGCAAAGAATGATATTGTGAGAATTACAATATCAGTGATTAATGTTATTATCCTGAATTTACGTTTCTCCATTATTACAGGTTTGCTGCCAGATTTTAGACATGGTAAATTTACAAAATTTTTCTGCGAAAGCGTCATTTACCAGACTCTTCTAAATTTCATTTAGTTGCTTTAGGATTTTTATGATACCCCCTGCCCCCCTGAAGGGGGGTAAATTCCGGCTCTTAATTCCCCTCCCTGGAGGTGTTAGGGGTGGGTTTGCCTTATTATTCCCCACTTGAAGAGGGCTTTGCTTTTTAAATTCCCCCTTTGAAGGGGGTCAGGGGGATGTTTATTCTCAATTACTGCTGGTTTTTTTTAAACAGAAAATCAGGAATTTATTTAGTTGTTCATTTCTTCGCCGAGCTCGCCTTTGGCTCGGAACATTTGCTCACCAAGGAATGGCTTTAGCCTGACGAGCTCGACGAAGTCAAAGGAACCAAAGAAAAAGAGGCCGGAAATTGGGCAACTTTGCCCTTCCGCTGCGCCCGCTACACAAGCCATTCCGCTCTACGAGCTCCAGGGCAAAGTTCGCGCCATTTCCGGATTGCCATTAAACACTATTACTTACTTTAAAATATTTTAAGTGGAGATTATTTTTGTGACTCCAACTCGGCCTCATTAGAAATCTTCGGAAATAGCGAAATTTGTTATTGTTTGCTGACAAGGTCTTTTTAAGCAATACTGTTTGAGGGGGCGAGCGTTACAAAATTGCCTTGTGGGCAATTTTAGCGAAGGAGCCGCTTGTAGGGCTGGCCGAAGGCCGACGAGTTGTACTGCGTGAGCAGGCTGAAAAACACACACTCCCAAAATGTTTTGAAGCCTGAGTTTTCATTTAGGAGTCCTGCTGTTTTACGCACATTTTAAAAACAGCTTCTACAATACAAAATAAATGTGGACTAGTTTTTGAATTTGAGTGTTGCAACGCAGAAAGCAGGAAGAGTGAAATTACGAATGCGTTGGCAATCCGGAAACGGCGCGAACTTTCACCTGAAGCGTAGAGCGGAACAGGCCCGTGTAGCGGGCGTAGCGGAAGGGCAAAGTAATCATTTCCGGCCTCCTATCTATGGTTCATTTCTTTTGGCGAAGCCAAAGAAATGAACAAATATAATAATCAGATATACACGAACTATCAGCGAGCGAGTAGCGGATTAAAACCCGACTGTAAGTCCAAAATTAAAAGTATTCTTTCCTCCAAAATAATACTCCGGACTCCATCTTGTATCTCCGGATATATTGGAAACCGCAAATGCCGCCCAGGCATATACATCATTTATAATCTGATAAGAAGCCTTAATACCATAAGTAGTATTATGCCATTGTATGGAATCAAGTGGCGGATTGCCAAGTCTGCTTCCTCCAAGCTCGGTATAATCCGGACCCCGTACCGCATCAAGAAAATAAAGATTTATATTCATGGTCCTGACCGGACGCCATGCAAGAGAAAGATACCACTCCCGGGAGTTGTCTCTCAGATAGTGGCCGAGGTTATATCCGTTGGATTCATAAGTAAGAGTTGGGACATAATGCTGAAATGTAAGCGGATAAGTGTATGTGAATTCGGTCGTAAAGGAGAGGTTTGACACAGGAAAATCAGTCACTCTGAATCCTGCTTTATAGCTTAGAAAATTCCATTCATCCTTTTTGGTTATTCTGGCGAATGAAAATTCATCTACAAACAGGGTGGCATAAAGATGAAGGTTTTTGATCTGCCGGGAGCTGATATCGAAGAACATCTGGGAGTTCATGTTATCTATTCCTGAATTGACAGAATGATCAACTGCCTTATAGAAAAAAACAGGTATCAGGTAAGCCGGAAAGACATCCAGGTCGGCGTAGACTATGCTGTTACCTGCTGAGACATTCAGGTTTTTGAATGGTGTGATGGTGAACATGTTTGCTGCTATGAATTTTTTATGATTGACCTCCCGGTAACTTCTTCCATAGCTGTTCGAAATCCAGTATGACCTGGCGCTGTCCACGACCATTGAATTGAGCCATCCGTGGAAATAATTGAAATCGAACCATTTCACAGGATTAATATGTAATCTTAATTGCACAAAAGTCGGATCATTACCCCTGAAGATATTGGCCCCGTTATAGTTATTGCCCCATTGAAGGTTGTCCTTTACCAGCCCGGCGCTTCCCCATTTCCAGGCATATGTAATACCCCCTTTCATCTCTTCCCATGAGTTCCTCTCTTTCATATGTCCGTTTGTTCTCTGCGACAGATACTGAGGTAGTCCCAGGAGCGGTGTTTCGTGATTATCTCTCAGCGATGCATAGAATCCCCAGTTTTGTATATATCCCCTTGCCTCCAGTCCATTCCTCCAGTAAGTTGCATTTCCTGATGAATTATTAAAAATCTCTCCTCCAAGTATCGGATTAACGGTTATGGCAAATAATGAATCTCTATAATAAAACAAATCCCTGCGTGTCTGTCCCTTTGTACCTTTTAGCCAGTTCATTTCGCCCTTCAGCCTTCCGCCCTCCCGATAGCTATCGGGAGCCTTCAGCCATTCTTTATCCTCCTTCCCAAAATCAAGCAAATAGAAATCAAGCTCCTTCTGCTGCCTGATGCTGAGCATGTCACGGTTTTGCTGTGCTTTCTGCAGCTGTTTTGCTATAAATAGTCTTGAGTAAGGCTTTATAGCGGAGTTTATTTCTATTATTTGCAGGTTTGCCAGTTCATCAAGGAAGTCGTATATACCGTAGTTATTGATTGCCTGCGGCACCTCCTGGCTAAACAGATTAGTCGATATCTGAGCGATGCTTATCAGCAGGAAGAATAAAATGGAATTTTTTAAAATGGGCATTTAGATGCTTTAATAAGCAAATATATACATAATTATTCCCCCTTTGAAGGGGCTTTGCTTCTTAAATTCCCCCTTGAGGTGTAAAAAAATTATAATTTTTTATGAATTGAATAGTAACTTCTTCCATAGCTGTAGAATCAGTTGACTGGGCTGTCAACGACCATTGAATTGAGCATCCGTGGAAATAATTGAAATCGAACATTTCACTGGATTAATATGTAATCTTAATTGCACAAAAGTCGGATCATTACCCCTGAAGATATTGGCCCAGTTATAGTTATTGCCCCATTGAAGGTTGTCCTTTACCAGCCCGGCGCTTCCCCATTTCCAGGAATATGTAACGCCCCCTTTCATCTCTTCCCATGAGTTCCTCTCTTTCATGTGTCCGTTTGTTCTCTGCGACAGATACTGAGGTAGTCCCAGAAGCGGAGTTTCGTGATTATCTCTCAGCGAGGCATAGAATCCCCAGTTCTGTATATATCCCCTTGCCTCCAGTCCATTCCGCCAGTAAGTTGCATTTCCTGATGAATTATTAAAAATCTCTCCTCCAAGTATCGGATTAACGGTTATGGCAAATAATGAATCTCTATAATAAAACAAATCCCTGCGCATCTTGTCCTTCGATACTTTTGAGAAGATGGATTTAGCCCTGAGCCGTCCTCGAGCCCTGAGCCCTGAGCCATTCCTCATCCTCCTTCCCAAAATCAAGCAAATAGAAATCAAGCTCCTTCTGCTGCCTGATGCTGAGCATATCACGGTTTCGCTGTGCTTTCTGCAGCTGTTTTGCTATAAACAGTCTTGAGTAAGGCTTTATAGCGGAGTTTATTTCTATTATTTGCAGGTTTGCCAGTTCATCAAGGAAGTCGTATATACCGTAGTTATTTATTGCCTGCGGCACCTCCTGGCTAAATAGATTAGTAGATATCTGAGCGATGCTTATCAGCAGGAAGAATAAAATGGAATTTTTTAAAATGGGCATTTAGATGCTTTAATAAGCAAATATATACATAATTATTCCCCCTTGGAAGGGGCTTTGCTTCTTAAATTCCCCCTTTGAAGGGGGTCAGGGGGATGTTTGCCCTATTATTCCCCACTTGAAAGGGACTTATTTTTTTAATTCCCCCCTTGAGGGGGGTTGGGGGGTGTTCATTCTCAATTGCTGCCAGGTTTTTAAACAGAAAATCAGGAATTTATTTATTTGTTCATTTGGCTTCGCCGAGCTCGCCTTCGGCTCGGTTCTTTTGCTCCTCCAAAGAATCTGTTCCTTTCTTTTCCTTGATGAAAAGAAAGGAACCGAAAGAAAAATCAAGGCTGCAGAAGCTTTTGGGGCAACTGTTCTGAGGCTTGCCCACGCATTACAACTCGTCGGCCTACGGCCTCCTCAAACAGTAATGCTTACTAAAGGCCCTCGCAGCAAGCCTCAGAACAGTTGCTTTAACCCAAAACCTTCTAAGGCCGATTGAAATCCAATAATAAATCTATTTAAAATGATTTAAGTGTGTAAATATGAGTGCGTAGGCAAACCGGAAACGGCGCGAACTTTGGCCTGGAGCGTTGAGCGGAAAGACCTGTTCCTTTCTTTTCCTTGATGAAAAGAAAGGAACCGAAAGAAAAATCTAGGCTTCAGATAATTTCCGGGCTCAATTTTTATTATTTGCTCACGATTACAACTCGTCGGGCTTCGGCCAGCCCTACAAGCTGGCTCCTTCACTAAAATTGCCCACAGGGCAATTTTTTAACGCTCGGCCCCCTCAAACAGTACTGCTTACAGCAAGCCAGCGCAACAGGCTTCAAAACAATCACTTAATCCCAAAATGTTCTGAGGCCGGTTGAAATCCAAAAATAACTCTACTTAAGACACTTAAAGTAAGTACGAGTGCGTAGGCAACCCGGAAATGGCGCGAACTTTGCCCTGGAGCGTAGAGCGGAAAGGCTTGTGTAGCGGGCGCAGCGGAAGGGCAAAGTTATCATTTCCGGCGCCTTTTCTTTGTTACTTTCTTTTGGCGTACAAAAGAAAGTAAAAAAAGAAAACAAATAATTTCTTTAAGGAAAAGAAAGGAACAGGTTTTTGGTGTACAAAAGAAAGTAAAATAAAGAAATTAAATTTTTATTTGATTTGTTCTCGACTGAAAGAACAAATAACCCTAATGGCAAGCAAAATAACAGACTAAATGGAGCCTGGCAAAGCCAAATGAATAACAAAATTTAAACAAATAAATTATCTTTGAAACCGTTTGCACGATACACTATAAAAGAAATGAGCTTAGAAGATACATCCTCTGTCGAGGCAAAAAAAGACCCTTTGAAAAAAGAAGAAGAAAAATGGTACGCCTGCTACACCCGTCCCCGTGCAGAAAAACTCGTCTACCAGAGACTTCTGGAAAAAGAGATCGAAACCTTCCTTCCGTTGCAGAAAACCTACAGGATATGGAGTGACAGGAAGAAACTCGTTGAAAAGCCGTTGCTTTCTTCATATATATTTGTAAAAACAAAACGTAAGTATTTCCCGGAAGTATACAAAATAAATGGTCTCGTCAAGTTCGTGACCTTTGAAGGTAAGCCTGCCTCCATACCACAGAAGCAGATCGATAACCTCCGGCTTCTTATCAACAGTGATGAAGAGATAGAGATCTCCTCCGAAAAATTCGCCCGGGGCGATAACGTTGAGGTCGTCAGTGGTTCGCTTGTCGGCCTGACCGGCGAGCTTATTAAGATCGGCACCCGGAACAGGTTTATCATTCGCATCGATAGCCTCGAACAGAATCTGGTGTTGAATATACCGAGGACTTTTCTGAAGAAGATATAAGACGGCTTCAGGGCTTCAGCCCACCGATGCTTATGCGAAGGCAGGTTGGAGGTTGCACGGTGCAAGTTGCAGGTTGCAAGTTGCAGGGTGCGAAAATATTTTCTATCTTGCAAGGACAACTGCAAAGTGCTAAAAAGGATGAATAGCTACAGGGATTTAGAAATCTATCGGCTTGCATTTGAGCTTGCTATCAAAGTACATCATACATCACTGAAACTGCCAAAATTTGAAATTTATGAACAGGGTAGTCAGATAAGACCTCCTCAAAAAGCATTAAGGATCAGATAGTCGAAGGGTATGGTAGAAGGAAATATAAGGCAGACTACATCAAATTTCTTATATATTCACATTCCTCCTGTGATGAGACTCAGAGTCAATTAGAAATGCTCCTTGCCCTGTATCCGGAAATGACGGAGTTTCAGACGCTTTCAGATGAATATACAATTCTGGGCAAAAAAATCTATAACTTATATCGATTATGTAGAGAATCACTGGAAATCGTAAAGCCCACCCTGCACCCTGCACCCTGCACCCTGCACCCTGCACCCTGCACCCTGTCACCCTGCACCCTGTAACTTGCAAATATTCAACGCCCTGACTCTGTCAAGTCATCTTCTAAAACACGTAAGTCCCCCCTAATTTTACGACCCCAAACGACGCCCTGTTTATCCCATCTACCTGAGAAAGTATCCCCACCCCGACATTTGCCGCGAAGCTTCTCCCGAGTGTATATCTTGCCCCCACGCCCGGGTTTATAAACAACTTCGTCTGATTAAAATTTGAAACCTGAAGCAATAGCCCGCCATCTGCGAATATATATGGTGTCAGCCGGCGGACCCGTAAGGCGAATCTGAAGTCGAGAAATAGAGGGACAAGCAAACCTCCATCATAGAAACTGAGGCCTGTACCGGCGCCTGCAAAGAAATCCTTATTGACCTGGTAACCATTAACGGTTGTGAATCCGAAAAAATGCTTTGAATACGGGGTGGAATTAGTGTTCAGACCAAAACCACCTGTAACTTCATTAATAGTAACAAACCCCGGATTCGAGTTTAAGACCGTGTAGGGCATGTTCGGGATGACCCTGTACTGGCCCTGTGCCGCAGTCGCTAAACCAACAAATATTATTATAAGAAAAATCAGACGTTTCATAGAATTGTATTTAGACATATAGCGCAAAGATATTTGTTTTATTGTGTAAACGATCATTCGTTTGATCGATAAAGGCTTAGGGGTGTAGCTGAAGGGGATGCGGATGCTTGGTGCTTGATGCAGGGTGCAAGTTGCAAGTTGCAGGGTGCGACGGTGCGATGGTCCGACGGTGCGGCGGTGTGAGAGAAGGGTTCGTCGGTTTGTCGGTCCAGCGGTTTGACGGTCAATTCTATCTCTTATCCTGACCTCCCTATCCAACAATAGTAAAGCTGTATAATTGAAATGATTGTCAAATAAATAAAAGTTTGTACTTTTACAAATCAATTTTTATGGCATGAAAAAAATAAAATACGTGATATACAAAGAAGGAAAGTACTTTGTTTCACAATGTTTAAATGTGGACATCTCCAGTTTTGGCACAACTATTGACGAAGCAAGTGCCAACTTAAAAGAAGCATTACAACTATATTTTGAAGATGATAAAAAACATTGGAATTATTTGCCAATTTCTGAGGCTTTAATTGGGGAAACACAGCTTAATTTGAAATGACAAAACTCCCTTCATCACAAAAAATAATTAAAACACTTTTAGGCAATGGTTTCGTTTTTGTTTCCCAACGCGGAAGTCATCAGAAATACAGAAAAGCTGACAAAACTGTAATTGTCCCTGCACCGCGAAAGGAAATTCCGATTGGCACCTTTCGTTCAATAATAAGACAATCAGGACTAAACCCTGATAATTTTAAATAGTATTAATGCTGGGACCTTCAGACCATCGAACCTTAATATTCCCTCCAATCCACAACTTAAGTAATACTTATACTATTTTTCCTTTGGTTCAACTTCTTTAATTGCCAAGTACATAATAATTCATTTGAACGGTTCACCTGAAAAGACTTTTCTCTATGAAATAATTGGCATTTAAAATCATTTTTTAAGTTACAAATCTTAATTTGGGCCGAGCATCTTGTAACCATTCTGCATTGAATCAGAATGTACCTTTTCTCTTTCAAAATTAAGATTAAATTAGCAGATAATTATTTAACTTTTGTTTAGCAAGGAAATCAACTTAATGCACTTCTCCCAGGAAAATATAAACCTTTATATCCTTTTTTCATGGCAGGGAAGATGTATATGCTACTCGTTGGGAAAAAGATGGTAAAAGTGGTTATATGCCTGCTTACAAGGTCGATTGGAGTGATTACAGGAAGCATACTGCTAAAGGAGGAACATTTAAGAATTATTCTAAGAAAGAGTTTCAGCATTTGACTAATGAAGTGATTCTTCGTCATCTCCAGGGTAGTGAAATGATTGGAATATATCCGCTTTTAGAAGACAATACTTCATATTTTATTGCAGCAGATTTTGACGATACAAACTGGTACAAATCTATTCATAAGTTATATTTAACTTGTTTTAAATACCATATACCGGCATATATTGAACGTTCCCGTTCGGGGAATGGTGGCCATCTATGGGTTTTCTTCGAAGAAAACCTACCTGCAGAACAAATCCGGAAATTGATGTTTGAATTATTAAGAGAAGCCTCGATTATTTCACAATTTGAGAAAGAACCAAGTTTTGACAGGTTATTTCCAAATCAAGATTTCCACACCGGGAAAGGTATAGGCAATCTTATCGCATTACCCTTAAACGGAAAAGCTCTTCAAAATGATAATTCCACATTCATAAATCCTGATACTTTTGAACCACTTGCTGATCAATGGAAAGCAATAAGTAACTTTCAAAGACTTTCAAAAGTAAATTTTCAGATTCTTTATGAAAGCTTCTTCAAACAGAAACCACCTGAGTTCATAAAATCAAATTTATCCTCTGACTCAACGAATGAAATCGAGATTCAAATTGACAAACAGATTTACCTTAAGCGAATTCAGCTTAACAAAAAACTTATTTCATTTCTCAGGGATAATCTGAACTTTCTCAATTCTGATTATTTAGTTAAGAAAAATATGGGTAAATCGATCTTTAACCTTGAAAAGTACTTCAGATTAATCGAGGAAACATCTGATGGAGTACTTATCCCAAGAGGTTTTGTCGCTACTCTTATAAGTTTTTGTAAACAGGAATGCCTTACGTTTAAAATTATAGACAATCGTAAAAAACTTGGATTCATTGATTTTGATTCAGAAATTGAATTATTGCCACAACAGGAGCTGGCAATTGAAAAAACGTTAGACAAAGATTTTGGAGTGATTGTTTCTCCCCCTGGTTCTGGGAAAACTATTATCGGACTTGAAATTATATCTCAAAAACATCAACCGGCATTAATCATTGTTCACAGGAAGCAATTATTTGACCAATGGATGGAACGAATCCAGAGTTTCCTGAAAATCCCTAAAAAAGAGATTGGCCAAATTGGTAATCAGAAGTTTAAAATTGGCAAAGAGATAACAATTGCGATGATTCAATCACTTGCCAGGCGAGATGAAATAGATAGAATTTCTGATAGTTTTGGAACGATTATAGTTGACGAATGTCATCATATCCCTGCGAAATCATTCAGAGAGGCAATTGTCAATTTCAATTCCTATTATTTGTACGGATTGACAGCAACCACAAAACGTAAGAATAACGACGAAAAACTTATTTATATCTATATCGGCAACATTTTGTTCAATGCTGACCAGATAGATCAGATTAAAAAATACCGTACTAAAGTTGAGATTAACATCAGGTTGACTGACCTTTATGCCCCATTTGATTATAAAATCGACAAGTATGAGACAATTTCAAGGATTCTGATTCATGATACTCAACGGAACTCTCTCATAGTAAAAGATATTGAAGACAATATTAACCGGTTTAAATCAGTTTTGGTAATCACAGAACGAAAGGCTCATGTTGATATATTAAACCTATATCTTAAAGACAAATACGAGACCATCTCAATTCATGGGGAGGATTCTGAAAAAAGCAGGAAGAGCAAGTGGGAACAATTGAAACAAGGCCATTACAAAATTGCAATTTCAACTGGCCAGTACTTCGGGGAAGGAATTGATCTTGATAATTTAGAATGTCTTTTTATCGTCTATCCGTTCGCTTTTGAAGGGAAATTGATTCAATATATTGGTCGCATTCAACGTTCTGGAAAACCACCGGTAATCTTCGATTACAGAGATTCCAAAATTGATTATTTTGATAAAATGTTTAAACAGCGAAACAGGTACTATAATAAACTATTAAGATAGTTAGCCTTCTGCAATAAACTCAAAATCCTTGTTCCTTTACACACCGCACCGTCGCACCGTCGTACCCTTCGGACCCTCGCACCTTCATACCCTCGCACCGTCGAAAATAAAAATAGCGCTCTTCCCGAACGCTCACTGATCAATCCGATGATTCGAAGTTCTTACAACTGCGTCAACTGTTTTATAGTCCTCCTTAAATTGTTCAAAACTATAACCTTCAATATATTCAGCAATCCTGTTCATTGCTGTTAAAAGGTCTTCCAGGTACAATTTATCTGAGCGATCCTTCTTTTTCAATTAAATATATTTTACCTGTTTAAGTACCCTGGCTTTAATACGATCCTTTAATGCATTTTTTGTAACCAGATCAATTTTACGCCCGAAGGTTTTTTCAAGATAAATCTCAAGTGTGAAAAACTTCCAGCCTATCGGTTTCTCTAATTCAATAAGAAGATCGATATCACTGTCATCAGAAAAGGAATCATCAGAAAAGGAACCAAATAATCCAATACTTTTAACAGAATAATCTTTCTGAAGCATTGGTTTAAGTTCATTCAATCTTTCCAATATATCTTTTTTTCTTAGCATAAAACAAAGATAATGAATTTTTTAGTTTAAGCGGACCCTCGCACCCTTTGACCGCCGAAACTTTCTTTGACCGCCGAAACGTAGTGAAGGCGGTAGTGAAGACGGTGATCGCCTGGTTCTTAGCAGCCGGTTTGCGGCCCGGGGTACGCGGTACGCGGTTATAAACCTTTGTTCCTTGCCTTTATAAGATTGGTAAGCATTGCAGATATTTTGTCACAATCATCAAGAAGACTGCTGATTGAAACATTGTCTATATATCCTATTTCATTTGCAATTATCAGTTGAGTTGTAAGCTCCGCAACAGACCCTTTTGAGATATAAAAAAATCTTATTGATTGTTTGTCAGAACCAAGTTCATCCCCTTCTGCGATATTACTGGCAATGCTGACAGCAGATCGTTGAACCTGATCCTTTAAGCCATAGTCTTTGGCCAGCTTTGGAGTTGATGTTAATCTTATATATTTCAACAGCAAGATTTTTGGCAAGTTGCCAAACACGAAGTTTTTGAAAATTTCCCATTTTACAGCGATCTTTAAATTAGTAATAGTAGCACTTGATATAAAGATAGTGATTTTTGGAAAAAAAAGGAAACCGGTACGAGGCGTCCAAACGCTATATATTAAATTAACTATTGCCTTATTAATACTTGATTCTTTCCGCCGAATTCGTGGCAAACCGCACACCGTTTTAGAAATATAAAAGAGAAGCGCTTTCAGCACTCCGTAATCTGACAATATAATCGATAGTAAGTCTTAATATCGAACAAATATCTTTGCGATCTCAAGCTGCATAGATCAACATTGCTTTTACTGTGCCGCACACCTCGTGCCGCAAACCGCACACCGTTTTAGAAATAAAAAAGAGCGCCTCTCAGCACTCCCTATTCTGCAATAGAATCGATCGAAGTCTTAATATCGAACAAATATTTTTGTGGATTTCAAGCTGCATAGATCAACTGTTTTGACTGATCAAGGCTTTTTATAAAAAAGGGATTTGAAATTGAAGTTTCGGTTAGCAAATCAATTCGCCGATTAAATAAATCCTGCAATTTGTAATGTAGATCAAAATAATTTGCTGTGTATTGGTCAAATGAAAGGTTTTCAAAAGAAATCAGAAAATCTATATCGCTGTTTTCATTGAATTTATCAGTACAGACTGATCCAAATGCATACATTGTCCTGACTTTATATGTTTCACAAAGACTCTTTATGTCATTAATTTTATCAATCAGAATTTTATTCATTGCATGAATCTGAATTTGAGACAAATGTACTACTTTTTCTATAAACATTATGAATATTTATAGTTCGTCAAAATACAGAATGTGCCGAACGGATAGGTTGAGCAGAAAAACGTCAAATTTAATGCAACATATAAAGAACTCGGAACGGAAGGGTTCAAAATATTCCTGAAGAACTACTCGGTATGAGAAAATGGTGTGATAGTGCGATGGTCCGACGGTGCGATGGTCCGACGGTGCGGCGGTATGAGAAAAGGCTGTGATGGTGCGATGGTTCGACGGTCGATTTATTTTGTTCGTGGCAGAAAAATTCCCTTTATACAGAAAGGATTAATTATACAAATCTGAATATGAGTTTTACTGTTAAATCCTGCACCCCGGTAAATAGGCTCCCCTTCTATAAAAGCCGCTCTTACAGAATCAAAGGGTTCTTCACCTTTGGCTTTCAGAAAACTATGAGTATACTCGATTACCGCGCAATCCAGATATCTAAGGACTCTATCGTGACCTGAGTCTTTTGGATGATCTACATTTTGTGGGATCGGTTTGTCGAGTTTCTCCGAATCTGATTGAAAAAGATCAAAACAGTTTTTTAGTAGCTCAATATTACCTGAATCCAATAGGTCAAAACAACGACCAAGGTCAATGACAGCTCCAATAACTGAAGGTTCTTTTAATGTACCGGCCTCTTTTTTTTGTTCAGCCCATAATAAGGCCCTCTGAGGATTGTTTTCCCAAAAGTACATGCCATGACCCAGCCAATCAAACGACTTATCGCTTTTCTTTAAATAACTGGTACTTTTAATTAACTTTTCTTGTTCTGACTTTTCACATCCATGAAAACCAAGAATCAAATTTGATCGGGTGGAATACACTTAGGAAAAAATTATTTTTCAATCGGAATGAAGATCTTTTTATAGGGCGTTTTCAAGTCTCCATTCTTATCAATAATACCTGCGTCCTTGAAATTTGCGGTAATTTCACGTTTTGTACGGTTGCCTTTTATAGCATCCTTTACCATTTGAATTATCCTATTTGTTTCTTCCAGATTCATGTCATACAAGGTTTTAGATGAATCGCGATCATTCATTATCGACGAAATTTTTTCCTGACGATTTACTTTATAAATATAAACATTTTCTTTAAATAAAAGGTTCAATGGTTTCGGCGTTGTGAGGAAAGGGTGCGATGGTGTGAGAAAAAGGGTGCGACGGTACGATGGTGCGAAAAGGGTTCGACGGTGCGATGGTCGATGGTGCGACGGTGGGAAAAAAAGGGTTCGACGGTGCGATGGTCCGACGGTGGGAAAAAAAGGGTCCGACGGTTCGACGGTGCGATGGTGCGGCGGTGTGTGGTAGGATGGTGGATTTTTTTACCTTCGGACCTTCGGACCGCCGGACCGTCGTACCTTTTTAATCATTTTACTATCTTTGATTTACCGTTGTTCGAGTGGAATCGTACAATTGTATAATTAAGTTAAACTTAAATCGCTGCAACATGGGAAATTTTCAAAAACTTCGTGTTTGGCAATCAGCCAAAGAACTAGCCGTTAAAATCTACAAACTTACTCAAACACCTAAACTTTCAAAGGACTATGGCCTTAAAGATCAACTTCAAAGGGCTGCTGTCAGCGTCCCGGCTAATATAGCTGAGGGAGACGAACTTGATACTAATAAACAATCCATCCGGCACTTTTACATTGCAAAAGGGTCTACGGCTGAACTACAAACGCTTTTAATTATTGCAAGAGAAATCGAGTACATTGATGAATTGACTTTAAATGCACTTGATAATGAATGCAATATCATTTCTGTAATGCTTAGAAAACTTATTAAAGCAAGAAGTGTAGATTGAAAAGGGTTCGAGGGTATGACGGTCTGATGGTTCGACGGTCATCCGTTTTACACCTCTTCGTACCTTCGTACCTTCGTACCTTCGTACCTTCGTACCTTCGTACCTTCGTACCTTCGTACCTTCGTACCTTCGTACCCTCGCACCTTCGCACCTTCGCACCGTACGCCATACGCATCATACACGATGCCTCACATTGTATGTCTTAATGAGTATATATTCCCGGAATAAAAACAATTTATTACCTTTGACCATGCGACTCAGCAATGTTGAAATAGAAGCCATTACGAGACTGGCTATTGGCCATTTTGGCCGTAGTGCTGAAGTCTATCTATTCGGATCACGCACTAATAACCGGAAGAGGGGTGGTGATATCGATTTATTTATCAGAAGTTCAGATGGCGCACAGCTGAAAATAAAGTCAAAGATCGACTTTATAACAGATTTGATTATGGAAATCGGAGAACAGAAAATTGATGTTATTCTTGATCGCGTAGAAAAGCAAGATTCAGGCCTTTTTAAAACAATCAGTCAAACGGGAGTACGTCTATGCTGAAGAAAGAATTTAAAGATAAGCTTAAAGAAACCATAGCAATCTGTGATATGCATCACCAGCGAATGATGTTTGCATGGGGAAGCATAAATAAGTACTTTCCACTGACTGAAACGACTATGAGTCAGGTTTCACAGATTGAGCTTGCATTGTTTGACCAGCTGATCTATCGCTTTTCAAAACTCCAGGATAGTATGGGGTCACGTTTGTTTAAGGAATTGCTTGAAGCGCTGGAGGAAGATATTTCCGGCCTCCCATTTCTCGATATTCTGTTTAAGCTGGAAAAGCTGAATCTATTACATGATGCAAAGGAATGGATAGCTCTGAGGCAAACACGAAATACAATTTCACACGAATATCCATTTTTTAAAGAAGTGCAGATGGAAGAGTTAAACCTTCTGCCTGATGAAGTGGTGAGATTAGCGGCAATATGGATGAAATTAAAACAGTATACACTTAAGCGTTTTCAACTCTGAGTTTAGTGTCCAGCGCAAAATGCTTTCTGCTCTGATTAACCCACCCACCCAGCACCTAGCACCCAGCACCCAGCACCTGTTTGCAAATAAAAAATAACGCTCTCCCCGTCCGCTCTCTATATTTATAAAATATATGTAAATTAGAGGTGAATTCAGAGATCAGCATTAAGCTGGTGCTAGTTGCTTGGTGCTATGGTGCTAGGTGCAAGTTGCAAGTTGCAGGTTGCAGGGTGCGAAATATTTTCTATCTTGCAAGGACAACTGCAAAGTGCTAAAAAGGATGAATAGCTACAGGGATTTAGAAATCTACCGGCTTGCATTTGAGCTTGCTATCAAAGTACATCATACATCACTGACACTACCAAAATTTGAAATTTATGAACAGGGTAGTCAGATAAGACGGTCCTCAAAAAGCGTTAAGGATCAGATAGTCGAAGGGTATGGTAGAAGGAGATATAAGGCAGACTACATCAAATTTCTTATATATTCACATTCCTCCTGTGATGAGACTCAGAGTCAATTAGAAATGCTCCTTGCCCTGTATCCGGAAATGACGGAGTTACAAACGCTTTCAGATGAATATACAATTCTGGGCAAAAAAATCTATACTTATATCGATTATGTAGAGAATCACTGGAAATCGTAAAGCCCACCCTGCACCCTGCACCCTGGACCCTGCATCCAGCCCCCAGCACCCAGCACCTGTTTGTAAATAAAAAATAACGCTCTCCCCGTCCGCTCTCTATATTTATAAAATATATGTAAATTAGAGGTGAATTCAGAGATCAGCATTAAGTTGGTGATTGTTGCTTGGTGCTAGGTGCAAGGTGCAAGTTGCAAGTTGCAGGTTGCAGGGTGCGAAATATTTTCTATCTTGCAAGGACAACTGCAAAGTGCTAAAAAGGATGAATAGCTACAGGGATTTAGAAATCTACCGGCTTGCATTTGAGCTTGCTATCAAAGTACATCATACATCACTGACACTACCAAAATTTGAAATTTATGAACAGGGTAGTCAGATAAGACGGTCCTCAAAAAGCGTTAAGGATCAGATAGTCGAAGGGTATGGTAGAAGGAGATATAAGGCAGACTACATCAAATTTCTTATATATTCACATTCCTCCTGTGATGAGACTCAGAGTCAATTAGAAATGCTCCTTGCCCTGTATCCGGAAATGACGGAGTTACAAACGCTTTCAGATGAATATACAATTCTGGGCAAAAAAATCTATACTTATATCGATTATGTAGAGAATCACTGGAAATCGTAAAGCCCACCCTGCACCCTGCACCCTGGACCCTGCATCCAGCCCCCAGCACCTGTTTGCAAATAAAAAATAACGCTCTCCCCGTCCGCTCTCTATATTTATAAAATATATGTAAATTAGAGGTGAATTCAGAGATCAGCATTAAGCTGGTGATTGTTGCTTGGTGCTTGTTGCTTGGTGCAAGGTGCAAGTTGCAGGTTGCAGGTTGCAGGGTGCGAAATATTTTCTATCTTGCAAGGACAACTGCAAAGTGCTAAAAAGGATGAATAGCTACAGGGATTTAGAAATCTACCGGCTTGCATTTGAGCTTGCTATCAAAGTACATCATACATCACTGACACTACCAAAATTTGAAATTTATGAACAGGGTAGTCAGATAAGACGATCCTCAAAAAGCGTTAAGGATCAGATAGTCGAAGGGTATGGTAGAAGGAGATATAAGGCAGACTACATCAAATTTCTTATATATTCACATTCCTCCTGTGATGAGACTCAGAGTCAATTAGAAATGCTCCTTGCCCTGTATCCGGAAATGACGGAGTTACAAACGCTTTCAGATGAATATACAATTCTGGGCAAAAAAATCTATACTTATATCGATTATGTAGAGAATCACTGGAAATCGTAAAGCCCACCCTGCACCCTGCACCCTGGACCCTGCATCCAGCCCCCAGCACCCAGCACCCAGCACCCAGCACCTGTTTGCAAATAAAAAATAACGCTCTCCCCGTCCGCTCTCTATATTTATAAAATATATGTAAATTAGAGGTGAATTCAGAGATCAGCATTAAGTTGGTGATTGTTGCTTGGTGCTAGTTGCTTGGTGCTTGTTGCTTGGTGCTAGGTGCAAGTTGCAAGTTGCAGGTTGCAGGGTGCGAAATATTTTCTATCTTGCAAGGACAACTGCAAAGTGCTAAAAAGGATGAATAGCTACAGGGATTTAGAAATCTACCTGCTCTGCATTTGAGCTTGCTATCAAAGTACATCATACATCACTGACACTACCAAAATTTGAAATTTATGAACAGGGTAGTCAGATAAGACGGTCCTCAAAAAGCGTTAAGGATCAGATAGTCGAAGGGTATGGTAGAAGGAGATATAAGGCAGACTACATCAAATTTCTTATATATTCACATTCCTCCGGTGATGAGACTGAGAGTCAATTAGAAATGCTCCTTGCCCTGTATCCGGAAATGACGGAGTTACAAACGCTTTCAGATGAATATACAATTCTGGGCAAAAAAATCTATACTTATATCGATTATGTAGAGAATCACTGGA